>NZ_CP195037.1:0-1225000 GCF_051164845.1 Shewanella sp. HL-SH4
TGCGCACAATGTGGTCACAGATTATGTATAAAAGCCATCGCTTAAAATTTTAAAAGCGGTGGCTCTTTTGCATAATCTGCATTGTGCGAATTGATATCATAATCTTTCCCAGGAACAAACATATTGCTATCAAAAATTGTTACCGGTGTTTTGTTTTTGATATCATAATCTTTCCCAGGAACAAACATATTGCTATCAAAAATTGTTACCGGTGTTTTGTTTTTGATATCATAATCTTTCCCTGGAACAAACATATTGCTATCAAAAGTACTCGTTTAGATTCGGGCTTTTAACATTCTTTAACTTCTCAATAGCCTTATTTTTTTCTCTTTCTGCCTTGACTAATTCACACAAAATTTCATCATTTTTAACAAGTCTTTCAGCGTTTTCAATTAACCAAAGTACAGCTTTGGTTTTCGCTGCAAAGTTGCTTTTTCCATAAATGAATCAAGTGCTTTTTCTTGTTTTTCGTCTGCTCTGATTGTGAAAGTTGCCATTATTAAATCTCCTTTAAAAATTTGTTAATACATGTTCTTACGCTTGCTGCGTTGATTTTTTTGTCTGGGTATAATTTGAATTCTACTACTAAACCGTTTGAACGTTTTTTTGTTACTAAAATCGAATCTGTGTTTATTTCCCAGTAAAACTCGTATTTTGCATTTGCATAACAAGACCACCATACGCAATTTTTTGAGTTTTCAGTTTTTACTATGTTTAAGTTTTCCATTTTTTCCGCCTTTGCTATCAATTAATGTTCTTTCTATGTGTTAATGATAGCAAATTGGCAGAATAAAGCAAGTAAATGATAGCAAAATATAGGTTTTATTTGCTTTTTTGCTATCTTTTTATTAAACCGAAGGTTTGATGTAAGCGGAGCGAAACGCTCTATAACAATGATGGCGTTTTTACTCTTTGGTTGATGCGTAAATTTGAAGTTTATAAAAACTCAATAATTCCACGCCCTATAGACATTCTTTTAAGCGATCACTTATTGCAATCAAACAGACTTTTGACGGCCGAAGGCAAAACCATGCTTTGGTCTATTCTTTTGATTTTATTTTTTTGATGTAAAAACCCCCGTCTTGTCTTACGGGGGTTAACTCTACAATTGCATAGGCTTCTTATGCTTGCGGTCGGACTCTACTAGCTTTAGGCTTGGTTTTTTTCTTGCTGAATCGAATACTCTTACAGACGGCCTTACTCTTTTTTTAGATCTCTAAAATCCTCTTTTTCTATTCCCTTTAGCCCTCTTTCTATTAGCCAGTTTAAAACGTCTGTGTCTTTTATTGGCTCTCTTGTTTCAATAACCGCTTTTACGGTCATTTGTTCCACTTTTCGCCATACGGCGTCATTTATGTGTTTTGTTGGCATTAGTCCTCCTCATTCCTATTTTAATCATAAACTAATTTCTTATAATTCTTGACAATAAGATTCTTATAACTTAGATTTCGCCTATATTATAAATTCTTAGATTGTTAGATTAAGTTTTAAAAAGGACTTTTATCGATGTTAGCCACAATTTACTTTAAAGATTTAACTAGCGAAGGACAGGGCATTTTTACTCTGTCTCTTTGTTGGGGTGAATTTTGGGCTAAATCGATGAGCCATTTAAAAATGGATCTAGTACATGATTTTGGTGATGACTACTCATTAGTTGATATCGACAGCCTTTCAGATGAAAAATATAGTGAATTGGAGGCCTTACATGCAGGCAACTAATTTATTAAGTCGTTTCTGGTTAACTGATAGATTCGGCAATGTTTGCCAGTCTAGACCAGTCAATAATAACGATATTGTTTTTAAGCGTGAAAAAACGCCTTTATTGCCTTGTTTTAGAGATAAGTCGATTTCATTTGCTGAACGTCTTGGCCAAGTAGGTTTTGACCATTTAGCTTTTTCCGTTCCGTTCCGTTCTTTTCAACGCCTTGATTGTTCTGCTTGGGCAAAACTTCCCGATTATTCAACATATCCTGATACTCAAGACGGTTTAGATCTTTTTCATGAGCATGTCAAAGAAACTGAACAATTGAGAGTAGAAGAGTTCGTTATTCGCGTCTTAGGTTTACGCCTTGGCTCAACCCGTTCTTATGGTCGTTTTTTCTATACTCACTCTAAAGAAATATTAGACGCAAAAAGAAAAAAAGTTATTGGTTTTGTCGCGTTCGGTGGCAATAACGATACTGTTTACTTTCAAATATCTGGCACTGGTTGCAAACATTTATTTAGTCATACAAATGGTCATAGGCTTCACCACTGGCTTAAGTTTATGGGCGTTACTCATTTGAAACGTTGTGATTTATTTTTTGACGATTTTGACGGTAATTTTGATTGTGAATATGCAATTAAAGCTTACAAAGATGAAGCTTTTAAACGATTTAAAGGCGGTTGTAATCCTAAAAAAATTAAGATTGAAAAAGATTATGACGGTGATCAAGTTACCGGTGAAATTGTCCGAATTGGTAGCCGTCAAAGCCTGACATACTGGCGTATTTATAACAAAGCTGCCGAACAAGGCTTAAAAGGTCAGGTTTGGTATCGCTCTGAAGTTGAATTAAAAGACGTTTCTATTGATGTATTAACGTCACCAGCTGAATGCTTCGCTGGTTTGTGCGTGTTTAGTCAAAGCATGAATTTAAGTGATAAATACTCTACTGATTTACTTTTTAAAGCTAAAAAAACGGCAATGCTCACGCTCGAGGCTAAGACCGAATGGCTTCGGAAAATGTGTGGTCGTGCAATATATGATTTGGTTGAAGATTGGGGTTTATCTGCTGAAGAAACTCTAATTGCATTGGTCGGTAATGACCCCAAACACGGCGGCAAATTGTCTGCGCCTTCTTATTACTCTGAACTTATAAGGTTTTAATTATGAAAAAAACATTCTTTGTCACTGGCTTTCAATCTGCCAAGGGCGTTGGTAAATCAAGCGGTAAATCTTACGAGTTTGCTAGCCTTTTCAATTTGTCACCTGTTCGCAATTGGGAAACTGAAAAAGGTCGCAGTGAATCAAAAGGTTTTACCATTGATGATGATAAGTGTTTAAAAGCTGATATTTCTTTAGTTCGTCAATTAAGCCAGTATGAATATCCATGTTTTATTAGTGCTGAAATTGATATAGACCCTGAAGATATGACCAGTACTATCTTGGTTGAAGTCTTTGGCCATACTCCACTTGATATGAATGTTCCTCTAGATAATAAGCCTAAGGGCACTTTGTCTGCGGGTAGCTAATAATGTTTTATACGGCACTGTTTTACATATCTCTTATTAGTTTAGTGGTGCTTTTATTTATACGTTTTAGGTTGTTAAAACGAAGGAAATTCGATGCCAAGTTGTTTTGAAGTCGATACTACAGGCCGATTGATTCAATCAAATGTCTGTGACTTTGTTGTAATGACCCAAAGCGAATATGAAGCGTTTGCTATTGATAGCTTATTGCCATTAATACAAACGTATTTTGAATTTGATGTTGGTCTTGCAGGTCAATTATCAGGTGCATTTTGCTTAACGTTTTTCGCAGGTCATGCGCTGGGCAGAATGGTAAGAACGATGGGTAAACACTCATAAAAACTTTTTTATAACTCACTTATTAAGGGACATACTATGTCTAATGCACAAAAATTAATGTTAAAAATGGCCGCTGTTGGTACTACTATCGCAGCTTCTTCAACTGCTTTCGCTGCTGATTATACTGCTGCTGTCGGCTCTGCTGTTACTGAAGCTTCTGGTAACCAAACTGCTGTTATTTTAGGTGTTGTAACACTTGCGGCAATCGGTTTCGGTGTTGGCCGCTTACTCGGCTGGTTTAAGTAATTGGTTATCACAATTTTTTTTGCTTGCTCCTTATTTTACTTTTTCGTTGAGGGGTTTAGCACTGGCGTTAGAGTAAGTTAAAAAGGAACAAGCATTAAAATGAATAGGCTATTATTAATTTCTTTAGGGTTAGTAATAGCCTTTTTCATTTCTACCGTTCAGGCTAGTATTTATGATAATTCAACTTATTTACCTCCAAAAATAGAAGCTTCAGTAAAATATAAATGTTCAGCTAATGCTAATGGTCAAGCTCCATTTTTCACACCTGACTATTCTTTATCTGCTGGTTCTTCTTCAGCTTCTGAATATTGTACTGGCATAGTTTTTGATAAATATAAATCTAACACTGGGATTAAATCGTGCTCGTTAGGTGTTTACGATTATGATTACAATATAATCAACTGTAGAAATGAAGTTGTTAGCTGGGACGGGAGCACTATTGTTCAAAGCCTTCCCTCTGGACGTTTTTATCCCGACCCAATCCCAGTTGATCAATCTGCTAGTTGTCCCCCCGATGAAAACTTATCTTATATATATGGTCATGACTCTAATAATGACGGGAAAATAGATAAATGTTTTAACCCACAAGAGCTTGATAACGCTTCTAATTGCCAATCTCAGCTTGGCTCTATGCTTCCGGCTTTAACTAATACTGCTCAAACAGTTTGTAAGACTGATTCCGCTACTGGCGCATCTTGTGCTTATTCTAAAGGCTCATTTGGTAGTGCTTATCATGTCAATTTAGAGCAATCATGTTTTGGTGATTCTGATAATAAAGCACCTGAATATGACCCCGAAGATATTATCAAGCCTGTCGCGCCTGATGAATGCGCTGCTGTTAATGATGGTTTAAAAGTCTGTACAGATACCGCTGAAAACAAATGCTCGTCTCAGGGTATCTGTGATGAACAATGCGGTTATGTAGGTAACGATTTTTTATGTTTTCATGCCTGCACAGGTGATGAATGTAATGACCCTAAAAAACCTGTTGAAGCAACTCCTGAATTTTGTACTGCTAACCCTGAGCATGCTTCATGTGTTGACAACCCAAAACCATGCACAGGTGATAATTGCCCTCCTGACGGTGGCGACTCCGGCACTGGTGGCGGTGGTGGTGCTTCTATTGATTTAAAACCTGTCGTTGATGAACTTAAAAAGTTAAATGATAAGTTAGATTTTACTGTTGGTTCAAGTTCATACTCTTGTGCTGATTTAGGCTCATTTTGTGATTTGCTTGATCAATCTGATATAGACGAATTAAAGACCCAAGTTGAATCTAAAAGAGAAGAGGCTTCTCAGTTTATTGCAGAGATGCGCAATGGTTTTGGTGATTTGTTTAGTGTTAAAAATGCCTCTGGTGGCGGTTATCAACCTATTTCACTTGTTTTATCAATGGGGACGTTTGATGTCGGTTTTTGGGATATGTTAAGCGCTAATTCTGGGATTATAGGCGCTGTCATTATGTTTTTAGCGTTTTTGATGGCTGCAAGGATTATTTTTGAATGAAAATTTTAATATTTATATTTTGTTTACTCTTATCATCGAGCGCTTTTGCTGCTGACGGTATAGAAGGTTTTGCTAATTCTGTTACTGATTTTTTCGGTCTTGTTGAGTATTTCTTTACCGAAGGGATACCGGACTTTGTAACAAGATTCACGGCTTGGTTTGTTGAATATTACATGCTTTTACAGGCTTATGCTTACCTTGCTAGTTTGCGTTTTGCTTGGGATGTTGCACAGCTAATATTGCAAGATTTATCTGTTGCTGAGGCTATTGGTGCCGCTTTTAATTCGCTGCCTCCTTCATTACGTACCTTTGCCATTGAATGCCGCATTGTTGACGCTATTAATGTGATCTTAAATGCCTATGTTACTAAAATTGTTTTTCGGATGATTTAATGGCTATTTCAATATTTCACGGTGAACCTGGTTCATATAAAACATCAACCGCAATTTGGTACTCAATACTTCCAGCTTTACGCCTTGGCCGTTTGGTTATAACTAATATCGAAGGTATGAAACCGCTTGATGTCATTGAAACTGAATTAGGTGAAAAGTTTCCTGATTCCGCTAAATTGTGGCGTGTTTCATCACAAAATGAAGAGGGCATTTTTTTATTAAGAAACTTCTATAACTGGATGCCAATCGGTGCATTATTGTTAATAGATGAAGTGCAGGGCGTTTATCCCACAGATAAAACTTTTAAAGCTGAATTATTAAAAGCTCATAAGCCTGATGAATTTGAACATCTACCACAATCTTATATTGATGAATATTATGCTCGGTTATCAATAATTAAGCCTGATACTTTAGAGGCTGGTGATACTGACGATTTAGGCAAAGCTTTATTTGATGAAAATGGTCTAATCATTTATCCGAATTCAATGTCAGATGCTTTTCTGCGTCACAGAAAATATCAATGGGATATTATCGTTTGTACGCCTGATATAGCCGAAGTGCATAGTCTTATTCGTGGCTCTGCTCAAAAGGCTTATGGTCACCGCTCCTGTGATGATGTAGGTCGTGTAATACCTTATTACAAGCGCAGGCCTCGTATACTTCCGCATCACCCTAAAAAAACAGGTACTACAGTCGGAAAAAACGATACTTACTTTCACAGAAAAGTACCGATTGAAGTTCATCAATTTTATAAATCAACCGCTACAGGTGCATTTAATGAAGCAAACGAAGGACGAACCCCGTTACAAGACCCTGTTGTTATCGGTGCGCTTATTGTTACATTCTTTTCTATTTGTTATTGGGCATGGTTTATCAATAGTAAGTTTCAAGATGATGACCCTGTTCCGATTGCTTACGAGCAAGTATCTAAAGCCATTTCTAGGGATGATGTTAAAGTTCTTGATACGTCTAATCGTGCTGATATTACTTCTGAAACTGGTAAAAGCGTGTACAGTTATGCTGATAGTCTAGGCTTGCCTTTTTCGGCTTTTAACGTTTATGTGTCTGGTGTCTTAACCAAATACAATAAAAATAGATTCGTTTTAGGACGTGATTTTTTCTTTAACTTAGAAACTGAAAAAGGTCAATTTTCAGTGAATAGTGATGATTTAATAGCGATGGGTTTTGAAATTGAATATAAAGCTGATTGTTTAGTTTTACTTAAAACTTCAACAACTGTGATACCTGCAATATGTGAACCTTCAAAAGTTGTCAGTAATGATTATAAAACTATAGATAAACCAAGTATTTCATTGCTTTGATGAGTAACGCTTGGCGGCGAAGTCTGAGCAAGCCAGCGTTACGAGGCAAAGCGATAATATTTATTTACTCTATTCTTCATTTAATAAAAAATGCGCACAATGTGGTCACAGATTATGTATAAAAGCCATCGCTTAAAATTTTAAAAGCGGTGGCTCTTTTGCATAATCTGCATTGTGCGAATTGATATCATAATCTTTCCCAGGAACAAACATATTGCTATCAAAAATTGTTACCGGTGTTTTGTTTTTGATATCATAATCTTTCCCAGGAACAAACATATTGCTATCAAAAATTGTTACCGGTGTTTTGTTTTTGATATCATAATCTTTCCCTGGAACAAACATATTGCTATCAAAAGTACTCGTTTAGATTCGGGCTTTTAACATTCTTTAACTTCTCAATAGCCTTATTTTTTTCTCTTTCTGCCTTGACTAATTCACACAAAATTTCATCATTTTTAACAAGTCTTTCAGCGTTTTCAATTAACCAAAGTACAGCTTTGGTTTTCGCTGCAAAGTTGCTTTTTTCCATAAATGAATCAAGTGCTTTTTCTTGTTTTTCGTCTGCTCTGATTGTGAAAGTTGCCATTATTAAATCTCCTTTAAAAATTTGTTAATACATGTTCTTACGCTTGCTGCGTTGATTTTTTTGTCTGGGTATAATTTGAATTCTACTACTAAACCGTTTGAACGTTTTTTTGTTACTAAAATCGAATCTGTGTTTATTTCCCAGTAAAACTCGTATTTTGCATTTGCATAACAAGACCACCATACGCAATTTTTTGAGTTTTCAGTTTTTACTATGTTTAAGTTTTCCATTTTTTCCGCCTTTGCTATCAATTAATGTTCTTTCTATGTGTTAATGATAGCAAATTGGCAGAATAAAGCAAGTAAATGATAGCAAAATATAGGTTTTATTTGCTTTTTTGCTATCTTTTTATTAAACCGAAGGTTTGATGTAAGCGGAGCGAAACGCTCTATAACAATGATGGCGTTTTTACTCTTTGGTTGATGCGTAAATTTGAAGTTTATAAAAACTCAATAATTCCACGCCCTATAGACATTCTTTTAAGCGATCACTTATTGCAATCAAACAGACTTTTGACGGCCGAAGGCAAAACCATGCTTTGGTCTATTCTTTTGATTTTATTTTTTTGATGTAAAAACCCCCGTCTTGTCTTACGGGGGTTAACTCTACAATTGCATAGGCTTCTTATGCTTGCGGTCGGACTCTACTAGCTTTAGGCTTGGTTTTTTTCTTGCTGAATCGAATACTCTTACAGACGGCCTTACTCTTTTTTTAGATCTCTAAAATCCTCTTTTTCTATTCCCTTTAGCCCTCTTTCTATTAGCCAGTTTAAAACGTCTGTGTCTTTTATTGGCTCTCTTGTTTCAATAACCGCTTTTACGGTCATTTGTTCCACTTTTCGCCATACGGCGTCATTTATGTGTTTTGTTGGCATTAGTCCTCCTCATTCCTATTTTAATCATAAACTAATTTCTTATAATTCTTGACAATAAGATTCTTATAACTTAGATTTCGCCTATATTATAAATTCTTAGATTGTTAGATTAAGTTTTAAAAAGGACTTTTATCGATGTTAGCCACAATTTACTTTAAAGATTTAACTAGCGAAGGACAGGGCATTTTTACTCTGTCTCTTTGTTGGGGTGAATTTTGGGCTAAATCGATGAGCCATTTAAAAATGGATCTAGTACATGATTTTGGTGATGACTACTCATTAGTTGATATCGACAGCCTTTCAGATGAAAAATATAGTGAATTGGAGGCCTTACATGCAGGCAACTAATTTATTAAGTCGTTTCTGGTTAACTGATAGATTCGGCAATGTTTGCCAGTCTAGACCAGTCAATAATAACGATATTGTTTTTAAGCGTGAAAAAACGCCTTTATTGCCTTGTTTTAGAGATAAGTCGATTTCATTTGCTGAACGTCTTGGCCAAGTAGGTTTTGACCATTTAGCTTTTTCCGTTCCGTTCCGTTCTTTTCAACGCCTTGATTGTTCTGCTTGGGCAAAACTTCCCGATTATTCAACATATCCTGATACTCAAGACGGTTTAGATCTTTTTCATGAGCATGTCAAAGAAACTGAACAATTGAGAGTAGAAGAGTTCGTTATTCGCGTCTTAGGTTTACGCCTTGGCTCAACCCGTTCTTATGGTCGTTTTTTCTATACTCACTCTAAAGAAATATTAGAC
Organism: Shewanella sp. HL-SH4; assembly: GCF_051164845.1. NCBI lineage: Bacteria > Pseudomonadati > Pseudomonadota > Gammaproteobacteria > Alteromonadales > Shewanellaceae > Shewanella > Shewanella sp. HL-SH4. The sequence continues at coordinate 9,254 of NZ_CP195037.1, forward strand.
GCAAAAAGAAAAAAAGTTATTGGTTTTGTCGCGTTCGGTGGCAATAACGATACTGTTTACTTTCAAATATCTGGCACTGGTTGCAAACATTTATTTAGTCATACAAATGGTCATAGGCTTCACCACTGGCTTAAGTTTATGGGCGTTACTCATTTGAAACGTTGTGATTTATTTTTTGACGATTTTGACGGTAATTTTGATTGTGAATATGCAATTAAAGCTTACAAAGATGAAGCTTTTAAACGATTTAAAGGCGGTTGTAATCCTAAAAAAATTAAGATTGAAAAAGATTATGACGGTGATCAAGTTACCGGTGAAATTGTCCGAATTGGTAGCCGTCAAAGCCTGACATACTGGCGTATTTATAACAAAGCTGCCGAACAAGGCTTAAAAGGTCAGGTTTGGTATCGCTCTGAAGTTGAATTAAAAGACGTTTCTATTGATGTATTAACGTCACCAGCTGAATGCTTCGCTGGTTTGTGCGTGTTTAGTCAAAGCATGAATTTAAGTGATAAATACTCTACTGATTTACTTTTTAAAGCTAAAAAAACGGCAATGCTCACGCTCGAGGCTAAGACCGAATGGCTTCGGAAAATGTGTGGTCGTGCAATATATGATTTGGTTGAAGATTGGGGTTTATCTGCTGAAGAAACTCTAATTGCATTGGTCGGTAATGACCCCAAACACGGCGGCAAATTGTCTGCGCCTTCTTATTACTCTGAACTTATAAGGTTTTAATTATGAAAAAAACATTCTTTGTCACTGGCTTTCAATCTGCCAAGGGCGTTGGTAAATCAAGCGGTAAATCTTACGAGTTTGCTAGCCTTTTCAATTTGTCACCTGTTCGCAATTGGGAAACTGAAAAAGGTCGCAGTGAATCAAAAGGTTTTACCATTGATGATGATAAGTGTTTAAAAGCTGATATTTCTTTAGTTCGTCAATTAAGCCAGTATGAATATCCATGTTTTATTAGTGCTGAAATTGATATAGACCCTGAAGATATGACCAGTACTATCTTGGTTGAAGTCTTTGGCCATACTCCACTTGATATGAATGTTCCTCTAGATAATAAGCCTAAGGGCACTTTGTCTGCGGGTAGCTAATAATGTTTTATACGGCACTGTTTTACATATCTCTTATTAGTTTAGTGGTGCTTTTATTTATACGTTTTAGGTTGTTAAAACGAAGGAAATTCGATGCCAAGTTGTTTTGAAGTCGATACTACAGGCCGATTGATTCAATCAAATGTCTGTGACTTTGTTGTAATGACCCAAAGCGAATATGAAGCGTTTGCTATTGATAGCTTATTGCCATTAATACAAACGTATTTTGAATTTGATGTTGGTCTTGCAGGTCAATTATCAGGTGCATTTTGCTTAACGTTTTTCGCAGGTCATGCGCTGGGCAGAATGGTAAGAACGATGGGTAAACACTCATAAAAACTTTTTTATAACTCACTTATTAAGGGACATACTATGTCTAATGCACAAAAATTAATGTTAAAAATGGCCGCTGTTGGTACTACTATCGCAGCTTCTTCAACTGCTTTCGCTGCTGATTATACTGCTGCTGTCGGCTCTGCTGTTACTGAAGCTTCTGGTAACCAAACTGCTGTTATTTTAGGTGTTGTAACACTTGCGGCAATCGGTTTCGGTGTTGGCCGCTTACTCGGCTGGTTTAAGTAATTGGTTATCACAATTTTTTTTGCTTGCTCCTTATTTTACTTTTTCGTTGAGGGGTTTAGCACTGGCGTTAGAGTAAGTTAAAAAGGAACAAGCATTAAAATGAATAGGCTATTATTAATTTCTTTAGGGTTAGTAATAGCCTTTTTCATTTCTACCGTTCAGGCTAGTATTTATGATAATTCAACTTATTTACCTCCAAAAATAGAAGCTTCAGTAAAATATAAATGTTCAGCTAATGCTAATGGTCAAGCTCCATTTTTCACACCTGACTATTCTTTATCTGCTGGTTCTTCTTCAGCTTCTGAATATTGTACTGGCATAGTTTTTGATAAATATAAATCTAACACTGGGATTAAATCGTGCTCGTTAGGTGTTTACGATTATGATTACAATATAATCAACTGTAGAAATGAAGTTGTTAGCTGGGACGGGAGCACTATTGTTCAAAGCCTTCCCTCTGGACGTTTTTATCCCGACCCAATCCCAGTTGATCAATCTGCTAGTTGTCCCCCCGATGAAAACTTATCTTATATATATGGTCATGACTCTAATAATGACGGGAAAATAGATAAATGTTTTAACCCACAAGAGCTTGATAACGCTTCTAATTGCCAATCTCAGCTTGGCTCTATGCTTCCGGCTTTAACTAATACTGCTCAAACAGTTTGTAAGACTGATTCCGCTACTGGCGCATCTTGTGCTTATTCTAAAGGCTCATTTGGTAGTGCTTATCATGTCAATTTAGAGCAATCATGTTTTGGTGATTCTGATAATAAAGCACCTGAATATGACCCCGAAGATATTATCAAGCCTGTCGCGCCTGATGAATGCGCTGCTGTTAATGATGGTTTAAAAGTCTGTACAGATACCGCTGAAAACAAATGCTCGTCTCAGGGTATCTGTGATGAACAATGCGGTTATGTAGGTAACGATTTTTTATGTTTTCATGCCTGCACAGGTGATGAATGTAATGACCCTAAAAAACCTGTTGAAGCAACTCCTGAATTTTGTACTGCTAACCCTGAGCATGCTTCATGTGTTGACAACCCAAAACCATGCACAGGTGATAATTGCCCTCCTGACGGTGGCGACTCCGGCACTGGTGGCGGTGGTGGTGCTTCTATTGATTTAAAACCTGTCGTTGATGAACTTAAAAAGTTAAATGATAAGTTAGATTTTACTGTTGGTTCAAGTTCATACTCTTGTGCTGATTTAGGCTCATTTTGTGATTTGCTTGATCAATCTGATATAGACGAATTAAAGACCCAAGTTGAATCTAAAAGAGAAGAGGCTTCTCAGTTTATTGCAGAGATGCGCAATGGTTTTGGTGATTTGTTTAGTGTTAAAAATGCCTCTGGTGGCGGTTATCAACCTATTTCACTTGTTTTATCAATGGGGACGTTTGATGTCGGTTTTTGGGATATGTTAAGCGCTAATTCTGGGATTATAGGCGCTGTCATTATGTTTTTAGCGTTTTTGATGGCTGCAAGGATTATTTTTGAATGAAAATTTTAATATTTATATTTTGTTTACTCTTATCATCGAGCGCTTTTGCTGCTGACGGTATAGAAGGTTTTGCTAATTCTGTTACTGATTTTTTCGGTCTTGTTGAGTATTTCTTTACCGAAGGGATACCGGACTTTGTAACAAGATTCACGGCTTGGTTTGTTGAATATTACATGCTTTTACAGGCTTATGCTTACCTTGCTAGTTTGCGTTTTGCTTGGGATGTTGCACAGCTAATATTGCAAGATTTATCTGTTGCTGAGGCTATTGGTGCCGCTTTTAATTCGCTGCCTCCTTCATTACGTACCTTTGCCATTGAATGCCGCATTGTTGACGCTATTAATGTGATCTTAAATGCCTATGTTACTAAAATTGTTTTTCGGATGATTTAATGGCTATTTCAATATTTCACGGTGAACCTGGTTCATATAAAACATCAACCGCAATTTGGTACTCAATACTTCCAGCTTTACGCCTTGGCCGTTTGGTTATAACTAATATCGAAGGTATGAAACCGCTTGATGTCATTGAAACTGAATTAGGTGAAAAGTTTCCTGATTCCGCTAAATTGTGGCGTGTTTCATCACAAAATGAAGAGGGCATTTTTTTATTAAGAAACTTCTATAACTGGATGCCAATCGGTGCATTATTGTTAATAGATGAAGTGCAGGGCGTTTATCCCACAGATAAAACTTTTAAAGCTGAATTATTAAAAGCTCATAAGCCTGATGAATTTGAACATCTACCACAATCTTATATTGATGAATATTATGCTCGGTTATCAATAATTAAGCCTGATACTTTAGAGGCTGGTGATACTGACGATTTAGGCAAAGCTTTATTTGATGAAAATGGTCTAATCATTTATCCGAATTCAATGTCAGATGCTTTTCTGCGTCACAGAAAATATCAATGGGATATTATCGTTTGTACGCCTGATATAGCCGAAGTGCATAGTCTTATTCGTGGCTCTGCTCAAAAGGCTTATGGTCACCGCTCCTGTGATGATGTAGGTCGTGTAATACCTTATTACAAGCGCAGGCCTCGTATACTTCCGCATCACCCTAAAAAAACAGGTACTACAGTCGGAAAAAACGATACTTACTTTCACAGAAAAGTACCGATTGAAGTTCATCAATTTTATAAATCAACCGCTACAGGTGCATTTAATGAAGCAAACGAAGGACGAACCCCGTTACAAGACCCTGTTGTTATCGGTGCGCTTATTGTTACATTCTTTTCTATTTGTTATTGGGCATGGTTTATCAATAGTAAGTTTCAAGATGATGACCCTGTTCCGATTGCTTACGAGCAAGTATCTAAAGCCATTTCTAGGGATGATGTTAAAGTTCTTGATACGTCTAATCGTGCTGATATTACTTCTGAAACTGGTAAAAGCGTGTACAGTTATGCTGATAGTCTAGGCTTGCCTTTTTCGGCTTTTAACGTTTATGTGTCTGGTGTCTTAACCAAATACAATAAAAATAGATTCGTTTTAGGACGTGATTTTTTCTTTAACTTAGAAACTGAAAAAGGTCAATTTTCAGTGAATAGTGATGATTTAATAGCGATGGGTTTTGAAATTGAATATAAAGCTGATTGTTTAGTTTTACTTAAAACTTCAACAACTGTGATACCTGCAATATGTGAACCTTCAAAAGTTGTCAGTAATGATTATAAAACTATAGATAAACCAAGTATTTCATTGCTTTGATGAGTAACGCTTGGCGGCGAAGTCTGAGCAAGCCAGCGTTACGAGGCAAAGCGATAATATTTATTTACTCTATTCTTCATTTAATAAAAAATGCGCACAATGTGGTCACAGATTATGTATAAAAGCCATCGCTTAAAATTTTAAAAGCGGTGGCTCTTTTGCATAATCTGCATTGTGCGAATTGATATCATAATCTTTCCCAGGAACAAACATATTGCTATCAAAAATTGTTACCGGTGTTTTGTTTTTGATATCATAATCTTTCCCAGGAACAAACATATTGCTATCAAAAATTGTTACCGGTGTTTTGTTTTTGATATCATAATCTTTCCCTGGAACAAACATATTGCTATCAAAAGTACTCGTTTAGATTCGGGCTTTTAACATTCTTTAACTTCTCAATAGCCTTATTTTTTTCTCTTTCTGCCTTGACTAATTCACACAAAATTTCATCATTTTTAACAAGTCTTTCAGCGTTTTCAATTAACCAAAGTACAGCTTTGGTTTTCGCTGCAAAGTTGCTTTTTTCCATAAATGAATCAAGTGCTTTTTCTTGTTTTTCGTCTGCTCTGATTGTGAAAGTTGCCATTATTAAATCTCCTTTAAAAATTTGTTAATACATGTTCTTACGCTTGCTGCGTTGATTTTTTTGTCTGGGTATAATTTGAATTCTACTACTAAACCGTTTGAACGTTTTTTTGTTACTAAAATCGAATCTGTGTTTATTTCCCAGTAAAACTCGTATTTTGCATTTGCATAACAAGACCACCATACGCAATTTTTTGAGTTTTCAGTTTTTACTATGTTTAAGTTTTCCATTTTTTCCGCCTTTGCTATCAATTAATGTTCTTTCTATGTGTTAATGATAGCAAATTGGCAGAATAAAGCAAGTAAATGATAGCAAAATATAGGTTTTATTTGCTTTTTTGCTATCTTTTTATTAAACCGAAGGTTTGATGTAAGCGGAGCGAAACGCTCTATAACAATGATGGCGTTTTTACTCTTTGGTTGATGCGTAAATTTGAAGTTTATAAAAACTCAATAATTCCACGCCCTATAGACATTCTTTTAAGCGATCACTTATTGCAATCAAACAGACTTTTGACGGCCGAAGGCAAAACCATGCTTTGGTCTATTCTTTTGATTTTATTTTTTTGATGTAAAAACCCCCGTCTTGTCTTACGGGGGTTAACTCTACAATTGCATAGGCTTCTTATGCTTGCGGTCGGACTCTACTAGCTTTAGGCTTGGTTTTTTTCTTGCTGAATCGAATACTCTTACAGACGGCCTTACTCTTTTTTTAGATCTCTAAAATCCTCTTTTTCTATTCCCTTTAGCCCTCTTTCTATTAGCCAGTTTAAAACGTCTGTGTCTTTTATTGGCTCTCTTGTTTCAATAACCGCTTTTACGGTCATTTGTTCCACTTTTCGCCATACGGCGTCATTTATGTGTTTTGTTGGCATTAGTCCTCCTCATTCCTATTTTAATCATAAACTAATTTCTTATAATTCTTGACAATAAGATTCTTATAACTTAGATTTCGCCTATATTATAAATTCTTAGATTGTTAGATTAAGTTTTAAAAAGGACTTTTATCGATGTTAGCCACAATTTACTTTAAAGATTTAACTAGCGAAGGACAGGGCATTTTTACTCTGTCTCTTTGTTGGGGTGAATTTTGGGCTAAATCGATGAGCCATTTAAAAATGGATCTAGTACATGATTTTGGTGATGACTACTCATTAGTTGATATCGACAGCCTTTCAGATGAAAAATATAGTGAATTGGAGGCCTTACATGCAGGCAACTAATTTATTAAGTCGTTTCTGGTTAACTGATAGATTCGGCAATGTTTGCCAGTCTAGACCAGTCAATAATAACGATATTGTTTTTAAGCGTGAAAAAACGCCTTTATTGCCTTGTTTTAGAGATAAGTCGATTTCATTTGCTGAACGTCTTGGCCAAGTAGGTTTTGACCATTTAGCTTTTTCCGTTCCGTTCCGTTCTTTTCAACGCCTTGATTGTTCTGCTTGGGCAAAACTTCCCGATTATTCAACATATCCTGATACTCAAGACGGTTTAGATCTTTTTCATGAGCATGTCAAAGAAACTGAACAATTGAGAGTAGAAGAGTTCGTTATTCGCGTCTTAGGTTTACGCCTTGGCTCAACCCGTTCTTATGGTCGTTTTTTCTATACTCACTCTAAAGAAATATTAGACGCAAAAAGAAAAAAGTTATTGGTTTTGTCGCGTTCGGTGGCAATAACGATACTGTTTACTTTCAAATATCTGGCACTGGTTGCAAACATTTATTTAGTCATACAAATGGTCATAGGCTTCACCACTGGCTTAAGTTTATGGGCGTTACTCATTTGAAACGTTGTGATTTATTTTTTGACGATTTTGACGGTAATTTTGATTGTGAATATGCAATTAAAGCTTACAAAGATGAAGCTTTTAAACGATTTAAAGGCGGTTGTAATCCTAAAAAAATTAAGATTGAAAAAGATTATGACGGTGATCAAGTTACCGGTGAAATTGTCCGAATTGGTAGCCGTCAAAGCCTGACATACTGGCGTATTTATAACAAAGCTGCCGAACAAGGCTTAAAAGGTCAGGTTTGGTATCGCTCTGAAGTTGAATTAAAAGACGTTTCTATTGATGTATTAACGTCACCAGCTGAATGCTTCGCTGGTTTGTGCGTGTTTAGTCAAAGCATGAATTTAAGTGATAAATACTCTACTGATTTACTTTTTAAAGCTAAAAAAACGGCAATGCTCACGCTCGAGGCTAAGACCGAATGGCTTCGGAAAATGTGTGGTCGTGCAATATATGATTTGGTTGAAGATTGGGGTTTATCTGCTGAAGAAACTCTAATTGCATTGGTCGGTAATGACCCCAAACACGGCGGCAAATTGTCTGCGCCTTCTTATTACTCTGAACTTATAAGGTTTTAATTATGAAAAAAACATTCTTTGTCACTGGCTTTCAATCTGCCAAGGGCGTTGGTAAATCAAGCGGTAAATCTTACGAGTTTGCTAGCCTTTTCAATTTGTCACCTGTTCGCAATTGGGAAACTGAAAAAGGTCGCAGTGAATCAAAAGGTTTTACCATTGATGATGATAAGTGTTTAAAAGCTGATATTTCTTTAGTTCGTCAATTAAGCCAGTATGAATATCCATGTTTTATTAGTGCTGAAATTGATATAGACCCTGAAGATATGACCAGTACTATCTTGGTTGAAGTCTTTGGCCATACTCCACTTGATATGAATGTTCCTCTAGATAATAAGCCTAAGGGCACTTTGTCTGCGGGTAGCTAATAATGTTTTATACGGCACTGTTTTACATATCTCTTATTAGTTTAGTGGTGCTTTTATTTATACGTTTTAGGTTGTTAAAACGAAGGAAATTCGATGCCAAGTTGTTTTGAAGTCGATACTACAGGCCGATTGATTCAATCAAATGTCTGTGACTTTGTTGTAATGACCCAAAGCGAATATGAAGCGTTTGCTATTGATAGCTTATTGCCATTAATACAAACGTATTTTGAATTTGATGTTGGTCTTGCAGGTCAATTATCAGGTGCATTTTGCTTAACGTTTTTCGCAGGTCATGCGCTGGGCAGAATGGTAAGAACGATGGGTAAACACTCATAAAAACTTTTTTATAACTCACTTATTAAGGGACATACTATGTCTAATGCACAAAAATTAATGTTAAAAATGGCCGCTGTTGGTACTACTATCGCAGCTTCTTCAACTGCTTTCGCTGCTGATTATACTGCTGCTGTCGGCTCTGCTGTTACTGAAGCTTCTGGTAACCAAACTGCTGTTATTTTAGGTGTTGTAACACTTGCGGCAATCGGTTTCGGTGTTGGCCGCTTACTCGGCTGGTTTAAGTAATTGGTTATCACAATTTTTTTTGCTTGCTCCTTATTTTACTTTTTCGTTGAGGGGTTTAGCACTGGCGTTAGAGTAAGTTAAAAAGGAACAAGCATTAAAATGAATAGGCTATTATTAATTTCTTTAGGGTTAGTAATAGCCTTTTTCATTTCTACCGTTCAGGCTAGTATTTATGATAATTCAACTTATTTACCTCCAAAAATAGAAGCTTCAGTAAAATATAAATGTTCAGCTAATGCTAATGGTCAAGCTCCATTTTTCACACCTGACTATTCTTTATCTGCTGGTTCTTCTTCAGCTTCTGAATATTGTACTGGCATAGTTTTTGATAAATATAAATCTAACACTGGGATTAAATCGTGCTCGTTAGGTGTTTACGATTATGATTACAATATAATCAACTGTAGAAATGAAGTTGTTAGCTGGGACGGGAGCACTATTGTTCAAAGCCTTCCCTCTGGACGTTTTTATCCCGACCCAATCCCAGTTGATCAATCTGCTAGTTGTCCCCCCGATGAAAACTTATCTTATATATATGGTCATGACTCTAATAATGACGGGAAAATAGATAAATGTTTTAACCCACAAGAGCTTGATAACGCTTCTAATTGCCAATCTCAGCTTGGCTCTATGCTTCCGGCTTTAACTAATACTGCTCAAACAGTTTGTAAGACTGATTCCGCTACTGGCGCATCTTGTGCTTATTCTAAAGGCTCATTTGGTAGTGCTTATCATGTCAATTTAGAGCAATCATGTTTTGGTGATTCTGATAATAAAGCACCTGAATATGACCCCGAAGATATTATCAAGCCTGTCGCGCCTGATGAATGCGCTGCTGTTAATGATGGTTTAAAAGTCTGTACAGATACCGCTGAAAACAAATGCTCGTCTCAGGGTATCTGTGATGAACAATGCGGTTATGTAGGTAACGATTTTTTATGTTTTCATGCCTGCACAGGTGATGAATGTAATGACCCTAAAAAACCTGTTGAAGCAACTCCTGAATTTTGTACTGCTAACCCTGAGCATGCTTCATGTGTTGACAACCCAAAACCATGCACAGGTGATAATTGCCCTCCTGACGGTGGCGACTCCGGCACTGGTGGCGGTGGTGGTGCTTCTATTGATTTAAAACCTGTCGTTGATGAACTTAAAAAGTTAAATGATAAGTTAGATTTTACTGTTGGTTCAAGTTCATACTCTTGTGCTGATTTAGGCTCATTTTGTGATTTGCTTGATCAATCTGATATAGACGAATTAAAGACCCAAGTTGAATCTAAAAGAGAAGAGGCTTCTCAGTTTATTGCAGAGATGCGCAATGGTTTTGGTGATTTGTTTAGTGTTAAAAATGCCTCTGGTGGCGGTTATCAACCTATTTCACTTGTTTTATCAATGGGGACGTTTGATGTCGGTTTTTGGGATATGTTAAGCGCTAATTCTGGGATTATAGGCGCTGTCATTATGTTTTTAGCGTTTTTGATGGCTGCAAGGATTATTTTTGAATGAAAATTTTAATATTTATATTTTGTTTACTCTTATCATCGAGCGCTTTTGCTGCTGACGGTATAGAAGGTTTTGCTAATTCTGTTACTGATTTTTTCGGTCTTGTTGAGTATTTCTTTACCGAAGGGATACCGGACTTTGTAACAAGATTCACGGCTTGGTTTGTTGAATATTACATGCTTTTACAGGCTTATGCTTACCTTGCTAGTTTGCGTTTTGCTTGGGATGTTGCACAGCTAATATTGCAAGATTTATCTGTTGCTGAGGCTATTGGTGCCGCTTTTAATTCGCTGCCTCCTTCATTACGTACCTTTGCCATTGAATGCCGCATTGTTGACGCTATTAATGTGATCTTAAATGCCTATGTTACTAAAATTGTTTTTCGGATGATTTAATGGCTATTTCAATATTTCACGGTGAACCTGGTTCATATAAAACATCAACCGCAATTTGGTACTCAATACTTCCAGCTTTACGCCTTGGCCGTTTGGTTATAACTAATATCGAAGGTATGAAACCGCTTGATGTCATTGAAACTGAATTAGGTGAAAAGTTTCCTGATTCCGCTAAATTGTGGCGTGTTTCATCACAAAATGAAGAGGGCATTTTTTTATTAAGAAACTTCTATAACTGGATGCCAATCGGTGCATTATTGTTAATAGATGAAGTGCAGGGCGTTTATCCCACAGATAAAACTTTTAAAGCTGAATTATTAAAAGCTCATAAGCCTGATGAATTTGAACATCTACCACAATCTTATATTGATGAATATTATGCTCGGTTATCAATAATTAAGCCTGATACTTTAGAGGCTGGTGATACTGACGATTTAGGCAAAGCTTTATTTGATGAAAATGGTCTAATCATTTATCCGAATTCAATGTCAGATGCTTTTCTGCGTCACAGAAAATATCAATGGGATATTATCGTTTGTACGCCTGATATAGCCGAAGTGCATAGTCTTATTCGTGGCTCTGCTCAAAAGGCTTATGGTCACCGCTCCTGTGATGATGTAGGTCGTGTAATACCTTATTACAAGCGCAGGCCTCGTATACTTCCGCATCACCCTAAAAAAACAGGTACTACAGTCGGAAAAAACGATACTTACTTTCACAGAAAAGTACCGATTGAAGTTCATCAATTTTATAAATCAACCGCTACAGGTGCATTTAATGAAGCAAACGAAGGACGAACCCCGTTACAAGACCCTGTTGTTATCGGTGCGCTTATTGTTACATTCTTTTCTATTTGTTATTGGGCATGGTTTATCAATAGTAAGTTTCAAGATGATGACCCTGTTCCGATTGCTTACGAGCAAGTATCTAAAGCCATTTCTAGGGATGATGTTAAAGTTCTTGATACGTCTAATCGTGCTGATATTACTTCTGAAACTGGTAAAAGCGTGTACAGTTATGCTGATAGTCTAGGCTTGCCTTTTTCGGCTTTTAACGTTTATGTGTCTGGTGTCTTAACCAAATACAATAAAAATAGATTCGTTTTAGGACGTGATTTTTTCTTTAACTTAGAAACTGAAAAAGGTCAATTTTCAGTGAATAGTGATGATTTAATAGCGATGGGTTTTGAAATTGAATATAAAGCTGATTGTTTAGTTTTACTTAAAACTTCAACAACTGTGATACCTGCAATATGTGAACCTTCAAAAGTTGTCAGTAATGATTATAAAACTATAGATAAACCAAGTATTTCATTGCTTTGATGAGTAACGCTTGGCGGCGAAGTCTGAGCAAGCCAGCGTTACGAGGCAAAGCGATAATATTTATTTACTCTATTCTTCATTTAATAAAAAATGCGCACAATGTGGTCACAGATTATGTATAAAAGCCATCGCTTAAAATTTTAAAAGCGGTGGCTCTTTTGCATAATCTGCATTGTGCGAATTGATATCATAATCTTTCCCAGGAACAAACATATTGCTATCAAAAATTGTTACCGGTGTTTTGTTTTTGATATCATAATCTTTCCCAGGAACAAACATATTGCTATCAAAAATTGTTACCGGTGTTTTGTTTTTGATATCATAATCTTTCCCTGGAACAAACATATTGCTATCAAAAGTACTCGTTTAGATTCGGGCTTTTAACATTCTTTAACTTCTCAATAGCCTTATTTTTTTCTCTTTCTGCCTTGACTAATTCACACAAAATTTCATCATTTTTAACAAGTCTTTCAGCGTTTTCAATTAACCAAAGTACAGCTTTGGTTTTCGCTGCAAAGTTGCTTTTTTCCATAAATGAATCAAGTGCTTTTTCTTGTTTTTCGTCTGCTCTGATTGTGAAAGTTGCCATTATTAAATCTCCTTTAAAAATTTGTTAATACATGTTCTTACGCTTGCTGCGTTGATTTTTTTGTCTGGGTATAATTTGAATTCTACTACTAAACCGTTTGAACGTTTTTTTGTTACTAAAATCGAATCTGTGTTTATTTCCCAGTAAAACTCGTATTTTGCATTTGCATAACAAGACCACCATACGCAATTTTTTGAGTTTTCAGTTTTTACTATGTTTAAGTTTTCCATTTTTTCCGCCTTTGCTATCAATTAATGTTCTTTCTATGTGTTAATGATAGCAAATTGGCAGAATAAAGCAAGTAAATGATAGCAAAATATAGGTTTTATTTGCTTTTTTGCTATCTTTTTATTAAACCGAAGGTTTGATGTAAGCGGAGCGAAACGCTCTATAACAATGATGGCGTTTTTACTCTTTGGTTGATGCGTAAATTTGAAGTTTATAAAAACTCAATAATTCCACGCCCTATAGACATTCTTTTAAGCGATCACTTATTGCAATCAAACAGACTTTTGACGGCCGAAGGCAAAACCATGCTTTGGTCTATTCTTTTGATTTTATTTTTTTGATGTAAAAACCCCCGTCTTGTCTTACGGGGGTTAACTCTACAATTGCATAGGCTTCTTATGCTTGCGGTCGGACTCTACTAGCTTTAGGCTTGGTTTTTTTCTTGCTGAATCGAATACTCTTACAGACGGCCTTACTCTTTTTTTAGATCTCTAAAATCCTCTTTTTCTATTCCCTTTAGCCCTCTTTCTATTAGCCAGTTTAAAACGTCTGTGTCTTTTATTGGCTCTCTTGTTTCAATAACCGCTTTTACGGTCATTTGTTCCACTTTTCGCCATACGGCGTCATTTATGTGTTTTGTTGGCATTAGTCCTCCTCATTCCTATTTTAATCATAAACTAATTTCTTATAATTCTTGACAATAAGATTCTTATAACTTAGATTTCGCCTATATTATAAATTCTTAGATTGTTAGATTAAGTTTTAAAAAGGACTTTTATCGATGTTAGCCACAATTTACTTTAAAGATTTAACTAGCGAAGGACAGGGCATTTTTACTCTGTCTCTTTGTTGGGGTGAATTTTGGGCTAAATCGATGAGCCATTTAAAAATGGATCTAGTACATGATTTTGGTGATGACTACTCATTAGTTGATATCGACAGCCTTTCAGATGAAAAATATAGTGAATTGGAGGCCTTACATGCAGGCAACTAATTTATTAAGTCGTTTCTGGTTAACTGATAGATTCGGCAATGTTTGCCAGTCTAGACCAGTCAATAATAACGATATTGTTTTTAAGCGTGAAAAAACGCCTTTATTGCCTTGTTTTAGAGATAAGTCGATTTCATTTGCTGAACGTCTTGGCCAAGTAGGTTTTGACCATTTAGCTTTTTCCGTTCCGTTCCGTTCTTTTCAACGCCTTGATTGTTCTGCTTGGGCAAAACTTCCCGATTATTCAACATATCCTGATACTCAAGACGGTTTAGATCTTTTTCATGAGCATGTCAAAGAAACTGAACAATTGAGAGTAGAAGAGTTCGTTATTCGCGTCTTAGGTTTACGCCTTGGCTCAACCCGTTCTTATGGTCGTTTTTTCTATACTCACTCTAAAGAAATATTAGACGCAAAAAGAAAAAAAGTTATTGGTTTTGTCGCGTTCGGTGGCAATAACGATACTGTTTACTTTCAAATATCTGGCACTGGTTGCAAACATTTATTTAGTCATACAAATGGTCATAGGCTTCACCACTGGCTTAAGTTTATGGGCGTTACTCATTTGAAACGTTGTGATTTATTTTTTGACGATTTTGACGGTAATTTTGATTGTGAATATGCAATTAAAGCTTACAAAGATGAAGCTTTTAAACGATTTAAAGGCGGTTGTAATCCTAAAAAAATTAAGATTGAAAAAGATTATGACGGTGATCAAGTTACCGGTGAAATTGTCCGAATTGGTAGCCGTCAAAGCCTGACATACTGGCGTATTTATAACAAAGCTGCCGAACAAGGCTTAAAAGGTCAGGTTTGGTATCGCTCTGAAGTTGAATTAAAAGACGTTTCTATTGATGTATTAACGTCACCAGCTGAATGCTTCGCTGGTTTGTGCGTGTTTAGTCAAAGCATGAATTTAAGTGATAAATACTCTACTGATTTACTTTTTAAAGCTAAAAAAACGGCAATGCTCACGCTCGAGGCTAAGACCGAATGGCTTCGGAAAATGTGTGGTCGTGCAATATATGATTTGGTTGAAGATTGGGGTTTATCTGCTGAAGAAACTCTAATTGCATTGGTCGGTAATGACCCCAAACACGGCGGCAAATTGTCTGCGCCTTCTTATTACTCTGAACTTATAAGGTTTTAATTATGAAAAAAACATTCTTTGTCACTGGCTTTCAATCTGCCAAGGGCGTTGGTAAATCAAGCGGTAAATCTTACGAGTTTGCTAGCCTTTTCAATTTGTCAC
This sequence comes from Shewanella sp. HL-SH4, assembly GCF_051164845.1. Classification (NCBI taxonomy): domain Bacteria; kingdom Pseudomonadati; phylum Pseudomonadota; class Gammaproteobacteria; order Alteromonadales; family Shewanellaceae; genus Shewanella; species Shewanella sp. HL-SH4. Next base: position 24,343 of record NZ_CP195037.1, read on the forward strand.
CTGTTCGCAATTGGGAAACTGAAAAAGGTCGCAGTGAATCAAAAGGTTTTACCATTGATGATGATAAGTGTTTAAAAGCTGATATTTCTTTAGTTCGTCAATTAAGCCAGTATGAATATCCATGTTTTATTAGTGCTGAAATTGATATAGACCCTGAAGATATGACCAGTACTATCTTGGTTGAAGTCTTTGGCCATACTCCACTTGATATGAATGTTCCTCTAGATAATAAGCCTAAGGGCACTTTGTCTGCGGGTAGCTAATAATGTTTTATACGGCACTGTTTTACATATCTCTTATTAGTTTAGTGGTGCTTTTATTTATACGTTTTAGGTTGTTAAAACGAAGGAAATTCGATGCCAAGTTGTTTTGAAGTCGATACTACAGGCCGATTGATTCAATCAAATGTCTGTGACTTTGTTGTAATGACCCAAAGCGAATATGAAGCGTTTGCTATTGATAGCTTATTGCCATTAATACAAACGTATTTTGAATTTGATGTTGGTCTTGCAGGTCAATTATCAGGTGCATTTTGCTTAACGTTTTTCGCAGGTCATGCGCTGGGCAGAATGGTAAGAACGATGGGTAAACACTCATAAAAACTTTTTTATAACTCACTTATTAAGGGACATACTATGTCTAATGCACAAAAATTAATGTTAAAAATGGCCGCTGTTGGTACTACTATCGCAGCTTCTTCAACTGCTTTCGCTGCTGATTATACTGCTGCTGTCGGCTCTGCTGTTACTGAAGCTTCTGGTAACCAAACTGCTGTTATTTTAGGTGTTGTAACACTTGCGGCAATCGGTTTCGGTGTTGGCCGCTTACTCGGCTGGTTTAAGTAATTGGTTATCACAATTTTTTTTGCTTGCTCCTTATTTTACTTTTTCGTTGAGGGGTTTAGCACTGGCGTTAGAGTAAGTTAAAAAGGAACAAGCATTAAAATGAATAGGCTATTATTAATTTCTTTAGGGTTAGTAATAGCCTTTTTCATTTCTACCGTTCAGGCTAGTATTTATGATAATTCAACTTATTTACCTCCAAAAATAGAAGCTTCAGTAAAATATAAATGTTCAGCTAATGCTAATGGTCAAGCTCCATTTTTCACACCTGACTATTCTTTATCTGCTGGTTCTTCTTCAGCTTCTGAATATTGTACTGGCATAGTTTTTGATAAATATAAATCTAACACTGGGATTAAATCGTGCTCGTTAGGTGTTTACGATTATGATTACAATATAATCAACTGTAGAAATGAAGTTGTTAGCTGGGACGGGAGCACTATTGTTCAAAGCCTTCCCTCTGGACGTTTTTATCCCGACCCAATCCCAGTTGATCAATCTGCTAGTTGTCCCCCCGATGAAAACTTATCTTATATATATGGTCATGACTCTAATAATGACGGGAAAATAGATAAATGTTTTAACCCACAAGAGCTTGATAACGCTTCTAATTGCCAATCTCAGCTTGGCTCTATGCTTCCGGCTTTAACTAATACTGCTCAAACAGTTTGTAAGACTGATTCCGCTACTGGCGCATCTTGTGCTTATTCTAAAGGCTCATTTGGTAGTGCTTATCATGTCAATTTAGAGCAATCATGTTTTGGTGATTCTGATAATAAAGCACCTGAATATGACCCCGAAGATATTATCAAGCCTGTCGCGCCTGATGAATGCGCTGCTGTTAATGATGGTTTAAAAGTCTGTACAGATACCGCTGAAAACAAATGCTCGTCTCAGGGTATCTGTGATGAACAATGCGGTTATGTAGGTAACGATTTTTTATGTTTTCATGCCTGCACAGGTGATGAATGTAATGACCCTAAAAAACCTGTTGAAGCAACTCCTGAATTTTGTACTGCTAACCCTGAGCATGCTTCATGTGTTGACAACCCAAAACCATGCACAGGTGATAATTGCCCTCCTGACGGTGGCGACTCCGGCACTGGTGGCGGTGGTGGTGCTTCTATTGATTTAAAACCTGTCGTTGATGAACTTAAAAAGTTAAATGATAAGTTAGATTTTACTGTTGGTTCAAGTTCATACTCTTGTGCTGATTTAGGCTCATTTTGTGATTTGCTTGATCAATCTGATATAGACGAATTAAAGACCCAAGTTGAATCTAAAAGAGAAGAGGCTTCTCAGTTTATTGCAGAGATGCGCAATGGTTTTGGTGATTTGTTTAGTGTTAAAAATGCCTCTGGTGGCGGTTATCAACCTATTTCACTTGTTTTATCAATGGGGACGTTTGATGTCGGTTTTTGGGATATGTTAAGCGCTAATTCTGGGATTATAGGCGCTGTCATTATGTTTTTAGCGTTTTTGATGGCTGCAAGGATTATTTTTGAATGAAAATTTTAATATTTATATTTTGTTTACTCTTATCATCGAGCGCTTTTGCTGCTGACGGTATAGAAGGTTTTGCTAATTCTGTTACTGATTTTTTCGGTCTTGTTGAGTATTTCTTTACCGAAGGGATACCGGACTTTGTAACAAGATTCACGGCTTGGTTTGTTGAATATTACATGCTTTTACAGGCTTATGCTTACCTTGCTAGTTTGCGTTTTGCTTGGGATGTTGCACAGCTAATATTGCAAGATTTATCTGTTGCTGAGGCTATTGGTGCCGCTTTTAATTCGCTGCCTCCTTCATTACGTACCTTTGCCATTGAATGCCGCATTGTTGACGCTATTAATGTGATCTTAAATGCCTATGTTACTAAAATTGTTTTTCGGATGATTTAATGGCTATTTCAATATTTCACGGTGAACCTGGTTCATATAAAACATCAACCGCAATTTGGTACTCAATACTTCCAGCTTTACGCCTTGGCCGTTTGGTTATAACTAATATCGAAGGTATGAAACCGCTTGATGTCATTGAAACTGAATTAGGTGAAAAGTTTCCTGATTCCGCTAAATTGTGGCGTGTTTCATCACAAAATGAAGAGGGCATTTTTTTATTAAGAAACTTCTATAACTGGATGCCAATCGGTGCATTATTGTTAATAGATGAAGTGCAGGGCGTTTATCCCACAGATAAAACTTTTAAAGCTGAATTATTAAAAGCTCATAAGCCTGATGAATTTGAACATCTACCACAATCTTATATTGATGAATATTATGCTCGGTTATCAATAATTAAGCCTGATACTTTAGAGGCTGGTGATACTGACGATTTAGGCAAAGCTTTATTTGATGAAAATGGTCTAATCATTTATCCGAATTCAATGTCAGATGCTTTTCTGCGTCACAGAAAATATCAATGGGATATTATCGTTTGTACGCCTGATATAGCCGAAGTGCATAGTCTTATTCGTGGCTCTGCTCAAAAGGCTTATGGTCACCGCTCCTGTGATGATGTAGGTCGTGTAATACCTTATTACAAGCGCAGGCCTCGTATACTTCCGCATCACCCTAAAAAAACAGGTACTACAGTCGGAAAAAACGATACTTACTTTCACAGAAAAGTACCGATTGAAGTTCATCAATTTTATAAATCAACCGCTACAGGTGCATTTAATGAAGCAAACGAAGGACGAACCCCGTTACAAGACCCTGTTGTTATCGGTGCGCTTATTGTTACATTCTTTTCTATTTGTTATTGGGCATGGTTTATCAATAGTAAGTTTCAAGATGATGACCCTGTTCCGATTGCTTACGAGCAAGTATCTAAAGCCATTTCTAGGGATGATGTTAAAGTTCTTGATACGTCTAATCGTGCTGATATTACTTCTGAAACTGGTAAAAGCGTGTACAGTTATGCTGATAGTCTAGGCTTGCCTTTTTCGGCTTTTAACGTTTATGTGTCTGGTGTCTTAACCAAATACAATAAAAATAGATTCGTTTTAGGACGTGATTTTTTCTTTAACTTAGAAACTGAAAAAGGTCAATTTTCAGTGAATAGTGATGATTTAATAGCGATGGGTTTTGAAATTGAATATAAAGCTGATTGTTTAGTTTTACTTAAAACTTCAACAACTGTGATACCTGCAATATGTGAACCTTCAAAAGTTGTCAGTAATGATTATAAAACTATAGATAAACCAAGTATTTCATTGCTTTGATGAGTAACGCTTGGCGGCGAAGTCTGAGCAAGCCAGCGTTACGAGGCAAAGCGATAATATTTATTTACTCTATTCTTCATTTAATAAAAAATGCGCACAATGTATATTATGTTAAATAAAGTATTTGTGTATTACTATAACGTCCCTACATCTTGTGGTTTCTCATACCAAATGACTTTTGTCTCACTTCGTGGATCTGGCCTTTTAGTATTTAGAATCAGATGGTTATATTTAAATAAACGATTTCAGCGCACAACTTTGGTGCAATATTCTATTCAGAGCGCTTTTTGTTGTCAGTTTATTCCACCTGACTTTTTCAAATCCTGTGGTATGTTTTTGGTTTGATTGTCAGTGTGTTTTAGTAAGCGTTACTCTGGTTCTGTGATTAGTCATAACTGTTCGTTTGAAATGGTCATGTTGAAATTTCTCAAAACTCTCGTAGTTACCAAAAATAGAATCCATAGATTTAAGTTTTCGGTACTGTCACTCCGAACCCCAGCGAGATTATTTTCAACAATATGATTCATACAAATACACTCAGCGGCTCTTTTAAACTCACTAATGGACACTCGTCTGTTTCAAGATCATACGGCACCACATTCAGCCTTAACCCGGGTTTAAATTCGAAGTTTGCCAGAGGTTCAATAAAGCCAATATGCTTAGGATAAATCAAGTACAGATCACCCTGGCCTTTAAGGTACTTTTCACCATAAGCAAATAACTGGTACAAATCTGACTGACTCAAGTTGTACTTATGCTTTGTAGTATTAAGTGAAGCATCAAGCAGCTTCCACTTGGTATCCATCACAGTAACCACTTTTGATTTATCATAAACCACAATGTCAGGTTTTAGCCTAAACCAATCATTGCCGTTATGGTGGGTTAAGCAGTGGCTAGACACCTGCTCTCTTAACTTTAAATGTGTAGGTAACTGACGTTTTAGCTGCTTGGCTACATAGCGTTCAAATAATTGCTCCATAGGAAATAAAAAAGACAAACCACTATGCTTACCAACCATTGCTACCGGTGATTGATAACTCAAAATAATTAAATGTAATCAGTAATTCATGAGAATAGTGGAATTAGAGTTTAGTTCCCGAATTTAAAATCACACTGGTAACTCACAACTGGGACATTTAATGTTTGTCGGTTGCATTGGCATCAGTGAATGATAAGTCCAATACTCTCCATTTTTTATTAACCTTGTTTGACAATTCCAGCAATGGTTATAAGTTGTATGATGAGAACAGTTATTACATGTATACCATTTCTTTTTCGAATTTAACTTACCATTATAAGAAAAGGGCATATCATCCACTAGGTCCGTAGAGCCACAAGACATACAAAAATTATTAGAGTTCACATCATCATGACTTTGACATTTATAGCTTTCTTCAATTGAATACTGTAAGAACATCCCTATCAATCGCTGAAACTCGTCAAGATACCTAATAGACTTTGAAGGATTAGCCGACAAAGCACCATATTGATGTATAAACCTTGGGTTTTCCCATTCAAATAGCTTCAATTCGCCAAGATAACTGGTTTCAGCCCATTTTTGAGGAGATAACAATACACCACTCGAAGTAGCTGCCTTAATTGCATCCAGCGTTGGATGGATTATGAATACTGAATTCAAATTATTTTCACTATAATTTCGCTTGTGTGCCATTTCACAAACAACACCTGAAATTCCTCCCTCAGAGGCTAGGAACTCTGACGAATGGTACTTTGCATCAATAACAAACTTTTTAATTATTGTGGTGTTGTCTTTGTTTTTTGCGCCTACTGTCAACATAAAATCAGGTGTTCGACCATTTGCCATTAAAGGCTCATAGTCTAGATGGATCTTTCGCTTCATCAAATTATGTTTAAACGTAAGTCTACTGTTTTTATTATGGTTCTGGACCATATCTATCAATCTTCGCTTCCACGTTGAATCGCATAAAAAATGAAAGTTTTGAATTAAGACCTTAGTAATTTGCAGAAGACACCATCGTTCATACAAAATTGGCATGTTAATCAGTCCAATAGAGTCGATTTCTTCTAATGAAAGCAATAAATCATCATCGGCTAGCCCTATTTGCTCTCTTAATTTTCGATAGCCAGCATGCATATACTGATAATGTTGATTCTGAACGAATGTCATTGAATTTGGAAAGGAACTGGAAAGCTTGACACCCATCTTTTTAAAAGATTTTTCAATTACCTTGAACGCTTTAATTTTTGGTTCTAACGACTTAAGTACTGATTTTGCTTTTTCAGATTCGGTCTCAAAAAAACAGATACGACTTAGAATTGAATCACGCTCTTTTTGTTGTTCTATTAGCTCATCTCTATTTAATGCCCTAATCCAATTTGATGCCTCTAGAGTTTTAACCTCTAAATGATATTTAGTCAGATCTTGACGGTTTCGATTAAGCTGTTCAGACGACGAAAGAACCCTGATAGAGTCCACGTAATGAACAACAAAGCGCTCGTATCGATTCCCCTTCGTACTGACGCCTTTATTATGAACAACTGTCGCATTAACTTGGTACTCATAACCTATCTTCAAATCAAGCGCTGGAACCGCAGATATATCGAAGAATTTTGTTGCATGATCATTATTCTTGTCACTCCAAAAATCGGTTTCATTATATTTATATTCTACAAAGTAAGTTTTTTCGGAACCTTTCACATTGCCAGTTACTTTTATAAAGTAAATGTATATTTTATGAGCAAAGTCATTCGATCGACTTCTATCTAATTGCAAATATAAATCATCTGTTAGCTTATGTTCATCGCACAAGTTTTGCAGTACATGTAAATCTTTATACACCAAATCTTTATTAATCGTTCTATGATCTTTAAGGGCATCTAATCGCGCATTTAACTGTTCGATATTTCCTTGATAACGCGAGCCTTTACTTGAGGATATCTGGACTAGCTGTCTGATAAGTTTATAAGTGCTGGCTATCACATAATGAATATATTGATTTTCTACTACGTTATAAGTAGGCTCAGTCCCACGACTCGTCAGTGTTTTTGCATTACCTTTAGTAGATAGTTCCATAAAGGTTCTTGGAACCGGTTTGACTTGTTTACGCTCTTTTAAATTTTGTATTTCACGTAGCTCTGCTTTAGGCTTATTAGCGATGACTTTGGCATGAGCTAATAGGTTAGAGATGATTTTTAATGTCGATTCATCAACGCCTCCAGAATGAGTCTTTTTTAGCTTTACCACCTATATAGCTATTATCATCTAGAATAAGTTCCCAGAGATCATCTTTAAAATTCGCTAAATACCGTTCAAGCTCTTTATGACTGTCGTCAGATAGCCCAATGTATATTTTAAAGGTAGCATCACCAGAAATTACAGTTAGCGTCCCCGCTGTTCGAAATGCTTGTGTTCCCCAGCGTTTATATTTTTTTAGCCATACAGAGCCTTCTGTCCACCATACCTTTTTGGTTCGTGGGTTGACCACCTTCATTAATGGGATCTGTTCACCATTAGGTGAAAGAATATGAGGTGGGAGTTCCGGCTCTATATCAAAGTGAATGGCTAAATTGCACTTATCCATCTCATCTACTTTAGGATAAATAGTGGTATATGCTTTAAATGTATTTAAAGCCTCACCTAACTCAATTTTTAATGGATGAATTGACTCAACCAAACTAATTAACGTCTGCTCATCATGCCATACAGTTTCTATGTACTTAATTTCAAAGTCGGGTGCATACATCTGGAATTATGCCCAGTAGTTCACAATGCTGTCATTACTTTCAGCATTATCAATAATTTCACTTAGTGCTATATGTGCAGAAAATTCACCTTCAATACCATCAAGTAACTTTTCAAGTTCAGGATAAAAAACTTGTGCGACTCTTTGCAATTTATTCATACCGCCAGATTTTTTATCTCCATCGAAAGTAAATTTTGGCAATACCTTATGAATTATAAAGTTATTTATTGCTTGTGTACTATTGTCATTCACATCTTTAAAAAGTGCCAAGTAGTTTAAACCCTGCCTTATCGTTCGCATACCAAACTCAACCCCTAAAGGGTGAAAGTAATCGCTATTATATGCTTTGAATAGTGCACAGAACTCATTGTTGCCATCATACTTTGGATAAGGTGCTCTAACGCCTAATTCATCAATGGCAAATAACACTGGCTTTGAAACATCCGTAAACCCATACGCATCAACTTCTTTAAGAATGCTATCCCAATCACTGAGTAATGGGCTTTTAAACTTCATAATATGAGCGCGGTCAAGAATTTTTGGTGATAGATAATGGGTCGTCTCATCGATATTAACAGCGCCAATAATTCTCACATTTTCAGGGATGGTGATCGATGAAGGAGTGTTAATAATACCTGCTAGCATTCTACGAATTTCACCGTGATATTTAATAAGCGATTCTTTTTCACTAAAACCAAAGGCGCGTTTAATTTCGGCATTTACGTTTTCATCAGTCATCAGACTTACAAAGTCAGTAATACCACCTTGGCTATACTTCTCTTGAGCTGAAGTGATAACAGCATTCACACCTTTTAATTCTGATAATACATGCGAAGCTTCATCATCAGAATAAAGCTCTATTGTCGGTTGCTCTTTGCGCTCTTCAAGCTTTGAAAGAAAGTCAGCAAAATAGTACTCAACTCGTGCTAAATTCATCTCGTCCAAGCAAATAAAATACGGCACATCGGGATTTTTTTGCGCTTCAATTAATGCTTCTAAAAATGGTGTAGCAAGATATTTCTTTTCTAATGGATTGTAATAACCCAATAAATCTTCTGAGCTAGTCCAGTTTGGTTTAACAGGAATTATTTTCGATACACCACCAACAGCCTCAGCAAAAGAATTAACCAAATTTGTTTTACCCGACCCAGAATCCCCTGCAAGAATTATTAAGTCATTGGTCCTTAGTAGTGTAAGGTAGTTTTCTATGATATGTCTGGGATAGAGAATGTCCTGCTCTTTCAAATAAGCCTGTATGTAAGATACTGCAAGTTTATAATCCCCCTTTAACACATCCTTAAAACTCAATAACTCCGAGGTATCACGACTTTTATCCACTTTATGAATAAAATCATCAAAATCTTCTTCATCGATAAATTCAAATGTTTTTAGGAACACAGCTTTTTCTTCTATGAAGTTAGTAAGCTTTTCAATTTTACGTGCCATGATTTCCTCTATCTTCTTTTGTTGTAGCTTCAAATCATCAATATTATTCTTATGAACATCTATCGAGCGTTTTAATTCAGCATTATCACTACTTAACAGTTGATTCTTATCTTGGTTTTTTTGTAGCGTTTGTATTGATTTATTTAACTCCATTTTTTGAAGTTCAATATTAGTTTTAAGCGCCTCAGCTTCTTTGTGGTGCGTAGCTTCTAGCGCTTCTTTTTCTTTTGATATTTCTAATTTTTTATTTTCGACTGACTCAAGTAATGCTGATGTATCCGCAGCGACCCGAGATTTAACATTTTGTATTTCAGAGTCATATATAATCTTACTGATTAACAATCTATCTTTATCTTGAATGATAGATAGTCTTTCTGAATTCGATATAGAGTTCGGTAGATGGGTTAGCCGCTGAATTGAATCTTCTTTAACAGCCAGTAAAAAGGGGTTATCTTTTTTCTCCCTTTGAGTTCTATAAGCTAGTACAAGCTCGCATGAAACTAGGCACGTCTTTTCATCATTTAGTAAAAGTTTGGCAACTGCAGGGCTTAAAAAAACCCCAAACTGTAAATCTTGTGAGCCTTCTAAGGGATATTCTATCTCTTGATTGTCACTTAATTTTTTTGCATAACGAACCCCTGCCCAGTTACCTAAGTCGTTAATACTTAACTCACCCCATACCTCAATTTTTTCATTGGTGATCCCCCAGCTTTCATACATCTTTTGATAAAGCTGATCTTTAGTAAGGTTTTTCGCTACATCTAGACTGTATACGATATTTTCATCAGACATTGTTACATCGCCTGTTCGACGATTGCGTCGGTGAGGTGGAGTTGAGTTGTTTGGGCGTCACTTAAACGGGCTTTAAGTTGGTCGCAAAGGGTCATTAGCTCATCAACTTTAGCGACGATGCGGTGCTGTTCTTCGAGTGGAGGGAAAGGCAAAACTATAGCTCTGCTTTTTGTTCCCGAAATAAAATCTTGGCCAGCGGAACCTACGAGCTCAATTTGATTTAGAAAAATTTGTGCCGTCAAATAAGTATAAATATACAAATTAAGTCTAATTTCTAGTGGTCGAAAACAAATAATATTTTGATTACAATTCCATTCAGGGTAGGTATTCGGAATAATCGCAATCTTACCGAGCGGTGGCCCAACAAGGTTCATGACTACATCTCCAGGATATAATATTGAACGTTTTAGCTTACCTAAATGTGAACCTTCTGATACAAATAAAGTACGTTCCTCAAAGTCTATTACTTGATTTTGGATGTTATAGACCTTCAAGAACGGTATTCCACTTGTTTCGTTCAATTCGGATTTGGGAGGTGTAGAGCCTGAGCTTACAGACAAGCAAAGTTCATCTAGCCTTGTATAAACCCATCCATTAGGTAATTCAAATGACTTTTCTTCGTCGGTGATGACGGGAAGTGTTTTCTGTTTTTTGATTCTACCGTCTTTAATCAGTTGAGCTTTTTCGGCTGCGATACGCTCTAGTAGCTTAGTAGCAGGTTCGTCGTTTGGATCTTGTGGTACCAACTTACCCATGACGGCGAGTTGGAGGATGGTTTGTTTTAGGGTGTCGATGCTGGCTGCTGTGGTGAATAGCGTGTCGAAGTGTTCAGCGACACGTTGCCAGCTGTCTATAAAGCTATCATTAAGTGCAGGCTCAGGGCTGGCTGATTGGCTATCTTTTTGCTGAGTGATGTTAGGCAGTAGCAGTGCATTCAGTAGGGTTTCGACTAAGGTTTGGTGTGCCGCAATGCTGGCTTCTGTTTGCGCTTCGAGGGCATCACACAAGCTCATCAACTCATCGACTTTGGCGACGATGCGGTGTTGTTCTTCGAGTGACGGAAAAGGAAATGGTTCGTTTTTTAGTGTATCTACCGAAACCATGTTCTTTTGAGCTGTTCCTTGAAGATCGCTCAAGGTCACTGTTTGCATATAAAAAGCAGGAAAAAGTATTTTGAAATATGCATTAGTTAATGCAGCTTGGTTTAAAGTTATTTTTAATAACGCTTGGTTGATAATACCTTTATGCATCCATTCAGGAGCAACAGCTACCTTTCCGACTGTACCAGAACAGCTAATAATTAAGTCATTTGGTTTAACCTCGAATGGACTAAGCTCTTTAAACTTTTCTTCGGTAATGTAATATTCACCTAAAGCAAAATCATCTTTTATGGCATGTTGTTGTTCATACACTTTTACGCCATCAGATACAAAGTAGGCTTTCTTTAAAGCACTACCAAATGGACCTCTTTTGATTGCATATTTGTCGTAAGCGACTACCTCTGGAATATAAGCAATAGCCCAACCAACAGGTAGATTAAAGTCAACCTCATCAATTTTTAACTTTGGCAAAGGCTTTTGTTTTTTCAGCTTACCTTCTTTAACCAATTGTGCTTTTTCAGCAGCAATGCGTTTAAGTAATACTGAAGCGGGTTCGTCATTAACATCTTGCGGCACTAATTTACCGCGCACGGCGAGTTCTAAAATCAGCTCACGCAGTTTTTTGATGCCATACAAACTGAATTTTTTTGAGGTTCCACGACCTACAGAGGATTTTCGCTCAATGGCGGTCGTCCAAATATTAATATGGTTGGTGATTAAGCTTTCTGAAGAAGTGCTATCTAGATTCCCGTCTTCACTGGAATGACGGTTTAACATTGGATCAGCCATTACTTGCCCTCACCGTCTGATACTGCCGAAGGTGACGATAGTGCAGCAGACAAGATACCTTTTAGTTGATCACGCAGGGCTTGAATATCGGCTTGTTGTTTGGCGTAATCGCTTAGCAACGTTTGTGGATCATGGCTGATAACTTCGCCCACATGAGGGTTTTTAATGTCGAGGTTATAGTTACGCGCAATAATATCTTCAATCGACACTTTCCAGGCTTGCTCGTTTTCAACCCGCGATGCAAAGCCGTCGGCCTCATTACCCCACCATTGAAGCTCTGTTTCGAACTCTTCAAAGCGCATGGGCTTGGTTTTGTTGTAATTTTTTACCCCTGCTGGGTATGGATGCTCGTAAAACCACACGTCTTTAGTTGGCGTGCCTTTGGTGAAGAATAAAATATTGGTTTTAATGCCGGTGTAAGGATTAAACACCCCATTAGGTAAACGCACTATGGTGTGTAGATTACATTCATCCATTAGCATTTTTTTGATTTTGGTTTTAACACCTTCACCAAACAAGGTGCCGTCTGGCAACACTACCGCTGCTCTACCATTCTTTGCCAATACTTCAATAATTAGCTGTAAAAACAGGTCGGCGGTTTCGCGGGTTTGAAACTCGCTAGGGAAGTTCTTTTCTATGCCGTCTTCTTCAGTCCCACCAAATGGCGGGTTGGTGATAATGACGTCAACTTGCTCGTCCCAACTTGAAAGGGTTTGTTTAAGGTGTTGCCGTGCCTAATTTGCACTGGTACTTCAATGCCGTGCAACATCATGTTGGTGGTACACAATAAATGCGGTAGTTGTTTTTTCTCGACACCAAATATTTGTTGTTGCAGGGTTTGATGGTCGTCTGCTGTTTTAACGTAGTTGGCTTTAACGTGGTCAAAAGCGCAAGCTAAAAAGCCGCCGGTACCGCACGCAGGATCCATAATCGACTCACCCAGTTTTGGGTCGGTGACTGCAACAATAAACTTAGTAATGGCGCGCGGGGTATAAAACTCCCCAGCATTACCGGCACTTTGTAAGTCTTTTAATATTTGCTCGTATAAATCACCAAACAAGTGGCGCTCGTTTGAATCGGTAAAATCTATTTCATTAAGCTTGTTAATCACCTGGCGTAACAGCGTGCCGTTTTTCATGTAGTTAAACGCATCAGAAAACGCCGCTTTTACCACAAAACCACGGGGATTTTTATCTATTGGTGCAGTGAGGTTTTTAAGCTGTGGGAATAGCTCATCATTTACAAAATCAAGTAACTCATCACCGGTAATGCCTTCATTATCTGCCGCCCAGTTGCGCCATAAAAACGCTTCAGGGATTGGCTCGCGGTAATCGTCTAGTTCTAGCTCTAACTCTTGTTCTTGGGCATCAAATACTTTTAAGAATAGCAACCAAGACATTTGCCCTAATCGCTGGGCGTCGCCATCGACACCGGCATCTTTACGCATAATATCTTGGATGGATTTAATTGCTGAACTGATAGACATAGTATTCTCTTAAATGGTTACTGCGGCTGTTATTGGCCGCAGTATAAAATGATGTTGTGTCTTATTTTTAACAAACAGAGCTAATATTAAGCGCTTATTCAACCTACTTTGCCAAAGTGCTTATGCAAGAACAGATGCTAGGCTGATTGCTGATGAATTTGATAAATCTGCGCTTCTAATTCACTGATGGCTTGCTCGTATTCTTGTTTGCCGCCAAAGCCTTTTTTAACGATCTCACTCAAATTGCCGTACTCGGTAAACGGCGCGACTTTAAGCACTTGCATGTTTTCAATTTCTTGCACGCCGACATCGGCATATTTTACCAGTAAATTTTGCAGTACGGCTTGTGCAGTGTCTGAGTATTTGGTGAAGTAATTGCGCTTTTGCACATTGTTTGCGCGATCTTTTCGAGTTAATGGGGGTTGGTCGTACACCACGTGGCAAATCATGTCGAAAGGGTCCATGTCTTTACCCACTTCTTCCTCTAAAGCTGACCAAATAATACCTTCCAGTGCCAGTTCATCAATTACCGCTTGTTTACGATCAGATTCATTCCAGCGCTTAACGAACTCATCGAGTGAGCTAAACTGCTTAGCCATGGTTTTGCGGGTGTAATCTTTAAATGATTCGGTGACTAATTTACCGTCGCTTTCGTAATACTGCACTCGTTCAGCCACTTTGCTGACAGTCACACCTGACACGCGGTACTTGTTGATTTTACGGGTTTCACCTTCGTCCCATTCACCATCGTCAAAGCTACCATCGCCTTGAGGATTATTTATCGTGTCATTTTGAGTCGCATCAGATTCATCATCTTGGTAGTCACCTTGATTGTCTGCCGCACCGTTATTACCATTTAGATCGTCGTCAACAGAGTCAATATCAACATTTTCATCTTCGATGTCTTCAGGGGTCACTTTAATGATTTTTTCTGGTGTCCCATCAAAGCGTTCGTCGGCAAATAATTCGGTGGCTTTTTTAAAGTCCAGAATGGTGAACCACAGCTTGCCGTATCGGTCGTCAATACGGGTGCCTCGGCCAATAATCTGCTTAAATTTGGTCATGGACTGAATGTTTTGATCCAGCACCACTAACTTACAGGTTTTAGCATCTACCCCTGTAGACATTAGTTCTGAGGTGGTTGCAATAACAGGATAGGCTTTTTTGGGATTAATGAAGTTGTCTAACTGCGCTTTGCCAAGCTCATCGTCACCGGTGATTTTCATCACGTACTTTTCATTCTTGGCCATTTGCTCAGGGTTAAGATTAGCAATAGCACGGCGCATGCGATCGGCGTGATCAATATCGTTACAAAACACGATAGTTTTGGCCATCGGGTCGGTACGTTTTAAATAGTTGGTAATGGTTTCGGCAACCAATTGGGTGCGTTCATCAATTACCATGGTGCGGTCGAAGTCTTTTTGGTTATAGATTCTGTCTTCTATCACTTCACCATTGTTATCGATTTGGCCTTTTGTGGGGCGCCAACCTTGTAAATCAACATCGATATCGACGCGCACCACTTTATAGGGCGCTAGGAATCCATCCTCAATGCCTTCTTTGAGTGAATAGGTATAGACAGGCTCACCAAAGTAGTCAGAGTTTGATACCTGATCTGTTTCTTTAGGGGTGGCGGTAAGGCCAACTTGGGCCGCGCTGCTGAAATATTCTAAAATTTCACGCCAGGCGCTGTCTTCTGAAGCGCTACCACGGTGGCACTCGTCGATAATGATTAGGTCGAAAAAGTCTGGGTCGACTTGTTTAAAGGCTTTTTGGCTTTCTTCAGGGCCGGTTAATGCTTGGTATAAGGCTAAATGAATTTCAAATGCAGGATCAACCGTGCGCCCAGTGATTTTGGTCATTGAAGTGCCAAAGGGCTGAAAATCATTAATGCGAGTTTGGTCTACCAAAATGTTGCGGTCGGCTAAAAACAAGATGCGCTTCTTGGCTCGAGACTTCCATAAACGCCAGATGATTTGAAATGCGGTGTAGGTTTTACCCGTACCGGTCGCCATGACAAGTAACACGCGGTCTTTACCCGATGAAATAGCTTCAATGGTTTTATTAATGGCTTGCAGTTGATAATAACGAGGGTGCTTACCCGTGCCATCATCATGATATTCTTGATTGATAATAGGTAATTGGGTTTGGGTATAACCTTTCCACACGCAGTACTTATTCCATAATTCTTGTGGTGATGGAAAGTCTACTAAGCGGATTTCTGTTTCGAGTTGGTGCGCTTCGCTAGTCCCGAGCTTGGTTTTATCATGGAAGATAAAGCCATCGCCATTGGAGGCAAAAATAAAAGGAACTTCAAGCAAACGGGCATAATCTAGCCCCTGTTGCATGCCTTTACCCACTTCATGCTTGTTTGCTTTAGCTTCGATAACAGCAAGCGGCATACTGGGTTTGTGATACAGCACGATATCAGCAGACTTAACCGTTTTACGCACACCCAATTGACCACGCACAATGACTTTACCGTCACGCAATTTCACCTCTTGGCGAATTTGCGACATATCATCCCACCCAGCGTTTTTGATAGCTGGCATGATGTATTTAGAGATAATATCGGTTTCGGTAAGCTTGGCTTTATTGATACTCATACGAGATCTAGATCCTTCTAGCACAACATCAAACTGCAATATAAATGATTTTGCCACAAAGTCTGAGTATCACCAATGATTACATGCAGATACAGAACTTAAAAATGTAAAAACGTGATGTTGACTAAACATTTAGATTGTTGGATGTTAACGAAGGATCTTGATATTAGATTGCACATAAGATGGCTTCACTAGGTTTTCTCATTAATAAAACGACACACGAGTTGTACTGTTCAAGTCAAACAGGAATTTATGAGTTATTAATCTTCCATCCAATCTATATTCGGTAGTGCATCCAAATGCTGGCTATAACGTATTTCGTTAAAAGAGGCACCATTTTTCATGACATCGAAAACTTCGATAGCCAACGCGCAAGCCATCAATTGAATAGCGTCTTCACGCGGTGTACCTGTCATGACTAAACGCATTAGGGTTTCTTTTACTTTTTTGGGTTCACTGTCGGCGATTTGATTTTCGACGACTTCAATGAGCGTTTCTTCAGTCATGTAACTATCTTGCTGATTATCCATTATAACGACTCTGTTTAAATACTTAACGTCATTATGCCGCAAGCATGGTGCAAGCAATAGCGTAAACTCCGCATTATTTGAGCATTGCTGTCAAGAATGTAACGTCAAGGTTGAGTAAAATTTACCTGTGTTGATAATCTGATTGGATTTTGTGCACCGTAACGACATTTTTTGAGACGACAATATCATCGACTAACACTTTTATCTTCGTTTCGGAATGTTCAGCCAGTGCAAGTTACCTTACGATTTTTAAATTAGCTTACTCTTTAGCACTTAATGAATGGCAAGCTTTTCCAGTCGGTTGTGTATTGCGGCGTCAGTAATTCTCGTCGCATGGCCCATTTATGTTCAATGCCTTGAGCGGCTACAAATAAGGTATCTGTGCCATAGCGTTGATTGATAGCATCAAGCGTTTTCATCAATGCTGGATTAGCTTTAGGTGGGTTAAATAAATCGAATTGGGTGTGTTTTTCACAGCTTAAATCAAGCAGACCTACGCCAATTTTGTAATAGTGAACACCGGTTCTAAATAGTTTTACTGCTGCGTTGCTCATGGCCTGGGTTAACTCTTTGGTACAATTTGTCGGGCATGCAAATGATACGAGTACTTTGAAGTTGACGGGATGGTCATCATAGGGTGAGTTACTGGCAAACAGCATCATTGTTTTGCAATCTGAACCCTGCTTGCGTGCCTTTACCGCCGCAATACCAACATGTTTACTTAATGCTTGCAGCAATGAGTCATAATCAACAATACGCTCACCGACACTGCGGGTAGAAAAAATTTGTTGCTTATCTGCCCTCGCCTCATCCCATACTTTACATACCTGGCCGTTTAACTCGCGCACTGTACGTTCAATTTCAATGCTGAATTGTTTACGTGCTAATCCTGCTGGCATATTGGCCAGTTCAAGTGCACTATTGATATTCATTAAAGCTAATTTTTTACTAATACGCCGACCAACTCCCCAAACATCACCGGTACTCATTGATTGTAAAATAGCTATTCGCTCAGGCTCGTTATCAATCACACAAACACCTTTGTAGACTTGTATTTTCTTCGCGGCATGATTGGCCACTTTCGCTAAGGTTAAGGTGGGTCCCATGCCCACGCAAACCGGCAGACGCGCTTCTTTCCATACTGCACGACGAATTAATTGACCCTGGGTGCGTAAACATTGAATGGCGGGATAACACTGCTTGAATGAAAGAAAGCTTTCATCGATGGAATACACATGCTGTTCGGGGGCAAAACGGCCAATGATACTCATCATTTTCATCGATAAATCGGCATAGAGTTCGTAATTACTTGAGCAGGCTATAACGCCTTTTTGTTGGCACAAGTGCTTAACCTGAAAGTAAGGCGAAAACTTTGGTACGCCAAGCTCTTTAGCCTGACGGTTAGCCGCAACTATGCAGCCGTCGTTATTACTCAACACTATAATGGGTTTACCGCGCCAGTCTGGACGAAAGACTTGCTCTGCACTGCAATAAAATGAATTAGCATCAACTAAAGCAAACATGGTTAACTCACCTGGGGCGAGCTAGCCAGTAAAGGGCTTTGGCGATGACAACGAATAGAGCGAATCACCACGCCTTCAATATTGAATGAATCATAATAGTTTATCGCTTGCGGCTGATATAACTCATTAGATGATAATAATAACCTGCGGTTTTTATCCAGAATTTTACACACAAACTCACCATTAAAATTGGCAACAATCACATCACCATGACGGGCGGTTTCATGGCGATCAACAATCAATAGGTCGCCATAAAAAATACCGACGCCCTGCATTGAGTCACCACTTGCGACACCAATAAAAGTGGCATTAGGATGTTCAATCAATAGTTCATCTAGGCTTAACGATAACTGTAAATACTCAGATGCAGGACTCTCAAAACCGGTAATCCCCGCACTGGCATGAATAGGAATAATGCGCATAATAAACACCACTGTATAAATATACAGCTATTGTATTATATTGAAGGATTATTGCCAGTTTTTAATTAAAATCAAAAAATCATCACCCTATTTTTTAGCTTTAGGGCAAGATCAATCAACAAGGTAATTTAAGTCGGAGGCGATTTATGAATGGTCTAAACCGCGTATATTTCATAGAGAATAGATGCTTTACAGCGTAAACTGTTTGTTTATATTTTTAATAAAGAGAGCCAGATCCGTGATTAAATTCTCTGTTGATACCCACGCACACACCATAGCTTCAACCCATGCATACAGTACTGTTCATGACTATTTTTCGATAGCCAAAACTAAAGGCATTAAACTTTTTGCTATTACTGATCATGGGCCTGACATGGCAGATGCGCCCCACTTTTGGCATTTTGTGAATATGCGAGTATTGCCAAGAATTGTGGATGGTGTTGGTATGCTGCGCGGTATTGAAGCAAATATAAAAAATGATCTAGGTGAAATTGATTTTTACGGCAGCTATTTAACCGATCTCGATATTGTCTTGGCGGGTTTTCATGAGCCGGTATTTCGACCATCTAGCCAAGAAGCGCATACACAAGCACTTATCAATTGCATTGAAAGTGGCCACGTTGACATCATTACCCACCCCGGGAATCCGTCATATCCGATTGACATTAAACGGGTTGCGAAAGCCGCCGCTGAGCACAATGTCGCGCTTGAAATTAATAACTCGTCTTTCTTAACCTCTCGTAAAGGCAGTTTAGCTAACTGCACTGACATTGCGAGTGCAGTGAAACACGCTGGCGGATTATTAGTGATGGGATCGGACTCTCACGTTGCATTTAGCTTGGGCGGCTTTGAAAAGTGCATTGAAGTTATTGATGCAGTGGATTTTCCAATCGAGCGATTATTAAATCGCAGCCCTGAAGCATTACTGTCATTTTTAACGGCAAGAGGCCACACCAATTTAGATGAATACGCGGTGTTAATCGATTCGCCATAAAATGAGTCACTGCATCAGCTTTAATGTGAGTGCATGGTGAGTGTTATGGCGTTTGTGCGCGCGAGTAATGAATTGAATGTTAAATAAAAAATCCCATTAAAGTGCTCTTTAAATGGGATTTTTATCGCTGAGCTTATCGCTGAGCTTATCGCTGAGCTTATCGCTGAGCTTATCGCTGACCGTATAGCTCGCGTAATAGATTAGTTTTGGGTTAAAAAACGTTGTTTAACTGCTTCAGCCATTAAGTGTGGTGGAATTAAGCCTTGTTCTAGCACGAAGTTATTAAAGGCTAAACGGTCAAATTTGTCACCCAAGGCCAATTCAACATCGGCTCTTATTTCAAGTAACCTTGATAAACCATAAAAGTAGCTGCCCGCCTGTCCAGGCATGCGCATGGTGTAACGGTCTACTTCTTGTTTTACTGCGGCTTTTGAGAACACCACATCATTGCTTAATAAATTGTAAGCCTGCTCTTTGGTGGCTAACCCTAAATTTAGCATCGGGTCTAACATGGCACGGGCGTTACGTAATAGTCGATGTTGCAAGGCGATGAGTTGGCCTTCAATGGGTAAATAAGGCAGCATTTCAGCTTCAGCATAAAGTGCCCAACCTTCTACGTTGACGCTATTAAACGCATAATACACTCGAGCCAATGACACACCTTGCTCCAGCATGACGGCAAATTGCAGTTCATGTCCTGGTCGACCTTCGTGAGCACTTAATGTGTACGCAACCGCGTTAAAGTTAAAGTCATCATAAGCGGCATCACCACTTAATGCGGGGTTGCCGGTTGTCAGTACAAATTGACCTTGCTCGCCAGTGTTACCAATAAACGGGGGTGGCAACATATGCGGCGCTGGGCTGCCCGCAGCCTCTGCATCGCTGGCAAGACGCATAATCATATTACGTTTTGGTAAGTCGACAACCGCTTGCGCAGTAATAATACCTTCAAGTTTAGTGTTAATTTCGCGATAGTGGTTTTCAATTTTATTATTGGCTAATGAGTCTTTTTTAAGCGCTTTAATCACATCGCGATAATCACTCGATGGCATATCAAACTTTGCTGCCACTAACGGAGCCAAAGCTTGCATGTTCGCTTTGGTGATCATGTAACTTGCTTTTGCACGTTCAATAAGCAAATTTGGGTCTATATCAATTCCTGCACTTTTAAGTTTTAACGCATAAATTTCAGATGGCAATTTATAGTCAGTACGCGCATGAGGAATAACCGTTTTTTCAGCCCATTGACGGTAATCTGTAATTTGTTTTTTTAACAGCGCTAAATTATCGTCGGCTTGACTGAAGTCATTTTTATCAAATAATTGCTGTAAACCTTGCAGTAAGGTGTCGGTTCTGGCTAATGCTTGTTCTACTTCTTCTTTAGTTGGGCCGAGTAATGCTTTATTGTTTAACGCTGTTTCAAACAAGGTTTTTGCTTGCTCAGTTAATGCGGGTTGACCGGTTTTACCGACATAACAAGCCAAACGCGTTATAGCAGCTTGTTTGCGGCTGTCAGCCATTTGCTGATCCAATAATGCCGATACCCCTCTAAAAATAATTAATGGGACATCAACCCAAGGTAACATGTACTTATCATCTAACTGGTCTGCCAAAATAGTCTGATCAATATCGTCGATAATAATATTAAGATCTTGGCGAACAGGTAAAAGAGTTTCTGTTTCCAGTGCTTTTAGTAAGGTTTTCTTACTGTTATTAAGCGTTTTAATGTACTTATCTTGTTGTGCTTTGGTAATACTGCTACACAGATTGTCGGCTTCTGTAATACCGATTGAGCTGGCCATTTCGGGTTGAAACTGGCTGGTTATCTGGATCTGTTTATTGGTGTATTGATTACTCACATCTACCCAAGTACTCGCAGAAGCAGTCATTGGAATTAACATCAGCAATGGGATAATTGTGGTGAGTTTTTTGCCTGACATCGACTAAATCCTTTTTATTTGGCCTTTATTTCGGCTTATTATTTTAGGCGATTACTATAACTGAATTTCAGCACCAATAGATAAATACCCAGTTAGCTATTCTGTAACGAATCGTTATCAATACTGAATTGTAAGCCGAGTGGCACGTCATCTCTATTTGCTTGCTTTATCGCGAGTATAATGCACTTTTCATCAAGACACTTAATCACCAAGGGTAGATATAGGTACATAGATTTTTGCGTGATAGAACACTTTTAATGTGAAATATAAATGTACTATTAATATTGAATAAAGAACTGAATGTTAACATGCATATCGAACGTCATATTTTTGATCGTTAAGGTATCTTTGATTTAGCATTTTAAGCTGGATTGAACATAACGTTGCTGTTTCGCGTAGTGATACATAAAGTATGTATAAGAATATAAAGACTTTGTAATAATAATTTTAATTTCAGAGACTTATAATTAACTTTGTTTTAATTAATAAATCAATAGTATCAGTTTTAATCAACATCACTTTTTAGGGAATAACACCATGTACATGATAGTTAAACACGCCCATCTGACAATAATTGCACTGACATTTATATTTTTCATCATCAATTTTGTGTTAACGATGAGAGGTTCTGACAAGGTGAATAACAAACTGCTAAAGGTCGGCCCGCATGTTTTGTACACGCTATTTATCTGTAGTTTTATCTACCTTGTCGTGGTTAACCCACTTAACTTATATCCATTCGTAAATGGCTGGGCCTCTTCTAAGTTAGGCGGCTTTGTGCTTTATGTATTATCTATTACGTTGGCACTTAAGTGGGCAAAGTCAACCTTGTGGCGTGTAGTCGGTTTGCTGAGTGCCATATTTTGGCTAGTGATGAGTGCACGATTAGGGTTTGCTGATCATCTTAAATCTAAAGGTATTGTTGAAAATGCCAATGTTTATTTTGATTTAAGCCAGTCGATACTAACAACTATTACTTAGGTCTGTGCTATAACAAGGAGCTGCACAACGAGTGGTGCAGCTCATCAATATTAGTCATCCTAAAACAGATCTTTAGAGCAACCTGGTCATTTTGACATGGGAGCTTTTTACCTAACGATAGGTGTTACCCGAAGGTCATTGAGTTTGTTGTTTGCTATATGGCTGATGATAAAACATTAATGTCTTACCCACACTTAACCTGTCTTTATCGGTCATATTATTCCAGCGAGTGATCTGCTCTACACTGACTTTATATACCCTGGCGATGCTCCAAAGTGTATCGCCATACTGAACTGTGTGGTTACCGTTAACGGCAGTTTCACCTTTAGGCGTTCGAACTGTATTTGCCATTGTGGGTTTATTCGATGAAACTTGAGCAGATTTGGCGGCGGCCAGTTCTACATCGAGTATTACTTGTGACGTTAAATGTGGCATAAAAAGTATTTGGCCTGCGATAATTCGATCACCACTAATGTCATTCATTTCTTGAATTTTAGACACGCTTATTTGATGACGTTTAGCAATAGCACTTATATTGTCACCTGCTTTTATCTGATATTTGAACCATTTAACTCTTTCACTAATGTCGGTGTCTTCAAGCGCTTTTTTAAACTGATTTACTTTACTGACTGGCACAACCAATTGATGTGGTCCGTCGGGCGATGTTGCCCAGCGATTAAACCCCGGGTTTAACTTTTGCAGTCGAGTAATGGGTATATTCGCCAGGTCGGCTGCTACAGCGATATCAATTTGACTACCGACATCAATCACTTCAACGAGCGGTTTGTTAGGAATTGATTGAAGGTTAATGCCATAACGTTCGGCATGTTTTATGACATCTGCAATTGCCAGTAATTGCGGTACGTATTGTCTGGTTTCTTTGGGTAAGGGTAAAGCCCAAAAGTCGGTGCTTAAGCCTCTAGCTTCATTGTATCTGATAGCCTCTCGCAACCGCCCTTCACCCGCATTGTATGCTGCTAATGCGTATAACCAGTTGTCAGTTTTTTTATACAAGTATTCCAACATATCTAATGCTGCAGTTGTGGCTGCAGGGACATCTCTTCTGCCGTCATACCACCAATTCATTTCTAATCCGAAATGACTGGCCATGGGAGAAGTAAATTGCCATAAGCCTGATGCATCGGCGCTGGAATAAGCAAGTGGATTAAAAGAGCTTTCAACCATAGGTAATAAAGCCAGCTCTATGGGTAAGTCTCTATCGTTAAACTCTTCAACAATTAAATATAAAAATGGTTTCGCACGTTGTGAAATACGTTCTAGATGCTGTGGATTATTGATATACCATTGTCGATATTGATTAACTAACTGTTCATCTGGAATAGGGATATCCATCGAAAAACGGATACGTTCCCACACATCACCACTATCTTGATATGGGCGACGGACTAAAGACTTAGGCACTTTTGATGATGTTGTATTATCAAGATTACGAGAGATTTTTTCTGTTTCGACATCTTTAACCGTCACGGTTTGGCAACCACTTAACAGGATAAAACCTGTAGCAATAACAAAAATTGATATTCTCAATTAAAGATGTTCCTTGGCAATGGCGTCGATATTTATGTGATTCGATCGCAAATTTTTTAAACAAAAAGTTAGACATTGTAATTTAGTTTTATTTTTCTAGCCATATGTTTAACTGCCTCATCTGTTGAAACGATATCAACAACAGATGAATACTGAAATAATCCCTCTTACAAAGAGGTGTTAATAATAGAAAACAATATTGCGTTAATTAAGTATTACTCTTCTATCGAAGATGAGCCTATAAAAGGTTGCCAAAAACAACGTCTTCTTTTAAGTCTAACCACATTGGCTGCTGGGCCATTACCTTGGTAAACATTCTGCTTTGTAAATAACCGTTAAGCCACTGACGCAGCTTTGGATAAGGAGATTG
Source organism: Shewanella sp. HL-SH4 (assembly GCF_051164845.1). Lineage (NCBI taxonomy): Bacteria > Pseudomonadati > Pseudomonadota > Gammaproteobacteria > Alteromonadales > Shewanellaceae > Shewanella > Shewanella sp. HL-SH4. The sequence goes on from NZ_CP195037.1 coordinate 48,660, forward strand.
CAAATACCATTGCCGCTCTACCCTAGCAAACTGGCGTAAAAACGGCATTAAAGCTAAATCTGCCAGGCTTGGTTTATCTGACATTAAATATTGATGCTGGCAGAGTCGCTTTTCAAGGTCTGCTAGATAAGGTTCACACTTTTGCCTGTCATCAAGAAGTGAAGTCTCATGGTAACGTTTAGAACAGCGATATTGCTCTAAATGTCCTTTAAACTCACTATCAAACCTTTCAATCATAACTCGCATTTCAGATAAGGCATTGGGTGCTGATTTGTGGAGATAGTCATTGGGATCGGTTTGCGAAAATGCCCACTGCATAATCGATAAACTTTCATCAATGACCGCATTATCAAGTGTGACTAATACAGGGACAGTCCCTTTAGGCGATACAGCAAGCATTTCCGCGGGTTTATTACTCAATACTAAATCGCGTAAATACACCTGCTGACCAGAGGCGTATATAGCTAATCTAGCGCGTATCGCATAGGGGCAATTTCTTAAAGAATAAAGAACAGGTAATGGCATGAAATTATTTCATCAGTAATCCGTTTAAAGAAAATATATTATATCACATTGCTAACTTAACTCTGATGCCATTAATATTCGCTATATTAAAAATGCACTAATACCGAACGTCTCTCTGAGTGTGTTGTAAACCGCTATATATCTGATAATAAACAAGCAATGATTGAAAATAATCAATAGCAGATTAGACTTGTGGGTGGGATAATCACCAAACTAGACCTCCGTGGATAATCCCTTACCGTTCTCAACAGTGATTCTGAGTATAGATTATCATTAGTCCCGCTTGGATGACTTAGTTCGCTTTTTCAGTGGTATAACATGTTGGCTTTTTATGAAAATTACTCGGCTTCGCTTTACTTTGGTAATGCTGAATACAATACACGGTAGAAACTTGAATCAGAAGCAATATACTCACCTCTTTCGGCGAGCCGGGGACAATTTTCCTTGACGGTAATGAGGTAAAAGCTTCACTGTTACACGCATCAATTACAGATTATTTATCCGATGAACTTACTTTGAACACGTTTAAACCTGAGGTATTAAATTGCTTTTACCACAATGCAGGGTTGAGAGCATGATGCCTTTAATAATTCACTTACTTTAACTTACCCCCCTGTTTATTGGTAAATTAATTGAGGCGACAAATATCCTGATACAAGGAGATATATGTAAAAGGCCGAGATTGTTATCTGAATTATTAGAGGGTTAACCAAGCAAAAGACCAAGTGATACTGTATTTTTATTGTAAAAAGCTAGGGATCTATTAACAGTGTTGTAACTAGATACCTTGCGTATATCAATTGCGGTGTTATTATTTGATTAATTATTACCTTTGATCATAAAAGGATTACATTCATAGATAATTCAGATACTAAGCTCGAAAGCTTTGGCGTGTTGCAACAAACTCGTGTAATTGCTTTATTCTCCCTCGTTGGCATGTCAATCACCTTCGCCATGGCGCTTTTTGCTATTTACGATAATAATTTTATATTATTTCTAGCCTTAGGCCTATCTAGTGTCATTTATGCTGCTGCCTACTATCTTGTTAAACAGAAAAAACATGTTAAGTTAAGTTCGTACATTGTTATTTATTCACTTTATGTATTGATGTTTTACTTAATTTACTCGGGTGGAGTTGCTTTAACGGGACCGCTGTGGATTTTTATTGTTCCTCCCGTATCTTTGTATATTCATGGTTTCAAGCGTGGCTTAATCAATATTGTTATCTTTATCGTAATAAGTTGTCTGATTATGTTTTGGCCACAACACATTTATCCCCACGCTGTTTACCCTACCGAGTTTAAACTTAGACTACTGTATTCATTTTTAACCATCAGTTTTTTATCTGCCCTGTATGAATTTTCTAGAAATGAATTGTATAACAATGCGTTAGTTCTTAACGCTAAGTTACATCATCTTGCTCATTTTGATGAGCTGACTGGGTTACATAATCGCAGAAATGCGCAAGGCATATTAAATCAATATGTCAGTACTGCAGACGTTTCAGCGCCTTTTTCGGTATTATTATGCGACATCGATTATTTTAAGCAGGTTAATGATAAGTATGGTCACAATGCGGGGGATAAGCTGTTAGTTGATATTGGAAAGGTATTTAATCATAACTTAAGAGATTTAGATTATGTCGCACGATGGGGCGGAGAAGAGTTTCTTTTTATATTAACCGATACGGATAAAGTAAAAGCTTTTGATGTTGCAGAAAGGGTTCGTTGTGCAGTATCACAACATCTTTTTAGTCTGGAAGAGGAAGATATCAGCGTAACAATTAGTATTGGTATAGAAGAATACCACTCTCAGTTAACCATAGATCAGTTAATTAATTACGCCGACAAGCATCTCTATGAAGCAAAAAGATTAGGTCGTAATCGCTCAATTCCAGTACCAAAATATTAAACAAGCTTAATCCTGTATATAGTATTTAACGCAGTTTCTACCGTCAGATTTCGCTAGGTAAAGCTGTTTATCGGCACGTGCAAGTAAGGTATCGACATCATCACCCGTTTTAAAGTTTGAAATCCCTATAGATACCGTAACATGACCAAGATTTTGTTTAGTCTCTTTACCAATTGTTAGCTGTTTAGCAGATATTCGAGTTCTTAATTTCTCGGCGACAATCACGGCATCACTTATTTTGGTGTCTGGCAACATGATAATGAATTCTTCACCGCCATAACGAGCAACGAAATCTTCACCTTTAACGGCATTTTTCAAGGCTAAAGCGACATAAGCTAGCACCTTGTCACCTATCAGATGGCCATATGTATCATTAAAGGCTTTAAAATTATCGATATCAATCAGTAATAAGCAGCAGCCTGTTTGTGTTTCTTGAAAAGAGGTGAGTTGCTCTAATGCAAAAACTTCATATGCGCGACGATTATTTAATGAGGTTAATTCATCTGTCATTGCCACCTTACTTAAATTTTCCATTTCACCTTTTAAGTTAAGCAGTTCCTCACCAAGTGTGACAAGATCAGACTTCATTCTATTATTATCAGCAACAACCTGCTCTACTTCTGCCGCTATATTTAGTACTAAATCGTCCAACATTTCTGACGATGGGTTTTGTTGTAGTTGCTCACTAAACCCGGATAAATTCTCACCAAATGAGGCTGTACCTTCGGTCATTTGATCAATTTTATTAAATAAGCTTTTTATTAGAATATGCGTTTCAATCTGAACATTTTCAATGATTTCTGGGCTACGCTCTTCAATAAAGCGATTATAGAGACCTGAAGTGACGCTGGGAGTAAACACGACTCCATTGGCAATTAAACCATCAATAGCTCTTTTTAAATTAAGATTCGATTCGGCAAAATACTCATACCAAATGGCATAATTTTCTGGGGTCACGGGAATATTAAGCGCTGTCATTTTAGGTACGGCGAGTCTAAGAATATCTGCTGTTTGCTCTATATTTTGGTTATGCTGCATCATCTACGACTATCCTAATGACATTGTGACTGGTGTTAATGACTATAATAATGTTATGTCACACTTGTTACAGAAAAACAATTGTTTACGTGTAAATAGGTGTTAATTTGTTAGTGGCCGCATCAGCCATTTCTATTATAATGTTAAAGATTAAATTTAATTTTATTTTTAACCCTTTTGTTATCTCTGTGCGTTTACAATTATATATTAGGCAATTATTTGGACGTCAAAGAGGTTTTTATGAATTATGTATTACCATTATCAGTTGTACTTTTATCAACTGGTCTATCATTTTCAGCTAATGTGATGGCGACAAGTCCCGTTTATCAAGAGCAACTAAATACTCTGTCAGCTAAAACAGATGTGTATACCGCAAGTGATTATGTATCTTCAGAGCAAATTAAGATGTTTCCTAAGCCTGATGACAATATGAAACAGCATGTTATTACACTGCCTACATTATCAAATGAAGACCAGTATATGCTTGAAATCCAGATTGGTCAGAATAAGTTAGTCGATTGTAATCGACATAAACTTATGGGCGAAATTGTGCAAAAAACGGTTGAAGGCTGGGGATATAATTACTTTCAGGTAGATAAAATAATGACTGGCCCAAGTACCATGATGATGTGCACTGAGCCTAAGACGACTCAGTTTGTGATACTAGGGGAAAGTATAAAAGAGAATTATGATAGCCGTTTACCAAAAATATACTACTTACCACATGATGCACAGCTAAGATATCGAATTTGGCGCGCTGAAACACCTTTTAACTTTAGTGGCAACTAACTCTGTAATATATTGTATTTAAATAAGAATTAAGCTCGGTTGCAGTCATGTTTGGCGATACTAATTTGTATTAACGTGTACTTATTGCTATGTACTCATTAAAAGGTATTCGCTCACAGTGGATATATAGCCGAGCATTAAGATAGCGTATGTTGATACCTAGTAATTATTAATATCGTCTTACTCGAACAACTTGCATTGTTTCAACTTTGAAACCCGCTACAGTCTGCTCTCGTGGATAATAAGTTAAATTCACTTTTTGACCCGCCAAGCTTTTAAATTTTTTATTACGACGATATTTGAAAGGAACATCAAAACCTTTAATCATTAAGGTTTGTAATACCCATTCACCCTGCTCTCGCTGAGTATGCGACTCAACCGTCACACCGTCACTGTGGATTAGGTTTGAATGTTTTTTGAGTAACTCATCACTGTCAGTAGTCATTTATCCTCCAAAGTGTTTACAACATTTACGATCTCTTGATAGCGCCATTCGCTTAATGCACCATATCCAGCAAGATTTTTAACTTTTAATCTGGCAAGAATGGGCACACTCATACCCGCAAGAAACTTTATTAACGTAGAATGAGTGATAGTAATATTTTTAACTTTAACCTGTTGTTCTAATTCAGTTATAAACTGATTAAGTTGGTTTTTATCAATTTTTTGGCTTGTATGGGTAACAGGCAACTTTGCGACTTTACCGTCACACACACTGCAATGATGGCATTCAATTGGCGCGTTCATATCATCAAAGTAACACGCTAAGTTTCGCGATAAACACTTACCTAACTCGAAGAAACGGACTAACTGGGCAATACGCAGTATCTCTTTAGTCTCTTTATCTTTAAAGTATGTATGCATTTGCGAAGCAATAGAAACTTCAACAATAGCGGTCATATTAACATAAAATACTTGAGTCATTTTCTTTGTTTCTAAAATAATTAATTCTTGCTCGGCTAAGTACTCAAGTGCGGCAACAACTCTTGCTCTAGGCTCATTTGTAGCTTGATGTAATCCATCAAAATCAAGTTGGCCCCAGATTTTTTTGAACTGAGTATGGTCAAATATCTTTTGAATAAATGCGGCTCTAGATGGATCAAAACGAGCCAATAAATCCAGCTTGTCAATTAACAATTGGTATTTGAAATCTGCAAAATAAGCAAACGTAGGTTGGATAACGCCCTGCAGTTCAAGTTGAACCAATAGTGTTTTCAAAGGCAATGTTTTAATATTACAGGCTTTGGATAGTGCCAGCTCTTGCATCTCCCATTTACCGGCTTCATCGGTTTCTGTTTGAATAATATTGAGTAACTTCTCGATATCTTGCAAATCTGGCGTATCAGCGTAAACGAAATTCTCAATGGTGTTTAAACCATCTAAATTGGCTAAGGTGATACACGTTGATGCTTGGCCATCCCTACCTGCTCGTCCTATTTCTTGACTGTAATTTTCGATTGATTTAGGTAAATCGTAATGAATGACAAAACGAATATCAGACTTATCTATGCCCATACCAAATGCAATAGTCGCTACAATAACTTGGACTTGGTTGCTCATAAACTGTTGCTGGATTGATTGCCTAGCCTGGGTATCCATACCAGCATGATACGCCTGCGCATTGATACCATTGCTTACTAGCGTGCTAGCAACTTGTTCTGCGGTTTGTTGCAATGTCACATATACAATACCACTGCCAAATAAGGCTTGGATTTGGCGAGTTAATTGTTGTGACTTATCCAGCTTAGCAACAGGAACGACCTGTAAGTTAAGATTGTCTCGATAAAACCCAGTTTGAATGACATGTTGAGCTTTAATACCAAATCGGGCACACATGTCCTGCTTAACTTTCTTGGTTGCTGTCGCGGTTAATAACAGCACTTGTGGAATAGAAAATATTTGGCAAATTTGCGGTATTTTAAGATAGTCAGGCCTAAAATTGTGCCCCCATTCTGAAATACAGTGAGCTTCATCTACCACAAGCTGAGAAATAGTCACTTGGGAGAGGAACTGCCTGAATCTTTCATTTTTAAACCGTTCAACCGACACCATCAGTATTTTACATTCACCCTGCTTTACCGAGTGCATGACAGATTGAATTTCTTGTTGATTAAGGCTTGAATCAATACTTGCTGCGTTTATGCCTGTTGATTTAAGAAAAATCAATTGGTCTTGTATTAACGCAAGTAAAGGGGAAATGACCAAAGTAAGATGGGGGAGATTAATTGCACTGAGTTGATAACAAAGGGACTTACCTGATCCCGTAGGAAATATTGCTAGCGTAGACTGTCCTTGTATAACCTGCTGTATAGCCTCTAACTGACCGTCTCTGAAAGTATCAAAACCAAATTGTTGTTTTAATTGCTGATACAAATATGGTGCACTGTGGCGATCGGTCATCAATCTATTCCTAACGTTATCATGCTATTTTTGTGCGGGAAGTTTCCTCGCAATATATTTATTGATCAGCTCAGTTAACTTATCTTCAAAAAACTCTTCAAGTTGGGCTAAATCAGCGTCACAGGCTAAAACATATTTAGCCGCTTTATCTTTTGTTAATATTTTACCTGCAAGACTGTATTGTAACTCATCTAAACTTTTATCAAATCTGGGAGTAAGTTGCCATTGGCAGATATCAGCATTGAGTGACTGTAATGCACGTTCTGCTATGGAGCAAAATATTTCAATATGATCAATTCCATCTGGCCCTAAGCAACCAGGTTCTAGGCGATACAGTATCACCATTTTGCTATTAACCATGCTTTGACTATGTTGAGTAACGCCATCACCCATGAGGAAATATCCTTAATATACCTGCATCAATTCAGTACTATAATCTTACTTGTTATTAATTTAGATCGCGAATAAATTAACATTGGTGACTATTTCGCTGCATTTACAGCATCAAGATACTGCTGTTGATAATCACTAATTGGCGTTAATGTGTCTTTTGCGCGTCGATTTCTACCCAGTAATGATGACTCAACAAACAAATCGAACCATTTCTGAAGTACGGCACCATTTAAAGGCTCTCCAGCAGCTTCAAGGGCTAATGCTGCAACTTCCGCCGTGCCTAATTGAAAGTCATGGCTCCCTTTTCTAAGTGCATAGGTTGCCAAGATCTCAGGAGAAAAAGACAGTACCGGCATACTGTGAAGATAAGTACTTTTACGATACATTTTTATGGCTTCGCGCCAACTGCCATCAAGCATCACTAATAAGGGACGTTTGCCCGCTAATTGCTGCGTGGCAACATGATTGATAACAGGCTGATGACTTTCAATGTACTGCTGAGGAAAAATTAAATAAGGCTGATAGATGGGGTTATCTAAGAGTGCCAACATTGCTTGAGGCGGACTGGTTCTGTCCCATAAAAAAGCATGAGTGTCTGGAATCAGATCGGCAATTAATCGACCAGAGTTAGTCGGCTTTAACACTTCATCATTATACATTACCAACAAAAAACTCACTGTCGATGTCAGTAACTGACGTAACGCACAGGTACAAAATTGTTCACCTAATAGGCACAGGTCACAACGAACGAGCTTCTTTCCTCTGGCACCAAATGGCTTAGTTGAGAGTGACTTTCTATATAAATAGAGTTGATGAACAGCGTGCTGTGGCGCATTTGACTTGTCAGTCATAACTTTCACTTATGCAATGAAAAAATCACCACTTAGATAAGTGATGATTTTTAGATAATTAGCTGGCTATTATAAAATACGTTTTAGCAAAAAGTCTGCTTTTAATCGCCGTATTCGATTCATTATCTTTTGAACCGGCTGCGGGTAAGTACGTAATGCGTCTAATTGACTGTAGTGAAATAAGCGCTCTGTATATTGCAGAATATGGATTTGCTCATCAATAAACTGTTGCTTCCAGCTGCCGGATTCATCATGCAATAACAGGCCGTTTTCTAGATCTAATGCCCATGCCCTAGGGTTTAGATTTGAACCGGTTATCAAATGTTTTCTATCATCACAACTGATGCCTTTAAGATGATATGAGTTATGTTCATGCTTCCACAAGTGGATACTCAATAGTCCTGATTCAATGGCCCATTGCTGACGTTTGGCAAACTTGCGTAACGACTGCTCATACATATAAGGTAAGGCGCCAATGGTAGAGAAATCTTTTTCTGGTGGAATATAAAAATCATTGGCGGTTTTATCACCGACAACGATATCCACTTTAACGCCTTCTTTTAGCTTCTTGTTTATCACTTTAGATAACGCAGCTGGCGGATTAAAATAGGGCGTACAAATGAAAAGGCGTTTTGATGCACTGTCAACCAAATCAATAATCACTTGATTTAACGTATTGTCTTTTTTTCCAAGTCCAACAAGTGGCGTGACTCTATTGCCAATACGAGTAGACACATATTCGTAGTGAGCTTGTGATAAACGGTTTTTAAAATTGCGAATATCATTTTTGTCACTAACCACTTCGGTTTCAACTGGCTGTGTTAATGCTGTTACCGCAGGATCGCTAATAATGTAATCTTGGATCATGGCTCGCATACTTTGTGCAAGTTCAGCACTTTTAATCAGATGGTATCGATCAAAGCGATATTTATCAGCTTGCTGCATGTAAATATTATTGATACTTGCGCCACTATAAATAACTGTGTCATCAATAATAAAACCCTTTAAGTGCAACACGCCCATAAACTCACGTGACTTTACTGGAACACCTAAAATATCAATGGGATATTGTGCTGCAGCAATGGCTTTTCTATATAAGATATAATTACCGCTATCCCCTTTTTGGCCAATCAAACCTCTTCTAGCCCGATGATAGTCAACCAGCACTTTAACATCGAGTGAAGGATTATTGGCTTTGGCGGTTAATAATGCTTGTAGCACTTCTCTACCCGCTTCGTCATCTTCAAGGTACAAAGCAGCAATATAAATTGATGTTTTAGCTGACGCGATTTGACTCATTAACGTTTGTTTGAAATTTTTGGGTGTTAATAACCAATTTAACGCATCAGGTGATAATGAAATTCCACCAAGCTTGTCCAGCAAGGCATCCTCCTTAAAATTGTGTACCATTGCGATAATACCTTTCACGCTCTAAAACATGAAAAATGACAACAATATCTTTAATTGATGACTGTACCGTTAATATGATATCGCGAACGGCGTACTCGACAGCATCTTGAATAAGTTTATCACGGGGGAACCAAGATATTTCGATCAACACCAGCCCTAAAAACGGACTTGCACCACTAAATTGCTTTGATTCAATCCACTCTAATGTATAACTACTCTTTGCATTACCACAGAGTTTAGAAAGCTGCTCAAATAATGGTTGGCTGATCTGCTCCGCAACGCGTTGGTTAACACCACGTATTGTTATGTGGGGCATATCGTTAACTCTGACTGTGAACAAGTTGGCATAGAAAGTACCGATTTAAAAACTATTGAGCAAGAAATTTCTGTTAAAACCCCTCATACCAGCATTTTTAGCAGTTTAAATGCTCACTTTTGTGGCGTAAAGCCCGTAATAATTGTAAATTTTTATTTTATACAAATCATTTTAAAACGCTTACAATTGCCGTAGTTTACCTAGATTGATTACCTTAAGTTGCTGATATATGCGTTTACATAAACCGTTGAACTTGTTCATTACCGCTTTAGTGTTATTTTGCCTAGATAGCTCAGCACAGCAAGTATTAACTCATACACAAATTGAACAAGATAGTGCTGAGGATCAGCTACATGTTGCTGCAATAATGAATTTGATCAAGCCGGAATCATCACTCATAGCATTAAGTGTGTGGGATTTAGCTGATAATAGGAGCGTATTTAAACAAAATTCAAATGCCTTGATGAACCCTGCCAGTATACAAAAATTACTGACGGCATTAGTCAGTGCAAAACAACTGGGTCAATCATTTCAATATAGAACCCAGCTTTTAAGCGAGCAGAAACTCGACATAACAAATGGTATATTGAAAAATGAGCTTTTTGTTACTTTTTCTGGTGATCCAACTCTAAAGCAACGCCATTTAATTACCTTGATTAATCAATTAAAACAAGCAGGTGTTCACACTGTTAATGGCAACATACATCTTATTGGCCATCACCAAGATCAGCTTCAAGCACCTGGTTGGGTGTGGGATGATTTAGGCATTTGTTATGCCGCCCCTATCTCTAGTTTTATTATTGATAAAAATTGTGTTTTCGCTAGGCTTAGCGCAAATGGTTACAACAAAAAGGCGACCTTAAAAGTCATGGGGAAAAGACCGATATATGTTGAAAATGAAGCCGTTTTCGCGCCATATCAGCCAAGTGCTATTCCATGCGATTTACAGTTAATAAGAAAAGACAGTAATCATTTTACTCTTAAAGGTTGTTACGCTGGAGCCAAATCTTTACCGTTAGCCATTGCAATTAACGAACCTCAAGGTTATGCCGTCAATGTTGTTAAAGCGATTTTTAAGCAACAAAAGATAAGGTTAACCGGTAAAGTTGTTGTTGATACAACACTGGCCATACCAAATGGAGAATTGCAGCCTATTGCCACGCATTTATCAGCACCTTTGCCTAAGCTGATTGATGAGATGTTACTTAAATCAGATAACCTGATGGCTGAAGCCTTATTACGCACCAGCGCCGAGGATTTTAAACAACAGCCATTAAACTTTAAGCAGACAACACAAGCTTTAGTCGTCATGTTACGGGAATTGGGGATTGAGCTTGAAATGGCAAACATTGCCGATGGCTCAGGCCTTTCTCGCTATAATTTATTATCCGCAGAACATGTTATGGCTGTTTTAAAAGTCATTGCCACTGATCAGGATTATCAATATTTACTCGGCAGTCTGCCTGTTGCGGGCATAAAAGGCACCTTAAAGTACAAGCGTTATTTCACCAAACCGCCTTTAAAGTTCAAAGTCATGGCGAAAACCGGCAGTATGTTAGGCGTGTCAAACTTAGCGGGCCAGTTTCAAGCATCTAATGGTAAAATGTATCTGTTTGTGTTGATCGAAAATGGACTTAGTCCGAAAATCAAGAGAAAACAAAAAGCCCCTTTCTCGGCTATTTTATTGCAAAACTTGATGGATATGCCATTAGTTCGTCTACCAAATTAGTTCGTCTAACAAATTAGTACGTTTACCAAAAGATCACTCTATTCAGTAGGGTAAAGTCAAATAACTGCCAACAAAAAAAGCACCTTTCAGGTGCTTTTTAAACGGGTGCTATTACCTTTGTTAGTAAATGATGACTTTGTTAAAACATTTCAGCCGGCATCTGCATAATAGACACATCACCCTGATTAACCTGAGACAAATGGTAATCCACTTTGACCAGTAATTTATCCATATAAAAGTCAGCTACATAGCGCTTTTGTTGGCTAAAGTCTTTATCAATGTGATGAGTAGACTTATCCGCCATAACTAACCAGAAATATCCATATAATGCATAACCAAATGCATCCAAATAATCGACCGCACTAGCATTAATCAATGCAGGATGAGCTACTTTGTTATCGTTAATGTAGGCCGCTGTAACTAATAAAGCATTCAATCGTTCACTGACTGCTGTAATATGCTTTTCGGATACATGGGTAAGGGTTTGCAGAGTTTGAATTGATTCTTCAATAAATAATGTCAAAGCAACTAAATTATCTCCGGTCACTTTACGGCCTAAGAAATCAATGGCTTGAATACCATTTGTACCTTCGTAAATTTGAGCAATTCGAGTATCACGTACAAATTGTTCTATACCCGTTTCACGAATATAACCATGACCACCAAAAACTTGCTGCGCCATAATAGTCGCATCAAGGCCTCTATCGGTTAAAAATGCTTTCGCAACAGGCGTTAATAATCCGACATATTGGCTGGCTTTGGCTTTTACATCGCCTTCGCCATATTTAGCCAAATCAAGTTGCTTGCCAGTTAATACCGATAAGGCGCGCCCAGCTTCTGTCATTGCACGAATTGTGAGTAACATACGACGCACGTCACCGTGCACAATAAGGGGATCTGACACGCCCGTTGGCTTAGTGCCTGCGGCTACGCCTTGCAAACGCTCTTTAGCATATTCACTGGCCATTTGATAAGCTGCTTGTGCGTTTCCTAGCCCTTGTATGCCAATCGCTAAGCGTTCATAGTTCATCATGGTAAACATACACACTAGGCCACGCTCTGGCTCGCCTATCAAATAACCAATGGCGTTATCATAATTCATTACACAAGTCGCTGAGGCTTTCAGCCCCATCTTATGTTCAATTGAACCAACCGTTACGCCATTAGCCTCGCCTAAGCTGCCATCAAGATTAACCTTAATTTTTGGCACTAAAAATAATGAAATACCTTTAGAATCTGGTAATTTTGCTAACACTAGATGGATAACGTTCTCAGTTAAATCCTGATCGCCACCAGTGATAAAGATTTTATTACCTGTGATGGCGTAACTGCCATCCTCTTGTGGTATGGCCTTAGTGCGAATACCACGTAAATCAGACCCGGCATGCGGCTCTGTCATATCCATGGCACCTGCCCATTGGCCAGAGTATAAATTAGGTAAGTAGGTTTGTTTTAACTCATCACTAGCATGGGCATTAATACACAGTGCGGCGCCAGCGGTTAGCGAACTATAGAGAACGAATGAATTACAAGCACTGTAGCCCATTTCGTCGACCAAAATACCTAGCATTTTAGGCATACCCATACCGCCAAATTCGGCATCACCACAAAGACCAACCCAGCCGCCTGCAGAAAATTGATTGTATACTTCTTTAAATCCATCGGGAGTAATAATTTTATTGCCATCATGGACGACGCCTTGTTCATCACCGCTTCTATTAATAGGGTGAAGTAAGTCGCGACTGATTTTGTTGGCTTCATCAAGAATAGCAACTGCAGTGTCCATATCAACCATGTCAGCTAATTCTGGTAATTGTTGCCAGGTATTTGTGGCATCAAATACGTCTTCTAACAAAAATTTCATGTCCTTTAGGGGCGCTTGGTATGGGTTCATATCAGTCTCTCAAACGAATAATTAAAACAGGTGTTTAAATTTATATAATTTACTCGCTGAATACAAGTGTAAACTGGTTCATTTACGATATTGCGTTAAAATTATACTACTTAATATATTTACGAATGCTTAACCGTTTTAGGCCATTTTTAAGTTAGAATAACTGCAATTGTTAACGATGTAGATGTAATGATGCCCCTGCAAAAGTTTTATGACTCTCTTGAACAAGTAACTATAATTGGTAATGCTGATGGAGATTGGCTGCCATCAGCTAATGGCGTTTCGATCACCTTCAATGCTACGCAACATAAAGACACTATTACTATTTGTAACGGTCCTTATGCCGGTGTAGACGAGGCATTTACAGTAGAAAGAAGTCATAACGATGCTATTTTTGTGCAAATATTAACCACAGTTGCTAACAGCTTAATAAAAAGAATTGATTGTTGGCCGTCATCTGGTCTTGTTACTGCAATAATGTCTGCGATGATATCTAAAACTGTTTACTTAACTCGCATGTCATTATTGCCTTCATTGGCAAGAAGCGTAACCATGGGGGAAACAGAAACTTTACCGTGTATGGTTCATAATTGGCTTGGTGAGAGGCGTATTGCATTAGGGATAGCACTCACTCATCCTCATCTGCATTGGCCCGAACTTTATGTGAAACCCAAATTTAACTCATCAATAGCTACCCAAAAGGGATTTAATCCAATTTCAGCATTATTGGGTGAGCATAATGATATGCAGACCCCGGCTTTAAAATGCCAAGTAACGCTACCTGATGACTATGTTGAGCAGCTGCAAATACTGAAACAAATAGCGAGTTTAGACGCACACTTCTGGCTTGAAGCAGCTGACATAAATAACCTACTTAAATGTGAAAAACTATTTTATAATCAAACACCTGAAAATGGATTGTCCAATTGGTTTTTGATGGATTTTAATGCATCTCAGCATCTAGATGATATTCGCCATCATCTAGCATATTGCCAACAAATTTTGGCATTTAAAGCATTAAGGGTATAAAAAAAGCCTCAATCAATTGAGGCTTTTTTTATGTTGCAGTAATTATTTACCACATCAGATCATCAGGAATAGCATAATTAGCATATGGGTCATCTGCATCAGCAACTTGTGCGACTGCATCTTGTGCGCTTGAATCCCATAAATACCCGCACCACTGAGGAACCAATAAATTAACTCTCACCGCCAACTTGTGGGGGACTAAATAGCTTTTATCTTCATAACGAATAATGCCCAATGAACCATTTAATAATTGGCCTTGAATTTTGTCATTAATATAGACAGAAAAAATCTTTTTTTCTAAGGTGTAGTTAAATTTAGTCTCAGCATCTTTTGGAATAGAGATGGCAAATTTTATGAATTCAGAGATTAAACCTTTCACTTGGCCTTTTTCAGTTGCTTCATTAAAGCGTTGTTCGTTCAACTGCTTATCTTTTTTAGCTTGAAGCTGTTTTTGCTCTGCTATTTGTTGCTTTAATACCGTGCTACCGTCGTCAACGTTGGCTTTCTTATCGCGACGCTTCTGTGTTTTCACATTTTTAACGCTTTGTTTGCTAGTTAAACCCGCTTTTAGTAATTGATCTTGTAATGCATTTGCCATGGTAGAACCCTTAATTATAATCCGTGTTTTGCTGCCAAACTGCCTAATTCGGTCATTGCGATACTCGCGCCCCCAAGTGACCAGCCACCGTCCACTGGCAACACGACGCCTGTGATATAAGAAGCCATATCGGAAGCCAAAAATAATGCGGCATTGGCAATATCTTGTTTCTGGCCATTACGTTGTAATGGCACACTTGAAGCGACTTTTTGTTGTAATGCTTCACTGGGGGCAAGTCTATTAAAACCTTCCGTTCCCTCAATTGGCCCTGGCACGATTGAATTTATCCTGACTCCCTCTATCCCCCACTCTAAAGCTAAAGTGCGCGTTAACATATCGACCCCAGCTTTAGCAGCGCAAACGTGAACCTGCAAAGGCATAGCGATATAGGCTTGAGGTGCTGAAATTTGGATAATAGAAGCTTTGGGGCGTTTCAGTAAAGGATAAGCTTGTTTAAGCACTTGAAAACTGCCAATAAGATCAATATCGATAACTGACTTGAAGCCATTATTAGACAGTTTAGCTGCACTGGCAGGAAAATTACCTGCCGCACCACTCACTAATACATCGATATGGCCATAGGTTTGTGCAATAGTGGCAAACCCTATCGCTAAAGCGTTTTCATCTCGTACATCAAAACTGACGCCAATGTGTGTGCCACTGGGGTTTGCTTGCTTTAATAATTCAACAGCTGAGTTCACTTTGTCTGCATTTCGACTGGCGACGGCTACATTGGCGCCAGCTTGGGCGAAACTAATGGCAACGTGTAAATTGATCCCAGAAGTGCCACCGACAACAACGACATTTTGACTTGTATAATCAAACATATTTTATCCTTAATACGTTCAGCAAGTGAGCTATAAAATTAGCGATACTATTAGACTTGTAAAGATTGATGTATTGCCTTCAGCGCTGCGAGAGGATCTGCAGCCTGGGTAATAGGCCGACCTATTACTAAGTAATCAGAACCTGCGATAATAGCTTGTGGTGGCGTCATAATCCGATGTTGGTCGCCTGCATCACTTCCTACAGGGCGTATGCCAGGGGTAATTAAATTAAAATCTTGACCAAAAGTCGATTTCAATAATTTTGCTTCCTGGGCCGAGCACACCACACCGTCTAAACCAGCTTGATGTGTTAGCTTAGCTAAACGTAACACATGTTCAAATGCTGGTACGTTAATACCAAGCAAGACTAAGTCTTCATCAGACATTGAAGTTAGTACAGTAACCGCAATTAATAATGGTGCATCTCTACCATATTTGTCTAGGGATTGTTTTGCCGCTTGCATCATGGCTAAGCCGCCACTGGCGTGCACATTGGTCATCCAAACGCCCAGATCCGCAGCAGCACTAACAGCTTTAGCAACAGTATTGGGAATATCATGAAATTTAAGGTCTAAAAACAAATCAAATTTACGCTGATGAATATCGTTGACAAGTGTTGGCCCAAACAAAGTGAACATTTCTTTGCCGATTTTTAACCGGCATAAAGCAGGATCAAGTTTATCAATAAGCGTTAAAGCTTCAGCTTTGTTGTTATAATCTAAAGCCACAACAATAGGTTTATCAGTCATACTTTCTCCAACGTTTACAGTCAATTTTTTGAATTTTTATTTGTGCTAAAACTCAATGAGGACAAAAATCTATTCACCATCAAGCCCTTTTATTCGCTTAATGCTGCCCCAATGCTTACAAGAAGGACAATGCCAATACAAGGCATGCGCAGGAAAGCCACACTCACGGCAGCGGTAGCCAGGTCGAAATTTAATTTGTTGTTCTACTAATTTTTCAAGCATAGATAAACTTTGTTTAGCTTTACCATCTTCAGCTTGCTTAATATGTAGCTTCATTAAGTGCTGAAAACCTTTCATGGTGGGATGTCGATATAAATTATCTAACATCATAGCTTCAGCTGAATCACTATTATTTTTTGAAATCTGATGCTCTGCCAATGCAATAGCAACACTCGCACCCGCGCCTTGTTTTAATGCCAGACTCAAAAGTTGCTCATAACCTTCGCTGTCCGATGACTGGCGGTAAACTTGTTTGGCAATGTTAATACTGTCGGGGAACAGTGCTATATCAGCATCAATTAATTGAAGTAACGAATCCTTACATTCTTTTATCTGATCACTATCGAGATAAATATTCGCTAATGCAAGCCATGCACGCCCACAACTGGCGTCCTGCTTGATGGCTAATTGAAGTTTTTTAATTTTGACGAGCATGTCTGTAGCTTCATCAGCAAGCTGACAGTAGAAATGTGCGGTGGTAACTTTGAACACTTGCTGACGCTTTTTGGGCAGTTTTTTTGTCACATCAATGGCATTTTGCCATTCCTTAGTGACCTGATAGATTGAAATAAGCTGAGATTCGGCTTCTTCACTGTGATCATCTTGATTGACAAGATTAAGAAAGATTTCTTCTGCCCTATCGTAAAAGCCGGCAGCCATATAATCTTTACCTAACTCCATCATAGCGATATCTCGTTGTTCAGCGGTCAAGTTTGGTCTAGCGATAAGATTTTGATGAATACGAATAGAGCGGTCAACCTCACCGCGTTTTCGAAATAATGAACCTAATGAGAGATGAGTATCTATCGTTTCATCATCAACATCTAGCATACTAATAAATAGGTCAACGGCTTTATCTGACTCATTAGAAAGCAAAAAATTCAAGCCGGTAAAATAATCACGGCTTAATTTTTTACTTTTTTGACTATCGCGTTGCAGAATACTTCTGCGCCCCATGTACCAGCCGTAACCGGCTGCGATAGGCAATAATAAGAACAAAATTTCAAGCATAGTTAGCTAACGGTATCCGCATTAAGTTGCTCTGTTGTACGGTTAGTCGGTATAGCCGTAATGTGACCAAGTTTGCTTAGACTTTTATTGGCTTTACGCAGTGCCAACTTCATTTTCATGATGTAAAAACTGGCTAATAACCAACTCAACATAAAACCCGATAAAAATACCACAGCCAAAACAACCGGTAAACGGTACTGTCCCTCTGCGATAAAATAACTCAATGTCACTACCTGCTCATTTTTAGCGCCAAACAATAATGCCAAAATAAACAACAACCCAACAATAATGATTGCAAAAAAAGACTTCACGGGATTCTCCATCAGAACAAAGCAATATAATGATTATCTAAGATATTTACGGCGCTGACCAGCTTTGACTTTCAATAGGTACAAAAAAGCCTCCAATTGGAGGCTTTTTATTCAAGCGTTAATCATTGATTAACCGCATCGACACGTTCGCGCAGTTCTTTGCCTGGCTTAAAGTGCGGTACATATTTGCCATCCAATTCAACTGAGGTACCAGTTTTAGGATTACGGCCAACACGTGGTGCACGATAATGAAGCGAGAAACTACCAAATCCACGGATTTCTATACGATCTCCGCCTTCTAATGTTGTCGCCATTTGGTCCAACATTTCTTTTATGGCAGCTTCAACCTCTTTCGCCGACAGTTGCGACTGCCTAGTGGCGAGTTTTTCGATAAGTTCAGATTTTGTCATCTTAGTTATTTCCTATTTCCAAGCCAAACACAGTCGCCTAATGGGGAGGCTCTCTCCCCATACAACAGGCGATTTTCGATTACTTACGAGCAGCTTTAAACGCTTCAGCCATTGCATTGCTGATAACCGCGTCATCTTGCTTGTTCAAAGTAGCGATAGCTTCTTTCTGTTCAGCTTCATCTTTCGCTTTGATAGATAAGCTGATAGAACGATTCTTACGATCTACGCCCATGAACTTAGCTTCGATAGCATCACCTACTGAGTATACAGTAGATGCATCTTCGATGCGCTCAGCAGAAATGTCAGCAACACGGATGTAACCTTCAACAGTATCAGCTAGTTCAACTGTAACACCTTTAGCATCAACAGCAGCAACGGTACCGTGTACTACGGTGCCTTTCTTCTTGTCAGCTAAATATGCATTGAATGGATCATCTTCAGTTTGCTTAACACCTAGGCTGATACGTTCACGCTCTGGGTCTACTGAAAGAACCACTG
This sequence comes from Shewanella sp. HL-SH4, assembly GCF_051164845.1. NCBI lineage: Bacteria > Pseudomonadati > Pseudomonadota > Gammaproteobacteria > Alteromonadales > Shewanellaceae > Shewanella > Shewanella sp. HL-SH4. The sequence goes on from NZ_CP195037.1 coordinate 67,568, forward strand.
CATGGATTTCGTCGCCTTTCTTGTACTCAGACACTGCATCTTCGCCAGTACCGTTCCAAGAAATATCAGATAAGTGAACAAGACCATCGATTCCACCGTCAAGACCGATAAAGATACCGAAGTCAGTGATTGACTTGATCTTACCAGATACTTTGTCGCCTTTGTTAAACTTAGTTGCGAAGTCATCCCATGGGTTAACTTTACACTGTTTAAGGCCAAGAGAAATACGACGACGTTCTTCATCGATGTCTAATACTAACACTTCAACTTCATCACCTAAGTTAACAACTTTAGATGGGTGAATGTTCTTGTTAGTCCAATCCATTTCAGAAACGTGAACTAAACCTTCAACGCCTTCTTCGATTTCCACGAAACAGCCGTAGTCAGTTAAGTTAGTTACGCGACCAGTAAGACGTGTGCTTTCTGGGTAACGCTTGCTGATTTCTAACCATGGATCTTCGCCAAGTTGCTTAAGACCTAGTGACACACGAGTGCGTTCACGATCGTACTTAAGTACTTTAACGTTGATTTCGTCACCAACATTAACGATTTCAGATGGGTGCTTAACACGTTTCCACGCCATATCAGTGATATGTAATAGACCGTCAACACCACCTAAATCTACGAATGCACCGTAGTCAGTAAGGTTCTTAACGATACCTTTAACTGCTTGGCCTTCTTGTAGATTTTCAAGAAGTGCATCACGCTCAGCACTGCTTTCTGATTCGATAACAGCACGACGAGAAACAACAACGTTGTTGCGCTTCTGATCAAGCTTGATAACTTTGAATTCTAATTCTTTGTACTCTAAGTGAGCGGTGTCGCGAACTGGGCGCACATCAACTAGAGAACCTGGTAAGAAGGCACGGATACCGTTTAATTCAACAGTGAAACCACCTTTAACTTTACCATTGATGATACCGATTACAGTTTCAGCATCTTCGTACGCTTTTTCTAGAACGATCCAAGCTTCATGACGCTTAGCTTTTTCGCGAGACAGTTGAGTCTCACCGAAGCCATCTTCAACAGAGTCAAGCGCAACATCAACTTCATCGCCAACTTGAATTTCTAAAACGCCTTGTGCGTTTTTGAATTCGTCAGCATTGATTGGGCTTTCAGACTTAAGGCCTGCGTCAACAAGTACCATACCGTTTTCGATGGCAACAACAGTACCACGAACGATAGAACCTGGACGGAACTCAAGAGTTAGAAGGGATTGTTCAAATAGATCAGCAAAAGATTCAGTCATGTTTTTGGGTTACTTTATGTAATAAACCACCATCCATCCTAGATGTGGAGTCTAGTAATATAATCCACGTCATCCATAACGCGAATACCTACAGTTAGTTTAGCTTAAATAACTAATAAAGTTACTATTTATCTTAACTAGTCTGTAATTTTTTTATTTACGTGCTCTAACACTAGAGCCAGTACGCCTTCAATTGAAATGCCGCTAGTGTCTATCACTAAGGCATCTTCAGCTGGCACTAACGGAGAAGCTGAACGATTGATATCACGTTCATCTCGTTCGATAATTTCAGCTAAAAGGCGGTCGATTTTAACATCGAAGCCCTTGTCCTGCAACTGATTAAAGCGTCTTTCAGCACGCTCTTGGGCAGAAGCAGTCAGGAATATCTTGGCTGGGGCTTGGGGGAACACGACGGTTCCCATATCTCGGCCGTCAGCAACTAAACCTGGCATGGCAGAAAAAGCACGTTGGCGGCGTAATAATGCTTCGCGTACACGCGGTAATGCTGCGACCTTAGAAGCCGCATCTGAACATTCTTGACTGCGGATGGTTGTCGTCACATCCTCGCCTTCAAGTACCACTTTAATGGCATTACTGTCTGCGTGAGTCAAAAACTGCACATCTAAATGAGCAGCCATTAACGTTAATGCTTCTTCATTACTTAATTCTATATGATGGTGGATAGCCGCAAGTGCTAGTACGCGATATATTGCGCCGCTATCTAATAGATGCCAACCTAAATGTTTGGATAATAATTGGCAAATAGTCCCTTTTCCTGCACCGCTTGGACCGTCCACAGTCACTATTGGAGCCCGTTCAGTCATAAATTCCTCCGAAAAACATCATCCCTGAATATAAAAAAGGGTTTAGCCAAAAATAAGCGGCAGCATTGTATAACAATTTTCAATAAAAAGCCGTTGCTAAGATAAAATTAACTCAGAAGTGTGTGTTAATAGAGCTTTTCTGCTCTATTAACACCATACCTAAGAATTGAATTTTAGGGGTTTAATCTATTTTAACAATCAGTTAAACGTTTAAACTCACTAAAAAAGGTAGGAAATGTTTTTGAGGTGCAATCGGGATCATTAATTGTGATCCCGCAGTCTGCAAATGCCAATAATGAAAAACACATCGCCATACGGTGATCATTATAAGTATCAATTGCTGCAGTATTAATATTTTCCGGCGGGGTAATTGTGATGTAATCATAGCCTTCATCAACTATCGCCCCTACTTTGCGCAGCTCTGTCGCCATTGCTGCTAAGCGATCGGTTTCTTTAATTCGCCAGTTGTAAATATTGCGCAATGAAGTGGTTCCTTTGGCAAATAGAGCCGCTGTCGCAATGGTCATTGCCGCGTCTGGAATATGGTTCATATCCATATCGATGGCGGTTAATGTTGATTTTCTGGCGATAATATAATCATCACCCCACTCAATATTAGCCCCCATCGCCGCTAATGCATCAGCAAATTGGACATCACCTTGAATACTTAACTTACCTACTCCTGTGACTTTAACTTCACCGCCTTGAATCGCACCAGCAGCTAAAAAGTAAGAAGCCGATGAAGCATCTCCTTCAACTAACACTTTGCCCGGTGAAATATATTGCTGCCCTGTTAGAATTTCAAAACGCTGATAATTATGGTTAATCACTTCAACGCCAAACTGTTTCATTAGTGCGATAGTGATATCAATATAAGGTTTTGAAACTAATTCACCTTTAATAATGATATTAACGCTATCTTTGGCCAACGGTGCAACCATAAGTAGTGCAGTTAAAAATTGACTAGATAAATCACCCGCAATTTCGACATTACCACCATTTAACCCCGTAGCATTAACGGTTAATGGTGGAAAGCCAGGGTTTTTAAGGTAACTAATTTTGGCGCCAAGCTGTTGTAAGGCATCAACTAAATCACCGATAGGACGTTCTTCCATTCTGGGCTCACCCGTTAAAGTGAACTCACCTTGGCCTAACGTTAAAGCCGCGCAAAGTGGCCGCATGGCGGTACCTGCATTACCGAGAAAAAGCGTTTGAGGTTTTTCGCTGTTTAATGTTCCAGCCAGCCCTTTAACTTTACAAACAGTATTATTTTCACTGAGTTCAAATTCAACTCCAAGCTGTTTCAAAGACGCTAACATGTAGCGTATGTCATCAGAGTCGAGTAAGTTGGTCAGTGTTGTCGTGCCTTTAGCTAATGTGGCAAGCAACAATGCTCTGTTCGAAATGCTTTTGGAGCCAGGAATATTTATTTCGCCATTCATGTTAGCGATAGGCTCTAAATGCAGTTGCTTCATTTGCTTTCTTCTTATATAAATTGATTAAAGTTTCGTTAACCAGGTTTCAAACATCCCTTATTCTATCGTTAAAAAATAGATTAAGTGGAACAAATTAATTACGACATAAATATGACACAAACCATAATTAACACACTTATTTACTTACGCACTGTGACTAATTGTTGTGTGTTGATTTAGCATATAACCTCAACCATGCTCATTATCTTTATCAAATAAGACATAGCTCGTAATGGGTAACCATTACAGCAGAATAGTTTCAAAAATAACAGAATTATTTATTTGTCAGCATAAGTTTCCAACTGAAAAATACTCAACTAGAAATTAAAAGCCATTGTTTAGATTAATGACTTTAACTATCTGTTTAAAGCACGTTATCCTAAGAGCAATTCGCTAAGTATGCGCGATAATTTAAAATAGTATAAGTAAACAGCGCTAATAAAAGGTATCCACATGTTTGAATTATTAACAGCCTTACCAGCCGATCCTATTTTAGGATTATTAACCCAATACCGTGCAGATAATCACGCCAATAAAGTCGATTTAGGTGTAGGTGTTTATAAAGACCCTAAAGGTCACACGCCAATTCTAGATTGTGTCAAAGTTGCAGAGCAACGTCGTACCGACACTGAAGATACTAAGGTGTATATTGGTCCAACCGGTTCACCTTTATTTAATCAGTTAATGACTGAGCTCGCTTTTGGTAAAAGCCATCCAGCTCTTCTGGCTAACCGTATTAGAACGGTTTCAACTCCTGGCGGCACTGGCGCGCTGCGTGTTGCTGCCGATTTCATTAAACGCTGTCGCCCTAATGCAGTATTATGGGTAAGCGATCCAACATGGGCCAACCATACTGGTTTATTTGAAGCCGCGGGGATCACAGTTAAAACCTATCCTTATTATGATTACGACACAAAATCATTAAAATTTGAACAAATGATTGCCGCGTTGAAACAGATCTCAAAAGATGATGTTGTGCTATTACATGCTTGCTGTCATAACCCAAGTGGTATGGATTTAACCACAACGCAATGGGATGAAGTCATCAAGGTGACTGCGCACCAAGGTTTTACACCACTAATTGATATGGCTTACCAAGGTTTTGGTGACGGTGTAGACGAAGATGCCTACGGCGTAAGGGAAATGGCCAAAGCAGTTGAGAACATGATTTTATGTAGTTCCTGTTCAAAAAACTTTGGCCTGTACCGAGAGCGCATCGGTGCATGTTCAATTATTGGTAAAGATGCCGCTCAATCTGATGTGGCCTTTTCCGTATTACTGTATGTTGTTCGTTGCATTTACTCTATGCCGCCAGCACATGGCGCAGCTATTGTTGAAACCATATTGGGTGATGAAACACTAAAACAGCAGTGGCTTGATGAATTAGCTGTGATGCGTAATCGCATTAATGGCAATCGTGCAATGTTAGTTAACAAGTTAATTGAACAGGGTGTTAGCCAGGATTTCAGTTTCATTGCGGCACAAAAAGGCATGTTCTCTTTCTTAGGGATCAGCCCTACCCAAGTTGAAACACTTAAATCTCAGCACAGTATTTATATGGTCGGTTCTAGCCGGATAAGTATTGCTGGGATCAGCGAGTCAAATGTAGACTATCTGGCTAAATCAATTGCAACAATATTATAATTGGTTAGCCATTATTGGTTTAATCATTGTGTTGTTAATAGTTCATTTAACGGTTAATCAACTGATGAAACGTAACTAGCTATTTAGTATGTTGTAATAGATTAAAATTAAAAAGGGCTGATAATTCAGCCCTTTTTGCTATGAAAAAATTTGATTAACTGTGCTTCTTTGCGAACGCATGCATAAAGTCTACTAGTTTTTGTACACCTTCTAGTGGCATGGCATTATATAAACTCGCTCGCATACCACCAACTATACGATGGCCTTTTAATGCCACTAAACCTGCGTTTTCTGCGTCAGCTAAAAACTCAGCATCAAGTGCACTATCAGCTAGTTGAAAAGTCACATTCATTCTTGATCGATTATCAATAGCAACGCCATTTTTATAAAACGCTAACTCATCAATACAGGCATAAAGTAGCGCAGCTTTTTGCTTATTTATACTTTCAATTACCGCAACACCACCCACACCTTTTAACCATTTGAACACTTCTGCCGCTAAATACCAGGCAAACGTAGGCGGGGTATTAAACATTGAATCATTATCTTTGGTGATAGTGTAATCCATCACTGATGATTGCACTAAGGTTGGCATTGCTAACATATCATCACGCACTATCACTATCGACAAACCCGACGGACCAATATTTTTTTGCGCGCCAGCATAAATAAGACCAAATTGGCTTACATCAATGTCATGGGACATGATAGTTGATGATAAGTCAGCAATCACAGGCCATGGGCTATTTAATGTGTCAAATATTTCAATACCATCAACGGTTTCATTAGCACAGTAATGTACAAAGCGATAATCTTTATCCATGCTGATTAAATCTGGAAGGCATACTTGATGTAAACCATTTATCGTTTCGACTATATTGATTTCATCAATTTGTGACTCGCCAGCAATGCGTTTAGCTTCTTTTACCGCTGAACTTGACCATTGGCCCGAAGTTAAATACAAAGCTCGGCCATTATCGCCTAAAAAGTTTGTCACTACATTGGTAAACTGACCTCGACCACCACCATGCATAAATAGCACATGGTAATTTTGTGGAATGTTCATGAGTTCGCGAAGATTTTTTTCTGCTTCTTGTGTTAAGGCAATAAACTCTTTACTGCGATGACTTATCTCCATCACGGAGACCCCTAGCCCATTCCAATCAATTAATTCCTGTTGTGCTTTTTGCATTACCGGTTGCGGTAACATCGCAGGACCTGCACAGAAATTATAAATTGTGCTCACAGACAACTCCTTCACTCTACTAATGATGATAGATTTTTATGTTCAATGTCAGTAATACTAAGGACTTTATCAACTGTTGAATAGCGCTTTTTTGCATGTTTTTGATGAAAATTTTTCCGTAAAACAAAACGAGCGCCAAAAGGCGCTCGTTTTCAATTAATCAACACTGACAATATTATGATTGCTCGTCTGACTCATCTTTAACTTCAGTATCACTATCTACTTCAACTGTATCCACATCCGTCGTTGCTTCATCTGCTTCTGCAGTAGGATCAACAATGATTGGGTTGCCGTCTTCATCTAATTCGTCATCAGATTGGATTTCTTCGATACGCTGCAAACCGACCACTTTCTCGTCTTCTGCTGTACGAATAATCGTGACACCTTGCGTGTTACGACCAATGACTGATACGCCTTCAGCTGGAGTTCTTACTAAAGTACCTTTGTCGCTTATCAACATTATTTCGTCAAAAGCACCAACTTGAACAGCGCCAACAACAGCACCATTTCGATCGCTGACTTTAATAGAAACCACACCTTTAGTGCCACGACTCTTAGCTGGGTATTCACTCAGTTCAGTGCGCTTACCGTAACCGTTTTCCGTTACAGTTAAGATAGCACCATCACCTTTTGGCACAATCAGGGATACCACGCGTTGGCCATCTTCTAACTTAATACCGCGAACACCTGTTGCTGTTCGGCCCATAGGACGTAGTGCAATGACTTCTTCGCCGGTTTCGGCGTCAATTTTCACTTCACCCGTTTCAGAGTCGCGTGCTTTTTCATTAAAGCGAACCACTTTACCGGTATTAGAGAACAACATGATGTCATCACTACCTTCAGTGATATCAACACCAATGAGCTGATCGCCCTCTTTCAGGTTTACAGCAATAATACCGTTTGCACGTGGATTACTGTAAGCAGTAAGTGCAGTTTTCTTAACGGTACCGTGCGCGGTAGCCATGATGATATATTTGTCATCAGCATATTCGCGAACCGGTAATATGGCGGTAATGTGTTCACCTTCAGATAAAGGTAATAAGTTAATAATTGGACGGCCACGCGCAGTACGGCTAGCCAATGGCAATTGATACACTTTAAGCCAGTACATTTTACCAAAGTCAGAGAAGCAGAGAATAGTATCGTGGGTATTAGCCACTAGTAGCTTCTCAACAAAATCTTCATCTTTTACTTTAGTTGCCGCTTTACCTTTACCACCACGACGTTGTGCTTGGTAGTCAGAAAGGGGTTGATACTTGGCATAACCTAAATGTGATAAGGTCACAACAACATCTTCTTCGTTGATCAAGTCTTCAAGACTCATATCAATTTCATTAGCGTTAATAATTGTGCGACGTTCATCACCGTATTGCTCAAGTATTTCTTCTAACTCTTCTTTGATGACTTCCATCAAACGCTCAGGACTGCTTAAAATCAGCAACAAAGCGGCAATAACAATTAATAACTCTTCATATTCAGCAAGAATTTTGTCATGTTCAAGACCGGTTAAACGGTGTAAACGTAACTCAAGAATAGCCTGTGCTTGTTGCTCAGTTAAATAGTAAGCCCCATCACGAATACCGTATTCAGGTTCTAACCATTCTGGACGAGCAGCATCATCACCCGCTTTTTCTAACATGCCTTGTACGTGACCTAATTCCCAACCTTGAGCAACAAGCTTGGCTTTCGCTTCCGCTGGTGTTGGTGAGGCTTTAATTAAGGCAATAATCGGGTCGATGTTAGCCAGTGCTATAGCCAGAGCTTCAAGAATATGAGCACGTTCACGGGCTTTTCTTAATTCAAATACTGTACGGCGGGTAACCACTTCACGGCGGTGAAGAATAAAGCACTCAAGCATTTCTTTAAGGTTAAATAACTTAGGTTGGCCATTTGTTAGCGCGACCATGTTAATACCAAACGAACATTGCATCTGAGTTTGAGCATAAAGGTTATTAAGAACAACCTCGCCCACTTCACCACGTTTTATCTCAATAACAATACGCATACCGTCTTTATCAGACTCGTCACGTAAACCACTGATGCCTTCAATTTTTTTATCTTTAACAAGCTCAGCAATTTTTTCAATTAGACGTGCTTTGTTAACTTGATATGGAATTTCATGAACAATAATACGTTCACGACCATTCTCATCGGTTTCAACATCAGCCTTTGAGCGCATAATTGCGCGACCACGGCCAGTGTTATAAGCATCAATAATGCCTTTTCTGCCGTTAATCGATGCTGCTGTAGGAAAATCAGGACCAGGAATATATTCCATTAGCTGCTCAATTGATAAGCTAGGCTCTTCAATTAAGGCTAAACACCCTTTAACAACTTCGTTTAAGTTATGTGGAGGAATATTGGTTGCCATACCCACAGCAATACCTGATGAACCGTTAATGAGTAGGTTCGGTACTCTAGTTGGTAATACTGCTGGAATAAATTCTGTGCCGTCATAGTTAGGTACAAAATCGACCGTTTCTTTCTCTAAATCAGCCAATAAAGAATGGGCTAATTTCTGCATACGAATTTCGGTATAACGCATCGCAGCCGCTGAATCACCGTCAACCGAACCAAAGTTACCTTGGCCGTCTACTAATGTGTAGCGTAATGAGAATGGCTGTGCCATACGAACAATAGTGTCATAAACGGCGGTGTCACCATGAGGGTGATATTTACCGATTACGTCACCGACAACACGAGCGGATTTTTTATAAGGTTTGTTCCAGTCGTTTTTAAGTTCGCTCATTGCAAACAAGACACGGCGATGTACAGGCTTTAGGCCGTCACGCACGTCAGGCAATGCACGACCAACAATTACACTCATAGCGTAATCTAGATACGAATTTTTGAGTTCGTCTTCAATATTAATTGGCGAAATAGATGAAGCCAGATCAGTCATAAACTGCGCGTTCCCCTGAAATTGAGCTGACGATTTTTAATCTATAATATCGTCAAGCTTTAAAACGTGATTTGGCATTCTAACACAGATATTTAATGTCGCCAGAGCAAACCTAAACCAAATTGACTTTAGTGTTAATAAAAAGGCTAACTTACTCATTTACCAGTAACTTAGTACTCTAGCAAGTCCAGATTTAATGGTTTAAGAATGTTTATTTTGAGTAACAAATAAACAATCTAACCGATAGATTGTTTAAATAACCACCTGAACATAGCAAAAGTTGGCTGGGATCATCAGCATTGGCGTATTTTAGCCCTATTAAAAACTGCATCAATGGATATAATGTCATCCATAATGCATAACAATATCTAGGTAAATCATGTCTACTGAAACTGCTGCGAATAAAAATGTCGACCCCGATGAGATTGCTAAATTTGAAGCAATGGCACAAACCTGGTGGGATCCAAATGGCTCCTTTAAACCGTTACATCAGCTTAATCCATTACGTTTAAATTATATCGATCAAACTGCACAGGGCATTTTTGGTAAAAATGTGCTCGACATTGGTTGTGGCGGCGGAATTTTATCTGAAAGTATGGCTAAAATCGGCGCCCATGTAGATGGCTTAGATATGGGTAATGAACCACTGGAAGTGGCTCGCTTACATGCATTAGAAACTGGTGTAACAGTCAATTACATCAAATGCACCGCTGAAGAGCACAGAGATACGCATCAAGCTTATTACGATGTGGTGACCTGTATGGAAATGTTAGAACATGTCCCTGACCCGCTATCTGTCATACAAGCATGCTGTGACATGGTGAAACCAGATGGCTATGTGTTTTTCTCTACTATTAATCGTAATTGGATGTCTTATTTAACCGCGATTGTCGGTGCAGAGTACCTACTTAAGATGCTGCCAGTAGGCACCCATGATCACAGCAAGTTTATTCGCCCTTCTGAATTAATAAATCTTGTCGATAAAACAGACTTATTGTGCAAAGACGCATTGGGCATAGCCTATAACCCACTATCTGGTGTGTTTAAATACACTAACAGTGTTGATGTTAATTACATGATTGCTACACAAAAAGTCGATTAGCATTGTCTGCTACCGCTTAGGAGTCTGCGTGTTAAAGCCCTTGATTAAAGGTGTGTTATTCGATTTAGACGGCACACTTGCCGATACTGCGCCAGATTTGGTCTATGCACTGAACCTTGGCATGGCTGATTGGGGTTATGCTCCATGCAGTCTTGAAAAAGTGAAGCACGCTGCTACTCATGGTAGTTTGGCGCTGGTTAAGGCTGCACTGCCTAATATTAGCGATGATGAGCAAAAACAGATTCAACAAGCATTATTGCATCATTACCAGCTCATTAATGGTGACAAAAGCATTCTATTTGATAACCTTGCAGAGTTATTGAATCATTTTGATGATAACGGTACTCCCTATGGAATTGTGACTAACAAGCATGCTCGCTTTGCCCGTCCTTTGGTTGACAAACTCGGCTTGATGTCGCGAATTAAAACTCTTATCAGTGGTGACAGTACTTTGCACCCTAAACCTCATCGCGCACCTATGCTACTTGCCGCGCAGCAGATGAACATCAGTCCTGAATCGATTATTTATATAGGAGATGCTGAACGTGACCTTATCGCGGCTCAAAATGCCAATATGATTGGCGGAATAGCGCATTGGGGTTATTTATCGCCCCAAGACAAACCTGACACTTGGCCTGGACAACTCCATTTTAAAACCACACAGTGTTTATATGACTATTTTGTATTGAACCGTCAACTTACTTAATATTATTGATATAAACGGTGTTGTTAAACGGCTTTTAAGCTAACTCAAACAATCAATCAAAGATCAATCTAAAAATCAGCTAATAGAATCGATCGCTGATATTTTTAGCGATCAAATTCTTTTAAAATTACGGACAATTATTCTACAGCCCACAGAAAAGCTATATAAATTTGGGGTGTAGGGTTAGCTTTTACTAACTGTTGCGATTATCCTCAACTTATCCACAAGATGTTCTAGAAATTGTGGCTTGCAAAAACCCTCCAACCTCACTATCTTGTATGTTAGATTTTAAAAAACACCATATCTTGTGTGTCAAATGCAATCACAGACACTAATGAGTTGTTTAAAATAACTCATTTAATTAAGCTGAACGGGTGACTTAGCGTGCTAAAATGTCTCAATCCGTCGTATTTAATGCTTCAGCATGATTGTTTTTACATAAAAACGTAAACGTGGTTAGACACGATCGCTTTTGGTATTAAGCGCTCAATCACAATAACAGATATAATCAAGGCCTCTCTGCAATGAATAGCAATATGACTGTCACTAAACGCTGTGGCGAACGTGAAAATATCGATTTAGACAAAATCCATCGCGTTATTACTTGGGCAACCAAGGGATTAAAAAACGTATCTGTATCCGAAGTTGAACTCAGATCGCATCTACAATTTTTTGATGGTATTCCAACAGAAGCGATTCATGAAACGATCATCAAAGCCGCGGCAGATCTTATTTCCCCTGAATCACCCGATTATCAGTTTGTGGCAGCACGCTTAGCAGTATTCCATTTACGTAAAAAAGCATTTGGTCAGTTCGAACCGCCTAAATTATATGACCATGTCACCAGACTGGTTGAAATGGGCAAATATGATATGCATATTTTGGCTGATTACAGCCGCGAAGAGTTAGACATCTTAGATACTTATGTTGACCATTGGCGCGACATGAACTTCTCTTATGCCGCCGTTAAGCAACTAGAGGGTAAGTATCTAGTTCAAAACCGTGTCACCCACGAAGTATATGAAAGTGCTCAGTTCCTTTATATATTAGTTGCTGCGTGTTTATTTTCAAAGTACCCCAAAGACACTCGTTTACAGTTCGTAAAAGATTTTTATGATGCGACATCAAGCTTCAAGATCTCTTTACCGACACCGATTATGGCAGGTGTGCGCACACCGACACGTCAATTCAGCTCATGTGTATTGATTGAGTGTGACGATAGCTTAGATTCTATTAATGCCACCGCCTCATCAATTGTGAAATATGTCAGTCAACGTGCTGGTATTGGTATTAATGCTGGTCGTATTCGTGCTTTAGGTAGCCCTATTCGTGGAGGTGAAGCCTTTCACACCGGTTGCTTACCCTTTTATAAGTATTTTCAAACTGCGGTTAAGTCATGTTCACAGGGCGGCGTTCGTGGTGGCGCGGCTACACTGTTTTATCCAATATGGCATTTAGAAGTTGAATCTTTACTTGTACTGAAAAATAACCGTGGTGTTGATGATAACCGTGTTCGCCATTTAGATTATGGTGTCCAGTTAAACAAGTTGATGTACCAACGTTTAATTAAAGGCGAAGATATCAGTTTATTCAGTCCATCTGATGTACCGGGTTTATATGATGCATTTTTTGAGGATCAAGTTGAATTTGAACGTTTATATGTTCAGTATGAGCAAGATCCAGCTGTGCGTAAAAAGCAAATTAAAGCGGTTGAGTTATTTTCGTTAATGATGCAAGAGCGCGCTTCTACAGGCCGTATCTATATTCAAAACGTGGATCACTGTAACACCCACAGCCCATTTGACTCAAAAGTAGCGCCAATTAAACAGTCTAATTTGTGTCTAGAAATCGCCCTGCCGACTAAGCCATTAAAGAACATTGATGATCCTAATGGTGAAATTGCACTTTGTACTTTATCTGCACTGAATTTAGGCACCATCAAGAATCTAGAAGAATTAGAACCGCTAGCTGAGCTTGCAGTTCGTGCGTTAGATAATTTACTTGATTATCAAGATTATCCGATCATTTCGGCGCAGTTAGGCTCAATGAATCGACGTACTTTGGGTATAGGCGTCATCAATTACGCCAATTATCTCGCTAAAAATGGTAAGCGTTATTCCGATGGTTCAGCCAATAATTTAACCCATAGAACATTTGAAGCGATTCAATTTTATCTATTAAAAGCCTCAATGAAACTTGCCCAAGAGAAAGGCGCCTGTCCGTTATTTAACGAGACAACTTACTCTAAAGGCATTCTACCCATTGATACTTACAAGCGTGACTTAGATAAAATTTGTGATGAGCCACTGCATTTAGACTGGGAAGGTTTACGTACCGATATTTTGCAATATGGTTTACGTAACTCAACATTATCAGCATTGATGCCGTCTGAAACCTCGTCGCAAATATCTAACGCCACTAATGGTATTGAACCGCCACGCGGTCTTATTAGTGTCAAAGCCAGTAAAGACGGTCAATTAAAACAAGTTGTACCCGATTTTGACACATTGAAAGATCAATACGAGTTATTATGGAACATGCCAAATAACGACGGGTATTTACAACTTGTCGGCATTATGCAGAAGTTTGTTGATCAGGCGATATCTGCCAACACTAATTACGATCCAATGAAGTTCCAAAGTCGTAAAGTACCTATGCAAACGCTATTAAAAGATTTGCTAACGGCTTACAAGCTGGGTGTAAAGACATTGTATTACCACAACACCCGTGACGGTGCGTCGGATCAACAAGATGAGATAATATCCATCGAAAAAGAAGATGATGATTGTGCCGGTGGTGCGTGTAAGATATAAACCTCTGGTTTATTGATATCACTTAATTAAGAAATTAAATGCGGGGAGCACTCCTCGCTTTTTTGGGAAAAGAAGCATGGCTTATTCAACATTTTGTCAAACACCTAATGATGCGACTCAAGAACCTATGTTCTTTGGTCAACCCGTTAATGTGGCGCGATATGACCAACAAAAATACGAGATTTTCGAAAAATTAATCGAAAAGCAGTTATCTTTCTTTTGGCGACCAGAAGAAGTAGATGTCAGCCGTGACAAAATTGACTTTGCCAGCCTTCCTGATCATGAAAAGCATATTTTCCTGTCAAACCTTAAATACCAAACTTTACTTGATTCGATTCAAGGCCGCTCACCTAACGTAGCTCTTTTGCCGTTAGTCTCATTGCCAGAACTCGAAACCTGGATTGAAACCTGGTCTTTTTCAGAAACGATCCACTCTCGCTCATATACTCATATTATTCGTAATATCGTGAACAACCCATCAGTGGTGTTTGATGATATTGTTGAAAATGAGCAGATTTTGAAACGTGCTGGTGATATTGCTAAGTACTATGATGATTTGATCTACCTCACCCAAGTTAATAATTTACACGGTGAAGGTACTCATTTAATTAATGGTCAAGAAGTAACGGTTAACTCCCGTATTCTTAAGAAGACCTTGTATCTTTGTATGATGTCAGTCAATGCATTGGAAGCAATTCGTTTTTATGTCAGTTTTGCATGTTCATTTGCCTTTGCTGAACGTCGCTTAATGGAAGGTAATGCCAAAATCATTCGCTTAATTGCACGTGATGAAGCACTTCACTTAAATGGTACCCAACATATTTTAAGTTTAATGCAAGGTGGCAAAGACGATCCAGAAATGGCTGAAATTGCCATTGAGTGTTATTCAGAAGCCTATGACTTATTCCACAAAGCAGCTGAACAAGAAAAAGAGTGGGCTAAATACTTATTTAAAGACGGCTCAATGATCGGCTTAAATGAACAAATTCTTTGTCAATATGTTGAGTACATTACCAACCAACGTATGAAAGCGGTAAACTTACCCTTACCTTACGAAGAATTATCTAATCCACTCCCTTGGATGAAGAACTGGTTAGAAAGTGATGCTGTGCAGGTTGCACCCCAAGAAGTTGAAGTATCATCTTATCTTGTGGGGCAAATTGACTCGGCTGTCGATGGCGATGAGTTTTTAGATTTTGACTTATAAACACTTTTTCATTACAGCGCCGATTGTTAGCTTAAAGGGACAACCGGCAATCTTGTTCGACGGTAAACAAGCAACATTGCTTGAGGCGCTTGAGGACAAGAAAGTAAAAGTTTTTTCGGAGTGCCGTAATGGATTTTGCGGCGCCTGTAAAACAAAAGTCATTTCTGGTGAAGTCACTTATACCAAGCAGCCGTTGGCTGAACTTGAGCAAAACGAATGCCTACCCTGTTGCTGTATTCCAAAAACTGATTTAAATCTTTCATTGTCGAAGGACGATAGTGAACAGGTTAGTGCAAGCAAAGTAAATCCTACCCAGTCAATGACAAATAAATCACAACAAGGAGTTGAAATGGCTTTTCTTCTAGATGATGCAATACTTGGTGGGAATTGACATCAAATAAAATCACTGCATTAACAGTATAAAATCTCGTATAATCAAAAATTTAGCTAAAAAATAAAGTCATGATGATTTATATCAAGTTTTAGATGAATTATATCGACACAAGATACCTAGATAGATTTTTGTTTGAACATACCCTTTACGACAAGGTATGAAGTAGATAGTACTATCAGCACTATGAACTACTCCATCGGCCGCCCTTTTGTCTTCACATCAAAAAAGTAACCATTTACCAAGGTAAAACTTGACCATTTGCATGTTTAAACACCCCTGTTTGGCTTAGATCAAGTTTATTAATTAATTTGATTAGTCGGCCGGCGGATTCTGTTGCTGAAATATCGCCATTATGATTAACCATATCTGTTTGCACATATCCTGGATGGTAAATACCCACAGCGATATGTCTTTCGGCCAAATCAATACTCAGTGACATTGCAGCAGCATTTAACGCTGCTTTAGACATCCTATATCCATAGCGTCCACCTGAACCATTGTCTGCAATAGATCCCATTCTTGAGGTGATCATCGCCACTTTACTTCCATGACTTAATTGATCTTGTAAAGTATTCACAATTAATAGTGGTGCTAGTGCATTCACTTCAAACTGTTCTCTAATGCTACTTATATTTAAATCAAACAGACTTTCATCACGTAATATGCCCGCGTTACAGACTAATATATCAATATGAATACCCCGCAAGCCGTTTACCATTGCAGTGATACCTGAAGCGGTTGCGACATCAACCCCGGTTATGACATTAACCGATAATGCAGCTAATTTATCGGATGATTGACGGCATATAGCATACACATTAAAACCTAAATCTTTAAAACCCTGTGCAAACGCTAAACCTATGCCACGATTTGCGCCAGTGATGACCACATTTTTACTCATTCCATTTTCCTATTATTGTTGGTTAACGTAAATGATGATTCAACAGATTGTAGCCTCACTCACTCTTTATCCAGAGTAGCAGCTAACTACATATCTTAGTTCAATAAAACTGCTGAATAGCATAGCAAGATACTAATGGGCAGAGTAATGTTAAATCAGGATATTATTTTATAGAGACTTTCAGCCAACTCTAGTACCTTAACGACAGTATGTTTAAACCTATTATTAATATTAATGCATAAGGACACAGGGCTATGTCATCATTGTCAAACACATCATCCAAAGCATTAGCTAGCCTAACTCTGCCTAATGATATTAAAGCCCATGAAAATATATGGCATCAACGTATACTCGGTGAAGACAAGCAACGTAGAAACGATCACCGCAGCCCTTTTCAGCGAGACCGAGCCCGTATTCTTCACTCAGCTGCATTTAGACGTTTACAGGCGAAAACCCAAGTATTAGGGATTGGCATGAACGATTTTTATCGTACTCGTCTTACACACTCACTTGAGGTATCTCAAATTGGAACCGGTATTGCTGCCCAACTAAGACGTAAGTATCCGAATCTTAAATATTTACTTAATTCAATGAGCTTAATTGAGTCACTGTGCCTAGCACATGATATTGGTCATCCTCCATTTGGTCACGGTGGCGAAGTCGCATTACACTATATGATGCGTGATCACGGTGGCTTTGAGGGCAATGGTCAAACCTTTAGAATATTAACCCGACTTGAACCTTATACGCCTGATACTGGTATGAATTTAACCCGCAGAACCCTATTAGGTGTACTGAAATATCCTGCACCCTACTCTCAGTTAAGAATCGATACTCATCAAGCTGAGGTTAAACATCATCGCCAGTTAAAACCATCACAATGGCCGCCAGTTAAGGGCATTTTTGATGACGATAAACCGATACTCGATTGGGTACTGTCTAGCTTGACCGAACATGATCAACAATTGTTTCTGTCCAGTGAGCAAAGTCTGATTCATCCTGATTACCCACACTTAAAAACAAAGTTTAAATCACTCGATTGCTCTATTATGGAGTTAGCTGACGATATAGCCTATGCGATACATGATCTTGAAGATGCCATTGTCATGGGTATTGTGAGTGCCAGCCAATGGCAACAAGATGTCATGAGTCAACTGCAAGGTATTGAAGACAATTGGCTTAAAAAGGAATTTATCACTATTGGTAATAAACTATTTTCTCACCAACATCACTTACGTAAAGACGCTATAGGCACTCTCGTAAATGCATTTGTCACCGCAATCAATATACAAATTAAGCCTGAATTTGATGAACATTTATTAAAATACAATGCAGAACTAGAAACAGATTTTGCACTAGCTTTAAATGTCTTAAAACAGTTTGTGTTTAAATTTGTTATACGCAAACCTGAAATTCAAATGCTCGAGTACAAAGGCCAACAAATTGTAATGGAGTTGTTTGAAGCATTTGCATCCGATCCCGAACGATTACTGCCTTTAAATACCGGTGAACGTTGGACTAAAGCTGCCCAAGCAGATAACAATCCGATGAGGGTGATGGCGGATTATATATCTGGCATGACTGATGGCTTCGCAGCAAGATTACATCAACAATTATTTGGTGGCCAAGCGTCAGGAATGCTAGATCTCAGCCGAGAACCTTAACCATATTAATGTATAGCTTAAACGTCACGCCCTATTCGCTAACCTTTTAACTTTAGCATATAGGGCGATAAATACTTTTATAGGTATGGCTAGGCCCTAATGCAATGTTGATTACAACACTCAGCGACCTAGAAAATAGGATAAATATGGCTAACCTCAGCTCGGGATAATAAACGCTTACCAAACAGCCCTTTGTCTTGCTAACTGCGTTATTTTTTTCACAAGAGTACGTGCAATAGGCCAGCTATTGACGTGTTAATGCGCCTTGTTTTCAAAACAAATAGCAAGTTTGCTACAAAATAAGCTAAATCTGTTGAATTCAGCTTATTGAGCCCATCTCTTAACCCGAGTTGAGGTTAACTAAAGCTCAATCTGCTTATACTGTAGGGTGTTTTTGTTGACCCCAAGATTTGACAAAATAGCGTAATGGTATTTGTGAGACTAAAATGCCCATCAGCATTAATCCACACCCGAGTAATGCCCTAGCATCTAAGGTTTCACCCAGAATAACAATGCCACCAATTGCTGCAAACACAGTCTCTAAACTGAGAATAATGGCAACATGCGCTGGATGGGCATTTTTTTGTGCGACAACTTGTAAAGTATAACCCACGCCCACTGAAATAATCCCTGAATACGCTAGTGCGGCCCAGGCTAATCCAATATTAGCAACCACAGTCGTTTCAATCATCATAGAGACCGTAATACTTAATAAGCCACAGAAAATAAATTGTAAATGCGACAATAATATCGGTGAGTGTTTTTTGGCAAAGTGGTCGATGATCAGGATATGTATCGCCCAAAATACAGCGCCAATTAATTGCAATAAGTCACCATAGCCGATGCGCATGTCATCTTTGATGCTTAAAAAATATAATCCCACCACAGCAATTGCACAGCCAATCCATGTATTAACACCGGTTTGATGTTTAAGAATAAGTCCAAGCACTGGCACTATTACGATATATAACCCTGTGATAAATCCAGCATTAGCCGCGGATGTATACTGTAACCCCACTTGTTGCAATGACGCGGCAATAAACAATACCGAGCCAGCACTAATTGACGCTATCAAAAGTGATTTCTTTTGGCCAACTAGTAAGGTTTTTTTATTGGCGAAATACCAGATCAATGGCAATAAACTCAGAGCACCAATAAAAAATCGTAAACTATTGAACATAAAGGGCGCTAAATGATCCATCCCCAAAGATTGCGCAACAAATCCAAAGCCCCAAACAGCTGCTGTTAATAATAATAATAAATTAGCAATCACAGTTATTTCACCGGAAAAAAGAAAACAAGATTACTCAAGTTGTTAACTGACTACAAGATAGCCTGCTAATTTATCCTTCTAACATAAAAAACAGATAAAGCTTTTTAATCTACGCGAGCTAGGTTAGCCTAATTATTAACAAGTTTGCTAAGCCATTTTATTGATAAGCTTCATCGGAATTAATCACTCACCATGCAATTAAATGAATTTTTGATACGCTTTCAACTGCAAGCTCTTTCAGCCAATAGCATTACCTCTGCACCAGCACATTATCCTGGCAGAGAAGCCGCTGTGCTTATCCCTATTCAGCAGATTGGCGGTGAGCTATATCTCATCTTAACTAAACGCGCGATGCATCTTCGTCACCATCCTGGTCAAATAAGTTTTCCAGGCGGAAAATTTGAGCAAAGTGATCGTAATGCAATTGATACCGCACTTCGTGAAGCACAAGAAGAGATTGGTTTGCTAAAAACCAACGTCGATGTGATAGGCTCATTTCCACCGCACAAAACATTCACCGGATTTGAAATCACGCCAATTGTTGGCATTATCAAACAACCTTTTAAGCTAACAATTGATCCTGGTGAAGTAGCCAGCTGCTTTAGGGTGCCACTTAATTACTTTAAACAAACGAGTAATCGTCATTTAGGCCAACACTGGCGCAAAGGCAAGTGCTATGAAGTGCACTATATGCCGTTTGAGGATAAATTTATTTGGGGCGTGACGGCTGCGATGATTGACCTATTGTGTCGACATATTGACAACTATGGCTTAATCAAATAACAAAGCGAATATATAAACCAGCAGATAGGGACACTAATAATAACAAGGGAATATTAAACCAGACTCCCATTCGAGTAGTCGTTTTTGCGTAAAAGTTAACCAGCAGGTTGAGTAAACTTACCCCCGCACACCACCAAATAATATATTCTAATTTTACCGTTAAAGCGGCATCCCAATCAAAACGTACCTCAACACCTTGTGATAAGAAATAACCTACCGCACGATCAGGTCTTGCCTCACCGTAAATAAGTAATGCATAGATGGCCAAACTCCACCCTAACAAAGATAATATGGTTAATATGACTTGTAATACACCTAACCGCGACATGCTATTTCCTTAGCGACTTTAAAAAACCATTAATTCAAACTAAATCTGAGAAGCTAAATAACTCATATTCAGCGACAAACAGAAATATACGTTAATTTCAGCTAGTATTTAAACCTGTGAATTAACACTATCACAATAATATCCCTAGAATAGCGTTTTCAGCTTGAGAAAAGCCACCATAAAGGTAAGATAAAGGCAAAATTACTTACTATTTTAATGTTGGAGAATAAAGCAACAATGAGCATTGCATCTGTCGCTTCTGTATTTAAAGGTGAACACGTCGTTGGTTCGCAAGTCACTGTACGTGGCTGGGTGAGAACTCGTCGCGATTCAAAAGCTGGTATCTCTTTCTTGGCCGTGTATGACGGCTCATGTTTTGACCCAATTCAAGGCGTCGTGCCAAACAGCCTAGCCAATTACAATGACGATGTATTGAAATTGACTGCTGGCTGTTCTGTCGTCATGACCGGTGAAGTGGTAGCCTCTCCGGGTGCGGGTCAAGCATTTGAATTACAAGTGTCTGAGTTATTAGTCACAGGTTTTGTTGATGACCCTGATACTTACCCAATGTCTGCGAAACGTCACTCGATTGAGCATTTACGTGAGCTTGCACATCTACGTCCACGTACCAATATTATTGGTGCTGTTGCTCGTGTACGTAACTGTTTATCCCAAGCTATCCATCGTTTCTACAATGAAGAAGGCTTTATCTGGGTCTCTACCCCGCTAATTACCGCATCTGATTGTGAAGGCGCCGGGGAGATGTTCCGCGTGTCGACATTAGACATGGAAAATCTACCTCGCACAGCTGAGGGTAAAGTTGATTACGATAAAGATTTTTTCGGTAAAGAATCATTCTTAACCGTATCAGGTCAACTAAATGCTGAAACTTATGCTTGTGCACTGTCTAAAGTGTATACCTTTGGCCCAACTTTTCGTGCAGAAAACTCAAACACTACTCGCCACCTTGCCGAATTCTGGATGGTTGAACCTGAAGTAGCATTTGCGACCTTAGATGATGCTGCTGAACTAGCTGAAAAAATGCTTAAATTTGCATTTAAAGCTGTACTTGAAGAGCGCATGGACGACTTGAATTTCTTTAATGAGCGAGTTGATAAAACCGTTATTGAACGTTTACAGTCATTTGTTAACAGTGATTTCGCCCAAGTCGATTACACCGATGCGGTTGAAATTCTTAAAAACTGCGGTAAACAGTTTGAGTTCGATGTGGAATGGGGTATCGATTTACAGTCTGAACACGAGCGTTATTTAGCTGAAGAACACTTTAAAGCGCCAGTTGTCGTGAAAAACTACCCTAAAGACATTAAAGCTTTCTACATGCGCTTAAACGATGACGGTAAGACAGTTGCCGCAATGGACGTATTAGCACCAGGAATTGGTGAGATCATTGGTGGAGCACAACGTGAAGAGCGTTTAGACGTACTTGATGCTCGCTTAGCTGAAATGGAGTTAAGCCAAGAGGATTACTGGTGGTATCGTGACTTACGCCGTTATGGCACAGTACCCCATGCAGGTTTTGGTTTAGGCTTTGAGCGTTTAGTGTCATATGTGACTGGTGTTAACAACATTCGTGATGTTATCCCATTTCCTCGCGCACCACGTTCAGCAAGTTTCTAACACTTATTGGTCATAAAAAACGCGCTGTTATAGCGCGTTTTTTTATGTTTTGAATTTAATTAGCTCAGTTTGATAATGCTAAGATGTTAAAATTAATTGATCTCTTAATTGCTTAACCTCATCACGAACGGCGGCGGCCTGTTCAAACTCGAGATTTTTTGCATGTTCATGCATCTGTTTTTCAAGTCGATCAATTTGATGGCTCAAATCTGCAATGCTGGAATATTGGGTATGAGGCTCAGCCACTTTATCATATAGAGTGTTTTTATTTGCTCGCTTGTCTTGCTTACTGTCCCCCATATCCATCACATCTGTGATATTTTTAACCACACCTCTTGGGGTAATCCCATTTATTTCATTATGCAGTCGCTGCTTCTCACGGCGTCTATCCGTCTCTCCCATAGCCTTAGCCATTGAGTTAGTGATCCTGTCTGCATATAAGATCACTTTACCGTTAATATTGCGGGCGGCCCGACCGATGGATTGGATCAATGAGCGCTCTGAACGTAAAAAACCTTCTTTATCCGCATCTAAAATGCATACTAAGGAGACTTCAGGTAAATCTAGACCTTCACGTAATAAGTTAATCCCAACAAGTACATCAAAATGTCCTAAGCGAAGATCACGAATGATTTCCATCCGCTCGACAGTGTCAATGTCTGAGTGTAAATAGCGAACTTTAACCCCATGTTCATCTAAATAATCAGTTAAGTCTTCACTCATTTTTTTGGTTAACGTGGTCACTAAAATACGTTCATTAACCGCGACTCTTTTATGAATTTCAGACAATAAATCATCAACTTGTATTCCAACAGGCCTGACTTCAATAACAGGATCAAGTAAACCCGTTGGCCTAACAACCTGTTCGGCAATTTCACCTTCACTTTTATCCAACTCATATTGACTTGGGGTAGCTGACACAAAAATGGTTTGTGGCATCAAGTTTTCAAATTCTTCAAATTTTAATGGTCGGTTATCTAATGCCGAAGGCAGTCGAAACCCATAGTCGACTAAATTAGTTTTCCGGCTTCGGTCACCCTTATACATAGCGCCAATTTGTGGCACGGTGACATGGGACTCATCGATGATAAGCAAACCGTCTGCAGGTAAATAATCCAATAGTGTTGGCGGCCCTTCTCCTGGAGCCCTACCAGATAGGTAGCGTGAATAATTTTCAATGCCAGAGCAATATCCAAGCTCCACCATCATTTCAACATCGTACTGCACTCGCTCAGTGATCCGCTGAGCCTCAATTAACTTGTTGTTCTCGAGTAAATATTCTCGTCTCTCGCGCAGTTCTTCTTTGATGAATTCAGTTGCGGCCAAAATCTTTGATTTCGGAGTCACATAATGGGTTTTAGGATAAATAGTCGTTCTAACAATACGCTTAATAATGTGTCCGGTTAACGGGTCAAACTCACTTAATCGTTCTATTTCGTCGTCAAACAGCTCAATTCGAATTGCATCTCTTTCAGAATCAGCAGGAAATATGTCAATCACTTCACCACGAACCCGGTATGTACCACGCTGAAGTTCAATATCATTACGCTTGTACTGCAATTCACTTAGCCGGATCAATATGTCACGCTGCCCCATAAAATCGCCTTGGCGCAGATGTAATAGCATTTTCAAGTAAGAATCTGGATCGCCTAAACCATAAATGGCTGAAACAGAGGCAATTAATACCACATCTTTACGCTCTAAAAGTGCTTTAGTCGCTGATAGTCGCATTTGTTCGATATGAGCATTGACCGATGCATCTTTTTCAATAAAGGTGTTTGACGCGGGGACATAAGCTTCAGGCTGGTAATAATCATAGTAAGATACAAAATATTCAACCGCGTTATCGGGGAAGAACTCTTTCATCTCACCATAAAGCTGAGCTGCAAGGGTTTTGTTAGGCGCCATAATAATCGTTGGACGTCCCATAGTCTCAATAACATTGGCAATGGTATAGGTTTTCCCCGATCCTGTAACACCTAGCAAGGTTTGACTGGCAATACCATTGCGTATCCCTTCGACCAATTGCGCGATTGCGGTTGGCTGATCACCAGCCGGGGTATATTGAGAGGCTAAACGAAAAATCTTTTCTGGCACGCAGGTTCTCTAATGATTAAATGTCGCCATTATCATAATAAAAAATAGCCATTAACCCTAGATAATATTTTATGGCGTTGTAAACGAAAAAAATTAATGTATGACGATTTAACGATCAAATGATGAAATAATTAAACAGGATCTAATTTGCCAGTAAACAGCTCAATTACTAAGCTAAACCGCAGTGAAAACTGCAATTTAATGCACAATGCTTGTTTGAAACTGATTACATTTTTGCAACAGTGAATATGTCGTGATAAAGAAACATGTTGCATTTTTTTACTGTATAAAAAACAGTTACTTAATCACTTGCTAAATAAATCTACCATTTTAAGTTGAACTGAGGCTTAATCAGCGTTTGCAGGCAACAAAACAGAGTAACCCACAAGCTTATCCACAGATTTAGTGGATAACTCATACAACCTCAGTCAGGGTGCGGGGTTGACGTTATGGTCAATTCATTAAAGTGTCATCTTGGCTTGATGAAAGTTTATTACATTTGAAAGCTAATCTCACCTTGCCATGAACACAACAGCATTGTCCCTTTCTTTTTGCATTGTCCAATAACATGCCTAAACCACATCAAGCATACTAGCAAAGGAACTCTCCCAAAAAATAGTGGTTACTTCAAATTCAATATAATCTAAAGTCTTGCATTAGAAAATTACTGTGTACTTACTATACCCACAAAAAATGTTGGCTAAGTAGTGCTATTAACCTAATTGTTGATTTTACAGAACTAATAAAAAATTGATGCGATTTCTCTAACACGACTAAAAATGCAATTACTTCATTTACTTGAGTGAAGTATCACCATATTAGATAAAATATTATTATCAGCTAATAATTGCTACCCACTAAAAACTACCAAATTTGACAATAAGTGCTGAAAAGTCGTGCACGATGCACATTACATGAGCAGTTAACAAGTTAATTGCACTTTTTTTTATAACTCGAGTTGACTCATGCTACTAGGCGTTTTACTATGCGCTCCGTTCTCAGCAATACATTGCTAAAACGATTCCCCAGTAGTTCAGTCGGTAGAACGGCGGACTGTTAATCCGTATGTCACTGGTTCAAGTCCAGTCTGGGGAGCCATTAGTAAAATTGTTAGGGTAATATTATATAATTCCCCAGTAGTTCAGTCGGTAGAACGGCGGACTGTTAATCCGTATGTCACTGGTTCAAGTCCAGTCTGGGGAGCCATATAATGTCACATTTAAGTATTCCCCAGTAGTTCAGTTGGTAGAACGGCGGACTGTTAATCCGTATGTCACTGGTTCGAGTCCAGTCTGGGGAGCCACTTAAAAGTATTTGATCAATTCCCCAGTAGTTCAGTTGGTAGAACGGCGGACTGTTAATCCGTATGTCACTGGTTCGAGTCCAGTCTGGGGAGCCATCAAAACTAATAGCAATCAAAAATAAGTATCCTCAATTCCCCAGTAGTTCAGTTGGTAGAACGGCGGACTGTTAATCCGTATGTCACTGGTTCGAGTCCAGTCTGGGGAGCCATACATCAATTTCTTATTAAAACTTGTTATTCACCCCCCCTATTAGTATTAAGCAAATATTTAAATAACTGCTAAAATATAGTCTATTCAGGCTAATGTTTTCAGCTGTATAATCCTGTTATCCTTCACATCCTTTTAATGACCCCGTTTATAGGACTTACAAGAAAACTCAAAAGCTTAACTTGTTTAAATATTGCTCTGCCTTTAGTGTTAGTTAATAAAGGATCACTTTTATAAAATGGATATGTTATGGGCTTATCAAAATCCTTTCATCTGGTACTGTTAATCGTCTTCGGCTTGCTCTTTTATCAAATTTATACCATTGAAAACAACCAGGTCCGAATACAAGGCGATGCTGCACGACAACATTTTGCCGAATATATTGAGAAATACAGTTATTGGACTGGAAATGGTGATGATTTATTTAAAACATTCAGCAGAGACTATGACTTCCAGTTTTTCCAATATGTGCATAACTCCGATAGCATCCATAACTTTACTTATGGTTCGCTAGCAAAAACAGACCAATCGTTTGCAGATACCGTATTTAATATCGACCTTGGATATAGCTTTACTTTTCCTGATGGCCGTATGCAAGTGAAACTAAACCCTATTGCAGCAATAGAAACCAGTCTGTACAAACTTGAACAAGTCACTCAGCTATTAATTTTGGCCTACGTGATTCTGATGCTGTTATTCACCATACTCATTTTAGTGCATAAACGTCGAATCAAGTATGCGGCACAATATATTGATAACATTTCCACACTTTCTTTTCAGGCGGTAGAAATGTCACGCCTTAGGGGCGTATTAAAACCTCTTGGTAATGCATTAGAAAAGTGCCGTTCCAAACTAAAAGAAAGTTTAGAGATCATTAGAGTTGACAATGAAAAACTCACAAAAGAGGCCTATCAAGACCCAATTACTGGTTTCTCAACCCGTCATAGATTCAACGCATATTTAGAAAAAATAACACAGTCACAAAAAAATCTTTTTGGTACTTTAGTTGTCGTCAAAGCATCTGAATTAACCAATGTGAATCAATTATATGGACGGATTGCTGGCGATAATTATTTAGCAAAATTATCAGACTGTATACGTAATGCAGCCCCAAGACAGGCAAAACCAGAACATTTTAGAATATCAAGTAGCGATTTTGCGGTTTTTTTGGATGGTGTTTCCATAAAAGAAAGCATTAATTACATCGAAAAACTTAAACAACAACTCGATGACTATACTCAAAGTACTCAACAAGATTCAGTTGCTCACATCGGAGTTGTACCCTATATGTCTGACAATGATCCGATCACTTTACTCGCGATGACAGATTCAGCGGTCAGTATTGCGCAAACCTTAGGACCCAATCGTTATCACTATTTAGAGAAATTTGACGGTAATGAAACATTTGGAGATGAACATTGGAAAATCACCATCAACGATATTATTAATCGTAGGGGAATAAAGTTTTTCCAACAACCCATTTTACCCTGTAATACCGACAACGACTTATATCGTGAATTACTCGCAAGATTTTACAATGCTGAGGGTAAACATTTACCTACAGCATCAGTTATTGCGATGTCAGAGCGATATGGCCTGAGTATTGAATTAGATAAAATGATTATTACCAGTACCTTACAATTGATGAAAGAAAACCCATTATTGACTGGCATGTTGGGTGTCAATATCAGTGCAACATCAGCCTTGCAAGCAGTTTTTGTTTACTGGTTAAAAGAGGTATTAACTCACCATCGTACAGAAGCATCTAGATTAGTCTTCGAGGTCAATGAGTCTGGTATGCAAACTAATTTAGCGGCAAGTTTTAATTTTGTATCAGAAATACATAAAGTAGGTGCAAAAGTTGCTGTCGAGCGATTTGGTTTAGGTTTTACCTCGTTTAAGTTTTTCAGAGAGGTTCGCCCTGATTACATTAAATTGGATAATAGCTACAGTAATTCGATTGAATCAGACAATAACAATAAATTTTTTGTTCGAATGATTGTCGATATAGCAAAGCGTCTTAATATTTTGGTTTTAGCGACAGGGGTTGAACGTCAAGATGAAAAGCTAACCCTAGAGAAGTTATTAGTCGATGGCCTGCAAGGATACTATATTGCCAAACCAGATAGCGTTATCAACACTGATTAATAGGCTATTAATTCATTTTCTGGCAAGCAAAATGAACATTTTTTATCAAGGTTAATGATTATCTCGTTAACCTTGTTTTTTATCCGTTGTTTATCAGTGCTAAACCTTAGATAATACCCAGATGTTTTATTAGAAAATGTGCAGCAATGACAGAGTATCTCCTCTTATTGATTGGTACCGTACTGGTCAACAACTTTGTATTAGTTAAATTTTTAGGTTTATGTCCGTTTATGGGTGTATCCAGTAAACTGGCATCGGCTGTGGGTATGTCTATGGCTACCACCTTTGTACTTACTTTAGCCTCAATTCTTAGCTATTTAACTAACGAGTTTCTACTACAACCATTCGACTTATCCTACTTACGTACCATGAGCTTTATTTTGGTTATCGCTGTGGTTGTTCAGTTCACTGAAATGTTAGTTCAAAAAACCAGCGCCACTTTACATCGTGCGCTAGGAATTTATCTACCTCTTATTACGACTAACTGTGCAGTGTTAGGCGTAGCCTTGCTCAACGTTAATGAAGACCATAACTTTATCCAATCCGCTGTTTACGGATTTGGCGCCGCGGTTGGTTTTTCTTTGGTGCTGATTTTGTTTTCTGCGATGCGTGAGCGCCTTGCGGCGGCAGATGTCCCCTTGCCATTTAAAGGCGGCGCGATAGCAATGATTACCGCAGGCCTTATGTCACTTGCCTTTATGGGCTTTGCAGGGCTGGTTAAGTAATGATGACAAGCATTTTTATTGCAGTAGCTGTCTTAACGATAGTGGCCATTGTTTTTGGCGTTATATTAGGCTTTGCTGCAGATAGATTCAAAGTTGAAGGCGATCCGATAATCGATCAAGTTGAAGCATTACTACCACAAACCCAATGTGGTCAATGTGGATATCCAGGTTGTAGGCCATACGCAGAAGCCATTGCTAATGGTGATAAAGTCAATAAATGCCCTCCTGGTGGCACAGCCACAATGGAAAAGCTTGCTGAATTAATGGGAGTTGATCCAGAACCACTGAATGCTGAAGCCCAAGAGTCGGTTAAAAAAGTCGCTTACATTCGGGAAGATGAATGTATTGGTTGTACCAAATGCATTCAGGCATGTCCAGTAGATGCTATTTTAGGCGCTGGTAAGCTAATGCATACCGTTATTGCCAAAGATTGTACTGGCTGTGACTTGTGTGTTGAGCCTTGCCCGGTAGATTGTATTGATATGATCCCTGTTGAAACAACCCTTAAAAATTGGGACTGGAAGCTCAATACCATTCCTATTACTGTGTTGTCTGAAACTCGAGAGGAAATATAGTGTTAACTTTATTAGAACAATTAGATAAAGGCTCACTGTGGCAATCTCCTGGTGGCATACATCCACCTGAGCTTAAACACCTTTCTAATCAACAACCGATAGCTCGACTGCCATTAGCGAAACAATTCATTGTGCCTGTACCTCAGGTGGGTGAACAAGCTCGATTAATTGTCGAGTTAGGTCAATCTGTGTTAAAAGGTCAAGTGTTAACCGAAGGGAGTGGGTTTATCTACTTGCCAGTACACGCTCCCACTTCAGGCATAATTATGGGTATTGAATCTGTTGCAAGTAACCATGCATCGGGTTTGCCCGTAATGAGCTGTATCATTGAAGCAGATGGTTTAGATACCTGGTGCGAGTTAGCACCCTCGGATATTTTATCCGTTAGTAATGATGAAATAATCGCTAGAATTAAACAAGCTGGGATTGCGGGTATGGGCGGCGCGGCCTTTCCTACTCATATTAAGCTCAATACCGCCAGTAAAATTGATCTCGTGATTATCAATGGTATTGAATGCGAGCCTTATATCACATCAGATGATCGCTTAATGCGTGATTACAGTAATGAGATATTGGCAGGTATAGAGATTATTTACCGCGTGATTAAGCCGCAACGGATTATTATCGCCATTGAAGATAATAAGCCAGAAGCGGTTGAAGCAATGAAAGTTGCTATCAGCCACAGTCAGTTGCCTCCAAACAGTACCAGAGTAACCGTAATACCAACTAAATACCCTTCTGGGGGCGAAAAACAACTTATTCAAATTATCACTGGCAAAGAAGTGCCTAGTGGTTGTCTACCTTCTCAATTAGGGATAGTGGTCCAAAACGTCGGTACCGCATTCGCCATTCAAGATGCTGTCATTCACGGGAAGCCTTTGGTTGAACGAGTAGTCACATTAACCGGTAACAATATTCACCGCCCGGGGAATTATTGGCTGCCCATCGGCACGCCGATTTCAACCGTACTTGATCAAGTTAATTTTAGCGTCGAACAAAATCAAAAAGTCATTATTGGCGGCCCAATGATGGGCTACGCTATTCAAAATACCAATGTACCTATTCTTAAAGGGACTAACTGTATTTTGGCGCCATCTGCTACCGAAATAGCTCCTGACAGTATAGAGAAAGCCTGTATTCGCTGTGGTGAATGCGCTATTGCTTGCCCTGCACTATTATTACCACAACAATTATTTTGGCACGCAAAGGCAGAAGAATATGACAAAGCCGCCAGTTTTAACTTACAAGATTGTATTGAATGTGGCTGCTGTAGTTATGTGTGCCCAAGTGATATACCGTTAGTTGAATATTATCGTATTGCGAAATCAGCACTTAAAATTGAGGCTGAAGAAAAAGTGCAAGCTGATAAAGCCAAAGTGCGTTTTGAAGCACGACTACAACGTTTGGAAGATGAAAAGCTAGCACGCGAAGCCAAAGCTAAAGACGCGGCAGCAAAACGACAAGCAAGTATGAAAACGACTGACAAAGATGCTGTTGCCGCTGCTATGGCACGTATTGCCGCTAAAAAAGCATCTGCCACGCAAGATGATAATGTCATGGCGACAGAATTAACGCCTAACACACAAGTTAGTCAACAACCCAGTAACGATGTTAATAACACCTCTGACAAAAAGTCCGCTGTCAGCGCAGCAATTCAAAGAGCGAAGGCAAAGAAAGCCGCCCAAGTGCAAAATAGCGATACACCAGCGACTGATAGAGTCGTACTTGATTCGACACATGCTAATAATACTGAACCAGTTAAAGCAGCCTTGTCGCAACAAGAAAGAGCTGCGGCTGCTGTTGCACGTGCCAAAGCCAAAAAGGCGTTGCAGACACAACAAGCTGAAATCGTTAGCACTGAACAAGCGAATAGTGACGAACTTAACAATGCGATAGCTGACGTCGCTGAACAACCTTATGTGTCAGCACAAGATACAGATAAACAAGCAAGAGTGGCTGCGGCAATTGCTAAAGCAAAAGCTAAGAAATTACAGTCAGTAGTGGCTGACAACACAATAGCTGACCAACTTGATAAAAGTGCAGAATTAGCTGCGTCAGCAGAACATAAGCCAATCTTGACAGAACCAACAAATGATATAAGCCAAAGTCCTGATGACCTTAAAAAAGCCCGAGTTGCTGCCGCAATTGCAAAAGCAAAAGCGAAAAAAACGTCATCAGTAGCCCTAACGGAAGAAGCGCCAGTAGGTAAAAGTACAACTAATATTGCATTAACAAAAGACAGTGCAGCCGAACATACAGTACAAGATAAACAAGCAAAAATTGCCGCAGCAATTGCTAAGGCAAAAGCTAAAAAGCTCGCTCAACAAGCAGAGAAAGAGGATTAAACATGGCATTTAAAATTGCCTCATCACCCCATGTAGCCACCACACTGCAAACGGCTAAAGTTATGCAACGCGTTGCTTTATGCCTACTACCTGGGATTGCTGCACAGCTGTATTTTTTCGGCTTTGGGACTTTATTACAAATCGTGCTGGCTGTCATAACCGCTTATGTGGCAGAAGCTGTTATATTACGCCTGCGTAATCGTCCTATAGTCCCCACACTAGCAGACAATAGTGCACTGGTAACAGCCCTTTTACTGGCCATTGCAATTCCCCCGCTAGCCCCTTGGTGGATTATCGTTATTGGTACACTTTTCTCTATTGTTATTGTTAAAAATTTATACGGTGGGCTGGGAAATAATCTTTTCAATCCTGCTATGGCTGGCTATGTTTTGTTGTTAATTTCTTTTCCTGTGCAAATGACTGATTGGGTATCTCCTGTGTCTGTAGCACAACATTCGGTTGACTTATCCTCTGCATGGCACGCGGTTATAGGCTCATCGTCAGAATGGGTTGCTATAAACCATAATCTTGCTATTGATGGCACCACTATGGCCACGCCGTTAGACACCCTTAAAACAGATTTATCTATGGGGCTAACCACTAACGAAAGCTTAACTAAACCGATATTTTCTGGAATGGTGGGCGCTGGCTGGTTTGCCGTCAATCTTGCCTTTTTAATAGGCGGATTAATCATGTTAAAGCTCAACGTGATCCGCTGGCACATTAGTACTGGAATCTTAGTCGCTTTGTTTGTGTGCTCCAGTTTTGGTTTTTTACTTAATCCAGATACCCATGTCAGCCCAATAATGCACTTATTTTCCGGTGGCACTATGTTGGCCGTTTTCTTCATTGCCACCGACCCAGTCACTGCAGCAACCAGTGCAAAAGGAAGACTCATTTTTGGTGCAATGATTGGCATACTGATTTATGTGATTAGAACTTATGGAGGCTACCCTGATGCGGTTGCATTTGCAGTTTTACTTGCCAACATGTGTGCTCCATTTATCGACCACTATGTTCGACCAAGAACTTATGGTCATCGCTCAGGGAGTTAATCTGTGTCATTAAAAGATAATTCAATGCTTAAAAACGGCACAATCCTCGGTGTATTTGCACTGTGTTGTACCGGTTTAGTTGCCGTGGTCAATGGCTTAACCAAAGATACCATTCACCAACAACAAGTCGCTCAGTTAAGTCAAACATTAACCCAAGTGATCCCTGCTCAATATCATGATAATGAGCTAGTTTCACAGTGCATTTGGGTTAACTCCCCTGATTTACTCGGCACATCTGATGACTTACCCGCTTATATCGCTATGAAACAACAGCAGCCGACAGCAATAGCTATAGAAGCAATTGCCCCAGACGGCTACAACGGCGCGATTAAGATTATTATTGGTATCGACAACGATAATAGAGTACTAGGAGTTCGTACCCTCACCCACCAAGAAACACCCGGTTTAGGGGATAAAATTGAGGTAAGAAAATCCGATTGGGTAACTGAATTTACTGATAAAATTTGGGAACAAGAAGATAAATCCTGGTTCGTAAAAAAAGATGGCGGCCAATTTGATCAATTCACTGGCGCCACAATCACCCCAAGAGCATATGTTAAAGCCATTCGCAATGCGGTCGCCTTTGTTGAGGCTAATCGCAAAGATTTGTACCTAGGTGGACGACCTTGTGGAGAAACAGAAACACATGAGTAAGTATCAAGAAATTGCCAAGCAAGGCTTATGGTCAAATAACCCCGGATTAGTCCAGCTACTCGGTTTATGTCCGTTATTAGCGGTTACCGCGACAGTCACAAATGCGTTGGGTTTAGGCCTTGCCACTTTATTAGTATTGGTAGGTTCCAACATTTTAGTGTCTTTAGTTCGTGATCTTGTGCCTAAAGAAATCCGCATACCGGTTTTTGTGATGATCATAGCCGCACTCGTCACCTGTGTTCAATTACTGGTTAACGCTTATGCCTACGGCTTATATTTATCCCTTGGAATATTTTTACCATTGATAGTGACCAACTGCGTCATTATTGGCCGTGCCGAAGCATTTGCATCTCGTAACTCCCTCGCCCACTCGGCATTTGATGGCTTAATGATGGGGTTAGGATTTACTGCTGTGTTAATAGTTTTGGGCGCAACACGTGAAATTATTGGTCAAGGAACCCTATTTTACGGCGCGGATTTATTATTAGGTGATTGGGCTAAATCATTAACCATACATCTTTGGCAAGTTGATAATGCCTTCCTGTTAGCACTACTACCACCCGGTGCTTTCATTGCAATGGGTTTATTAATTGCACTTAAAAATTGGATTGATGATGCGATAAGACAACGTCAGCCTAAGGTGCAAACAGAGGCTGTAGCCCGCGTAAGAATTACTAAAGTGAGCTAGCATTACTGATGAATAAAGATAAGCGTGCACAAATCCTAACCCGGTTAAGAGATAACAACCCTAAGCCAGAAACCGAGCTTAACTTCAGTTCGCCCTTTGAATTGTTAGTTGCGGTGACACTGTCCGCACAGGCGACTGATGTCAGCGTTAACAAAGCTACCGACAAGTTATTTCCTGTTGCCAATACTCCACAAGCTATTTACGACTTAGGTGTCGATGGTCTAAAGAACTATATTAAAACGATTGGCCTGTATAACAATAAAGCCATTAATGTGGTGAAAGCCTGTAAAATGCTAATTGACCTTCATGGTGGTCAAGTACCCGAAAATAGAGAAGCATTAGAAGCCTTGCCTGGTGTTGGGCGCAAAACCGCTAATGTTGTACTCAATACAGCATTTGGCTGGCCTACCATAGCTGTGGATACTCATATTTTTAGAATGGCAAACAGAACTAAATTTGCCCCTGGAAAAAATGTCGATCAAGTCGAGCTTAACATGCTAAAAGTGGTGCCGAGTGAATTTAAAGTCGATGTTCATCACTGGTTTATTTTACATGGTCGTTATACATGTCTGGCGCGAAAACCACGTTGTGGTTCTTGTATTATCGAAGACTTGTGCGAGTTTAAAGAAAAGGTTTACCCCAATGAATAAGCGTTTATGATTAAGTTGGGATCAAAAAAGCCGCTAATGCGGCTTTTTTATTACTTAGCATTAATGAACTATTGTGCTCTTAAAAAAGTGACACGAAGAATGCACTGAAACAAATTGCAATGATCACTGTAGTACCTAAAGCCATTTTAAGTTCGGTTGTCATGTTTAACCCTCCCATCTATTATGGGTAAATAATAACGCGATAGAAATAATTTCATAGGGAGAAACAACACAATTGTGATGTAAAGCAAATATTTCATGCTTTATCGCATGCCTGTAAAATAATACTCAAGCGAATATCTAGGTTTACCGACCAGATCTGACACTCTGGCCTATTATACACCCGTTACTCTTGATATTATTCTGGTTCACTCTTTATACCTGTTTTGAAAGGACAATTAACATGTCACAGCTTTTACACACCATGATCCGTGTGGGCAACTTAGATCGCAGTATCGCTTTTTATACTGATGTAATGGGAATGAAATTACTCAGAAAATCTGAGAATGCGGAGTATAAATATACCCTAGCATTTGTCGGCTTTGGCGAAGAGTCTACCGGACAGGCTGTTATTGAACTGACCTATAACTGGGGTGTTGAACAATATGATTTAGGTACTGGATTTGGTCATTTAGCAATAGGTGAAGAAGATATCTATGCCCGTTGTGAAGCCATTGCCGCAGCAGGTGGTAAAATTACTCGCGCACCTGGACCAGTCGCTGGCGGTAAAACGCAGATCGCTTTTGTAGAAGATCCTGATGGATACAAAATTGAATTAATTCAAAAGAGTTCAGCAACGGCCGCATTAGGATAATGCTTTAGTCCCACACAGTTTACTAGTGAAAAAAAGCCAGCTTACGCTTAACACCGATCAGTTAAGAAACTGATCGGTTGACAGCAAAAATGATCCTACGAAAATGGCTCCTTCTTTTGAACGGAGTCATTTTTTATGTTGTCTAACTGGCTTATTGATACTGAATTACTTGTCGCCCCCGAAGAACTATCTATCTTTCAAAAAGAATTGCCGTTGGAATGGATTGAACAAGCTTTGGAGCTAACCAACAAAGCAAGTATTAGGCGCAGAAAACTTCCAGCAGAATTAGTCGTTTGGCTCATCGTTGGAATTGGCCTCTACCGAAATCGTTCCATCGCTGAAGTCGTCTCCAAGCTCGACTTAACGTTAGTTGATAAGTTGGGAGAAACCGTTGCACCAAGTGCTATCCCGCAAGCCAGACAGCGACTAACAGCCGCTCCCCTTAAAGCCCTTTTTGATATCACTTCTAAACACTGGTGTCATAGGGAAGACAGCCAAGATACATGGCATGGTCTTCAGTTATTTTCTGTTGATGGAACGACATTTCGATGTGCAGAAAATACCGAGAATTCAGAGCATTTTGGCTATATCAGTAATCAGCATAGGAAGCAGTCCGTATACCCAGTAGCCCGCTTATGCGCACTCATGTCATTACGAAGTCGTATGATAAGAAATGTAAAATTTGGTCCGTGTAGTAAAGGGGAAATTAGTTATGCTCGAGAGCTAATTGGATCAGTTCCAGCTAATTCTCTCACTATTTTTGATAGTTGTTACTTTAGTGCAGATCTTATGACAAGTTGGTGGGGAGCCAACCAGAATAGTCATTGGCTTACACCACTCAAAAGTAATACACGCTTTGAAGTCATCGAGCAATACGCTGACAACGATTATCTAGTTGAGATGCCAGTATCACCACAAGCGAGAAAAAAGAACCCAGAGCTACCTGAAAAGTGGCATGCAAGACTAGTGACCTATCAAGAAAAATCCCAGGGCAATCATATTACAGGTGTGCTGAGTTCATTAACCAATAGAAGCCAATACTCCTCTCAAGATATATTAGATGTCTATTTCGAACGCTGGGAGATAGAAAATGGCTATGGAGAAATCAAGCAATATCAACTTGATGAGAGTATTTTATTAAGAAGTCAGACAGTTGAAGGTATTTATCAGGAGATTTGGGGATTACTGATAGCGTACAACTTGATCCGAGTTGAAATAAGCCAAATCGCTAAAGAGGCAGAAGTGTCACCATTACGGATTAGCTTTGTAATGGCGATGCGCTATATACAGGATGAGTTGATGTGGTGCGCAATTGCTTCGCCAGGAACAATCCCTAAAAAGCTCAAAGCAATGAGGGAAAACGTTAAGCAATTTATCTTGCCCAAAAAACGAAAACGGCCCAAAAGTAGGACCGTTCGAATTAACAAAACCCGCTATCCAGTTAAGAGAAGAAACCCTTAACTGAATGGTGTTAAGCTTACGCTGGCTTCTATTTATCAGTTTGCTGTCTTAGCGCAATTCCTTGCTAGCGCTAACTCAGATTTTAATTTAAGTTTTTATTTGACTTAGAACTTCATTGAGAAGCCGGCATAATACTGACGTCCAATAACATCATACACTTCAGGTACAGTGCCACCATCTGAACCATTGGATACACTAGAGGGCTCTTCATCAGTCAGGTTCTTAACACCCGCACTGACCGTCATATCATTGTTGATATGATATGTACCAGAGATGTTGTGATAGAGCACTGAATCAGCCTTAGCTAGCGCAGCAATTGGATTATCATTTTCATCATAATCAGTATAGTGGTCGTCCATTGACCCAATATAGCGATTAAAATACATCACACTCCAATCACCTTGAGACGCTTGAATACTGAAGTTATTACGCACTTTTGCATAGGCGCCAAAATTGCCGTCAATTGTGCCCGTGTAATCTTCGTTATCTTGCTCAAAGTTCAGCAAGTAAGTAGTATCGTTACTGATCTTCCAGTCTAGGCCTAAGCCTTCAAAGGTATACGCTAGGTTAAAGTCGATACCTGAAGTATCTTGAGAGCCCACGTTAGTCAGTGAGCTAGTTAAGTTATCAAACTTAGCCGCTCCGGCCGCTGGGTCAATGCCAAAGGTTTCACAAGCAGTGTTGTCGTTACCAACTAAACATGCATTAATGCCTGATTGCACATCAAGACGTGTAATCGCATTAGTCACTTTGAAGCTCCAGTAATCTAATGTTAACGATAAACCATCAATCGCGCTCGGTGAATACACTACACCTGCGGTTAATGATTCAGATTCTTCAGCTTGCAAATCATCATCAGAAGTATAACGAACCAGAATTTGTGGGTCCTGCTCATGACCTAACGGATCGGTTAGGTAATCGAATGAACCTGTGTCTCCGCCGTATAATTCGCTGATGCTTGGTGCTCTGAAGCCTGTTGCAGCAACACCACGAAGCATTAAGTCATCAGTGGCTTCATAGGTTAAACCCACTTTCCAGGTAGTCGCTTTACCAAAGGTTGAATAATCATCATAACGTAGCGCAAATTCACCGGTTAATTTATCAGTAAACGGTACACTCACTTCTTGGAAGATAGATAACACGTTATAGTCGCCATCTGTTGCATCCTGTTGCGCTGCAGTGCTGTCACCATCCTGAATAACTTGATCAGGAGTATAGTATCCACTCTCATAGCGGTACTCTGCGCCAATAGCAAAAGCAACTGCACCGGCATCTAAATCAAATAACTCACCGTTTAGACCTGCAGAGAAAGTATGTTGCTCATTGCCACCACTATTTTGTTCGGTAAAACTAATGTCGTCGATAATAGCTTGATTTAATGGGTCGCCACTAAACCATGCATCCTGGTTAGCATAAACAGAGGCTTCCATGTTTGTCGCATTAATTGAATTATCAACCTGTGTTTTCGCTTTGTTGTTGCCGTAGGTATATGAAGCATCCCAGTTGAAACCAGTATGAACATCCAAAGTACCTGCTAAACCTGCAGACAAACGATATGTATCGGTATCTTGCGAACTTATACGCGGGCCTACATCAATGGTACGACGGCGATAATTGACACGGCCGGTATCATCAGCAGCAATACCGCCAGCAATCATTGCATCATTAAACGTGAAACAAGACTCTCCTGGTAATGTGTTAGCATCACCGCACACATTTAACATGATATCAGCTGGTTGAGCTGACATTTGCTGACTAGATTTACGTTTGGTATATAAAAAATCACCGCTAAATACAATATCATGGTTAATTTCTTGCACCATGTTAGCAAACACACTGGTACGTTCATTTGGGGTTTGATAGAAACTGTCTTGGGTATAATCATAACCACTATCGCGATTAACCCACTCCCCCTGATCGTTAATTACCTTGCCACCTAATGAACCCGTCGGGATAAAAGAGCTATAACCAGGATCTGTCCAGTCGCGATCTGATTGAATCACGCTTTCACGTTTAGAATAGGCAACCCCAAAAGTATAGTTTCCTGAGTCAGTGTTCATGCCATAAAGCGTACTGATTTCACCGTTTTCGCCATCGCTTTTATCAGTCATCCCACCTTGAACATCAAACTGAAAACCTTCAAAGTCTTTTTTGGTGATAATGTTTACCACACCCGCAATAGCATCAGACCCATATACGGCAGAAGCACCGTCTTTTAAAATTTCAACACGGGCAATCATGGCGACAGGAATCGCGTTTAAATCGACAGCGCTATCTGCACCAGAACCAGAATTGACCATACGACGGCCATTCAATAGCACCAAAGTACGTTGAGAGCCCATACCGCGTAAATCAACCTGGGCTATACCATCGGCACCATTATTTGTGCTCGAACCAACCGCGGCACCAGCCATTGATGTTTGTGCCTGTAACAACTCATCAACAGAAGTAAATCCTTCAGCTTTAATCGCAGCGGCATCAATTACGGTAACTGGTGAGGCAGTTTCCATATCCTGACGTTTAATCCGAGAACCTGTGACTTCAATACGTTCTACTTTAACCTGCTCATCCGCAGCGAATGCAGAGATTGAAACACTTGAAGAAACGGCAATTGAAGCAATTAAGGCCGATTGAATACTTGTAGAAATAATTTTTTTTTGGAACATAGTAATTAACTCCCAGTCATATTTATTATTATATTTTCGTTACCTTTAACTTGGTAAATATAACGACGACTAGATAGTGAATAAATTTATTAAACAGGTCAAACATAAAGGAACTAACTTAGCAGAGACAAAGGTTGCAATCACTTTGAAAATAATAATTGTAATTGTTAAGATTAAATAATATTTACTTTAAAACGGATAATATAGCGTCAAACACCCTAGCTCTAGTTACTTTTAAAGCTGAATCCTCTGTAGAAATAATAACATTAAACAAGCCCGACAAATTAACAAAACGTGATGCAAGTCACACAAAATGCCGTTAGGCTGATGATAAAGCAACAAATCTCGCTGTTAACCAGTATTGATATGGCCATTTACTAAACAAAAAAATATTTAACTTAACTTTTCAGATTAATTACTATTCATAAACCTCACTAATTTTGTATCAGACAATTTAAATAAAACATTAAATTAACACCTTAGATATTTAGAGTTAATGCGACTTACGCTGATATTTTAATAAAAATAGCAACAACACTTTAACCCGGCGGATACACTTGTTAATATTCCAGTGGAATAAGGAAGTATTTTAACAGATGCAACCTAGGTGTTATATTTATAATATTGATTTAAATAAGAAGATAAATGCATTATTTAATAATGATATACTCTAGATTACCTTTTGAATTAATGATTAATTTTCAATAATGTAATATCTATAGTCTACACTCTGATTTTAACTATTTTGCTAGTCTTTTAAATGCGCATAGCGCATAATTTCTTGCGGAATTTGATTTAGCGACAATACTTTGCTTGCAGCCCCTAAGGCGATTGCTTCTTTTGGCATGCCAAATACTACACAAGATTTCTCATCTTGAGCCACCGTAGGCGCGCCAGCATCCAGCATATCTTTTAGTCCTCTTGCACCATCATCGCCCATGCCGGTTAGAATAAATCCTACCGCATTCTTGCCAGCACATTTAGCGGTCGATCTAAAAAGTACGTCTACCGAAGGCTTATGACGATTCACTAAAGGGCCATCAATAACTTCCACTATGTACTGTGCGCCATTACGTTTAAGCAACATGTGTTTTCCCCCCGGGGCAATAAGTGCATGGCCAGGTAAAACACGATCATTGTTACGGGCTTCACTTACACGTATATCGCAAACATTATTAAGTCGCTCAGCAAAAGATGCGGTAAACTTTTCAGGCATATGTTGAACAATCACTATGCCAGGACAATTAGAAGGTAAAGCTTTTAGAAGGTACTCTAAAGCTTGAGTGCCACCTGTGGATGTACCAATGGCGACCACATGTTCGGTCGTTTTAGACATAGCCGATGCCCCGCAAGGTATTAAGCTTTCTACACTATTTTTTACTCTTACAGTGACCGCAGTCTTAGGCATACGAATATTGCTCATATTTGCTTTTGCTGCGGCTTTAACTGCATTTGTAATATCACTCGCGGCATCTTGGATAAAATCTTTTAAACCTATTTTTGGCTTGGTCACTATGCTAACGGCACCAGCAGACAAAGCCTGCATAGTTGTTTCAGCACCTTTGTCTGTTAATGTTGAGCAAATCACAACTGGAGTTGGCCGTTCTGCCATGATTTTTTTAAGGAAAGTGACGCCATCCATCCGCGGCATCTCTATATCTAAAACAATGACATCAGGCCACTGAATTGCCATTCTATTCATGGCAAATAAAGGGTCAGCAACAGCACTAATGACCTCAATGCCAGGGTCTTTATTCAATACACTTTGCAATACCTGTCTGACGATGGCCGAATCATCGACTATCATTACTTTGATTTTTGTCATAGCGCTTCTCTAGTAAGATCGCGTTCACCGTATTTTACCCATACATCACCATTCCATAATTCTAGATAGACTTGTCTGTGAACCAAGCCTCCTAAATCCATGTTTTGAATATTAAAGCCATGCGATGCCAATAACGTTAATCCCGCATCTATATTTTTTTCAGCAACGTTAAGAAAATGATGATTAATATTGAGCTGATGAAGCATGTTACTGCCACCAAATAGTTTGACATGATAATCTTGAGGTAAGGTTTTATATTTTCTTATTTCCTTTAAAAACAGTGAAATAGCTCCATCGGCAAAGAAACCAACATCGAGTCTTTTAGAGGTGCCACAGCAAGGCAACATATAGTGGCACATTCCACCTAAATGTTTTTCAGGATGCCATAAGGTGATGGCAACACAGGAACCCAGCAAGGTATTAATTTTTACCTTTCCTTGGTTAAAGTGAAACTCACCTGGTTGCAAGGTTATGCTCTTAAAATCAGTGTTTGGCAATACAGTATTCATCGTTTTTGATACACAGAAGGAACAATGACTTTCAGGTTATCCACAACACCATTGAGACTCTCAGAATGGCCAACTATAAAGTATCCATTGGGTTTTAGTTGTCTTAGTAATTGATTAACAACTTGTTGCTTTGTTTTCATATCAAAGTAAATGAGTACGTTGCGAAGAAAGATCACATCAAAACTACCAAGTTGACCAAGGTTATCTTTTAAATTGGCATGTATAAATTGCACTTTTTGCCTCAGCTCAGGACACACGATGAACGTGCCTTGCTGCTGCCCTGTTCCCTTGAGGCAATACTTAGTCAGATAGTTTTTTGGAATATTATCTGCTTTTTCAATAGCGTAATGCCCGCTTCTGGCTCTATCTAATATTTGAGTACTGATATCTGTACCCAAGATTTCCCAATTTTTACTACCAGCATGTTCTGCCAGTATCATTGCCAGAGTATAAGCTTCCTCACCGGATGAACTTGCTGCGCTCCAGACTCTGTAATGAACACTATTCCAAGTTGGGATAATGATATCTCGAATAAAGTCGAAGTGTTTGGGCTCGCGAAAGAAAAAAGTCTCATGGGTCGTCAGTAAGTCTATGGCTATTTGATATTCGTTATGAGATTTACTCTGCAGTAACTCAAAATATTGCGTATAACTATTTAATCCAAAATGTTTAACCCTTTTAGCAAGCCGGCTGCTGACAAGAGCTTTTTTATTTTCAGATAAATTAATACCAGCTATTTCATAAATCATTCGTTGAAATAAGCAGAACTCTTTATCACTGAGGTTTAAAATATCCATACTTATCCTCAAAACAGCAGTTCAAAAATATTCCCACACCTGTTAGGTTTTGAAAGCGTAGGAATAAAGCCTTGATTTACAGTTTTTTTTGTTCAGATCACTGTTTGTTATTAGGCAATTGATCTTGAACTAAGGTGCTTACCATAGTCATTTCTTGGACGGACAGGACCTTATCTACCTGTAAGATAATCACAAACTTACCATTTATCTTACCCATTCCTTGAATAAAATCTGCCCTTATTTGTGCGCCAAAGGCTGGTGCAGGTTCTATATCTTTGTTACTTATTTCAATCACTTCAGAAACAGCATCAACCATTACACCAATAACTTGCATTACATCTTCATTCAGTACTTCGATTATGACAATGCAAGTCCGTTTTACAATATTGCTTTGTTCTGCCCCAAAGCGAGCAGCTAAATCCACGACTGGAACCACAGAACCTCTTAGGTTTATCACACCTTTGATGAAATTTGGCATCATAGGAACAGGTGTAACATTACTGTACTCTAGAATTTCCTTTATATGTAAAATACCAATTGCATACATGGCTTCTTTTAAATTAAAGGTTAAATATTGCCAATCATCTTCAATATTGTTATCAATAGAACTGGCCAGCTTGCTGGGAAAATTCATTATTACCTCCTAAAAGCGTACAAAGTCATGTTCGCTAGTGGCAACAGAACGATCTTTGGTCCTGGTTCTTGATTTATCTGCTTGACCTTGATGATTTGTTCTCTTGCTATTCATTTGAGTTGAGCTGGAAATTTCAACCTTAAAGAAGCTAATAACGTCTTGAAGTAATTCAGCTTGACTACTCATTTCCTCAGCGGTGGCGGCAAGCTCTTCAGATGCAGAAGCGCTTTGCTGAGTAATTTGACTGAGCTGTTCCATTGCCGTGTTAATTTGCGCGGCTCCGGAAGATTGTTCTTCAGAAGCGGCGCTGATCTCTTGGACAAGATCCGCTGTTTTCTTGATAGAAGGTACAATCTCATCCAGAAGCTTACCCGCTTTTTCAGCCAACCCGACACTATTTGCCGCCACGCCGCCAATTTCTTGGGCAGCTACTTGGCTGCGCTCAGCGAGTTTGCGAACTTCAGCGGCAACAACGGCAAAACCTTTACCATGCTCACCGGCCCTGGCAGCCTCAATAGCGGCATTAAGCGCTAATAGATTAGTCTGATAGGCGATATCATCGATAATACTGATTTTATCGGCTATTGATTTCATGGCAGTTACTGTTTGCTGTACCGCGATTCCACCTTCGTCAGCTTCTTTAGCCGCCTTAGATGACATACCATCAGTAACCTTGGCATTTTCGGTATTTTGACTGATAGATGCGGACATTTGCTCTATTGAAGCAGAAGTTTCTTCCACACTTGCCGCTTGCTCACTCGCCCCTTGACTCATGCTCTGAGCCGTTGCAGAAACCTGTTCAGAGGCACTAGAGAGATTATCGGCTGATGCACGAATGCTAGTAATGATTTCTGAAAGCTTGGTTACCATGGTATTAACAGCAAAAAGCATACTTGAGGTGTCATTAGCTTTAACGTCTACTTTAACTTGTAAGTCACCATTAGCGATTAAACTGACGACCTGAGTAACGTAACTAGGCTCACCACCAAGTTGACGGGTAATGGATTTAGTCACTGCAATCGCGCCTACTATGGCGACTACGAAAGCAAGTAACCCCGCAATCCCCATTGCCCAAATACCATCTTCATAGCTCTGCTGAGAGACTTCGGCTGAACCTTCTAGCACAGAGCCTTGAAAACTAACCAATTCTGCAGCTGCTGCTAAATAAGCATTAAGAATAGGCATGGCATCATCGAGCATCACTTTGATGGCCTCTTCTTTTAACCCCTTGTTAATCAGATCATTGATTTGATTAAACTCTGTTTGAAAATTAACCCTCATCTCTTTAAGTGCTGCCATTTTAGCCTTTCCATCGGGCAATTTAATCATTGCATCAAGTTCGGCGGTTTTTTGGTCTATAGCAGTCTTATTGCTTTCTAGTCTTTCATGCAGTGATTTTTGATCGCCTGGATCGTCATTTATTAATAATTCTAAACGGCTTTTTGCATTGCTATTCGCCAAATCTATTAAGTCATTGGCCAAAACTGTTTTACGCCAATCATCGGTGACGATCCGATAGGTAATACTATTAA
Organism: Shewanella sp. HL-SH4; assembly: GCF_051164845.1. NCBI lineage: Bacteria > Pseudomonadati > Pseudomonadota > Gammaproteobacteria > Alteromonadales > Shewanellaceae > Shewanella > Shewanella sp. HL-SH4. Next base: position 112,403 of record NZ_CP195037.1, read on the forward strand.
CAGTCGACAGCTCTTTTAAGCCAATCCCGATAATGACTAACATTAAGACGATTAGCAGCGCAAAGGTAAGACCTAGACGCATACTTAGTTTCATATTATTAAACATCCATTTATTCCTTTCGTTAAGAAATTCGAAATCAAGCTTGGCTATAAAGGGCTTTGGCTGATTCAGTTGTTAGTATCTTTTGTACTAAGTTAGGCACGTCAAGGATTAGCGCAACTTCGCCACTGCCCAGCACAGTTGAACCACTTATTCCTTGTATATGACTAAATATGTTACCTAAGGGCTTAATAACAGTTTGAAACTCCCCTACTAGTTTATCGACCGCCAACCCTACTTTGTTGCCAAGGTAAGAAATGACGATAACATTTTCTCGTTTAGGTGGACGCCCGCCTAAATTGAACAAACGCCTAAGTCTAATAAAGGGCAATACTTCTCCCCTTAGATTGATATAACTTTGCTGTGAATTAGGGGAAATGTCCGAGTTAGCTTCATTCAACTCAACACACTCAAGCACCATGTTGAGCGGTATTACAAAGGATGATTTTTCGATTTCGACTAGGAAACCATCAATAATGGCCAGGGTCAGCGGTAGACGAATGCTAAATGTTGCTCCTTGACCAAGAATACTTTGCACTTCCACCGTTCCCCTTAGCGCGGTAATATTGCGTTTTACCACATCCATGCCTACACCACGGCCTGACAAATTAGTTACCGCATCAGCAGTGGAAAAACCCGGTTCGAAAATCAGATTATTCACTTCCTGAACATCTAGGCTTTCTCCCTCAGGAATTAAACCCTTTTCTTGAGCTTTCTTGAGAATTTTTTCATAATTAAGACCAGCACCATCGTCAGAAACTTCGATGACTATCATGCCTGAATCATGATAGGCATTAAGAGTGAGCCTGCCCTTGGGATCTTTCTGTTTTTGAATACGCACATCTGGTGCTTCAATGCCATGATCCATAGAGTTTCTAATTAAGTGCATTAACGGGTCGCTAATTTTCTCAACAACCGTTTTATCTAATTCAGTTTCAGCTCCGGTTATCACTAGCTCAATATCTTTGCCTAATTCTTTTGCTACATCACGAACCACCCGTTGAAAACGCGTAAATGTGGCACCAATCTGTACCATCCGAAGCTGTAAAGCAGCATCACGTACTTCTTCTACCAAACGAGTTAACATGGAAAAAGATTCAATTAAGATCCGATCACCGGAACTATGTGCGTGCAAACTAGAGCCTGCACCCGCTATTACAAGTTCTCCTACCAAATTTATCAATTGGTCAAGTTTATCTGCATCGACTCTTACCGATTGAATTTCCTTTGTTTTCCCTTCACGTATCTGATTTTGTTTAGCAATTGCTGATTCAAGTACAGGTTGTGGAGTCAAACCGTTATTTACAACAATCGATCCTAGCGGAACATTAATTGACTGATTTTTGAGATCTCTTTGAAGCCCTAAAGCATATTCAAGTTCATTAGGCGTTAATGAGCCTGACTGGACTAAAATATCGCCTAATTGAAAATCTTGCTCAGGCAGTGCCTTTATAAGAGCAATATAATCACTTACACGACTAGTCGGAGGTAATATATGCACTTGACTATCTTCGCGAATAAATTCAAAGGCACCTTCAATTTCAAGTTTGTCAGCTTGGCTATTAAAGTTAATTTCGTAACCTAAATAACAGGTTTCAGGATCCATCTCGGAGGCAGGAGGTAAGTTGGGAAATAACGTGGTAATTGACTCTATTGCCCCTAGGGTAGCCAGATAACGTAAAATAGCTAAAGGGTCCATACCGAAGCGGAATGAATCTGGATGATAACGTACTGAAATATGCCAATTATCACTTTTAACTTGGGGACTATCCTCCCTTTCAACTGCTTGAGTTGTTGTCAGCTGAGTATTGATAGTTGCCGACTCTTCTGCGCCATCGGTTCCCCCCTGCTTAACAACAATAACTAGCGTTTGAAGTAATGCTCTACCATTAAGATCATCATGCTCTGATAAGGCTGTTTTGTATTCGACATTATCTATAAGTAAGCTTATGTGATCTTTACAGTCTAACAATAAAGAAGTTAACTCAGAATTAGAGGGAATTTTTCCATCCCGCATTTTATCAAGCAAACTTTCTACACCATGTGTGAAGTGAACTACGGCATCGAGCGAGAAAATTCCGGCCGAGCCTTTAATTGTATGCGCAGCACGAAAAATACCATTAAGACTTTCACTCTGGTTTTCTTCATGTTCTAAATTAAGTAAAAGAGACTCCATTTCGTCAAGTAACTCTCTACTTTCTGAAATATACAAACCCAATACTTGTTCGAATTCATCCATGACAATATCCTTATTAATTTCTTAATAATTACACTGACAACGTTATTGTCTAGTAATCACCACAGGGTCATTGAACCAACTGATTAATCCCATAATTTCAATAGCTTCTAATACAGCCGCACTATGGCTTACCAAAGTAAGCTCATGCTGTGTTAAGGTTTGTTGTTGCTTTGCCATTATCAAAAGTTGTAATCCTGCAGCATCGATTTCGGTCACAGCCGCCAGATTTAACTCAAGATCTTGGCCAGTATTTAAGGCGTCAATAAATTGAGCTTTTAAGTCTAGCGCATTGTGAATTGTCATTGGGCCTTCGATATAGGCTCGGGCCCCTAAATCTGTTTTTGTGAAAGTCAGCATAGTCGTTAAATCCTTTTAATCACTAGGATAAAAAGCAATAGTTATATTAACTTAGCTACAGCAGCGAGCATTTGTTGTGGCTGAAAAGGTTTAACAACCCAGGCTCTTGCGCCGGCTGCTTGACCCTCTGATTTTTTGTCTGCCTGAGACTCCGTGGTAAGCATTATGATGGGAGTAAATTTATGTGCGGGGAGTTTTTTAACTTCTTTTACCATGCTAATACCGTCCATGTTTGGCATATTAACATCACTGATGATCAGGTTAATTTGCGCACCAGCAAGTTTTTTTAGTGCATCGACACCATCGCAGGCTTCCACTGTATTATAGCCCGCCCCTTTAAGGGTAATACTGACAACCTGCCTTAAACTTGCAGAATCATCTACTATCATAATTGTTTTAGCCATTAGTTCTTCCCTGTGTTTTTTATAATTTCCGACGTTGTTTAGTTAGTATTTTAAGATTAAAAGAAGGTTATCTCTTCCATGACATCCAATTTTTGCCTACCTGAGTTATGATTCATTCTTTGATCAAGCATGGCATAACCCTTTTCCATATTAGTAAGCCAATGACTGAGATCTTTGTCAGTAAACTCTTTGCCAATTTGCTTATTTTCATGTGCATGAGCCATGGTCACAGTCAGTTCATCAATACTGTTGTTAACTTGTGTCAAAATTTGGCTAGTTCGGTCTTGAAACTGAAGAGACACTAACATTTCAGATATTTCTTGTTGTATTTTTTGCCCTTCTTGTTGCATTGCCTGTTTAGAATCAGCTAACTCTTCAACAGTAATTGTAAAGCTAGCCAGCACTTCTTTAATGGATTTTTCCGCACGTTCCATGATGCCATCATCATCCTTAGTGGCTTTTTCTGCCACCGCAAATGCGCCATTAACGGCACCATTAATGACATTAACTTTTTCGGTCATATTTCTGCCAGTTGCACTGGACAATGACGATAATTTTCTCACTTCATCGGCTACTACGGCAAAACCTCTGCCCGCTTCACCCGCTCTAGCCGCTTCAATCGCGGCATTCAAAGCCAATAAATTTGTCTGTCCTGCAATAGCATCAACTTCAGTAGCCATCTTTTTTAACTCATCAGTGTAAGTCGTTAACATTCTAACTTCATCCAAGATTGCTGCTCTATCATGTTGTGTTGCTTGCAAGGAGGCCATAACACTATTCAGCGCTTTTTCTGAGAAAGAAAACGTTTTCTCTATCGTGTTATCTTGTTCACTGTTTGAACTTGAATGGGACGGAAAAGCTTGGCTTAAACTTTCAACTAACGAGCTAAAATTGTTGGCTAACTCTGTAGTTGCTGTTTCTGTTTGTTTGCGTGTTGTTTCTATTTGACGACTCCAGATAGGGAACACTGCTAAGCAGAGTTTATCTGTGTTATTGATTATTTTATTCGTTTCGATTTGAGTATTAACTTGAGATTTAAGTTCAACAAGTTGTGTGTTAATTGAACTTAACGTTTGACGTGTCCAGTGGCCAAACAACAAACCTAACCCAGTAAGAAGTAAAGCACTGATGATGGTAACGAGGGACACAGGGGAAAATGATAACAAAAGTATGCTACCAAGAACGCCAAGTACTATTGGGTAGATATGAACCTCTGTACGCATAACACTCCCTGTTACTCTGTCGGTTATATTTTTGACGAAAAAACCTGATGCCTTCCAAGATATCTAATTTAATTAAAATGGCTGCTTTCATTAACTATAAAGCACTAATAGACCAATCATTCAATAAAATTTATATAACGTCTGGAATTAAATATATCAGACATTTTCTTATTTGCAATCAAACACAAAAATAAACTTAACCACCATAAAATGAGTCATACTGAGCTATCTTTAGAGTAATTACTTTGTGCTAAATAGCGCTAGATAAATAGAGATCAGGACAATATAAAAAACCTATCCAACTGATTGTATTAACTTTAGCTATGAAAGTTGATTTCGAATACCTAGATGCAACTACACTCTTTAATTAACTACATTATCTATACTTGATTTTAAAGGAGGTTAAAAATCTAAAATAGGCACATTGTACTTGTATAAATGACATAGCTCATTAGAAATACAGGAGTAATACTTTTGGTTTACTTTATTTAATGGTATCTAGTAATTAATAACTATTTTTATTAAGGCTCCAACAGTCAATACCACTTAATTTAAAAATATTCTACCGGCATAACCTATCATTTACTTCAATAAGATAAACAACTGGGAGCTGTACTATTATGTCTTAATTTCTCTCTGCACACCGAATAGTATAAAAATTTAGTTACAGAATTTAGATGATTTAGATGATTTAGATGATTTAGATGATTTAGATGGCTATTTAATAAAAAATTGTGGTTTGAATTACTATCAAAGAACATTAAAGTAACAAATATTAATTGACGATAAAAATCAGAACTAATACATCCAGAAATCTTATAATAAATTTAAGGGCACCTAAGTACCCTTATATAGTTAGTCGCTAATTCAACTATTCTGGTTTGATTATATTAAAGTGCTGATAAGCCCTTTGAGTCGCAATACGACCTCGAGGTGTGCGCTGGATAAACCCTTGTTGAATGAGAAAGGGCTCTAGGACATCTTCAATGGTATCTCTATCCTCTCCAATTGCGGCTGCAAGGTTATCAAGCCCTACAGGTCCCCCCATAAATTTATCTATAATTGCTAACAACAGCTTTCTATCTAAATAATCAAAACCTTCAAGGTCGACATCAAGCAAATCAAGCGCTTGTTCTGCCACTTCCTTAGTAACAACCCCATCATGTTTCACTTCAGCGTAATCTCTGACTCGGCGTAATAGACGGTTTGCAATTCGAGGTGTTCCGCGGGAGCGCCGTGCAATTTCAACCGCGCCTTCTGGGGCAATAGACAAGTTCATCACGTTAGCTGAGCGAGTCACAATCGTGGTTAAATCAGCCACATTATAAAATTCAAGACGTAACGGAATACCAAAACGAGCTCGCAGTGGCGATGTTAATGCACCTGCTCTGGTGGTTGCGCCAACCAATGTAAAGGGTGGTAAATCTAATTTAATCGAACGCGCAGCAGGCCCTTCGCCAATCATTATATCGAGTTGATAATCTTCTAAGGCTGGATATAAAATTTCTTCAACTACCGGGCTAAGACGATGTATTTCATCAATAAACAGCACATCACCCTCTTCTAAATTAGTCAACAAAGCAGCTAAGTCGCCCGCTTTTTCTAAAACAGGCCCAGAGGTTGATTTAATATTAACGCCCATCTCATTAGCAACAATCATTGCCAAAGTGGTTTTGCCTAACCCTGGTGGGCCAAATATAAGCATATGATCAAGCGCTTCTTTTCGATTAAGTGCTGCTTGAATAAATACTTTTAGCTGTGCTCGAGTATCATCTTGCCCGGTATACTCATCAAGCATCTTAGGCCGCATAGCCCTGTCGACGACTTCATCGTGAATTTGAATTTCAGGCTGTATTAATCGATCCGCTTCAATCATGGTGTTACTGTCCTTTTACCTTAAAGCATCGACTTGAGTGCCGCTTTTATCAGTACTTCTGATGTCATCCCAAGCTTGAAATTAGCTGAAACAGCTTTGCTGGCTTGAGCTGGCTTATAACCTAATGATATTAAAGCTGAAATGGCATCTTCTTCAGCACTTTCAGCAACAGGAACTGGGGAATAATTTGATTGCAGCACAAATTCGCGCTCTGATCCTACTGACGCTTCAAGTAAAGATCTTAGCTTATCTCGCATTTCAACAATCAAGCGCTCTGCGGTTTTCTTACCGACACCGGGTAATTTAACTAAAGTGGCAATATCATCGCGCTCAACGCAAGCAACAAACTCACCCGCATTCATGCCCGATAAAATGGTTAGTGCCAATTTAGGGCCAACACCATTGGTTTTGATTAACAAACGAAATAACGCGCGTTCTTGTTTAGTAATAAAACCATATAATAATTGCGCATCTTCACGCACCACAAAATGGGTATACACCATCGCGGGTTGATTAAGTTCAGGTAACTCATAAAAACTGGTTAGCGGTACTTGAAGCTCATAACCTACGCCATTAACATCGATGACGATTTCTGGGGCATGTTTTTCAACTAAAATTCCATTCAAACGACCAATCATTTGTATCTTCCATATGTTCTTGTATTTGCACGGCCGCTTAATGCCACTAAGCTTTGGCTTGTGTGATAATGACATATCGCCACAGCCAGAGCATCTGCCGCATCAGCTTGCGGCGCTGCGGGTAATTTCAATAATTGAGTAATCATATGCTGCACTTGCGTTTTTTGCGCTCTGCCTGTGCCTACCACTGCACTTTTTATTTGTGTTGCACTGTATTCTGCAACGGGTAGGTCTGCACATGTTGCAGCCACAATAGCGGCACCGCGTGCCTGGCCTAGCTTTAGTGCTGAGTCTGCATTTTTCGCCATAAATACACGTTCAATGGCAAATTCATCGGGTTGATATTGTCTAATAATTTCAGATAATCCAGCATAAATCTGCTGTAACCTAAGGGAAAGTTCATCAGATTGTGTACGAATACAACCACTGCCTAAATACTGCTGTTGTCTACCCACACATTTTATTACACCATAACCGGTGATCCGTGAGCCTGGGTCAACACCTAAAATAATTGCCATTAATTGAGTTAGCCTAATTGTTCCATCACATCATTACTTATATCAGCGTTATGATACACTTCTTGTACATCATCATGATCTTCTAATGTATCGATTAATCTTAAAAATTGTTCGGCATTTTCAAGGTCAAGTTCGGCTTTGGTTGATGGCACCATAGTGACCTCTGCATTGTCACTGGTAAATTCAGCTTTATCTAATGCATCTTTTACTTTGCCAAACGCGTTTGGTGACGTATAAACATCAATAGTACCATCATCATTGACAATAACATCATCAGCACCAGACTCTATCGCTGCATCCATCACACTATCTTCGTCTAAGCCTTCAAGATACGAAATAACACCCAGTTTGGTAAATAAGTAAGCAACTGAACCATCTGTGCCCAAATTACCACCATTCTTACTAAAAGCATTGCGAACGCCTGAAACGGTACGATTTCTGTTATCTGTCATGGTTTCAACCATCACGGCACTGCCACCAGGACCATAACCTTCATAGATGATAGTTTCCAGTTGCAGCCCTTCGATTTCACCGGCGCCTCGTTTTACCGCGCGCTCAACAGTGTCACGGGTCATATTATTTGATAAGGCTTTATCAATGGCAGCTCTGAGTCGTGGATTCGCGTCAGGATCTGATCCGCCTTCGCGTGCAGCAACGGTCAACTCTCGAATAAACTTAGTAAATAACTTGCCGCGTTTAGCATCTTGTGCCGCTTTACGGTGTTTAATATTGGCCCATTTACTATGTCCTGCCATGAAAACTCCCTTGTATTTATTTGTAACGCTACCGCTTTTACAATAATCATTTACTGCTTGGTGAAAGCCTGTTGGCCACAAAAATAGAGTGCCATAAACACAGACCGAGGCATAAGCCTCGGAATGTAGGTAAAACTTAGCTTAACAGTAAATTACTCTGCGTCAGCTTTAGGCTTCTCAATCACTTGAATACCTAATTCGATTAATTGCTGTGGATTAGCAAAACCAGGGGCATTAGTCAAAGGACACGCCGCAGTGGTTGTTTTAGGGAACGCCATCACATCACGAATTGAACTAGCACCTGTCATTAGCATAATAATTCGATCTAAACCAAACGCTAAACCTGCATGAGGAGGCGTACCATATCGTAATGCTTCAAGTAAGAAACCAAATTTTTCTTTAGCCTCTTCTTTCTCGATACCTAATAAATCAAACACGGTACTTTGCATTTCAGCATTATGAATACGCACTGAACCGCCGCCTAACTCACAACCGTTTAATACCATATCGTAAGCATCAGATACTGTGTTAGCAGGATCAAGTTTTAATTGCTCTGCGTTCACACCGCGTGGCGCGGTAAATGGATGATGCACTGCGTGTAAGCCGCCTTCAACCTTTTCAAACATTGGGAAGTCAACAACCCATAATGGACGCCATTGCCCTTGCAATAAGTTAAAGTCTTCACCCGCTTTTAAGCGAAGTGCACCCAAGGCTTCTGCCACAACATTAGCTTTATCTGCACCAAATAATATGATGTCACCTGTTTGAGCGCCTGTACGGTCAATAATTTGCTTAACGATGTCTTCATTTAAGAATTTAAGCACAGGAGATTGAATACCATCCATACCTGCATCTACATCATTTAGCTTCATCCAGGCTAAGCCTTTGGCACCATAAATACCGGCGAATTTGGTGTAATCATCGATTTGTTTACGTGATAACGAAGCACCAGTAGGAATGCGAAGCGCCGTAACACGACCTTCTATATCATTTGCTGGACCGTTAAAGACTGCAAACTCAACGTTTTTAACTAAATCGGCAATATCGACTAATTCAAGAGGATTTCGTAAATCTGGCTTATCTGACCCAAAACGGCGCATTGCATCTGCATACGTCATTCTTGGAAAATCACCTAAATCAACATTTAATAAGTCTTGAAATAAACCGCGCATCATTTGCTCAGTTTTTTCCATCACTTGCTCTGATGTCATGAAAGATGTTTCGATATCAATTTGAGTAAATTCAGGTTGACGATCAGCACGTAAATCTTCATCACGGAAACATTTCACGATTTGATAATAACGGTCAAAACCTGACATCATCAATAACTGTTTAAATAGCTGTGGTGACTGTGGTAATGCAAAAAATTGACCTTTATACGTACGACTTGGGACTAAATAATCTCGTGCACCTTCTGGCGTTGCCTTGGTCAATATTGGCGTTTCAATGTCTAAAAAGCCATTGGTGTCGAGAAAGTTACGCACATAACTGGTGACTTTGGCGCGGAATACGATCCGTTCAGCCATTTCAGGACGACGTAAATCAAGATAGCGATATTTTAAACGTTGTTCTTCACTATTATTTTGATAATTATCCATGCTAAGTGGTAATGGCGCAGATGCATTGATAATCGTTAAGCCTTTACCTAAGATTTCAATTTCACCTGTTTTCATTTGCGCATTAACTTGGCTGTCTGGACGAGCACGGACTAAGCCAGTTACTTGGACACAAAATTCACCGCGCAAGGTACTGGCGATATCAAATACGTCTTTTAAGTCAGGATCGTAAACAACTTGAATTAACCCTTCACGATCACGTAAATCTAAGAAAACCACTCCGCCTAAATCACGGCTACGATTAACCCAACCTACTAAGGTAACTTCTTGACCTAAATGAGACTTATTAATGTCTCCACAATAATGGCTACGCATTGAACTCTATCCTTTAAATAAAAGCGATTTTAGCAAAGCAAACGTTCGCATATCAAAAATGATAAAAACGGCATTATATACCCAAACAAACCTAAGATGCTCGTCTCAAGCATAATTTATTAATCCTAATTGAGCCTATATTTCGCGGCGTTAGCTTTTATAAATTAAATAGCTAAAATAGCGGGCTTCATTAAGAATAATCAGGCTATATGTCGTTATCAGAATATAAAAGGCAGTATCAAGGAGAATGAGTTAATTGACCAGAGTAGAAGTGATTATTTGTCATCAACTGAATAAAAAAACGACACTCTATGTCGGCTTGAAAACAATATGTCTCGGTATATTGCAGATTCCAATATAAACGACTGCGATATTAGCCACATACTGGGATGCTCTACTTTAATGATTTGTTCGATATTGATGACCACCCACTCTTTTAGCTTGGTACATCAAAAAATCAGAATGCTTCATTAATTCCTCTGCTGTGACGCCATCATGTGGGTACATTGCAATACCAATACTGGCGGATATTTGAATTGATTTACCTTCAATGTTATCAATTTGAGACAAGCTATTAAGTAACGAACTCGCCAGTTTTTTGGCATCATCAACTTTTTCTAATTGATTGATTAAAAAAATAAATTCATCCCCACCGAAACGAGCAACAGAGTCAGTATCTTTGACAAGCGATTTAAATACCTCAGCAACTTGTGCTAAGAGAAGATCACCTATGGCATGGCCATGAACATCGTTAACAATTTTGAAGCCATCCAAATCAATAAACAATATTGCAAACTTTGAGTGAGTTTTTTGATGGGTCTCAATTGCGATAATTATCAGTTTATCGATTAATGTACGATTAGCTAATCCCGTCACACTGTCATGATTTGCCAAAAATACTAATTTCTCTTCGGCATGTTCGCGACGGTGAATCTCTAATTTTAATCGACGATTGACCACTAAAACCATTACAGTTATCGCACTTACTACCAAAAGCCCGATAATAAGAGAATTCATCCAACGCTGGTAAAACAGATCGTCGGTATTTAATTTAACATCGTTCCACTTTTGATAAAGTTGTTGTTGAGCTGCTTTATCAATTGTACCAATCACCCGATTAATAAGTGGCACCAGCTCCTCAAGGCCCGAAAATATACCAATCCTACTCTGTTGATCAGCTAAATCCGCAAGTAAAGACAGTTTTAAACTAGGGTAATCGCCATTTTTAAGTGAATCAGCCAATGAGGTTACTTTTTCAACAAACATGTCCGCAGTCCCACTCACCACAGCATTTAGGCCTGCACGTGTATCAGGGACTAATACTAATTTCAACTTGGGGAGTTGTTGATTTAATTGATCAATTAACTGATAGCCTTCGACAACAGCAATCGTTTTATTGTCTAATTGATTGATATTAAAAATTGGCGGTTGAGTTAAATCACTGGCCACAGCCCAAGGTGAAGGCCAATAGGGATCACTAAATAAAATGGTATTATCACGCTCACTGTTAGAGGCCAAACTGGCCACTAATTGAATCTCACCACTGCGCAGTTGCTGCATCATTTTATCAAAGGTTTCAAATGCAACAGGGATAACTGACACACCCAAGTGATTAACAAATAGAGACTTAATATCAGAGTTAACCCCTAAAAACTCGCCATTTTTACCTTGAAACTCCATCGGACGCCAATCTTTGACGTAACCCATTTTGATCGCGCCCAGACTCGATAAGTATGTTTTATCTTGACTGGATAAGACAATGTTTTGATGCTGCCCTGAAAAATATCGATCATCAGGATTAATAAGCCATTTTCGTTCTATTTGCAGGCGTTCTTCGGGAGAAATTAATTCAAATCCAGCGCGGATTCTCTCCTCTAAGCCACTGTCTTCCGGGCGGATCAAGCTATAAATATCAGTTGAGAACTCAATATTAATATATTGAGTAAAATCAGCCCAAAGCTTGCTGCCGAGTAAATAATGAGACGTGGTGGCAGAAGAGGCTATAAAACCAATAATGTCACCTTTAAGCGCAGCGTCAACCATCAACTCTGTCGATTCATAAAAACGTAATTGTGCATTTGGGTATAAATTGTGGATTTCAGAAATATAAGGCGCGGTAGGAAACACGCCGATTCGAATATTTTTAAGTGTATTTAAATCAGCTATGTTCTTTTTTAAACTGAAAAAACGGCTCTTCACTGACGTGATATGCCAAGCTTGTTTGAGACCAGTGTTCATTTCATTGCTTTCAGGATACCCAATATGAACATCAGCAAAACCACGCTTAATATCTGCAATAGAGCTGTTCATATCGCCAACAACAAAATCAATACTAATGCCACTTTTGCTTGACCAGAGCTTCCATAAATCAACAAATAACCCGTGGGGTAATCCGTCATTACCGATATCAACAAAGGGTTCTACATTGCTTTGCATGGCAATAAGTAGTCCGGCATTTTGTCGATTGTAACCTAACCAACGCCGCTCAATTCGTTTAATCTGTTCAACATCAACTTTTTCAAATCCTTGATTAATTTTAGCTAATAATGGGGTATTACCTTTTTTAACTGCTGCAACGAGATCAACCTTCGCTATCGGGATCCTTGAGGAACTATAATAGTCATTAGCAATATTTTGCTCCAATGCCATATCACGTTGATAGCCTTCAATTCCAGCAAAGACCAACACCTCGCCATTCATAGCTCCAACAAGTAATGCATCTCTACTACTATATTTGCGAAAATTAAAGTTGGGATTAACAGCTAGAAGTGTTTGTTCATGGGATGAACCGTCAACAATACCAATTTGATAAGGTATTAAATCAGTTAACTGATGCTTTTTGCTAATCGATTTATGAATAAATAAATAGGTTTGCAACGATGTAATTGGATTGGAGAAATCAAACAAGGTTTGCCTAAAAGCATTAGGTGCCATACCGATATGTATATCGGCATCACCCGACTGTAGCTGGTCCAAAGATTGCTGCCAATTTTGTATGAGGAATTCAACTTTAGTATCTGTAACAAGTGCCCACTCACGCCAAAGATCAACTAATAAACCTGCAGCATGCTGATTATCGTCTATGTATTGAAATGGATAAGTATCCTCTCCCATAACAATTTTCAATGTCCCCCCTGCAAGGGCGGTATCTTGTGAGCTTGCAAAAACTATATTGGCAGTACTGATTACCAAACAAAAGAGTAATCCGACGATTAATTTCAAGTGTCATCCCTATCTACTAGATTTACTAATCACTATTAACGGTTCTAAAGCATTGCTTGTTGATGATATTCCAATAATAGTCAACAAAAATTCAACAATCCTAAGAACGTAATTTACCGCAGATTGCGTCACAATTCTAATAAATATTGTCTTGTTAACGGCCATTTGAGCAAGGTTTTTACATAAAACTGCAAATAAGCCATCACACACAAGATAATAAATTTAATATATTTTTAACCAGCACTTGCTGGTCATCACTATGATTAGCTAAAATGTGCTTAGAATTTTAAAACCTGTTATCACATGCACTCAGAATTAGATAATATTTATGCCTCAGCTACTAATAAGGTTGCTGATTTTGTATTTGATCAAAAAGTCGCTGGCGTGTTTAACGACATGATACGTCGATCTGTTCCCGGTTATGGTCAAATCATTAATACTATTGGTGACTTTGCAAGCACTTATGTCACTAAAAACTCTACTGTTTACGACCTTGGCTGCTCTCTTGGTGCTGCAACATTAAGTATTAGGCGTCAAATTGAACAACGTCAATGTAAAATTGTGGCCGTTGATAACAGTCAATCGATGATAGAACGTTGTAGTGAAAACCTTCTAGCCTACGTCAGTGATACGGATGTAGAACTCGTTTGTGGTGACATCCGGGACATAGAATTTAAAAATGCTTCTATGGTGGTGTTAAATTTTACCCTACAATTTTTGCCAATAGCCGATCGTGACACGTTAATTAACAAAATATATCAGGGTATGCTACCTGGTGGTATTCTAGTTATTTCAGAAAAGTTACGTTTTGATGATGACACCATACAAGTGTTACTTGATAAACATCATTTAGATTTTAAACGTGCAAATGGCTACAGTGAGTTAGAAATAAGTCAAAAAAGAAGTGCACTTGAAAATGTGATGCGTCCAGATACACTTAATCATCATCAACATCGCTTCGAAAAATGTGGCTTTCAACACTTTAATGTGTGGTTTCAATGTTTCAATTTTGCATCGATGGTGGCGATAAAATGATAAGCTTTGGCGCATTTTATAAAGAAATTGCAGATTCTAATTTGCAACATTGGTTAGAAACGCTACCGTCTATTTTGGGTAATTGGCAGCGTGAACACAAACATGGCAACTTACCTAAATGGGAAAAAGTGCTCAATAAACTGAACTATCCAACACCAGATCTAGTTGAGTTTACATCAAATGTGACCATTGGGAGTGGCAAACAGCTTACAGATGGCCAGACAGAAAAACTGTCTAATTTGCTCGGCTTATTTCAACCCTGGCGAAAGGGTCCCTTCTCTATCCATGGCATTGAAATTGATACAGAATGGCGAAGTGATTGGAAATGGGATAGAGTTAAGCCCCATATATCGCCATTAAAGAACCGAACAGTATTAGATGTTGGTTGCGGAAGTGGCTACCATATGTGGAGAATGTTTGGTGATGGCGCAAAATGCGTTGTGGGAATAGACCCTTCTCCGTTATTCTTATGCCAATTTGAGGCTGTAAAAAGACTAGCTGGAAATCAGCATCCTATTTATTTGTTACCATTAGGTATTGAAGAACTTCCACCTCTAGATGCTTTTGATACGGTATTCTCCATGGGCGTACTTTATCATCGTCGCTCACCGATAGATCACATTATGCAGTTACGTGATCAATTAAGAATGGGAGGTGAGCTCGTTATAGAAACATTAGTTATAGATGGTGATGAAAATGCTGTACTTGTCCCAAAGGACAGATATGGAAAAATGAATAATGTTTGGTTTTTACCATCAGTGGCGGCATTAATTCTGTGGCTAGAAAAGTGTGAGTTTACTAATGTAAGATGTGTTGACGTCGACATCACTTCATTGGCAGAACAACGCAGTACAACTTGGATGAAAAATGAATCACTTGTTGATTATCTTGATCCAAATGATGTGAGCTTAACGGTTGAAGGCTACCCTGCACCGAAAAGAGCCATAATCATTGCCACTAAAAACCAACCCAATTTAGATTTAATTTAACTCATAATATCCAACAGGAATTGACATGTTTAAGCAGGCACTTGCACTAACTATTGCAGTATTGATTGTTTCAGGTTGTACAGCAACCCAGCATTCCCATGCTCCATCAATCTCAAATGCTGATTTAAACAGCACGCTGCAAACATCCCAAGCACAAATTATTACCGCTTTTAATGATCAATGCAGCAAACAATCTGACGATATTACTGGATTATCAATAGAGTTACGTAAGTTAAAGACACAAGTTAGCGAAGCAATGGCACAGTCGCAAAAGCTCGCTGTTGCCCCTGTAGTTGCTCCAGCACCTAGACCTGTAGCAGTACCGTCACAATGTCCTGAATCTCTCATTGGTGAGAAATTCTTACTAGGTGAAGCTGAAAGTGTTTATATGGATGAAGTTAAAACAACATTCGCTACCCGTATCGATACCGGAGCTGAGTCATCTTCATTAGATGCTCGAAACATTGTCCTTTTTGAACGTAATGGCGAAGAATGGGTGAGATATGATGTAATGACTAATGGCCCAGACAAAGCAGGAAATACTTTCGAGTCAAAAGTTGAACGCTTTGTCCGCATCAAACAAGATGCTACTAGTGATGATGACCGCCGCCCTGTTATTCATGCGCATCTAAAAATTGGTCAATATTCAGCTGAAACTGATTTAAATTTAACTGACAGAAGCCATTTAGATTACCCACTACTTCTTGGCCGTAAGTTTATGAAAGATATTGCCATCGTTGATGTAGGTCAAATCTACATTCACGGTAAAGATAAAAACCAAGTGACCACACTTATTAAATAGGCGACAAAATGCACTCTCGTAAACCGTTTTATATATTTGTATTTTTACTGTTTTTTGTCGGTATTGGTGCCAGCATCTATCGTGGTATTGAGCATAATGTGCCATTTTTGCCCGGTGAACAGGTTCAAAGTTGGGCAATTGATGCAAAAGTCAGCTTTAGTGGCCGTAACCAGCCTGCAGAAGTGCAATTTTCATTACCTAATGATCCCGCGTTTGACATTCTAGTCGAAAACACAACCTCACCAGGTTACGGTTTAACGATTACTGAAGAGCAAAATCGCAAAGCGATTTGGTCGATTAGAGAAGCATCTGGACCACAGTCTTTATTTTACCGTGTCACACTAGTGCCAACAGGCAAATTAGAAATCAAATCTGAACAAGAACCGACTGACACTGAAGTTTATCTTTGGCCTGCAACAGAAAAGGCCGCTGCAGAACAAATTGTAGAAGAAGTTTGGCTTCGCAGTGCGACCAATTTATCTTTTGCAAAGCAATTGTTGGATTTGATCCACGATAAAAATCAAAGTCAAAATATGTCGTTATTGCTATCGACTAACACTTCGACCAAATTATTCTTACAAATGCTACACACTAAAGGTGTTCCAGCACGAAATGTCAGTGGCTTAGTATTAGAAGATCAACGTCGTCGTCAAACATTAACGACTTATGTGCAAGTTTATCAAGATGGTTTATGGCACTTGTTTGATGTTGTTAACAACAAGCAAGGCAGAGACGGTAATCTTGTATTATGGGAATATGCTGGTGGCTCTGTTTTAGAAGTTATGGGCGGTCGTAGCTCACAAGTTAGCTTCTCAATGTTACAAGATACGCGCTCCGCATTAGCCACATCGATTGATATGATGATGACTGATGACGCATTAGATTTTTCTTTGTACCAACTTCCACTTGAGGAGCAAAGTTTATTTAAAGGTATATTATTGATCCCTATCGGTGTGATGGTGGTTGTTTTCCTTCGCGTGATTGTCGGTATTAAAACATCTGGTACTTTTATGCCAGTATTAATTGCGATGGCCTTTATTCAAACCACCCTACTAACGGGTTTAATAGGTTTCTTATTGATTGTCGCATTCGGATTAATGATCCGCTCCTACCTCTCAACCTTAAATTTATTGTTGATATCCCGAATATCCGCGGTGATTATTGTGGTGATCTTCATCATCGGCCTGTTCACCTTAATCTCATTTAAATTAGGTTTAAGTGAAGGGTTAACTGTGACCTTTTTCCCAATGATCATTTTAGCGTGGACAATCGAGCGTATGTCAATTTTGTGGGAAGAAGAAGGCCCTAAAAAAGTGTTCATTTCAGGTGGTGGCAGTTTGTTTGTTGCAACCATAGCTTACCTCGCTATGAGCAGTGAATTAGTACAACACTGGGTGTTTAACTTCCTAGGTATACATTTGGTTATCTTAGGTTTAGTGCTTGTAATGGGACAATACACTGGCTACCGTTTAACCGAGTTAAAGCGCTTTAAACCCTTAGTGGGAGAGAAGTAATGAAGTATGCCTGGCCTTGGGAATTAAGCCGCGCAGGCGTGCTGAACATGAACAAGCGAAACATCGGTTATATAGGTAGATACAATCCACGTAAGCACTACAAACGTGTGGACGATAAGTTAATTACCAAGCAGCTTGCATTAGCAAATGGCATTGCTGTACCCGATTTAATTGGTGTTGTTCAAGAACAACATGATATTGAACTGATACCTGCGATGGTAATTGATAGAAGCGGTTTTGTTATCAAACCCGCTAAAGGGTCTGGCGGTAAAGGGATCCTGGTGATTACTAGAGTTGACAATGGCCGTTATTACAAGGCAAATGGCGATGAAGTAACCCCTAACGAAATATATCGTCATGTTTCTAATACATTAAGCGGTTTATTTTCACTGGGTGGCAGACCCGATGTTGCCATTGTGGAAGGCTTAATTGTATTTGATCCCGTATTCAACGGTGTGAGTTACGAAGGTGTGCCTGATATACGATTAATCGTGTTTAAAGGGTTCCCTGTCATGGGTATGCTGCGTTGTTCAACTGCAGCCTCTGACGGTAAAGCTAACTTGCACCAGGGTGCTGTGGGTATTGGATTAGATATTGCCACTGGCAAAAGTTTACACGCGGTTCAATTTGACGTGCCGGTAGATAAACATCCTGATACTCACTTCCCTTTATCCGACATTCAAGTGCCGCATTGGGAAACGCTACTTCATACAGCTTCTAGAGCCTATGAAATGTGTGAAATGGGCTACCTTGGGACCGACATGGTATTAGATAAAAATCGTGGCCCCTTGCTGTTAGAGCTTAATGCTCGTCCAGGTTTAACCATTCAAATAGCAAATGGTAAAGGCATTCTCCCCCGCCTTAAACACGTAGAGTCTTTAAAAGGCGCGACAATGTCAGTTGACCAACGTGTAGAATATGCGAAAAAGCATTTTTGCGATCAGCCTAAGTTTTAATTTATTGGCCACGGCACTCGCCGTGGCCAATCCTTTAAGCCTGTTTGTAGATCAATGTTTACAATTTGATGCCGAAAGTCAGGTTGCAATTCCTAATGCCTGGCAATCATCAAGCAAAACACCTTATCCTCCCCTAACGCAATCAGTATCGTTAAATGAATTAGTTGCATTTGAATCGTCGCTTCTGTCACTGAATAATTTAAATGATCGCAATAATTACTATCGCCGCTTGACCCAACAAACAGAATATCAGCAGAATCTGCTGATGTGCCAAGTTCATTTAGCCGATGAACTCTCATGGTTACTTAATCAAATTGATCCACAATTATTACAAGCTGACAAAGCCAGCTTCAAATTATCGCCACATCAACAGCCTTATTATTGGTATCTAACCAGTATTCAACAATTAAAAAATGCCAAGCTCAATGTTGACGTTAAATCTATGCTACATGGTTTACAAACAAGCATAGAATACAACCTAAGACAGCAATATCTATTCGAGGCAAACGCAGAATGTGCACTTGAGACAGCCTCTGAATCAACAAAAAAATCTATTAATAATATCTCGACTACTGCACAGAATGTTGCTCGTTACCTGCTTTTACAACCGAAATCATCATGCAGACAACAAGCTTGGTTAGCTTATCAAGGACGAGCGAAAGAGGTTAACCAAACAAATTTACTTGTTATTCATAAAATTAAAACTAAACAGGCAAAAGAAAATGGATTTGCTGACTCTGCTGACTTCCAATTAAAAAACAGTGAGTTGACTGTTGAACAATTATCTCTATTTTTAAACAGCCAAACAGAAAACATCCAAGTTGCGCCTTGGGATTTACCACAAGCATTAAAAAAACAACCCAAAATTGCAACCGAGATTCAAACCACTACGCATTTCATTGACACGGTATTTGAGCAGCTATCCCTATTTAGTTTAGATTTTGAACGACTTCCAACAAGCGCAAATACCACCGATATTTATCGCGTTTGGCATAAAAAAAGATTATTAGGTGAAATTTTTCTGGATATCAATACAGGCGAAGCAGCCCAAGCAGTAAATGTTGACTATTTCACTATAAAGCAGTCTGTTGTAGGACAACAATTAGGCCAATATGCTTTAAATGTGCCTTTTGAATTAACCAAGGTAAAACAGTATGATGACCTAATATTTGCCCTAAGCGATATCGTCAATCAGTTAGCAAAGGGAAGTCAATTTTACTATGTTAATCAACAGAATATTTCGCCACTAAATCAGCAGTTAGGTACTTATTGGTTAGCAACATGGTTAACATCAAATTTAAAACTAGATCATGAACAACACCCTAGGGCCAAACTCATTAATTCATTTAAGAAACAACAGCTGGTCTTTCGCTCCAAAGTTGCGCTACTCTTTTACCAACAAGACCTATCTAAGTTTGAGTTATACCAGCCAATTTTGAACCGAATCTTGTCTCAATCCTTTGAAGACAGCTTTGGTGTGCCCTATTTATCGGCTTCTGATGCAATATTTAGTTATCTTGCTATTGCTAATGAAGGGATTAGTTATTATCTTCTGCTGTGGCAACAAACACTGGCGCAGTTAATCTACAATGAATCACTTTCCAGCAGCCAAGCCAAGGCTATATTTGATGTCATCGTTGTGAATGAACATCATCAAAGTCTTTATGATCAATTGTCTGCCGTATTTAAACAGCCAATGGATTTTGAACATCTATTATGGAGAATCAATTATGTTGGCACTAAGCAAGAGTAAAACACTCTCGTTTTTTGTATTATCCGCTGTACTATTAAGCAGTAGTTTATTTGCTAAAGAATCATACCTAAAACAGACTCATAACTTAACCGATGAACAAGTTTACCAGCAAATCAAAACCAATCTCGAAACTAATCTTTATACTTTACCTCCAAGAGTTCAAGGCCATTACGCTATTCGTCAATTCCGCATGACAGGTGATCCCAAATACGCTAATGGTGCGTTAATTGATTTACTCACCATAGCTGAATCACAAGCTTATTTTGCCTGTAATCTCAATAAACCGCACTTCATTGATGATGAGTCAGCATTGGCAGCAAGTCTGTTAGGTAATAAATCGAGAGGTATAGCACGTAAAGAAGCTATTGCTCCTTATCCAAAATTCATGTTATTTACTGACTTGTTGCGTTTTTCAAGTCGTATAGATGAGTTTGGTTTTACGGGTCCTTGTCATGATTTGCTATTCAGCAGCTTAAAGGCGCATGATTTTACTCCCTCCTTTACCGACAAGAAGATGATTGAGTCATGGGCTGCGCAACTGATTAACTATGTATATTGGGCTAAGCAAATCGGTGTGGGTGATTATTACCAGGCCTACAAAACGGCGTTTATTAATACTTATCCTGATAGTAAAGATGCGACACTTTCAAAGGCACAGTACAAGAATAAGATTTATGGCATGACCCATTTTATTTTTGCTGCCAGCGGATATTATCAAAATGAAGTTGAACCAAAAGAGTTCCAATGGATTTTAGATTATTTTGAAAAAAATCTAGATAAAATTATCGCCGACACTACAGAAGATATCATTACAGAAGTGGGAATTAGTTTCCTAATAACGGGGCATAGCAATCATAACGTCACTCAAAAAGTTAAAAAGCACATCATTGCGGCATATAATCCAGAAACTCAAATGATACCATCACCCAAGGGGAGATCAGACTTATCCTCTGGCGAACACAGAAATGTACTTGCCATGATGCTATTAAATTGGCCAGAAACGCTTCACCCTGGCCCATATCTGAACAATATCCCGAGTACGAAGAAGAATCTTCCTCGTTTAGTTAATGTAAAATCTGATCAAAATACACTCGACAGCAAGCAGTAATCACATTAATAATATCAATATATTTGCCAAGTCTTAAATACAAAAAACCCAATGCATGCATTGGGTTTTTCTTAAGCTAAATAATAAACAGCTTATTCTGCGGCATCTTCAGTGCGGAATTTATCTGCAGTCGCTTTAATAATCGGTTGTAACTCACCTTTTTGGAACATCTCGGTAATAATGTCACAGCCGCCAATCAACTCACCCTCAACCCACAACTGTGGGAAGGTTGGCCAATTTGCAAACTTAGGTAATTCAGCGCGGATATCTGGGTGCTGTAAAATATCTACAAACGCAAACTGCTCACCACAGTTAATCATCACTTGTGCAACTTGAGAAGAAAAACCACAACTAGGTAATTTAGGAGAGCCTTTCATATAAACTATGATTGGGTTTTCACTCAGTTGCTGCTTAATTTTTTCTACAGTTTCCATTTTCATTCCTAATGGTAGATAAAGTACTAATAGCCATATTGTACGACACCTTAAGCCATAACAAAATGCCACAGTTTGTAAGGGTATAGATTAATTCATCTTATGAATGGCCATAATCGAGATTTTTCCAGAAACAATGATTCACATCACAAAAATAATCAGTACAATAGCTGCAGAGCAGTGTACCTATTTAGTATTTAATTTAGGTATAAAAACGATAACCTAACTCCATGGAGAGAGACTAATGGCTTTCGAATTACCAGCATTACCTTATGCAAAGAACGCACTTGAACCGCATATTTCTCAAGAAACGATTGAATACCACTATGGTAAGCATCACAACACTTACGTTGTTAAATTAAATGGTTTAGTTGAAGGCACTGAGTTTGCAGGCAAAAGCTTAGAAGAAGTTGTTAAAACTTCTACTGGTGGCATGTTTAACAATGCAGCTCAAGTTTGGAACCATACCTTTTACTGGAACTGCCTAGCACCAAATGCAGGCGGCGCAGCGACGGGTGCTATTGCAGCAGCTATCGATGCTTCATTCGGTTCTTTCGAAGAATTCAAAACTAAATTTACTGATTCTGCAGTAAATAATTTCGGTAGCGCTTGGACTTGGTTAGTAAAGAAAGCTGATGGTTCATTAGCAATCGTTAACACCAGCAATGCCGCTACGCCACTGACTGATGAATCAGTGACGCCTTTAATGACTGTAGATGTTTGGGAACATGCTTATTACGTTGATTACCGTAATGCACGTCCAGAATATTTAAATCACTACTGGCAATTAGTTAACTGGGAATTTGTGAACAGCAACTTCGCTTAATCACAATCCCGTTATCTTAAAAAGAGCCCTAGGGCTCTTTTTTTATAGGTGTAATTTAGCTTATTTACTTCTTCAGAACAGCAAACCCCTATTGCTGACTATAAATGCAACTATTGCAATTGCTACGTTCCTCCTTGTTTTATAAACAATAATTTACAAAACTGTTGCGCAATATCACACTTTCTATTCTAAGCTTACATTGTAGAGGCCAAAAAGATTGATTGGCAACAACGCCAATATTGCTTAATTCCTCGCCATTGTTGCCATCCCGGCATAGACGTCTAAGGGGCTTATTATGGGCATTTTCGAACATTACCAACAACGTTACGAGAAAAAACTCGATGAGGAATATACCTTAGAGCAATTCCTTGATATCTGTAAACAGGACAAAGGTGCCTACGTTTCAGCTGCAGAGCGGTTGTTAATGGCGATTGGTGCACCTGAAGTCATAGACACATCGAAAAACTCTGTCTTAAGTCGTATTTTTTCCAATCGTCTCATCTCCCGCTACCCTGCTTTTAAAGATTTTTATGGTATGGAAGAAGCGATTGAACAAATTGTTTCTTACCTTAAACATTCAGCTCAAGGCTTAGAGGAATCAAAGCAGATTTTATATTTATTAGGCCCTGTGGGTGGGGGTAAATCATCACTGGCGGAAAAGCTTAAATCCCTTATTCAACATATGCCTATCTATATATTAAGCGCAAATGGCGTGCGTAGTCCGGTTAACGATCATCCATTCTGTTTGTTCGATTTGGATGAGGATGGCAGCATTTTACAACAGGAATATGCAATACCGCACCGCTACCTTAAAACCATCATGTCCCCTTGGGCAGTAAAACGATTACATGAATTTGGCGGTGATATTAGCAAATTTAGAGTCGTTAAAGTTTACCCATCAATTCTGGATCAAATCGGAATAGCAAAAACCGAACCTGGCGATGAAAACAACCAAGATATTTCGGCACTGGTCGGTAAAGTCGACATTCGCCAGTTAGAGCACTTCTCACAGGATGATGCCGATGCCTACGCCTATTCTGGCGCATTATGCCGAGCAAATCAGGGCATGATGGAATTTGTCGAAATGTTTAAAGCGCCGATAAAAGTGCTACACCCATTACTGACCGCTACACAGGAAGGTAACTATAACGGTACAGAAGGCTTATCGGCATTACCTTACACGGGCATTATTCTGGCCCACAGTAATGAATCAGAATGGACAACGTTTAGGAATAATAAAAATAACGAGGCCTTTTTAGACCGAGTTTATATCGTCAAAGTACCCTACTGTTTACGTGTTTCAGAAGAAATGGAAATTTACCAAAAACTGTTGTTTAATTCAGAATTATCTCAATCTCCTTGCGCGCCTGGCACACTGGAAACATTGGCCCAATTTAGTGTGTTATCCCGCATTAAAACGCCAGATAACTCCTCTGTTTACTCAAAAATGCGCGTATATAACGGTGAAAGCTTAAAAGACACAGACCCCAAAGCAAAGTCATATCAAGAGTATCGTGACTATGCGGGTGTCGATGAAGGAATGAACGGTCTATCTACCCGTTTTGCTTTTAAAATTTTGTCTAAAGTGTTTAACTTCGACCATACAGAAATCGCCGCAAATCCGGTGCATTTATTTTATGTGCTTGAGAAGCAAATCGAACAAGAGCAATTCCCCAGTGAAGTAAGTGAACGTTACCTTGAGTTTTTAAAAGGCTATTTAATCCCTAAATACGTTGAGTTTATTGGCAAGGAAATTCAAACCGCTTATCTAGAGTCCTATTCCGAATACGGTCAAAACATATTTGATCGTTATGTAACCTATGCTGACTTTTGGATCCAGGATCAAGAGTATCGAGATCCAGAAACAGGACAACAATTTGACCGAGCATCACTTAATGCTGAATTGGAAAAAATAGAGAAGCCAGCCGGAATAAGTAATCCTAAAGACTTCAGGAATGAGATTGTTAACTTTGTATTACGCGCCCGAGCTAATAATGAAGGCAATAATCCTTTGTGGACCAGTTACGAAAAACTGCGAACCGTGATTGAAAAGAAAATGTTCTCCAATACCGAAGACTTACTACCAGTGATTTCATTTAATGCCAAGACATCGAACGATGATCAACGCAAACATGATGATTTTGTTAATCGCATGATGGAGAAAGGCTATACCAAAAAACAGGTCAGATTGCTGTCGGAATGGTATTTACGCGTACGTAAATCATCATAACCCAACAACATAGGCTTTACTGAACAGTACTGGGATGTAAAGCCTACATTTAGGCTTGGGAGGTGCGTATGGCTAACTTTATAGATAGACGATTAAATGCTAAAGGAAAAAGCACGGTTAATCGTCAACGATTTATTGAACGATATAAAACCCAAATAAAAAAAGCCGTCAGTGATGCAGTGACTAGACGCAGTGTGACTGATATTGATAAAGGAGAACAGATTAGTATTCCAACTCGGGATATTAGTGAACCATCGTTTAGACAAGGACAAGGTGGTAGCCGTGAAAGAGTTCACCCAGGCAACGACCAATTTAATCGCGGCGATAAAATAGCCCGCCCTCAAGGTGGACAAGCAGGCGGCGCTGGTGACGGTGATGCTTCTGATTCTGGTGAAGGTCAGGAAGATTTTGTCTTTCAAATATCAAAAGATGAGTATCTTGAACTGTTATTTGAAGATTTAGAATTACCCAACTTACAGAAAAATCGCTTAAATAAATTGGTAGAATATCAAACGTATCGGGCAGGATTTACCAATGATGGGGTACCTGCCAATATCAATATTATTCGTTCATTACGCTCATCTTTAGCCAGAAGAATAGCCATGAGCGGCAGTAAGAAAAAGCAACTTAACCTACTTGTGCAACAGCTTGCTGAACTTGAAAACACCCCCGGTGCCAAAGCCGAACTTATTTTGGACTTAAAAGCTCAAATTGATATATTAAAAAAACAAATTGCTAAAGTGCCTTTTATCGACACCTTTGATTTACGTTTCAACAATTACGCAAAGCGAGAAAAACCTTCAAGCCAAGCAGTAATGTTTTGCTTAATGGATGTCTCTGGTTCAATGGATCAGGCAACCAAAGATATGGCCAAGCGTTTTTATATATTGCTGTATCTTTTTTTAACTCGTACGTATAAAAACCTCGAGGTGGTTTACATACGCCACCATACCCAAGCTAAAGAAGTGGATGAACAGGAGTTTTTCTACTCCCAGGAAACCGGCGGCACAATAGTGTCAAGTGCTTTAAAATTAATGCATGAAATCCAGCAAGCACGTTACCCCGCCAGTGAATGGAATATTTATGCTGCGCAAGCATCTGATGGTGACAATTGGTCAGACGATTCACCCGTGTGTAAAAATTTGCTTAGTCAGCATATTTTACCTTTAGTGAGGTACTTTAGTTATATTGAAATAACCCATAGACCTCACCAGAGTTTATGGCAGGAATATCAACAATTACAACAAATCTTCGATAATATAGCGGTACAAAATATTAAGCAAGTTGATGATATTTATCCGGTATTTAGAGAACTTTTTAAAAAACAAGCTGTATAGGAGGCACTATGGATACATCTTCCCGTTCGCCTTTAAGCGATGGTCCAGAGTGGACATTTGACTTGTTGCAGGCATATCTGCATGAAATTGAAGTGGCGGCTAAATTTTTTAAAATTGATACTTACCCAAATCAAATTGAAATTATTACCGCAGAACAAATGATGGACGCCTATGCCGGAATTGGTATGCCTATTGGATATACCCATTGGTCGTTTGGTAAACGATTTATTGAAACAGAACAAGGCTACCGTCGCGGACAGATGGGACTGGCCTATGAAATAGTGATTAATTCTGACCCATGTATCGCCTATTTAATGGAAGAAAATACCATTACTATGCAAGCATTAGTGATGGCGCACGCGAGTTTTGGGCACAATAGCTTTTTTAAAAATAACTATTTATTTAAAACATGGACAGACGCGAGTTCAATTATTGATTATTTAGTTTTTGCTAAAAACTATATTCATCAATGCGAGCTAAAGCATGGCGTTGAGCAAGTAGAGTTAACCATTGATTCATGCCACGCCTTAATGAATTACGGTGTAGATCGTTACAAACGTCCTTCTGAAATATCTTTTAGTGAGGAGCAGGCTAGACAGGAAGAACGTGAGGCTTATTTACAAAGCCAAGTCAACGACCTGTGGCGTACTGTGCCCACCAGCAACCAAGAGCAAACCACTAAAAAAAGTAAACAATTTCCGTCAGAACCTCAAGAGAACCTTTTGTATTTTCTTGAGAAAAATGCACCACTCCTTGAACCATGGCAACGTGAGATAGTGCGCATTGTGAGAAAAATGGCACAATATTTTTATCCGCAAAAACAAACCCAGGTAATGAATGAAGGTTGGGCTACGTTTTGGCACTACACTATTTTAAATCGCTTATATGATACCGGAAAAGTCACCGACAGATTTATGCTGGAGTTTTTGCGCAGCCACACAGCAGTAGTCGCTCAACCTGCATACAATAGCCCTTACTACAACGGCATAAACCCTTATGCTTTAGGTTTTAGTATGTTTATTGATATTAGGCGTATTTGTGAAAACCCTACCGATGAGGATAAACTTTGGTTTCCAGATATTGCTGGCAGCGATTGGTTAACCACCCTGCACTTTGCAATGAAAAACTTTAAAGATGAAAGTTTTATCAGCCAGTATTTGTCGCCTAAAGTTATCCGCGATTTTAAATTGTTTGGCATATTAGATGATGAAAAACGTGCTGAATTAAATGTGTCAGCAATACATAATGAACAGGGTTATCAACAAATTCGTCAAATGCTGTCGCAACAATATAACTTAGCGAATATTGAGCCTAACATTCAAGTACAACATGTCGACATTAATGGTGACCGTTCATTAACCTTGCGATACACACCACACAATGACATCCCTTTAGCCAATAATTATGATGAAGTATTGAAGCATTTACATCGTTTATGGAAGTTCAAAGTCAGCATTGAACAAGTCGATTCAAATAATCAAGTGTCGGTTTTATCAAGCTGTCCGGATCCAAAAACTGATACTGGAGATCAAAAGAGCACTATATTATCCCAATAGAATTCTTAACGAATAGTCTAGCCTTGTAAACAGATCCAATGTATCAGTCTCAATTACATCGATAAACATCAGCAACCTCTTCTCATCAATGGCCAGTAACTTGTTAATCAAAGTAGCTGGCCAGCTACTTTTACGCAATCAATAAACTAATACTGTTATTAATATATTTATTGATACAGTCGCTAATAAAGCAACTAGCTGATTTATGATATTGAACCTTACATCAGACATTATTGGTACATTAAGTCAAACTTAACAAATGTTAGTTATTCTCACCATTTATTTAACATTATAACTAGCGCTATAAATTCAACGAAGTCACCTGCAAACAAAATTAAACTTAAGTACCTGTAAGTAAATGATTTATTATTTTGGCACAATTAATGCTTTCAACTTTCATAAACTTATTATTAATTGTTACAAAAGTCAGCGTGACGGCAGCATTTATTGGCGTAGTCTTATTCTTAAGCTACCGCTAAATAATCGCAAGGTAGCACTTGGCTTCACTATAAAGGCAGGTTCCCATGGACAGGTTTCAATCCGTTAAAAAAGTTGTTATTCCTTTTTGTTGTTTAGTAATGTTAGCTGGTTGTACAGGAGATGAAGAGCAAGTAAAAGAACAAGAAAAATTTGCTGTTCCAGTAGAAACAACCTTTGTTGAACAAGGTAATGTGTCATCATTTTACAGCACAACAGCGACCTTAGAAGCCCCACAAGAAGCCCATGTGATGACCCGTATTTCTGGCTTGATAAATACTATCAATGTTGAAGAAGGCGACCGGGTAATTAAAGGCCAGGTTTTAGCAGTTATTGATGCAAAACGCCAACAGTATGACTTCAATCGCTCTCAGGCTGAAGTTCAAATCATAGAGCAAGAATTAAATCGTCTGCGCAAAATGGATAATAAAGAGTTTATTAGCCAAGACACGATGGCAAAATTAGAGTTTAACCTGCAAGCAGCTGTCGCCCAGCGAGACCTTGCTGAACTACAGGTGCAAGAAAGCCGTATTGTCTCCCCCATTAACGGTGTCGTCGCTAAGCGTCATGTAAAGCAAGGTAATACCGTTAAAGAGTTTGACGAACTTTTCTATGTTGTGAACCAAGACCAATTATACGGCATTGTCCACCTACCAGAGCAGCAACTACCTAGTTTACGATTAGGACAACATGCCAGTGTTCGTCAAAATCAACACACTACCGACATAATAGATGCCACCGTGCTGCGTATTAGCCCCATAGTTGATCCCCAAAGCGGTACCTTTAAAGTCACCTTAAATGTACCCAACAACAGTGGCCAATTAAAAGCAGGCATGTTTACCCGGGTTGAAATTAAATACGACACCCATAACAACGTCATTACCGTGCCTTATAACGCCTTAATTAATCAAGATGACACTCAAGCAGTCTATGTCATTAAAGACACTGTTGCTGAACGTCGTGAAGTTAGCTTAGGATATCGTCAAGATAATACCATTGAGATCACCTCTGGGGTGATATTAGGCGAGCAAATCGTTATCCGTGGTCAGCAAAACTTAAAAGATCAATCACTGGTCGAAGTGATAAATCCTCTAAACGTAGCTGCTATCAAATAACGGAGCGACACCATGTCTATCATTAATACTGCTGTCAACCGTCCAGTGACGGTGTGGATGTTCATGCTTGCGGTAATGTTATTTGGTATGGTCGGCTTTAGTCGACTTGCGGTAATGTTACTGCCAGATCTTAGTTATCCCAGTGTCACTATTCGTACCGCCTATGATGGCGCTGCGCCAGTTGAAATTGAGCAACTCGTGTCTAAACCCATTGAAGAAGCGGTTGGCGTTGTTAAAGGCTTACGTAAAATCAGCTCTATTTCACGCTCAGGTATGTCAGATGTAGTCCTAGAGTTCGAATGGGGTAGCAATATGGACATGGCCAGTCTTGAAGTGCGTGAAAAACTGGACACCATTGAACTGCCATTGGACATCAATAAGCCATTGTTATTAAGGTTTAACCCTAATCTTGACCCAATAATGCGCTTAGCCTTTTCAGTACCCGATGCGTCAGAGAAAAATTTAAAACAAATGCGCACCTTTGCTGAAGAGGAATTAAAACGCCGCTTAGAAGCGCTATCAGGGGTGGCTGCAGTAAGATTGTCTGGCGGGCTTGAGCAAGAAGTTCATATTCTCCTTAATCAACAAAAGCTTAGCCAGCTGAACTTAAATGCGGATGATATTAAACAAAGGATCAATCAAGAAAACATCAATCTGTCCGCGGGTAAAGTGATTCAAAGTGACAAAGAGTATTTGGTTAGAACTTTAAATCAATTTAATTCGCTGGAAGAACTGGGCAATGTCATCATCTACCGTAATGATCAAACCCTAGTGCGTCTCAATGAAGTGGCTGAAATTAGTGATGCCTACAAAGAGCGCAGTGATGTCACTCGTATTGGTGACGTCGAATCTATCGAACTCGCCATTTACAAAGAAGGTGATGCCAACACAGTTACCGTAGCTAAAAAGCTCCAAGCTGAGCTGGCTTTAATTAACAAAGCTGATGAAAACAAGCAACTGAATATTATTTATGACCAGTCAGAATTTATTGAAAGCGCGGTAAATGAGGTTACTTCATCGGCATTAATCGGCAGTGTGCTTGCCATGTTGGTCATTTACCTATTCTTGCGCAATATCGTCGCCACCCTGATCATTTCTATCTCTATCCCGTTCTCGGTCATTGCCACCTTTAATATGATGTATTTTGCTGATATCAGTCTCAATATCATGTCGTTAGGCGGTATTGCTCTCGCTATCGGGCTGTTAGTTGATAACGCCATTGTGGTGTTAGAAAATATTGACCGCTATCAATCGCAAGGTATGAGTAAAATTGAAGCGGCGGTTACTGGGTGTAAAGAAGTTTCAGGCGCAATATTTGCCTCCACATTAACGACATTAGCCGTATTTGTGCCGTTAGTGTTTGTCGATGGCATAGCAGGGGCATTATTCGCCGATCAAGCGCTCACCGTCACCTTTGCTTTGTTAGCTTCATTGTTTATTGCGTTAACAGCCATTCCAATGCTGGCTTCTCGCCAAGGGTTTAAAAGCTTACCTGCACCAACTGAAACACCCATCAAAACTATCCCACTATCGAAACTAGGTAAAACCGGTTATTACACTCTTGCAGTTATATCTTGGCCATTCAAGTTGTTGTTTAGCTATATACCAGCAGGTTTATTAACCTTCGGCTTATTGGCTATCCGCTTTTTCAGTTGGTTAATTGGCTTAGTCATGCGCCCACTCGCCAGTGCATTCAATTATGTTTATGACGCCTTAGCTAAAGTGTATGACGGTTTACTGAATAAAGTACTCAAACAAAAAGGGCTTACACTACTGATTGCCCTTGGTATTACTTTAGGCGCAGGAGGTTTATTACCTAAACTGGGAATGGAACTTATTCCACCAATGAATCAAGGTGAGTTCTATGTAGAGCTATTATTACCACCAGGAACCGAGGTCAGTGAAACAGACAAAGTATTACAGCAGTTAGCCTTAAGCATTAACGATAACCCGGATGTAAAACACACCTTCAGCCAGGCTGGCAGTGGCGGATTAATGACATCAGATACCGCCAGAGGTGGTGAAAACTGGGGACGTTTACAGGTTGTACTGGCCAATCCTAGTGCATTTGACGCTGTGGCTCATATTTTAAGACAAGCCGCTAAAAAAATACCCGAATTAGACGCTAAAATTGAGCAACCTGAGTTATTCAGTTTCAAAACACCCTTAGAAATTGAATTGTCTGGCTATGATTTAGCACAGTTAAAGCGAAGCGCCGACACTTTAGTGAGCGCGTTAAGCCAATCAGCCCGCTTTACCGATGTCAATACCACGCTACGTGATGGTCAACCTGAAATCAGTATCCAGTTTGATCACCAAAGGCTCGCCGCCTTAGGTATGGATGCGCCTACGGTAGCAAGTCGTATTGCTCAACGTGTTGGCGGAACCGTTGCCAGCCAGTACACAGTGCGCGATCGTAAAGTGGATATTTTAGTTCGCAGCGAGCTGTCAGAGCGCGATCAGATAAGTGATATTGACTCACTCATCATCAACCCTAACAGTGACCAGCCTATTCCGCTAAGCGCAGTAGCCGACATTAAATTACAGGTTGGCCCATCGGCGATTAACCGTATTAGTCAGCAACGTGTTGCTATTGTGTCAGCAAACTTAGGTTTTGGTGATTTAAGCGATGCAGTGGTAGAAGCTAAACAGATTTTAAGCCAACAGCAATTTCCCTCTTCCATTCAGTCCTCTTTTGGTGGCCAAAATGAAGAAATGGAACATTCATTTAGCTCATTGAAAATTGCCCTAGTGTTAGCAATATTTTTAGTCTATCTGGTCATGGCCAGTCAATTTGAATCATTGCTACATCCATTACTGATCTTAATTGCTGTTCCTATGGCGGTTGCTGGCAGTATTTTAGGCTTATTCATCACCAACACCCATTTAAGTATCGTGGTGTTTATTGGACTGATTATGTTAGCCGGTATCGTAGTTAATAATGCCATTGTATTAGTGGATAGAATTAACCAATTACGTCGGGAAGGAATAGAAAAAATCAGCGCCATTGAACAAGCGGCAAAATCACGTTTACGCCCTATTTTAATGACAACATTAACCACAGCGCTGGGGTTATTACCAATGGCGATTGGTATGGGCGATGGCAGCGAAGTACGTGCTCCTATGGCGATTACGGTTATCTTTGGTTTACTGGTTTCAACATTACTGACTTTGTTGGTGATCCCTTGTTTATATGCCCTGTTTGACCAGAAGTCTTATGCCAAAGAGTCAGAGCAGGCAGTATCAGCAGAGGCAACGGTATGAACCTGACCAAACTAGCGTTAAAACGCCCTGTCACCACCAGCATGTTTTTTGTTGCCATTATGCTATTTGGTATGGCGGCAAGCAGAATGTTGCCGTTAGAAATGTTCCCTGGTATCGACATTCCTCAAATCATGGTGCAAGTACCCTATAAAGGCTCAAGTCCTGCTGAAGTAGAACGCGATATTACCAAAGTACTTGAAGAAGCCTTAGCCACCATGGGCGGCATTGAAGAGTTGCACTCTGATTCCACCCAAGATGGTGCTTATATTCAAATGAATATGAAATGGGGAGAAGCTGTTGCCACTAAAAGCTTAGAAGTACGTGAGAAAATTGACTCGGTTAGGTACCTTTTACCCAAAGATGTTGAACGGGTGATGATCCAGCAATTCTCTACCGCCGATATGCCGGTGCTCACCATCAGGATATCCAGCGAACGTGAACTATCAAACGCCTTTGATTTACTCGACAAACAACTTCGCAAACCCCTTGAAAGAGTTGAGGGTGTATCAAAGGTCACTTTATACGGCGTTGAACAAAAGCAAATTGATATACGAGTAAATGCCGACAAATTAGTTGCAAGTGGGATCAGTAATCAACAACTGCAAACCAGCTTATCAGCACAAAATTTTGTCATCAACGCTGGCACATTAAGAAGCAATGGCAATGTGTTTCAAGTATCGCCTAAGGGTGAGTTTACCAGTTTAGATGATATCACCCGCTTAGTGCTTATTCCTGGTATCACCTTAGGCGACATTGCTACAGTTAAATTTGCCTTACCAGAAAAAATTGAAGGTCGTCATTTAGACCAAAAATACGCCGTGGGTATCGACGTGTTTAAAGAATCAGGGGCTAATTTAGTCGAAGTATCTGATCGGGTCATGAAGGTCATTGAAAAAACCAAACAAGATAAGCAATTCAATGGCGTAAAGTTATTTATTATGGAAGATCAGGCCTTTGGCGTTAAATCTTCATTACAAGATTTACTGTTATCCGGTTTATTGGGTGCCCTATTATCTTTTGGCGTACTGTATTTATTCTTACGCAATTTAAAGATGACGTTAGTGGTGGTCTCTTCTGTGCCTATTTCACTTTGTATGACCTTAGCTGGAATGTACTTTTTTGGATATAGCCTCAATATTTTATCCATGATGGGATTATTGCTCGCCGTGGGTATGCTTATTGATAATGCAGTAGTAGTGACTGAGAGTGTGTTACAAGAAAAACAAGCCGGTCATATAGATGATACCCAGCAAACTAAAGCCAATGAGCGTGCTGTGTTAACAGGGGTAGATAAAGTCTCCCTTGCGGTGTTAGCGGGTACATTGACCACAGCCATTGTATTTTTACCTAATATCTTTGGCGTTAAAGTGCAGCTAACTATTTTTCTTGAACACGTTGCCATTGCAATTTGTATATCATTAGCGGCATCGCTATTAGTGGCGAAAACACTTATCCCGTTAATGCTGAACAGCTTCCACTTCGATATTAAGACAGATGATAAGCAAGGTAAAATGGCGGCATTTTATCAGCGCAGTTTATCTTGGGTATTAACTAGACCTAAGCGTTCTGGGGTTATTGCCGTACTTATTTTAGCTTCAACGGCCTTGCCACTCAGTATGGTTCAACAAGACCAAAATGATGGCGAAGGCAATGACCGCCTTTATATTAACTATCAGCTAGAGGGACGTCATGCACTTAGGGTAACCGAAGCGCTTGTCAGTGAAATGGAGGCTTACTTATATGCCAATAAAGAGAAATTTTTTATTGATGCCGTATACAGTTACTATGCCCCACATGATGCACAATCCACCATTATTTTGCAAAAAGACATTCCTATTGACACCTCTGAACTGAAAAAAATGATCAGAGAAGGATTTCCTAAATACTCCATTGCCACACCACAATTTGGTTGGGGCAATGAGCAAAATGGTATTCGTGTCACTCTAACGGGTCGCTCAACTTCAGAACTGATTAACTTAAGTAATCAAGTGGTGCCTTTACTCAACGGAATTGAAGGATTAGTCGACGTCCGCTCTGAAGTGAATAGTGCCCAGCAAGAAGTGGTGGTGATAATCGATAGAGAAATGGCCGCAAGACTTGATGTAAAACTAAGTGAAGTGGCGTCAAGTATTGCACTAGCATTAAGAGGCACACCACTGAGATCATTTAGGCACGACCCATCTGGTGAGCTGCGAATTGAACTGGCCTACGATAAGCTATGGCAGTATTCCCTTGAGCAGTTAAAGCAGTTACCTGTGTTACGACAACAGGACAGGGTTTACACCTTAGACAGCCTTGCACAAATAAAAATTGTGCCTCGTTTTGACAGTATCAAACATTATAATCGCCAAACGGCTTTATCTATTGGTGCCAATCTAGATAAGTTAACCACTGAAGAAGCCCAGGAAAAAATCACTCACATTATGGATTCGGTTAATTTCCCCTACGGATACAGTTATTCATTGCGGGGCGGATTTGAGCGCCAAGATGAAGATCAAAACATCATGGCGGTTAATATGATATTAGCTATCATAATGATTTATATCGTTATGGCGGCATTATTTGAATCATTGCTACTGCCGACAGCAATTATCACCTCTATTTTATTTTCAATTACCGGGGTGTTTTGGGCCTTATGGTTTACCGCAACGCCTATGTCTGTTATGTCCATGATAGGGATCCTTATTTTAATGGGGATCGTAGTGAATAATGGAATTGTGTTAGTAGACCAAATTAATCAAATGACCCCAGCGCTAGATAAGCTGTCGGATACTATATTAAGTGTCTGTAGCACCCGTTTACGTCCAGTACTGATGACAGTGGCCACGACGGTATTAGGTTTAGTGCCATTAGCCATGGGGGATACCCAAATTGGCGGTGGCGGCCCCCCTTATTCACCTATGGCAATAGCCATTATTGGCGGATTAACCTTTTCCACTGTCACCAGTTTGTACCTTGTGCCATTGTGCTATCAAGCGCTATATAGAGTTCGCCATAACGCGGCGATTAGATTAGGTCTAGCTGACAAATTTGCCAAAAAGCTGCTACCTTGGACTCGGTAGCTATAATGTGTAAATGATATTTTAATAGACTATGTTAAGGAAAAATTATGCCGTTAAGTGCTTTAAACCAAAAAACAAAGCGTAAACCGCTCGCCAACTTACTTGCCTTAACAGTGCTTGCAAGTATGACGCTTAGCGGTCCGAGCTTTGCTGATGACAAATTTAAAGATGTCACTATTACCTCAAAGCAACTCACCGATACCACCTTTATGTTCACAGGTTCCGGTGGCAATATTGGCGTATCGGCTGGCACTGACGGCATATTGATTATTGATGACCAATTTGCTCCGCTGGCGGAAAAAATAACCGCATCGCTTAATAATATTCAACCCGGTGTGCCTAAATATATCGTCAACACCCACTACCACGGCGACCATACTGGCGGTAATGCTCACTTTGGTGAAAAAGGCACTATTTTAGCTCACCATAATGTCTTAAAGCGTTTAGCTTCAGATAGCAATACTCCCAAAAGTGCCCTTCCTGTCATCACATACACTGACAGTATCTCAATACATTTCAATCAAGATACCCTCGATGTGATCCATTTAGGCCCTGGACACACAGATGGAGATAGCGTTGTTCATTGGCAAAAAGCCAATGTTATCCATATGGGCGATTTATATTTTAAAGATAGATTCCCCTATATTGACCTAGACGGTGGTGGCTCTGTTTTAGGTTATCGCGATAATGTCGCTATCATATTAGATAGAATTGATGACAAAACTCAAATCATTCCAGGCCACGGTGATTTAGCCAATAAAACCGAATTACTCAAGTTTAAACATATGCTTGATGACAGCATTAACTGGATGAAATCGGAAAAGACCCAAGGCAAAACCTTAGCCCAGATGAAAAAAATGGGTGTACCAGAGGAATATAAACAGTGGAGTTGGGCATTTATCAATGGCGACAAGTGGATAGAGACACTTTACAATGACTTATAAAGCAATATACAACAGTCACTTAAAAAGTGACTGTGATAAAAATGGGTAACTAACCTAATAGGTGAAAATGGCTAACACAACTGTTAGCCATTTTTATTCAGGTAATATTTATAGTCAGTTTTAATAGGTTTACATCTCACACAAAAACATACCCTACTGTAAATAAAAAACATAGCCTGAAAACCCTACATTTTAAGCGGCTAAAAATGTTTGGCTATACTTAGTGAGGTACGAACAAAAGCCAACTGTTTTTTGTCCGACTTGAAAACCCTTGTTAGCTTTTACTACTCGTGAGCATGGCTACTCCCAACCAAGAAAACCATACAATTTGGCTTATGCCAAAAATTTCTGTGAGCACTTCAGCTGGATAAATAGTGAGAATCCCAACAATGCCAACGAAAAGCCCAAAGTAGTTAAGTATTTTAGGAAGCTCATTACCCTTTAAAGCGGCAAAACTTAACAATAGAACCCATAGACCTCCAACAACTTCGTTCCCACCACCTAGCCCTTCGACTACAGAGTAGATAGCCCGCCAGACTGTCATTGCTTGTTCTGGATCCTTAGCTGATAGCTCCAAGACCGTAGCTAAACCTATATTTGCAATCATTCCACTAGCAATGACTAAACCCACCCATACGACCCCAAAAATAGAAGCAATTTGTGAAAGGATTGGGGTATTCCCCTTCAAGCGTTCATGAAGCGCCAGTACTAATACAGCCAAAAGAATTCCAAATAGTACATACATAATAAGATTTACGATGGACAGGATAACCTGATTTTCTGCTAGAAAAGCAAATTGTTTCACAGAATCAGTATCCGCAGGGTAATTCCAGAATGCACCAAAAAACACGAAAGCTGACACGTAAATAACGGATTCCAAAAGAGCTGAAACTCCCCCAAATTTTTGTAAATTATTCACGATATAGGCTCCATGTTGATTGAATACTCAGAAAGCTAACGCCCCATTAACGGGCTTAAAATTGTTGGCTATAATGTTGAGGGACGAAAACAGCCAACAGTTTTAAGTCCCTGTTTAATGGCTTGTTATGCATTTTACTACCCTATTACTTGATAATTATAACTAGCTAAGTACCAAACTCCATTTTTACTAATTAAGGTTAATGTTTCTCCAATCTTTTCTTTTTCAAATTCGGCTATTAGAATAACTAAGATAATATCTCCCGCCAGTCCAGATGGAAGCTTATTAGTTTTAATGGCTCGATTAAATTCAGATGATTTACGTTCACCATAACTATTTTTAAGAACCGAAAATACTGCTTCCCATTCATCTTTACTAACTGAACCTTTTAAATCATCAGACACTAGATCCCAGCCTGGGGATGAATTCCCCTCTTTATACTCACTTATGAATTCATTTGTAACTTTAAGTGCATTTTGTAGCTCTAAAGGTGTTGGAGCCCAAGTTTTTATATTTTGCTGCTTTGTTGAATTGGGAAGTGTGACTTTTTCTTCACCTGCAAAAACAAATGTACTAAATAGAGCTAAGGAAAGAACTTTTATTAAAATACTCATAGATTATCCTGATGCATAACGCCGCGTTAAACGGCTAAGTAATGCTTGCTAAAATGTGAAGCGAAGCGGAACCGAGCAAGCATTACGGTGTCCGACTTTTTAAACGCCTTGTTAGCATTACTTTACGTACATAAACTTACATACTACTTCAATATTAGATGTGACATCCCACTCAGAGTCACTACTTATCATTTCATCAGAATATTTTGCTATGACAGCACTTCTATCCATAGAGTCACTTGAACCGAAATAAATATCAATTAAACCAAGATAATATGTCCCAGATACTTTAATTGGGTAAATTTCTAATTGATAAAGGCCATGCTTTTTATAAGCCCAGTTACCTGTTGAATACAAACCAGGCCAAGAATAAATGTCTTTCCATATATACTTTTGAGTACCATCGAGAGCTATTTTTTCATCTAGAACTCGATAATACTCCCCAGGAATTTGACTTGACCATGAGAAAAAAGAAAGGACCAATTCATCATTTCCGTCATTGTCGATATCAAACTCTAAATATGGCACTCTCTCTTCTTTATAATTTTTAGAAGTACCTTTAACTTGAATAAAGCCTTCTTTCCATTTAAGTTTGTCATCCGTCTCCGAAATTAAATCAAGAGTTTTTTTCAATTTCATTACATCTGCACGTCTTCCGTAATTCTTAGTGTCATTAACATCAATAGAAATTCTCTTAGAGTATATTTGTTTACATATATCTCTATCGCTACCTTCAGATATCTCCAAATGAGTCGCTTTGGCATTAAATGTTAAAACAAATAAAATAATTAAGAACGAAGAATATTTTGTACAATTCAAAGCTAAACTTTCCCTGTAATGCTAACAGCTTATTGAACGGCTCGACCGATAAAGCCGCCCGTTTAAGTTATTGATTAATATCATCCTACATTTCCTATGTCTTTGAAGTAAAGCAATTTAATGACTCTTACACTCAAATATAAAACTAAAATTGCGCGTTAAAAGTGTCTGCGGCAACTGTAAAAAAATAAACCAAGCAAGATCAATATATTAGAGCAGCCCTATTTTTCTCGACATAGTCCTTTAGACTGCTTTTTGTTCACTTATTATTGTCATTCCGTCAAAACCCATTATAACTGTATATAAATAAGGGCTATCCATTTAGCACAACCAACCACTATATGTTGTGGTTATCGATTTTTAATTGATTGGTACGTTATCGGCTTGGAACGCACTGCTTGTTCAAGCAACCTGTAGAATAATAATCCCCGAGAATCTGACTTTCTTCTATTGAAGCGAAATGCAAACTCATCTAAATAATAATCAAGTTGCTTAGCCTTTACCGCGCCTTGATATGTACCTAAAAGCCATCTTTTACATAATGATGAGACTCGATGTACCCCAGCCATTGTTTCATGTGCAGGTACAGATGAACCTAAATGCACTATTCGGTTATGCTTATATCCTTTCTTGTCTATTTGTTTGTATGCTTGAGAGCCATCACTACAAATTGTACTACCAGGTTCAATTACATCTTGAATGAATTGATGGATATGTTCTTTGGTTGCGCTTTCCACTTGCCTTAAACGTATCCGGCCAAATCCAGAGGGTGATAGCAGCTCAACAGCGACCAAAACTACAGCTTTACGCTTACCCTGTTGATTTTTAATAGATGATTTTGAAACGACGCCACCTATTAGTGTTTCGTCAACCTCTACGATGCCGGACAGTTTATCCCTTTCAGGATCAACCATGGCATGTCTTAACTTGTGCATTAATGACCAAGCGGTTTGATAACTCCCAAGACCTAATAACCTTTGAACTCCAAGAGCGCTGACACCATTTTTTTGATTTGTAATAAACCAGACAGCAGCAAACCAACTTTTCATGGGGATTCTTGTTTTGTCAAAAAGTGTACTTGATGTTACTGAACACTGAGAACGGCAAGCATGACATTTTAACTTGCCATTACTTAACTGATAAGGTGATTGATGGCTTGAACAGCTTGGGCAAATGAATCCGTTTGGCCAACGAAGTTTGTAAAGGTAGCTAATGCAGGATTGTTCATCATGAAACCAATCAACAAATTCGCCCCAACTTGTAGGGTAATCTACACCAGCTTTTAATAAATACGATGAAGTTTTCATCACTACATATTGACACTGGTGGCGCTAAATGGATAGCCCTTATATAAATACAGTACAGGTAACATAAAGGTGGAAATGATGGCAGGAACTGGATATTTAGAAGCGATTAGACCACAAATTAGAGTAAGGCATTACAGCTACCAAACTGAAAAGTCATACCTTTATTGGAACCGTTATTTTATAAGATATTTTAAGTTTACTGCTGCAAAGCATATTTTACCTACGCACATTGAACAGTTTTTATGTTTTCTAGCAAACGAACGGCGAGTGTCTAGCAGTACGCAACAGTAAATTAGTAAATTAAATTAGTTGGGTCAGGGTAAACATTTTAGGGGTGTTAATAGGCACATGTTATTGAGTGATTTTTCTTCCCTAAATGGCGCGCTCGATGATTATATTCGAGGTTGCCCTACTTCGTCCTTAAGTTTTCATACTTTAATCTACTTTATAGCTTTAATTCAATGTTTTAATACAAGTTATATTGGGTAGGTTAAGTAAATTCGCAAATTCTATCTAACCAATTGCCTGCCGCAGGACTATGTGCAGATGATCCAGCGAGACGCCGCAAGCACATCCATGTGGGCTTAACCAAAACGTCCTGTTTTGGATACTCGCTGGCTCATCGGAAGCGTTAGGGCTTTTCGACAATGGCCGAAGCCGGATACAGATGAAGTTGAAAGCTGGATCGATCACCATCGAAAATTGTGCGCTTTTCAGCATTTTTCGTCTGGGGCGGCAGGGCCCAATTCTTTAATCAAAAGTAAAGATGGTATTGCTGTTGATACCCTCTTGGTCTGGTGTGGGTTAAGCGCCGCGACGTTGGTGGCCGCAGGCCATATTTCCAAACAAAGCTTGGGGCAAAAACGTATTACAACATTTCTTTATTTTGAACAAAAGAGCACTAGTAATTATCAGACGTTAATAAACGGACGTGTGGTGCTGCAACCAAATTAATATTATTTACCCAACCAATTGTATCTAATTTGTTACGAAAGTAGGTGTGGTATTTATTTTCAGTCGCTTAGCGAGTAGTATACTTTTGCATTAGGCTTAAAGAGCCAGGGATGGTCGGTAAAGAGTTTACAGGGCAGTCAAAGATACTTCACGCTTGTTTAATCAGCTTCCCGCCCGGCCCTAACTCAAAAAAGCTTAACCCTTTGATTAAAAATATTAAAAAAAATAACCTGACTCTCTTGGTTTAGCCATTAGATCAACATAATAATGTAGTAAGGATATTACATGACCTTAGTTCCAAATAAGTGGTTAGTACCCGTCGCGATAGCTATAACGTTATCGTTAACGGCTTGTGGTGGTAGCTCAAATTCAGCCGATACTGAAGTAATTTCACCACCTCCGCCACCACCGCCGCCGCCACCTCCGCCGCCGCCGCCGCCGCCGCCGCCACCTCCGCCGCCGCCGCCACCTCCGCCGCCGCCACCTCCGCCGCCTCCACCGCCGCCACCGCCGCCGCCACCGCCGGTGACTGTAGGTTTGTCTGGTAAGGTGATTGACGGTTATGTATCTGGTGCAACTGTGTGGTTAGATATCAATGGCAACAGTATTTTTGATGTAGATAGCGAGCCATCTGCAATATCTGGTGCAGCGGGTGAATATGCGTTTGAGTTCACTCCAGAACATGCTGAATGTGTCCCATATTCAACTATGTATGTGGATGTGCCTGTGGGCGCGATAGATGAAGATACTGGCCCTGTCACAGAGGCTTATCAGATGGCATTGCCGCCTTCTATTACCCCGCTAACAGATGATGATATCCGTCATATATCACCACTAACATCGCTATTATGGGAGCAAATCTCTGCCAAGCTAAAAGCAACTCAACAGCCTATTTTAAGCTGTGAGAATTTAAAAAATAATGTTCAGCTCACAAATGACCTGCAAAATGAAATTCGATTAGTAATGATCTACTTAGTGACTCATTATAATCTTTCTGAAGCACAAATTTTTGCTGATTTTATTGCTGATAACAATGCCCAGGCCTATGAAATAGCTCAAGCTATCGTTATAGGATTAAAGGCCTCTTTTGGTCACAGAGCAAAAATACAAGCACAATATCCCGACGCGTTAGAAATTCGGGTCATTATTTATCAAGATAAAAATAAGGATGAAAAATATCAATTCGATAATGCTTGGTATCGAGAGACTTTTGTCAGCCTATCAGACGGTTGGATATTGAACATTGTTAAAATGAAACAAGACTTATCTGAAATTGATATTATCTTGTCTGATGTAGTCGCCCACAATAGTAGCTGGGGAGATCAAACATTAGCGGGAAAATTACAGATCCGTAAAGATGCTTACTACGATATAGAGCGTGGATATAATTGCTCGGCTTCTGAACAAGTCACCTTTAAAAAAGATGATATTGAGTATCAATTAACTAACATCCCTAAATTTAATTCTGTTAATGCAATGTCTGAGTGCACACAAAATCTTGAGGTCCCTCTAGATCGTATGCATACGGTGTCGTTTTCCGAAAATGGCATGGACTACTTTGCAGAATTTATTTTCCGTGAGGCGGATCCTGAATTTGCGTCATTGCCTGACTGGATAAATATGAAGGATAAGGCTCAACAGCTTAATGCTACCGAACTTATCGAGCATTTATCTATTCTGCCAAAGGGCTGGGATGAGCACGTGTCGTTTGACACTCACTATTGGCGTAAACGGATGAATAACAGCTTGGTGCAAATTGATAAGAATAGTTTAGGTGAATGGACTAAAGCCACGCGTCAGGACGACGGTACGATGATTAATGAATGCAGCACAGATGGAGAAATCTGGACTGGCTGTAATTAATATTCTCTAAAACAAGTCTACCCTGGTTGTCATGTTAACAATAATGCCTTTACTATTAAGTGAAGGCATTATTTTATCTAACCTGAACCTAAACCACCTTTTAAAAGCTGTGCAGCCATAGCAACTCGTCTTTTTCACCTGTTAACGATTCTTTTTAGGGTAAAAACAACAAAACTAAATATTTTATACCCTTGAGACATCTTCAGGCAGAGAGCGTCTAATAATCACTGCCTATGATATTCCTCAGGCGGCTAAAGTATAAATTTTTGGTGAATGGAATTTACATTACAAAGGCATAGACATAAAAAGATATAGACATAAAAGATACAGACATAAAAAAGCCCCGACATATTGTCGAGGCTTTTTTATCCATCACTCTATTTTAATTTTGCAATTAAAAGAGTCTAATAATGGTACCCGAGGCCAGACTTGAACTGGCACGCTTATTCAGCGAGGGATTTTAAATCCCTTGTGTCTACCGATTCCACCACTCGGGCAAACTGTTGTTTAAACTGTATTGTGCAGTACAAACTCAATTTGGAGCGACATATCGGGTTCGAACCGATGACCTATACCTTGGCAAGGTATCGCTCTACCAACTGAGCTAATGTCGCTGAATCTTTATCGCATCTAGAAATACTTTACATAAACTGTATAAGTTCCCCTGAGTGCGGGTTCGCATTCTACCGTTTTCACTTTCAGAGTCAATCAATAAAATAACAATTATTGGTTATTTTGAGTTAACTGCTGAATAAACGTTCATCACTGTTTAAAAGTTAACAGATAGACCTAAAAATAGAAAAAGTACCCTAAGGTACTTTTTCTAAATATCCATTCCAAGCTCGTTAAACGACAGCAGGAACTGAGTTATCTATTGGCTATTTGGTAAAGATAAGGTGGTTAATCCAAGCATTTTTTGCATAACACCAACAACTTGACAGCTATAACCAAACTCGTTGTCATACCAAACGTATAAAATCGCACGTTTTCCCTCAGCAATAGTCGCTTGAGAATCAATCACACCGGCATAACGTGAACCGACTAAGTCACTTGATACAATTTCTGTCGATTCTGTAAAATCAATTTGATTCTGCAATTCAGACAATAAAGCCATATCTTTTAAGTATTCATTTAAGTCATGACGGTTAGTTTCAGCGTTTAAATTGACACTAATTATCGCCATAGAAACGTTAGGCGTTGGGACGCGGATCGCATTACCGGTTAATTTACCTTCTAATGCAGGTAGCGCCTTAGAAACAGCTTTAGCCGCACCGG
This sequence comes from Shewanella sp. HL-SH4, assembly GCF_051164845.1. Classification (NCBI taxonomy): domain Bacteria; kingdom Pseudomonadati; phylum Pseudomonadota; class Gammaproteobacteria; order Alteromonadales; family Shewanellaceae; genus Shewanella; species Shewanella sp. HL-SH4. The sequence goes on from NZ_CP195037.1 coordinate 156,819, forward strand.
TTTCTGTGATCACCATATTAAGTGGTGCACTACGACCACGGCGATCGGCGCTATGATAGTTATCAATTAGATTTTGATCATTGGTGTAAGAGTGAATCGTTTCCACGTGACCATTTTCAATTCCGTATTTATCGTTTAATGCTTTAAGCACAGGCGTTATCGCATTGGTAGTACAACTGGCCGCTGAGACAATGGTGTCTTCTGGTAGAATATCATTATCATTAACACCATGAACCACGTTCTTGATTGCGCCACTCGCTGGTGCGGTTAATAAGACTTTTGCCGCGCCAGGACTCTTAAGATGTAAGCCAAGACCTGCTTCGTCTTTCCAAATACCGGTATTATCAACAATTAAAGCATCTTTAATACCGTATTGAGTGTAATCAACTTGATCTGGTGAATTAGCATAGATAATTTGAATATAAGTACCATTAGCAATTATGGCATTATTTTCTTCATCAACTTCTACCGAACCATTAAAAGGACCGTGTACTGAATCGCGACGCAGTAAACTTGCACGCTTCTCTAAATCACCCTTCTTACCACCACGTAACACAATGGCACGTAAGCATAGTTTATTACTTTTACCTGTACGTTCTATTAATAAACGCGCGAGTAAACGACCAATACGTCCAAAACCGTATAACACCACATCACGTGCTGGTGTATCATCGCCATAGTTCATTCCCGCTGCGAGTTCAGTCGCCATATAAGCTTCTATTTGGCTAGCATCGCTATGGTCACGCCAATAATTGACGGCTAATTTACCAATATCGACTTTACACTGCTTGACAGCAAGCTTGCTAAGAGCTTGAATAAATGGGAAGCTTTCACGTAGTCGTAATTTATCACCTACATGACGACGAACCAAACGGTGAGACTTGATGATTTCAATGGTTGATGCGTTTAATAATGGCTTGCCGTATACCACAACTTCGACACCTTGGTTACGATATAACTTACCAAGTAAAGGTTGCATGGCCTCTGCCATTTCAAAACGTTCTTGCCAGCTTTGTAGATGTTTATCTGCGCTCATGTAGGGTTCCTTTATCTCACTTTTCTTTAAATAGTTTTAGAAAGGTTTGAGTAACAAAAAGAAAAGACCAATAATTAGTGTATTGATGGGGAGTCATCCCCACTAGGTCGGCGTCATTGTAATGAAATCGGCTGCATTTCGCCAGTAACTAATTTTCGCTAAACCTGTAATTTTATTAGACAATTACTCGCCAGGAGCCTCTTTTGAAGCAAAATCTAGTAATAATTACATCATTTAGTTTTTTTATAGGTTTTTTAGGCCTTTTGGGCTGTGAAAATGACCGAAACAGCGACATCATTTGTAAAAATAATCCTGAAATTTGTGCCGATTTACACCAAGATAGTTGGTGTCGATTTGAAAAAGCCGACCTAATCCGCCATAGACTACAATTAAAACAAACCGAAAATCCGACTGGTCTGCAGCTTTATCAACAACTCATTCATCTGGAAAACTACAGTAATTGTGTCGAATTAGCCGCTGGAGTTCAGCACATATTAAATCCGCAGCGAACCCAAGAACGTGCAAGAGCCTTTGCTGTTAGCACTCAAACACTGAGTGAATTACGTGACTATACCAAGGACAATCCAGATATTTACTTAGCTTATTACCGTTGGATACGATTTAACGATAAACCATCACAGGATATCGTTATCGAACATTATCAAAATGGCGCAATTGACGATCCAGAAATACTCAGTCAATTAGCAGCTTATTATGTTCGTGTATCTCCAATGGATGCTAAACGGATATACCGCTATTTATTTACCGCCGTTGCCGCTGAACAATTTAATCCAGACTGGTTGTTAGGTTTGGCCAGTGTTTTTCAGCAACAACAAAATTTTGAACACGTATATTTGTTTACCAAGGCCAATTCGTTAATGACTGATAATCAAATTGATCAAAAGCAACTCAACGGATTAGTCAATGGTAATACTGAATTAGCGACAGTTTTAGATACACAAGCGCAAGCCTTAATCATCGACATAAAAAGCGCTAATTTTGCCAATTCAATCAGTGCTCAGTTATTAGAAGATAAATAAGATATGCATGAACACTTTCAATTTCCTGTCTAAAAAAGCCACCAAATGCACAAAATGGATAAAAATTACGAAATTTTTAGGTCTAAAAGCGCTTTTTAGACCGATTTAGCTTGACGAAAGCCGTCAATTTGGTAATTTTACAACCAGGCGATTTATATGCCACCTAATTTATTTTCAATTGAGGGATATGAGATGACTATCCGTGTTGCAATTAACGGCTACGGCCGTATCGGTAGAAATGTTTTACGTGCACTTTATGAAAGCGAAAAAGACTACCCAATCGAAATCGTTGCGTTAAACGATTTAGGTGATGCGTCAATTAATGCTCACTTAACTAAGTATGATACCGTACATGGTCGTTTTAACGCCAAAGTTGATCATGACGAAGAAGCTATCTACGTTAATGGTGACAAAATTTTAACTTTCCAAGAACGTGACCCGTCAAAGTTACCTTGGGCTGAGTTAAAAATTGATGTTGTGTTTGAATGTACTGGTATTTTCACGTCAAAAGAATCAGTTCAATCACACCTTACTGCTGGTGCAAAGAAAGTGCTTATTTCTGCGCCGGGTAAGAATGTTGATGCTACCGTGGTTTACGGCGTAAACAACGAAGTATTAACTGCTGACATGACTGTGGTTTCAAACGCATCTTGTACTACTAACTGTTTAGCACCTATTGCTAAGCCGTTAAATGATGAATTAGGTATTGAGTCAGGTTTAATGACCACTATCCATTCCTACACTAACGATCAACGTTTATCTGATGTGTATCACACAGATTTACGTCGTGCTCGTGCTGCTGCAATGTCAATGATCCCAACTCAAACAGGTGCAGCTGCTGCTGTTGGTTTAGTGGTTCCTGAGCTTCAAGGCAAATTTGATGGTTTAGCGGTTCGTGTACCTACCATCAACGTGTCTTTAGTTGATTTAACATTCTTAGCATCTCGTGACACCACGGTAGAAGAAGTTAATGCCATCATTACCCGCGCTTCACTAAAGGCGCCAATGTCTGAAGTGTTAGCGATTAATGTTGAGCCATTAGTGTCTATCGACTTTAACCACAACCCTTTCTCTTCAAATTTCGACGCAACACAAACACGTGTTAACGGCCGTTTAGTGAAAGTGATGTCATGGTATGACAATGAATGGGGTTTCAGTAACCGCATGTTAGACAACGCTGTTGCACTAATGAACGCGAAGTAATCTACTTTTAGATTAACTTATCGGATTTAGTTTGAGAGCCTCGCATTTATGCGGGGCTTTTTGTTGTTTGTAATTTACTTGTAGTTAAAGCTTATCAGTTCAAATTCATTACTTAACGTCATACTGGCTTATCTGTTTACCACTGAGATTAATACTTCATTGTGGTGATTATTATCTTTATTTAATAACATCCTCTAGCGCATCGGCTAAAGTTGAATACGTCACGCACTGCACGCCGTCAGGCTTAAAGCCTGCTTTAGCTAAGGTTTTAAGTGGCTGAAATTGAAAATCTGCCAACAATACTCGAGTATTATCACGCTGACATTTATCAATAAACTTATACAGCGCCGAGACACCACCAGAATCTAAAAGCGATACCCCGTCGAAATACAATATCACCCCATCTTGGTCGCCGCTCAAATGCGCCAACTCAGCAAACACACTGTCGGCGGCAGCAAAAAATAATGGCCCATTAATTTTAAACACTTTCCAGCGTGGCGGTAACTCAACATGCACGTGCTTTTTCTGCTCGCTAATGTCTTGCACCTTGGTCATGTCGGCCACTTGTTTCATGAATAATAACGACGCCAAAATGATCCCAGCACTGATCGCAATGACCATGTCGAAGAATATAGTCAGTAACAAACACACCATCAACACTAACACTTCGCTGGCAGGGGCTTTTTTAACAAGATGGACAATCTTAGGCGCTTCGCTCATGTTCCATGCCACCATGATAAGCAGCGCCGACATACCCGCCATGGGGATATAAGCTAAAACAGTACTGAGCGACAATAAAGACACTAATACCACCACCGCATGGATCATGGCCGCGATTGGGCTTACCGCCCCCGACTTATAGTTAGCCGCCGAACGTGCGATGGCAGCAGTCGCGGTAATACCGCCAAAAAATGGGGCGATAATATTACCGATACCTTGGCCAAGTAATTCGCTATTAGCGCTGTGTTTTTTACCAGACATGCCATCTAACACCACTGCACACAGTAACGATTCAATGGCGCCTAACATGGCAATCGCAAAGGCGGCAGACAATAGGTCACTGGCTAATTGCCAAGTGAGTACCAATGGCACTTCACCGGATTGCGCGCGAAGCCAAGGCCATTCAAAGTCAGGCAGCATAGAGGGAATGCCTGCACCGACTGAGCCGTCGGCTAAGGTAAAGCTGAAAGTTGAGCCAATTGTTGCGACATTAAAACCAATTTGATTCAGTACCAGCGCCACAATGCTCGCAACAACAACAGCAGGAAGATGTGCGGGTACCGCCAACTTGAGTTTTGGCCACAAAGTAAACACTACCAAGGTGCTTAATCCCACCAGCAATGTTGGTCCAGAAAAACTAGAAATTTCTTGAACTAAGGTTGCTACTTTACCGACAAAACTTTCTGGCATCTCGGTAATAGTTAGCCCTAAAAAGTCCTTCACTTGTAGCACGGCTATCACCACCGCAATACCACCCGTAAACCCTAAGGTGACTGATTCGGGAATATATTGGATAAAACGGCCTAAGCGAAACAATGCCATGATAATCAACATTAGTCCGGATAACAGGCTGGCCAGCAATAAACCAGACAGACCATATTGATGCACTATGGGATAGAGGATCACCACAAAAGCGGCAGTAGGCCCGGACACGCTATAACGTGAGCCACCGGAGAGCGGAATAATAAACCCAGCAATAATGGCAGTATACAAACCGTATTGCGGCGCGACCCCAATCGCAATCGCAAGCGCCATTGCTAATGGAATAGCAATAATGCCTACGGTTAAGCCGGCTAATAAATCTTTAGTGAATGCATTGGCATTATAGGGAGCGTCTTTTAAAGACTCTCGCAGTGCATTCCCGATACGAAGAGAAAATAAATGTGTGCGGTATTTCATTGCGGCGATCCCATAACCTGGTACGGCGTCAAGATACCCCTCATTATAGACCGATCACATTACAGTACAATCGAATTAAATTATCATCTGATGATAACCTTATTATAGTAAGGTGATAATGAATGGTAACTCGAGTACATCTGGTACCAATGTGGTTAATTTAGCGTGTAAATACTCTTTTAATTATCTAACCTTTTCCTGGCTGAGATCACTGTCATTATAATGAGCAGAGCTGTCAGCTTTTCTGACTAAACAAAAAAGCCGACATGATGTCGGCTTGATATTTTATCTTCACAACAAGCTTAACGCTTACGCGTTACCCTTCACTTTCATGTTCAATTCTTTGGCAAAATCTAGCATGCGTGTCAGTGGAATTAATGCTTTTATGCGTAGTTCATCATCAACAAAAATCTCGTGGTCTGTTTTATCCATATCAGATAACGAGGCTTCAATGGCTTGTAGACCATTCATCGCCATCCATGGGCAATGGGCACAGCTTTTACAGGTTGCGCCGTTGCCGCCGGTTGGGGCTTCAAGTAATATTTTACCGGGAGCCGCTTGTTGCATTTTATAGAAAATACCGCGATCGGTTGCGACAATAAACTTATCATTTGGCATGGTTTGCGCGGCTTTAATCAACTGACTAGTGGAGCCTACTGCATCAGCAAGTTCAACTACACTTGCTGGTGACTCTGGATGAACCAGAATTGCAGCCGTTGGGTGCAGCTTTTTAAGTTCGCGTAATGCCTTAGCTTGAAACTCATCATGCACAATACAGTCGCCTTGCCATAACAGCATATCAGCACCAGTTTGTTTATTAATGTAAGCGCCTAGGTGACGATCCGGTGCCCAAATAATTTTTTTATCTTGGCTATCTAAGTGCTCAACAATTTCTAATGCAATACTTGAGGTGACAACCCAATCTGCACGGGCTTTCACTGCCGCTGAGGTATTAGCATAAACCACCACTGTATGATCAGGATGCGCATCACAAAAAGTATTGAACTGCTCAATAGGACAACCTAAATCTAATGAACAGGTTGCTTCTAACGTTGGCATTAAAATGGTTTTTTCTGGGCTTAAAATTTTAGCGGTTTCACCCATAAATTTGACCCCTGCGACAATTAATGTTTTCGCAGGATGATCACGACCAAAACGAGCCATTTCTAATGAGTCAGATACACAACCACCGGTTTCTTCAGCCAAGGCTTGAATTTCAGGGTCGGTATAATAATGGGCAACTAATACTGCATTATGATCGTTCAGTAATTGCTTAATGCGTGCCTTATAGTCCTGCTTCTCTAAAGCTGATAAAACGGCAGGTTTAGGCGGAAATGGATAACTAATCGTTTCGATTTGGGGTGCCGACAAGCTCATAACGGTTCCAATTGTGTGACTAATGGGCGAATTATACGAAAACTCACCCTAAAACAAAAGGACGCATTACGCGTCCTTTATCAAATTAGCATTTATTCTGTATATGATAACTAGCGCATAGCCATTAACATCTCTTGTGGCTGCTCTAAATAGTGCTTCCACAAGTTACAGAATCTCGCAATGGTGCCGCCATCAATCACACGGTGGTCGCCAGACCAACTGACTTGCATGATCTTACGCGCCTCAACTTCACCTTTGGCATTAAAACGTGGCAATACTTGTAACTTACCTAATGCCACTATAGCGACTTCAGGTTTGTTAATAATAGGCGTTGCGACTGTGCCACCTAATGCACCGATATTTGAAATAGAAATTGTGCCTTCTTTCAAATCAGCAGGTGAGACTCGGCCACTTCTTGCATCTGTGGTCAAACGGGTGATTTCAGCAGCAATATCTAAAATAGATTTTAACTGTACGTCCTTGACGTTTGGCACTAACAAACCCACTTTTGAATCAACCGCCATCCCAATGTTATGGCGAGATTTATAGGTTAACTCAGTACAATCGGCATTGACTTGGCTATTCAAAATCGGAAACTGAGTTAAGGCTAAAGACATGGCTTTCATAAAGAAAGGCATCATGGTTAGCTTAACTTCATCAGTTGAATAGCGCTGCTTCATCGTTTCACGTAATGCGACCAGCTCAGTTAAATCAAACTCTTCACAATAGGTAAAATGAGGAATAGTCGATACAGATTCAACCATCATTCGCGCCATAATGGCTTTAACGCCTTTAATTGGCTCGACACGATCTGCTGCGCTAACAGTTGCTGTATTAACAGAGCTAGAAACTGTCGCTGAAGGTGCTGATGTCAAAGCGTTAACCGCTGACACTGGCGCAGACTTAACATCTCCGCCTTGCTGATGACGTTCTACATCTTCTTTGTATACTCGACCATGCTTACCTGAGCCTGACACATCGGCAATGTTAATGTCTAAGCTACGCGCTAAACGGCGCACGGCTGGGCTAGCTAACGCTTTACCTTGACTAACAGGTTCCGAAGACAAACTGTGGTTTGAACTTGATGCGTGCTGAGTATCTTGTTGCACAACTTCAGTTGTCGCAGCTGTATTAACAAATTCACTTTCAACTTCAATGGCAAATAAAGGTGAATGCACTTTAGCTAACTGACCTTTACGGTAATAATGCTTCACAATTTTACCGGCTTTCATTGCTGGTATTTGTACTAGCGCTTTATCTGTCATCACATCAGCAATGGGTTGGTCTTCAACAACCATTTCACCTTCTGCAACTAACCAATCAACTAATTCACACTCAACAATGCCTTCACCAATATCAGGCAATAAAAAGTCTTCAATTGTTGTGCCTGATGCATTTGCACTTGAAACAATATTGGTTGTTGTTTCTTGGTGTAAAGGTGCAGCTTCAACTGTGTCTATATCTGTATCATCAGCTAATCTGACTGAATATAAAGGCGCGTGTACTATCGCTATCTCGCCTTTGGCATAGTACAGCTTAGTGATCACCCCAGCGTTAGGAGCCGGTATTTGCACTAACGCTTTGTCAGTCATCACATCAGCTATCGGTTGGTCTTCTACTACTGTGTCACCTTCGGCAACTAACCAATCCACCAACTCGCATTCAACAACGCCTTCACCAATGTCGGGTAAAATAAAATCTTTAATCATGCCCACTCCTAAAATGCCATTGTGGTTTTGATGGCTTCAAATGTTTTCAGCTCATCTGGCATATATTCTTTTTCATGAATAAGTGGATAAGGTGTATCTAAACCACAGACTCGATTGATCGGAGACTCTAAATGTAAGAAACATTCCTGTTGAATTGTCGCCGCGATTTCACCCGCAAAACCACCTGTCAATGGTGCTTCATGGTTTATAACTAAGCGGCCTGTTTTCTTAACAGATTTAGCCACAGTATCAATATCCCAAGGTGCTAAGGTGCGTAAATCGATAATTTCGCATGAAATACCTTCTTTAGCCGCCATAGCACAGGCTTTCTCAACGATTTCAACCTGAGCGCCCCAGGCTAGAACAGTCACATCAGTGCCCTGTTTAACCACGTCAGCTTTGCCAAGTTCAATAATGTAATCGCCTTCAGGCACTTCGCCGACCGATGCGCGATATAAACGCTTTGGCTCGAAGAAAATCACTGGATTTGGATCGCGGATTGAGGCTAACAATAACCCTTTAGCTTGCTCAGGATTACGCGGTATAACCACTTTTAATCCCGGAGTTTGGGTAAAGTAAGCTTCTGGAGACTGGGAGTGATAATGACCACCAGCAATACCACCGCCATAAGGGGTGCGGAAGGTTAATCCACCCACATTAAACTCATTACCACTGCGATAACGGAATTTAGCCGTTTCATTGACGATTTGATCGAACGCTGGAAAAATATAATCTGCAAACTGGATCTCAGCTACCGCGGTCATGCCGTGTGCAGCTAAACCGTTAGCAAAACCCGCAATACCTTGTTCGGTTAGTGGTGTATTAAAGCAGCGATCACGACCAAACTGCTCTTGTAATCCAGAAGTTGCTCGAAAAACACCACCGAAGTGGCCAACATCTTCCCCAAAAACTACCATGCGCTCATCGGCTTTCATGGCAATTGATAACGCCTCATTGATGGCGTGTAACATATTCATTTGAGCCACGGCTTATAGTCTCCCTGCACTTTTTGGATAGGCTTTAGGATATTTGTTGATGTGTTCTTTCAACTCTTTAAGCTGCTTTTTCAGCACTGCTGTTGGTTGGTCTAACACATCTTCAATAATTTCATCTAATCGAGGTACAGGTATCTTCTCGGCGACTTTCACCGCAGCAAGCACTTCTTCACGGTATTTTTCGTGAGCTTTACTGTCATCAGCTTCGTTAATCCAACCTTTATTGATTAACCATAGCTTGAAGCGTTTTACTGGGTCATGTTGTTGCCATTTTGCTTCTTCATCTTTAGAGCGATATCCAGATGGATCATCTGATGATGAATGCGCACCAAGACGATATGTCATGGCTTCAATTAATACTGGTGCATTGTGCTCTAATGCATACGCACGCGCTTGCTGTGTTGCAGCAAGTACTGCCAACATATCATTACCATCAACACGAATGGTATGCATGCCATAACCCACACCGCGACTGGCAATACCGTTACCAGCAAATTGCTCTTCTGTTGGGGTTGAAATAGCATAGCCATTGTTACGACAGAAAAAGATGACTGGGGCTTTTAACACCGCCGCCATATTTAAGCCTGCATGGAAATCACCTTCTGATGCAGCACCTTCGCCAAAATAACAAATAGTGACATTACGCTCGCCCTTTAACTTTTGCGCATATGCAACGCCAGTAGCTTGCGGTATTTGAGTGGCTAAAGGTGATGAAATAGTATGGTAATTAAGCGCTTTACTACCATAGTGGATTGGCATTTGACGGCCTTTACCCAAATCTTTTTCATTACTGAACATCTGATTCATAAATTGCTCAGTGGTAAAACCACGATAACGCAGTGCAGCATGCTCACGGTACTGAGCTAAAATCACATCACCTTGGTCTAACGCAGCAACACTACCAATAATGGCCGCCTCTTCACCGGTACAGGTCATATAAAAGCTAATACGCCCCTGGCGCTGTGCACCTAACATACGTTCATCTAAAACTCGGGTAAATATGCAAGTGTCATAGATTTTCGCCGCTAAATCTTGATCGATAACGGGTAACACTGCGTTTTCGTAAGTGGTGCCATCTGCCTGTAAAACACGCAAAATGGGAATGTGCAATGACGCCTTGTCGAGAAAGCTGACACGATGCACTGTTTCGTTGCTCAGTGGTGCGTTGCTCATAATGTGCTCTTGTTCTTGTGAGATGCTACCTCAAGAGTAGCAGTCTAATTATAGTTTGCCGACAAACATTACGTTAACGTAAACTTCCATACAATAGTTTAGCCAGGCCATTAATGAATTCTTAGTCTGTTAAATTGTATAATTTGCTTTACGCTAACTCAGTAGCCTACTGTACATCTTCATTTGGTGCAGGTACTAGGCACAATACGGTTCGTTGACCTATAGGTACTTTAGCATTAGGAAACACTATCGCCTCGACTTCTTGTTGCACTTTTATCTCAGTGCCGGCCTCTGTTGCAAGGATTTCACCTTGGTTAAATTGGCTAAAATTGGGTGCATCATTAGCAAAGCTGAAAGCAAAATCGTCAGCACTTTTATTAATTGAACGCGATACTTTGTATAAATTCAATGATGCTGAATTATAGTCTGGCAACTTGACCACATCTTGGGTAATTAACGCCGTTAACATTTTGTGGGTATCTTCAAAACGAGTCATATCGTTTTCGCCAAATGGCATCACTTTACCCAACTCAACCGTAAACGCATCAGCTTGAAAATGCTCAGAAGAGTAATAACTGAATGTGGTTGTTGGCTCATGGTGAAACAATATGGTGTCAACGCCACATGCAGCCAAAAACATCATTTGCTCACCACTAAATGCTCGACCTGGGCGGTAAGGATAAATAGCAAATTTTTCATGTTTTGATGGGCGTATCGCTGTATGCAAATCGTAATGAATACGCTGGCTACCTGATACGCTATTATTGAAAAAGTCGGCCACATACTTTTCTAAAGCTTTGGCACGAATACGCTCAGCATTAACTAAACCCTGTCCTTTTGAATGGGCACCGCTAAATAAACGGTTCATATTCTCTTCAAGAAAACGGGTTTTATTGAGTATTGCCGAAGGATTGCCGATTAAAAACAATAGTCGATGTTGAGTAATAATAGTTTCACTCAATAACGACTTAATCAGTTGATTACAAATCTCAATCGGGGCGGTTTCATTACCATGCACAGCACACGACAGTACAATATCTTTTTTAGCAGTGGCAGTTGCAGTTAACGGGGTAAATACAATCACACCGGTATCAAGGATATCAACCTGAGTGTGGTCCCCTAAATGAAAATGGTACTGCTGTGGTAGTGAGAGCGGGCTTGCTAAGGTAAAAGCTAGAAAATCTCTGGTATCCATAAGCGGTAAAGTCAATTTAAGCTCCTTGTTGTTTTTATTATGCAAATCTGGACAGTTTGCTTGTATTTCCTACGTCTAATTCTACCACAAGCCAAACAAAATGAAATTGATCGCCACTAAACTGCAGTTAAAGACGAATCAATGCTTGCAATAATGGTTAAACTTGAACACAATCATAGCCATCTAGACTTCTATTAAAACTTTTGTAAGGGTGTGTCATGGCGTTAGCAACTTTTGGTGCCGGTTGTTTTTGGGGTGTTGAATACTTTTTTCGTGAAATTAACGGCGTAAGTAATGCTACCTGTGGGTATATGGGCGGAAAAGATACTGCAACAACCTATAAAGAAGTTAAAACTGGCTCAACGGGTCATGCTGAAGTCGTTCAAGTTGAATTCGATCCTGCTGTGGTGAGCTATGATGATTTGTTAACTGTTTTTTGGCAAAATCACAACCCGACACAACTGAATATGCAAGGTGGTGATATCGGTAACCAATATCGCAGTACTATTTTCTTCCATGATAAGCAGCAAAAAGCTGAGGCTGAAGCGTCTAAGTTGGCCTTTGCACGTAGTGGCCGTTGGGGACAACGCCATATAGTGACTGAAATAGTGCCTTTACAAACATTTCATATCGCTGAAGATTATCATCAAAATTATTTAGAAAAAAATAATCTGCCTTCGTGTCATATCGCATATTAATGACCTGACAATAGCAAGGTGTCTGTTGATTAATACATCACTGACACCATTTATTGACAGATTAGATTGCCTCAATCGATTATCAATCATAACCGCACCCTTTACCCGCTTTGCTAAATTCCCTACAATCCTGCCTAATTGCATTTTTATTGATTGCACTTTTTTTATTGCGCAATGTATCGTATCTAATCGGAGAATTAACATGAGTGAAGCTCGTCATAGTAACCTATTGATTTTAGGTTCAGGCCCAGCGGGTTATACCGCTGCAGTATATGCAGCGCGTGCCAACCTAAAACCTGTCATGATCACAGGTATGCAACAAGGTGGTCAATTAACCACGACAACTGAAGTTGAAAACTGGCCTGGCGATGCTGAAGACTTAACCGGTCCTGCACTAATGGAACGTATGCAAAAGCATGCTGAAAAGTTTGATACTGAAATTCTTTTCGATCACATCAACGAAGTGACTTTAACTGAACGTCCATTTCGCTTGAAAGGCGACAATGGCGAATACACCTGTGACGCATTAATTATTGCCACCGGTGCATCAGCTAAATATTTAGGCTTACCATCAGAAGAAGCCTTTATGGGCCGTGGCGTATCAGCTTGTGCTACCTGTGACGGGTTTTTCTATCGCAACCAGAAAGTTGCTGTAGTCGGTGGTGGTAATACTGCGGTTGAAGAAGCGCTTTATTTAAGTAATATCGCCTCAGAAGTTCACCTTATTCACCGTCGTGACAGCTTCCGCTCTGAAAAAATCTTAATTAATCGTTTAATGGATAAAGTGGCTAACGGCAATATCATTCTCCACTTAGATGAAACTCTAGAAGAAGTGGTTGGTGACAACATGGGTGTAACCGGTCTGAAGAAAAAAGTACCAAAGACGGTTCAATCACTGATTTAGAAGTCGCAGGCGTATTTATTGCCATTGGCCATAGTCCTAATACTGGTATTTTTGCCGGTCAATTAGAAATGAATCACGGTTACTTACAAGTGAACAGTGGTTTGCAGGGCAATGCGACCCAAACCAGTATTGAAGGTATTTATGCCTGTGGTGATGTGATGGACCAACATTATCGTCAAGCTATTACTTCTGCTGGTACAGGCTGTATGGCTGCATTAGATGCAGAACGCTACCTAGACGCACTTAAGTAATCATTTCTGTTCGCTTTGCTCCTTGGATTAAAGGGCACAATTAAAAATGCCAATCGCAAGATTGGCATTTTTGTATGTAGCCCCTTGTCAGTGAGGATAATAATCTTACGTTCGCTGAGGTACTACATCGCGGCTATTTGTTAAGCGAAAGACGATAAAAAACCACCTGCTGATTGTTAGGTACGTCAGGATGAGCTTGTTTTTTATCAAAGGTCATGCCCAGCTTTTTCATAATATTAATTGAGCCAGTATTATCTTCATCGGCTATCGCACTCAATGAAGTGACTTCGGTATGATTCGAAACAAGATCGGCAACGGCCTTGGCCGCCTCAGTGGCGATGCCCTTTCCCCAGGTGGATTGCTTAAAACGCCAGCCTAGCTCAATGTCATGTAAATGAGGGTTGTCAGTAAAAAAGAACATCGGCCTCACTAAAATCCAACCTAAAAACTGCCCAGCAAGCTCTTCTGTAACACTGTTGCTCTCAGTAGTAACAGACGCGGCTTTAGCAATAACCTTCCATAAACCATATCCTTTTAGGGGATTATGATAGCGGCGTAGTCTGGGCATAAAGCGTTGTTCAATGTCTTCCATGGTTGTTTTACGCCCACCATTAATGTAACGCATCACGGCTTCATCTTGATCAAGCTCAAACAGTAAGTCTTGTTCATTTAAAGACATTTGTATCAAGATCAGACGCGCAGTTTCAATAACAGTAGGTACCGATTCGGCAGTGATAGGCTGACAAGCGTGATCATTTTCCATTAATATCTCGTATTTATTGGCTTATTGACACACAAGTTTACACATTGAAATAACACACAAACAACATATAGATTAATATAACCTTAAATATGCTTGGAAACGAAACTGCAACCAGGCTAAAAAGATAAAACTGACAACAATCATTACATAAAAATAATCAGATAAATTGAGGAAGAGTCGTGGCGACAAAAAAACAGATTATATTACCCATAGTTGTCTTAGGACTGGGTATTGGCGCATTAGCAGGGATTTCAGCTTTAAAGAAGCCGCCTGAAGAAAAACCTGCACTGGATACCACTCCTTTGGTTTCAGTCGAAGAGATCCAATTTCAGCCGATGATGTTTAACGTATCGTCATATGGTGTAGTTAATCCGAAATATAATACCAATTTAGTGTCACAGGTAATGGGTGAAATAACCTATTTATCTGATTCATTTGTCAAAGGTGGATTTGTTAAAGCTGGCGATATTTTAGCTAAAATTGATGCCAGTGACTATGAAGCCGATTTATTAGATGCTCAGGCCAGTATTGCTTCCGCAAAAGCAGCCTTGGTACAAGAGCGCGCTAACGTGAAAGTGGCTGAAACAGAATGGGCTCAAATTAGTAACGGAACGCCTACTGATTTAAGTCTACGTAAACCGCAATTAGCACAAGAAATAGCAAAATTAAAAAGTGCAGAAGCGGGCTTACATCGCGCACAACGAAATCTTGAACGAACGGTTATCCGCGCTCCATATGATTCATTAGTCTCTAGCCGAGAAGTGGGTTTAGGCTCTTATGTTAGCAAGGGCACACCTGTCGGGGCACTATTAAGTACTGACATTGCAGAAGTCCGCTTACCGCTAGCAGATAAAGAAATTCAATACCTTGAAGCCAAAGGCGTTAATGCCACTGTTGAACTAGTTGGTAACTTTGCCGGCAGTAAACAAGAATGGATCGGTAAAATCGTTCGCAGCGAAGGCGTTGTAGACAGTAAAAGCCGTATGACCTACTTAGTCGCTGAAATTGTTGATCCCTATGGATTAAAAGCCGACAAGCGCGAATTACGATATGGCACTTATGTTACCGCCAATATTAGCGGTGCAAGCGCTGGAGAAGTTACCATTGTTCCTCGTCACCTGATTGTTAACGGTCAAGTTGCTATTATGGACGATGAAAAATTATTACGTTACATAGATGTCACTATGCTGCGTCAAGAAGGCTCTAAAGTAGTTATTTCTGATGGTCTTGAAAATGGCATGAAACTGATTACCTCAGCATTAGATTATCCTATTGAAGGCATGAAGCTAGCACTGCCAGAAGACAGGATACTGCAAAAAGAGACCCAAGATGAAGCAGCACAAAGCACTGAATTAGCAATGGATAGTGAGGATTAATGATGGAGGACACCAATAAGGGGCTAATTGCCTGGTTTGCGCGTAACTCTGTTGCAGCTAACCTGTTAATGATCATTATCATCATCGGTGGTTTACTCACCGCCAACTCTATCCGTAAACAGTTTTTCCCTGCGGTAGAAATTAACTGGATTGAATTCAGCGCAGTTTATTCAGGCACGGCACCACAGGAAGTTGAGGAAGGCATTACGGTTAAAATTGAACAAGCACTTGAGCGGGTTCAAGGCCTTAAAAGAATTATCACTTATTCAAATAGAAACATGGCAAATGGCTATTTTCAAATTGAAGATGAGTATGATCCACAGGTAGTGTTGGAAGAAGTTAAGTCTGAAATTGACTCAATCTCTACCTTCCCTGCTGGCATGGAACCGCCAAAAGTAGAACAAATTAAAATACGTCAAGAAGTCATGTACCTCAGTTTATATGGCGATTTAGAGCAACGTCAGTTAAAAGATTTAGGTGAGCGTATTCATCAAGAGATGATGCAACTGCCAGGGGTTAATATCACCGAATACTATGGTGGTTTGGCGTATGAAATTAGTATCGAAGTCAGTAAAGATCGTTTGCGTGAATTCGGTCTAAGCTTTAATGATGTAGCAGAAGCGGTACGCGGCTATTCTCGCAATATGTCAGCGGGACAAATCAAAGCGGAAAACGGCTATATTAATCTACGAGTAGAAAACCAGGCGTATGTCGGTTATGAGTTTGAAGATTTACCACTGCTCACACTAGAGGATGGCACTACCGTATTAGTTGGTGATGTCGCAACCGTCACCGATGGTTTTGAAGATGGTATTCAGTACTCTAAGTTTAATGGTAAAAACTCAGTCACTTTCTTTATTGGTGCTGCGCGTAATCAAAGTATTACCGATGTCGCTGAAACTATCCGTACCTATGTAGAAAAGAAACAGAAATCTCTTCCCGCCGGTGTCAATTTTGAGCCTTGGGTAGATATGACCTATTACTTAGAAGGTCGTTTAGACTTGATGCTAGACAGCATGAAAACCGGTGCAGTGCTGGTGTTTTTAATGTTAGCGTTATTTTTACGTGTGCGTCTCGCCTTTTGGGTCATGATGGGCTTACCTGTTTGTTTCTTAGGTACGCTGCTCTTTATGCCGCTGTCGTTTATCGACGTCACCATTAACGTGATCAGCTTATTTGCCTTTATTTTAGTGCTAGGGATAGTCGTCGACGATGCCATTGTAATGGGTGAAAGTGCCCACACAGAGTGCCAAGAAAATGGTCAAAATGTAGAGAACGTTATTCGCGGTGTACAGCGTGTAGCTATGCCTGCCACATTTGGCGTATTAACCACAATTGCCGCATTTTTACCGATAACCTTAGACAATGGTCCTTCAAGTGCCTTTGGTCAAGCTATTGGTTATGTCGTAATTTTATGTTTGTTTTTCTCTCTGGTTGAATCAAAACTGATTTTACCTTCGCATTTAGCCCATATGAAAAAGCCTAAAGTGGTTCAGCCAGGGTCTAAAAATCCATTGGATTGGTTACGCAATGGGGTTAACTATGTGCAATCGCACGTTGATACTGGCCTAAGCTGGTTTATTGAAACCGTTTACCGCCCGAGCTTAGAAGTAGCGGTTAAGTACCGCTATACCGTGATAATGGTGTTTATTAGCTTAATCCTGATCTGTGTTGGCTTATATGCTGGTGGCTTAGTCCGCTTTATCGGTCAACCTAAAATTCCTCACGATTTTCCACGTGTTAAAGTGGAAATGAATGTCGATGCATCCGAAAAAGCCACTCTTGAAGCCGCATTAGCCATTGAATCTACCTTGTATAATGTCGATAAAGAACTGGTTAAAACCTATGGTCAAGGCATGATTGCAGAAATGCAGATAGATCTTCGCGGTCGTACTAGCGCAGAAATTATGACTAAATTAGTCGACCCAAGTATACGTCCTATCAATACCTTTGAAGTGGCTGAGCTATGGCGTCAAGCCATGCCGCTTATTCCTGGGGTCAAATCCTTCACTATACAAGACAGTTTATTTGGCGGTGGCCGAGAAGATGGCGATATTAGTTTCCGCCTAGAAGGTAAAGATGAATCACAACTAGTGGCAGCCTCCCTCGCACTAAGAGACAAGCTTGCCTCACTAAAAGGTGTAAGCGACATCAATGACAGCCGACAATCAAGTGCTAAAGAAGTGCAATTTGAACTAAAGCCACTGGCCCATAGTTTAGGACTGAGCTTAGCCAATATTGCGGGTCAGGTCGGTAACAGTTTTTATGGATTAGAAGCACAACGTATTATTCGCAACGGCGAAGAAATTAAAGTCATGCTTCGTTACCCTGAAGAGCAACGTAACTCTATTGCGTTAGTGCAGGATGTATTAATTAAAACCAGCCAAGGTGCAGAGCTTCCACTATCGGAAGTCGCTGAAATTTCAGTGGTACAAGGTGTGAACAGTATTCGACGTGAAAACGGTAACCGGACTATTAACGTTTGGGCTTCTGTGGACGCAGAGCAAGCTGAGCCATTCAAGTTAGCCAAAGATATACGGGATAATTTTATCCCTGAACTATTGGCTAAATATCCACGAGTAAAAAGTGAAGTCTCTGGCAGTATTCAAGAGCAATTAGACAGTGCAGACACGCAAACCCGTGACTTTATTATCTCTTTGCTGGTGATTTACAGCTTACTTGCTATTCCACTGCGCTCGTATTTACAACCTATCATGATCATGTCGGTGATCCCATTTGGTGTGATTGGCTCGGTTTTAGGACATATCATCTTAGATATAGACTTAAGTGCCCTGTCAGTATTTGGTATTATTGCCGCAGCAGGGGTTGTAGTTAACGACAGTCTGGTGATGGTGGATTATGTCAATAAATCGCGAATACAAGGGGTGCCAATGAAGTTGGCAGTATTAAATGCGGGCTGTAGACGCTTTAGAGCCATTATGCTGACATCATTGACCACTTTCATTGGCTTGGTGCCTATTATGGCTGAAACCAGTATGCAGGCTCAAATGGTAATACCAATGGCGGTGTCACTGGCATTTGGTGTCTTGTTTGCGACCGTGGTCACTTTATGTTTAATACCTTGTTTGTATATTGCGATTGAAGACAGTAAAAGCATGATGCGCAAACTAATTGGTATTTATGTACCGGAGAAAAACACTCATCAGGCATCCACATAACGTGTAGGTTTGAGTGGTTTATTAAAATAAAAATGCCAGCATATGCTTAACACCATTCAGTTAAGAGTTTCTTCTCTTAACTGGATAGCGGATTTTGTTAATTCGAACGGTCCTACTTTTGGGCCGTTTTCGTTTTTTGGGCAAGATAAATTGCTTAACGTTTTCCCTCATTTTCCCTCATAGCTTTGAGCTTTTTAGGAAGCGTGTAATACTTTTGAGTGGTGTAAGCCAATGGCTATTCTGGTTGGCTCCCCACCAACTTGTCATAAGATCTGCACTAAAGTAACAACTATCAAAAATAGTGAGAGAATTAGCTGGAACTGATCCAATTAGCTCTCGAGCATAACTAATTTCCCCTTTACTACACGGACCAAATTTTACATTTCTTATCATATGACTTCGTAATGACATGAGTGCGCATAAGCGGGCTATTGGGTATACGGACTGCTTCCTATGCTGATTACTGATATAGCCAAAATGCTCTGAATTCTCGGTATTTTGTGCACATCGAAATGTCGTTCCATCAACAGAAAATAACTGAAGACCATGCCATGTATCTTGGCTGTCTTCCCTATGACACCAGTGTTTAGAGGTGATATCAAAAAGGGCTTTAAGGGGAGCGGCTGTCAGTCGCTGTCTGGCTTGCGGGATAGCACTTGGTGCAACGGTTTCTCCCAACTTATCAACTAACGTTAAGTCGAGCTTGGAGACGACTTCAGCGATGGAACGATTTCGGTAGAGGCCAATTCCAACGATGAGCCAAACGACTAATTCTGCTGGAAGTTTTCTGCGCCTAATACTTGCTTTGTTGGTTAGCTCCAAAGCTTGTTCAATCCATTCCAACGGCAATTCTTTTTGAAAGATAGATAGTTCTTAGGGGGCGACAAGTAATTCAGTATCAATAAGCCAGTTAGACAACATAAAAAATGACTCCGTTCAAAAGAAGGAGCCATTTTCGTAGGATCATTTTTGCTGTCAACCGATCAGTTTCTTAACTGATCGGTGTTAAGCATATGCTGGCATTTTTATAGCTCAATGTTACGCCTATAATGATTAGCATAAAAATAACTACAAATAGAATATGATTTGTGCATGTTATAAGATTAACTCACATAATGACTGCGATTGAAGTGTTATTCTAGGTTGTGGGTTTTATACGACAAAACAACAAAGATTAATTAATGTCCCAGCCTATCTTAATATGGTAGATAGGTGGACATACATCACTAGTTAACAGCTTATCTCATCACGATATATGCTTACAAAGCTAACGCGTTGGATTTTAAAGGGAGCATTAAATGAGTCAACGAAGTATTCTTGCATTGTTCAAGCCAACATCAGTGGCTGTAATTGGCGCTTCAGATAATCCTAGCCGAGCAGGCAGAGCTGTAATGCGTAATTTATTATCCGGGGGCTTTTCTGGCCCAATAATGCCTGTCACCCCAAAATATACCGCCGTGATGGGTGTATTAGCTTACCCCAGTATTGAAGCCTTGCCAGTAAAACCCGATTTAGCGATCATCTGTACAGCGGCGCACCGTGTGCCAGCCATTGTTGAACGTTTAGCTCAATTTGGCTGTCAAGCCGCCATCATTATGGCCAGTGGCATGGCTGATACCTTTGATGAACAAGGCCAAAATTTATTACATCTTACCCTGCAACATGCAAAACGTTACGGCATGCGTATACTTGGCCCCAATAGTCTAGGTATGATCTTACCCACTATTGGCCTAAATGCCAGTTTAGCCCACGCCAGTGCCAAACAAGGTAAAGTGGCTTTTGTATCGCAATCATCGGCAATTTGTACCACAGTTTTAGACTGGGCAAATAACAAAGACATTGGATTTTCATCGTTTATTTCTCTCGGTGATGGCTCAGATATTGATTTTGATGAATTACTGGATTACCTCGGCCGAGACAGTAAAACCTCAGCGATCATGCTTTATATCGACTCCATTAATGATAAACGCCGATTCTTATCTGCCGCTCGGGCAGCATCACGTAATAAACCTATATTCGTGATTAAATCAGGCAGAACCCATGAAGGTTCAAAAGCCGCCATGATCCACACAGGTGGTGTACAGGGCAATGATGCTGTATTTGAAGCCGCATTTAAGCGTGCAGGTATGCTCCGTGTTAATGATCTTATAGAACTATTTGCCGCAGTGGAAAGTTTAGCGCATGCCAGTGTGTTAAAAGGCGAACGCCTTGCAATTATGAGTAATGGCGGCGGCCCTGCGGTACTTGCCGCTGATGAACTGATTATTAAAGGCGGTAAATTAGCACAACTGTCACCAGAGTTGATTAACGATTTGCATCAGCAACTGCCTAGCACCTGGTCGAAACAAAACCCTATTGATATGGTCGGTGACGCTAATGCAAATCGTTATGGTGATACCCTTAAACGGCTAATGGGTGAAGATAATATTGATGCTATTTTAATCCTGCATTCACCGTCGGTTTTACAACAAAGTGAATTAATTGCACAAAATGTTATTGATACTTATCAGCAGCATCCACGTAAAAATAGAGTCAACATTTTAACCAACTGGAGCGGTGAAGATTCAGCATATCTTGCGAGGAAAAAATTCAACAAAGCCAGTATTCCAACCTATCGCACACCTGAAGGTGCTGTGCGCGCCTTTATGCATATGGTGGAATATCGCCGTAATCAAAAATTACTCCAGGAAGTGCCACAATCTATCCCCGACAATATTCCAACCGACAGCGTAACAGCCAGAAAGCTATTACAAGCAGCACAACAGCGTAACCAGTTAGTGCTCGGTACCTATCAAGTCAGTAATATATTAAAAGCCTATGGCCTGAATACTATCGATACCTGGTTTGTCAGTGATATTGAAGATGCAGTTGCTACGGCAGATGCTGCTGGTTACCCGGTTGCCTTAAAAGTGCAATCACCTGATTTACAATATAAGTCAGATGTTCACGGGGTTATGCTTAATTTAACCAGCGCAGAGGAAGTGAGTCAGGCTGCTCATTCAATAATCGACCGGGTTCATCAGATTAATCCTAGCGCACATATTGAAGGATTAGTCATCCAGAAAATGGCCTTAACCTCAGGGGCACAGGAAATTCGCGTATCAGTGATCAACGACCCTGTATTTGGGCCAGCCATTTGCTTAGGAGAAAGTGGCACACTGTGGGACCCAACCCAAGATGCTGCGGTAGCATTACCACCGTTAAATATGGCGTTAGCCCGCTATATGGTGATCCAAGCGTTAAAAGCCAACAAACTACGCGATAGACACCTACCGCTTGGGCTGAATATGAATGCGCTATGTGTGATGCTAACCCAAATATCACACTTAATTATCGACTGCCCTGAAATTGCCGAACTGGATCTCAATCCTGTGCTAGCCGCGGGTGACAATATTACTTTACTCGATGTAGATATGCGTTTACATCCGCTGGGTTATGACACAAGTAATCGCCTGGCTATTTTGCCCTACCCTAAAGAATTAGAAGAAACCCTGATCCTAAAAAATGGTTTGAAAGTCATGTTGAGACCTATTCTACCTGAGGATGAACCTAAACATATGGACTTTGATAATTCATTATCTGAAGAAGATCGCTATAAACGCTACTTTGGTGTGCGCTCTAAAATGACCCATGAAGAAATGGCTGTACTCACTCAAATAGACTACTCCCGTGAAATGGCCTTTATTGCCACCACAATATTGGCCGATGGCCAGGAGTTAACCTTAGGCGCGGTAAGAGCCTCTACCGACCCCGACAACACAGAAGCTGAATTTGCTATGGCCGTTCGCAGTGACTACCAAGGTATTGGTTTAGGTAAGCGGTTATTGGAAAAATTAATCCACTATTATCGCAATAATAACACTCCGGTATTGACCGGGTTTACCATGTTTGAAAACCGTAACATGGCCAATTTAGCCAAATCTTTAGGCTTTCAAGTCTCGTTTGATATGGAAGAACATTTAATAAAAATGCATATGCCTTTCGAGCCAAAAAGTAGAGATAAAAGTGATTAAAATCCAGGATAATCAACAATACTATAATCAAGCTTTTAATGAGTTAGTTATCGGATCCCGACTTATCACTGGGGCAGAGTTTGAACAATGTAAATTTAGCGCTTGCGATTTTGCTTCTACCACCTTTGCCCATTGTAAATTTATTAACTGTCATTTTAATCACTGTAACTTCAGTTTGGCAAAAGTCGATTACTCGCAATTTCTAGAAGTGAGTTTTATAGAATGTAAAATGATCGGCATTAATTGGACAAAAGCCAATTGGCCCAAATTTACTGTTAATCCTGAGTTATCTTTTATTCGCTGTATTATCAATGACAGCTCCTTTTTTGGATTAACCCTACATGGCCTTAACTTAGAAGAATGTAAAGTCCATGACGTTGACTTTAGAGGGGGCGACTTTTCCCACGCATGCATGACCTATTGTGATTTTAACCACAGTTTATTTATGCGTACCAATCTACAAAAAGCTGACTTTGCTGAGTCTACCAACTTCAATATTAATGTACTTGAAAATACCCTTAAACAGGCCAAGTTTTCACGATATGAGGCCTTAAGTTTATTAGACAGTTTGGGAATTGAATTAGTCGACTAATGATTTGAAATATTGATTTTAAATGAAAAACTATAACGGCTTTACCTGCTTTTGTGTTATCACTAACAACCTATATGCTGCCAGTTTGCAGCTTTCATTGAGGATGCCTCCATGCTATACGATTTAACCGTTGTACAATTTAGTAAAATGCTTAACAACTTAAACCATGTTCTTGATAAAGGTGAAGCATTTGCCGCACTTAAACGTGTTGATATCGCGGTGTTACTAAACTCTCGTTTAGCTGCCGATCAGTTTAACTTGATCCGCCAAGTACAAATCGCCTGCGACACTGCTAAAATTGGCGTCGCTAGATTAACAGGTAAATTAGACTCTGCGCCAAAACATGACGACAGCGAAACGACACTATCAGAACTACGCTTACGCATTGCTTCAGTACTTGAATATCTGGATGGTTTTAGTGAGGCTGATTTTGCACACGCTGCTACCATTCATATCTCTCAACCGCGCTGGGAAGGTAAATATCTTACCGGTTATGAATTTGCCATTGAACACGCTATCCCTAATCTGTACTTTCACATCACCACGGCTTACGCCATATTGCGTCATAACGGTGTAGAAGTGGGTAAGAAAGACTATTTAGGCGCCATGCCTTACAAAGCACCAATACTTTAAGTCGGTAGTTATCTCAATCGATAAAAAATGCGAGCTTATTGCTCGCATTTTTTATAACAGACAAATCGCAAACACGACTACATTTCTGGTTCTTTAAACTCAGCGATGGCTTCGCCTTTAAACTGCTTTTTCAATTCAGTTTTTGACAATTCATTAATCGCCCCACCAGCACCAATAGTGAAGTGGTCAGTCTGCTTCAGCTTGCGCGCTTGATAAAGCATAACGACTTGTAGTGTTGACTCACGTTGAGCTTCAGACAAAACCGTACCATCTTCCCACTTACCCAGTTCAGTGGCTGATACTAATCTGTGGTAAACTTCTTCTGGCATTTCATCAATGACTTTATTGATATCATTCATACTGATTTCCGTTTATGTAACACGAGTCTCACTCGGGTAATAAAATAACCTACAAAACCAACAACAAAACAAGAAACAGCTACAATAGCTTGTACTCCTTGTGCTTGCTCCCCTCCCCAAAACCAAGCTACTGCCCCAGCAATGAACAGTGATAAAAAAATCAAACTGTGATTCATCAATTTATTCGATTGCTGAATATGGCTGATTTTAGTTAATGACTCAGTACTTCCTGCCAAACTCACTTTACAGTGCTGACATTCCTTAGCCTTGCTAGAAATGCGTTTCTGACACTTAGGACATTCAATTAAGGCCATGAATAAAAACCCTTATGTTACTATTTACAGTTCATCTACTACTGCTAACATTGCTATTAGTGACGCTTCACCTAGATAAATACTACGCTCTGGCGACCAACCCACAAATGGATCAGATAAGTTAGCATTGTCTTTAAATGGCATTTCTAAGGTGTTGGATAAACACTTAAACGTATTCGCAACCCAATTTGAACCTACGGTTAAATTCGCTTTACCGGGTTCATCTTTTGCATAACCATATTGTGTTTGGAAATCCGCGCTAGCAAGTTGCAGCGAAGACACAAACTTACTTTGAAGTTGCGCCATTTTATCTGTGTAGTGAGGCACACCTTCACAGCCCGCGACAAACACATAAGGTAGACCTTCGTCACCATGGACATCATAAAAGAGATCAACACCGGTTTCTTTCATCTTATTGACGACATAAAACACTTCAGGGCTTTTTTCTAAGCTAGGCGTTTGCCATTCACGGTTTAGGTTAGTGCCAACGGCGTTGGTGCGTAAATGACCACGTACGCTTCCATCTGGATTCATATTTGGCACAATATAGAAATTAGCTTTATCTAGTAGAGACTTGGAATTAGGATTGTCGCCATCTAATAACTGACTCACCAAACCTTCAACGAGCCATTCTGCCATAGTTTCGCCGGGATGTTGTCTTGCGGTAATCCAAATGCTTTTCTTGTCTTCGTCATCATCACCAATTTTTAACAAGGTCATATCACGACCATCAAGGGTCAGCCCTAAGTGTTCTAGACTCAATGAAGGGTGCAACTGTACTTCACTTATAAAGTCTAAATGACGTTCATAGCTATAGGGTGCAAAGTAAGCAATTTGAATAGCCTCACAATCTAAATCGACTGTAATGGTTAATTTACCATCTTGATACGATGTGGGCAGGCGGAACCAATGTTGACGATCATAACTTGCCACTGCTTGGTAATCTTCCCAGCCTTTAGAGTAAGATGCTGTGCCGGCATTATTGATGTGCATGGTGTAAGTTTGACCAACAGAACCTTCTAAACGAAAGTTAAACCACTGGTAAAACTCACCACCGAAATCTGGTCTTATAGCAAGCTGGATATCATCGTGATTATCGATGTTAATCACTTCAATATTACCGCCATCAAAATTTGCACTGATCCGCATTAGGGTATCCTTTAGTAAGTTGCTGTCTCATTTTGTCTACAAGTAAAAGATATTATTGATGTAAGTAGACTCATTTTTATCGACACAGTTTACCAAATACCGCTATTAGTGGGAACCGTTAAAAGCTAAAGCTATAGCCTTGACCTCTGACTGTATTGATTAAATCACGGGGTAAATTGCGACTCGCTAGTTTTCTGCGGGTATTACTAATATGCATATCTAAATTACGATCAAATTTACCTAATGGTTTATGCAACACACGCAACTGCAACTCTTGTTTGGTTACTACCTCACCTTGGCGCTCATAAAGATATTTAAATAGTCGATATTCTGTATTGGTTAAGGTGATTTTATTACCATTACAGTTTAATGAGTAACTTGGATCATCAAAATGGATCATTGTTTGCTTTTCAGCATTATTGCCAAGATTACTTCGCCGCTTTATAACGTTGAGCCTTAATTGTAACTCACGCAGATTAAAAGGTTTTGATAAGTAATCATCTGCACCCAGCTCTAGTGCGTTAATTCTTTCAAAATCATCATTATCACTTGCAAGTGTAATGATAGGTGTAGAACATTTTCTAGCCATAAGTAGCCAAAATGATTCCATTTTAGGCACTGACAAATCAACTAATACAACATCAAATAGCTGAGTTTCTATATTAACTAGCGCTTGGAATGCATTATTAACCACAATGACCTGATAACCAATTTCAGTTAATTGCGCGCCTAGATCAAAACCTATTTCGAGTTGTTGATCGATCAATAATATTCTTTTCACAACACACAACAAATGATAATTATTTGCATTAAGATTAGCATGCCGAGTGTCGTTAATCTACTTTTTACGTGAAAATGGATTGAAAATGAGATCTTTATTACTTTTTTGAAAAACAAAAAAGCCTGATCACTCAGGCTTTTGTCGTTGATTGCTGGTTTGGTTATCAGTTATTTCATCAACTGGCGTATGTACTTCACCGGTGCGCTACCGTAGCTTAAAAACTGTTCATGGAACTGTTTTAAATCAAAATCAGCCCCTTTTTCAGCTTTTAACTCTTCTCTGAAGTCATAAATTTCACGGTAACCTGAATAATAACTGGTTAACTGCACCTGGCTTAATGTCGCACGACGCCACTTCCCTTCCGCTTCAGCGCGCTGCTGGAAAGCTTCATTCTCCATTAGCGCAATAGCATCTTGCTCGCCCATGCCTTTAACTTGAATGCTGTAATCTAAAATAGTGTTAGCAATAACGCGTAAATTCCACTTGTAGTACATTAACCACATTTCAGGCTCAAAATTACCATACCCCTCTTCAAGCATCATACGTTCAGTGTAAACCGCCCAACCTTCAACCATTGCACCATTACCAAATAAGCTTTTAACTAAACTAGGTGATTGATTTGAATATACAAGCTGGGTGTAATGACCAGGGATCGCTTCGTGGATATTAAGCACCTGTAAAATCCAGTGATTATATTCACGTAAATAACTTTCGGCAGACTCATCAGTCATATCATCAAGGGGGGTAACGTTATAATAAGTATTACTGCCCTTTTCATATGGCCCAGGCGCACTAATTGACGCGCCAGCAAAGCCACGCATATATTCAGGCGTTTCACGTACGACTAATGGCTTTTTAGGATCGAGGGTAATGAGTTGCTTATCATTAACAAACTTAACTAACTCTGGAATTTGTTTGCGGACATCATCGACAAAGTCTTCACGTTTCACATGCTTTGATGACAACACATCAATAAGTTGTCTGATGGCCAATTTGTCATCCGCAGGCTTTGCAGTATCAATATGTTTTGCCCAAATATCAGTAGTGATTTTGGCCATTTCTGCTTGAACACGATTCTTATCTTCAACGGCTTTATCATACAGTTGTTTCGCTGTCATACCGGCTTGAATATCTAAGGCAAACTTTTGTTCATACAAGTCTTCACCAATTCTAAAGTCACGGCTGCCATTGGCTTGTAAGTCTGTTTCTAGAACGGTTAACCAATCGATGTAAGTATTTATAGCTTGTTTTGCGCTATTGAAGCGACTGGTAAACATGGCTTTTTGTTCAGCATTTAAGCCTGACTGGGCAACCTTGTTAGCTAAATCGTCATTAAGTACTGAAAAAGCGCCACGGTTTTGTTGAATCGCTAATTGAGTGTGTGCCAATGTGGGGTTGTTGATATTATCTTTAGCAGCTTGATAATAAGCCGGCACACTTTCTAAACGCGCAATAACAGATATCAGGCGCTCATCTAATGGGGCAAAATCTTCATTAATGATTTGTGCAAAGCCACCAGCAACATTATAACTGGATGGATCCCATTGCCATGATTTGAATGTGTTTACTTCCCACTCAAACTTATTCACTAGATTTTCAAGTAATTTATAATCAATCAGTTCATTGGCAGATAAAGTGTCTTGATTAAAGGTATTTAATAAACCTTTTTGTTTTACTACAAATGCGAGGGTTTTGTCACGACTTGCTTGGTTAGGCACATCAAGATAGCCATCGTTAATATGCTTACCGTTGTACATTGCCCAGGTTGGTGCTAAAAGCCATAAATCGTCAATAAAGCTCTGTGAAAAATCAGCAAACGATAATTGAGTAGCTTGTTGAGATGATACTGAATTCTGCGCTGCCTCAGCTGACGCATTACTGGAAGTGACTGGGTCTTGGCAGCCAACAAGTCCGGTAAGCACTGCCGCTACTGAAAGTGAAATTAACGCCTTTTTCATATAATGCCTTTATTGTGTAATTATTGTTTAATTAACCTAAATACGATTAATGCCACTAGTTTGTACTCATTAGTACTCAGGTGCATTTTTGTGCTCGTTTAAGGTTAGAATATTTTGCAAATAGTTAACCATTTTTCAATGTTATTTGCAGTACAATTTGTACTTTTGACACTTCTTGTCACACAATTATTGATTGAATTACAAAGCCAATAGACTTACATGTGACTTATTCATTTAACATTAACCGCGGACCGATTTGAGGCTATAGTGCCTAAACAAAAGCCGTAAGCTGAGATTTAGCCATTTTATCACTGTGATAGGCTTATGAGTCGCATTTTGGTGACAAATGTCACTGGTTTAAACGGTTGAATAGAATCAATATAAGAATACAAACAACATCAGTTAGGAAGCATTATGAACCCAGCTACTTTAGCGTTACTTATTCCGATCCTCGCAATTCTAGGCAGCTTTATTGTCAGTATAATGAAACTCAGAGAGCAACAAATACGTGCTGCCAGTGAAAATGACAGCCATAATAAGTCGTTACAGAAGGAAGTGAGTGCACTGCGGGATCGTGTTGAAATTCTAGAGCGGCTTGTCACAGACGATTCATATGACTTAAAACAAAAGATCAATAACGCTTAACTAAGGCTCACGCAATAACAACCCATATCTGTTATTGCGCGGTCTTGAATATTTAAACGTTTTCGTTGTTAAGCTTAACCTTTTGGTAAACCCCATGGATTTAACGGTAACGGCTTATCAGCGCGACTTGAAGTGTCAGTTCTTGATGACGATGAATGTTGATGTTTAGCCGTTTGCTCACCGCTTCGAGTCTCGCCACTAAAATTAGGTGCAGAGCGGCCTCTTGCAGTCTCCTTACCTTTATTTAAAGATAAGCTCACTTGAGGTTCTTTATCTTTGTTTGCTTGATGTCGAGCTTGGGGAACAAAGTTTAAGACTGAAATAGGTATAGGCCTTTTCGGCTCAAAACCTTCTATTACTCTACGTTCAATTAGCTCACCCATTCGGCTTTCAATCATACACAGATTTTTAAAGTCATCGTTCGATACTAACGAAATCGCTAAGCCACTTGCGCCGGCTCGGCCTGTTCGCCCAATACGATGAATATAATCGTCAGCAGGAAAAGGTAAATCATAGTTCACTACAACCGGTAAATCATCAATATCAATACCGCGCGCAGCGACTCCCGTAGCGACAAGATATTGAATATTGCCTTGTTTAAAGTCAGCAAGCAGTTGTTCGCGCACAACTTGACTGCGTCCGCCGTGAATACATTCAGCAACTATGTCACGCTTAGCAAGTTGACTTACAAGCTTTGCTGCACCTTGTTTAGTTTCAATAAAGATCAGCGCTTGTGGCCATTGCTGTTGTTGTATCAAGTAACTTAATAATGCCGACTTTTTATCTTTATCAACCGTGGTCAACCATTGCTCAATTTTAGGCTTAGTTGCCACTTGTTTATTCAAGGTTATTTCAACGGCATTACGTACCGCAGTTTTTGCTAGTACTCTGACTTGATTTGACAGTGTGGCTGAAAATAATAAGTTTTGTCTGTCCTCTGGCAGCTTCGCCAGAATCTTATTAATGTCTTCAATAAAGCCCATATCGAGCATACGATCAGCTTCATCAAGCACTAACACTTCGATTTCATCAAAGTGTAATGCGCGTTGAGTATACAAGTCTAATAATCGACCAGGTGTAGCCACCACAATGTCAACACCGTCTAACAATGCTGCTTTCTGCTCTTTACTGTCAATGCCACCATACATTGCCATAGAACGTAGCGACAAACCTTGCGCATAACGTTCAATATTTTGATGCACTTGGGATACTAGCTCACGGGTTGGCGCTAATATCAGCGCACGCATTCTTTTTTTGCGCCCTGTTTCGCCTTTGGCCAATTTATCTAAAATTGGCAATACGAAACTGGCGGTTTTACCCGTACCGGTTTGTGCCGCCGCAATAACATTTTTTCCATTTAGGATTTCAGGGATCGCTTTTTGTTGAATCGCGGTCGGTGTCTCATAACCTAATGTAGCTAGGTTATCGATAATAGTGGGATGTAACCCAAGGGATAAAAATGTCATAGAAAAGTGCTCAAACAAGTTGATTGGCAAGGATTAGAAGTCATTATAAACAAAAAAGACGTCCGAAGACGTCTTTCTTTTAGAATATGGCGGTGACGGAGAGATTCGAACTCTCGAAAGGTTGCCCTTTACACACTTTCCAGGCGTGCTCCTTCAGCCACTCGGACACGTCACCTTAAGATTGTTTAAAGAGTCAATCACTCTGCGGGCGCTACTTTACGCAAATGGGGATGGTGGGTCAAGCTAAAAAGCCGACCCGGTTAGCGTTTGCGCAATTGCTGTGCAACATTAAGCATTTAGCCCATAAGTTGAGGGAACAAACCTTTAACACCCGCAGCGATGACTTCGATACCTAAAGATAACATTAATAAACCCATCAAACGCGTGATCACATTAATACCGGTTTTGCCCAATAGTTTAAAAATGGCCGGAGCCATGTTAAACAAAGACCAACTGAGTAGGCCAAATAACAACACGGTACTAAACATACCGACAAAGTCGATTAAGGTGTTATGTTCTGCGGCAAATACAATAACCGAACTAATCGCACCTGGGCCGGCCATTAAAGGCAGTGCTAATGGCACAACCGCAACCGACTCCATACCTGAAGATTCACGATCTTCCTCCTGGTTTCGTTTAACCTCACTGATTTTACCTTGCAGCATCGACATCGCGATAATACAGATCAAACTACCGCCAGCAATCCTAAACGCTGACAGTGAAATACTGAACATGTTCAAAATATGCTGACCTGCGATAATAGTGACAAATAAGATAACCACTACGGCAAAGTTAGCCACTCTGTTAGTGTGTTTTCGCTCTAGGTCTGTCTGATGGCTGGTTAAACTGACAAAAACTGGCAGTAAACCAACAGGGTTAATAATCGCTAAAAGCCCTAAAAAGAACTTTATGTAAAGCATGTAATCCAATGAGATACCCTCTAAATAGATTGTTTTTAAAGCACATAAAAAAGGAGCGCTACTCTAATGTAAGTTGTCAGTTTATAAAAGTGATATTTCTATAAAATAACAAGTTTTTCATTAGTTTTATTGATATCAATTAATAATCATTAATTAAGCACGTTGTTGTAACTAAGCAACCACATATGAAAAATAAGCACTATTTAAACAATAGCAATGTTCTTTTATAGGCTTATTTAGTTATAAAATGACACTTTAATGTAATTTACCCTAAATACCCTCACTAGCAATGTGCTTTGAAATCGACATTAATGTACAATGTTTTACATTAAAAAGATTTCTGCTCAATAGCAATATTCATAAGGATTTTTATGGCGCTGCGCAATAAAGTTTGCCAAAAGAATAATAGTCGTAAATTCAGTAGTTCGCGAAGAAGAATGACCTATTTTTTATGGATAATAAAGCCACACCAAGACAGAGAATCTGACGCCGCTGAGTTGGCGAATGCTCAGAAAAAATCTGCTTCATTTTTTAAAGCATAAAAAAATGTGGTGCCACTGCTGACACCACATCTTATTTCAAATCATCTCAATTTATTTTGCTGTCCAGCGATCCATCCAGCTGAAAACATTCTTATACCATTGCTGTAAATTATCTTGATTTAAGATCCAATGATTTTCATCTGGGAACATTAACAATTCAGATGGAATGCCTTTACGTTGCATAAAGCTAAATGCAGCTAAACCTTGGCCATAAGGCACACGGAAGTCTTTTTCACCGTGAATAACTAACATAGGTGTTTTCCAGTTTTCAACGTAGTTAACTGGGTTAAACTTCTCATACAGATCTTTGTTATCGTGATAGGTTCCACCAAATTCATATTCTGGGAACCACAGCTCTTCTGTCACATAATACATTGAGCGCATATCAAATAAACCAGCGTGGTTTATCAAACACTTAAAGCCGTCATTCCAATGCCCTTGGAACCAGTTCATCATATAACCACCATATGAACCACCTAACGCACAGGCATTGTTTGCATCTAACCAAGGTTGTTGCTCAGTCACTGCAGCCATACCTTTTTTCAAATCTTCTAACGGCTTTCCGCCCCAGTCTTGACTAATTGAGTCGGTAAAACCTTGGCCATAACCAGTAGAACCATGGAAATCAACCATAACAACACCATAACCCGCGCCAGCCCATAGCTGAGCGTTCCAACGACCACTGAATGAATTGCCAAATGATCCCTGTGGGCCGCCGTGGACTAAATATGCTATTGGATATTTTTCACCTTCTTTATAATTTGAAGGTTTTATCCAGTAACCATGAACGGTTTCATCATTCCAGCCTTTAAACTTAAACTGTTCAAACTCACCAAACTTAATATTAGCCAGCTTATCTTTGTTAATTTGAGTTAAACGCTTTAAATTCTCACCTTCTAAACTGATGGTGTACAAATCGCCTGGTTCAACTAATGATGCATTTTTAAAAATAATTTTGTTACTTGTGACCGCAACAATACTATTGCTGCCATCGTTATATATTGGACGTACATCGCCAAACTGCGGATTAACTTCAAATATTGAGACCTGACCAACATCTTGGGCAGTGACATAAAGCGTACGACCATCTTGACTGAAGTTGATTGAACTTGGACTTCTATCCCATAACGGGGCGACTTCTTTTTCTTGCCCTGTTACCGTATCCAGTAACATTAATCGATAGCGATCAGCTTCAAAGCCAGGTTTGGTCATCGCTAGATACGCCATATAACGGCCATCAGCGGAATAAGTCGGTTGAGCATCCCAAGCCTTATTGGCTTCAGTTAAATTAACTGTTTCACCGCCCGCTACAGGGACTTGCCATAAATCGTAGTTAGTTGTCCAAGATTGATCCTTACTCGGCGCCTTGGCACTGTATACGATAAATTTGCCATCAGGTGTAAATGTCACTTCTTCCATACCTGAAAATGGCTTTGGTGGTGTTTCAGTGTCACGTCCTTGGGTCACGTTAATAGCATCAGTAATTTTAGTGCCGTTAAGGTTGGCTACAAATAAGTGATTGCGCGCATGATCTTCCCATGTATCCCAATGACGCACCATAAGCTGCTTGTATTCACGACCGGTAGTTTTTCGTTCTTTCTCCGCGGCAAATTTTTCTTTCGAGCACACTAGGTCTTTACAGTCTGGAAAAACACGCAGGGTCATGACGACTTGCTGGCCGTCTTGAGACAATTTATATCCGTTTACATCAAGGGGTAAATCACTCACCTGCAAAGCTTCGCCGCCATTAAGCGGTAAATGATATAGCTGACTAGTGCCATTTCGGTCGGCTAAAAAATAAATACTTTTACTGTCAGCAGAAAAACTCACGTCATGTTCAGTACCTGACGCAGACGTGAGTTGCTTTGGTGTCGCCGTTTTATTGCTTAAATCCAATGAATAAAGATCTGAACTTGCTTCACCTTGATCATCAATCACTTTAACGCCATAAACTAAGGTGTTACCGTCATTTGATACCGCATATGAATGAAGTTTATTCATATTAACTAAGTGCTGAACTGTAAAAGCTTCCGCTGAATACACTGATGTTGCCATTCCTGCGGCAACCAATGCCAAAAGCACTGAAGAAGTTTTCATATTATTGATTATCTCTTGTTATGGTTATTTATTGGCAGATTACCGAAAGCAAAACGCTCAAGCAAGCCTTAAACAATAAAGACTCTTGAGCGTTTAAGTCACATTACTTTACAGTGACAAGCTTAAATTAAGCTTTACTATTGGCAATATTAATTTTCCAAATAGCAGGGCCGGTTTCATGGGCATTCACCCCATTAGAATCAACTGCTACCGTTACAGGCATATCTTGCACTTCAAACTCGTATATTGCTTCCATGCCAAGTTCTTCAAAGGCAACCACTCGAGATTTTTTAATCGCTTTTGACACTAAGTAAGCCGCACCGCCCACAGCCATCAAATAAACGGCTTTATGCTTCTTAATCGAGGCAACGGTTTCTGGTCCACGTTCAGATTTACCAATCATGCCCATTAATCCGGTTTTTTCAAGCATCATGTCGGTGAATTTGTCCATGCGCGTTGCGGTTGTTGGTCCTGCTGGGCCAACCACTTCATCGCCAACAGGGTCTACTGGGCCAACGTAGTAAATAAACTTACCTTTAAAGTCGACTCCAGCCGGTAAGCCTTCGCCTGAATCTAATAGGGTTTGAATACGCTTGTGCGCCGCATCACGACCTGTGAGCATTTTACCGTTAAGTAATAAAGTATCACCGCTCTTCCAGGTTTCAATTTCAGCTTGAGTGATATTGTCTAGATTAACTCTATGGGTATTCTCACCCGCTTCACGGGTAATTTCTGGCCAATCTGCAAGTGATGGAGGCACTAAATCAGCAGGACCAGTACCATCTAAATGAAAATGCACATGGCGCGTTGCCGCACAATTGGGGATCATCACAACAGGCTTAGACGCTGCATGGGTTGGCGCTGATTTAATTTTGATGTCTAAAACGGTAGTGAGTCCGCCTAAACCTTGCGCACCTATACCTAGGTTGTTAGCACGTTCAAAAATATCTAAACGCAGTTTTTCTTCAGTTGTTTCAGCGCCTTTAGCGATCAACTCATGAATATCAACTGGATCCATTAATGACTCTTTTGCCATTACCGCTGCTTTTTCAGCGGTGCCGCCAATACCTATTCCTAACATACCCGGTGGACACCATCCCGCGCCCATTGTAGGCAAGGTTTTCTCTACCCAAGCTGCTATATCATCAGATGGGTTTAACATCGCCATTTTAGATTTATTTTCTGATCCGCCGCCTTTAGCCGCAATCATTACTTCTACATGATTGCCCGCAACCATATCAATATGCACAACGGATGGCGTGTTGTCTTTGGTATTTTTACGCGCACCTGCTGGGTCTGCCACAATTGAGGCACGTAATGGATTGTCAGGATTGGTGTAGGCACGGCGTACACCTTCATCGACCATTTCCTGTACTGTCATGTCAGTTTTATCCCAACTCACATTCATACCAATTTTAACAAATGTAGTCACAATGCCGGTATCTTGACAAAGTGGACGTTTACCCTCTGCTGACATACGTGAGTTAATTAGAATTTGTGCGATAGCATCTTTTGCCGCAACACTTTGTTCGCGCTGATAAGCAGCATACATAGCATCAACAAAATCTTTAGGATGGTAGTAAGAAATATACTGTAGAGAATCTTCAATACTTTCAATAAAATCAGCCTGTTTAATGGTAACAGGTGAAGAGGAAGTGTGGGTGTTCATAGACATAATGGGGCGCTCCAGCAGCCATGCGGCCTAACTTATTTATCGTTTTTATGTAAAGTTGATTAAATCAACGTTATTTTAGGGTGTTGGTGTAATGCTTTGATGGCCAATATGATACTCTTTCCATCCTTTTTGAGCTACAGCACATTTTATTTAAGGGTAATTGATGAAACCGCGTGGTGACGATGCATTAACGATTATGCCATTAACTTGGACTTATTCTAGCCAGTCTTTATTTGAATTAGTCAGTCATCTACCTTGGTCAATGTTTCTCGATTCTGCAAATGCTACGCATCAGGACGCCCGTTTCGATATTATCGTATTCAACCCGATTGCAACGCTTACCAGTAATAATAACGTACTTTGTTTTGAGCCCAAATTAACAGTTGAAAATGAACACTCTTCATCGACTCTATTTGACGATATACAAGAGTATTTGTTGTCACCTACCCTCAGCCCATTTGACGCCTTAAAATATTGCTTAGCGCATTTATATCCGATAAAACACTCTAGTATTTATCCATTCAGTGGTGGCGCTATGGGGGCATTGAGCTATGATCTTGGCCGCTCAGTGGAACACATCATTAAAAAAGCCGCTAAAGATATCGATTTTAGTGAGCTCAGTATTGGCTTTTATGATCAGTGTTTAATTTATGATTACGCCAAAAAATCTTGGCTGCATATAAGCTATGATGGCACAACCCAATTAAACTCAATTGTTAATACCATTGAAAATCTGATGCTGGCTAAATCATCAACTTCATCAGCCCCAACATTTTCACTAACCTCTGATTGGCATAATCAAACAAGTAAACAAACCTATTTGAGCCACTTTAATCGAGTACAGGAGTATTTATTAAGTGGTGATTGCTATCAAATTAATTTGACCCAAAGATTTGAAGCTGACTATAAAGGTAATGAATGGCAAGCATATTGCCTGTTAACTCAGGCGAATAAAGCGCCCTTCTCGGCATTTATACGTTTACCTAACCATACCATATTGTCTATTTCACCAGAGCGATTCATACAATTGCATGGTAATAGCATTCAAACTAAGCCCATTAAAGGCACATTACCCAGAATAAATGATGATGTTTTAGATAAACAACAGGCCGTTAAATTACAGTTGTCTGAGAAAGATCGCGCCGAAAATGTCATGATAGTCGATTTACTGCGTAATGATATTGGTAAAGTGGCTGCCCCTGGCAGTGTTGCAGTACCGCAGCTATTTGCTATTGAAAGCTTTCCAGCAGTGCATCATTTAGTCAGCACGGTTACAGCAACGTTATCATCAGCTTACAGCGCAACAGATTTATTAAAGGCATGTTTCCCTGGTGGGTCGATTACCGGTGCACCCAAAATACGTGCAATGGAAATTATTGAGGAATTAGAGCCCTCAAGACGCAGTATGTATTGCGGCAGTATTGGTTATATTAGTCAAGACGGCACTATGGACACCAGCATTAGCATTAGAACATTAGTCACTGAAAATAATCGTATTTACTGTTGGGCTGGGGGCGGCGTGGTGGCAGACTCAAATGCCGAAGCGGAATATCAAGAGTGTTTTGATAAAGTCAGCAAAATATTGCCTTTACTTAAAGTTTAAAAATAACTAAAACAGGGTTCTACACTTAACGTTGACCACAAAAAAGCCAGCAAATGATTGCTGGCTTTTAATCTACCGTTTATAGACCGTTTAATGCTTCTTTACAAAGCTGGGTAATACGCGCCCAATCTTCAGAGTCAACCGCATCTGTTGGTGCGATCCAACTGCCACCAATACAGTCAACATTACTTAATGCTAAGTAATCTTTATAGGTGGCAAGACTAATTCCGCCCGTAGGACAAAAACGAATATTGGCTAAAGGGCCAGAGAATGACTTAAGTGCATTCACCCCGCCTGAAGCTTCAGCTGGAAAGAATTTAAAATGAGTGTATCCCAATTCCATCCCCACCATCACCTCAGAAATACTCGCCACACCAGGAATTAATGGCACGTTGCCTTTTTTAGCCGCTTTAAGTAAATCAACTGTTGCACCAGGGGTAATAATAAACTGAGACCCAGCATCAACCGCTTGCTTTAATTGGGCTTCATTTAAAATAGTGCCAGCACCGATTAAGGCTTCAGGGACTTCTTTAGCAATTTTAGCTATCGCTTCAAGTGCACAAGGGGTGCGTAAAGTCACTTCTAAAACACTAATACCACCTGCTACAAGCGCTCTTGCTAAAGGCACAGCATGTTCAATTTTATTGATAACCATCACAGGTACAATAGGGCTACGCTTAAAAACATCTTGTGGTTGAAGTGACCAGTTATTATCAGACATTCGTTACTTTTCCTTAATTAGTAAATTTCGTCAATCGCACTGGTGCTTCTTGCACCGGTTTCAGGGCTGCTTAATGTGCGGCGTAACGCGCCAAACAATTCGCGACCCATGCCATAACTTGAATGGTGTAAATCAACCACGCTTGATTCACGTGCATTAAGCACTGCTTCATCAACCAATAATGTCAGCTCACCAGTATTGGCATTAACACGGATCAAATCACCATCTTGAACTTTGGCAATCATGCCGCCATCAAGGGCTTCTGGTGTTAAATGAATCGCGGCAGGCACTTTGCCTGATGCTCCAGACATACGACCGTCAGTGACTAATGCCACTTTAAAGCCTTTATCTTGCAAGCTGCCTAAAAATGGTGTCAGCTTATGTAGCTCAGGCATACCATTGGCTTTAGGGCCTTGACCTTTGACTACCACTACACAATCTCGGTCTAACGCACCGGCTTTGAATAAGGCATCTATGTCATTTTGATCGTTAATCACAATCGCAGGACCTTCAATAATACGATTATTGTCTGGTACAGCAGAGACTTTGATCACAGCACGACCCAAATTACCTTTGAGTAATTTAAGACCACCATTTGGCTGGAAAGGTGTTGCTAAGTGAGTTAATACTTCTTTATCTAATGATTCAGAAATACCATCAACCCAAAGCAATTGACCGTCAATAAGTTTTGGCTCTTGGGTGTATTTACGTAAGCCAAAACCCGCAACAGTATTGACATCTTCATGTAATAATCCGCCGTCCAGTAATTCTTTTACTAGTAGGGCCATTCCGCCTGCAGCATGGAAGTGGTTGATATCAGCGTGACCATTTGGATAAACACGTGCCAATAGAGGTACTGCATCAGATAAATCTGAGAAGTCATCCCAGTTAACAATAATGCCGGCAGCGCGAGCCGCGGCAACAATGTGCATGGTCAAGTTAGTTGAACCACCAGTTGCAAGAATGCCAACGATACCGTTCACTACAGATTTTTCACAAACCACTTCACCAATTGGGGTGTACTGGGTACCCATTTCTGTTAAACGACATACTTGCTTAGCCGCCATTTTGTTTAGTGCTTCGCGAAGCGGATCATCTGGGTTAACAAACGACGAACCAGGTAACTGTAAGCCCATAATTTCAAGCATTAACTGGTTAGAATTAGCAGTACCATAGAAAGTACAAGTTCCCGCACTATGGTACGATGCTGATTCAGCGGCTAATAACTCTTCACGGCCAATCAGACCTTGGGCAAACTTTTGGCGAATTCGAGCTTTCTCTTTGTTCGGAATACCAGACTTCATTGGGCCTGCTGGCACAAACATCATCGGCAAGTGACCAAAACTTAGTGCACCAATAAGCAAGCCTGGGACAATTTTGTCACAAATACCCAGTAATAAAGCACCATCAAACATGTTGTGTGACAAGCCTACCGCTGTTGCCATCGCTATCACTTCACGACTCAACAAACTTAATTCCATGCCAGGCTGACCTTGGGTCACGCCATCACACATTGCAGGAACGCCCGCAGCAACCTGCGCAACACTGCCAACCTCTTCACACGCTTGCTTTAACAGCTTTGGGTAATCTTCATAGGGCTGATGTGCGGAAAGCATGTCGTTAAACGAGGTAACAATACCAATGTTAGCCTTCGTTAATTGACGTAATGCATCTTTATCTGCAGGCTTACAAGCCGCAAAGCCATGGGCTAAGTTGCCACAGCTTAACGCGCTCCGGTGAACCCCTTTGGCTTTAGCATCTTCAAGGGCTGCTAAATAGCCTTTGCGTGAATTTTTACTACGTTCAATAATTCTGTCAGTAACCGACTGGACAACTGAGTGCATGTGACAACTCCTTTATGCGCTGTAGAACACGTCAACGGGCGTTTTATGCTGCGCTAAAACGGCTCTAATGGGCATTTTTGTTACATCATCATTCTCAAGAGCCTGATGATAAACGGTTAATTTTGCTTCACCAACCAGATGTAAATAAATCTGACGGCTGTTTAAAATGGCATCTTTAGATAAGGTAATTCTGGCATGAGGCGCCGTAGTCGGATTAACCGCGGCGCACACCTCTTTGGTAGTTAATGCGTTATCTAATTCTTTACTACACGGGAACCATGAACAGGTATGTCCATCAGTGCCCATACCTAAAATGACGACGTCAAATGGACGCGGGAAATTCGCTAATGACTCCCCCGCCATTGCCGCACCAGCTTCAGGACTAGCAAACATATTCTTTAAGCCACGAAATTTAGCGCTAGCGGCGCGATTTTGCAGTAAATGCTCACGCACTAAACGCTCATTTGAATCTTTTTCATCAGCTTCTACCCAACGCTCATCAGCAAGAGTGATATAAACTTCACTCCACTCTAAGGTTTTATGGCTAAGCAGTTGAAATAATTTTAATGGCGTAGAGCCACCGGATACAACCAAGCTAGCTTTACCGCGATTATCAATCGCATCTTGCAATTGATTGGCAATTTTATCTGCTAAGGCCGATTCAAGGCTGGCAGGTGTATCGAATGATTTAAATACGCTTTCTTTAATCATGTTAGTTTCCTTATTCATCCCAAGAACGACCGTCTTTAGTGATCAAGGCAACCGATGCAACAGGCCCCCATGTGCCAGCTGGATAGGATTTAGGACGCTCCCCGCTTTGTTCCCAAGATTGAATAATACCGTCTACCCACTTCCAAGCTTGCTCCACTTCATCACGGCGCACAAATAGCGCTTGATTGCCTAACATTGCTTCAAGTAATAAACGCTCATAAGCATCGGCAATACGGTCATTTTTAAAGGTGTCTGAGAAACTCAAATCTAACTTAGTCGTTTGCAAACGTTGCTTTTGTTCTAGACCTGGGACTTTATTCATCATTTGAATCTCAACCCCTTCATGGGGTTGTAAACGAATAGTCAGTTTGTTAGGTGGTAGGTTGCGGTAGCTTGCACGGTACAGGTTATGCGGCGGGTTTTTGAAATAAACTACAATTTCACTGCTTTTGAACGGCATACGCTTACCACTACGTAAATAGAACGGCACGCCAGCCCAACGCCAGTTATCAATATCAACACGTAATGCCACAAATGTTTCTGTGTTAGATTTCTGATTAGCATCTTCTTCTTCCAAATAACCCGGAACTGGAGATCCTTTCAAAAAGCCTGCACTGTATTGACCACGTACGGTATTTTCATAAACGTTGTCTTGATTAATTGGTCGCAGAGATTTAAGCACTTTCACTTTTTCATCGCGAATGCTGTCAGCATCTAAGTTTACTGGTGGGTCCATTGCCACAAGCGTTAACACCTGCAATAAATGGTTTTGGATCATATCGCGCATTTGCCCTGCGCCATCAAAATATCCCCAACGCCCCTCAATACCCACTTCTTCAGCCACGGTGATCTGTACATGATCAATGGTACGGTTGTCCCACTTAGACGAAAATAATGAATTCGCAAAACGCAGGGCAATCAAATTTTGCACCGTCTCTTTGCCTAAATAATGGTCTATACGGTAAACCTGGTTTTCATTAAAAAACTCGGCAACTTGATCATTAATAACATGAGATGATTCTAAGTCAGTGCCAATCGGTTTCTCTAACACCACTCGGGTATCTGAATGGATCAATTTTTGCTCATTAAGGCAACGACAAATAGCACCGAATATGGAAGGCGGTGTGGCAAAGTAATTTACCATCACTCGTTTTGTCGGCTCTAATAAATCATGGAATGCCGCATAACCTTCAGGCTCGGTAAAGTTAGTGCCAATGTAATGACAACGGGCTAAGAAACGCTCAAGTGTCTCAGGACAAATCTCATCCTTTACAAAAGTATTTAACGCCTTGGTGACAAGCTCGACGAATTGTTCCTGAGTAAAGGCATCTTTAGCAACACCGATAACTTTGGTGTCCTTGTCTAATAACTCAGCTTTATCTAATTGGTACAGAGAAGGTAATAGTTTACGTCTTGCTAGGTCCCCTTTGGTTCCAAACAATACAAAATCACACGCCTTCGCACTTGATGATTTGCCCATTGCTGACAGCTCTCCTTTATTATTTTGTGTTTGAATCGTTCTAAACGATGAATAAAAACACACTTTTGTTGTAATATAACAACAGAATTTGATTTATGCATCTATATTTTGCAATTAATCTCTTGATAGCTATATAGTCATTTTGATACGTTATCTGCTATGATTTTCTTCACTCACAGACAGTAACAGAAGTTTTGTCAATTCCTGAACAATTGAAAATTTACTACAATTGACTTTCAGAGGTAAAAAAATAACTTAATTTCCTCTATAAAAAGAACTTCTGATTTAAAATTACATTACCCAATATCGGCGGATGCATGATTATGAATACACTTGAAAAGGTTCAAAACAACCTTGCGAAATTTAGTAAGTCAGAGCGCAAGGTCGCCGAAGTCATTTTGGCTTCGCCGCAAACCGCTATCCATTCCAGCATTGCTACTTTAGCAAAGATGGCCGATGTCAGCGAACCTACGGTTAATCGCTTCTGCCGCCGTTTAGACACTAAAGGCTTCCCTGATTTTAAGTTACATTTGGCTCAAAGTCTTGCTAATGGCACACCTTATGTTAGCCGCCATGTTGAAGAAGATGACACGCCTGAATCTTATACAACAAAAATATTCGAATCTTCAATGGCATCGCTTGATACCGCCCGTCAAAGCTTAGACATAGCAGCAATAAATAAAGCCGTTGATATCTTAACTCAAGCTAAAACAATCTCATTTTTTGGCTTAGGCGCATCAGCATCGGTAGCGCATGACGCCCAAAATAAGTTCTTCCGTTTTAATGTGCCTGTTATCTGCTTTGATGATGTGCTTATGCAACGCATGAGCTGCATCAACTGCAATGAAGGCGATGTAGTGGTACTTATTTCACATACTGGACGCACCAAATCACTAATAGAAATAGCCCGTATTGCCCGAGAAAATGGCGCTGCGGTTATTGGTATTACTGCCCGTAACTCGCCTCTTTCTCTGGAATGCACGCTTCCCGTAACCATGGA
This sequence comes from Shewanella sp. HL-SH4, assembly GCF_051164845.1. Lineage (NCBI taxonomy): Bacteria > Pseudomonadati > Pseudomonadota > Gammaproteobacteria > Alteromonadales > Shewanellaceae > Shewanella > Shewanella sp. HL-SH4. The sequence goes on from NZ_CP195037.1 coordinate 200,120, forward strand.
AGTACCAGAAGACACTGATTTATACTTACCCATGGCTTCTCGCTTAGCTCAGTTGGTCACTATAGACGTACTTGCCACAGGCTTTACATTGCGCCGTGGCCCTCGTTTTCGCGATAACTTAAAACGTGTAAAAGAAGTACTAAAAGAGTCTCGTGTGAACCGAGATATGACCATTTAAGCCGTGTTTACGCTTATTGTGAATGTGACTTACGACAAAATCATTGATTAACAATATCTAACTTTAGCTGTGATGATATTGATTAAAAGGCTAAAGACTGGTGTCTTTTAGCCTTTTTTTTGCTAAAAATGATTTATCTGTCACAAAAAACACGCATTAAACACTAACTATTTGTTGGTAACTTTACTACATTTTAAAAGAATGTCTGTTACTATATATACATCATTTTTAGTACCCAGTTTTAGCGTACTTTTAATAACCAAATTTTTTACAACAACTTTAAAATTTTAAAACTTTCCTTTTATATAACGGAGTATGTCATGTTCCGCAGAACAAAAATCGTTACAACTTTAGGCCCAGCAACTGATCGCGATGATAATTTACGTAAAATTATTATAGCGGGTGCCAATGTGGTTCGGATGAACTTTTCACACGGTTCAGCTGAAGACCACCTAAAACGCGCCAATGATGTTCGCGCAATTGCCAAAGAGTTAGGTTTACACGTGGCAATTTTAGGCGACTTACAAGGCCCAAAAATTCGTGTTTCTACCTTTAAAGACAACATGAAGATTAAGCTGAACTTAGCCGACAAGTTTATTCTTGATGCTGATTTAGGCAAAGGTGAAGGCGATCATAACCAAGTAGGTATCGACTATAAAGAGTTACCAAGAGATGTGGTGATTGGCGATATCTTAATGCTGGACGATGGTCGTGTTCAGTTACGTGTAGACAGCGTTGAAGGCAATAAAGTTTTCACCACTGTTACCGTAGCGGGTCCTTTATCAAACAATAAAGGTATCAACAAAAAAGGCGGTGGCTTAACTGCGCCAGCATTGACAGAAAAGGATATGGCTGACATCAAAACAGCTGCTTTAATCAATGTTGACTATTTAGCTGTGTCCTTCCCACGTACTGGTGCAGATTTAGATCTAGCCCGTAAACTGGCTGTTGAAGCCGGTAGTCATGCGCTTATTGTTGCTAAAGTTGAGCGTGCAGAAGCCGTTGCAACTGACGAAGCAATGGATGATGTGATTAGAGCATCAGATGTTGTCATGGTTGCCCGTGGTGACTTAGGTGTTGAAATTGGTGATGCTGCACTAGTTGCGGTTCAAAAACGCTTAATTCAGCGTTCACGTCAATTGAATAAAGCGGTTATTACTGCAACTCAAATGATGGAATCAATGATTTCTAGCCCAATGCCTACCCGTGCAGAAGTGATGGACGTAGCAAACGCTGTGCTTGATGGTACTGATGCTGTGATGTTGTCAGCTGAAACTGCTGCAGGTGACTTCCCAGAAGAAACCGTTAGAGCCATGGCCAATGTATGTATTGGTGCAGAATCACACCCCAGTGTGATGGTGTCTAAGCATCGCTTAGAGCAAAACTTTACCTCTATTGAAGAAACAATTGCACTGTCTACTATGTATGCAGCAAACCACCTTGAAGGTGTAAAAGCGATTATTTCATTAACAGAGTCTGGTGCAACTGCAAAATTAATGTCTCGCATTAGCTCTGCATTGCCAATATTTGCCCTTTCTCGTCATCAGAAAACCTTAGCAACAATGGCATTATACCGTGGTGTACAACCTATGTATTTTGATTCAACGGCTTACAGCGCTGATGAATTAGCCCGTGAAGCATTAAACACTATGGTTGCAGCGGGTTATTTAAATAGCGGCGACATGGTATTAATGACTAAAGGCGATGCTATGGAAACAATAGGCGGCACTAACACGTGTAAAGTGTTAGTCGTAGCTTAATAGCTAAACTTAAGTAAAAGTTAGCAAGGTTATTCAAACGCCAATCCTATGATTGGCGTTTTTACATCTGTGGTTTATTGAACAGCATTTGCACCCTCAAAACGCGTTTAATCAATATAATGAACCTGGTCATTGCTAGACTCTATACAGTTTTAGTCATATCTTATTTTGAGCCTTCTTGGCTACAGTCACACTTATAGCCGCCCTCATCTACCATTAAAAGATACCAAAAAAAACGCTGAACAATGTCAGCGTTTTTCATTTTAAGCTAGGTTAAGTCATTATAACTTTTCAAAGTCATTTACATTAATGGCAGCTAGACGTTTTTTATCCGCTTCACGTAACTGCTCGAACTCAGCTTCAGTAATAATATCTTTCTCTAACGCTACATCGAATAACTCAAGCATAGGTAGCTTAGATTTAATATGACCACTACGTTGGGCTTTTTTAAGTTTCTTATAAAGATCTCTTGCTGCATATTTGGCAAGAAACGCATCTTCAACTTCAGCCACTCCGCTGGTATCACCGTCAAACTCGCCACATAGGAATGTAATGCGGTCACGCGCAGGACTAGGTTTAAGCATAGCTTTTACCAGTTCAACAGCAGCTTTATCACTTGGTGCATTGAAGTGGTTGCCTAATGGGAAGATAAGTACCCGTAATAGCACGCCAGCAATTTTGCTAGGGAAGTTACGGATAGCATCTTCTAATGCTTTTGCTGCTAGTTGTAAACGCTCGGTCATTACATAATGAACACTTGGTAAATCGTCTTGTTGACGGCCATTGTCCTCATAGAACTTTAATGTTGCAGAAGCTAAATAAAGCTGACTTAACACATCCCCCATACGGGCGGAAATCATTTCCTTACGCTTAAGATCACCGCCCATTATTAACATAGATAAATCAGTCATAATTGCTAAAGAAGACGATATACGATTCATATCACGATAATACTTCTGGGTTGGTCCACTCACAGGTGAAGATGAGAATCTGCTGCCCGTGAGTGCATTAGCAAATGAACTCAGTGCATTACGAGTGGCATAACCAATGTGGCCTAAAAGTAGTTGATCGAAACGATCAACTGCTGCGGTTTCATCTTCCATTCCTGCCGCTTCCATTTCTGCAAGCACATAAGGATGACATCGGGTCGCACCTTGTCCAAAAATCATCAATGAGCGAGTTAAAATATTAGCGCCCTCAACGGTAATTGAAATAGGATTTGCCATAAACGCATGACCTAAATAGTTTTTAGGCCCTAGCTGGATACCTTTACCTGACTGAATATCCATTGCATCTTCTAATACATCACGGCCAAGCTCTGTCATGTGATATTTTGCAATAGCGGTGACAACTGACGGCTTAACATTAGCATCAATACCCGTAGTGGTTAATTGACGCGCGGCTTCTAGTTGGTATGTATTAGCAATAATTCGGGCTAAAGCTTCTTGAACACCTTCAAAGTTACCAATTGGCATACCAAATTGCTGACGAACATAACTATAAGCAGTGGTAGTTTTTGTGGCGATGTGACCAGAGGCTGTTGCCAGTGCAGGTAAGGAAATGCCACGACCAGCAGACAGGCATTCAACTAACATTCTCCAACCTTTACCCGCATATTGTGGACCACCAATAATCCAATCTAATGGGATAAATACATCTTTACCACTTGTGGTACCGTTCATAAAGGCCATCATTAATGGATTATGACGACGTCCAATTTCAACACCTGGATGGTTAGTTGGAATAAGAGCACAGGTAATACCAAGGTTTTTCTTGTCGCCCAATAATTTATCAGGATCGTGCATTTGGAATGCTAGACCTAATACTGTAGCAACAGGCGCTAGGGTAATATAACGCTTGTTCCAGGTTAAACTAAGACCTAAAGTTTCTTCGCCTTCAAACTCTTGACGACACACCACACCGATATCGGGAATAGCACCTGCATCACTGCCTGCCTCTGGACCCGTTAAAGCAAAACACGGAATATCTTTACCTACAGCTAAAGACGGTAACCAACGGTCTTTCTGTTCTTGAGTACCATAATGGGTTAATAGCTCACCAGGACCTAATGAGTTAGGCACCATCACAGTCACCGCGGCGCTAACACTGCGTGTGGCAATTTTCGCTACTATGGTGGAGTTAGCAAAAGCAGAAAATTCACGACCGCCATATTTTTTAGGAATAATTAGCGCGAAAAAGCCTTCTTCTTTAAAGTACTGCCATAATTCAGGAGGCAAATCTTTACGATTATGAACAATGTCATAGTCGTCAATCATAGTTAGTGCTGTTTGAACTTGGTTATCTAAAAAGCTCTGTTCATCAGCAGTTAAGGTCGGTTTAGCGTACCCATGTAATTTATTCCAATCAGGTTTACCGCGAAATAGCTCACCTTCCCACCATACATCACCCGCTTCCATAGCTTCTTTCTCAGTGCTAGATAACGGAGGAAGTACTTTTTTGAAAAACGCAAATGCTGGACGCGTAATAAATTGCATCCTGATATTTCGTACTCCGAAGAGCACTATGATTGCGATAACAAGCAATATGATGATACTCATTTTTTAACCTTCTTAAGTTTTAACTAGTTGGACATTACTGGTACGGCAACACCCGCAGCCATGTAGGGAATAACTTTTCTAATAATTGCTTCAATATTGTTATGTTCGCCGTAATCTGAGGCGGCAATTTCATTTAGTGCATCGGCAGATGCCATAGTGAATACCATAGTGCCAAGCGTAAAGTGCAAACGCCAAAACATTTCAACCGGAGGAATGTGCGGTACGCTTGCTGTGACAGCTTGTACAAAAGTAGTCAAATATTGGCCATAATGCGTAGTGATAAACCAGCGTAAATGTCCTTGGCTTTCAATATACCCCCGACCGAGTAATTGCAGGAATATTATTGTGCCACCATTTCTAACCTTGTTAAGTTCTAATAATGGTTTGATCAAACATGAAAAAATGTCATTAAGTGGCGCATGTTCCGGAGCTAAATGTAAACGCTTTATTTCATTTGCCGCTGCAGGCATAAACACATCAAGGTAACGCGCCAATACCGCTCTAATTAACTCTTTTTTTGAACCAAAATGATAATTAACTGAGGCTAAGTTAACCTCAGCTTTGCTGGTGATTAAACGCAATGACGTTTCTGAAAATCCTCTCTCAGCAAACAGTTTTTCTGCTGAATCTAGAATTCTTGTTTTCGTATCAGTACGACTTGCCATCCTCTAACCCACTCTCAATTTAAACACCCGTTTAAATTAATCATTGAGCGCACAGATGTCAATTTAAATTTGGCTTATTTTCGCAGCAAAATAGCTCACACTTAGCATAAACAGTCACAAAGGTAACAAGCACAAATTTTTTTAAAATAGTCTAGGTTCTCTACAGATAAACTTTTGTATAAAAATAGTTGATGAGCATGATTTTTAAACGAGTGTATATTTATGTGAAAGTAATCGCGATTATTTTTAAACAACTTCATGTTAAGTGGGTAAACTCAGCGCTTAAACTGCAGGTAACAAAGGATGCATACGGCTGAAATGGGTCTTTGTTAATCTTAGCAAAAAGCACTCATTGATATGCTCGCCTACCACAATGAACGATTCGCCATGGCAATCTGGGCATATTTTTTAGTCCTACTTTATCTAAAACCACTGCCTTTGCGATTTAATTCACTGTTTTCAATCTTTTTTTGTTGCGACTTTTTAAGCATCACAAACATGGCACCGGTACTACCTTGGTCTCGGGTTGCACTATGAAACGCTGCAACATGGTCAATTCTGAAAAGCCAATCACATATAGCACTTTTCATTAAACCTGGGTAAGGCTTACTGTTATAGCCTTTACCATGAATAACCAGAATATTGCGTTCTCCGCGTTCAAACGCACCAAAAATACAATTTATTAAACTTAGTCTAGCTTGGACCAAGCTATATTCGTGCACATCTAAAATCGTTTTAATATCATATTTACCCAAACGTAATTGTTTGAAGACAGCATCCTGCATACCATCATGCTGATGACTGACTATTTCGTCTGGGCTGATCCTCGAAAATTGATACGGCATGAGCGGTAAAACAGTAAGTAGATCATGCTCATTTAAGGCGCTTTGTTTAGCTAATTGCCCCGCAGTAGGTGAAGACGAGCTAGCCAAGTTTACAGATTGTGTTTTATTAATATCCTTGAGCGGTATGACATCAGCCATCTCTTCAAAAAACAGCACTTTATCATCTTTAAGCACATTACCTCCCTACACACTTTGTAATGATTATGTTCTATGGCGACGGTAAAGAATAATTTATAGTACCTACCATATTGTAAAATAGATCAATTTGATGAGAAACTCGGTTTAATGAAGCTTTTGAAACCCGTAATAATAATGATGCTAGTCAGTCTGCTTGCCACTATGGCTTCAATGCCTTGTTACAGTAATACAAAATCAGATAATGACATGCTAAATGAAAATTATAGTCATCTAACAAAGGGATTTTATAACCTTAACATGGAGGTTATAAATGATATATACATTGACGATGCTGTGTATATTTCTGAAACACAAGATAAAGATATTGTTTACGGCAAAAACAATATCATTGATTTATATCATAAGTTTTTTGCTAAAATTAAACGAAAAAACGCTAAAATTGAAATTGATTTTCGCGTAGCAATTCGTCAGTCATCAGCTGACCAATCGACCGACATTGGTTATTACCTGGTAAGGTTTCACCCTGGTAAAGAATCAGGCGAACCTGTAAGTGAATTTGCCGGAAAATTTGTTACTGTCTCCAGACGTACAGCGGAAGGTAAATGGAAAATAAGTGTCGATTCTAATACTCGCTCAAAACCTGAGTTTTATTACCGCGCCAAACCTATGCCAAATTGGTATTACGGTAAGCAATTTATTCAACAATCTACAGAACAACCTAAATAATGCAATTTGCTACCTTTGACCAAAATCAACCTTGCCCATGTCATAGCGGTATAGCCTACCAAGCCTGTTGCTCTGTTTATCACACACATAAAATAGTTGCTGACAGTGCCGACATATTAATGCGCTCTCGTTATTGTGCATTTGTCGTTGGTGAGTTTAATTATTTAATCGATACCCATCACCAGCAATATTTGGATGGCTTAACAGCTGAACAATTATCTCAAGGTAATACACAATGGTTAGGCTTGCAGGTATTAGCACATCAATTGATAGATAAAAGTCATCCGGCTTTCGAACTGACATTTATCGATACAGAACAAGCGATTGTGACATTTAAAGCTTGGTATAAGCTTGATAAAGGCGTTGATGCTATTTTTGAAGAATCACATTTTGTTCGACTGGATGGTCAATGGTTTTATACCCAAGGTGTGCAAATGGAAGCAGATTTACCGCGCAGGAATGATCAGTGCGTATGCCAAAGTGGTAAGAAGTTCAAACAATGCTGTATCAGCTAAACAAATTATTATGACACAATATTAATAAAAGCGTTCATACGGGCTAATATAGTGAGTTTAGGACTAAATCATTAAAATCATTCACTCGAATAGCTGGGCTATATAAGTAACCTTGCGCTTGATCACACAGCATTTTTTCTAAAAAAGCAGCTTGCTCAATGGTCTCAACTCCTTCAGCGGTAATTGACATATTCAGCGCTTTAGCCATCGCAATTATCGCACTCACAATTTCACGGCTCTGCTTACTGGATGATATATCCATAATAAATGAACGATCTATTTTCAACTTGGTGATAGGAAACTGTTTAAGGTACTTCATTGAACTGTAACCTGTGCCAAAGTCATCAATAGCAATTCCCACACCTAGATCGGCAAGTTCATGGCAAAGGTTAATGGCATAGCGAATATCGCCCATTAGTTCGGTTTCAGTGATTTCAAGAATAAGGCTTCTTGGTTTAATGCGATAACGCGTTAACAGATCCCACACCTGTTCAAATAAATCACCACTAAAAAACTGTCTAGCAGCGACATTGACATGCATGGTAATGTCCACATTTTTATGCTGCCACAAATTTAATTGTTTACATGCTGTTTCTAATACCCAAGATCCAACGGCATTAATCATGCCCGACTGTTCAGCTATTTCAATAAATGCACCGGGATATAGCACCCCTTTTCTAGGGTGATTCCATCTAATTAACGCTTCAGCTCCGACGTACTGGTGATTCTGATAATCCATTAACGGTTGATAGTACAACTCAAATTGACGACCTTTAATAGCAGACTGTAAGTCTTTTTCGATTTCGGCATTATTTTTAAATTGTTGAAGTAATTCTTCATTAAAGAATTGGTAATAACCGTTTGACTGTTTTTTTGCGTATTGCAACGCAATATCTGCACAGGATAAAGGTGCAAATAAATCAATTACTGAACCAATGTCAACGATAGCAATAGCCGGTTTAGGTACAACTTTCTCTCTATTAATAATCATAGAAGCGGATAAATTGGTGATGAGTTTACTGACCAACTCGTCTAAGTCTTGTGCTGACATCATGTGGGGCAACAAAATACAAAACTCATCACTGCCAATTCGAGCCACATCTATTGCTTTGTAGTTCGCGGCAAAGTGCTTTAAACGTCTCGCAACCTCAATTAATAACGAGTCACCCTGTTCATGGCCGTGGGTATCGTTAAATCGCTTAAAGCCCAATAGGTCAACCAATAATAATATGCCATCTTGGGATTTATCCAGCAGTGGAGTAAAGAAAGATCGATTATGTAGGCCAGTTAAACTACAGTGCCATGCTAAATATTCCAAATCTGCTTGGTGTTCAAATTCAGATGAGATGTCATAACTTGAAACCAAGGCATAGTGATGACCTTGCTCTGTCATAAAACCGGTAATGTGATAGTGTAGCCAATATTGTTTACCATCGACTCGTTTAAGTTTAATGTCTCCTATTACACTTTCATTATTCGCAAGCTTTGCCAATATATGTTGAAGTACATCGGGTTTATTTCGAAAAATATCTAAATTCATCACACTTTGATGTTCAATATCACTGCGTAATAAGCCTGTCATTCTTTGATGGGCATAATTGACATAATCGACAACTAAAGTATCTGTATTGACAATCATAACCACATGTTCTGAATGTTCTGCAGCATTGCGCAACAAATGGATTTGTTCTGATTTATCGTAGGAGTATCGAGTTGCCAAAGTTAACGCAAGCTGATCCGCACACTGAATCACAATTTGAATTTGTTCAAGTTGCCATTCAAATGATGATTTAAAATCAATCGCTAACACCCCCTCAATATGGCCATTAATCCGTATAGCAACATTAAGTGTGCTGACAATATGGTTAATACCATAATAATCAAAAGAATGAATTAAGTGGTTATCATGGGAGATGTTATTAGTGGCTATATAACGGTGGTTTTTTAATTCATCAAAATAACAAATGTTTATGCCCGACTGCACAGCGGCTAGGGTGGGTATCGGCCTATTGTTATCGCAGCCTGAATAATGAGAAATCAGTCTTTTTGAGCAGGATAAAGAAGGATTTTGTTGTGCATCATATGATGGCTCTGCACTGTCCAACTTTTCGTCAAATAGCCAAACAGATACCGAAGAATCAACAAAATGTTGCTGCAACAGCCGACTAACTAACTCAGAGGTTTTTGTAAAGTTCCCCTGCTGTTTCGCACTAGAGTTTACAATTAACTCTAAAAGGTGCTGATTTTGTTCTTGTGTCATTAGTTTCCCGAAAAGACATCATGTATTCTCATTCTGCTGAATTATAATTAGTTCGCTCTGTGAGCAATGTGCAGAAACTCAATACATACCATTGGGAGCTTAATAATAAGCTGTTTGTTAACTCTTGATAATCAAAGGCTGTTATAAAATTTAATCGCTGACGATACACCCGCAATTAACAAACAGCAACCCTATTTATACGCCATTTTCTAATTGAAATAGCATTTTCTCCACCGTCACTGAAAAATACAATATAAGCTTAACATCATCGCCTACATGAACAATTTTAACATCGACCTTGTCGAAACGATTCTGCGCGGTATTGGCAAGCTTATGTGCGTCGATTTCAGCAGCCTCCCCCTTAAAAACTAATATTAACTCGGTATCGTGCTCATCAATTACGGCGCCGATATCAACAAAACTACCGCAATCACTGCATGAGTCGTTTACGTTCTGCTGTTGTTGTTTAATTGTGTTAACCATAGTGAACCACCCAAAGCTGAAGAATGAAGATCGGTTTATATGTGATTATCATAAAATAACTGAATAACAATTTCCCTTACTTGGCTCACATATCGAGTTGGCACCATGTTTTTCTGCAAATGATATAGCCTCAAGCGGAGGACTTTATGCGGTGAGTTGGATCATCGTTTGACTAATCTGTCGTTGACGCTCTAACTGCTCAACAAAATGCATGTCTTCAGTAGGCTCATAATGGGTTTCTAACCCTTCATATTTTGATCGCACTAAATGGCTGCTATTACTTAATGCTTGGGTCATTGCATCATCATGTTTACCTCGTATTACAATGGCTTCAGGACATAAGCTTTGTTGTAAATGAAATTGACATAACCCTTGGGAGTGAAAAACAGCACCATTATTTGTATGCTCAGCAGTAGCAGATAAATCATCAACTAATTTTTGTGGTTGTTGCAGTTGAAACTGTTTATACAGTTTCTGGTCAATCGTTAGGTGTTTATCAAATTGAAATTGAGCCATATAATTACTGTCTGCTGACAACATGGCTAACAGTAAACCAAATTCACCACGACGCTGGTTTTCGACAGCCGCATTTAAACGACTGCCTAATTGTAATTCATTGACCAGTAGTGATTCAATTTGCATATAAAAACAACACTATTATGACTCGATGCTATTTTATCGACCAAACACACCTAAACTTTAGAAAAATATTCATTTTTAGCCTTTACATATTTTGGGTTTATGACTACTATGGCGGCCGCAATTGAGGAGGGGTTCCCGAGTGGCCAAAGGGATCAGACTGTAAATCTGACGGCTCAGCCTTCGAAGGTTCGAATCCTTCTCCCTCCACCATTTGCGATGTAATTTAGATAGACGAAAAAGAAATATGTGGAGGGGTTCCCGAGTGGCCAAAGGGATCAGACTGTAAATCTGACGGCTCAGCCTTCGAAGGTTCGAATCCTTCTCCCTCCACCATCTTTCTTGCTCATTTATCTCTATTCAGTGGAGGGGTTCCCGAGTGGCCAAAGGGATCAGACTGTAAATCTGACGGCTCAGCCTTCGAAGGTTCGAATCCTTCTCCCTCCACCATTTTACATCTTAATCTTCATACTATATCACTCAAAATCTGTAATATATCCTTCATTAGTTAATCACATTCGTATTAATTCTCTCTATTATCTCAACCAGTTTATTTTTGCTAGGTTTAACACCTTTTTTTCTTTAAGATTAAGTCATTAATAATCACGATGAGAAAATACTATGCCATCGAATTGGGTAAACCAGGCCATTGCTAAGATTGATGCAGACTATCAACGTTCTGCTGATACTCACCTTATAAAACTCGATTTACCACAACTTAACGGTGTTGATATTTATCTTAAAGATGAAAGTACTCATCCTACGGGCAGCCTAAAGCATCGTTTAGCCCGTTCGTTATTTTTATATTCTTTATGTAATGGTTGGATTACACAAACTACCACCATTATTGAATCATCGTCTGGTAGCACTGCGGTGTCTGAAGCGTATTTTGCCCGTTTAATTGGTTTGCCTTTTATCGCGGTAATGCCTTCGACTACGGCTAAAATGAAAATTCAACAAATCGAGTTCTACGGCGGGCAATGTCACTTCGTTGATAATAGTAATCAGATGTATGCTGAGTCTGAACGCCTTGCTAAAGAGTTAAATGGCCATTACATGGATCAGTTCACTTTTGCAGAGCGCGCCACAGATTGGCGGGGAAATAACAATATTGCTGACTCAATATTCATTCAAATGCAACGTGAGCCACACCCTATTCCCCACTGGATCGTAATGAGCCCCGGCACAGGTGGCACCTCTGCTACCATTGGGCGTTATATTCGCTATCAGCAGTTATCTACCCAACTGTGTGTGGTAGACCCTGAGAACTCAGTTTTTTATGATTATTTCCACAGTGGTGATAAAACATTAACAGGTCAAAAAGGCAGTAAAATTGAGGGCATTGGACGGCCTAGAGTCGAACCCTCCTTTATTGCTGGTGTTGTTGATGAAATGCATAAAATTCCTGATGGAGCATCAATTGCTACCATGCAATGGTTAGAAACCTTGATAGGCCGAAAAACGGGCGCATCGACAGGAACCAACTTGTATGGTGCATTACTGTTAGCCACGCGAATGCAACAACAAGGACAAGCAGGTTCGATTGTGACATTGATTTGTGATGCGGGGGAAAGATACTTAGATACTTATTATAATCCCCAATGGATTGAGGACAATATTGGTTGCTTTAAACAATTTGAACAGCAACTAAGTGATTTTAACCAAAGTGGATTACTCAGTCCATTGGACTGCTAAATCGAGTTGCCCCAACACACATTTTGGGGCAACCTTTATCGCTTAATCAATATTCAAATACTTATGCATTTGAATCGAGAGACGCCAGTTACGCTCAATACAGACTTTCATCGCCAATGCTGTAGCGCGAGGCTTCTGGCTAATAGGTTGTAAGCAGATAGTTTTACCTTCAATATCAATATCCTTGAGTAAATCATCCAGCTCTTCAATATGTTTATCTGTGGCTATTGGGTGTTTAATTTCATTGGCACGCGTTAAAGCTTGGCTTAATACCTTATATCCACCCTTCATATTGATTTTAGGTGATACTGTTACCCAGGCATCTTGATGACATAGCACCTCAAAAGTGCCCGAAGTCTCAATTTGGACACTGTAGCCAGAGTCGATTAATTGGTTGGTCAACTCAGTTAAATCATACAAGCAAGGTTCACCGCCTGTAATCACTACGTGTTTTGCACTAAAGCCTTCACGATTAAATGCGGCGATAAGACTGGTACCATCATGGTTAGCCCAGCGACCAATGGTGCCATCAACCGCAATCACTTGTTCAGGCGACACTTTGTTTTCAACCAGTACATCCCAAGTTTGTTTGGTGTCACACCAAGAGCAGCCCACAGGGCAACCTTGTAAACGGACAAAGAGTGCTGGCACACCGGTAAAAGTCCCTTCACCTTGGATAGTTTCAAACACTTCGTTAACTGGATAGCTCATTTGTCACCTGCTTTATTCGTTTGGGCGGCATTTATAGTTTATTTCTACCTCAGTATCAAGGTTAGCAGCATGACAATTGGCATAAATGAGCCATTAACTTTGCTATTGCAGGAAACTGTAAGATAAAATGCTATCAATTAACATATTATCACCCTCTTATACTATTTAGCATTAGGTCATTATTCATGTCTCAAACTTCATTGCCAAGCAAAGCATTAGTCGTATTCAGTGGTGGTCAAGACTCAACCACCTGTCTTATTCAAGCGTTAACTGAATATGATGAAGTACACGGTATTACTTTCGATTATGGCCAGCGCCACAGACAGGAAATTGATGTTGCAAAAGCTCTGGCTAAGCAACTGAATTTAATCAGTCATAAAGTATTAGACACTACACTGCTAAACGAATTGGCCATTTCAGCATTGACCCGTGATTCTATTCCTGTTTCCCACGAATTAATGAATAATGGTTTACCCAATACTTTTGTCCCTGGACGAAATATCTTATTTCTGACTCTTGCGGGCGTATACGCTTACCAACTCGGTTGTGATGCCATTATCACCGGTGTGTGTGAAACTGACTTTTCAGGCTATCCAGATTGTAGAAATGAGTTTGTTAAATCAATGGAGCACACTTTAGCCCTCGGCATGGATAAGCCATTAAAAATCATTACTCCTCTGATGTGGCTTAACAAAGCAGAAACATGGGCTTTAGCAGACAAATATCAGCAATTAGAACTGGTTAAACAACAAACGCTGACCTGCTATAACGGTATCATTGGCGACGGTTGTGGTGATTGCCCGTCGTGTTTATTACGTCAACGCGGCTTAGATGATTATCTGCAAAATCAACAACAAGTCATGTCGTCATTGCACGCTAAAATACAGCCATCGACATAGAGGTGAATATGGGTAAAACAACTTCATCATTAATCAAGCCATATCAATTTACCTTGGTTATCAGTGTCATTTGTATTGTTTTATTTGCCCTAAGTATCACTAACCCCATCATTGTCGATACCAACAGCTTATTCAAATTTCAACATGATGCTATTGCTAATGGACAAATTTGGCGCCTACTTACCGGTAATTTGTTACACACCAACATCTGGCATTTAGTGATGAATTTGGCTGGATTTTGGGTCATTGTTTTTTTACATGAATTACATTACCAAAGACATACAGGTAAATTGACGCTGCTTTTTTTGTGCCTTTGTGTCTTGGAAGGTGTGGGTTTATATATTTTCTATCCTGAACTCAGAGCCTATGTAGGATTAAGTGGGTTGCTACATGGTTTATTTACTTTTGGCGCGGTAATGGATATTCGCAAAGGTTTACGGTCGGGGTATTTACTCCTAATAGGCGTAATAGCAAAGGTCAGTTATGAGCAATATTTTGGTGCAAGTGCGGATATATCTGCATTAATTAATGCTAGGGTGGCAACTGAGTCTCATTTAGTTGGGTTAGTGGCTGGGTTAATATGCGCCATAGTTTGGCTGGCTGTCGCTAACAAATTCCGATACAAAAAGTAGTGATAAAAAGTAGCGATTAAAAGTCGTTATTAAAAACAGTGACTAAAAAAGGTTATTTAATTTTGCTCAGTCGATTACTAATAGCGTTTGTTAAAGCGGTCTTTTGATCATCAACACCACAAAACTCTGCATACCCTAACCCTTCACCATAGGGGTTAACCTGAGTGGCTAGATTGACCACACGATAACAATAGTCACCTTGCTTCACAATTCTATTAGGGTCAAGGCGATGATTGTATGTATGGGGTTGACTGGTATCAATTTGGGGGATTAATTCAATAAAGACTAAGTCAGGGTCCATTTCACTCATCGTCCCAGCAGGCTTGCTTGTTAATGCAGATTGCGTCCCTACTAAGGTGTCGAGCTCATTTATATTCATCTGCTGTAAATACTGGGTTGATGCTTGGGTAATAGCATGGGTTGAAAGTACTGCCACGCTATCAC
The DNA here is from genome assembly GCF_051164845.1 of Shewanella sp. HL-SH4. Lineage (NCBI taxonomy): Bacteria > Pseudomonadati > Pseudomonadota > Gammaproteobacteria > Alteromonadales > Shewanellaceae > Shewanella > Shewanella sp. HL-SH4. The sequence continues at coordinate 215,268 of NZ_CP195037.1, forward strand.
TAACAGCTTCATTTACAGTTTCATCGTTAATCGCTGAGGTCCTACTATTACTACTGCTATCTGGTTGCCTTGGTATGATTATATCTGGAGGAACTGACGGAACCTGTGGTTGAATATGAGAAACTGACTGATGTTCTACACTGGGTGTAATTGGCTGTATCGATTCTTCAACCTCAGTATTTGTATCCTGCTTATCAACCTCTTGTTCATTAATTTCTTCTTTATTAATTTCTTGCTTATCTGCATCTATCTTCATTTCACCTTCAAGTGGCTTAACTAATTCACTCGCTTTAACCATAGCTTCATATTGCTCGGTGGTAATAATGTAGCTATTAATTTTTATCGGTTCAGGGCTCACGATTAAGCTTTGCTGTTTCTGCTCGCTTGCTTGCTGCCAAAACCAAGCTATGATGCCAAAAAAGACAAAATGTATAATAAGTGCAATAGCAATAGACTTAACCAATCCACTACGATTTTGGATGGCGATGGGTGAACTGGCAAGCTCATTGTCAGGACCAATATCAGCGTCAATATGAGTATCAATGCCATCACCATTTAATGATTTATTTTTTCTATCCATCTTAGTTGCTGTCTTTAAAAACATATCCATATCATTAACTCTGCTGATTTGAATGTAAATCCTTGATAAAGTTCACTAGCTACCTACAAAATAGTGTCTAGTATAATGAGGAAAGCTAAGATCAAAAAAATTGGGAGTACACGTGTACGCTATTTGTGGTTTTTACTATCAAGCCCTGTTAGACTGAAACATAATTTTCGACTCTTATATTGAGTAATAAGCACCATGCCCGAAACATCAGACATTATTACTGCAGAACAAATACTTAATAGCGCTCCCGATTATAGCATTAAAGAAGAATTAGCTAATGGGTTATCTCATGGATTCGGTGTTATTGCAGGTTTAGTGGGTCTGGTGTTAATGATAACCAATGCCAGAGAGAATTTGTCTACAACTCAGCTAGCGGGTGTTATTATTTATGGTATCAGTATCATAGCATTATTTTTATCTTCTACTCTGTATCACACTAGCCGTACACCTGTATGGCGAAAACGATTTAAAATGGCAGACCACTGCACTATATATACACTCATTGCAGGTACTTACACCCCGCTAATGCTCATTGCATTACAGGATGATAGCGCATTAATCATCTTAACGATCATCTGGAGTATTGCATTCGGTGGCATTATTTTTAAAACTTTGTTTATTGGTCGTTTCAAAGCACTTAGTCTATTTTTATATTTATTAATGGGTTGGCTCTGTGTCACAGTCATGAAGGACCTTATCGCTAACATGACAGATTTAACATTTAATTTATTAATTATCGGGGGGATATTTTACAGTTTGGGAGTCATCTTCTATGCAAACAAAAAAATCCCTTATAATCACGCCATTTGGCATATGTTCGTACTTGGCGGTGCTTTTTCACATTTTTTCTGCGTTTATTTCATGGTAACCGTTTAAGGTAAGAGTGTATTTTTAATCATAATCGAATGTTCATGCTACAAGTAATGTGCTGAATACTATTATGTTGCTGTTCAATGCCACCTTTTTCATGCAGAATTGATCATAAATCAATTAATCTTTATGTGTATGTATTCTGATCATCACCAGTGGGAAGCTAAAGACAAAATTGCTTTTGTCGTTAAACTAATACCTGAAGGTAAAGTCCTTCCTTATGGCAAAGTGGCTGATCTTGCAGGCTTACCAGGGCGAGCTAGATATGTATCACGCGCACTAAAGCTTGCTCCTTCAACAGCTAACCTACCTTGGCATAGGGTAATTAACGCTGCGGGACGAATTTCGTATCCGAAAAGCACCCTTTTATTTCAACAGCAAACGGAATTATTGCGATTAGAGAATATTGAAGTGAACAATGGCAAGATTCCATTGTCCAAACATTTATGGCAACCTGATCTAGTAACATTAGTCATGACACTTCCGTTTTAGTCGGCATCTCTTTTAGGATTAAAAACTTGCAAACTACTCTTTTAAAATCACAGTCAACTCATCTACTTCTGTCACCATTAATAGCTTATTTTATGATGGTATCTTTTAGTGCGACCAGTAGCATGCTTAGCGCTGATTTAGTTTCAACGCCACACAATTCAGTACAAGATGACACTTCTGTTAAACAGGCTGTTTCAAAAAGTACCACTTTATTACCATTAACTCCTCATACAGCGCAGTACAAGGCTTATTATGGCAGTATTGAGTTAGGTGATGCTAAATATACTCTGCCAGCTACTGATAGTGGCTATTATAATTATCTATTCGAAAGTGAAGTCGGACTACTAATGTTGTCTGATGAACGTAAACTACAAAGTGATTTCACCCTTGAAAACGGTAAATTAGTGCCTTTTAGGTATGTGCATTACAGAACAGGAACAGGTAGTGATTACACCGAGCAAACCGCTTTTGCTAAATCACAAAATTTTATCCATACCATCTACAAACAAGAAGCTCTAAAATTAGATTATCAAGAGTTAATATTTGACCCACTGATGGTGCAATTACAATTTAGAATGGACGTGATAAGCAATAAAAGACCCCTTAATTATAAGATGGTCAAAGAAAAAGAGGTGGATGAGTACGACTTTAAAATCATTGGTAATGAAACCATTACAGTGGCAGGCGGTACTTTTGAAACCGTAAAATTTGAAGTTGTTCGCGAGAGCACAAAAAGGCAAACATTTTTTTGGATGGCACCTAAACTTGCTTATTTACCGATTAGGCTAAGTCATTTTTCTAAAGGCAGTAAACAACTTGATATTCAACTTGCTCAATATCATTTCGATAAGCCATTAACTGATATTCCGAGTCTTGATATCAATCATGAAAAGCGAATATTCGATGCTTACATGGCAGAAAAGTCGTTAATAAAACAAGCTGGTACAATAGAAGAAGATACATCAGACGATGAAAATTTACCTGAAGTCAGCCATGATGAAATCAGCGAAAAAGAAATGTTAGATATTAAAAAAATGGTAGTTGATTAGCACCATTGATTTTAATAATGCCAGCACTGCTGGCATTATTTTATAATCTACTAATTTAAATATAATATTTTTACGACCGTATGTTAAACAGCACTATGCTCGATCCGAATATCACCCAGTCTAAATAATCGCCAGTCACCGGCTGAAAGCACCTGCCATTGTTCATTGTTAGTTAACGGTCTAGTCGCAATAACGGTAACAACATCATTAGGGGTGGTTTCTTTTTGAAAATCAATCACCACATCGGTATCAATAAGGGTGGCTTTACCAAAGGGCGCTCGACGAGTGATGTGGCATAAATTATTGGTACAATATGCCATTAAATCAATGCCATCGCTTAAGATCATATTAAATATACCTAGAGTGCGGATCTCATCTGCAAGTTTAGCTATGTACTCAAACACCACATTCATATTTTCTGGTGCAGTGTCGCCAAACTGCTGTACCACTTGCTCAAGTATCCAACAAAATGCCATTTCACTGTCCGTATCGCCAACGGCTTGAAAACGACTTGAAATAAATTTTTTCTCATACTCACTTAGCTGACCATTATGGGCATAGGTCCAATAACGGCCCCATAATTCTCGGGTAAAAGGATGTGTGTTTTCCAGTGACACACACCCTCTATTAGCTTGTCGAATATGACTCACAACAATTTCACTTTTTATAGGATATGACTTTATTAATTGAGCGATATGCGATTGACTACTGGGACAAGCATCTTTAAATGTACGACTGCCTTTACCTTCATAAAAAGTAATTCCCCAGCCATCAACATGTGGTCCAGTAACGCCTCCACGCTCGGCAAGACCTGTAAAACTAAACACGATGTCAGTGGGAACATTGGCACTCATAGCAAGCAATTCGCACATTTATTAAGCCTTTTTTGTTACGTTTTGATCAATTTTACCTTGTGAGACATATTGTATCTTGTGTGGTATGTGAGTGAAACAAGATTGAGATATATAAATTTAAACAATTGTTTGAATAATACTTGTATTCATTGCTACATAAGGTTAAATTTTATGTTGCACAGGTCAGACCACGGTCTATACTTGTGATTAAGATCAATAAAAAATTAGCCATTCAGACTGAATTTGGCTTTAAGGAGAGAGTAAAGTGACCACCCTACTTTTGATCATCGCGATGATCTTTGTGCTCGGCACAATGTCTTACCTAAGGGTATCGCTTGTCACCACCACGATAGCAGCAGCTGTTGTTTTAGGTGTTGGTAGCGCAATGGACATCGTTGGTACTATTACATGGGCTGTATTCCTTGTAATAGCATTACCTTTTAACATTAAATCATTTAGACAAAATTTTATCAGCCGTCCGCTGCTTAAAGTGTACCGTGGTATCATGCCTGAAATGTCTTCGACTGAAAAAGAAGCAATTGAAGCAGGTACGACCTGGTGGGAAGCGGATTTGTTCGCTGGTAATCCTAACTGGAGTAAACTACACAACTACCCACAATCTCGCCTTACCGCTGACGAACAAGCCTTCCTAGACGGCCCTGTTGAAGAAGTGTGTAAAATGGTTAATCACCACATGGTGTCGCATGAACTCGGTGATTTACCTCAAGATGTGTGGCAATACCTAAAAGACCATGGTTTCTTTGCGATGATCATCAAAAAGAAATATGGCGGTTTAGAATATTCTGCTTATGCTCAATCACAGGTTTTACAAAAGCTTGCTGGTGTTAGCAGTGAACTTGCATCAACTGTCGGTGTACCAAACTCTTTAGGCCCTGGTGAATTGTTACAGCACTATGGCACTGCTGCGCAGCAAGATCATTACCTACCTCGCTTAGCCAAAGGATTAGAAGTCCCTTGTTTCGCATTAACCAGCCCAGAAGCTGGCAGTGATGCAGGCTCAATTCCAGATTTTGGTATTGTCTGTAAAGGCGAATTTGAAGGTGAAGAAGTATTAGGTATGAAGCTAACATGGAACAAGCGTTATATTACGCTTGCACCTGTCGCGACCGTACTTGGTTTAGCTTTCAAGCTACGCGACCCTGATGGATTACTAGGCGATAAAGAAGAGCTAGGTATTACCTGTGCTTTAATCCCAACTAATATCCCAGGTGTAGAAACTGGTCGCCGCCACTTCCCACTTAACTGTATGTTCCAAAACGGTCCTACCCGTGGTGAAGAAGTGTTTGTACCATTAAGCTTTATTATTGGTGGACCAGAAATGGCTGGCCAAGGCTGGCGTATGCTGGTTGAGTGTTTATCGGTTGGCCGTGGTATTACCCTGCCATCTAACTCTGCTGGTGGTGTAAAAACTGCTGCAATAGCTACTGGTGCCTACGCACGCATTCGTCGTCAGTTCAAACTACCGATTGGTAAGTTAGAAGGGATTGAAGAACCAATGGCACGTATAGGCGGTAATGCATACTTAATGGATGCAGTCACTAGCTTAACAACCACTGCAATTGATTTAGGTGAAAAACCATCTGTTATATCAGCGATTGTTAAATTTCACTTAACCGACAGAATGCAGAAATGTATTATCGATGCCATGGATATCCACGGCGGTAAAGGTGTATGTTTAGGTCCAAACAACTACTTAGGCCGTGGCTACCAAGCCGCTCCTATTGCTATTACTGTTGAAGGCGCAAATATTTTAACTCGTACTATGATCATTTATGGTCAAGGTGCAATTCGCTGCCATCCTTATGTATTAACAGAAATGGAATCGGCGTTTGATACTGATGCAGCCCGTGGGTTAGCCACCTTTGATGATGCGATATTTGGTCATATTGGTTTTGCTACCTCTAACTTTATTCGCAGTTTCTGGATGGGATTAACGGGTGCTCGTTTCTCTAACGCACCTTACTCAGATAAGACTAAACGTTACTACCAACAGATGAACCGTTTCAGTGCTAACTTAGCGTTATTGTCTGATTTAGCAATGGCGACCTTAGGTGGAAATCTTAAGCGTAAAGAGCGTATTTCAGCTCGTCTAGGTGACTTATTAAGCCAGCTATATCTTGTGTCAGCAACATTGAAACGTTATCAAGATGAAGGCCGTTTAACTGAAGATTTACCTTTAGTTCAGTGGGCTGTTGAAGATTCATTGTATAAATTACAAGATTCTTTAGATGACTTACTTAACAACTTCCCTATGGGATTAGGTCATGTATTACGTTGGGTTATTTTCCCATTCGGTCGTCCAGTTAAGCGTCCTACAGATGTAATGGATCATAAAGTCGCTAAGATAATGCAAACACCATGTGCAAGCCGTGACCGTTTAGGTAAAGGTCAGTTCTTTACTAACTGCGAGAACAATCCCGTAGGTATTCAAGAACAAACCTTTATCGATATTCTAGCTTGTGAGCCTTTATACGACAAAGTGTGTAAAGCCGCTGGCAAACGACTCCCTTTCATGTGGCTTGATAAGATTGCTGCTGAAGGTAAAGCACTGGGTGTTCTAAGTGAAGCTGAAATTGCTTTATTAGAACGTGCAGAGATTGGTCGCTTGAAATCTATCAACGTTGACGATTTTGATACTGAAGAGCTACGTGCCAATATCAAGTTACCCGCTAAGCAAGAAAAAGCTGCTTAACAGATAGATTAGTAAAAGTAATATTAAGGGTAAAGCTATGCTTTACCCTTTTTTATTGAGGAAATTTCAATGAATATACGTCAAATGACAGGCCTGCAAATTATGCAGGCTATGTTAGCAGGTGAACTCCCTGCCCCTTCAATCACACAAACGATGCCAATGAAGGCTGTCTCAGTTAGCGAAGGAGAAATTACCTTTGAAGCAGCCGCAGATGAAAGACACCTAAACCCTATGGGTGGAGTGCATGGCGGCTTTGCAGCTACAGTACTTGATTCAGCCACTGCCTGCGCGGTTCATTCCGCATTACCAGCTGGCGCTAGCTACGCCACTATCGACTTGAATGTAAAAATGGTTCGGCCTGTACCTAAAAATCAACCGGTATTTGCGATAGGCAAGCTAGTTAACTTAAGCACCAGTTTAGCAATATCCGAAGCAAGGCTAACCGACAAACAGGGTCGATTACTTGCAACTGCAACCGCAAGTTGTATGGTAAGCCGCTAGGATCTGCATATAAAAAAAGAGCCCGTCAAATGACGGGCTCTTTTTTTATATCTTAAACAGGACAATAGTGGATTAACAACCCTGTATTATCCGATTATCTGTTTACTCTCGTAACTCTTGTTCTAATTGTTTGGCAACCGTATCTGGAGAGTGACTATTTTTAGCAAACAAATTATAAGCCACAGGCACAACAACCAAGGTAAAAAATGTTGCCAAAGTAATACCAGATAAGACCACAACACCAATTACATAGCGGGTTTCTGAACCAGCACCAACCGCCATCACTAAAGGTAATGCTCCAGCAGCGGTTGTAATACCTGTCATCAAAATAGGCCTTAAACGTTGGGTAGAAGCTTGTAATATTGCTTCGTTAAATTCCACGCCTCTATCTCGCAACTGATTAGCGAACTCAACAATAAGTATGCCATTTTTAGCAGCTAAACCTACCAGCATGATAATACCAATTTGACTATAAATATTGATACTCTGTCCGGTAAACCATAATCCCAGCAAAGCACCTAAGGTGGCTAATGGCACTGTTAACATGATAATCATTGGATGAATAAAGCTTTCAAACTGAGCCGCTAACACTAAGAATACAATTCCTAAAGCTAGCAAGAAGACAAAATTCATCGAACTGCCTGACTCTTGATAATCTAATGAAGGCCCTTTGTAACTTACCACCGTCTCAGCAGGTAAATAAGTTGAGGTTAAGTCATTTAGATAAGCAAGTGCTTCTCCCAGACTGTAATCTTCGGCTAGGTTAGCCTCAAGAGTAATTGACCTCATACGATTATAACGATTAAGTGAGCTAGCATCAGCAAACTCTTCAATAGTGACCAGGTTAGATAGTGGAATTAATTCATTGGTGCGCGCAGAACGCACATAAAGGTTTTCCATATCACTGGCTGTGCTTTGACTTTCTCGATTACCTTCAATGATGACATCATACTCTTCACCATCACGCATAAAGGTGGTCACTAGTTTTGAACCTAACATGGCTTCAAGTGTGCGGCCAATATGCGAAACAGACACGCCTAAATCGGCTGCTCTAACCCGATCAATGATCACACGTAACTGAGGTTTTGTTTCTTGGTAGTCATGATCTAAACCAATTAATTTGGGATTATCTTTGGCTTTTTCAAGAATAATATCACGCCATTCTGCTAACTCTTCATAGCTAGGGCCGCCCAGTACAAATTGAACTGGTTTACCGACTCCGCGACCAAATGCCTGTCGCATAATTGGGAACGCACGAATACCCGCTAAATCTGATAATCGGCTACGAATATCGCCAATAATAGCATTAGCACTTCTACGTTGTCCCCAATCCTCAAGTACGATAATCGCCATACCATTAGAAAAATCTGTTGCGGTGCCAAATCCCCGCGGTGCACGGATAAGCAAACGCTTAATATCACCACTTTCGACTAATGGCATTAAACGCCCTTCAACTTCATCCATATATTCTTCAATATATTCGAAGCTAGCACCTTGAGGACCATTAACCATTAAGAACATAGAACCACGATCTTCTTGTGGGGCAAATTCCTGAGGCACTTTTTGCAATAAATAACCACTAATAACAAAGGAGATAAGTACTAAGGCACTGACGATTAATGGCTTTTTAAATGCCTTAGCAAGGCTAGATTTATACATTGATGATAAGCGATCCATCAATTTATCAATCTGACGCACTAGCCATGAACCTTCGCTGGAAGGTTTTAGCAGCTTAGAACACATCATGGGGCTAAGGGTTAATGCAACGATACTTGAGAAAATAACCGCGGCGCTCATTGTCACGGCAAACTCTTTAAATAACTTACCTAAGTCCCCTTCAAGGAAAGTGATTGGCATAAATACCGCAACCAATACAAGGGTGGTCGCTACAACAGCAAAAGCCACTTCTCGGCTGCCTAAATATGCCGCTTTTAGCGGTGAATCACCCTGCTCAATTCTTCGGTGAATATTTTCTAACATCACAATGGCGTCATCAACCACCATACCAATAGCTAGAATCATCGCTAACAAAGTCAATAAGTTAATTGTGTAATCAAGTGCATATAACACTGTAAATGTGGCGAGTAATGATACCGGAACGGTAATAGCAGGGATCAACATCGCTCTGACACTACCCAAAAACAAATAAATCACAATGATGACTAATATCATCGCGATAAATAAAGTTTGGTAGACCTCATCAATTGAGCGTTCAATAAATACTGAGCTGTCATAGGACCGCTTAATTTCCATACCCGCAGGTAGAGTAGGATTGAGTTGATCAACCAGTGCATTTGCAGCTCGAGCTACTTCTAGGGTATTTGCCGTTGATTGTTTACTGACTCCAAGACCAATCATTGCCTCTGTGTTACCACGGAACACAATCCGCTCTTCTTCACTGCCAATCTCAACTCTGGCAACATCACCTAACTTAACTAAATAGCCATCTTCGCCTTGGGTAAGCACTAAATTAGAAAAGTCTTCTGGGGTACGATAAGCACGCTCTAATCGAACAGTAAAATGACGATCTTCAGATTCTATAGATCCTGCAGGAAACTCCACGTTTTCCGTTCTCAATGCGTTTTCTATATCAGTAACGGTCAAGTTACGTGCCGCTAAAGCTTGGCGGTCTATCCATATGCGCATTGCATACACTTTTCCGCCGCCTAAACGCAGCGTAGACACACCGTCAATGACTGAAAATCGGTCAACTAAATACCGATTGGCATAATCTGTCAGCTGCAATATGTCCATTTGATCTGAGACCAAGTTAAGCCACATTATCACTTCATCGCTGCCGTTGGCCTTATAAATGGATGGTGCGTCAGCTTCTTCAGGTAATTGATCTAGTAGACCAGATATTCTATCTCGAACATCATTAGTTGCTGCTTCGATATCTCGGTCAATATCAAACTCGATTGTGACACTCGAGCGGCCATCGGAGCTGGATGAATTAATGTTGCGAATGCCTTCTACACCACTTATTCTGTCCTCTATCAACTGAGTTATGCGGCTTTCAACAACTGAACTGCTTGCCCCGCGATAGCTGGTTTCAACAGATACAATCGGGGGGTCGATGTTAGGATATTCGCGCAAAGGTAATTTATCAAATGACACTAAACCCAAGACAATCAATAGAATACTGATTACTGAGGCGAAAACAGGACGTTTGACCGATAAATCCGTTAAGATCATGCTGCTGTCTCCGTCGAGTTAACATTGACGAAATTAAAGTTTTCAGCTTCCTGTAATGTAACTTTGTCACCTGGACGTACTTTTAAAATACCCCGTATAATAACATGTTGGTTTTCAGCTAATCCTTCAGTAATTTCAACCCAACCCCGCATCCTGACGCCTAATTTCACCTGAATTTGAATCACTTCATCTTGCTCATTGGTGCTATAGACATAATGCTTGTCTTGGATAGGGATAATTGCTGATTCAGGCAGTAACAGTCCTTGTCGGCTTTGTTTAATCAATTTCACCTTCATTAACATCCCCGGCAATAGAGCATAATCATCATTGGATAATACAGCCCTCACCACAACAGCACGGGTATCTGGGTTAACTCGGCTATCAATAGATGTCACTGTCCCTAAAAAGATACGGTCTGGGAAAGCAACCGCTTGCGCTTCTACTTGCTTTCCAGGCTTTAATTCTTGAATAAATCGCTCTGGAATAGAAAAATCGAGTTTAATTTTACTGACATCATCCAGCGTTGTAATTTGCTCGCCGGTTGACACTAAGCTACCAAGGCTAACCTGACGTAATCCTAAGCGGCCTGAAAATGGAGCGGTAATTTTTCTATCAATTAATGCGGATGTCGCCAGCTCAATGTCTGCACGAGATAAATCAATTAAACTTTGTAATCTGTCACGCTCAAGCTCTGCAATAGTTTTACTGGTAACCAAAGTACTTATCCGGTCAAACTCTCTAAGGTGCTCAGTTAGCTTGACCTTAGCGACGTTAACTTTAGCTTGCTGCTCAGCATCTTGAAGCTGGATCAATAAGTCGTTTTTCTTGACTAAATCTCCATCTTCAAAATTTACACTTGTGACCACTTCAGTAATTTTTGAGGTCACAATTATCGATTCAAATGCTTTACCAGTTCCTATTGCCTCCACTTCATCGCGAATATCCATCAGTTTAGTAGTAGCAAATACCACATTGGGAATAGGTTTTTCGTGCTGAACTTTATTTTGTTTAGGCTGCATGGCTTGGTAGCCATATGCTGCAATGCCAACAACTGCGATTATTAATATTATTTTTTTCATCAGTTAACCATTCTTTATCGGGATATTGTAATCATGCAACGAACTAACACTGGATAATATTTTTATACTGTGTCAGATAAGTGTTTAGTGGAGTAATAGTGCAAACTAGTAAAAATAGATCACTCATCACTGCAATTATTTAATTAATTTTTCAGATATAAGTTTTTACAAAGCTCAATGAGGTAAATTACTTGATGTTGATTCTACTCAGTCAGTTATTAGCTGCAAGGCGTTTTACCTTTCCTTACAAATTACATACATTAGACACATGTATTAAATTGGTTATCTGGCTAACGTTAAAAGTTTGAATCCAAAAAAAAGAGATGCCAGTCGGCATCTCTTTTTTCAGATAAAAGTAACTAAATAATAGTCATCAAAGCACTTTACGCTGTTCTTTCATCGCTTGATAGAGACGTTGGTAAACTTCTGCAATAGCTTCGTTTTTAAGCGGTTCATCTGTTATGTCATGGAATAGAATTTTAGTTTCATCTTTGTTATCTGTAGTACGCAGCAACAGTCGATAACTACCTTTCTCAAGTGTTAATTTCTCATCGCCCCATAATGAGCTCCAAAAACCACCACTTTCTTGTAAATTAAGATAAAATAGACCTTTACTGGTATCCATGTCGATAACATCTAAGCCTAACTCAGGTAATACGATACGTAGGCGATCCCATGTTTTGCTAAAGCTAGCTTTTGCAAGCCAGTATGATTCAGCATCTGCTCCTGGTTCAACAAGATCAATATCTATCCCTAAGCTTTGCTCAATACGTGCCGCTTTAAGCGCACGCTCGCGCTCAACACCCATATACGACACTGTGTTATTAAGCATATCAATGGTATAACGACGTTTATCATCACCGGTTAAGAATATATCTTGCAGGTCTTCATCGTAATACTCTTCATGCTCGACTAGGGTAATCGCCACATCACCCGTTCTACCATGTGGTTTAACATTGATATCAAACTGATAACGTTGGCGCAGTAAATACACTTTATCATTACCGAACCAACTCGTTTCTAATACATCCTGGCTTTCTATCCAGTCTGTCTCAACAACACCAGTTTCAAAATTATCCGTACGCTTAGCAATGTTATTATTAGCTAAATAACTATTGATAACATTAAATATCTCTTGCTTTAAGTCGGTTGAATTATCAACGGATTCAATAATAATTTTAATATTGTTGCTACTTTCTTCAACATGAGTACCCTCTGCCATTGCAATAATTTGCAGTGGTGGACGAATATCTAATCGTTTGCCAACAATAGTCGTATCAACTTTGTTACTGACATTTGGAATATCGAACTCTTTGCTGTAGTTAGGTTGTTTTAATCCAGATGGAATCTTCAATAAAGCAGCCGACTGAGTTTGAACATACTCTTCATTACCATTAGCCTGGCGACGATCTATAGGCGTACTACAGGCTGCAAGCGTGGTTATCAGTAATAGAGGGGTGACTTTTTTAAACATGTATTATTGCACCTTAATTTGCGCTTTTTTCATAGACTCTAGTAACAGACCATGAAACTGCTCAGAAAGTTCAGTTAATGGCAAACGAATATGCCCATGGGTAATTAGTCCCATACGATGAACAGCCCATTTAACTGGAATAGGGTTTGCTTCACAAAATAATGAACTGTATAAACCACGCAGTGGTTCATCAATTTCAGCAGCCAGTTGTGCATTTCCCGCAAGCGCGGCATCACACATAGCTTTAAACGCATGAGGAACGATGTTATTCGCAACTGAAATAACGCCATTACCGCCAGCAAGTAAAAACTCGCGAGCAGTAGCATCATCACCGCTGTATAAAATAAAGTCATCACCACATAACTGACGTAGTAAAGCAACACGGCTGACATCACCAGTGGCTTCTTTCACGCCAATGATATTGCTAACAGAGCATAACTCAGCAACGGTTTCCGGCTTCATATCTACTGCTGTGCGGCCTGGTACGTTATACAAAATTTGTGGAATATCTGTACTCGCTGCAATAGCTTTATAATGTGCGATCAGGCCTTTAGGTGTTGGCTTGTTATAATAAGGTGTGACACCTAACATGGCACTAATGCCTGAATTTTGCATGCCTTTAGTCAGCTCTATTGCCTCAGCTGTAGCATTTGCGCCATTGCCACCAATAATGGGGACTCGTCCGGCGGCAAATTTTACGGTTTGATTAACAACCGCGATATGTTCTTTCATCGGTAAGGTGGCAGATTCGCCAGTTGTACCCACAGCAACAATGGCATCGGTGCCTTGATTGATATGAAAATCTACCAGTCTTTCAAGACTTGCATAATCTATTGTGCCATCACGATTCATTGGTGTGATTAAGGCTACGATGCTTCCGTTTTTCATCTATATTCCCCAAGTTTTCAGGATTTGCTATGTTACTGATGCTACCCACTAATGACAAGCATTAGCAGTGCTCAAATCAAAATTACCCGAAAAAGCCATTTCACCTTGATTCGGCATAAAGTAGTAGTATTTTATGCTTTATAGCGAAGAGATTACACATTCTTAATTGTTTTTTTAGATATCCCTCTTTCAGCTGATTAAAATTACACCAATTACGCCAAGTATTATTTTTATTCTATCGTTTTAAGGAGGTTTGTTACGATGATATGATAATATTACTGGTTGCATAGGCGTATAGTATGTTTAAAGACGTCAATCGATATTTCATTCGAACAAATGAGGAAAATCCATGACCAACTACCTGGTCGTTACCGCAATGGGTGCCGATCGCCCTGGTTTAGTCAGTCGCTTAGCACGCTTAGCCAGTGATTGTGATTGTGATATCGTTGATAGCCGTATGGCGCTATTTGGTAATGAATTTACTCTAATAATGATGATTTCGGGCTCATGGCCAGCAATTACAAAAATTGAAACCATGCTGCCCAGTCTCAGTGTTGAATTAGAGCTGATGACCGTGATGAAACGGACATCAAAACATGTGCCGAAAAATTATGTATCACGCGTTGAAGTGACCATTAGTGGTGAAGACCAACGTGGCACGATGAAAACAATTACCCAATTCCTAGCTGAGCGCTCACTTGATTTGGCCGCAGTACGCTCCCATGCCGATGATAATGAAGGTCTACAAACGCAGTCGATATTCTTAGCGATTAATATTCCTGATAAAGTCGATTTAGCCAAGCTAGAAACATCCATTCATCAATTGGCTGAAGAAATGAATTTAGAGTGCAGTATTAAATTAATGCAAGGCACTACGTCACCACAGTAACTATTAGCTGAACTATATTCCATTACCTATCGTATTTTGGTGTAAATCAGGGCCTAGACATACCCCTTCTGATATCTGACAAAGGAATAAATATGAACACCTTAAAAACGGGTGATACCGCCCCACTATTTACGCTACAAAACCAATTTAATGAAACTATTTCATTACAAGGCTGTCTGGATAAAGGCCCTGTATTAGTTTACTTTTACCCAAAGGCATCGACCCCTGGTTGTACTGTACAAGCTCAAGGCTTACGTGATATCAAGCAGCAACTGGATAATCTAAACATTACTGTTCTAGGCATAAGCCCAGATCCAGTTGCTAAGCTACAAAAGTTCTCAGATAAACAAGCATTAAATTTTCACTTACTCAGTGATGAAGGTCATGCTGTTGCTGATGCATTTGGCGTTTGGGGTGAAAAGAAATTTATGGGTAAAACTTTTGACGGGATACATCGATTAAGTTTTATTGTGGGTACTGAAGGTAAAGTCACTCAGTTCATCAATAAATTCAAAACTAAAGATCATCATGAAGTTGTACTTGAACTCTTTAAATAGCTTGGCTACTAGATCTATTTAACGACTTTAAATTCCAAAAATGATACAAATAAAAAAAGGCTTAGTATTAACTAAGCCTTTTTTAACAACTATTGTATCGTTAATATTAGGATTTTAACGGTGGTTCTTTTTTATCCAAAGACTCAGTCTCATCTGTAACAAGCGAATCATTAAGCACTTCATCATTCGATAATTGAATATCTAAAGTCTCAGACTCTTTCTCAAGTCTAGCCTCTTCAATCAAAGCTGCCTGCTCTTCCTCGAGTAACTTAGCTTTTTCTTGTGCCTCGAACAGAGCTAGCTCTTCCTCTTTACGGCGAGCTTTCTCAATTGCACGTTGCTCAGCTTCCTCTGCTTCACGGATAGCACGTGCTTCAGCAGCCGCTTTTGCTTCTTCTTCTGCTTTAATCTTAGCTAAACGAGCAGCTTCTTCATCTAACGCGCGTTGAATAATTGCTTGTTCCTGTGCTTCTTGAGGTAACAAACTAATTAACTCAATCCCTACGGGTAACTTTTGAGTTTCCGCGGTAATGACTTTTAACTTAGCCTCTTTGGTTATATAAACCAAAGGCATAGCTGTATCACCATAACGCTCACGAAACTTTTCATAACTGAAGTTTTCGGTAATATTAGTGACTTTAAGAACAGCACCTTTAGCCATTAAACTGGCTATTTTGGCATAGCTTATCCCTTCACCAAATAAGCATAACCGCTGTAAATAAGACTCAGACAGTTGATGACGGCCACTGCCAACATTTGTTTCACTATTATTTAGACCGAACACTTTCTCCGAACCAAACAAATCTTGAAAATGGAAACTGACCAAAGGATTCAATTGACGATAAGGAGACATAACTAACACTCTGCCTATACCGCTTAAGTCCATGTAGTTAGTAGCATGTTCAGATGCTGGGTTACCGAAGTAAACAGGAATATTTTCCATACGGGCTTGACGAATACTGTCCCAGTTACTGTCTGCTAACACAACTTTAATGTTTTTAGCTAATAGTTGGGTGGCTAATTCTCGAGCAAATTTTGAGGCTCCGAAAATAAGTAAACCTTGGTTTGAACCTTCTTTAACCCCTAAAAATTTTGCCCAGGGGCCTGCGGTTAAACTTTGAATAACTACGGTACCAATAATGATAAAAAATACTAATGGCACGATAGAGCTTGCACCGTGAACACCAAGCTCTTCTAATTTAATCGCAAACAGTGATGAAATTGCCGCAGCAACAATACCCCGTGGTGCAACCCAACTCAAAAACCACTTATCTTTTGAGGTTAAATTAGTACCCAATGCTGAGGTCCAAATACTTAATGGACGAGCAATAAGCATAACCACAAACAGCACTCCGAAAGCACCAATACCAAGCCCTAACATAGCGTTAGAATCTAAACGTGCGGCAAGCAAAATAAACAATGCTGAAATAAGCAGTACTGTTAAGGTTTCTTTAAATTCTAGAATATCGGCTATGTCTACACCACGCATGTTGGCAAGCCAGATACCCATTACAGTAACCGTTAAGAGTCCTGATTCATGTTGTAATAAGTTAGAGCCGACGAATACACCCAACATTATCGTTAACACCGCTGTATTACGCAGATAATGTGGGAAGACGTTATTTCTTAGTGCTACACCAATGAAGTAACCCGCGGCTGCACCTATGCCAAAACCAATCACTAAAGTGAGGCCCAATGCATACAATACGTGTGTTGTAGGATCTGCGGTAACGGCAACATATTCGTAAACTAACACCGCGAATAATGCACCGATGGGATCAATAACAATACCTTCCCAACGTAATATACTGGCTAATTTAGCTTTAGGTTGAACCGTACGCAACATGGGTACAATTACCGTTGGCCCTGTGACAACAACTAACGCGCCAAATAGAAATGCGACAGGCCAATCAAATCCCATAAAATAGTGCGCGGCAGGGGTAATACATGCCCAAGTAATTACTGCGCCTATGGTCACAAGATTAGTCACCATGCGGCTGTGATCTTTAATCTCTTTGAAATTGAGCGTTAATGCTCCCTCAAAAAGGATCACAGCTACACCCAATGAAATGATAGGGAACAATAGATCACCAAAAATTTCATCGGGATTAAGAATATTCAATCCAGGTCCGAGTAACAATCCACATAACAGTAGTGGTAAAATGGCAGGTAATCTTAATTTCCAGCCTGCCCATTGACACAAAAGCGACAATACACCGATTAATGCCAGCATACCCGTGATGTGTTCAACCATAATATTTTCCTTTTCTTATTCTCAATACAAGTTTTCAAGTACTGACTAATTTTTATTTGCATAACAGCTAATCCGCTAAGGATTCACTTATAGTGGCAATAAAAGTCTGGTTTAACCCAATCAATCTGTTGCTAAAGTAACATGACAGTAATTAAGACGCATAAAAAACCATCACTTACAAGTGAGGTTGCTATCAAATTAAATCACTAAGCCAATGATATTAAACTAATAAAAATTACTATTCTGACAAAATGTCGCCATGTGAAATTATGCATATAAAATACTAATTTCTATCTGTGTTCAAGTCATTTTTAGATCTAAACTATATTTTCTTTTTACTTAATAAAAACAAAATAACATTTTGATTATTAATTGTTTTAAAATAACAAAGCCTAAGACAGTGCTTAGGCTTTTAAATTATACAATGATCAAAACTGGATACGTTAGTCTTGAGGTATACGCACACTACCTTCCATTAATACTCTAGCACTGCGACTCATTATAGCTTTAGTTACCTGCCAGTGACCATCAATCAACTTAGCTTCTGCACCTACACGTAAAGTGCCTGAGGGATGACCAAAGGTAACAGATTGGCGCTCGATGCCGCCAGCCGCAAGATTAACTAATGTCCCCGGTATAGCTGCTGCAGTGCCAATAGCAACCGCTGCAGTACCCATCATGGCATGATGCAATTTACCCATTGATAGTGCTCTCACCGATAAATCAATTTCTGAAGCACTAATCGCTTTACCACTTGAACTAATGTAATCGGCTGCAGGTGCAACAAAGGCTACTTTAGGTGTATGTTGGCGAACTTTGGCTTCTTCTAAATGAGTGATTAGTCCCATTTTTAGTGCACCATAGGCTCGAATAGTTTCAAATTTTGTTAGTGCGGTATTATCGTTATTAATCGCGTCTTGCAATTCTGCTCCAGTATAACCAATATCAGCCGCATTCAAAAAAATAGTTGGAATACCGGCATTAATCATAGTTACGTTAAATGTACCTATATTTGGCACAACTAACTCATCTACGATATTACCTGTAGGAAACATCGCCCCTTCACCATCGGCAGGGTCTAAAAACTCAACTTGTACTTCAGCGGCTTTAAACGTCACGCCATCAAGTTCAAAATCACCCGTTTCTTGTACTTCGCCGTTTGTTATCGGTACATGAGCAATAATGGTTTTGTTAATATTTGCCTGCCATATACGCACGATTACGGTGCCATTTTGAGGAACTCGTCTTGGATCAATTAATCCATTACTAATCGCAAATGAGCCTACAGCAGCGGTTAAGTTGCCGCAATTACCACTCCAGTCTATAAAGGGTTTATCTATCGCTACTTGGCCAAATAAGTAATCCACATCATGATCAGGCTGGGTGCTTTTTGATAAAAGAACCACTTTACTGGTACTTGAGGTCGCACCGCCCATACCGTCAGTATGCTTACCATAGGGATCAGGACTGCCAATGACTCTGAGTAATATCTCATCACGTTCAGCGACAGCCACTTGAGCTGCTACCGGTAAATCAGAAATATTAAAAAAGACTCCTTTACTGGTTCCGCCACGCATATAGGTAGCGGGTATTTTTATCTGTGGTTTAAACGTCATGTTTTATCCTTAAAAAAAGCGGTGATGGTAACCCCATACACCGCCTCTTTCTGATGATTGATTATTTCTTCATGCAAAAATTACTGCGCAGCGCTTGACTCTAGAAAGTCTTGCGCAAAACGTTGTAATACACCGCCAGCTTCATAAATAGACAGCTCTTCAGCCGTGTCGACACGACACTTCACCGCAATCGTCACTTGCTCACCGTTTTTACGCGTCATGATCACATCTAACATCGCACCAGGCTTACGCTCGCCAACCACATCATAGGTTTCTGTGCCATCAATCTGATAAGTATGACGATTATGACCTGCTGTGAATTCAAGCGGTAACACGCCCATACCGACTAAGTTGGTACGGTGAATACGCTCAAAGCCTTCGGCAACAATCACTTCAACGCCAGCAAGTCGCACGCCTTTTGCCGCCCAGTCACGTGACGAGCCTTGACCATAATCCGCACCAGCGATAATAATCAGTGGCTGCTTGCGTTCCATGTAGGTTTCTATCGCTTCCCACATGCGAGTAACTTGGCCTTCTGGCTCAAGGCGCGCAAGTGATCCTTGCTTAACCTTGCCGTTTTCCTGCACCATTTCGTTAAACAGTTTAGGGTTAGCAAATGTAGCTCGCTGGGCAGTTAAGTGATCGCCTCTGTGAGTGGCATAAGAGTTAAAGTCTTCTTCTGGCAAGCCCATTTTGTGTAAATAAGCGCCTGCTGCACTGTCTAGCATAATCGCATTGGATGGCGATAAATGATCCGTAGTGATGTTGTCACCCAACACCGCTAATGCACGCATACCTTTCATGGTGCGCTCACCCGCTAAGGCTCCGTCCCAATAAGGTGGACGACGAATATAAGTGCTCTGCGGGCGCCAATCATACTGTGGGTTTACATGTGTGCCATATTCAACTTTAATGTCAAACATCGGCTCGTAAACTTTGCGGAACTGCTCGGGCTTAACGCTAGCTTTAACAACCGCATCGATTTCTTCATCGGTAGGCCAAATGTCTTTCAACGTCACAGCTTGACCTTGGTTATCAATACCTAAGATATCTTTTTCAATATCAAAACGAATCGTACCGGCAATGGCATAAGCAATGACCAATGGCGGCGAAGCTAAAAATGCTTGTTTAGCGTAAGGGTGAATACGTCCATCGAAGTTGCGATTACCCGATAGCACAGCCGTTGCGTACAAATCGCGATCAATCACTTCTTGTTGAATAACCGGATCAAGCGCGCCGCTCATGCCGTTACAGGTGGTACAGGCAAACCCAACAATACCAAAACCTAAATTTTCAAGCTCAGGTAACAAGCCTGCTTCTTCTAAATACAATTGCACTGCTTTAGAGCCTGGCGCAAGTGATGATTTAACCCAAGGTTTACGTAATAAACCACGTGCATTGGCATTTCGTGCTAATAGTCCCGCTGCAATCATGTTGCGAGGGTTGCTGGTGTTAGTACAACTAGTAATGGCGGCAATAATCACGGCACCATCGGGCATTTTACCAGGCTCGTTTTCAACTACACCACTAATGCCGCGAGCAGCAAGCTCAGAGGTTGGAACCCGAGAATGCGGATTTGAAGGACCGGCAATGTTACGTCCAACCGAAGACAAATCAAAGTGCAGAACACGCTCATATACAGCATTCGTTAACGTATCAGCCCATAAACCAGCTTGTTTGGCATAGGTTTCAACTAATTTAACTTGCGCGTCTTCACGACCAGTTAATGTTAAATAATCAATAGTTTGCTTATCGATATAAAACATCGCTGCTGTGGCGCCGTATTCAGGCGTCATGTTGGTAATGGTGGCGCGATCGCCAAGGGTTAAATGGGTGGTACCTTCACCATAAAACTCAAGATACGATGACACTACTTTTTGCGCACGTAAGTATTCGGTTAATGCTAATACAATATCGGTAGCGGTAATGCCAGGTTGTGGCTTACCCGTTACTTCAACACCCACAATTTCCGGTAAACGCATGTAAGATGCGCGGCCCAGCATCACGCTTTCCGCTTCTAAACCACCTACCCCAATGGCAATAACACCTAACGCATCTACATGTGGTGTATGGCTATCGGTGCCCACTAAGGTGTCAGGAAACGCCACACCATTTTGAGCATGTACCACTGGCGACATACGTTCTAAGTTAATTTGATGCATGATGCCGTTACCAGGTTGGATAACATCAACATTTTTAAACGCAGTTTTGGTCCAATTGATAAAATGAAAACGGTCTTCATTACGACGGTCTTCAATAGCGCGGTTTTTATCAAACGCGTCTTTGTCAAAACCGGCATGTTCTACAGCCAGTGAGTGATCGACAATCAATTGAGTCGGTACTACTGGGTTTACTTTAGATGGATCGCCCCCTTTTTCAGCAATCGCATCACGCAGACCCGCTAAATCAACTAAAGCGGTTTGACCTAAAATATCATGACATACCACACGAGCGGGATACCACGGAAAGTCGAGATCACTTTTACGTTCAATCAACTGCTTTAACGAATCAGTGAGCATATCTGGCGCACAACGACGCACTAGGTTCTCGGCAAATACACGAGAACAATAAGGCAATTTGGCATAAGCGCCAGGTTCAATTGCGTCGACAGCCTCTTGGGTGTCAAAATAATCAAATTGGGTGCCCGGCAAGGCTTTACGGTATTGAGTATTCATAACTTCATCCACAATAAACATCAAACTAATAAGCGCTAATCTACAACGAAAAAAACCGAGTCATCATCATTATCAGACTCGGCAAGTTAATTAGCGTTGACTAATTGGTATCACTTTACGTGGCTCACTGCCGACATAATCTGCACTTGGACGAATAATGCGGTTGTTAGAGCGTTGTTCCATCACATGTGCAGCCCAGCCTGTTAAACGTGAACACACAAAAATTGGTGTGAATAACTTAGTTGGAATGCCCATAAAATGATAAGCAGAGGCATGGAAGAAGTCTGCATTACAAAATAGCTTTTTGCTGTCCCACATAAACTCTTCACAGGCGACAGAAATGTCATATAACGAGGTGTCACCATTTTCGTGAGCCAACTTTTCAGACCAGGCTTTAATGATCACATTACGAGGATCTGACACACTATAAATAGCATGGCCAAAGCCCATAATTTTTTCTTTACGTTCTAACATACCCGCCATTTTCAATTTAGCATCTGCTGGTGAGCTAAACTTTTGGATCATATCCATTGCAGCTTCGTTTGCGCCACCATGAAGTGGACCCCGTAATGAACCAATCGCACCAGTCACACACGAATACATATCCGATAATGTTGAAGCACATACGCGCGCGGTAAAGGTCGATGCGTTAAACTCATGCTCAGCATAAAGGATCAAAGACACGTCCATTACCTTACGATGTTGTGCAGAAGGCGTTTCACCGCGTAATAATTTAAGGAAATGACCGCCAAGTGATTCTTCATCACTAGTACAGTCAATTTCTACACCTTCATGACTATAGCGATACCAGTAACACATAATCGCAGGAAACGCTGCGAGCAAGCGATTAGAGGCTTTATGCTGCTGAGTAAAATCAACTTCTGGCTCAAGGTTTCCTAAAAACGAGCAGCCCGTTCGCATAACATCCATTGGATGAGCATCAGCAGGAATAAGCTTCAATACCGCTTTAAGGGCGTCAGGTAAATCACGTTGCGCGGTTAACTCTGTTTTGTAAGCACTTAATTGTGCTTGAGTTGGTAACTCACCGTTAAACAGTAAATAAGCCACTTCTTCAAAGGTGGCGTTGTCGGCTAAATCCGCGACATCATAACCACAATAAGTCAGTCCAGAACCTGATTTACCGACTGTACATAATTTTGTTTCGCCAGCACTTTGACCACGTAATCCTGCGCCCGATAATTTCTTGTCTACCATGATATCTTCCTTCTTATGCTTGTCGCGATTAAGCCAAGCTTAATCGCGATTGTAGGGTATTTTTTATTCTAGTCGTAAAAATGGTTCACACTTTTATTACCGGGTGATTATTTATTTTTGCCTTCGGCAAATAGACTATCTAGCTTTTGCTCATAATCGTGATAGCCCAAGTAATCATATAAATCCATCCGCGTTTGCATGGTGTCCACCACCGCTTTTTGGTCGCCATCGGTTAAAATAGCACTGTAGACATTTTCAGCCGCTTTGTTCATCGCACGGAATGCACTTAATGGATATAGCACCATAGATGCACCCCACTCGCCTAATTGCTGTTTATTCCATAATTCAGTTTGGCCAAACTCAGTAATGTTAGCCAAAATAGGCACATCTAATGCTTCAGCAAAGGCGCGATAATGTGCTTCAGTTTTAATTGCTTCAGCAAAAATACCGTCTGCACCTGCTGCTACATAGGCTTTAGCACGTTCGATAGCGGCTTCTAACCCTTCTTGAGCAAACGAGTCTGTGCGCGCCATAATGAAAAAATCAGGATCTGTGCGGGCATCAACCGCCGCTTTAATGCGGTCGACCATTTCTTCTACAGGCACGATTTCTTTATTTGGGCGATGACCACAACGCTTTTGCGCTACTTGATCTTCCATGTGCACAGCGGCTGCACCCGCTTTTTCCATATCGCGAATGGTTTTGGCAATATTAAATGCACCGCCCCAACCCGTGTCGATATCCACCAATAAAGGTAAGTCACACGCTGATGTAATACGTTGCACATCCACTAACACATCATTCAAAGAAGTCATGCCAAGATCAGGCAAACCATAAGAGGCGTTTGCCACGCCACCACCTGACAAATAAATGGCTTGATGGCCAATTTGTTTTGCCATCATGGCTGAATAGGCATTGATCGTACCGACTATTTGCAATGGTTTATTGGCCATTAGTGCCTGGCGAAATTTTTTACCTGCGCTCATATTCTTTCCTTGTGTGTATTAACAATCTTGATTCGATTATCGGTCATCATAATTATCGATAACTAACTTAACTTGGCTTCAATACTATTTTTTGAATACATGATATGGCGACGCATTAACATCTCAGCGAGTTCTGCATCACGATTAGCAATGGCTTTTACAATATGTTTATGCTCATCATAGGCGGTGGTTACTCTAGGTCCCGCCATACCAAGCTGCACACGATACATGCGCACTAAATGATAAATACCATCAAATAACATACTGATTAAATGCTTATTTTTGCTACCCAGTATGATTCGATAATGAAAGTCGACATCGCCCGCTTCCTGATAATAAGACTGCCCGTCTTTGACTTCATCAAAATGGCATTGCAGTAGTCCCATCAAATCATCAATTTCTTCATGGGTCATATTCAAAGCCGCTAACCTTGCGGCCATGCCTTCTAATGACTCGCGCACTTGATAAAGCTCTATCAACCCTTGAGGACTCAGTGCGACCACTCTCGCCCCGATATTTGCCTTGCGCTCCACTATGTGACAAGCCTCAAGGCGATTGATTGCTTCACGGATAATCGCACGACTAACCGCATATTTTGTCGACAATTCTGTCTCACTGAGCTTTGAACCCGCCGCAATTCTGCCTTCAACAATATCGTCTCTAAGCAAAATAAAGGTTTTATCTGCTGCTGTTACTGGCTTTTCATTAGCGAGGAGCATGCTTTTAACTCAATTAACAATTCGTATGTCGACAATATAGCAGCAAATGAGTGATAAACAACCCCAAAAACCATACATTGTCGACATAGTGGTATTTTTATTGCTAATTACGACTAATTGATGAGGTTATAAACCCATCTTTTAATATTTAGTCGACAATCCTAAGGTTAAGTTTCAAAAATGAAAATATCCTGACGGTTGATTACTGTTTTGTCTGTATGACTCAATAGTATTGGCAAAGTAGATTAATAGTATCCGTGATTATTGAAGTCAATGAATATGAAAATTGCACTGTTTATTCCCTGTTTGGTTAATCAAATGATGCCTGATGTAGCGATTGCCACTTTGTCATTATTTGAAAAATTGGGGCATCAAGTGATATTCCCTCAAGGCCAGACCTGTTGTGGCCAACCTATAACAAACTCAGGCTGTTTTAACGAAGCACGCAACACCACACCCAAATGACTAAATGCGTTTAAAGGCGAGGAATGCGATGCCATTGTCTGCCCAGCGGCATCTTGTTTCGTCGCCGCTAAAGAAAACTTGCATGAGTTTGATAAAAGCCAAGCGACACAAGATGTGATCGATAAACAGTATGAACTTACGGAATTCTTACACGATATAGCACCAATAGCGTCATTTAAGCATAAATTTGAGCATACCATTAGCTTACAGATGAGTTGTCATAGACTGCGTATGCTTAACTTAGCGACGCCAAGTGAATCAATGGGACTAAAATTCAATAAAGTGGAAGCCATACTGCAAAACATTCCAGGTATCAATATTGCTTATCCCGCACCACGCGATGAATGTTGCGGTTTCGGCGGTACCTTTGCGGTTGATGAAGGCGCTGTGTCAGCCAAAATAGAAAGATAAAGCCCATGCTGCCATCCGTGCACAATATGTTATTGGGTTCGACCCTTCTTGTTTACTGCATATTGATGGCATGATCAATCGGGTATTCAGACGGGTTTCTAGTTTGGCAATTTTACGGCTAACCGTTGACACTGGAATATTTTGTAACTGACTATAACCTGCGAAAAGCCGCCAGCACTGACCAAATGGACAAAACACAGTTAACCGAACATGTTAACCTGGGGCTGTTAAGCTTGATTCATTCCACTACAAATCTTTGTCAGATATAAATGGTCAACATCAAGCAGCAAAACAACCTTAAAATAAACAGGCCGAAATATTACACTTTAAAATGAGCGACTAATTCAGCTAGTTTTTCAGACCCTTGCTCAATTTGGCTACTACTTTGATTAATGTCCTGATTATATTCTCTGTTCTCGACGGACATGTCGTTTATGCGAGTAATATTCATATTTAGCTCTGCAATAACCGCACTTTGCTCTTCTGTTGCCGCAGCTATTTGAATATTCATTTGTGAAATCTGTTCAATTGAATTTTTAATCACATCAAGCGCGCCAACCACTTGGCCAGTTTCTGAAACCGTTTCATTTGATTTAATTTTCGCTCTTTCAACTGAAGCATTAACACTGTCGATAGCGTCACGAATGGCATCAATGATGCCGTTAATTTCTCGGGTTGAATCTTGCGTTCTGCTTGCTAGAGTGCGTACTTCATCTGCCACAACCGCAAATCCCCGTCCTGCCTCACCGGCACGGGCTGCCTCAATAGCTGCATTTAATGCTAACAAATTGGTTTGCTCTGCAATACCAACAATCACATCTAATATTTGACCGATTTTACTCGAACTAATTTGTAGTCCTTTAGCCACTTCCTCGGTATGAATAAGCTCACTTGAAAGCTCATTAATTTTGCCCATGGCATTATCAACTACTTTAGCGGTTTTATCCGCTTCTTCATCTGCAGAATGCGCGCTTTGTGCGGCCAGTTGTGCATTAGAAGCCACTTCTGAAGCAGTCATCGACATCTGGTTGATAGCAGTTGCTACGTTTTCGGTTTCCATCTGCACGTTAGTTGAAACTTGATTCGCTTTTGCTGCAATCGCTGACATGCCGCCTGCTAATTCACTGCTGTGTTGAATCGACTCTCCCACAGAAGTAATAACATTCTGAATTTTAGAGGTAAACATATTAAAGTGAGTTGCAATCTCTTTTAACTCATCAGCCCCTTGTTCTGATAATCGCAAGGTTAAATCACCCTCTCCTTTAGCCACATTTTCAAAAGCAGTGATGGTAGAGCGCATTGGTACCGAGACACTCTGAATAATAATATAAAGAAAAATAAGAACCGGTAGCCAAACTAACGCGAGCAAAAAGATGTAACTGTAAATAAATTCTCGATTTTGGGCATCAATATCATCAACATAAATACCTGTACCAATAATCCAGTTCCATGGGGTAAATTTTTTCACCACCGACATTTTTGGGCTTGGGTCTTCTTGATTGGGCTTATTCCACATGTAATCGACTCTAGCAGACTCTTGAGTTTGCGTTCTATCAATCATCAATTGGAACAATGTAATCCCGTCAGGATCTTTCATTCCTATCACACTGGTATTCACTAGCTTTTTGGCAAAAGCATGCTGAATCATCACGCCTTGGGTATTGATACTGAAATAGTATTCTTGCCCTGCGTAGCGCAAATGATCAAGTGCGGCGATGGCTGACATTTGTGCCTGCGCCTCAGTTAACTCTCCTTGCTCACTGCGTTGATAGTATTGATCGACAACAGCAACAGCCGCATCAACTAAAGCATGTAATTTGGCTTCTTTTTCGGCAATGAGTACATTATCAATACGGTTAAGCGCAAATAAAAACATTAAAATGGTGGCGACAATGCTTAACACTAACATTCCGAGTAATCGTTTCGAAATGCTCATTTTTCTTAATAGAAGGTTGATAGCGTTCATATAACCACCTGAGAATATTAAAAATAAAAATATTTTTAAATCTTAAAAAGTTATGACACTCTAGAGACTATATCGTCAAAACAACACTCTCCTTTAGTATGATGTGATGTTTTTATAATCATTATTGTCAATCTAAACTTGGATCAATAACTGCTGTTTGTCAAATTTAAGACACAATAAATCAGTAAGTTAGTTATTTCTAAAGTGGTATAGTTAGTGTTCAAGTAATACCGTCTACAAGATGTATCTGCTCTTACATTAAAAATAAAAATAATAAAGGAATATTCATGCATAGAAGCAACATCCTCATTACAGGCGCAAGCTCAGGTCTTGGCCTTGGAATGGCGAAACAATTTGCCAAGAAAAACCATAACCTGGCTTTATGTGCACGTCGAATTGAGCTGTTAACCCGACTAAAAGAAGAGCTATTAACAATTAATCCAAATGTCACAGTGTTTATTTACGCGCTAGATGTGAACGATCATGAAGCAGTTTTTACTGTATTCAAACAATGCCAAATGGATATGGGGGCAATTGACAGGATCATCGTCAACGCTGGAATGGGTAAAGGGGCTTCGATTGGAACAGGTTTTTTCAAAGCCAATCTAGAAACCGCACAAACTAATTTTATTGCTGCCATTGCCCAATGCGAAGCAGCGATGGAAATATTTAGACAACAAAATAATGGCCATTTAGTGACAATCTCTTCAATCAGTGCAGTTAGGGGATTCAGACGAGCAATGACTGTTTATGCAGCAACCAAAGCTGGATTAACCTCTTTATCGGAAGGGATCCGAATTGATGTGATGCACACACCAATTAAAGTGACCTGTGTTCATCCTGGTTTTATTCGTACTGAAATAAACGAAAAAGTAAAAACAGTGCCCTTCAGAGTAGATTTAGAAACTGGCTGTAAAGCGATGGTTAAGGCTATAGAGAAAGAAAAGGATAACGTTTATGTACCAAGCTACCCTTGGGCTTTTTTACACTGGCTACTTCGTGTTGCGCCTTTAAGCCTTATTAGAAAAATGAGTTAACATTATTATTAGAGTCTACAATAGCAAAAAGCCAAACATCATTGTTTGGCTTTTTTGTAGTGACTGAGCGGATTTTAAGGCAATATCTATTTCTTATTGGAATGATTTATCCTAAGCTGCAACCACTTGCTTAGCTTTTCGCAATGGATGCAAGCGATTGTGCATTACTTTAATGGTATCAAATTGATTAAGTGACTTAGTGTCAGATAAAGCACAAGAGTTAGACAAAAGCATCACTGTAGCAGCCTGAAGACTGTCCTCAACCACTAAAACTAACACCATGACACCATTACAACTAAGTTGAAACAACTTACCTGCGCCGCAAAAAACACATTCATCACTTGCCATGAAAAACCAGGATTTTGGCATTTGAGGTTTAAGTAAGAAATGTGCTGCAGTTGCGTTGAGTGCTGTTTGAACTATCCCAGCATCGGAAATATGTAAAACCTTAGGTAAAATTTCAAGCAAGCGAATGTAATACTTAGCGTGTTCAACACTAAATTCTGTCATTCCTAGCGCATCAGGAATAAGTAGCTTTGTCTTATATGGGGTTAAGAACTCCATCTCGGAACCTAAAGATATGCTTAGTTGCTGATATCTTGTGCTAAATTCCCAATGCCAGTCCTTATTTGGCATTAATAACATGATGCAATTTCACCTAAAAATTGAATACTGGTCGATAATAGATTATTTTTCAAACAATATCCAAATTTATTTAAAAAATATTACTGATATTTCATTATCTTAGAACAAAGTGCGATCGCATAGATGCGATCGCGGCATGATTTTTGATCTTATTAATTGATCGTTTGTGGTTATTTTGTGCGATAAGCAGAACAGATTTCTGATACTAGCTGAGGCCCTTGATAGATAAAACCACTGTATATCTGAACTAAAGTGGCACCTGCTAAGAATTTGTCATTTGCATCCTTTGCAGAATTTATCCCGCCGACACCAATGATCGGGATCTGGCCGTTTAAATAACCAGCAAGAGTCTTAATTACTTGAGTAGAAAGATCGGTTAACGGCTTTCCACTTAAGCCCCCCATTTCCTCTGAGTGCTCTAGACCAGCTACCGTATCTCGCCCTAAAGTCGTATTAGTGGCAATAACGCCATCAAATTTATTTTTAATCAAGGAATCAGCAATTGATTTAATTTCATCATCGGTTAAATCTGGCGCTATTTTTAATGCAACCGGGACATATTTACCGTGTTTTTGGGTTAATTCAGTTTGTTTGGCTTTAATCGAACTTAATAAATCATCCAGCAGCTCACCATATTGTAATGTGCGTAAACCTGGGGTATTGGGGGATGAAATGTTGACAGTGATATAAGCACTATACTGATAAACCTTATCCATACAAATCAGGTAATCATCTTTACCCTGCTCTACCGGAGTGTCTTTATTTTTACCTATATTTACACCGACTAAAACATCAGATTTTTTGGCCATTAGGTTACGGACAAGGTTATCTACACCTTTATTGTTGAAGCCCATACGGTTAATAATCCCCTTTGCCGGTTTAAGGCGAAACAAACGCGGTTTATCATTACCCGATTGTGGACGAGGTGTTACTGTACCGACTTCTACATGGCCAAAACCCATAGCATAAAATGCATCAATCGACTCGCCGTCTTTATCTAATCCAGCCGCTAATCCCACAGGATTTGGAAAAGTAATCCCCATACATTCAACGGGTGTTTTTGCGATATTTTGACGATAAAAGCAATTAAGCGGTGTGTTACCGGTTATTTTCAAACTGCCTATGGCAACATTATGAGCCAACTCAGGGTCTATCTGAAACATTACTTTTTGTGCGAGTTTATAAAACATGTTTTCTCCTAGGCCTAAAAAAAGCCCCGGCAATCGCCAGGGCTAGTTCACATTATAAAGAATTACTTCTGACCTTCACAATGCAAAATAAGCAAATTAAGTTCACGTAGGGCGACTGAGAACTTAGCAAACTCATGTGTTTGCGATACTTTAAAGTCAGCTAACATGTGATACCAACGTTGAAGCAAGGTTTTATTACTCTTGATCCATTGATTAATCACAATATCTGCATCACAAGTATCACTACAAGTACGAAGTACCGCTGAGCTTAATGCACGTTGCTGCCAGTCCAATTCTTCACGGAAAGCTGCACGAGCTAATGCTTGCCAATGGTTTGCCACTGGTTGCGCACTAATTTGCTCTAAGAACCAATGCAGCTCAACTTTTGCACCTAGTTTAAAGTAGGTTGCAGACACTAAGTCGAGTGATTTATTTTCAATTTCAGCAATTTGTGCGATATCAAGCGCCGAGAATAATGTGCTCATTTTAGCAACCACTGTTGCAACTGACATTGGCACATTTTCTTTTGTAAGCGAATTAATCTCTGCAGATATCGCTTTAACTTCGGCAGCTATCATATATTGATCTACATTGTCTTTAAGCTTTTCAAATACTGGCTTAAAGAACTCAACTGTTTGTTCAATATTATGACTACGATTACGATGACGGATAAACCAGCGACAAGCACGACGCATATTACGACGTAACTGGTGCAACATCTCACCCTGTACAACTGCTGGAATTACACCGTTTAAATCAGTAATTGATTTAGTTAATTCATCTAAACCGAACACTTCACGGGCCATAGTGTAACAAATGGCCGCTTCAGCTACTGTGGCACCAGTCTCATCTTGCATACGTTGTACAAAATTGAAGCCCATATCATTAACTAGCTCATTTGCTAATGATGTGGCAATAATTTCACCACGTAGAGGATGCTGTACCATCTTATGGGCGTATTTAGCTTGAAGTTTTTTCGGAAAGTAAGCCACTAGCAATTTACTTAAGAAACTGTCTTCAGTAATTTCAGGGGTCACTAACTGCTCTTTAAGCACCATTTTTGCGTAAGCGACTAAAACAGATAGTTCTGGACGGGTTAAAGCACGGCCATTAGCTAAACGCTCGGCCAAATCATCATCAGTTGGTAAGAATTCAAGGGCACGATCTAACTTGCCTTCTTTTTCTAAATACTGAATGAAACGAATTTGTTCTTTAAGCTGAGAAACACCATGAACTTGAGTCACAGAAATGGTACGTGTTTGATCTTTACAATCCTGAAGTACAATTTCACCGACCTCATCGGTCATTTCTTCAAGGATACGGTTACGTTGCTTAACGGTTAACTCACCTTCGGCAACTAAAGTATTCAAGAAAATTTTAATGTTGACTTCGTTATCAGAACAATCAACACCGCCTACGTTATCGACGAAATCGGTATTAATACGACCGCCATTCGCTGCGTATTCGATTCGCCCAAGTTGAGTACAACCTAAGTTGCCACCCTCACCGACGATTTTAACCCGCATTTCATTACCATTAACACGCAATGTATCGTTTGCGCGGTCACCGACTTCAACATGGGTTTCTTTGCTTGATTTAACGTAAGTCCCAATACCACCGTTCCACATCAAATCAACTGGCATTTTAAGCAGTTCTTTTAATAATTCGACTGGATTCATGCTGTCTTTATCGGTAGACAACATGGTTTTCATTTCTGAGGTCAATTTTAATGATTTGGCAGAACGTAAGAAAATACCGCCGCCCTTAGAAATTAACTTAGCGTTGTAGTCTTCCCAACTTGAACGTGGTAGTGCGAATAAACGCTGACGTTCAATATAACTTTCAGCCACATTTGGGTTAGGATCAATAAAGATGTGCATATGGTTAAATGCAGCAACTAACTTGGTGTGCTCAGATAACAACATACCGTTGCCAAACACGTCACCAGCCATATCACCTATACCTAAACAGGTAAAATCTGTGGTTTGGCAATCAATGCCTATTTCACGGAAGTGACGCTTAACAGATTCCCAGCCACCTTTTGCAGTAATGCCCATTTTTTTATGGTCATAACCATTACTGCCACCAGAGGCAAATGCATCGCCTAACCAGAAATCGTATTCAATTGCGATTGAGTTGGCAATATCTGAGAATGTCGCTGTACCTTTATCAGCAGCAACAACCAAATATGAATCATCTTCATCGTGACGAACAACATCAACTGGCGGAATAACCTCACCATTTTTGATATTGTCGGTAATGTCCAACAAACCGCGAATAAATAAACGGTAACACTCTTGCCCTTCGGTAAAGAATGCTTCACGTCCACCTTCAGTAGGAAGTTGTTTACACACAAAACCACCTTTTGCACCAACGGGTACAATAACGGTGTTTTTGACTTGCTGTGCTTTTACAAGGCCTAATACTTCTGTACGGAAGTCTTCACGTCTATCAGACCAACGCAAACCACCACGGGCTACTTTACCACCACGTAAATGCACACCTTCGATTCTTGGTGAATATACAAAGATTTCGAATTTCGGTAATGGCTTTGGCATTTCCGGAATTAAGTTAGGTGCAAATTTAAACGAGGTATAGGCTTTATTATCGCCATTAGCATCCGTTTGATAGAAGTTAGTCCGTAAAGTCGCGTTAATTAAATCTAAGTAACGGCGAATGATACGGTCATCATCTAAGCTTGATACATCATCTAATTGCTTATCAATTTGCTCTAGGAATTTGCTTAATGTGCGTGTTTTAAGTTTAGGGTTAAACTTACGAATAAACATTTTAACAAGCAAATCAGCAAGTTTTGGATAACGGCTGAAAGTTTCTTCAATGTAAGACTGGCTGAAAGTGGCATCAATCTGGCGCATATATTTTGCATATGCACGTAAAATAGACACTTCACGACCGTTCAAACCAGTCGACAGTACCATACGGTTAAAACCGTCATCTTCTAGCTTTTTCTGCCATACAAATGACAAAGCATTTTGGAAACGTTCCTGGCTATCGGCAAGATTATCAATTGCAGCACCTTGAACTGTCATTAAGAAGTCAAGGATCCAGAATGTATTACCATCATTGGTTTTAACTTCGTAAGGGCGCTCATTGATCACACGTAAACCAAAGTTTTCAAGCATTGGTAGCACATCTGATAAATGGATAGGTTCATCTTTATGGAACAGCTTTAAACGCACTTTGTTGTCATTCAATGCTGTTTCTTGTGGCTGATAGAATAACATGCCTAACTTATGTTCATCATCCAAGGCTTCAAGGTGTTGAAGATCAACAACCGCAGAACTCGGTAATACATCATCTTTATAACTTTGTGGGAAAGCATTGATGTAACGTTTAGTTAATCCAGTTCCCGCTTGTTCACCTAAAGCATTATTAAGTGCTGAGTGTAATTTATCATCCCATGAGCGCGCAGCTTCAATAAGATTGTGTTCAATCGCTGCCACATCCACATCCATATTATTGTTATCGACTTTAATAATGTAATGAGTACGCGCTAACGTTGACTCAGAGAAGTAAGTCGTAAATTCAACATCTTCATTACTATTAAAGTGTTGAGCAAGAATGCGTTGGGTATCTTGGCGGAATTTAGTGTTATAACGGTCTTTAGACACATAAACTAAACACGATAAAAATCGACCAAAACCATCTTTGCGCACAAATAGCTTCAACTTGTCACGGTCTTGCATTTGCAATACACCGTGTGCCATATGTGAAAGCTCTTCCACTTTCGCTTGAATAAGCTCATCGCGAGGCAAGTTCTCAAGAATATTCATTAAAGCTTTATAGTCATGTGAACGTGGTGCTAGACCTGATTGATCTAATATACGTTGGACTTTTTCAGCCAATAATGGAATTTCACGCGGACTACGGTTATAGAGATTAGAGGCATATAGGCCGATGTAACGATCTTCACCAATCACATTGCCTTTCTTATCGAATCTTTTTACACCGACATAATCGACATAAGCTGGACGGTGAACACGACTTTTAGCAGAGCTTTTAGTCAACACAAGTAAACTTGAATCTAACGCTTCACGGCGCGCACTTTCAGACAAGGTCGACAACAATAAACCTCGATCACTTGTCGCTGTTTTTGAGCGGCTCATTAAACCCAAACTACTTTCTAAGTCAGGGACTAATTCAACATCACCTTCAACACGCTTTAGATCGTAATAACGATAGCCTAAAAGTGTAAAATGATGGTTATTTAAATAAGTAAGGTAATTAACGGCCTCTTCTAACTCAGATTTATCTCCAGGAAAAGGGCGCTGTGGTAATTGTTTAATTGTGTCAGAAAGCTTTGCAGACATTTCTTCCCAATCAACAACAGAGGCGACAACATCAGCAAGTACGGATTGAATTTCTTTTTCTATTGCTTTGATGTCTGCATCGCTATTTTGCTTATCAATCTCGATTAAGAATACGGCGATATTATCACTGGCTTTAGGCGCATTATTAACAAACGTTACTTGGGTAACGGCTTTACTGTCACGCACCACAGCTAATGGGGTATGTAACATCACATGAGCGGTAATTCCCATGCGGTTAAGTGCCATAGATAATGAATCAACTAAGAATGGCATATCTGGTTGAATGACTTCAATCACACTATGGGTTGACTGCCAGCCATGTTTTGATTGAGTCGGATTGAACACCCGAATATGGGTATCCCCTGTCGCAGTTTTGTTAAGCGCATTCCAAAGACTCACTACAGCACCATATAAATCACTGTCATTTCGGACATTGAGGTCGTCTCTTGACATATGGGCGTAGAGGCATTGGGCAAATTGCTCAACTTGTTTTGCTTGTGAATTAGGAATTTTTGAATGAATCAAATTAACTACATTCTCTAATAGTACAGAAGGCATTACATCTTTAAAGGCCATGTTGCAGATTCCTTAAGCGTCTATGGCAGCGCTTTTATCATTTTATGGATGCTTCAGCTTATTTAACTCAGAAACAAAATTTCTGAGATCTGATGCAGAGCTTAGTACTAAATTGCTGCTATATCGAGGAAAATTTTAGTGGTACATCCTCTCGATATACAGTTTCGTAAGTCTTTTGTTGTTTAATATGCAATTAAACTCGATGTTTTAGATTAACTATGCAAAAAAAAATGGAGGGCTAAGCCCTCCATTTAATTCAAGTTATTGTTTTTATTTCTTTTTAGGCCAAAATAGCGCTGAGAGTGCTGGCAGAATAATAATTGCACCTAACATATTTACTAAAAACATAAAGGTTAACAAAATACCCATGTCCATCTGGAATTTAAGTGCAGAAAAGAACCAAGTGCTTACACCTATGGCTAGAGTTAAG
Source organism: Shewanella sp. HL-SH4 (assembly GCF_051164845.1). Taxonomy (NCBI): domain Bacteria; kingdom Pseudomonadati; phylum Pseudomonadota; class Gammaproteobacteria; order Alteromonadales; family Shewanellaceae; genus Shewanella; species Shewanella sp. HL-SH4. Next base: position 250,955 of record NZ_CP195037.1, read on the forward strand.
CCAGTAAAGATAACCGCACTGCCACGCTCAACCAATGCTTCAAAATAAGCCTGTTGTACTGGCATGCCATTGCTAAGTTTATTTGACATAGTGGAAAGAATATAAATTCCGTAGTCCACCCCAATACCGACACCTAACGCGATTACCGGTAGAGTACTTACGGCAAGGCCAATATCCAGTAATGTCATCAAGGCTTGTGCAAGGGTTGACACCACATAAAGTGGAATAATCACAGCAATCGTCGCTTTAAGTGACTTAAAGCTAATTAAACACAGGAAGAACACCGCACCATAAACATAAATCATCATAGGGAGCTGTGCTTCGCTAACGGCTTCATTAGTCGCGGCCATAACGCCAACTGGGCCAGAAGCTAATTTAAACTGCAATTTATCGCTATTAAGCTCAGCTGCAACCTGTTTAACTTTATCAACAACGACTTCAATCGTTTCTGCTTTGTGATCTTTTAAGAAAAGATAAACCGGCATCACAGAGCAATCACCATTTAGTAGCCCCGATGTTGTAGGCACTTGCCCAACCGCTTGCACTAAGCTCGCAGTGGTGCGAGGCAATATCTGCCATTTAGGGTTACCTTCGTTGAAACCTGAGTTAACCGCTTTAGCAATCGATGCCAAACTCGCTGTAGACTCAACGCCAGGAGTGTTAGCAACCATCCATTCAAATTGATCAATTTGATTAAGCAATGAATGATAAGTACAGGCTTCTGGTGCAGCTTCAACAATAATGGTCATTACATCGGTAGTAATAGAAAAGTGATCTGTAATGAAAAAGGTATCAAGGTTATAGCGCGAATCTTGATGCAGCGCTGGAGCGCCACCTTTTAAGTCACCAATTTTCATTTGAGTCGCTTGCATATAGCCAACACCATAAAGCACAGCAGTAAAACTTAACACGACAACCGCATATTTTGGTGTTGCAAACTTAGACAAACTACGCCAAAGGTTTTCGACTTTAGCCTTGTGCTCTGGGTTTTCCTGGGCATTAGACAAGTTGGTATAGGAAATAACCAAAGGCAACAAAATTAAGTTTGTTAAGATAATCACTGCCACACCTAAAGAGGCAGAAATAGCTAACTCACGAATGATACCAATATCGATGGCTAATAATGTTAAAAAACCTACCGTATCAGACAATAATGCGATACCACCTGGCACTAATAGGCTTCTAAATGCTGATGCGGCGGCGGCTTTTGTTGCTTGTCCATCCAGTACTCTGCGACGCACGGCGTTAATCATTTGAACACCATGACTAACACCAATAGCAAACACTAAAAAAGGCACCAGGATCGACATAGGGTCTAAACCAAACCCCACAACAGTAAGCAACCCTAACTGCCAAATAACGGCCATTAAACTACATAGCAATGGCAACACAGTTAACGTGATTGATTTAGAAAACAGATAAACCATAACAGCAGTAATTGCGATAGCAATTAAGAAAAACAGCAAAACCCCTTTGGCACCATCGGCCACATCACCAGCCATTTTGGCAAAGCCGATAATGTGAATTTTAATCTTTTCGTTTTCAAACTGACCGCGCAGTTGCGTTTCTAACTGCTGTGCAAAGGCGATAGTATCAAGCGGTTTACCTGTATCAGGGTCAAAATCCATTAATTGAGCTGAAACAATTGCTGCTGAATAATCATTTGCAATTAAACGACCAACAATGCCCGCTTTTTCAATATTGTCGCGGACAGTATTAAGGCCGTACTCATCGGTTTGAAAGTCAGCCGGAATAACTGGACCGCCCGCAAAACCATCTTCAACCACTTCAGTAAAGCGTGTTGAAGGAGAATAAAGTGATTTAACTTGTGAACGCTCGACACCGTTGATAAAAAACAGCTCATCGTGCACCTTTTTAAGTGCATCAAAAAATTCGGGGTTAAATATATTACCGCTGGTATCTTCTACCGCAACCATAATCCCATTCGCACCACCAAAATCTTTTTGGTGTTTGGTATAGGTTTGCATATAGGTATGCTGAAGCGGAATATTCTTACTAAAAGCCGCATCCATTTTAAGCTGGCTAGCTTGGTACCCTAAAAATATCGTAATAAAAATAAATGAAATAATAACCCACATCCGATTACGGAATAAGTGAGTTTCAAAACTATTGACCAGTTTTTCTAACATCTTGTCGGCCCTATTATTGTTGTTTTTGTCTTAGTAAATGTTATTTAGGCAGCTGAAACAGCCCTTTTGAACCCGCAAACCAAATATCGCCTTGCTTGCTTTTCGCTACTGATACAATGTTTTCACCTTGACGACGCGTAACAATTGCAGCTTTACCTTCGTCAACTTTTAAAATAATACCTGCATTTCCTACGAGGTATAAATCCCCGTCATTAACTAAAGCACCGTTAATCGATGATTCAACAGGCAATTCAATTTGTTGCCAAACGTCTAAATCAGATGAAGCTTGGAACACATGGCCACGCAAGCCCATTACATAAACATTATTATCGACAGTGATGGCATTAAACATTGACCCATCATAATCAAAATCAACACGTTCAAAAGAACGTCCCATGTCACTAGACACTGCAACTAAGCCTAATTCGCCAACCAACAACAACCGTTGATCATCTAAGTTAATGATTCGATTAAAATGAGGCAACAAAGCCGCTCTTTCAGACAAGTAAAGCTGCTGGTCTTGTTGTTTTAAATCATTCAAATAAGACACGTCTTCTTCAAACAATAATTCTTGATGGAACTCATCTTGCCAAGTTTTACCGCCATCTTCTGTACGATAAAATAAACCATATGCCCCAATAGCTATGCCATGTTGCTCAGAGAAAAAACGAACGTCTAGAAAAGGCTTTTCTAACTCGGTCGATTGCATCTGTAAAGACCAGGTCATGCCGCCATCATTAGTGTGAATAATAGTCGCATCGTGACCTACTGCCCAGCCTAATGTATCGTTCAGAAAAAAAGCTTTCGTCAATTGGGTGACAACAGGCGTAGAAACTTGCTGCCATTGCTTATCAAATACTAAGACATGACCACGTTGGCCAACAGCGACTAACTTATCGCCTGCATTGACAACATCCGTTATTAAAGATGTTTGAGCAAGTGGTTGAATTTGAACTGTTAAAGGATCAAGTTGAGCATTGACCGAAGCAGTATATAAACATGCACTTAATCCTATCGCGACAGCACTGCGAAGCATGCTAACCTTCATACAAACTTCCTTAAGTTTAGGGGCGCAAAGCGCCCCTTTTATATAAAAACTAATATTTAACATCTAGAATTTAACTAACTAATATTGAACAATCTTAGCAAATTAACGAATACCTGCACGACGAAGTGCATCAGGGGTAAAGTTAGACTCTGATAAGTTTGCATCAAAATTATACATACGACCTTCGTTGTCTAAACCCATTGCAAGATAACGACGAGATTGAAGGTCATGGAATATTTCTAAAGTACTCCACATTGTAGGCACTTCATAATAGTTAATAGTATGGGCCGTACCAACACGGTATAACTCGTCACGGTTATCATACATATCTGTTAATGAAACCTGCCAAGAATCTTCATCAATATAGAAAACACGGGTTTTATAAATATGACGCATACCTTCTTTCAAGGTCGCTTTTACTTCCCAAACACGGTGTTTTTCCCAACGCGCATATTCAGGATTAATATGACCAGGCTTTAAAATTTGGTCGTATTTAAGCTCATTTGAATGAAGCTTATAATCGTTATAAGGAATAAATATTTCCTTTTTACCGACTAGTTCCCAGTTATAGCGAACTGGTGAGCCGTTAAACATGTCGAAATCGTCCGTGGTTCTTAGACCATCAGACACTGTACCAGGCGTATCAAAAGCAACGTTAGGAGCCTTACGCACGCGACGTTGTCCTGTGTTATAAGTCCACGCCTGACGCGGTAATGCTTCTTGATCCATGGTTTCTTTTACAAGTAATGCCGTTCCAGCTAAACGTGCTGGCTGTGTTACCACTTGCTTGAAATAGAACAAAGTATTGGTTTCTTTTAACTTATCTAAAGTAATTTCTGGACGCGTATATTCAAAACGTATTTCTTCAGCATTTTCTACAAGCGTGTATGAACCACTTGAGGTTGGTGCTGCTTGACTACGGTAAGTTTCTACATCGACACCACGATAGCGTAATATATGGTTCCAAATGACCTCTAAACCATCCTTTGGTAACGGGAATGGAACACCTATCGTCGCACCAGAAATACCATTTCCTTGAGCAACTAATTCAGCTGAAGTGGCATTCACTTTAATCGCATCATAAACATACTGTGGAACAGATGCCGTACGACGAGTTTCATACACATTCATTTGATAGGTATCTGGATACAAATCAAATAGTTTATTCTGACCCGGCGTTAAAAAATCTTTGTACTGTGCTTTATTTGCATTGGTAACAGTAAATAAGATTTTATCATTTGGAAAAGGGTTTAAATGATGCATTCCTTTTTCATATCCAGCAACTGGCTTAGTAATTCCGCCATCCCATGCTGGAATAGAACCATCTGCATTACCCGCTTTTTCAGCACCCATCGGCGTTAAGCTTGCACCTAACTTAGCAGCATCAGCTTCTGATACTTTAGCTATGGCAACTGGAGCACCTAGTGCAAAAATAACTGCTGCCGATAATATCGTCAGTTTTTTCATTGTTATTATCCTTTTAAATCGAATACTTGACGTTAAACGAGATATAATCTCTATCTTCCATCGCGTTAGTTGTCCCTACACCACCGAAGAAACTGTTGTAAGAGAAATCTACGCCCCAACGATTCTGATATTCAAAATTTAACCCTAATGCAACGGACTTTTTACCTTCGGTGAATAAAAACATTGGATCAGGTGTAATCCCATCAACATCATGTGAGAAAATCATACGTGGTGCCATGTTAACACCGGCAAAAACGTTATTAAAATCGGCTTTAGCTACTAAACGATATCCCCAAGCAAAATCAGTTGGGAACGGATTAGTTTCTGGACCATTATGCAAGGCTTGAATAATACCTGGCATATCAGGATTACCACCAGAGCGACCTGTACCAGGGCCATTTAAACGTAGTTCATCAAAACCTGGCATATCGTGAACCCAAACACCACCGATTTCCGCTAACATAGTGAAGTTATCCATTCCTAATGTAGGACCAAATAAGTGTGTCAGTGTCATTTGTGCTTGAGTAGTATCTAGCTGAATAAAGCCATCAACGGTTGCACCCGGTGCGGCAACATCCATTTGAGAAACACCGTCTAGATCTGGGCGAAGACCTGCATTAGCCAATTGTTGAGGCATAGCAGCAAACAGTAATTCAACGTCATCAATCTGAAGTGGCTCATCAACACGGTGCGCAATTTCACCCGCGACCGAAGTATCACCCACTAAAGTATTAAAACTTAGACCATACAATTGGATATCTTCTGGATAAACAATCTGTGCTTTTGTAAAGGTTTCCATGCTGAGTAGCAATTCACGGTCAATATTACCTTGACTCGCAGCTAACTTAGCATAATCACCACCAATACCTGCAGCAGTAAAGTTAGACGCGGTACCACTAATAAGTGGACGGCGGCTATGGTAATTCATGTAATAGAAACCAAACTCTGTTTCCGCTAATTCTGGTGCATAATAACCAAGCTTTATACCATATTGACCATCATCACTTGGTGTCGCTTCATCTTGAATTAAAGCCGCTTTAGTTGAATAAGCTAACATTGACGAAGCCATTGCAGGATTAAAACCAGTAGCCGCTGCATTGGTATACAATTTCTTATATTCTGATATTAAAAAGTCTAAATTGATATCCGGGTTAGAGTTAAAACCTAACTGTGCATTTTGATTGTAGCCACCAAAACCGGCAAAATCATTAGTAGCAAAAATAGAACCTGGTGTAGGGACCCAAACTGGCTCCCACTGGTATTGATAAAACGCTTCAACGTTTAAGTTTTCAGTTAGCCCTAAAGAAGCCCAAACCATACCTTGTGGACGGAAAGCTTCTTTAAGCTCAGCACCTGGAGCATTTAAGATATTCAAATCAACAGGGTTAATTTCACCAATGCCATGGGCAATAAGAGTACTCTCACCCCAAGATACAACTTGGTTACCAACTCGAACTGTTAACGGGTTTTGGCCATCATTTAAATCCCAGTTCGCGTAAACAAAAGCATCTAATAAGCGCACATCTTTACATTGCACTTCTGATGCACGGTCATCGGCACATGGATCAAAACTATTACCCGTTAATGGATCATTAAAATCATAATCACCATCGTTTAGTTTACGGTCATAGAAATACATACCGCGGACAAACAAGCCATAATTTTCGTATTTGAGAGATAACTCGTGTAACCCCTTTACGATTTCAGAGGTAGTATCACCCTGAGAGTAAAGTAAATTACTTAAATCATTATTGCTTGAATAAGAGCCTGGTTCAGCCCAAATTTCAGCGGATGTGTATTTAGTGTTACTAAATGCAGAATAACCAGACCAATCAAATTGTGGTTGATTAACCTTACCAATTTGACCTTCCCAGTCACGTTCACCGACACGCCAGCTGGCGCCGACAGTCCAGGTGGAATCGAAGGTACCTTCTACATCGCCCCAGTCAAATGAGGCAGCAGAAGCATTTTGACTCATTCCAAAACACAAAGCCGACATTACCCCCAAAGTAATTGCCGACTTGTTAAATTTTTTCTTAACAATATTCATTTTAGCTTATCTCCGTAACCTGCTGGAATCGTTGTTATAGGAATTTAAACCAACATCTTGTTAGCCCACAGGCAACACCATTGTTACAGTATTTAACCTTGTTGAGCAAGGCCAAAATAAAGAAAATATATAATAAAATTAACGTGGTTAACGAGAATGCTACAACTAGAATGAGTGCTATATTTGAATTGAGTTTAGGGAAACGAAAATGAGTTGATGACAAATAATTAAATACATTTTATTTCAGTAGTTTATTCAAAATTAGTTTGATAGCTTAATATCAAAATCAATAAATCAAACGTTTGAAGTAATTACTCTAACTTGGTTAGTGACTTATATCTACCTTTGCTGTCTAACTCCAACTTAAATTGGCCCTTAATACCATTTAGCGTCAAAAAAGGTCTGAAATATTTAGCGTTAATTTGCAAGTGTCGACCTTTAACATCTGTTAAAGCAACAGAATCACTATAACCCTGATAGTATGAAGAAAACTTTATGTAGCTAATATAAATAGAAAAATAAAACTCCACAGGGCCTCCATATAATATTCAGAAATGAAATTAAAAAAAGGGAGAGTTAACCCCCTTCCGTTTTATCTAGTGTTTAACTGAGCGCTTTATTCACCTTCTCGTAAAGGTCTTTAGATAAGTTAGGCAGATTCTGCAGCGTCATTAATGACTGCTTCATCATTTGCTGCCTGCCGTCATCATACTTCGCAAATTGGATCAAAGGCGTAATCATTCTTGATGCTACCTGCGGATTAGTCTTATTTAGCTTAATCAAAATATCTGTTAAAAAAACATAACCTGCGCCATCTTTGCGGTGGAATTGATAAGTGTTACCAGAAGCAAAAGCACCGATTAATGATCTAATACGATTAGGATTACTAAAGCTGAAGCTATTGTGATGCGTTAACTGTTTAATAGCATCAATCACGTTATCGGTATTGGATAATGCCTGTAACATAAACCATTTATCCATCACTAATGGTGTTGTATGCCATGTAGATTCGAATTTTCCCAATAAATCAGCTAAACAATCAAACTGCCCAACAGTTGCAGCCTTTAGTGCAGCAAGACTGTCTGTCATATTAATTGAATGGTTAAATTGCTCAATTACTAATGGCTCATACTCTTGTGAAACACTCGCAAGCAATAATAAACTCACATTCTTAAATGCACGTTCTGCAGCGTTATCAATAACTGAGAGTTGTCTATATCTTGCTAGTAACTCATCTTGACAAGCTGATGCAATTTCTTCAACAACGAACTCTCTTGCCACTTGCAACGCATCTAAGTCAAGCTTATCAACCTGCTCGATCAGAGAGGATGCAGACGGTAGCTTCAATATTTCAGCAACCAAAGCATGATCGAGTGCGGGGTCTAAAATTACACCTCGAAATGCCTCAATAACGCCAGCGTCAACAGACATGACTTGCTTATCTGTTAACTGTGAAACATTGTCCCAAACCGATTGACTAAATAATTGAACTGAGGCTTCCCAGCGTGCCACCTCACTTGAAGCAAAGCGCATGATATGAACCAATTGTTCAACGTTAAATGCATACTGTAATTTCACAGGTGCTGAAAAGTCTTGCAAGAGAGAAGCAACTGGCTTCTCACTAAATCCTTCAAAGACAAATTGTTGAGAAGATTTTTTAACGTCCAGTACTTGATTGACAATTGAGCTACCGTCAAGATTAATTAACTCGATGCTAAAAGGAATATGTAGATTTTGACCTTTTATTCCCTGGCTTTCAACAGATTGTTTAATCGTTAAAGTGTATAAACCTGTTGTGTTATCAAATGTATCTTCAACCGCAACTACCGGGGTGCCTGCTTGGGTATACCAACGTCGGAACTGTTGTAAATCATTACCGCTGGCATCTTCCATTGCGTTGACAAAGTCATCACAAGTCACAGCTTGACCGTCATGACGGTCAAAATAACATTTCATTCCAGCTTGAAAACCTTGCTCGCCAAGAATGGTATGCATCATTCTAATTACTTCAGCACCTTTATTATAAACAGTCACTGTGTAGAAATTATTCATTTCTATCACAGATTCTGGTCGAATAGGATGAGACATAGGACCTGAGTCTTCAGCAAATTGCTGATTCTTCATAACCTTAATGGCCTGAATACGATTAACGGCACGTGAACCAATATCAGAGCTAAATTCTTGATCACGAAAAACAGTCAAGCCTTCTTTAAGGCTCAACTGAAACCAATCACGGCATGTCACACGGTTACCAGTCCAATTATGAAAATACTCATGGCCCACAACAGATTCTATGCCGTGATAATCCTCATCAGTAGCACTCGCTTTGTCGGCAAGCACATACTTTGTGTTGAATACATTGAGACCTTTATTTTCCATTGCGCCCATGTTGAAGAAATCAACAGCAACAATCATATAAATATCAAGGTCGTACTCTAATCCAAATCTGTCTTCATCCCACTTCATCGATTTTTTAAGTGATGCCATAGCGTGAGCAGATTTATGTAAATTACCTTTATCAACAAATACCTGTAACTTTACATCGCGGCCAGACTGAGTAATAAAGTGATCTTCAAGCATATCAAAATCACCTGCAACCAATGCAAACAAATAGCTTGGTTTTGGGAACGGGTCTTGCCAACGCACAAAGTGACGGCCAGAACGCGGCATTTCGCCAGTTTCAATTAGGTTGCCGTTACTTAATAAGTAAGGGAATTGGGCTTTATCGGCTTCGACTCGAACTGTGTAGGTAGCTAACACATCGGGGCGATCTAAGAAATAAGTGATACGTCTAAAGCCTTCCGCCTCACATTGTGTGCAATATGCGCCATCAGACATATATAAGCCTTCAAGGCTGCTGTTTGCTTCAGGATCTAACGCGGTAGTAATTTCTAATTCAAACTCTGTCTCATCTGTAACAACCACTAATTGACTTTCAGTTTGACGATATTCGCATGCTTTACCATTTAATTTCACCGAAACCAAGTTGAGCTGTTCACCGTCTAATATCAAATCTAATTGGTGTGAGTGAGAACGAGTTATCTTACTCAGTGCTATCACCTTAGTATTCTCACCGTCTAAAATCACATTCAGATCAATATGACTAATAGTAAAAGTTGGTGCGGTATAATCTTTTAAATGCTTAACCTGAGCTTCAGACATTATATTTCCTTGCATAATTTATATTTTTATAACAAAAAACGCGCAAATGCGCGTTTTTAATATATTTTTTTAGCTAGAGACTTGGTGCTTTAGCTAACTTTTTTGCGTCTACCATATCCAGCATAATTAAGGCTGTTTCATCTAAGAATGGATCAGGGACTTTAGCATCTTTGTCATCTTCAATATCATCTAAAGACTTAACCACCTCTAGCCCATCGCTGACACGACGTTTGTTAGTTCTGTCTAAAGCACGTTTTTCATCGTCTTCACGAGATTTTATCCGTGTACTTTCCACTAAAGATATTGTTTTATCATTATGATGCTTTTTGAATTCTGCAATATCTTCATAGATGTAACCAAACTCTACGTCAGCACTTATACGCTGCTTATGCTTGGTATCAAGTTGAGTGACTAATTCAGGGAATATACTACCAAGTGTCCCGTATTGAGCTACAGGAACCTTGTCCCAAGGCAACGCATTTTTCTCTTCTGACTCACCATATTCACCAGCATCTAAGGCACTTGGGAACAAAATATCCGGAGTCACGCCCTTAAGTTGGGTACTGCCGCCATTAATACGATAAAACTTAGCTATGGTGTACTGAACATGGCCAATTGGCTTGTCATACATATCATAAATACGACCTAGGCTTTTATGTTGCTGAACCGTTCCCTTACCAAATGTTGATTCACCTACAATCAGTGCACGTTCGTAATCTTGTAAAGCTGCAGCAAAAATCTCTGATGCTGATGCACTGTAGCGGTCAACCATCACTGATAGTGGGCCGTCATAAGTACTTCTACCATCATTATCGCTATTTTGGTTTACGCGACCATTTGCATCACGAATTTGCACAACCGGTCCTGCATCGATAAACAAACCAGTGAGTAATGTCGCTTCAGTGAGGGCTCCACCGCCATTGCCACGCAAGTCAATAACCACGCCTTCGACTTCAGCTTCTTTCAACTTCGCCAATTCTTTAGCTACATCTTCAGATAGGTTCATATAAAAGCCAGGAATTTGAATAACGCCGACTTTACGATGAGCAAATTCACCTGTGGTAGGCTCAATCACTTTAGAATTGGCTGCACGATCTTCTAGACGAATTTTGTCTCGAATAATAGTAACATCAAAAGGTTTAGCATTGGCGCCACCTTTTTTAGGCAAAATCTGCAGCACAACTTCACTGCCTTTAGGGCCTTTAATCAGTTCAACAACATCATCTAAACGCCAACCGATAACATCAACAATATCTTTACCTTTTTGGCCAACACCAACGATTTTATCTTCCGGTGATAGCTTTTCACTTAATGCAGCTGGGCCACCTGCAACCAAACTTTTAATGACAGTGTAGTCATCGTCCATTTGTAAAACAGCTCCGATCCCCTCAAGGCTTAGGTTCATTTCCATTTGGAAGCGTTCAGCATTGCGTGGTGATAAATAACTGGTGTGCGGCTCAACAGTTCTAGCAAAGGCGTTCATCACAGTTTGGAATACATCTTCGCTATTAGTTTGACTTAGGCGTTTAATCGCATTGTCATATCGCTTGGTTAAAATCTCAACAATTTCATCCCATTTTTTGCCAGTTAACTTAAGATTTAACGCATCATATTTAACACGTTGACGCCATAACTCATTAAGCTCAGCATCATCTTTTGGCCATGCAGAATCCTTACGATCGAATTCATAAGCGTCATCTTCTTTTGCAAAATCGAATTCTGTTTGTAGAAGTGTCAATGCATAGGCAAAACGTTCATAACGACGAGTCTGTAGTAAATCAAACATTTTATATGCAGGTGATATATCACCTGCTTTTACCATGTCATCAAACTGACTTTTATATTGGTCAAAGTTATTAATATCTGCTTGAGTCAATACATTGCGGCGATAATCGAGTTGCTCTAAAAATCGTGCGTATATCTGCTCTGAAAAAGCATCATCAAGGTCGAAACGATGATAATGCGCACGAGTAAACAAATTTGTTACTCGTTTACTCGCAGCCTGATGTTGAGGCTCTTGGGCTAGTTTGGGTAACTCGCTGATTTGAACCGTTGGTGAAATTGCCCATGCAGAAAATCCGACGAATGCACAAGCAATTGACGCGGCCAATGTAAGTTTTCGCATCAACAAGTTACTCCTTTAATTTTTATAATAGTATGTGGGCTACACGTACTTTGATGCTCAAGCCAGAATCTAACTGAACATGGACATCTTCTTTCTTAATGTCGGTAATCGTTCCAGCAACTGGCGATGCACCTAACTTAACGTTTACACGTTGGTTGGTAGATAGGTCTTCCATTTTTGCAGGCACTAGATTAACAACAGGCGCAGCTACTTTAACTGGACGCTCTTTTTTAGCTTCTGGTCGAGCTTTAGGAGCCACTTTCTTAGCAGGCTTTTTAGCAGCAGGCTTAGGCGCTTGAGCTTGACGTTTAGCTTTGGCTTTGTCTTGGCTCTCTTTCAACGTGGCTTGAGCATGATCAATATGCTCTTGCTCTAAAGCGCCACATTCATTGCCGTCTAAATCAACACGCTGCACGCCAACTTTAACACCTTTAAGGTATCTCCAGCTGCTAGTGTAACGACGCAAAGCAACACGAAGTTGTGTTTTACTAACCCTAGAATCATCAGCTAACCGTTCAGCCAAATCTTGAAATAAACCAATTTTTAATGGCTTTGTGTCGCCATCTGCAATAAAGCATGCAGGAAAGGTTTCATATAAAAACGCTAAAATTGCGTTGGTGTCGGTCAACTTGTCTGTTGATTCCATTTTTACTTCCACGTTAAATAAGGGGACTAAATCGGCAGATATAAATAAGCCTGTAGTCGTTCATCTTTTGCTAAGATTTTCAGTTTACTGACACTTAGCCTACAAATTAGCATTTACAGCCGTTCTGCTAAAGCCTCTGAAACAAACTCTAACAAATTTTCAGCTATTTACACTAGCATCTATTTGGCTTTTCACAGATATGTGAATGCTCAAGCAGGCTATTATAAAGCTCACAGCAGCGATTGCGACAATCATTTACTATTTTTTGCCTGCAATTTAATCAAATAGGCAAGTTTCAAACTGTTTTACCAGTAATTCAATCCCATCTTGATCATCTTGGTCAAAACGATTGAGTGATGGGCTGTCTATATCAAGTACCGCAATGACCTTACCATTTTGGCGAACGGGTACAACGATTTCTGAATTACTGGCCGAGTCACAGGCAATATGTCCTTCAAACTGATGTACATCGGCTACTCTTTGGGTCTGATTTAGTGCAGCGGCGGTGCCGCAAACACCTTTACCCCAGGGTATTCGGGTACAAGCAACTTTACCTTGAAACGGACCAAGTACAAGTTGCTCATCTTTAGTGATATAAAAACCGGCCCAGTTTAAATCATCAAGATTGTCGTTTATTAATGCTGAAAAATTTGCCATTGCAGCAACAATATCGTCCTCACCTGCCATTAAGGCTTCCACTTGACGAGTTAACGTGCGATAAAACTCAACTTTCATTGTAATTCCTTGATCCCAAAATATTACTTTAACTAATTTAACCCATAGGTTAACAGTAGTTTTTATTATTTGAAATTAATCTTGTTTAACGGTCTTTTTCTTTGGCTTTGTTTCTGCTGGTGTAGCCGTTTTAACAACACCACGAAGTACATTAGATAATTCGTCTTTATTATTTGCTAAATAGAAAGCAAGTTGTTCGCAGGTAGCGTCATCTAAATTAGCATCAGAAGCAGCTAGAAATGGTACTAAATTATCGACTATATCGAGCATTTTGTCGTAGGCATCGGCTTCTTTCTTCGATGTGAAAGTCATTTTCTCAACCCCTTCTCTTACCACGACAAATTGAGTTATCACTGCCATGAACATATCTCCACTGTTTTTATATACAGTGCCAAGGTTGACATAGTTAAAGGGTAATACGCAATAGTCATCAACATAATAATTGACTTGTTTTATGATTTTGTTCGATATTGCTCATTAAATTTTTAAATGTCGTATAATATAAGCAGCTTAATGATAAGGAAAATTTAAATAATAAACATAATGCCAGAGCCTAAGCTATTTAAAGCAGTCATTCTTTGTCGCTCATGCGATTTAGTTATTCGAAAACGCGCATTGCCTTCTAATGTCAGGGCGCTGTGTCCGCGATGCGATACAGCTCTGTATGACACACCCTATTGCTCTATAAACGGCCTTTTAGCTTTATGTATCACCTCACTTATTTTATTTTTACCTGCTAATTTGTTACCTGTACTTGAAATTAACTTTTTAGGCAGTATTCGTACTACCACCGTTTTTGAATCTGCTGTAGCGGTATGGGGACAGGGATACTGGATTGTAGGTTTGGCCGTGATAGCCTCTGCAGTTGCCGCTCCTGCGTTGTTAGTCTTATCTATTCTATTTCAAGTATTAATTATAAAGTTTAATTTAACCTCTTCTTTTTGGCAGCAAACGTTCCGCGGCCTACTCAAAAATCATGGTTTACTTTCTCAATTAACAATGCTCGAAATTTATGTGATTAGTTTTTTAGTCTCGGCATTCCAGCTATCTGACTTTTCTGATGTTTATTTCGGCATGGGAACATTAAGCTTTTGTTTATTATTCTTATCAATTCTATTTTTACAGCGTGAATATAATCTTGAGCATATGTGGAGTTTTGTGAATGACTGATAATAACGAAGTCACTCATTCGACTTTGTCACAAGCAGAAGTTGAAAAAGGTAATCAATTAACCTCATTAGCGCCTCAGGGTCAGAAGATGGGGGTGTGTTTATGTCTGGTGTGCAAAAAAGTTAATCCGACAACCGAGCAAAATTGTAGTCGCTGTCATTCACGCCTGAGCACCCGAAATTATGCTAGTATTCAACAAAGTTGGGCTTTATTAGTCACGGCAACCGTTTTGCTGGTCCTAGCGAACATTTATCCAATTACTTTACTTACCAATCGTGGTGTAGTGACTAACGACACAATATTTAGCGGCATTGCACACCTTGTCCATTTAGGCCTTTACCCGATTGCCATCATTGTGTTTACTGCCAGTATTCTTGTACCTTGGCTTAAAATTTTCGGACTGGGGCTGTATTTAAGTGCCATCAGCTTTAATATCCCTATTTCTAAACGAAAAATGATGATCGGCTTTCACATTATTGAATGGATTGGGCGCTGGTCAATGTTAGATCTATTTGTTATTTCACTCACTGTGGCATTAGTGAATATGGGGCAACTATTAGATGCAAAACCCGCTCCTGCGGCAACCGCCTTCGCATTAGTAATATTATTAACACAACTCGCAGCAAAAGTGCTGGACACTCGCTTACTTTGGGACCGCTTGGAAACTCATAATGACGCAAATTGAATCGCCAAAAGTTGTAAAGAAAAAACTATTTTCTCCTATCTGGTTACTCCCTATTGTTGCTTTGGTACTTGGCGCTTGGCTAGGCATAAAAAGCATTAAAGAATCAGGCGTTGAAATAAACATTCACTTCCCGAGTGCTGCAGGCATTGATATCGGTAAAACCTTAGTAAAATATCAAGGGTTAGCTGTGGGTAAAGTCACGGATGTCAGCATTGATGAAGATCTTAATGGCGTAAATGTAAAAGTCGTTATGGACTATCGTGCAGATCCTTTTTTGAACAAAAACACTCAGTTTTGGTTAGTTAAACCAAAAGCCAGCATTACTGGTGTTGAAGGACTTGAAACGCTATTTTCGGGTAATTATATTGCCATTCAACCGGGAGATGGTAAATCACGCACTAATTTTGAAGCACAACGAGAGGCACCAGCTATTACTCCTGGTAGTGAAGGCATGGTTATTGAACTTCATACCGATAAGCTTGGCTCTATTGACGTAGGTTCATCTATCTTTTATCGACAAATACCTGTTGGTAGTATTGTAGGTTATCGATTATCAGGTAGCTCAAATGTTATTATTAGCGCCTTTATCCAGGAGCAATATTCGCATTTAGTGCACTCTGACTCTCGTTTTTGGAATGCATCAGGCCTCAGTATTGATGCCTCACTATCCGGGGTCAAAATCAATACCGAAAGTCTTGCTTCAATTTTAGCAGGTGGCATTAGTTTTAATACCGGCAGTGAAACCACTCAAGCTGAGAATGGGGATATTTTTAGTTTATTTGAAGACGAAGAGCATGCTAACGGCGGCTTAGTATTTAATCTGCACTTACAGAATGCCGAGGATATTAGCGAAAACGCGAGCTTGGTTTATAGAGGCGTTACTGTCGGTAAAGTTGAAAAACTTGCTTTAACTGACACAGGAGTAACGTTACAAGCTGCAATTGAATTGCAATATCGCTCATTATTAGCAGCGGATTCTCGATTTTGGATTGCCGGTGCGGATATTTCTTTTGCTGGTGTGAAGAATCTATCACGCTTAGTGACAGGCAATGTGATTAATATTTTACCAGGCACTTCCACTGCAGCAATACCGTCAAGTTACCCGCTTGAAACCCAGGCTCCAGATCTACTTAAACAGCAGAAGTTATTAATAAACTTAACATCAGACTCACACACTGGTATGAGTATTGGAGCCCAGGTCAGGTATAAACAACTACCAATAGGAAAAATTATTTCGACCCAATTGACGGAAGATTTTAGTGCGGTTAAGTATCAGGCTGAGATTTATCCCGAATTTAAATCACTTATCACTCAGGGCAGTTTTTTTGTAAGTGAACAGGCAATCAAATTAGACGCATCCTTAGATGGAGTTAAATTTGAAACACGTGATTTAACAACATTAATTGAAGGAGCGATAACATTAGTTCCCAGTCGAGCTAAGGAGACCGTCAAGTCAGGTAGCGCATTTACCATTTATAATAGTATCGATTCTGCACAGCAGTTATTTGCTGAACAACAAAAACTTAAATTGACTGTTATTAGCCAAGATGGTGCAGGCTTAAGTGAAGGCGCACCCATTTATTATAAAAAAATGCCTATTGGTCACATTACAAAAATTGAGTGGCAAGCTAAAGAAGATTTATTTGCACTGCATTTATCTATTGAACAGCAGTTTAAGCAGTTACTGCAACCTAAAACGGTATTCTGGCGTAATGATGCTGTAACAGTGAATGCAAGTTTGGCGGGAGTGCAAATTGATGTAGCACCGCTTGCAGGGGCAATTAAAGGCAGTATTTCACTCGGTTTTATTGATGATGAGCTGTTTGAATCAGTTGATACTAAAACGTTATCGACACAAACCAAGATAGTATTTAATAATCAACTTTTTGACAATCAACATTTAGCCTTAACCCAGGCAAAGCCAATTGCTATTGTTTTACCCGCCAATGCTAAAATTGAACCTAACTCCCCTATCCGTTTCCGTGGCCATCAAATAGGTGAAGTGAAACAAGTTAAGTTAACTAAGGATTTATCTCAACAGCATGCTACTGCTTATTTATATGGAGAATATGCTAAGCACTTTAGTAAACAAGACTCTGAATATTTTGTTGTTGAAGCACAAATCTCGCTTGCTGGTATAAAAAATGTTGATACGCTAATCACGGGTGCGTACATTGGTGTATTGCCGGGGACATCTAATATTACTAGCGACCAGTTTGAAGCAAAAATGGCTGTTCGCTATGATGCTAACCGCCCTAAAGATGCCGTTAGCTTTACCTTAATCGATAATCAATTGGGATCAATCAAAGTCGGCACACCTCTATTTTTCAGAGGCATAGCCATCGGCCAAATCGATGCTTACGAGCTATCAAGTACAGGCCAACAAGTCACTATGTTTGCTCATATCCGTCAAGAGTATGCTCATCTTGTTAATACCAGCAGCCAGTTTTGGGATGCATCAGGAATTAAGCTTGAAGTTGGTATTTTTTCTGGGGCACAAATAGAAACGGGTTCACTTGAAACGCTACTGTCAGGAGGAATTTCAGTGGTGACTAAAGATATCACAACAGCTGTAAATAAGATTTCACCCTCAACTGAGTTTTTGCTACAAAACAGCATGGATAAAGAATGGCAAGAGTGGAGCCCAGCTCAAGATAAGTAAATCAGGCTTGTTACATTTTTTAAAGGCGAAGTAATTATTTTACTTCGCCTTTTTTTAAAATTAACAATTCTATCAATCAAACAGATTATTGGTTAATTGGATAGACCAGATCAGCATGTTTTACTGATATAATCGTTATAAAATTACACCTAGGCATTAAGCATATCTATGATAAACACGGATATGTGACACTTTATGAAACTGCTAAAACCTTTATTTGATAATAACCGCCGCTGGGCTGAGCGTATTAATCAAGAAGATCCAACCTTTTTCCAAAAACTGGCCAATCAACAGAATCCTGAATACCTTTGGATTGGGTGTTCCGACAGCCGTGTTCCATCCAATCAAATTATTGATTTAATGCCGGGTGAAGTCTTCGTCCATCGTAATATTGCCAATATGGTAATCCATACTGATCTTAACTGTTTATCCGTCTTACAATATGCGGTAGACGTTTTAAAAGTTAAGCATATTATGGTCGTTGGGCATTATGGTTGTGGTGGCGTAAAGGCGGCTATGCAAAATCAACGTCTTGGTTTAATTGATAACTGGTTAGGCCATTTACGCGACATCCATCGCATTCATCAAGATGAGTTAACCGGTTTAAATGAAACCGCGCGTTTTGACCGTCTTTGTGAGCTAAACGTCATCGAGCAAGTGGCTAACGTCACCACATCCACAATAGTCCAGGAAGCTTGGGATAGAGGTCAAAATGTGTCTGTTCATGGCTGGATTTATGGTATTAATAATGGATTATTAACCGATTTAGGTGTAACGGCCGATCATGATACTGCATTAAGAACCTAGTTTACATTATTCTATTTGCAATGCGCATTTGATACAAGCACACTTTATATTCTTAATAAGTTACTCTTCACTGAATGTAACTTTAACAGAGTAACTTTCTAAAAAAGTCGATGCATAGGATACAAAATCTTGTAATTAAATGCCGCTTTATAGTTTCTTACCTTTTTACTTCAGTTGAATATGTTAAAAAATAACAAAAAAGCCTCATTGATTTATCAAAGAGGCTTTTATATTTTGGCTTTAAAGTTTGAAGCCATTTTCAATAACAATGAACAGTGCTTGAGCAAATTGAAACATGACTAACGCACCGAAGAACAACATCACTAACGAGTAGATTCTACTTTTATTATTATCATTACGCCTAGGCGCCATAGTCGTACTTTCCCAAGCACTTACCCTCAATAACCATGTCATTAATGATTACTGAGGATTAATTGTATCTGTTAACCAATAACGGCTAAACCACCCATATATGGACGCAATACTGCAGGCACTGTAATAGTACCATCTGCATTTTGATAGTTTTCTAATACTGCCACTAAAGTACGTCCAACCGCTAAGCCCGATCCATTTAACGTATGCAATAAAGCAGGTTTATTATCCACTTTATTACGATATCTAGCCTGCATGCGACGCGCTTGGAAGTCCTTCATGTTTGAACAAGAAGATATTTCACGGTAAGTATTTTGGGCAGGTAACCAGACTTCAATGTCGAATGTTTTACTTGCGCCAAAGCCCATGTCACCAGTACACAATATAACTGTACGGTAAGGTAGTTCGAGCGCTTCTAAAATGCTTTCAGCATGTTTAGTTAACTCATCTAATGCGGCCATTGAATGGTCTGGGTGAACAATTTGCACTAATTCAACTTTATCAAATTGGTGCTGACGAATTAAACCTCGGGTATCACGACCGTATGAGCCTGCTTCACTTCTGAAACACGCTGTTAAAGCCGTCATTTTTATCGGTAATTCGGCTTCATCAACAATCGTGTCACGCACCAAGTTAGTTAGCGGGACTTCGGCTGTTGGGATCAAAGATAAGCTTTGTGCTTCTTCAGTTGCTGGCTTGGTGTGGAATAAGTCTTCACCAAACTTAGGCAACTGACCTGTGCCCAGTAAGCTATCTTCATTCACTAATAACGGCACATAGGCTTCGGTATAACCATGTTTACTAGTATGGGTATCAAGCATGAATTGACCAAGAGCACGATTTAAACGCGCGATTTGACCTTTCATCACAATAAAGCGCGAACCAGTAATTTTGACCGCATTTTTAAAATCTAGACCTTGGAGTGCTTCGCCTAAATCAAGGTGATCTTTAACTTCAAAATCAAACGATTTAGGTGTACCCCAACGTCTCACTTCTACGTTGTCATTTTCATCTGCACCTTGTGGGACAGCATCGTCAGGTAAGTTAGGTAAACTCATTGCAATTAAGTTTAACTCTTGCAATAACGCGGTTAATTCGGTCTTTTTAGCATCTAACTGGGCACCTAAATCACCTACTTGCGCCATGATCGAACTGGTATCTTCACCACGAGCTTTTGCTTGGCCTATCGACTTAGAAATCGCGTTACGAGAAGCTTGTAACTCTTCTGTTTCGACTTGTAGCGTTTTGCGCTTGTCTTCTAATGTGGATAAGTGTTTTACATCCAAAGTAAAACCTCGGGCAGCTAAACGCTCAGCTGTGACTTCTAGTTCGTTACGCAAAAATTTTGGATCTAGCATGTTGTTAGTTCTTTTTAGTTAAACGCGTGAAAAAATCAGCTGCTGACCTAAATACACCATGAATAAACACAGTGATACATTCAGCAACACATTAAGCATACTTTTAAACCATAAACCCTGCTGCATCAGCAATAAGGTTTCATTGGAGAAAGTAGAAAAGGTAGTTAATGCCCCAAGTAAGCCAACACCAACAAGTGACTTTACTTCAGGGCTTAAATGGCTCAGTTGCCCTAAGGCATAAACTATCCCCATTAGAAACGATCCTAATACATTGACCAACAGTGTACCAAAAGGAAAACTGCTTCCAAATACTTGGATCATAAAAATTGAAATAAGGTAACGTAAAACAGCACCTATTGACCCACCTAACGCAACAAATAGAATATTAGTCATAGCGTTTGTGCTCACTTTGGCGATTACGTTGCTCAAGGTTGGCTAATTTATCTTGGATACGCTTTTCAAAACCACGGTCTGTTGGTTGATAAAAATGACTGTCGAGTAAAGATTCTGGGAAATAATTCTCTCCAGCAGCAAATGCGTCAGGTTCATCATGGGCGTAGCGGTATTCTTGACCATAGCCAATATCTTTCATTAATTTGGTAGGAGCATTACGTAAATGATTGGGCACAGGTTCATGCCCAGTTTGTTTTGCAAGCTCTCTGGCCTGTTTAAATGCAGTGTAAACAGCATTACTTTTAGGCGCGCTGGCTAAATAAAGTACCGCTTGGGCTATAGCACGCTCACCTTCAGCAGGACCTAAGCGATGAAAGCAATCCCAGGCATTTAACGCAACTGTCATTGCCATCGGGTCGGCATTACCAATATCTTCAGATGCAATAGCTAATAATCGCCTAGCAACATACAAAGGATCACCGCCACCCTCTAGAATACGGCAGAACCAGTATAAAGCAGCATCTGGGGCGGAGCCACGAACCGATTTATGAACCGCTGAGATTAAATCGTAAAACTGATCGCCATTTTTGTCATAACCTGCAACTTGATGGCCGGCAACTTGGGTGAGCATATCAAGAGTAAATTCGCCCTTATCTGCAACTAAATCACTCATTAACTCAATTAAGTTAAGCGCTTTTCGGGCATCGCCATCACATATTTGAGCCAGTGATTTAGCGACCTTATTAGATAATTGAAGCTGCCTTTTACCCAATCCACGCTCACTATCCATTAATGCTTGCTGAGCTATTTGAATAATCTCGTCATCGGCTAACCGATTAATAAGATAAACGCGCGCGCGTGATAATAAAGCATTATTGATTTCAAAAGAGGGATTTTCAGTGGTTGCCCCAATAAAAATCACCGTACCATCTTCAATAAAAGGTAAAAATGCATCTTGCTGACTTTTATTGAATCGATGTACTTCATCAACAAACAACAATGTGCGTTGACCACGACTTTGAGCAATTGCTTTGGCTTGCTCAATAGCAGCACGGATGTCTTTTACACCTGATGTTACCGCAGAAATACGCTCAACGTGAGCATTGGCATAATGGGCAATAATTTCGGCTAAGGTGGTTTTACCGGTCCCAGGTGGCCCCCACAACAACATAGAATGGGCACGATTTGCCTCTAAGGCTTTACGTAAGGGTTGCCCTTCACCTAATAGATGTTTTTGGCCTATGTATTCGCTAATTTCACGCGGCCGCATTCTTGCCGCAAGTGGGCGAAAATCAGGCGCGAAATCAAAACCGAGATTTGCCACCTTCAGTTATTGGATCTGCTTTAAACGTTGATCGTCAATATCAACATTTTCAGGAATGGCAAACTTAAATAACGTTTTTTCAGATGGCGAAACAGGACGTTGCTCTGTCAGCATAAACTGACTTAAATTGCCTTGCTCATCGGTTAAATCAAACGCCGACAGTTGCTTACCTTTAAAACACACAGCAACCGCGACAACATTACCACGGGCTTCTTTGGGGGAAATATCAAAACACTCAGCTTTGCCAGCCGTTTTGGTGACATTATATTGCGACCATGTTGCTTCATCACGATGAACTAACAGCGCTATAGGAGAAGCATCGACCGCCTGTGATACATCCATCACAGTGACTTCCTCTGCAAATGGGTTATATACCCATACACTAAGACCATCGGCTACAATCAATGATTCATCAGGCTCAGTTAAGTGCCAGTAAAATTTATTCGGGTACGACAAAGCAAATATTCCGCTACCTGACTGAATAAGTTTTTGATTTACATCGGTTACTTTTTGCTCAAAATTAGCATGTAAGTTGTCAATATTAGTGAGCTTGGCTCGCAATGCATTGGCATCGTCAGCCATTACACTGTGGCTGCTTAATAAAGCCATTACTGTCATTGAAATCATGGTCGTACGCATAAATAGCATAAAAATTCCTACTAATTTCTTGGTGGCGGTGGCGCCAAAACTTCACGGTTTCCGTTATGCCCTTGTGAGCTAACAATCCCTTGCGCTTCCATTGATTCAATAATTCGTGCTGCTCGGTTATAACCAATTTTGAATTTACGTTGCACACTTGAAATAGAGCCTCGTCGAGTTTCTGTGACAAACGCGACTGCATCATCATAAAGCGCATCTAACTCATCATCAGAGTCACCTGTCTCGCCGGGTAGCAATACTTGCTCTCCATCTGAGATACCGTTCAAAATTTCTTGAACATATTGAGGCTTACCGCGTTCGCACCAATCTGCAACCACTTTATGAACTTCATGGTCATCAATAAAAGCACCATGAACACGGTTTGGCACGCTAGTACCTGGTGGTAAATATAACATGTCGCCCATACCCAATAAGGTTTCAGCGCCTTGTTGATCTAAAATGGTTCTTGAGTCGATTCGAGACGATACTTGGAATGCGATTCGAGTGGGTATATTAGCTTTAATCAAACCAGTAATAACATCTACCGATGGGCGCTGGGTGGCCAAAATAAGATGAATACCGGCAGCTCGAGCTTTCTGGGCGATACGAGCAATCAGTTCTTCAACTTTTTTACCCACTATCATAATCATGTCAGCAAACTCATCTACCACAACGACAATTGCAGGTAATTTGTCTAATGGCGGTGCTTCATCTAACATGCTTTCAGACTGCTTCCAAAGCGGATCCGGAATATATTCCCCTCTGGCTGCGGCTTCTTTAATTTTGATGTTGTAACCTTTTAAATTACGCACCCCTAAAGCCGACATCAATTTATAACGACGTTCCATTTCGCCCACACACCAACGCAGTGCATTGGCGGCTTCTTTCATATCGGTTACCACTTCACACAGTAAGTGTGGGATGCCTTCATAAACTGACAATTCAAGCATCTTAGGGTCGATCATAATAAAGCGCACGTCATCAGGACCAGACTTATACAATAAGCTGGTGATCATCACGTTTACGCCTACTGATTTACCCGAGCCTGTGGTACCCGCTACCAATAAGTGTGGCATCTTACCTAAATCGACAATGACGGGCTCGCCGGAAATATCCTGGCCGAGCACCATAGATAAGGTTGATTTACTGTCTCTAAAAGCATCGCTGTCTAATACATCGCGCATGTACACAGTTTCACGGAACTTGTTAGGTAACTCTATACCGACATAGGCTTTACCTGGAATAACTTCCACAACACGGACATTTTCTGACAATAATGAGCGCGCTAAATCTTTTGACAAATTAGTGATTTTTGAGGCCTTCACTCCCGGTGCAAGTTCGAGTTCAAAACGTGTCACAACAGGGCCTGGATACACACCTACAACGTTAGCGATAATATTAAAATCGGCTAACTTCATTTCCACTAATCGCGCAACTTGCTCTAATTCTTCTTCACTAATCGGGTTTTTCTTTCTATCTGGCACATCTAATAAACTGATACTCGGCAATAAAGTCATCGGTTTTTTGGCTTGTTGAAGTGTTTGACCATCAATAAGCACAATACCATCTACAATTTTGGCTTCTTTTTTAGGTTGCTGTTGAGCGACTAACGCGCCAGTAGAATGTACTGGTGCAAATTCGATGTCATTATTAGATTCATCTAAATCATCGTCAAGATCATCATCCAAATCATCAATAGCCGAAAAACTCGGGGTTCTGACTTCATCGTCTTCAGACCAAGAGGTAAAAGACGGGTCTAAATCATTAATGTCCTGTTGGAACATTTTAGGTTCCAAGCGTTCATCATCGTCATCTTCATTTATTTCAGACTCAACTTTAGGCTCAAGCGGCTCAGGTTTTATTTTACGACTAAAAATACTGCGCTTTTTCTCTATTGTTGGTGTTGGACTATCTTCATCAGTTGATGACTCATCAGCATCAAATATATTAGAAGTTGTTTGCTTTAATTCAGAATGTGATTTATCTGCTTTAAGTAAGCTTTGGATATTTCGTGATGAAGCAGTTTTCTTTTCATCAATATTAGCGGTAAAAGAATGTGACAACTCATCGTCAAACCCACTGTCACGGCGTTGTTTAAACTTATCTACAACAGACATAAAACCACGTGTATCTTCGGTTTCACGTTCACGTTTGAACACTTGCGGTAATTGCCATATCTTCTTTGCTAACCAAATAACGCCACGGCCAAGCAATTCAATAATCGTTAGCCAGCTAATTCCTGTGGCGAGGGTAAATCCCGCACCAATAAAACACAGTAATAATAACGTGGTACCCAATATACTAAAATAAGGCAACATGGCTTGACTGATGACATCACCCGCTACACCACCAGCAGAAAATACATAGATATCATCGACATTCATGCTCACCATAGCAGCCAGCGCAAGTACCATTAACATGAAACCGATAATACGAAGACCTACAGAAAAATAATCGACTTCTAGCAATCGATGTGAGCGGTTAAAAAAGAACCAACCGGTAGCAGCAATAATGACGGGGATGGTGTAAGCGATAAAACCAAAAAAGTAAAATAAAACATCAGCGGTCCATGCGCCAACAGCACCGGTCCAATTATGTATTTCACCTTGAAAATGCGATTGGCTCCAACCCGGATCGTTAGGGCTAAAGCTAGATAACGCCAACAAAATGTAGGTGGCGACCATACAGCAAAGAATTAAACCGCCTTCAAGCAGTCGCTGTAGTCCACTGAGTGTTTTTAAATTGTTTCCCTGAGTCAAAGGAATCATCCATAAAAAATGAGAGAGATTAATATTACTGAATATAACAGAATTAGTCTGTGTTATCAGCGATTATGCACTGAGTACAACATAAGCTCAATTGAATGTGAATAGGATTTAATCGCTTGAATTAAGGAATGATTAAGAATGGATGAATAATAAACAGAATTAGCCGATTCAACGACTAATTCTGTCGCAGTTTCTTTTTTTGACTCACTAATGTAGTACGCCATGTTAATGTGAAATCAATAATTGCGATTAATCCACCAGTAAATTTAGGGCAACTTTATTGGTTTGCTTCACTTCTTCCATCACCACGTATGTACGTGTATCAGAAACTGAAGGTAATTTTAGCAGAGTTTCGCCAAGTAAACGACGATAAGCAGACATGTCGGGTACCCGCGTTTTAAGCAAATAGTCAAAATCGCCGGAGACTAAATGACACTCTTGAATATCATCGAGTAGTTGAACAGCACGATTAAAACGGTCAAAAATATCAGGGGTATCGCGATTTAAGGTGATTTCGACAAATACCAATAAAGATGCGCCTAAATAGTGTGGATTAACTAATGCCGTGTACCCATTTATATACCCTTGCTTTTCAAGACGCTTAACCCTTTCTAAACAAGGTGTTGGGCTAAGGCCGACACGTTTAGACAATTCGACATTTGAAATACGACCATCCACTTGGAGTTCATTCAAAATGTTTCTATCAATCCGGTCCAAATCTTTTATTGAATAGTTTTTATTGTTAGCCATATTTTAAACTCTAATTTAACACTTAAACGACATTTGTATCTTTTTATTATCAAACTTCAGCAGGATAAACTACTTAAGCAGTACTATACTAGAGTTCTCTGAAACAAGCACGTTCAGGGTAAATAATTAATAATAAAATTACTCGTCTATCCTACGAGTACAATTCTAATCGAGGCTCAAAAATGATTATTGGTGTTCCAACAGAAATCAAAAACCACGAATACCGTGTTGGCATGGTTCCTTCAAGTGTTCGCGAGTTGACTATTAAAGGTCATGATGTTTTTGTTCAATCTGATGCTGGTGTTGGTATTGGCTTTACCGATCAAGATTACATCGACGCAGGTGCTGTAATTTCAGCAACGGCTGCCGAAATTTTTGCTAAAGCTGACATGATCGTAAAAGTAAAAGAGCCACAAGCGATTGAGCGTGCCATGTTACGCCACGACCAAATTCTATTTACTTATTTACACCTTGCACCAGATCTAGCACAAACTGAAGATCTGGTTAAAAGTGGTGCTGTATGTATTGCTTACGAAACCGTTACAGATGACCGTGGCGGCTTGCCACTACTTGCTCCTATGTCTGAAGTTGCTGGTCGTATGTCTATACAAGCAGGTGCCCGTGCACTAGAGAAATCACTTGGTGGTCGAGGCATGTTACTAGGTGGTGTACCAGGTGTTGAGCCAGCTAAAGTTGTGATTATTGGTGGCGGTATGGTCGGCACTAATGCTGCACAAATGGCTGTTGGTATGGGTGCTGATGTGGTTGTTCTTGACCGCAGCATTGATGCTCTTCGTCGCTTAAATGTGCAATTTGGCTCAGCAGTCAAAGCGATTTACTCTACAGCTGATGCTATTGAGCGCCATGTACTTGAAGCTGACTTAGTGATTGGCGGTGTATTAGTGCCAGGCGCTGCAGCACCTAAACTTATCACCAAAGAAATGGTTAAGCGTATGAAGCCTGGCAGTGCCATTGTTGACGTTGCTATTGACCAAGGTGGCTGTGTAGAAACTTCTCACGCAACCACTCACCAAGACCCAACTTATATCGTTGATGATGTAGTTCATTACTGTGTCGCTAACATGCCAGGTGCTGTTGCACGCACGTCAACTTTTGCATTAAATAATGCCACCTTGCCTTATATCATTAAGTTAGCGAACCAAGGATATAAGCAAGCTTTATTGAATGACAAAAACTTCCTCAATGGTTTAAATGTCATGCATGGAAAGATCGTCTGTAAAGAAGTAGCTGAAGCACTTTCACTCACCTTTACCGATCCAAAGAGTTTACTTGCTTAATAAGCTTAAACATCAAATTTAAATACCGCTATTCAGCGGTATTTTTTTGCCCATAAAAAAGTGATGTTTAAAAGTTGCACTATTGAATATCAGCATCGCTAAATAACAACTTACTGAATACAACTTAAGAAGGGTATACCAAAGTTAACTCACTTTTTACGTTAGTTTAAGAACATCAAATTAAGAAAATCGGCTTTAGGCATAGGCTTATAGAAAAAATAGCCCTGTACTGCGGGAATATTCAATTGATTGACAAAGTCTAACTGGCTCTGAGTTTCAACCCCTTCGGCAACAACAGTCAGATCAAGTGCATTACTCATGCTCACAATGGCCTCGACCAAAGCATTATGCCGAGAGTCTGTCTCAAGCTTTTGGATAAAAGACTTATCTATTTTTATTTGGTCAACGGGGAAATTAACTAAATATGACAATGATGAATAGCCTGTACCGAAGTCATCTATGGAAATTTGTATGCCTCTTTTACGTAATAGCGACAAAACCTCGCACACTTCAGATTGCTGTTTCATCATAAGTGATTCAGTAATTTCTAGGGTAATCATCTCATAAGGAAATACATCAATACTTAGTGTTTCAAGGACTGTATCAAAATACTGTAAAAATCGCTTTTGAAGATCCCCGGACCAGAACTCTAATGTCGAGACATTAATCGATATTGGTATGATTAGATTACGTTTTTTTAGCTCTATCGCGGTCATTACAGCTTGAGTTTTAACCCACTCGCCTATTTCAACAATTAAGCCTGATTGTTCTGCAATAGGGATAAACAGATCTGGGGAAATGAACTTACCGTCATGGCTCCAGCGCAGTAAGGCTTCGGCCTTAATTATTTTGCCACTAATAGGGTCCACAATCGGCTGATAATATAATTCAAATTCATTTTGGCTTATTGCTTTTTTCAAATAAAAATGCAGTTGCGCTGTGCGCTCAGCTTCTAATTGTATGTCCTGATTAAAAAATTGATAACAATTACGTCCGCTGGCCTTAGCATTGTACATCGCTTGGCTAGCACAATTTAACATGAGTTCTGCACTCGAAGCATCATTGGGGTATGTGGCAAATCCACTGCTAATACTCAAGCTCAGAAGTTCATTACTAATAGCTATTTCTTTACCTATTACAGCTTTAACTTGCTCAGCAAACACAGATAATTTTTCAATGGTTTGATTTCCAGGTAGCACGATCGCAAATTCATCTGCAGCAATTCGGCAAGGCAAGCTATTTTCAGGAATAATCTCGAGCAGACGCTTGCCTACTCGGCACAAAACTTCATCACCATTATCAGCACCCAAGGAATCATTAATTTGCTTAAAATGATCTAAATCTAGAATCATCAAACTGAACTGTGATTGGCCGTGTACGGCTGTGCTTTGATTAATTAAAATTTGTAATTTTTTGAATAAATATCTTCGATTCGCTAAGCCGGTAAGTTGATCATAATTATTTTGGAAGTCGATTAATTTTTCTGCTGTTTTTCTAGCGGAAATATCGGTAATCATCCAGGCATAACAATTTTGCTGGGTTAACGAATCGCGAATAACTGTAACAACCAGCTCAATATCGATAATATCGTCAACTGTTTTTAAGCCTTTTAATTCCCCTACCCACGAATGTCCACGATGAATAAATGTGAATAACTCATCAATAAGGTCTTGATCTGAAGACTGCAAATAAGCCTTAATATCAAAGGTTTTATTATTACAGTCATAAAGTGTGGTTGATTTAATAAAGCTAGGATTAGCGGATAATACCGCATTTTGCTCGTTAGTAATGACTAATGCTATTGGTAAATTTTCAAAAATTTTACTGCTTAAACGTTGTAAATGTAATCCTCGACTACGCTCAATAGCTAAGCTGGCTAATCTTGCTGCTTCTTGAATTAAATGTAAATCTTGCTCAGTGGGTGATTTTATCGTGTCGTAATACATGGCAAATGTACCGAGTATTCGATTGTCAGTATCAAAAATAGGTTCGGACCAGCATGCCCTTAACCCCGCTTTAAGAGGTAGAGATTTATAATCAATCCAATTAGGATCAGTTTCAATATCTTCGACTATTACTCTTTGCTGCAAATGTGCCGCGGTACCACATGAACCCACGTTAGGGCCAATTGCTACACCATTGATGGCATCATTATATTCGCTTGGAAGGTTAGGCGCTGCACCGGATAATAATCTTTTCCCATCATCACTGAGTAATAAGACTGATGCCCGGGTACCCACTTTTTGAGCTTCGATTAACAACACTAAGGAGTGTAAAATCTCACCCAATGAAACGCCTTCAAGCACCATGTTAAGAATAGTGCTATAGCGTTCAATACTGGACTTGTATTGTGCGGTTAATAATAACTCGGACACAAGGTTGGTATCTGGTTGACCTAAATCCATGCAACTCCAAACAGACAATAATTACAAGATAAAACACTCAACATGAGTACCCTATCAAGGGTATGCATTATATTAAATATGATCAACATTTGTTTCGAATTTATTGTTTTTTAGTAAAAGAATTTTACATTTTTACCTAACACTATTCTGAATCTCGGCTCATTCTGGCGATATAAAAACCATCAAAACCATGCTCTGAAACCAAAATAGATTCATCATCAATTAAACTAAAATGAGGGTTGTCTGCTAAAAAACGATCAACTTGATTGCGGTTTTCATCGGGCATAATTGAACATGTCGCATAAACCAACATGCCACCGACTTTGACCATACGGCTGTAGCTATCAATGATTTGTTTTTGCAGCTCAATTAATATCGGTAGACGTTCCGCGGTATCACGCCATTTTGAATCAGGATTACGCTTTAGGACCCCTAAACCTGAACAAGGCACGTCAAGTAATACTCGGTCTGCGGTCAGCTTTAGTCGTTTAATGGTTTTAGAGCTGGCAATAATGCGGGTTTCAACATTATGGGCACCCGCTCTTTTAGCACGAGTTTTAAGGTTATCAAGTTTCCACTGCTCAATATCCATCGCTAATAAGCGCCCTTTTCCTTGCATTTGTGCTGCTATATGTAATGTTTTGCCGCCAGCACCTGCGCAGGCATCTACTACGCGCATCCCAGGTTTAGCATCTACAGCAGCGGCAACTAATTGCGAGCCAGCGTCCTGTTGCTCAAATAACCCTTTTTGAAAGCAATCTGTTCTAAATAAGGCAGAATTAGATGTGACTTCAAGGGCGCTATCGACAGATTCAACTATTTGAGTATCAACACCTTCTTTGGCTAGCTTTTCCATCAATGTTTCACGATCGCACTTTAAGCCATTAACGCGAATATAACGCTTAGGGGCTTGCATTAATGCTGCACGTTCAGCAGGCCATTTTTCGCCTAACTGCGCATCGCCTAAAATATCTAACCATTCTGGGCAACCATCCCATAATGTCGGTATCGCTTTAGCCGCTTCAATGTTTGCTCTCAATGCCGCTTCATCAACTTGCAATGAATATTGCATTTTGGGTAAGGCTAAATCATGGAAAAGATGCCAACCATTAAGCAGTTTAGACCCTAAACGTTCAAATTCATCCTGTTCAATATCAACAATAAAGCAGTACAGATTTAATCGACGTAAGATATCTCCGGCAACCACAGTAATACGCGCTTGTTCAGCAGGTTCAAGCTGTAAACCAGAGAAGTTATGTGAATAGGCACGATCTAATGGCTTGCCCTGGTTTAGTACCATGGTTAACACATTTAACACCAGCTCAGAAGAACTGCCAGATAAGGAATAAGTCAGCATAACACTCTCAATTTAGACACAATGAAAAAACAGAAACACAATTGCGCCGATCATAGGTATTTACGCCACTGATAGCAATAAAAAAGCGACCTAAATGGTCGCTTTGGATAGTCATATGGCTTGTTGCCCAATGAATATAACCTAAATTACATTTTTGAGCCTTTTGCACCATAAAACAAGATAAACCCATAACATATCACGGGTAAAATAAACGCAGGTTGTAAGCCCATGCTGTCTGCCATCACGCCTTGTAATAATGGAATGATTGCACCGCCAACAATAGCCAAACATAAGATGCCTGAGCCCTGTGAAGTATGTGGGCCTAAATCACGTAACGCTAAACTGAAAATAGTCGGAAACATGATAGAGTTAAATAAGCCAACCGCTAAAATGGCCCACATGGCAAGCATGCCTTGCGTATTCATTGCCACCAATACTAAAGCCGCGGCCATTAATGAATTAAACGCTAGCACGGTTCCAGCAGGAATTTTTTGCATTACAGCCGAGCCAATAAAGCGCCCTATCATTGCTCCGCCCCAATAATAAGCAATATAGTTAGCGGCATCGGCTTCTTTTAATCCTGCAATGTTTTCTTCACCTAAAAAGCTGACTAAAAAGCTGCCAATTGCAACTTCTGCACCCACATAAACAAAAATACCCACAGCACCTAAAACAAGGTGTAGCGACTGAACTGCACTGGTTTTGCCATTGTGACTAATTTTGCCTGCGGCATCTGCTGGTTCATTATGTTCCACAATTTTTGGTAAGGTAATTTTTGCAAAAATAGCCGCGAGTAATGCCAACATACCGGCTAAAATAAGATAAGGTAATTTCACCACTTCAGCTTCTGCCTGAGCATGGCTTAAGTCACCGGTTGCACCTGAAGCAACAGATAAAATTAATACCGCACCAAAAAAGGGAGCCACCGTGGTACCGAGTGCATTAAATGCTTGAGTTAAATTTAATCGACTTGATGCGGTTTCAGCACTGCCTAATGCATTTACATAAGGGTTAGCTGCAACTTGTAAAATAGTAATGCCAGAAGCAAGTACAAATAAAGCACCTAAAAAAAGTCCATATACAGCAAGTGCCGCAGCAGGATAAAACAATAAACAACCGATACTGGCAATCACTAACCCAGTAACAATCCCTTTTTGATAACCCAGTTTCTTAACCAGCATACCTGCAGGCAGTGACACTAAAAAATAGGCACCAAAGAAGCAGAATTGAATTAACATCGCTTCAGCATAAGTCAGCGAAAATACCGATTTAAGATGGGGAATAAGAATATCGTTTAAGCAAGTGATAAACCCCCACATAAAAAACAATGAAGTTAATGAAACAAGTGCAAAGCGGAAGTTACCCTCACCACCCGATGCAGAAGTATTCGTTGAACCTGATATTGTTGAAGCCATAATTAAGGTCTCTTATCTATTGTTGTTATTGTGACACTTAAAGCGTGTTAAGTGCTGTTGTAAAATAAAACGCCATTAACAAAAAGGTTAACGACGTAATCTTGTCTTTATGATAAATCAGCAAAGAAACTGGCAAACGGCGGGAGTTTTATCTGATCAGAATCATCTACTTCTCCAGCTAACAGTCCATGCTCACTGTGGATATAACTTATTGTCAAGGAACTTAGCGCCAATGTCCCTAGATCGAAATAGGCAATTTCAGCGGTTAAATTAAATAACACCAGCATTGTTTTATCATCAATTTGTCGTTTAAAACCTAAGACTGCCGGCAATGTATCAATAAACTCAATATCCCCTTCTATTAATACAGTTTGCTTTTTTCGCCACGCTAAAAAATGACGGTAACTGTTCAATACTGAATATGGATCCATTTCCTGCACATCAACAGCTTGGTTGGCATGCTCCGCAGGAATAGGTAACCAAGGTTGCCCTTGAGAAAATCCAGCCTGAGTTGCAGTTTTACTCCAAGGCATCGGCGTTCTGCACCCATCGCGGCCTTTAAACATCGGCCAAAATGCAATGCCAAATGGGTCTTGAAGCTGTTCAAACTCAATTGGCGCTTCGGTTAAACCTAATTCTTCACCTTGATAACTGCAAATACTGCCTCGCAGCGAAAACAGCATACCATTGAGCATTTTAACTAAATCAGTATTGCTCTCGCCTTTACCCCAACGAGATGCCACACGTTGTACATCGTGATTCCCAATTGCCCAACAAGGCCAGCCATCACCAATGCTTGCTTCTAACTCTTCAACAGTTTGACGAATGTAGGCGGCACTAAAATCATCGGTTAACAGCTCAAAACTGTATGCCATGTGTAAGCGATCGTCACCTTGAGTGTATTCAGCCATAGTGGCTAATGAGTCTTCAGAAGACACTTCACCTAAGGTCACTGCGCCTGGGTAGCGGTTGATTAATGCACGTAACTCTTCGATAAAACCAACCGTTTGCGGGCGGGTATTATTATAGTAGTGATATTGGTAAGCATATGGATTGTCTTCACTAAAACCACGTCCCTGGCGCTGATCTTTTGGTTTAGCTGGGTTGTCTCGCAACTGTTCATCGTGATAGCAAAAGGTAATTGCATCTAAACGGAAACCGTCCACGCCTTTTTTAAGCCAAAATTCAACATTATCTAATACCGCTTGGCGTAAGTCGTCACAATGAAAGTTCAAGTCAGGCTGACTTTTTAAGAAGTTATGTAAATAATATTGCTGACGACGGGGCTCCCATTCCCAGGCACAACCACCAAAAATAGCTAACCAGTTATTCGGTGCGCTGCCATCATCTTTAGGATCAGCCCATGCATACCAGTCAGCTTTAGGGTTAGTTCTGCTTTGGCGACTTTCCTCAAACCATGCATGTTGATCAGAAGTATGGCTGAGTACCTGATCAATAATAATCTTGATGTTTAACCGATGGGCTTTATTAATCAGTTCGTCAAAATCAGCCATAGTGCCGAACATGGGGTCGATATCACGATAATCACTAATGTCGTAACCAAAGTCTTTCATTGGTGATTTAAAAAATGGCGAAATCCAAATGGCATCTACATTTAGACTAGAAATGTAGTCAAGTTTAGCTATGATCCCCTGTAAGTCACCCACGCCATCATCGTTCGAATCCATCAAACTACGTGGATAAACTTGGTAAATTATTCCGCCACGCCACCAGGTTACTTGACCCATAACATTCCCTCTAAATGATGTTTATCATCGACCCACTTTTTTAATGATGTTAAACACATGTTGCGACGTTATAACACGCCATCGTTATATTGTTGTGGCATTGAGGATACGTGAATAGGGAAATGAGGTTCAATAGACCTGCATACGTATGCATAAAAATACTTTAAAAACAATCCATTCTAAAATTGCGATATCACAAATGTATACATACACTTAACTCATATTAGTGACATCAAATTCAGGTTAGTAAAATGTAAATTCTGTACAACTTTATCACGGCAAAGCTTTTGAATACGTATGCATAATATTGTCGGTCAAACAATCCTAGGAGTAGTATCGTCACTGTTGTGCAACAATTTGGTCATAACTTCAGCACTTACTGCAGTCAATTAAGTATGCTGATACAAAAACACAATAAAGACTGTAACCAAAATCAAAAAGATTGCTAATACTTGAACTCGATATATCAAGGTTAAGCCGTCGTAAAAGGGGAACGATAAATGTTGCTATTTAAACCAAGCCTACTCACATTAGCGTTAGTCGCTGCAGGAGCAAGCATCAGTGCTTATGCGGCTGACGACGTGAATGCCGCAACCACTGCAGATGAAAATATCGAAGTGGTAAAAGTCACAGGTATTCGCCGCAGTTTACAAGAATCACAATCACTTAAGATGTCTTCATCTTCCATCGTAGAAGCTATTTCTGCTGAAGACATTGGTAAATTACCGGATGTTTCAATCGCTGAGTCACTAGCGCGTTTACCAGGTGTATCTGCACAGCGTCTTGATGGTCGTGCAAACGTTATCTCTATTCGCGGTATGGGCCCAGATTTCACCA
Source organism: Shewanella sp. HL-SH4 (assembly GCF_051164845.1). Taxonomy (NCBI): domain Bacteria; kingdom Pseudomonadati; phylum Pseudomonadota; class Gammaproteobacteria; order Alteromonadales; family Shewanellaceae; genus Shewanella; species Shewanella sp. HL-SH4. The sequence continues at coordinate 286,326 of NZ_CP195037.1, forward strand.
CGGCAACATTAAACGGACGCGAACAAGCCTCTGTTAATGATAACCGTGGTGTCGAGTTTGACCAATATCCATCAGAATTATTAAACCGAGTCGTTGTATACAAAACACCTGACGCCTCTGTGATGGCTCAAGCCATTGGTGGCACGGTTGACATGCAAACTATTAGCCCATTAGCACACGGCGAGCAAACTTTTGCTATCGGCTTACGTGGCGAAATGAACGACCTGGGCGCACTGAACAGCGGCTCTGAAGACAAAGGTTATCGCGGCAGTATCTCTTATATCGACCAATTTGCTGATGATACTATTGGTATTGCTTTAGGCTATGCGCGCATGCAATCGCCTAACCAGGAAGAGCGCTGGCAAGCATGGGGTTACCCAGAAAATGCTGCTGGTGATAGCGTATTAGGCGGCGCTAAGCCATTTGTACGTTCAAGTGAACTTGAGCGTGATGGTGTGCTAGCCGTTTTTGAATATGCACCAAATGACTTTTTCCATTCTGTGGTAGATGTTTACTACTCTAAATTTACCGATGACCAACGTTTACGCGGTATTGAAATTCCTGCTGCTTGGGGCGCTAACGGCGGTGTTGAAGCGACTAAAACTGAAGACGGTTTAGTCACTGAAGGCGTTATTCGTGGCGCAGAAGTTGTGGTGCGTAACGATGTCAACAAGCGTGATGCTGAATCATTGTCAATTGGCTGGAATAACAAATTCCAAGTTAATAACAATTGGTCTGTTGAAGCCGACATTGGTTTGTCTAAAGCTGACCGTACCGACATTGGTATGGAAAGTTACAGTGGTACAGGCCGTGGCACTGGCGTTGGCGCAGTAGACGACTTAGGTTTTGTGAATAATGGCAATGGTGGTTATGAATTCAACCACAGCCTAAATTATGCTGATCCTAGCGTAATTAGACTGGGCGATTCACTTGGTTGGGGCAGCCCATTAGGCGCTAACACTCAAGATGGCTTTATTAACAAACCTGAAATTGAAGATGAGTTACAGTCTTTACGTCTAAGTGCTGAGTATGTTCTTGATGGCGGCGCTTTGCGCAGCATCGAATTTGGTGTGAACTACACTGAGCGTGACAAAACAAAATTAGACAAAGGTTACTACTTAACCCTTAAAGGTTATGACGGTACTGATCCTAATTATATGATGACAGTGCCAGATCAATACTTATTGTCACCAACATCACTTGGCTTCTTTGGTATGGGTGATGTACTCAGCTATGACTCATTAGCCTTCTATAATGACGGTAACTATACTGAAACTGACGTAGCAAATGTTGATTTATCACGTGCTACCAACTCTTGGGCAGTCAGTGAAGAAATTACCACTGCATACGTGATGGGTAATTTAGAAACTGAATTATTTGATATCCCAGTGACCGGTAACTTAGGTTTACAAGCGGTACAGTCTAAGCAAAGTTCTGACGGTACTGTGGCAACTGTTGCTGATGGCGAAGTCACCATGACGCCTCGAACTGCGGGCGATGATTATGTTGAATGGCTACCGAGTATCAACTTAGGTTTTGAAGTTGCTGATAGTCAGATGATCCGTTTTGCTGCTGCGCGTACACTAACTCGCTCTCGCATGGATCAAATGAATGCTAACGTTAACTTTAGCTACAATGAAAATCCAAATGACGGTATTAACTGGTCTGGTGGTGCAGGTAACCCTGAACTACGTCCATGGTTAGCCCGCCAGTTTGATATAAGTTACGAGAACTACTTTAGTGATCAAGGTTACTTTGCAGTAGCAGCATTCTACAAAGACTTAGAAAACTTCGTATACAATCAGCAAGCTGTATTTGATTTCAGTACAATTTTACCGCAAAACCCAGGCGACAACCCACTAGGCGTTGTATCGCAACCACAAAATGGTGACGGCGGTTATGTACAAGGTATCGAAGCTACATTCTCTTTAGATTTTGGCTTATTTGCTGATTCACTAACGGGTTTTGGTACAGTGCTTAGCGGTGCTTACAACGACTCTGAAGTAAAAGAAACCGCTGAAAGTGATCCAACGGCACTGCCTGGTTTATCTGAAAAAACATTCAGCGCAACGGTTTACTATGAAAACTCAGGCTTTGAAGCCCGTGTTAGCTCACGTTACCGCAGCGACTTCTTAGGTGAAGTCACGGCTATCAGTTTGACTCGTCAAAATGTTAACGTTAAAGCTGAAACCGTGGTTGATGCGCAAGTGGGTTATGACTTTACTGAAAGTGGAATTGATGCCTTATACGGCCTATCAGTAGTACTTCAGGTGAACAACTTAACCAACGAGCCATTCACTTCATATACTGGTGATGATGCGCGTCATGTACGTGACTATCAAAACTACGGTCGCAATTTCATGTTAGGTGCGAACTACAAGTTCTAATCTAGCGGCGACAAAAAAGCCTCTGTAACCTGTTACAGGGGCTTTTTTACTTTATAGGTAATATTACATAAGGCGATTACTATGAATAACAACAAAATCAACAACATTGTAATTGTAGGCGGCGGTACATCGGGTTGGATGACAGCGGCCATGCTCACTCGGCTTTTTAAGTCACAGCTCAACATCACCTTAATTGAATCAGAGGACATTGGCACCATAGGCGTTGGTGAAGCGACAATTCCTCCGCTGCAAATTTTTAATAGTGTGCTGGGCATTAAAGAAACTGATTTTATTAAACACACCCAAGCCACCTTTAAATTGGGTATTGAATTTGAAAACTGGGGCAAGCAACAACAAAGTTATATGCATGCCTTTGGCGACATAGGTAAAGACATTGGCTTTACTCAATTTCATCATTACTGGCTAAAATCAAACCCGTTAGACAATAGCGACTTTTGGCAATACTCACTCAATTATCAGGCAGCTAAGGCCAATAAATTTACCGTCATGGACAAGGTTGCAGGCTCACCACTTGCCGGTATTACCCATGCCTATCATTTCGATGCCGGTCTTTACGCCTCATTCCTGCGCCAATACAGCGAAAACCTCAACGTTAAACGGATTGAAGGATTAATTACCTCAACTCAATTGACCCCAAACGGTAATATTGAATCGGTCACATTAGAGGGTAATCAGTTTATTCGCGGCGACTTTTTTATCGATTGTTCTGGTTTTGCCGCACTACTTATTGAAAAACAATTGCAGGTTGGCTTTGAAAATTGGCAGCATTGGTTACCCTGCGACAGTGCTTATGCGGTGCAATGTGAACGCACAGCAACAATCACCCCTTATACACGCTCAATTGCCCATGATGCAGGCTGGCAATGGCGTATCCCATTACAAACCCGTACAGGTAATGGCTTGGTTTATTGCAGTAAATTTATCTCCGATGACGATGCCAAAGCACTGTTATTGAACAATCTTGATGCTAAACCATTAACCGAACCCAGAAAGATTAACTTTAAAACCGGCCGACGTGAAAAGCAGTGGCACAAGAACTGTGTCGCTATTGGGCTATCAAGTGGATTTTTAGAGCCGCTGGAATCCACCAGCCTGCATTTGGTTCAATCAGCCATTATTAGGTTAACAAAGCTATTTCCCCACAATGGCGTTCAACAAGCCAATATTGATGAGTTTAACCGCCAGTCACAGACGGAATTTGAGCAAATTCGTGACTTTATCATTCTGCATTACCATCTGAATCAACGTGCAAATAATCGCGGTGAAGAGGCTGATTTATGGCAACAATGCCGCGAAATGGCCATCCCTGAATCACTGCAACGCAAAATAGATTTATTTACCGCAACCGGCACAGTGACCCGCCATCAAGATGAGCTATTTACCGAAGCTGCTTGGGTTCAAGTGATGCTAGGTCAAGGTATTATGCCTAAAGACTTCAACCCACTGGCCAATAGTATTCAAGACCATGACTTGCAAGAGTTTCTGACTAATGTCAAAACCATCATAGGTCGAACTGTTGATGCAATGCCTGAACATGAGCATTTTATTAACAAGCTGTAAATAATGAGCAAAAAATTGTTGATTACAAAAATAACTAACCTCAACTCGAGTTAAGAGATGGGCTCAATAAGCTGAATTCAACAGATTTAGCTTATTTTTTAGCAAACTTGCTATTTGTTTTGAAAACAAGGCGCATTAACACGTCAATAGCTGGCCTATTGCACGTTAATGAAACGCAGTTAGCAAGACAAAGGGCTGTTTGGTAAGCGTTTATTATCCCGAGCTGAAGTTAACTAAAGACTAAATTTAATAAGGTACCCCATGGAATTAACTCGACACCAGCAGGCTTATTCTCTTATCACTGGCTTATTATTCAGTGCCACTGTGTTGTTCAGCGCTCATACTTTTGCAGACATCAGTCCAATAAAAATTGAATCGTTCAAAGTGGAGCCCGAGTCCTGGTGGGCTGGCATGCACAATAGCCAATTACAACTATTAGTGTACGGCAAAAACATAAGCCAATTTGACGTAAAGCTTATTCACGCCATCGATATAAACTTAGTCGATGTTAATGCCTCACAAAGCCAACATCACTTATTTATCAACTTAGATTTGACCAATGCACCGCCACAAACCTTAACGATTGGGCTTTATGATAATAATACGCTCATACGAAGCATTGAATACCCTATTTTAGCGCGAGAGAAAGAGTCTAAAAACCGTCAAGGTTTTAGCAATAAAGATGTAATTTACCTCATTACACCCGACCGTTTTGTTAACGGCAATTCGGAAAATGATAACCACCCTGACATGCTTGAACAGGTTAATCGAGCCGATAAAGATGGTCGCCATGGTGGTGACATTATGGGTATTCGTAAAGCACTGCCCTACTTGAAAGATTTAGGCGTCACCCAGCTTTGGATCAACCCACTACTTGAAAATAATCAACCGCAGTATTCTTATCACGGCTATTCTGCCACCAACTTTTACAAAATTGATCCACGCTTTGGCAGTAATGAAGAATATAAATCCTTAGTAGAAGAAGCCAACATTTTTGGCATTGGCATCATTAAAGATGTGGTGGTTAATCATATGGGTTCTGGCCATCAATGGATGAAGCCTAATGGCCTAGGTTTTCCCACCTCAAGCTGGATTAACGGCCAAGCTAAATGGCAGCAAGATGCTAAAAATATCACTTATACTAGCCACAGACGCACCACAGTACAAGACCCTTATGCAGTAGCATTAGACACCGCAGAGTTTGAACACGGCTGGTTTACCGACACTATGCCAGATCTGGATCAGCGCGATCCCTATTTAGCTACCTATTTAATTCAAAACAGTATTTGGTGGGTGGAATATGCAGGCCTTAGCGGTATTCGTGAAGACACCTACTCCTACGCCGACAAAGCTTTTTTGGCAAAGTGGTCTAAAGCGGTAATGGATGAATATCCTAACTTTAATATCGTCGGTGAAGAATGGACCGCCAACCCCATCACGGTCAGTTATTGGCAAGCAGGCAAAAACAATAAAGACGGTTATCAATCATATTCACCAAGCATGATGGATTTCCCTTTGTATGAAAAAATCATTTCAAGTTTAAACGAAAAAGAAGATTGGGGGACTGGGTTAATTAACTTATATGAAATGCTCGCCAATGATGTGGTTTATGCCAACCCAACAAAGTTGGTGTTATTTGAGGGTAATCATGACACTAATCGTTTATACAGCTTGTTAAATGAAGACATGGCGTTATACAAAATGGCCATGGCCTACGTGCTAACCAGTAACCGTATTCCACAAATTTTTTATGGTACTGAAGTGGCGATGACCAGCCCCACAAAAGACCGCAATGATGGCGCGGTTCGGGCTGATTTTCCAGGTGGTTGGAATGGTGATAACCGCAGCGTGTTAGAAAATACCAATCTCACCGCCACTCAAGTTGATGCACTTAACTTTACGCGAACATTGCTCAATTACCGTAAGCAGTCTGAAGCGATTACGGCAGGTAAACTCACTCATTATGCGCCCCAAGAGGGCGTTTATGTGCAATTTAGGCAAGCCGAAGATGAAACGTTAATGATCATTTATAACAAAAATGAGCAAGTGGTTGAATTAGAGTTAGCTCGATTTCAGTCAAGTATTACCGGTAATGAACCGAGTGCAGAACCTATCATCGTCAAAGATATTCTGACATCACAATCGTATTCATTAGAACAAAGCCTTAAATTAACGCAAAAAGGCGTCACCATTCTGCTACTTTCCAGTAGACAACATTAATCGTGACTGACACATGCCAGCATTTAAAATTAATAAATACGTTAACCAATAAGAATCCTAATATGAATTTAACGCCATTACCCTTAACTCTGTCTCGTGTATCCACTTTACTCATCCTCAGTGGTTGCTTAACGGCTTGCTCTGGTGACAAGCCTTCTGCAACAGGATCTATTATTGATACCACATCAGCACAAAATCAAAGTGCTGACATTGCCGCTGAACTGCCCCATAAAGCAGTGGTTTATCAAGTGTTCACCCGCCTATATGGCAATACCAACACAACCAACAAGCCTTGGGGTACTCTTGACGAAAACGGCGTGGGTAAATTCAGCGACTTCACCGATGTGGCATTACAAGACATTAAGTCGTTAGGCACAACCCATGTTTGGTATACAGGCGTTCCCCACCACGGCGTCATTAATGACTACACTGCAATAGGGATAGCAAACGATGACCCTGACGTAGTCAAAGGCCGTGCGGGATCACCTTACGCAGTAAAAGATTATTACAATGTTAATCCTGATCTAGCCGATGACCCAGCCAACCGTTTAGCCGAGTTTGAATCGCTCATTGCCCGCACCCATCAGCAAGGTATGAAGGTCATTATCGATATTGTACCCAACCATGTGGCGCGTAATTATCAATCTTTATCCTCGCCCGCAGGTGTAGAAGATTTTGGCGCTCAAGATGATAAAACTCAAACCTACAGTAAAAATAACAACTTCTATTATGTCGTTGGCGAAAATTTTCAAGTCCCTGACCCAGCCAATGGATATAAACCATTAAATGGCGAAGTCAATCCACTGAGTGACAGCTTATTCAAAGAGTCTCCCGCCAAATGGACGGGTAATGGCTCGCGATTAGCCAAACCGGACGCTAATGACTGGTATGAAACAGTCAAAATTAATTATGGTGTTAAGCCCGATGGCAGCCATGACTTCCCTGCCTTGCCTAATGGCTTTGACACAAAATCAGCTGCTGAACATTATCTGTTCTGGCAGTCGCAACCCAATAAGGACATTCCAGACTCATGGCGTCAGTTTGAGCACATCACTCAATATTGGTTAGCTAAAGGGGTTGATGGTTTTCGTTACGATATGGCCGAAATGGTGCCCGTAGAATTTTGGAGCTACCTCAACAGTCACATTAAACACACCAAACCCGATGCGTTTTTACTCGCCGAGGTGTATAACCCAAGTCTTTATCGCGCCTATATTCAACAAGGCAAAATGGACTATCTGTACGATAAAGTCGATTTATACGATACCCTCAAAAACATCATTCAAGACAAGGCTAGTACCGCACAAATTGCTATCGACCAGGCAAAAGTCGCCGACATTGAAGCCCATATGCTGCACTTTTTAGAAAACCACGATGAACAGCGGATTAACACTACTGACTTTGCGGGTTCAGCAGAAGCAGCCTTACCGGCTATGGTGGTTTCAACCCTAATCAGCCGCTCCCCCACTTTGCTTTACTTCGGCCAGGATGTTGGCGAACAAGGCGCTGAACATGCAGGCTTTGGTCAGCCAACTCGCACCAGTATTTTTGATTACATTGGCGTGCCAGCACACCAACGTTGGATGAATAACGGTAAATTTGATGGTGGACAATCAACTGTTCAAGAAAAAGCCCTGCGTCACTATTATCAACGCTTGTTAAATCTAAGCCACAGCGCACCCGCATTAAAAGGTGAATATCAAGAGTTAGACACCTATCAGCGTCAGCTTAACGTGGCCGGATATGACGATAAAGTTTTTGCGTTTAGTCGCTATAATGCCCAGCAACAATTAATTATTGCCAGTAACTTTAGTCAGCATGAAGCCAAGCAGTTTAGCCTTGTGTTACCGCAAACATTAATCAAAGCATGGCAAGTCAGTGAAAATAGATCATTAGCCGATTTACTCACAACACCACAAACACCCTATTCATTTACAATACAGGCTGACGGCAGCGCGCTAGTCGATATCACCCTTCAACCACTGCAATCTGTGATACTTGATCTTAAGTAACGATATGGCCTAACCATAACTTCCGCCCCTTAGAAATATTCTAGGGCGGGCGTTGTGCTTTGATATTAAAGTTTGATAAATCATAATAAAGGTTGACCATTTATATTATGGTTTGATAATTTTTGGCATTGCTTGCAGGCAGAAACGGGTTAGGAGTAACACATTTTTGCCCCAAGGTTTGTTGGAATATGGCCTGCGGCCACTATGAACATGAAGCTTCGCTCATAGTAAAGAATGTATCGTGAAGTTCATCTTTATATTTTCAGCAGAACATTCACTCACCGACACGCTGCATTCTATTGAAATAAAAAAGTCCTTGTAGCTCAGCCGACCCATCCATGGGTCGGATGGTCGGCTCGCAAATCACCATAATGAACCTTTCCAGTGTTTTCTTAACCTTCTGGTTTTTAAAGATTAAGTAGAATAAGATTATTTTTAACACTGACTTGGTTTTGCCCCAAGGTTTGTTTGGAAATATGGCCTGCGGCCACTAACGTCGTGGCGCTTCACCCACACCAGACCAAAAGGGTATCAACAGCAATACCCTCTTGGATCACCCTCCTGCCCCTGACGAAAAATGCTGAAAAGCGCATAATTTTCGATGGGGATCGATCCAGCTTTCAACTTCATCTGTATCCGGCTTCGGCCATTGTCGAAAAGCCCTAACGCTTCCGATGAGCCGTCCCTGGCCCAACGAAAGCTAGCGTGGCATCCATGCCAAGCTCACGGCCTTTTCTCGATGACCTCAATTCACATTTAGTCTAAAAGGTTTTGTGTCTGTTAATTACGAATATGGTCAAATCGAAGATGCGGAAATTTCGGGTGTAAGCACTGCGGTGACAGTTCATTACAAGGTCAATCTTTCAGGTATGAGCTTGCAGCGTACACATTCGAGCTTGCACATAAGCCTCACAGGCAATAGGTTAGATCAAAGTAATGGTCTTCCATAACTCAGCAAAGATAAATGAATTATAACGTTAGTTCCCGTAACTCGTTTCTGCCCCTAAACGTGACAGGGCAAAGAACTATCAAATAATCGAAGATTAATCTAATGTAAGAAACATAAAAAGTGTCTATAAGTCTCAGACCTTAACTGTTCTGAGCAATTTCTATCCAAAGGCACTTTGTAAGGAGGGATACTTGTTTAACGGCAATCCCGTTATTTACTCCCAGATGCCAACCAAAAGTATCGATATTGATGAAATTTTAATTATCATTTTTTACGTAACTTTCTTTATGATTTATTAACATTTATTGATTTTATTATAGGAACTCAAATGAAGAGAAAAACCACACTTTTTTTAATATCTGTATCTAGTTCTTTGATTCTGGGACTATGGTTGGGTGCTTGGTATATAGGGATACAACCGAATATATTAAAAAATTTTACAAATCAACCAATAGCAGATTTGTTTAGCAGTATTAATGCTCTTTTTGCCGGTTTTGCATTTTGTGGGGTAATTCTTACTGTTTATTTGCAAATTCAAGAGCTTCAAGATACTAGAGTTGTTCTAGATGAAACCGCCAAAGCAAATAAAATGACTGCGGATTATGCAAAAGAAAATGTAATTGTTGAGCTATTCAGGACATATTGTAGTGAATATTTTCAAGAAGTTAAAAATTCTTCAATGAACGTCTTAATTCCGGCTGTTGCAAGTAAAGAATACTTTGATTTCTTAGTGTCAAGATTTTTTGTCGCAGAACAAAAACATCTTAACGTAATCTCATGGGAACGTATAAAAGAAGTAAGCCATTATAAAAGTTATGATGAATTCAAAGTTGGTGAGCAGCATGATCGGTACAAGCTTGATGAATTGATAAATTTTTTTACTATATTGGCCTATCAGAAAGATGCTATTGATGTAATTGGGCGTTGCGATTTTTCTTATTCATGGTGGCGACCAATGTTCTGGATGATAGCTATAGCACAGGATTCTAGATATCACAGTAATGAGGCTATAAAATTTTATGGGACAAAGCCCTATTTTAAAGAAGTTGTGAAAAGGCTTGATGTAGCTTATGGCCTAAATCCGATTGATAATATTCAAGAAATGATTAGCTTGATAAAAGATCACCCTAAGCTGAACAAGCAATATAACCTTGATCCAAACCATCTAGAACTCAATAGTTGGAAGGTTTAGATATTAATCGCGTGTTAAGCAGATCACCCCAGGTAAGAGCATGGACAGTCTGACTGTCTTTGCACTACAGCATCATTTGCGGTGGCCATTAGATTACGTGGTTCCGTCGTCTTGTACCCTTGCTTCGCGGGCTGACCTTGCCAACTCACCTTTAGCCTACGCCTCATATGATGTTCTTGTTCATCAGCTCGCATTCTTAATCAGTAAAAAGGCTAGCGGCTTCCTCCAGACCAAACCTTGCGATTAAGCCCTTGCCATTCGCTAGTAGTTAACGTTTAATAACAATATGTTATTTAAACGGTGATCTTCCTACAGAGGACTTTCACCTCATTAGTTCATGCCCATGCTGGGCGTACACAAGCTGTTAAACAAGGACAAAAAACAGGGCGTTGAACTAAGCCGCTGCGCGGAGCCAAATCAAGCTTCAATTGACTGTATTACTCGTATTGAATCAGCTAGACTTAAAAAAGATGTGATGGAACACCACAATGACAAGGGAATTTCAATGAAACACGTACAAATCAAGTCACATAATCAGTTCAAAACTGCTCTATAGCCCAGAGCCAGCATCAAAAAAAGCAAATTCCTATAGCATAAAGCGTACCAATTGACCTGGACTCTGCATAGGCCAAGCCCAACAAGCGACTTATGCCATGCAAACAGCGCAACGCATAAATACTAAAACGTTATAAATAAAAGGAGATTTCGGTGATAAAAAATTATTTAGGTTTTCTAATAATCACACTTATGGCTAGTGGGTGCGCATCTACAAAAGCAGAAAATGAATATACAAATTTGCCTGTAACTCAAAACGAATTAAAGTCCTCTAAGTGGGCTGAGCTTGTTAGATTCCCTGCTCGGTATCCAGAAAGTGCAGTCATGAATTCTATTGAGGGCTGTGTAACGGTCGAATACGTAGTAACACCACAAAATGAAGTTAAAGATATAAAAGTGATTACTACAACAGAAAAGGAATTTGGATTAGCAGCAGCCAAAGTGGTTAAAAGCTGGAAGTGGTCAGATTTACCCAAAGGCATCATTACGCAAGCAGTAAAAACACAAACTAGATTTGATTTTTGCTTTGATAAGCAAAATCAAAGCTGCACTACTATTAAACCAAAATATTCATGTCCAAGTGATGATATAATCTATTCCACAGGCATGCGCATAAATTAAGTGGCTTCTTTATTTATAACAAGCAAAGGCAAGGCGACGCTTACCGCGCGCTTGCTTTGAGCGTTTTATGTGTCATAAGGAGTCGGCATTTTACTTTTCACATTTGGCATCATAATCTATTTTTTTTCGTGTATTTATATAGCTAAAGCAAATGTAGCAATACGAAAAACTATTAGAGGAAAAATCATTTTAGAGTGTATCGCATGGATTACTTTTATTGTGCTTTATATACCTTACTCATTTTTCTTTCCCGCATGGCTTAGTGAGTATTTTGCTATTTGGGAGCGTACTCCAAATTTAACTGCATTTATGTTAATTTTTGGTATGGTAGTTTCAGTAATTGGTTTGTTTAAAGCTGGGCGTATAAATGCCACATAACGTTCAAACGGACAAAAGTAAGTTAACCCTGTTTTTATGCAGTCCTTCCGCACAGCGATCAATGAAACTAAATCGAAGAGGCAAAAATTCAGGTGCTGATGAGCCAGCGAGTATCCAAAACATGGATGTTTTGGTTAAGACCACATGGATGTGCTTGCGGCGTCTCGCTGGATCATTTGTACATGGAATCACCTTTTAAGCTAATTTTTGTCCAAAAAGTGAGTTAACTTTTCCGATTTAGCTTTTGCCACTGCTACCAATGAAGTTACATCGAAGAGACAAAGATTCAGGTGCAGATGAGTCAGCGAGTATTCAAAACAGGGCGAAGTTTCACTAAGTGAAACATTTCTGAGCGAGAGGCATGGATGCCGAACTGGCTGTTTAACATGGATGTTATTGGTTTTGGTTAAGCCCACATGGAAGTGCTTGCGGCGTCTCGCTGGATCATTTGCACATGGAGTCATCCTTTTAAGCCCATGACAATTTAATTGAGCTTAAATTTAGTCGGCTCAGGGCAAATTTTTATAAAATGAAACCTTTCAACCCGTTTTTCCAAAAGCGAGTTTAAAAATGATCGGTAATCCCCCTAAAAAACAACGATGTTGTTTCGTCTCCCTTTAATGTAAACACTTGGCACCCGTAAACCAAAACAGCCGTCAGTAACACTGCTCAAATATATCGGTTAATGACATTGGGTTGTGTTGATTATTAGCGTTACAGCTTCATGTAAAGCTGAGATAATGGTTAAACACGCATTCGTTGATTGATTATCTTTCAGTGGCACACATTTACCGCGTATCCAGCTGTTGCTTAATTAAAGTCATTATTTAGTGAAGTTATTTTAAATTAAACAGGGTTACGTTTTTATTTCAACAGGACTTTTCATGCGCGCCTTTGTATTACGAGCCAGAGCGGCTCCCGTCGACAGTAAACTTTTTTTAGCAGGTATTGGCCAAGAAGCCCATACAGAAATTTTAGCCCATGTGCTAATGAACACTATTTTTGTAGCACAATCGTACCGTGATGATGTTGTGGTGTATTTGGTGCTTGAAAGCACTAATGACTTTTCCCGCACCATCAGTTTTACCTCAAGCGAACTGCGCAATATTGGCGGCTTTCACGAACAAAACCTCACCGCTAAAATCGCCAAAGCGTTAGATGCATCAAAAGGCATGACTAAAGAGCAATCACGTGATGTTGAAGCAGGCATTACGGTGCGTACTGTCAGTTTTGAAAAATTAATCCAAGAGTTAGCTGAACATTATCAGCTGTATATGTTGGAGAAAAAAGGCACCCCAGTTCGGGAAGTCGAGTTTGCTCATAATGCGTGTTTTTTGCTAACCGACCATATTCCTATGCCGAAAAAGAGCTTTAATAGCTTGAAGCGTCTTGGTACTCAACATATCAATTTAGGCCCTAAAATGCTGTTTGCATCTCAGTGTGTGTTATTAATTCACAATGAGTTAGACATGAGATTGTAATGGATATTGGCTAAGGCAGAAATCTTGTTATGCCATATTCAATGACTTGCCGTAGGGATATTTTGCATGACAACAATGTCCTGTTAGCATAACGGTGACACCGCTATGATTAGTCCACAACCACCATCAAATGGTGGTTTTTTATTTCTTAATAAACATCTACAAGGGCTTTCTAAAATATTCCTTCCACCGCCAAATGTACCAGCTGCATTTTTATAAAAACAAATCATATCCTCAGATAAAAATTAACATACAGGTTTCAGATTAACTTACTCTCATAGAGCCGTGAGGTAATACGCTGCGCCATGCCAGAGCACGCTTTACCGGCCTTGTAAGAGTCGCTGGCGAGTGCCCTATTTATCATCACAGCAATACAAAAGATATTCGCCGCCTTTTAAAAGGCGCTATCAGAACAGAGGCTTAGCCGACGTTGCCTATAAAAAACGACCATAAAAAATATATTTCTCTAGTCTTTTATGTGATGTGAAAGTTACCGACTAAAATTAACGTGGTATAGACACTGCCCTATAAGTCATCTGTACCTTACAAATCACATAATCGATTTTCAGCTATAAAGGAATAGTACGATGAGCATGATGAAAGAATTTAAAGATTTTGCGGTAAAAGGCAATGTAGTTGATATGGCTGTTGGTATTGTCATAGGCGCGTCTTTTGGCAAGATAGTCACTGCATTAGTTGCGGGGGTTATTATGCCTCCGATAGGCGTGTTATTAGGTGGAGTAAATTTTACTGATTTAGCCATTGTGGTAAAAGATGCGGTTGGTGATGCGCCAGCTGTGGTGATAAGTTATGGGGCTTTTATCCAAACCGTTATTGATTTTACTCTCATTGCATTGGCAATATTTGTGATTGTAAAAGGCATTAACAAATTAAAGAAAAAAGAACAGGCAGCGCCTAAAGCACCACCAGCCCCCACTGCACAGGAAATATTACTAACGGAAATACGCGATTTATTAAAAGCTAAATCATGATGATTCCTGCTAGCTAAAAATGATCGCAATCGATGCCACCCCTTTGATTTTTACATTGTTAAGCATTGTAAAATAGCGCTCATTGCAAGCTCCCTCTTTACGGAAAAAGGTGGCTAATACTGATTAGCCACTGAAATTTAATCGAGTTAAGGTCATCTATTTTTCTGTGAACCAAATTGACTTGATATTGTCATCAAAAGCAGAATTTTATCTTATTGTTAATATTACATTATTCATATAAATGTGATCTTAAATATAATTCCAAATACGAATAGTTTGCATTATTCATATCAATTGGTAGAATCCGTGTAATTTCCACTTTTACTATTAATTGAGATGAAAATGATGAAGAAAACATTACTTGCTACAGCATTATTGGGCATGTTTGCAAGCCACTCTGCCGTTGCGTCACAGGAGACTCAAGAGCTACGTAAAATTATTGAACAGCAGCAAAAAGTATTAAAAGATTTAGAAAAACGCCTTGAACAGACAGAACAACGTGTGGAAAAAACCGCTGATGTTGTTGAATCTACTGCATCAAGCAAATCTGCCACCACTATCGGTGGTTATGGTGAATTGCACTACAACAACATCTCTAACAATCTGAATAACACAGATAAGAAAGAATTCGATTTCCACCGTTTCGTATTATTTGTGGGTCATGAATTTAACAGCACAACACGTTTCTTCTCTGAATTAGAAGTTGAGCATTCAATTGCTGGTGAAGGCAAAAAAGGCGAAGTGGAATTAGAGCAAGCTTATATCGAACATGACTTTAATAACATGTTCACCGGTAAAGCGGGTCTATTCCTGATGCCAGTGGGTATCATCAACGAAACTCACGAACCGACAACTTTTTACGGTGTTGAGCGTAACCCTGTTGAAAAAGACATCATCCCAGCAACGTGGTGGGAAGGTGGTCTTAACTTAAATATTAAAGCGGCTCCTGGCATTGCGTTTGATACCGCTGTGACTTCAGGTCTTTATCTAAGCCAAGATTCAGGTTATAAAATCCGTAACGGTCGCCAAAAAGTCTCTGAAGCCAAAGGCGAAGATTTAGCTTATACCGGCCGTGTTAAGTACACTGCGGTGCCAGGTCTTGAGCTTGCAGCGACGGTACAATATCAATCAGATTTAACCCAGGGTGAAGCCGGCGTTGATACTGCATCAGCGACATTAATGACAGCTCATGCTATCTACAACATCGAAAACTTCTCTGTTAAAGCGCTTTACGCTCAGTGGGATATCGATGGTAAAGAAGCTGAAACCTTAGGCCGTGATAAGCAAAACGGTTTCTACATCGAGCCTTCTTATCGCATTAATGACCAATTTGGCGTATTCGCTCGTTACAACGAGTGGGACAACAATGCGGGCGACGATGCAGACACTAAGAAAAAGCAAACTAACGTAGGTATTAACTACTGGTTACATGAAAACGTAGTCTTTAAAGCAGACTATGAAAACATCGGCGGCGCCGCTGATTCAGACGGCTTTAACTTAGGCGTTGGCTATCAATTCTAAGTAATTGAGTCTGCGGATATAAGCCTTTGGGCTTAATCACATAAAACACTTGGGGTGGCTATCATTTTTTCAGTATGATAGGCACCTTTGTTTTATGTGCCTTTTTTTCAATAGTGCCTAATTAAACCGATTCTAATTAGTCGACCCTAACTAAGAGCTCCATTGATTTATGAGATTACTTTACTGCATCGTACTTGGTATCAGTTTATTAATGCCTCAGGCTCAGGCCGAAACCACTCAATATTTATCTTCTCAGGATTTTATCAAACAGGCTTTTGCAGGCGAATTACCTAAAGCTAAAGTATTTTGGCTTGATGATGAAGCCAAAGCGGCTATCGAAGATATTTTATCCCACAGTTTTAATAAAATGCGGGTGCGTTATTGGCAAAAAGATGACGCCAGTGTGTGGATTTTGGATGAAATTGGTAAAGAAGCCCTGATAACGGTAGGCATTCACGTCAAGGCTGCTGAGATAACTCAGACAAAAGTGCTGGTTTACCGTGAAAGCCGCGGCGATGAGGTGCGCCATGATTTTTTTACCGACCAATTTAAGGCTGCCAAGCTTAAAGCTGATAATAAGCTCGACAGGCATATTGATGGCATTACTGGGGCAACCTTGTCTGTGCGCGCCTTAACCAAATTATCCCGTATTGCACTGTGGCTCGATGCCCATGTTAATAACGCTGAGGATTAGTCCATAGCAATGACAGATATGACGAGCAAAGATAATGACAAAAAGTAGACGCCCAAACCAACAACTGAGGCGCCAAGGGATTAAATATCAAATCCTCAGAGCACTGCGTCCTTGGCATCGTCGACTCGGTCTATTCAGTGGCTTGTTTATTCTATTATTAGCCCTCACAGGTGTGGCCATTAATCATAGCCAAGACTTCAACTTAGATACAGCCAAGGTAAAACAAGCTTGGTTGCTGGACTATTACGGCATCAATGTACCGCAACAAATAACGGTATTTTGCCTTGATTCGATTACAGGATCTGCTTCTGACGCCAATGTGACCGCTAATGCGGCATCGCCTTCCCAATGTAAAGGATTAGTGGCGGCTACAGACCGCCAACTCTGGCTGAAAGACAAACTTATTCTGGAAAGTCAGTTACCAATAATTGGTGCTACACAGGTTGGAAACTCCCTGGTGGCCGTTGATGCTAAGCATGTGTATTTGTTTTCAGCAGCAGGTGAGCTTTACGAAACCCAAGGCCCAAGTACCGGACTTCCACAGGGCATATTGGCTCTGGCTAATACTGATGCTGGAGTATGGATAAATACTGCTAAAGGGCTGTTTTTAAGTGATGTCGATTTACTGGAATGGTCGCCACAACCAGCCAATGCTGATTTTGCTTGGTTAGCCCCAATGGCTAAAAATGAATTAGTGCCATCACAATGGCAAACTATCGAGCTCAATGCCCGTAGTGTCCACTTAACCTGGGAGCGAGTCATGCTAGACTTACATAGTGGCCGATTATTTGGTGCGTTAACAATCTGGTTGTGGGATTTATTCGCCCTCGCCTTGTTGTTAGTTGCCAGCAGCGGTGTGTGGATTTGGGCAAAACAGCGCTAAAATCATCAACAATTGCCGTCTGTGTCCGAGTGCCCTACCCTATGATTCGTATGACTGCGTAAGCTTGATTAACGCTTTTAGCACCTGATTACTGCTCGCCATTTATGGTACTTAGCGATTTATATATCTTTAAACATTTAATGCCAGAATAAGTATTAAAATTGCCCCCTCTTCGAATAAAAAGATGATAAATTGAGTTACCACTACCAATATAAAATGATAAGTAACTAACGATAAGTAACAAATGAGAAGTAACTTAAGTGGCTGACATCAACATAAGAGTCATTTCACTAGACGTCAGATAATTACTTTACAGTCAAAATTTAGGCAATTCAGGAGCGCATAACATTGAACCAATTAACTGAGCAACTTATAGATTGTCCCTACTGTGGTGAAGCTATTGACATTCTGATTGATTCATCCGACATGGGGCAAGAGTACATTGAAGATTGCCAGGTGTGTTGTAAACCCATTAATTTCCGGGTTTCTGAAAGCGTTAATGGCGAACTGACGGTTAATGTTTATGGTGAAGACGAAGCTTACTAATTATTGATTAAATGGCGATAATTTCGGCCTAATCCCAAAGCAATTAAAGTTTTTAAAAGTTTATTAAATACATATAATTGATTGTGATCAAATACATACCACAGCCAGACTCGGTATCAACGCAATACCACCAATACTGGCTGTGAAACAATGATATCTAGTATACTAACCACAATTTAATAAATCGAAAAATCGTCGATGCGCAATACCCTAGGGGAAATAGCCCTTGCACTCAATCATCCAGGTACCCCTATGACACATAAACTCTCCCAGGACACTTCTGCAACTGCCGAGACCGTCAATACCATCGACGACCTCGCTAAATTGGCTAACTATTCATTCATGGATACGCTCAACTGCGATCCTGACGCAAAAGAAAATGGCATCGACTATGCGCCGCGCCAAGTATTTAGCGGACACTACGTCACCGTTAAACCGACGCCTATCGAAAACCCCGAATACGTAGTGCATAGCAACAGCTTATTTAGAGATTTGGGTTTTGTAGACAGCATGGCGCAGTCAGCCGACTTTATGAATATGTTTTCCGGCGACCTCTCAAATGTGCCAGCACCCATGAGTAAACTTGGTTGGGCAAGTGGCTATGCTTTGTCTATTTTTGGCACTGAATACATTCAACAATGCCCGTTCAAAACCGGTAACGGCTATGGTGACGGCCGCGCTATGTCTGTATTTGAAGCTGTCATCAAGGGAAAACGCTGGGAAATGCAGCTTAAAGGTGGCGGTCGCACGCCATATTGTCGCGGTGCAGACGGTCGCGCTGTGTTACGTTCAAGTGTCCGTGAGTTTTTAGCACAGGAGCACATGCACGCGCTGGGTGTACCAACATCGCGTTCGCTAAGTTTGTATGTGTCGAAAACCGAGACGGTAAAACGGCCGTGGTACTCTGAGGGTTCGCGTTCGCAAGATCCTGACAGAATGATTACGGAGGCAGTTGCGATTTCAACGCGTGTAGCATCTTCATTTATTCGAGTGGGGCAACTCGAGCTTTTCGGTCGCCGTGCCCGCAAGCAGGAACATCCGCAAGCGATGGCTGAGCTTGAACAACTGGTATTACACTTAGTCGATCGTGAATACCCTGATGTTATCGACTCGCAGCTTAGTATTAACGACAAGGTGTTGCTGCTAGCAAGCGAGTTCCGTCACCGCCTGACTTCATTGGTGGCAAACTGGATCCGTGTCGGTTATTGCCAAGGTAACTTTAATAGTGATAACTGCGCCGCCGGTGGTTTCACCCTCGACTACGGTCCTTTCGGATTTTGCGATGTGTTTAACCCACAATATCAACCCTGGACAGGCGGCGGTCAGCACTTTGCGTTTTTGAATCAAGGCGTAGCTGCAGAACGTAATTTCTTGATGTTTTGCACGGCATTAAGTCCATTATTAGTCAGTACACCCGATGACTTAGCGCAACTCCAACAGTTAGTAAATGGCTTTTCGTGCGAAATGCAAACAAAAATGCAGCAGATGTGGGCCGCTAAACTTGGGCTTAACACATTCAATGCTTCGCTATTTACAGAGCTTGAAACGCTTATGGTGCAAACACCTGTTGATTACACCTTGTTCTTCCGCGAACTCTCAGCACTACCGGTCAATATTGCTTCACTGACAAAAAGTTTTTACCAGGATCTACAACACGCTCCCGAAGGATTTGAGCAGCGCTGGTCAGCCTGGTTAAGCCAGTGGCAGTCATTACTGGGTTGCACAGCTGATTCGGATGTTGATGTGAGTTCTGGTGAAAGTGCAGATGCAAAAAACAATGTCAATTCAGCCCAGCCTCGCACCCGTGAAGAAATCATTAAGCAGATGAAACTGGTTAACCCTAAATACACTCTGCGTGAATGGTTACTGGTGCCAGCCTACAACCAAGCAAGCGAGGGTAATTACTCGCTTGTTAGAGAATTGCAGACTGTGATGACTCAACCTTATGCCGAGCAGCCTCAGGAAGTAGAAGATAAGTTTTATCGACTTAAGGCATCTGAGTTTTTTGCGATCGGTGGCCTGTCGCACTTAAGTTGTTCATCGTAAGCCAAGGGGAGCAAGTCGATCAGGAATAAGCGCTGAATACGTATGCAGATCTTTGCGGTAAAATCGTAAAGCGTCATATATTGCTTGTTGCATAAATAAAATAATAAACAACAAGGATTTTGTATGGCGCACGCTTCTTTATCTGGCTCAACTAAATTACCTAAGCTTACTAAATTAACCCGCTTAGTTCATTCAACGGGATCAATTCACTCAACGGCCTCGACAACAACTCACACTGCTGGCATCGCTAAATATTTATGCTTTACACCTAGCGTAATTAGCTTGTCCTGTGCTTTAGCAGTTTTCAGCTTGGCCATTCCAAACATGGCGCAAGCTAAAACGGTAAACGTCGTCTCCCCTGATAAACACATTTCAGTCAGTTTGACAGACGACAATGGCCGCCCTGAATACCAAGTTAAATTTAACGGTAAAATAGTGGTTAACCCCAGCAAACTGGGCTTGGTATTCCAGCAGTTGGGTGAGTTTGGTGTTGATTTCAGCATTAAAGAGGTTAAAAGCAACAGCGTTGATCAAACCTGGCTGCTACCTTGGGGAGAGCGTGAAAATGTGCGTGACCATTACAATCGTATTGTCGCGACGTTCAGTAATGGCAAAGTCGACTTTGATATTGAATTTAAAGCCTTTAACGACGGTATTGGTTTTCGCTACTTAGTGCCAAAACAAGCTGGACTGGCTAAAACACCCAAGCTGGATATTACTGACGAATTAACTGAATTTGCCATACCCGATCCGCAACTCACTACCGCATGGTGGATCCCCGGTCGTGGCTGGAACCGTTACGAGTATTTATACCGCACTACCTCGCTGGATAAAATCGATAGAGCCCACACCCCAATGACGTTTAGAACCGCTGACGGCGTGCATTTAAGCATCCATGAAGCCGCCCTCACCGACTAT
This sequence comes from Shewanella sp. HL-SH4, assembly GCF_051164845.1. Taxonomy (NCBI): domain Bacteria; kingdom Pseudomonadati; phylum Pseudomonadota; class Gammaproteobacteria; order Alteromonadales; family Shewanellaceae; genus Shewanella; species Shewanella sp. HL-SH4. Next base: position 307,302 of record NZ_CP195037.1, read on the forward strand.
GCGGCTATGGTACTTAATCAAGGTCGTGATGGTATTTTACGCGCAGATTTAACCCCCTGGTCCGACGGTATTCGGGTTAAAACCCAGCCTGGTTTTTCAACACCCTGGCGTACTATTCAAATAGCTAAAGATGCCCCAGGGCTACTAAACTCAGATATTATTATTAACCTCAACGAGCCGAATAAACTCGGTGATGTCTCTTGGGTGCAACCGGGTAAATACGTGGGTATTTGGTGGGGAATGCACTTAAATGAGAACACTTGGGGCAGCGGGCCTAAACATGGCGCAACCACTAGTGAAACTAAGCGATACATGGACTTTGCCGCCAAGTATGGTTTTGATGGCGTATTGGTTGAAGGTTGGAATGAAGGCTGGGACGGCAGTTGGTTCGATAACGGCGATGTATTCAGTTTTACTAAAGCCTACCCTGATTTTGACTTAGATGTGATTAGCCAATATGGCAAAAGTAAAAATGTACGCTTAATTGGCCACCATGAAACCTCAGGTTCAGTCACCAATTATCGCAAGCAAATGAGCGATGCCTACGACTTATATAAAAAGCATGGCGTAACCCAAATTAAAACCGGTTATGTTGCAGATGGCGGTGATATTAAACGGGTTGATGAACACGGTATTACCCGCCATGAATGGCACGATGGCCAATTTATGGTTAATGAATACCTGCACAGTGTCACCGAAGCTGCTAAGCGCGGTATTAGTATTAATACCCATGAACCGATTAAAGATACCGGACTTCGCCGCACATATCCAAACTGGATAGCCCGTGAAGGCGCACGTGGTCAAGAATTTAATGCATGGGGTTCACCGCCTAATAACCCTGAACACACTGCAATTTTACCTTACACTCGCATGTTGTCTGGCCCAATGGACTTTACCCCAGGCATATTCAATCTTGCGCCTGCTGGCTTAGATGCGGTTAATCGGGTGCAAACAACCTTAATGAAGCAGTTGGCGCTTTATGTGGTGCTTTATAGCCCTATTCAAATGGCTGCCGACTTACCACGCAACTATGTTGAGCGTTTAGATGCATTTCAATTTATTTTAGATGTGCCAACCGATTGGAGCGAATCAAAAGCCCTTGCCGGTGAAGTGGGTGACTTTGTGGTTTTTGCACGTAAATCACGTAAAAATGATGATTGGTTTATCGGTGGATTAACCGATGAAACCCCACGCAATGTCGATATTGCTTTAGACTTTTTAACTGCAAATTCGCAATACCAGGCACAAATTTATCGTGATGGTGACAAGGCTGATTGGTTAACTAACCCATACGACTATGTTATTGAACAAAAAGTGGTTTCAGCTAAAGACACGCTGACGTTAACGATGGCCGCCAGTGGCGGCACAGCGATTAGATTTAAATTAATTAAATAACATAGACTTGCTAAAGAATATTGGCTTGAGTATTAAGCTAAAAAATGTAGCGAGAATGTGCTACTTAAGTTACCTATAATTGATGAATACGTATGTATTCAGTTGTGCAAATCCAGACAGCGAGGCTACTATAAAACCTGCTAAATTCGCTCTCGCTTGTGGAGATGAAGAAGGCTAGGTCGTTTCCGATACTGACCAGACTATGGCAAGTATCGGCTTTGGAGTACCTCGATTAACTTTGTTTAGCGTTTTGTTTGCTGAATAAGGATATTAGGTCATTGGCGAATACCCGTCTTAGGGAGATGTGTATTCGCTTTTTTTTATCTAACGACTGAACAACCGCCTACCCATAATAAGGATAAAAAATGTCGGCAAATAACCATGCTCCTAATAAACAAGTTCAGCCTCAGCTCAATTTTTGGCAAATATTTAATATGTGTTTTGGCTTTCTAGGCATTCAATTTGGCTTTGCCCTGCAAAATGCCAATGTCAGCCGAATATTTCAAACCTTAGGCGCCGAGATAGACGACATTCCTATTTTATGGATTGCAGCACCGCTCACCGGATTAATTGTCCAACCGATTATTGGTTACTTAAGCGATAATACCTGGAACTTTTTAGGTCGCCGTCGTCCTTATTTCTTAATCGGTGCCATTTTTACCACTCTGTCGTTATTCATCATGCCCCACTCGCCAACCTTATGGATCGCCGCGGGAATGTTATGGATTATGGATGCTTCAATTAACATCGCCATGGAACCATTTCGCGCTTTTGTGGGCGATAATTTACCGCAAAACCAACGCACCCAGGGCTATGCAATGCAAAGCTTTTTTATTGGTGTCGGCGCGGTAATCGCATCAGCATTACCCTATATTTTGACTAATTATTTCGATGTCGCCAATACCGCACCTGCCGGTGAAATTGCCGACTCAGTACGCTACGCTTTCTACTTTGGTGGCGCGGTACTGTTTCTAGCTGTTGGTTGGACAGTTGTGTCCAGTAAAGAATACTCTCCTGAAGAATTGGCGGATTTTCATCAGCAAGAAACTGATCAACAGCAACCGCTAGTAGAAAACCAGCGCAGCGTAAGCCAGTATCGAAATGGCGCAATGATTTGGATGGCGATTGGGGCAATATTTACTGCCATCATTGTGACTCAAGATCTCGATAAACAGCTTTATATCTTAAGTTTAGGCATTTTTGCTTTTGGTCCTTTGCAACTCATTTGTTCAATAAAACTGGCAAACAAAAACCAACAAGCACGCAGCTCTCTGGGATTAGTGTTTAACGTGGTTGACGACTTATTCCACATGCCAAAAGCGATGCGACAACTGGCTGTAGTACAGTTTTTTGCCTGGTTTGCCCTATTCGCCATGTGGATTTACACCACAGCCGCGGTCACCTCATACCATTATGGTTCTACTGACGTGGTTACCCAAGCCTATAATGACGGCGCTGATTGGGTCGGCATGTTATTCGCTTCATACAATGGCTTTGCTGCCATTGCGGCAATCATTATTCCTTTTTTAGCCAAAGCTGTCGGCATTAAGTTTACTCACACTATCAATATGTTTTTAGGCGGCATTGGCTTAATCAGTTTTTACTTTATTAAAGACCCGACTCAATTGTGGATCCCGATGATAGGTGTCGGTTTCGCCTGGGCTTCTATTTTATCTGTGCCGTACGCTATGTTATCGGGGGTTATTCCACCTAAAAAAATGGGTGTATATATGGGCATTTTTAACTTTTTCATCGTGATACCCCAACTGTTAGCCGCCAGTATTTTAGGATTATTACTGAAAGTATTCTTTGATGGTCAGCCAATATATGCAGTGGTATTAGGTGGGGTATTTATGATGATTTCAGGCATAGCCGTGCTATTTGTTGATCAAAACAAATACACTCAATAATAAGTAATTAATAAACAGTCACCGTTTTATAAAGGCTAAACAGCTCAAAAAATGCCTTAATAGCGACTATAAAAATAGTTAACACACATAATTAACAATAAGAAATTGGGGAACTCAATGTCAAAAATTGAATCACTTATCAAGCAGACAACAGTTGCCAGTGCAATTAGCCTTGCGCTACTTAGTTTAAGCGCCTGTTCAGATAGCACAACGGCACCAATAGATGAGCCTATCGCCAGCACAGTGACTCATATTGCACCTGGCGCTCCAGGTGCAGATCCTGTGTGGGCTTTTTCCGGAAAAACCGGTATTGGCACTTCCTATGAGCCTTATTCCAATGGCCAGTATGTTGGCAGCGAAGCTAACCCTGTCAGTAAAGTGTGGTTCTCAGTCGCCCAGGGTATTTTAACTGAAACCATGTACGGCATGATCCATAATGCACAGCTAAAAGAATTGCAATTTGTGATTGTCGGTAAGGGTTTTGTTGATACTGAAAAAGAGAATACCAACAGTACCATTGAATATCTGCATACCGACGACCAAGGTCGACCATTATCTTTGGCTTATAAAATTGTTAATACGGATAAAGACGGTAAATACAAGATTGAAAAACATATTTTCACCGATCCAAACCGCGACAGCTTAATGATGAAGGTGGTTTTTACCGCATTTGAAGATGGTATTACCCCTTATCTTTATGCTAACCCACACATAGACAATAGCGGCGCAAATGATATTGCCAGTATTGGAAATGATGCCTTGGTTGCTTATACCAGTGCTCATGATTCATCGGTATTAACCATTAAATCCGATATTGATTACGTCAAAGCCAGCGTGGGTTTTGTCGGCACCTCAGACGGTTTGGTCGATCTAGCCGATAATGGCCAGCTCGATAAGCTGTATCAAAGTACCAGTAAAGACAAGTCAACCGTAGGAAATGTCGCATTAACGGCGCAATATCCTACCCTTAATAGCAACAGCTATACGGTCAACTTTGCTATCGGTTTTGGTCACAGCAAGCAATCTAGCTTAGACAATGCTAACTCTACCCTTGAAACCGGTTATGACGCAGTATTAAGCGCCTACCTTGGGGATGATAAACATATTGGCTGGAAAGACTATTTAGCCTCGCTAACACCCCTTAATAATATGTCGACTAATACTGCTGATAGTGGCAAGTTACTTTACACCAGTGCATTAGTGCTAAAAGCACAGGAAGATAAAACCCATGCCGGTGCCTTAATTGCCTCACTGTCTAACCCTTGGGGTGATACCGTTTCAGCTAAAGTCGGCAGTACGGGTTACAAAGCGGTATGGCCGCGTGATTTCTATCAATGTGCGATGGCATTTTTAGCCATGGGCGATACGCAAACACCTAAAGTCGCGTTTGAGTATTTGAAAAAAGTCCAAGTAACCGCTCAAACACTTGGTTATGAAGGCACGCCCGGCTGGTTTTTACAAAAAACCCATGTTGATGGCGAAATTGAATGGGTAGGTGTACAGCTAGATCAAACCGCCATGCCTATTATGTTAGGTTGGAAACTATGGCAAGCGGGTGTATTAACCGATGCCGAAACGGTGAACTGGTATCATGACATGCTTAAACCTGCAGCTGATTTCTTAATCACAGGCGGCAAAGTTAAATTAGATTGGAATGAGACTGAAATTACCCCGCCAAGCACTCAACAAGAGCGCTGGGAAGAACAAGCAGGATACTCTCCGTCGACCACTGCTGCAGTAATTGCAGGCCTAGTCGCAGCAAGCGAGTTAGCTGTGTTAGCGAAAGATGAAAACAGCGCTCAATACTTAAATGCAGCGCGCAAGTTAGCTGCCGAATTAGAAACCACTATGGTGGCTAACACAGGTGATTTTGCTGTAAACCAGCACGCTGAAGTTGCCCCTTACTATGTCCGCATTAGCCCTAATGGCACCCCTAACACGGCAGATAAACTGCTTGATAACAATGGTAAAACAGGTGTTGATCAACGTACCATTTTAGACGGTGGATTTTTAGAACTTGTGCGCTATGGAGTTAAAAACGCTCAGGACCCAATAATTAAGAACAGCGTCTTGCTGATTGATAACACCAAATTAGACGATAACCTGAGGGTAAAATATGAATTTACCGCCAAAGATGGCAGCACTGTGCCAGGTTATCGCCGCTATGGAAACGATGGCTATGGTGAAGATATTGTCACCGGATTAAGTTATGCAGAAAAGGGCAATACTGAACAGCAACGCGGACGAGTCTGGCCATTCTTTACCGGTGAGCGCGGCCACTATGAATTAGCACTGGCTAAAGCATCTGGCACGCTTAACCCAAACACTAAATCGCAACTTATCCAAATTTATGTACAAGGGATGGAAACGTTTGCTAATGAAGGGTTAATGCTGCCAGAACAAGCTTGGGATGGTGTGGGCAATGCCACTCGCTATAATTATAAAATGGGCCAAGGCACAAACTCAGCCACCCCACTTGCGTGGACACATGCTGAATACGTTAAATTGGTTCGTTCAATAACAGATGAGAATGTATGGGATCACTACCCTATTGTCACTGAACAGTTAAGCCAATAAACACCCACTATATCAACTTAAGTTATTATTAATATCCAGATAATTTAACAACTTAATACCGTGGCATCGAAAGATGTTACGGTATTTTTTTAGGTTTTTTACTTGTTAACTCACGGTAAAATTGTTACAAATGTCCATGCAAACTTTGCATTATAAAAATTGGGATTAGGAAAAAACAATGGAATGGTATTTAACAGTTTTAAAAAAGTATTTTGTATTTAGTGGCCGTGCCCGCCGTAAAGAATATTGGATGTTTGCTTTGTTCAACTTCATCGTTAGCTTTGTGTTATCGCTAGTCGACATGGGAATTGGTAGCTACAATGAAATTATGGGGTTAGGTACGCTAAGTGGTATTTATACCCTACTGGTGCTTATACCAAGTATTGCAGTCGCCATTAGACGTTTACATGACACCAATCATTCTGGCTGGTGGCTATTAATCGCATTAATTCCGCTATTGGGTGCATTATTCTTACTCGTTGTTTTCTGTTTCGATAGTAAAGAAGATAATGAATATGGTCCAAACCCAAAAACGTTATATGATAATGACAGTGGCAATAGTGCCACCGTCGAAGCCTAAAAAGTAAATTAACTCGGTAAGATCAATTTTGAATTGGTGAAAAATGAGTTAAAAATACATAGCGTGGGACTTTATCAGCCTCACGCTATGCTTTTTTGTTAATGCCAAATTAATAATTTTATTACGACTAGCTAATAATGTCCGTTACAAAACGGGTGGCACTAACACTAACACTAACACTAACACTAACACTAATTATGCCCTTACCTTCTGTATTAAACTCATTATCGCTAACGCTATTGCGCCTGCAACAATACCAAACAAGGCATTTAGAATACTTGGCGTGAGCATTTTCAATAGGCCACCTATATAGTCTAATTGCCCAACCAAAACAGCAGCATGTTCAATATAGGCTCCTACCACATGAATACCGTGGGTTAAAATACCACCGCCCACCATAAACATTGCAATTGTGCCCACCACGGTTAATATTTTCATTAAATATGGCGCGGCCATAATTAATTTAAGCCCAATGTATCGCCCTACGCGATTAAAAAGCCCTTCACCTTGGCGTTTATTCAAATAGAAACCAAGGTCGTCAATTTTAACAATACCCGCGACTAAACCATACACGCCGACTGTCATCACTACCGCGATAACCGATAAGGTTAAAAACTGACTCATTAAATCAGACTCAGCGACCACACCTAAACTAATAGCAATAATCTCTGCAGAAAGTACAAAGTCGGTGCGAATTGCCCCTTTTATCTTTTCTTTTTCATAGGTTTGTAAGTCAGCAACATCCCTGGACAATTTCTGTTCAACTTCGTCAGCATCCGATTTTTGAGAAGATTTATCCGGTGAAGGCTTATGCTGATAAGAATGATGTAATTTTTCAAAGCCTTCGTAGCATAAGAATAACCCACCAAACATTAACAATGGCATAATAGCCCAGGGAATAAATGCACTAATTACTAGCGCCGCCGGCACTAATATTAACTTGTTGCGAAAAGAGCCTAACGCTACCGCCCAAACGACAGGTAGCTCACGTTCTGACGCGACCCCAGACACTTGCTGAGCGTTTAATGCTAAATCGTCACCCAGCACGCCTGCGGTTTTACGTGCTGCCACTTTACTCATCGCAGCAACGTCATCTAAAATGGTTGCAATATCATCTAGTAATGTCAGTAAGCTTGCACCAGCCATAGTGAGTTAATATCCTTGAAATAAAGTAAAATAAAATTATAAAACGTACTGCCAAAGCACACCGAATGAGTCAAAGTCATTTCCAATACGGGTGATGACACCAGTATTGGCATAAAATTTTACGCTATGATGTTGATTTAAAGCTAATGAATACGTTAATCCAAAACGTGAATTATCTTGATCATCATGGGCTTCAATCCCATTTTTACTGGTTTCACCACCGATAAAATAATTGCCACTTAATGATAACCACTGGCCTCTGGCCAAACTATAAATCAAATGTCCTTGCAAAGAATATTGCGGTGCTTTGTCTAAATGTACACCGTTATAAAACTCATCGTTGTCACTGTATAAGCGCACCGTGGTATTAGCACCGTAATACCAGTTACCCTGTCGAAAAGACACACCGAAACCAGGTCTAAACACCCATTGATTAGCGCCAATATTGACTAATTTACTGGGATCATATTCACCAATTGGTGCAGTAACTTGCAGACTCGCCCCCATAACTAGCCCTTCTTGGTATTGACCAAACTCTTGTTGTGTTAACACCGGCGCGCCATAAAAGTTCCAGGTTAATTTAACGACGGGGTCAGCATAACCACAGCGTTCAGCTTCAACATACTCACCTTGAAAGACCGCAGAACCGGCCATACAGACACGACTGGCAACCACATCAAACTTAGATGAACTGCCGCCTAAATCAAATGTAGTAGCATAACCGATAATGCCAGCATTAATTTCAATTTGTGATTGTTCGATAGGCACTTCTGGCGCAGGTGATAAGCCGCCCTGTGAGCGACCATAGCCAGCCACTAAAAAGTGCATATCAATAGGTATGTTGGTGTAACTGCGGGGTTCTAAATCTTGAGCCATGCTTTGAAAACTGCTGACACTTGTGAGTACAGCAAAAGCGAAAACTTGTAGTCTAAAGAATTGGCGATATGATGGCGTTTGCATTGAATCTATTTATCCTTAAATGATAACGGATGCAGAGGCATTAAAAACTCATTCAGGAATATCATTAAGGTTAAGAACAATTAAAACCTTAATGATATTTACCCATTAATCTATTGTTGAACCGCAAGATTGACGTACCACTAGATTAGTAGGAATTAACATAGGTGACACTTCTTGCCCGCGGATCAGTTTGAGTACACTGTCCACTAAAATCTCCCCCGCCAATTGGGTGTTTTGCTTAATGGTGGTTAGTGGCGGATTAGCAAAGCTAGCCACAGGTATATCATCATAACCAATAATGGCGACATCTTCGGGTACGTTAACACCGCGTTTTTTTAACGCTCTAAGTGCACCAATAGCAATTAAATCACTGGCTGCAAAAATAGCATCAAATTGAGTCCCTTTGTCCAGCAAGGCATTGGCGGCATCAAAGCCTGAGCTTTCAGTGCTAATAGCATCAAATTGTAATTGCTTATCAAGGGGAATATTTTGGTTTTTCAGGGCTTCACAATGGCCTAAGTAACGGTCTCTAAATTCTGGGCTACGGCTTGAGGAATCCCCTAAAAATGCAATTTTTTTCCGACCTTGTTGCAACATATGCTCTGTGGCTATAACGCCACCTTGATGATTATCACACCCGATTGATAGTACGGATTTATTATTATGTTCAGCGCCCCATATTACAAAGTGAGTATTTTGCTCTAGCAGTTTTTCAAGCTTGTGGGCGTAATCCATATAATCGCCATAACCAAGCAAGATAATACCATCGGCCTTATTACTGTCTTCATAGTCCGCATGCCAGTCACTAGAAAGCTGTTGAAATGACACCAGTAAGTCATAACCCTGACGTGCGGTAGCACGGGTAATGGAACCCAACATAGAAAGAAAGAACGGATTAATCAATGAATCATCATTAGTGGGATCTTCACAAATAAGTAGCGCCAATGTATGACTATTTTGAGTACGAAGATTACTGGCGTTTTTATCCACTTTATAATTTAATTCTTTAGCTATCGCTTGTATGCGTTGCCGGGTTTCTAAATTAACTAAAGGACTATTTCTTAACGCGCGAGAAACCGTTGACTGGGATACCCCTGCGCGATAGGCAATGTCAATTGAGGTTGCTTTAGATGCCATTTTTACTGTTCTACCTTGTTAATTTAATGAGTGAAATAATGGTTATTTATATTCCTAACTCATCAAGCAAGCTATCTGCCTCATCTGTCACTGAGTCTTTAACTGCGATTGAGTTGGCTGACTCACTTGCAGTTTTATCATGTTGCTTTCTATGGGTTTCAATTAATGCATCAGGATCAAACTCTTCATCCATTTCGAAATCTCTTGAACGAATAAACTCAGTTTTATCCATGGCAAACTCAAGATAAAATATATGATTGTTCTGTGTTCTAAAGGATACACGGCGCGCAACTGCATTATCTAAATTGGTATCAACAGAAATAGTAAGCTCTTTATTAAGTGTCAGCATTTTAGGCTGGCTTTGGCTAATAGAGGTTTGTAACTCTTTCGATACTTTGCTGATAAAATCCCCCAGCATTTGGTTCATCAACTCACCCATCACATTGGCAACGTCATCAGATGTATGAGAAAAAGCCAATTCATTTTCAGGCATACCCATATTGATCATATAGCGACGATAAATTTCAATTGCTGCATCAGCTGAGAAGTTGATCACCACTAAACCAGAAAAGCCGCCGTCAAAAATAGAAAAGCAACCTAAGTCAGGCTTTAAACGAGTACGAGAAATAGATTGCACCATTCCAGCATGGATAACACTACTTGCAGTGGTATTGGATAATACATGGGAAACTGAATGACACAGTTTTAGTAAAATATCGTCGTTTTTAACGGTTTGAGAAGCGTTCATGGCATACACCTTATTTTTATAATTAAGCTAATCTTGCGGGTAAAATGATAAAAAATCAAAATTAAAACAAGTCTTTAGGGCGAAATATGAAATAATAGGACATTTAACAAATTAAACTATTGATTTACAATAAATTAATAAATTATAGCTGTTATTTAAATTTTTTCTATTAAATGTATGTTGCCTCACATTTTTGCGACAATAAACTCCTGTAAAGTCCATTAATCTTTATAATCAACGGCTTCTAGGGTTGATAATTTTAAGGATAAAAATGATTGCTTCATTACGTCAGTTGACCATATTAAAACGCCTATTTATTATGCTAATTCTTGCGGCAATCGGTACTGTATGCTTTGGTAGTTTTTCTGTTAAAGAACAATACGACAATCTGGTTAATGAAAAATATCATCAATTAGCGGGTAATATTGTTCAATTCAATGCAACCATAGAGGAATTAGCCTCTCAAAACATCCCTAGTTTAACTGTTGTAGCCATTCTTGATGCTATTAATCAGCAAGCTCAAAATCCTATTTATCTGCTAGATAACAACAAACAGCTATTATCACCGTCTACTGATGTCTTTTTTTCTAAAGCCGACATTTCCAAGTTAACCGATATCAATGGCCATCTCAGTCTTAATGCATTGCTTGATTTAGCTAAAAGTCAGGGATTATCGAATGGGTCGATTGAATTCACTATAAAGGGCGACTCTCAAACACGTTTATTCTCAATAAAATATGATAACCGACAGCAACATTATGTACTTTCTTATGCCGATAACGACAGCATTAATACCGCACTCAAAAGTATCATAATTGACTACTTAATCATTATGATGATGATTTCTGTGCCTATTTTTATCTTCTTCTTATTGCTTAATCATTCAATCACCCAACCTATCAATATCGCCATCGAAACTATGCGGGACATTGCCGCAGGTGAAGGCGATTTACGTCAAAGACTGGATGAAAATGGTAAAGATGAAGTCTCTGAATTAGCCAAAGCATTTAACTTATTTGTCGTCAAAATTGCTAATGTTGTTGCAGAATTAAATCCAATTGGCAATCAACTCAACATCAATGCCAACGAGTTATTAAAGGCGGTTAGCACCTCGCAGCAGAGCAGTCAAAATGTGAATCAAGAAACCCAAAGTGTTGCAGCAGCAATTCATGAGATGTTAACTACAACCCAAGATATGGCGCGTAACACGCAACAAACCGCTGAAAATGCCAATAAAGTGACTGAAGAGGCCAAACATGGTCAACAATTGATGTTATCAACAGTGGTTCAAAGTGAGGCGCTAGGCAATGAGCTACAACATAATGTGCAAGTCAGCGAAAGCTTATCCCTTGCATCTAATGAAATAAGCTCTATTTTAGATGTGATTAAAGCGATAGCAGACCAAACTAACTTACTGGCTTTAAATGCCGCCATTGAAGCCGCACGGGCGGGCGGCCATGGTCGTGGCTTTGCGGTTGTAGCAGATGAAGTGAGAGCATTGGCAAACCGAACTCAAGACTCGACCAATGAAATCAATCAAATTGTGTCTAAAATTCATAAGGGGATTCAATCTTTACGCGAGAGTAATAGTCAAACCCTTAAACAATCCGATGACTTACAATTAAAAGCACGTCAATCAAGTGATTCTATGGTAAGCATTCTCGCGTTAGTTGATAACATCAACGACATGACCAGCCAACTTGCCAGTGCAACCGAGCAACAAGCTATGGTGACTGAAGAGGTAAATATTAATATTAACGCCATTTCAAGCTTAACCCATCAAGTGGTAGCGGCAAATGAATCTAATGAACATGAAGCCAATGAGTTAGAAAAGATCAGTAAAAAAATGGATAACACCCTCAAACAATTTAAGATTTAATTCATATACAACGAAAATCACATTGCTTACTTTGATGCCCTGTTGCATTAAGGTATAGTGATTTGTTTTTCTTTTTAGCTATTAATAAGAGTTCAAGCAGTATGTATCAAAAAACGGTGACCATCATAGCGCCACACGGGATCCACACTCGCCCGGCAGCATTACTGGTGAAAGAGGCCAAAAGTTTCGATTGCGATGTCATCGTAGAATGCAACGGTAAGCAAGCTAGCGCTAAAAGCTTATTTAAATTACAGACACTCGGTTTATACCAAGGCGTTGAAGTCACGGTAATCGCCCAGGGCGAACAAGCTCAACAGGCCGTTGAAAGGGTTTCAGAACTACTTATCACCTTAAGCTAAGAGGTTATCATGCAAGTTAATGGCATTGTGGTTTCAACAGGTATCGCCTTTGGGCATGCGCTCAATATTACCACCCAGCCTCAACCGCTTGATCTTCGTTTGTTACCCCTTTCTAGTATAGAAACTGAAAAAAAGTCGTTAAACACCGCAATTAGTAAACTGATAAAATACTTACAAGACTGCCAACAACGTGTTTGCCCAAGTTGTGACAATTTTCAACTTATCGATGCCGATATATTGCTACTTGAAGATGATGAGTTATTAACTGACATGCAACAACATATTGTGCAATATCGCGTCAGTGCCGCTGTTGCCATCGATAGAACCTTTAATGATCAAGCGCAAGTCATCGCAGAAATGGCAGACCCTTATCTTGCTAACCGTAGTCAAGATATTTTGTTACTCGGTCAGCGCCTAATAACCATATTACAGGGTGCTAACCAACACGACTTATCCAAACTGAGCCAAGATACCATCTTATTAGCAGACGATCTTACCCCTGCTGATTTTGCTATGCTGCCACTCGAGTTTATTAAAGGGATAGTGCTAGAGTCTGGCGGTTTAACAAGCCATACAGCCATTCTTGCTCGGTCCGCCGGTATTCCTGCATTACTTAATTGTCCTTGGTCTAGTCAAGATGGCCATATTACAGATGGATCACCGCTGATTTTAGATGGCATGAGTGGTGTTTTATATATCAATCCAACACCGACTGAATTAGCCTCTCTACAGCTAAAACAAGCTCATCACCTTGAGCAACAACAAGCGCTAATGACTTACAAAGATATGCTGAGTCAAACCCGTGATGGCCATCCACTTATATTACGCGCTAACGTCGGTAGCCTAAATGATATCAGCTCATTAATGCAGGTAGGTGCTGAGGGTATTGGCCTGTTTAGAACTGAATTTTTATTGATGAACGCTAAAGCGTTACCGGATGAAAATCAGCAATACAAATTATATTCTGAGGCTATGCACGCACTCAGTGGGCAAATGTTATCGATTAGAACATTTGATGTCGGCGCAGATAAAGAGATCCCCTGTTTACATCAGCATACCGAAGACAATCCCGCTTTGGGGGTGAGAGGTATTCGTTATAGTTTGCAGCACCCAGAAATGTTTATGGTGCAAATTAAGGCTATTTTACGGGCTGCTAGTCACGGTCAAATTCGATTAATGTTTCCAATGGTGAGTCAACTTGAAGAGCTGCAACAAGCGCTTGAATTAATTAAGCAAGCTAAGCAACAACTGCGTGAACAAGGCGCCCGCTTTGGCTCAGTAGAATATGGCATAGTGGTTGAAACACCCGCTGCCGTATTAGCATTAGCAAGTATGTTACCGTATTTAGATTTTGTCAGTATTGGTAGTAACGACTTAACCCAATATACCCTTGCCGCTGACCGAACTAACCCTAAACTTGTCAGCAGTTATCCCACTTTGTCTCCTGCGGTAATAAGGCTTATCGCCATGACAATCAGTGACTGTCAAGAGGCTAATGTTAAGGTCTGTTTATGTGGGGAACTTGCAGGAAATGAGCACGTCTTACCTTTATTGATGGGCATGGGATTAAATGAGTTAAGTATTAACCCCAGTAATCTATTAGCGGTAAAATCCCGAGTCATTAATGGTAATTACCACACATTTTTACAACATGCACAACTGGTTAAACAACTAAAAACCAATGCAGCCATTGACGAAGCGATAAAAAAGTTTAACTTAGACAATTAACATTAAATCAGTTTAACAATTGCCCTAGTTTAATACGCTATAGCTCTAAAATAGATGCTGTATTGAGATAATATAAAGCCTAATACTGAAACAACAAAATAACATACATTCGCCAAAGCTTATGCATAGGGCAAAGCTTAACCATTGGCACTTAATAGGTATAAAGTGATATGCAGTTCGCTGTGTACTATAACCATAAAGATAACGACATCATAAGAGGCTTGTTCTAATGGGATTTTTAAGCCGTATTCGACGACTAATATCAGGTCAAACTGAACTCACTGGCGGCATTGCTATTTTAGCGCCAGTATCAGGTCAAATTGTGCCAATTGAGAAAGTACCCGACGTGGTATTTGCTGAAAAAATTGTAGGTGATGGCATTGCCATTAATCCTGAGGGTGAGTTTATTGTTGCGCCAATTGACGGCACCATTGGTAAAATTTTTGAAACCAACCATGCATTTAGCATTGAATCTGCCCAAGGATTAGAATTGTTTGTCCATTTTGGTGTAGGTACAGTTGAGCTGCGCGGTAATGGCTTTAAGCGCCTTGCTGAAGAAGGCCAACAAGTTAAAGCCGGCGACCCTATATTATCGTTCGACTTAGCCTTTTTACAAGGTCAAGTCGAAAGCTTATTAACCCCTGTGGTACTGGCCAATATGGAAGACATTAAAGGCTTAGATAAATCTCCTCAAGGTTATGTCACCGCCGGTAAAGATGTGATTTTCACTGTGCAGTTGTCTTAATAAAAACGCTATAAGGCGTAACCTATGAATGTTAAATGCAGATCGAGTATCTGCATTTTTGCTTTTATAATTGGGTATATTAATATTAAATTTTTACATGATTGAATTTTATTCAAATGCACGTCTTTATCTTGTTCAAGCCAAATCACAATGCCACAATACTAACTAAATTGTTGTTTCATTAATTTAGCTTACAAAAGAGCTTAAATGCATTCATTAATCGCTTTCATTTACAACATTTAGCAGTGTGACGAATAATTTAGCTAAGGGAGAATTCAGGTTGAAGTTATATGGTATCAAGAATTGCGACACGGTTCGTAAAGCACGTAAATGGTTAGACGCCAACAAAATAGAACATCAATTCCATGACTTTCGTGAGCAGGGCTTAGATCAAGATACTGTCGCTAAATGGTGTAAAACCTTGGGATGGGAAACCGTATTCAATAAACGTAGCACCAGTTTTAGAAGCTTAGATGACGCGGAAAAAACAGATTTGACCGAGCAAAAAGCAATTGCATTAATGCTACAACACCCTACCCTGATCAAGCGTCCGGTGTTAGATAATCATTCAACTATTATGGTTGGCTTTAAAGAAGCTGACTATCAAGCGTGGTTTACCAAATGAGTCAAGTTATCGATTTAGCCAAAGATTTACTATCACGTAAATCTGTTACCCCACTTGATGAAGGCTGCCAACCGCTTATGGCTGAACGTCTTAGCAAGGTCGGATTTAATATTGAGTCGATGGTATTTCACGACACCACCAATTTATGGGCACGTCGTGGCACTGAATCTCCGGTTTTTTGTTTTGCGGGCCACACCGATGTAGTACCAACAGGCGATTTAAATCGCTGGCATACCCCGCCCTTTGAGCCAACCGTAATAGACGGTTACTTACATGGACGTGGCGCCGCTGACATGAAAGGATCATTAGCTGCTATGGTCGTCGCTACTGAACGCTTTGTTGCTAAACATCCCGATCATAAAGGCTCTATTGCCTACCTAATTACCAGTGATGAAGAAGGCCCATTTATTAATGGCACCCCAAAAGTCATCGAAACCTTAGAAGCGCGTAACGAAAAAATTACCTGGGCATTAGTGGGCGAGCCTTCATCTACACATAAACTCGGTGACGTCGTTAAAAATGGCCGTCGTGGAAGCTTAACGGGCAATTTAACCGTTAAGGGCATTCAAGGCCATGTTGCCTATCCTCACCTTGCAGATAACCCTATTCATAAAGCCACTCCTGCATTAACTGAGCTGGCACAAATGCACTGGGATAGCGGCAATGAGTTTTTCCCGCCAACCAGTTTTCAAATAGCCAATATTAATGGCGGCACAGGGGCATCAAATGTGATCCCAGGGGATCTTCAAGTGATGTTTAACTTCCGGTACTCAACCGAAGTGACCGCCGAAATATTAATACAACGGGTGTTAAGTATTCTTGATGCCCATGGTTTAGATTACGATATTAACTGGGTATTCAATGGTCTGCCCTTTTTAACCGGTGACGGCCCATTATTAGAAGCCACCAAACAAAGCATTCGCGAAATTACCGGTTATGATACAGATCCACAAACAACCGGTGGCACATCCGATGGCCGTTTTATCGCGCCAACTGGCGCTCAAGTTATCGAGCTTGGTCCGGTTAACGCAACCATTCATAAAGTAAATGAGTCTGTGAATATAGCCGACCTTGAGCTACTGACGTTATGTTATGAGCGAATACTGGAAAAACTGTTGTGCGACTAGAGCCTATTACAGATTCAAGCATTAACAAAAATGCATTAGCGATCTCACATCCTCACCTTTATGGCTTAGATGAGGCTAATTTAGTTAAGTTTGAATCTGTTTTATTACAACCAGAAGCCGCAAAAGCATTTTCGACTATGCGTGATGCGGCAAAGCGCCAAGGTATTGATATGGCGATATGCTCAGCTTATCGCAGCTTTGATAAGCAATTATCAATTTGGAATGCCAAAGCTACCGGTAAGCGGCCACTGCTTGATAAACAACATCAACCGCTTCATTTTGAATCCTTATCATCGCAGCAAATTATCGATTCAATTTTAATTTGGTCTGCACTCCCTGGTGCATCTAGGCACCACTGGGGAACAGATATTGATGTATATGACCCCAGTAAGATTGACCGTGATGCATTACAGTTAGTTGCCGCTGAATATCAAGCTAATGGCCCTTGCCATGCTTTATATCAATGGCTACAACAACATGCTAACCAATTTGGTTTTTACTTCCCTTTTCAACAAGGAAAAAGTGGAGTGAGCACCGAAGAATGGCATTTAAGTTATTTCCCTGTTGCCAGTCATTACACTGAGGCGTTTTTATGTAAGGATTTATTTAAGGTTTTCGAACACGCGGAGTTTGAATTAAAAGCCCCCGTACTCGCAAGGTTAGAAGAGCTAGTTGCCCATTACGTTAAATTTGTAGCTAGTGTACCAGCCTAGCTGACCTTTATTTAGGTCGATAAGCCAAGATAGCTTCTAGGCCTTTCCGAGTGAGCCCCTTACGAGTAATTGCTTTAGCCGTGCGTTGAATTAACATTCTTAGCAGTGCACAAGCTAATACTAGCGAACGACCATAGTTATCCCATTTTTATTTACTGAGTCTTATTATGTTATCCAGTTCAAAGCATTGTTTAATTGACCAACAGCCGCTGCATTTCACTGACATGGGCCAAGGTGATGTCATTTTATTATTACATGGCTTATTTGCTAATCGACAAATCTGGCAAGCTCAACTACAAAGTCTAAGTCAGCACTATCGTTGTATTGCGATTGACTTATGGGGCCACGGTGACAGTAAAAGTATACCTGACACCACCAAAAACTTACTTGATGTTGCACAGCACATTGCGTCCGCTTTAGCGGAGTTAAATATCGAGAAGTACCATATTATTGGCCACGGTTGCGGCGGTGCGATTGCAGCAGAAATGGTGTTAAACGCTCCTGCAAAAGTACAATCGCTGGTAATGATCAACGCATTTATAGGCTTCGAGCCAGAAGTGAATTGTGTTAAATATCAGCAATGGTTAGATATTATGAATGATACTAAAACCATCACTCGCGAATTAGCTGACACTATTAGCCCGTTAATGTTTGCTAAAACAAACCAAGATAAGACTGCTGTTGAGCTATTTAGCCAACAACTGCAAAACATTGATAGCCAACAAGTGCCGGTATTAAGTCGTTTTGCCCATATGGCAATATTTAAGCGCGATACCATGGAGTTAGTGGAACAATTTACCCTACCAACACTGGTTATAGTTGGCGTGGAAAATCATTTACGTACCGTATTAGAAAGTTACCTGATGAGTGATGAGATTAGCGGCGCAAAACTACACCATGTGCAGCTTGCAGGCCATTTAGCCATGCAAGAAAAAGCGGACGAGATAAATCAATTATTGATTAACTTTTACCAGTAATGGATCCACTCTGCTTATATTAACCATAAAACCAGTAACACACACTGATGGCGGCAATAATGCCGCCTAAGTCAGCCGCTAAACCACAGCCTAATGCATGACGACCGTTTCGAATACCTACCGAGCCAAAATAAACCGCCAACACATAAAAGGTGGTTTCAGTACTGCCTTGAAAAATAGCCGCTAAACGCCCAGCAAAGGAGTCAACCCCATGATGTTCCATGGTTTCTAGCATCATAGCCCTAGCACCTGAGCCGCTAAATGGCTTCATAATAGCGGTTGGCATAGCATCAATAAATCGTGTGTCATAACCCAGCATAGACACTAAACTTGCCAGCCCTTGTAATACATAATCTAACGCGCCTGAAGCCCGTAATAATCCAATGGCCAACAACATAGCTAATAGGTAAGGAATTAATTGTACCGCCTGATTAAAGCCGCCTTTTGCACCTTCAATAAACTCATCATATATTTCGACCTTTTTAATTCCAGCCACTATCACAAAACTCATCACCAGTAATAATAAAATGCCATTACCTAATACACTTGAGACTTGACCGATAGCTTCTGCGCTTAAGCTTAATAAGTAAAACATCGACGCCATGATCAGCGACAATAGCAAAGCACCATAAGCTAAAATAACGCTGTTAAATAATGAAATGCGTTGCACGATTGCCACCACTAATAAACCGACGATTGTTGAGGCACAAGTGGCTAATAAAATAGGCAGAAAAATCTCAGCGGGCGATGCTGCGCCCTGTTGTGCTCGATATAAAAATACCGTGACAGGCACTAATGTTACTGAAGAAGTATTCAGTACCAAGAAAAGAATTTGAGCATTAGTCGCCACGGTTTTATTCGGATTTAGGCTTTGTAAATCTTGCATTGCTTTTAAGCCAAGCGGCGTAGCTGCATTGTCTAATCCAAGCATATTGGCGGTTAAATTCATGCTAATGCTGCCATAAGCAGGATGTCCACGCGGAACAGCAGGCATTAGTTTGCACAGTAATGGCTCAAACAATTTAGCAAATAAGCCCACTACACCGGCTTTTTCACCTACCTGCATTAATCCCATCCAAAGGGCTAATACACCAATTAATCCCAGAGATATTTCAGCAGCAAGTTTGGCGCTGGCAAAAAGCGCACTCACAGAATCGCTTAATACTGCCACATTGCCAGATAATAACTGCAATACGATAGCCATTGCTGCAACAATGAAAAAACCTAACCACACTCGATTTAGCACATAATCTCCCTTTGCTTGGCAAATTTACTTTGAACCGTTTAACGCATTTGTCGCGGCTAGTTTATATCGCTGAATAACCAAGCTGATACATTCCATGATATTATCTTGGTAATTATGCCACGTGAGTAAACAATGTCTGCATTATGGTTCAATTAAATCCAAATTTTATCAAACACATCAGCGATGAATTACCCAAGCACCTTTCACTGGACGAATTTATCGCTATCTGTGACAAACCGCTACGAAAATCCATTAGAGTCAATACATTAAAAATCACTAGCGCTGAGTTTGTGCTATTGATGCAAAACAAAGGCTGGCAATTTGATCCCATACCTTGGTGTGAAGATGGTTTTTGGATTAATGTCGATGACGAGCAACAACTCGGTAATTTGGTTGAGCATATTCAAGGGCTATTTTATATTCAAGAAGCCAGTTCAATGCTTCCGCCAACAGCGTTATTTGATGATATATCACCTGAACTCATTTTAGATGTCGCTTCTGCACCTGGTTCAAAAACCACTCAGATGGCCGCACTAATGCAAAATAAAGGCTTACTAGTGGCCAATGAGTATTCTGCTAGTCGGGTAAAAGTACTGCATGCCAATGTGCTTCGTATGGGCGCAAGTAATGTGGCGTTAACCCATTTTGACGGCCGAGTATTTGGCGAATATATGTATGATACTTTTGACGCCATATTATTAGATGCTCCCTGTGGTGGTGAAGGTACAGTTCGCAAAGATGCTAATGCATTAAAAAATTGGGATATAAACGACGTAACCACAATAGCAGATACCCAAAAAGATCTTATCGAAGCGGCCTTTCTCGCATTAAAGACTGGCGGCACCTTAGTATATTCAACGTGCACATTGAGCCAATTAGAGAATCAGCACATTTGCTATCACCTGCAGCAAACCTATCCTGATGCGGTAGAGTTTGTGCCATTGAATGATTTATTCCCCAATGCGCAAGCCGCCTGTACTCCAGAAGGCTTCTTACATGTATGGCCACAAATTTTTGATAGTGAAGGCTTCTTCGTTGCTAAAATCCGTAAAATAGCTCCAATAGATCGGATTAAAAAACAGCCTAAACTGCAAAAAAACTTTCCGTTTAGCATTGCAACAGATAAACAAACTGAAGCCTTAAGCGACTATTTATTATCTCACTTTGATATCGACTTGCCCCATGAGACTTCTGTCATGCAAAGAGACGATGAGTTTTGGCTATTCCCAAATCAATTTATGCCAATGGTAGGAAAAATGCGTTTCCAACGGATTGGTCTTAAGCTTGCTGATGCGTTAAAAAAAGGCTTTAAGGTCAGACATGAAGCTATCATAGCTTTAGTAGGTTCCACCCTAAACAATCAAAATTGCATTGAGTTAACATCACTACAAGCACAACAGTTTTTGATGGGTAGAGATATTGAAACGGCCAGTTTTAGCCCTGAGCGACAACAGTGGCTCAATCAACATGCACACGGCGAAATGTTAGTTAGTCATCATCAATGTGCATTAGGCGTTGTTAAGCACTTAGGCCATAGACTGAAGAACAATCTGCCACGTGAATTGGTGAGAGACAAAGTGGCTTACACATAATAGCGCTTGTAGCATGTAACTACTGGCACTTGAAACACATGATCTAAAAACACAGCTACCTAAAGCAAAAAGCCTGAAATGATTCAGGCTTTTTTGCTTTTTCATAGTCGACTAATCATCTGATAATTAATGCGTTTATTTAACTTTGCTAAAAAATAACCGAAAAAAATAAATAAATGATGTTTTTTTAAGCACAAACCCAAAGTGCTGACTATAATTTGTGCAGAGATTAATTCCTCAACTCTAGCGCACGGCTCTGTAAAGAGCCATTTCCCTAGGCCCAAGACAATCGGATCGTTTTGGGTCTTTTTTTTGCAAAAAAATAACTATTTAAACAACGCATAATCTTGTTTAACGACCGATCAACTTCCGGGCATCCTTAAACAAATTAAAGAAGTTCTCTGAAGTGTAGTCCGCCAGATCTTGATACTTTTCACCGCGAAGCTCTGCAACAAACTCTGCCACATCACGAACATAAGCTGGTTGGTTTTCTTGGCCGCGATGTGGCACAGGCGCAAGATAAGGGGAATCTGTTTCAACCAATAATCTATCTTTTGGGACTTTACGGATCACTCTACGTAGCTCACCGGCATTTTTAAAAGTGACAATACCCGAGACTGAAATATAAAAACCCAAGTCCATTGCGGCTTTGGCCATTTCCCATGTTTCTGTAAAACAATGGAGCACCCCTGCCACTTTGTCAGCTTGACCATTTTTAAGCATGGCTATAGTGTCTTCTCTGGCATCACGAGTATGGACAATAAGGGGTTTATTGACTTCAACAGCTAAGGCAATTTGTTGCTCAAAACATTGTTGTTGCAGAATTTTAGTTTCATCGGCATAAAAATAATCTAAACCTGTTTCACCAATTGCAATCACTTTAGGATCGGTTGCAAAACGTCTAATTTGATCAACATCTAAGCCTTCTTTAACATCTAAGGGATGCACCCCTGATGATAAAAAAATATTATCAAACTGCGCTACTTTATCGCGCATTTGCTCAAACCCTTGCTGGCGCACATTCACACACAATAGATAATCCACCCCTTGGGCTTTGGCGTTATCCATAATAATTTGTAACGAGGCTTGATCTGGCGCCGCTTTTAAACGGTCCAGGTGACAATGTGAATCAATTAGCATAATAACAGACGAGAATTAGATAAATGGGATGCAGAGGATACCGAGCTACATGGTACAGGTCAAATCACCTGACGATAATTCTTGTGCTAATAACTTTTCAATATGGTGTTTATGGCTTTCAGGGTCGGTTCTAATTTTAATACCAATCCCTGCAGGTCTTCCACCCGATGCGCCAATAGGATTAATCCATACCACAGAGCCTTTAAATTCATTAATTTGGCTAGTGTTAGGTAAACGGTATGCAATGGTGAGTTCTTGACCTAAAAAATGACTTTCTGTAGTTGCCACAAATAATCCCGCCGGTTTAATAAACGGCATATAGGCACGATATAGCTGGTGCAGAGTATCGTAATTAACCACCAAGTCGACCATATTATCTCTTAATTCTCTTATAAAATGATGTGAGTACTTATATTAAGCGGTTTAAGCATAGCACTTAGCTTAATGCTAGCACGTGCCTGAATTGTAAAACATAATTTTGACATAAAGCCTGTGTGTTTACATTAGCCATTGTAGCTAATTTATGGGTCATGTGCATAACATCACCAGCTAATTCAATCACTTTTGATTGAATTAATGGATTTAACTTATTACTTTTTAACACATATTGCCTTAAGAACAAATATAAAACCTTCAAAGCATCTATTATTTGTATATCAGTTAACTTTAACAAACTATTTTGCAAGTGACCCGACTGTAAGCTTGCGGACCAATCTTGTCGATATTCAAGTAATTGTGGGTAATGTTTTGACTGCAGGCTAGCGGCTAACTTTAACGGACCACCTACTACGCCTAAACACCAAGTAACATCATGTCGTTGCCCCTGGGCATTAGCAATTGGTAATAAATCCAGTGCGTCAAGCCAATCAGTTATATGTGTTTTAGTTGGGTGAGTAAAGGCTATTTTTTGGCAACGGCTTGTTATGGTCGGCAATAAACTCGCTGGGGTATCGGTTTGTAATAATAATAACGTATTCGCGCCAGGTTCTTCTAATGTTTTAAGCAGGGCATTGGCCGCGGCAATGTTCATCCGTTCGCTTTGCTCTATTACAGCAACACGAGCACCTGACTGCTGTGCGGTATGCAGTAATGATTGACATAACTCGCGTATTTGATCGACTTTGATTTGATTGCCATCACTGCGAACCCAATGTAAATCGGGATGATTACCTGATTTGCATAACAAGCATGCTTTACATATACCACAAGCGCCCACTGGGGTTTTGTCGATACACAATGCCATTTGGGCCATTTCAGTAGCCAGTTCGATACCCCCTAACGCAATATCGACAGGGATAAGCTGGGCATGACTATGCTGATTTTGGTAACACAACTTAGCGAACAGCTCAAATGGAGTAGCCAACCAAGGTAGTTGTGTCAAAGTATAGTCTGTCATCTTGTTACCCCTTGTATCAGCGATTGCTTAAGGCAGTTTTACTGCTAATAATCTTTTGGTTAGTTTATCGCGAATATCTTGATGTACTTTATCGATAGACTGACTTGCATCAATAACAATAATGGACTCGTCTTCGGCTGCAAAGGCTAAAAAGGTAGCACGGGCACGTTCAAAAAATGCAATATGTTGTAACTCGATTCGGTCCAGTGCACCCCGGGCAGATGCGCGTTGTAAACCCAGGCTAGGGTCAATATCTAAATACAGGGTTAAGTCAGGTTTAAAGCCATGCAAACTTGCATCACTAATGGCTTTAACTAATGGCATTAAGCCTCTGCCACCGCCTTGATATGCTAGCGATGATAAATTGTGACGATCACCTAATACCCATTGCCCTTTAGCTAATGCAGGCTTTATCACATTAGTAATTAACTGGGTACGTGCTGCATAAAATAGTAAGCATTCTGCTTCATCGCATAAGGGATCGTTTTCATCGGCAATTTTAACTAAGTCGCGAATTTTTTCAGCCAGAGGTGTGCCGCCAGGTTCTCTGGTACATACTGGTGCTTGACCTGTATGTTCAGTAATAATGCTTTGAACTAAAGACACCGCACTAGATTTACCAGCACCCTCTAGGCCTTCGATAACAATAAATTGTCCTAATTGTTGACTCATTTTTTCTTTCTCTGATATTCATTTACAGCACGGTTATGTTCTTTATACGTCGATGAAAAAATATGACTGCCATCATTTCTTGATACAAAAAACAAATAATTCACTTTGGCCGGGTTTGCTGCCGCATATAAAGACGCCTTGCTTGGAGCCGCTATCGGTGTAGGGGGTAAGCCATCAATTCGATAAGTGTTAAAAGCGGTTTTCTCTAGTATGTCTTTCTTAGTAATATTGCCTTTATATCTGTCGCCCATACCATAAATAATGGTGGGATCCGTTTGTAAACGCATGCCCTTTTTCAAACGATTATTAAATACTGCACTGACCCAATTACGTTCTTCATCTTTAGCGGTTTCTTTTTCGATAATTGAAGCAATAATCAGCAGTTCATAGGGCGAGTTTAATTTTAGATCAGGATCACGCTGTTCCCAGGCTTGCGCCAAATGAGTTTGCATCATTAAGTAACTGCGTTGCATCATTGAAAATAACGTTTCATCGACACGATAGTGATAAGTTTCAGGGAAAAACTTACCCTCAGGTAATCCTGTCGTATCGCCATTTGCTTCAAGTACTTTAATAAACACATTCTCATCATATTGCATGTGTTCTAGACCTTGTAATACTGGTATCCATTCCTTAATGGTTTTACCTTCAACAAATGTCACTGAAAATACCATTTCTTGGCCTAATCTCAGTCGGTTGATAAAATCCACCAGCTTATCGCCTGGCACCATCTGATAAAGCCCAGCTTTAATATCGCCTAAATAAGGTTCTAGTTTGACTAACAAGCGCACTTTCCAGCTTTCAGTAATAATGCCTTGTTGTTCTAATTCCTGGGTTAATTTCAGTAAAGATGTACCAGATGTCACGGTAATGATTGTGGGTTCCGTCAGCGTTAATGGCTGATTTTTGTATTGCAAAATATCTTTTGCATACCAATAAGCCACTAAACACATAATGGCTAAAAGTGGAATTAAACTGGCTAACAATCGGGTTATTATTGTTGTTTTCATAGACATCTAATTAGGTGAATGATTCTTGTTGGCACAAGTAAAGTGCCTTAGCTTAATAGCGTTTGCAACTGCTGTGCAATAGCTTGCGTGTGAGACCATGGCTGATAGCTGTTTTTATCGACTCGTACAACATCAATAAGGCCGAGCAAACTATTACTCATCATAATCGCATCAGCCATTAATACACTATTACTGTTTAGCTGAGTCGCATAAACTGCAATACCCTGTGCTAACATGATGTCAATCACAGCTTCACGCATTACACCACTCACACCAGCTTGATTAATCGCAGGAGTAAATACTTGATTATCTTTAACTATAAAGATGTTCGCCATTGAGGCTTCAATCAAATATCCCTGAGTATCGTAGACTAACCAATCATCAAATCCAGTGGGTAAAGTATGTGATTTTATCAGCACTTGCTCTAACCGATTAAGGTGTTTAATACCCGCTAACAGTGGTTGTCGAGCTAAAGTGACTGGTGAGGTAGTTAACGCAACGCCACTTTTTTGCCAAGTTTTATAATGCTCAGGTATTTCATGTACTGAGGTGATTTCGGTAATATTGGCTATTTCAGGCGCTTGATAACCACGGCCACCAACACCACGAGTCAGCAGTAATTTGACACATGCATTGGGATAACTACTGGCGAGATAAATTAAATGCTTGCGTAATTGACTAGATGCAGACCAATTAAGGTTAAGTCGTTTACTGCCTTGCTCCAGTCTAGTTAAGTGTAAATCTAACAACATAATGCCAGCTTTGGTGGATGTAGAAGGATAGGTTCGCATAGTCGCAAACAGACCATCGCCATAAGCTAAACCACGATCAAACGGGTTGACGCTTGCCATATGTTGTTGATTTACCCAAACTTGCGTCATTTATCGTCCTGACTTATCCGGCTGGCTACGGCATCTTGCTGGTTGTTATATTTTGCACTTTTACGTTTATTGTATGGCCGCGCCACTGGACCGCTTAAACGCTCAAAATTTAATGCACCAATGGTCATGCCAGGACGAAGCGCCAATGGCAATTTACCACTATTGAAAAACTCTAATACAATCTTGCCTTGCCAACCGGGATCGATTCGATGGGCGGTAACATGAACCATTAAGCCTAATCGGGCTAATGATGATCTGCCATCTAACCAACCGACAATATCGGCCGGTAAGGTAACAGTTTCAAGGGTAACAGCTAAAGCTAATTCGCCAGGATGAAGAAAAAAAGCTTCACCGTCTGCAATATTAATTTTATCGCCCATCACCTTATCTAAGGCAATTTGCATTTCTGCTGCTGGGCCACTTAAATCAATATAGGGTGCGGTATGATCTTGAAACACCCTAAACTGACTACCCAAGCGCACGTCAACACTAACACCTGAAATAGCTTCAACTGGAGGTCTTGGGTCAATAATAATCAACCCATCATCTAAGCTTTGTTCTATTTCGATATCGGTTAAACGCATTTGCACAACCTTAAATTAAGTGAGTAATGAATTTTTAAATCAGTAATGTTACTTAGCCAACAAATGTTGAATTCGAGCTTTTAATATATCGGTTGCTATACGATTTTTCCCACCACGGGGGACGATGATATCGGCATATTGCTTCGACGGTTCAATAAACTGTAAAAACATCGGACGTACTGTTTTCTTGTATTGTGAGATAACCGATTCCATTGTTCTACCACGTTCTGCAACATCTCGTGTTAATCGCCGTAAAAAACAGATGTCTAGTGGTGTGTCCATGAACACACTGGCATCCATGAGTTCACGTAACTTAGGATCGGTTAGTAACAAAATCCCTTCTAGAATAATGACTTTTTTAGGCTGCATTTCGAGCGTTTCAGATATACGAGTATGTTCGGTGTAACTATAACGTGGAATGTTAACAGCCTCACCACGTTTTAATGTTTCTAAATGGCTAGCAAGCAGTTGATGGTCAAGTGCTTTAGGGTGGTCATAGTTGGTTTGAATCCGCTCATCCATGGTCAAATGAGATTGATCACGATAATACGCATCTTCATTGATAACCCCTATTTGGTTGGTGCCCAGATCACGGCAAAGCTCTTGAAAAATAGTATTCGCAATTAAGCTTTTACCTGATGCCGATGCACCGGCGATACCAATAATGACACACTGTGGAGAATTCATGCTTTGACCTTACTCGTCGTCCGATATACTAATAGAAACAGTTGATTTAACTTGTTGTAATGCTAATTGCGCGCCTAACTTGCGCGCAATTTCACGATAAATACCAGACACTTCAGAATCAGGCTCAGTGACCACGCTAGGCGCACCATTGTCCATCGATTCACGAATATTAATATTTAACGGCAACGCCCCTAATAATGGCACATTATAGCGTTCAGCAATTTTACTGCCGCCATGGGTTCCAAATGGGTGTTCTTTGTGACCGCACTCTGGGCATAAATGAAAGCTCATGTTCTCAACAATACCGAGTACTGGAATTTGTACTTTATTGAACATGCTAATGCCTTTTTGCGCATCAGCTAAGGCAATATCCTGTGGCGTAGTGACAATTACCGCGCCACTTACGGGAAATTTTTGCGATAGGGTTAATTGAATATCACCTGTACCTGGCGGCATATCTATAATCAGATAATCTAATTCTGGCCATTGGGTTTCATTCATTAACTGCACTAACGCACCCGCTGCCATAGGTCCACGCCATACAGCAGCCTCACCATCACCTAGCATAAAGCCTATTGATTGTGCTGCAATACCGTGAGCGGACGCGGCGGTCATCATTTTGCCGTCGGGGCTTTGTGGACGAAAATGCGGAATACCAAGCATAAGCGGAATCGATGGGCCGTATATGTCGGCGTCTAAAATGCCCACTTCTGCCCCTTCAGCTTTTAATGCTAAGGCTAAATTAACTGCCGTAGTTGATTTACCTACTCCGCCCTTGCCTGATGCAATGGCAATAACTTGTTTAACGTTTTTAATCGGTTCAACAGAGGTAATGGCAGAATAAACCCGCGGCTGGAAATCTATCTCACATTCCACTTCGTCAATGGCATCTAATACAGCAAGTTTATTAGTTATTGCCATAACCGTATCACGATATTGGGTCATGCATGGATAAGGATAAATCAACCCTAATTGCAGTCTTTTGCCTTCAATGGCTAATTTAACAACACAACCGGCAGACACTAAACCTTGTTTTAAATAGGGATCTTGATGTGCATCTAAAATGGCAAGCACTGAGGCTAATAATGGTGCATCAAGTTGATAATCAGGATAGGAAATAGACAAAAGCATGACTCCCGTTGACAAATTTGTGCAAGTGTATCAGAACTTCATTATTTTTTAGTTATAAATACACCTTTTTAGTGCATGTTTTGGTGAAAATATTGCATTTTTCAGTTAGTATCTTGGCAATATTTTTAGCGAAATTCGATGTTGAGAAAAAATGACCCAATCACAACGTAAAATTCTGGTTACCAGCGCCCTTCCTTATGCCAATGGCCCAATTCACTTAGGCCACATGCTTGAATACATTCAAACTGATATCTGGTCTCGCTATCAAAAGTTGCGCGGACATGAATGTCACTTTATTTGTGCAGACGATGCCCACGGCACGCCTATCATGCTTAAAGCTCAGCAACTTGGTATTGCACCAGAAGAAATGATTGCGCAAGTTCAAGAAGAACATCAACAGGATTTTGCTGATTTCAATATTCAGTTCGATAATTTCCACAGCACCCATAGTCCTGAAAATCGCGAGCTGGCCAGCAGTATTTATTTGAAACTTCGCGACGGCGGCTACATCAAAACCAAGACTATTTCACAGCTATTTGATCCTGAAAAGTCGATGTTTTTACCAGACAGATTTGTAAAGGGAACCTGCCCTAAATGTAAGTCTGAAGATCAGTACGGTGATAACTGTGACAATTGTGGCGCAACCTACAGCCCTACAGACCTCATTAATCCTAAGTCTGCAGTTTCTGGTGCAACACCAATAATGAAAGACAGCGAGCATTTCTTCTTTGACCTACCGGCATTTGAAGGCATGTTGCATACCTGGCTTAATTCAGGTTCATTGCAGCCAGAAGTGTCTAACAAGCTAAAAGAATGGTTTGAGCAAGGCTTGCAACAATGGGATATTTCTCGTGATGCGCCCTATTTTGGTTTTGAAATACCTGATGCCCCGGGTAAATACTTCTATGTATGGTTAGATGCACCAATCGGTTACATGGGCTCTTTCAAAAACTTCTGTGATAAAAACCCTAGCGTTAACTTTGATGAGTTTTGGGCCAAAGATTCAACCGCAGAGGTTTATCACTTCATCGGTAAAGATATTGTCAATTTCCATGGTTTATTCTGGCCAGCAATGCTTCATGGCGCTAACTATCGCCAACCGACCAGCGTTTTTGCCCATGGGTATGTGACGGTGAATGGCGCGAAAATGTCTAAATCAAAGGGCACCTTTATTAAGGCGCGTACTTATTTAGACAATTTAGACCCTGAGTTTTTGCGTTACTACTACGCGGCAAAACTGAGCAGCCGTATTGATGACTTAGATTTAAACCTTGAAGACTTTGCTCAGCGTGTTAACTCTGATCTTGTCGGCAAATTAGTCAACCTAGCATCACGGACAGCTGGCTTTATCAGCAAACGTTTTGATGGCAAGTTAGCGACCATTGAAGATAACAGCCTAGCTGAATTATTCTTGGCCAAACAAGATCAAATTGCAGAGTTTTACGAAACCCGTGAATATGGTAAGGCAATGCGTGAAATCATGGCATTGGCCGACATCGCCAATGCTTTTGTGGCTGAGCAAGCCCCTTGGCAGTTAATTAAGCATGAAGACCAGCAGCAACAAGCGCATCAAGTGTGCTCTATTTCATTAAACTTGTTCCGTATCTTAGTGACTTACTTAAAGCCGGTATTACCGCGTTTAAGCCAAGATGTTGAAGCGTTTTTACAAGTTGAATTAACATGGGAAAGCTTAGATAAAAATATGGCTAACCATGAAATAGTGCCTTTTAAAGCGATGATGCAACGTGTTGACCTAGACAAAGTTGCTGCTATGGTTGATGCCTCTAAAGACAACTTACAAGTTACCCAAGCTCCTGAAGAAGTAAAACCTAAAAAGGCTGCTAAAGCTGATAAAGCACCTGTAAAAGTCAGCACAGGTAATCCGCTACAGGATGACCCAATCAGTGACACGATTGAATTTGATGATTTTGCGAAATTGGATTTGCGCATTGCCCGCATAGCCAAAGCTGAACATGTGCCTGACGCAGACAAATTGCTTAGGCTTGAACTTGATTTAGGCGGCGAGACTAAACAAGTGTTTGCCGGTATTAAATCAGCCTATGCACCAGAAGACCTAGTGGGTAAGTTGACTGTCATGGTCGCCAACCTTGCACCTCGAAAAATGCGTTTTGGTATGTCAGAAGGCATGGTATTAGCTGCAGGTCCTGGTGGTAATGAGTTATGGATTCTTGAGCCCCACGAAGGTGCTCAACCAGGAATGCGAGTCAAGTAATCGCTGCAAACAGTTTCTATGACGTTGGTGAAATACAATTAATGGCTATGCCATTTTAAAGCCAGAAATATTTACTTCTGGCTTTTTGTTTGTTTTTTCTACAAAAATAGCCGTTAATTTAAATTGTTCTAAGTTATTACCATAAAATGTGTAAATAATTTACCATTTCCCTTTATTCGCTATTGCAAACAACATCAATAGCGGTTAAGTTTTATGGCATAGAAGTTTACGGCCGTATGAACGCTAACTTCATCAGAATTTATCAAGATAACCACTTGGGTATCTTCATTAACATTATTAAGAGACAAACAATGATATTCATCCTAGCTACTATAATCCATCATCACCACCATATGCGGTAGCCTTCGGATGCTTACTGCCGAGGGTCTATTTCCCTTCCGGCGGTGAAACTATCACAAACCCCTGGAAGCAATTTCAGGGGTTTTTTGTTTTCTTAAGTTTACTTTTTATTTTTACTAAAATTTTTTATTGCTAACTAATTGTTTTTATATTTGAAATCTTACTATTTATTTTCAACTTTAATTAATGGATATTTATCATGACTGAATCAAACCGTTTACGCATCGCTATTCAAAAATCGGGCCGCTTATCTAAAGAGTCACAACAACTACTGAAAAGTTGTGGTGTGAAGTTTAATGTAAATGAGCAGCGCCTTATCGCCCACGCCGACAATATGCCTATCGACCTACTTCGAGTACGTGATGATGATATTCCAGGATTGGTGATGGACGGCGTAGTTGACCTAGGTATTATCGGCGAGAACGTTCTAGAAGAAGAACAGTTAGAACGTCAACTGGTCAACAAGCCAGCTGACTTCACCAAATTACGTGAACTTGACTTTGGTGCCTGTCGCCTATCTCTCGCAGTGCCTAATGAATTCAGCTACAAGGATGCCAGCTCATTAGAGGGTCTGCGTATAGCCACTTCATATCCCAATATCCTTCGCCGTTTTATGCAAGAAAAAGGTATTAGTTACAGCGACTGTATGCTTAAAGGTTCAGTTGAAGTCGCACCACGTGCGGGTTTATCCGATGGTATTTGTGACTTAGTGTCAACGGGTGCAACCCTTGAAGCCAATGGCTTATATGAAACTGAAGTCATTTACCGCTCAATGGCCTGCATCATTCAATCTAATCAAACTCAAATACCGGCTAAGCAAGCGTTAATCGACAAAATACTGTCACGAGTTAATGGCGTTATCCGCGCACGTGAGAGTAAGTACATCCTGCTACACGCGCCAACAGCCACTCTAGATCAAATTGTGGCTTTATTACCAGGTGCAGAAAATCCAACTGTATTACCGCTTAATGATGATTCAAATCGTGTTGCTGTGCATGCAGTCAGCTCTGAAGATTTATTCTGGGACACAATGGAGCAGTTAACGGCCTTAGGTGCCACCTCTATTTTAGTAATGCCAATCGAAAAAATGATGGGGTAATACTGATGACCATGACACAATCACCATTACAGTCTTCATCACCAATGCAAATCCTTAATTGGAATAGTTTATCTGCTAACCAGCAAGTTGCGGCATTAAAACGCTCACCTTTGGTGGGTGATAACAGTGTTGAGCAGCTAGTTCGCAGCATTATCGAACAAGTGGTATTAGATGGTGATGCGGCTATTTCTAAATTTAATCAGCAGTTTGATGGCGCTATCATTGATGATCTTGCCCTAACAACTGCAGAGATAGATTCTGCCAGTGCTAGAGTGTCAGACAAGGTAAAACAAAGCATTGCCCAGGCAGTTGCTAATATTGAAGCGTTTCATCAGGCACAAATATTTAAGCCGATTGATATTGAAACTCAAGTAGGCGTGCGATGTGAGCTTAGATCTGAAGCGATTGAAAAAGTCGGCTTGTATATTCCAGGTGGCACTGCCCCACTTATATCAACAGTAATGATGCTGGCCCTGCCCGCTAGAATTGCCGGTTGTGAGCAACGTGTATTAGTTAGCCCACCGCCAATCAATGATGCGATTATTTATGCGGCCAAGGTGTGTGGTATTACTGAGATATATCAAGTGGGTGGTGCTCAAGCCATCGCCGCTTTGGCATTTGGTACAGAGACTATACCTAAAGTCGATAAAATATTTGGCCCAGGTAATCGTTATGTTACCGAAGCCAAAAGATTAGTGTCGCAAGATAACCGCGTCAGTGTCACCATTGATATGCCTGCTGGACCGTCTGAAGTGTTGGTGATTGCCGATGACCAAGCCAATCCTGCTTTTATTGCAGCGGATTTACTGTCACAAGCTGAGCACGGCGTGGACTCGCAAGTGATGTTGGTGACCAACAGCGCTGTGCAAGCCAATGCTGTGAATACTCAGCTCACTATTCAACTAGCAATGTTACCACGACAAGATATTGCCGCCAAAGCACTTGAATGTAGCCGAAGCTTAGTGGTTGATGATCTTGCTCAAGCGGTACAAGTATCCAACCAATATGGCCCGGAGCACTTAATCGTTCAAACTGAAAACCCACGGGCTTTGCTCAGCACTATCCGTGCTGCAGGTTCGGTTTTTCTAGGTGCATACACACCAGAATCCGTTGGCGATTATGCCAGTGGTACTAACCATGTGTTACCTACTTACGGTTATAGTCGCGCGGTATCTAGCTTATCACTAGCGGATTTTAGTCGACGCTTTACCGTCCAAGAACTCAGCGCTGAAGGCCTGAGAAACATTGGCCAAACCGTGATGACCTTAGCCGAAAATGAACTGTTAGATGCGCACAAAAATGCCGTCGCAATAAGGTTAGCAAGCTTAAACCAATAACAGTAATCTTGGCGCTGTGATGATAAACCCATCGTTGACAGCAATAATAGAATTGATTTATGAGCACACGTTGATGAACACATTTGATGCAAAAAAATTAGCACGACCCGAGTTACTCGACCTTACCCCTTATCAAAGTGCTAGACGCATTGGTGGCCGAGGCGACATTTGGATTAATGCTAATGAATCACCTTTTAACAATAGTGATTTAGATAAATTAAATCGCTACCCAGAATGTCAACCACCTGCACTAATCAATGCGTATGCTGATTATTCAGGGGTTAAGCCAAGTCAGATTATTGCAAGTCGCGGCGCAGATGAAGCGATTGAATTACTTATCCGCACTTTTTGTACGCCGGGTAAAGACACTATTGCCTCATTTGGTCCTACTTATGGTATGTATGCCATCAGTGCAGCTACCTTTAATGTCGGTGTAACAGCACTGAGTTTAACCAGTGATTATCAGTTACCCGAAAACTGGCCAGCTGAAATTGGCGATGCCAAACTTGTATTTATTTGTAATCCCAACAACCCGACTGGCACTATCATCAGCAAACAAGATATTGAAAAGGCGATTGCAAGTGCGCCTCAAGCGATAGTAGTGGTTGATGAAGCTTATATTGAATTTAGCCCTGAGTATTCGGTTGCAGATTTACTGTCGACATACCCAAATCTTGTGGTGTTACGGACTTTATCTAAAGCGTTTGCTTTAGCCGGTGCCCGTTGCGGATTTATGCTAGCAAATGAAGCCATTATTGATTTAGTCATGTTAGTGATTGCGCCTTACCCTGTACCACTGCCAGTGTCTGAATTAGCCACCAAGGCGTTAAGTTCTGATGGTATTAAGCTGATGCGT
The DNA here is from genome assembly GCF_051164845.1 of Shewanella sp. HL-SH4. Taxonomy (NCBI): domain Bacteria; kingdom Pseudomonadati; phylum Pseudomonadota; class Gammaproteobacteria; order Alteromonadales; family Shewanellaceae; genus Shewanella; species Shewanella sp. HL-SH4. Next base: position 342,132 of record NZ_CP195037.1, read on the forward strand.
GAGCAAGTGGCTAGCTTAAACCAACAAGGTGAGCGACTTACTCAGGTACTACAACAAATTGGTGCCCAGGTGCTGACAGCAAAAGGTAACTTTGCCCTAGCTCGCTTTAAAAATGTGACCGAAATAGCACAATTACTGACAGACAATGGCATTGTCGCTAGGGCCTATAAAGATCCTCGTTTAGCCGACGCTATTCGCTTCAGTTTTGCCTCTAGCGCGCAAACAGACAAATTAATTGACGTGCTATTAAGCAGCAAAAATACATAAATTATAACAATATTCCTACAAAGTTAAGGTCGGCAACATGAAACAGAAAATACTTTTTATTGATCGTGACGGCACATTAGTTGAAGAGCCTGCAATTGATAAGCAATTAGACAGCCTAGCTAAATTAGTGTTCGAGCCACAGGTGATCCCTGCGCTACTAAAATTACAAAAAGCCGGTTTTAGATTAGTGATGGTCAGTAATCAGGACGGTTTAGGGACACCTTCTTTCCCTAAAGAAGATTTTGATGCGCCGCACAACATGATGATGCAAATCTTTCAAAGCCAAGGGGTGATGTTTGACGATGTGGTTATTTGCCCGCACTTTAATGATGAAAACTGCAGTTGTCGCAAACCAAAACTTGGGCTTGTAAAAAGCTACTTAACTGAAGGCAGAGTCGACTTTACTGAATCAGCTGTTATTGGTGATCGCACTACAGACGTGGAACTCGCCAATGCTATGGGGATTAAAAGCTTCCTATACAATCGTCAAACCTTAGATTGGGACGCTATTTGCCAAGCGCTATTAAGTAAAGGCCGTCAAGCCACGGTTGTGCGCACCACCAAAGAAACTGACATTAAAGTGACCATTGATTTAGATAATCAATCAAAAGGTAAAATTGAAACCGGCATTGGCTTTTTTGACCACATGCTTGACCAAATTCAAACCCACGGCAATTTCAAAATGGATGTTCACGTCGATGGCGATTTAGAAATTGATGATCATCACAGCGTTGAAGACACTGCACTGGCGATTGGTGATGCGATTCGCCAGGCCTTAGGCGACAAGCGTGGTATTGCTCGTTTTGGTTTCAGCTTACCGATGGATGAAGCCAGTGGCGAATGCTTAATGGACATATCTGGTCGTCCGTTCATCAAGTTCAATGCTGACTTTGACCGTGAAATGGTAGGTGAAATGGCCATCGAAATGGTGCCACACTTCTTCCGTTCATTCGCTGATGGCCTACGTTGTACCTTGCACATTGGCTCGAAAGGCGATAACGATCATCACAAAGTAGAAGCGCTGTTTAAAGTGTTAGGCCGTACGCTTCGCCAAGCGGTGAAAGTGGAAGGTGACATACTGCCATCAAGCAAAGGTGTGCTGTAAGGAGTTAACGTGACAGACTTATCCATAAAAGAGCAGTCAGCTGTTCCTAATCGCGGTAAAGGCAATGATTTAGATGATCTTACTGTGATTATCGATACTGGTTGTGCCAATTTAAGCTCGGTGCGCTTTGCGTTTGAACGTCTTAATGCCAATATCGTCGTCAGTGCTGACTTTGATGTTATTCGCAGTGCTTCTAGAGTCGTTTTACCGGGCGTGGGTACCGCTGGTGCGGCTATGGCTGCATTAAAATCAAAAGACTTAATCGAGTTAATTAAAAGTCTGACCCAACCGGTTATGGGCGTTTGCTTAGGGATGCAAATGCTTGCTTCCCTGTCAAATGAGTATGGCGGACGCAGTACACAGGCCATTGAATGTTTAGGCCTTATCCCAACAGAGATAGGTGATTTAGACAGCAAAGGCTTACCTTTGCCACACATGGGCTGGAATCAAATCACAGTATCTGATCATCCACTTTTTGCCGGCATAGAAAACGGCAGTTATGTGTACTTTGTGCATGGCTATCGTGCGCCAATAAGTGAATATACCTTAGCAAGCAGTAATTACGGTGAAAATTTCAGCGCCGCTATTGGCAAAGATAACTTTTTTGGGGTGCAATTTCACCCAGAAAAAAGTGCTACCGTTGGCGCTAAGATTTTACAAAACTTTTTAAATATGGGGAAAGCACAATGATCATTCCAGCAATTGATTTAATTGATGGTCAAGTGGTGCGTTTATATCAAGGCGATTATCAGCAAAAAACCACCTTTGACCTAAGCCCCCTAGCACAGCTGCAATCCTATGAAGCACAGGGTGCGGAATTACTCCATATTGTCGATTTGACTGGCGCTAAAGACCCGTCAAAACGCCAAATAGCCTTAATTGGCGAATTAGTGGCTGGGTTAACAACCGATATTCAAGTTGGTGGCGGTATTCGCAGCGAGCAGCAAGTTGAAGAGTTATTAGCACTAGGTGTTAAGCGTGTGGTAATAGGCTCACTGGCGGTGAAAGAGCCAGAATTAGTTAAAAGCTGGTTTGTTAAATATGGCAGCCAAGCTATTTGTTTAGCGCTTGATGTCAATATTAACGATGCTGGTGAAAAAATAGTTGCCGTATCTGGCTGGCAAACGGGTGGCGGCAAGTCTTTAGAGTCACTGGTAGCCGAATATCAAAGCGTTGGCTTACAACATGCCTTAGTAACTGATATCAGCCGTGATGGCACCCTACAAGGGGCTAATACTGATTTATACCGCGAACTGGCAGTAAAGTATCCTGACATTAATTGGCAAGCTTCTGGCGGTATCGCCACATTAAATGATGTTGCTGCAGTGCGTGATAGTAAAGCCAATGGCATTATCATCGGCAAAGCACTACTGATTAAAAACTTCACCGTTGAGGAGGCAATCACATGCTGGCCAAACGCATAGTTCCTTGCCTAGATGTTCGTGAAGGTAAAGTCGTTAAAGGGGTACAATTTCGCGACCATGAAATTGTTGGCGACATAGTACCGCTCGCAGCTCGATATGCTCTTGAAGGAGCCGATGAGCTGGTGTTTTATGATATTACCGCTAGCGCCCACGATAGAGTGATTGATAAGTCATGGGTCAGTCGCGTGGCTGAACAAATTGATATCCCCTTCTGCGTTGCTGGTGGAATTAAAACCATTGAACAAGCACGTGAGAAGTTAGCCTTTGGTGCTGATAAAATATCGATTAATTCCCCCGCATTAACCGACCCAAGTTTAATTTCACGTCTACAGGATGAATTTGGCCGCCAGTGTATTGTGATTGGTATCGATTCATTTTACGACGCGGCATCAGACAGCTATAAAGTAAAGCAATTTACCGGTGATGAAGCTTCGACTAAAGACACTCAGTGGTACACCCAGGACTGGGTTGAAGAAGTGCAAAAGCGTGGCTGTGGTGAAATTGTACTCAATGTGATGAACCAAGATGGTGTACGTGGCGGCTATGATATTAAGCAGCTCAGTATGGTTCGCGCTATTTGTGATGTGCCGTTAATCGCATCAGGCGGAGCCGGCACCATGGAACATTTTAAAGAAGTGTTTGAGCTGGCCAAAGTTGATGCAGCATTAGCTGCCAGTGTATTCCATAAAGGCATAATCGATATTGGTGATTTAAAACAATACCTACACGGCCAAAAAATCGCGATTCGACTATAAAACGCATCAAATAAAGAGATAAATTATGACACAAGTAACATTGGATAGTGCAAGCCTAGCTTGGGATAAACAGGATGGATTAATTCCTGCCGTGGTTCAAAACCACTTAACGGGTAAAGTCTTAATGCTAGGCTACATGAATGAAGCTGCCCTTGAGAAAACCCTATCGACCAATCAAGTTACTTTTTTTAGTCGTTCAAAACAGCGCTTATGGACCAAGGGCGAAAGCTCAGGCAATACCCTACAACTTATCGCCATTGATAAAGATTGCGATAACGACAGCCTGTTAGTGCAAGTTATTCCTAATGGACCAACCTGCCATACTGGGGCGGAAAGCTGCTGGCCAGATGGCAATGCCCATCCTTTTATTGATAATCTAACAAACGTCATTATTTCACGTAAGGGTCAAAGTGCAGACTCAAGCTATACCGCCTCGTTATTTGAACGGGGCACTAAACGAATTGCACAAAAGGTTGGTGAAGAAGGATTAGAAACGGCGCTAGCTGCGGTCACCAATGATAAAGAAGAGCTAATCAATGAAGCGTCTGACTTGATGTATCACTTAATTGTGTTACTCGAAGATCAAGGCTTGTCGATGGCAGATATTAATCAAAACTTGCTTGCTCGTCATACTAAAGCGACAAAGTAACGCCAAGTGATTTACGCTAAAATAAAAAAGACGCCTAAGCGTCTTTTTTATTTTAGTAATCAATATGTTATACGCACAACCCCAAAATAATTTATGTTTATTGGGATCTGTCACTATTAGTAATCGTTAGATTGCCATCGACATGAATGTCACGTTGCGGAAAGGCGATAGCAATATCGTTTTTACCAAATAAGTCATAAATTCTAAAACGAATTTCACTGCGACGACGGCGAATGTCGGTTTCAGACACTGCGTTAACCCAAAAAACCATATCAAATATTAATGCACTATCACCAAAATCTTCAAATAGTACCGTCGGTTTAGGGTGCGGTAAAATATCATCACGCTCTTCGATAACATCAAACAATAACTTTTGCACTAACATAACATCAGAACCGTAAGCGACGCCAACTCGCACAAAAGTGCGGGCATTTTTATCAATCAATGTCCAATTGGTTACCGTATTTTCAAGCAGTTGGCTGTTCGGAACTAACATATGAACACCATCATTTCGACGAATTAAAGTAGAGCGGGTGTTTATCGACTCAACCACACCTCTAGCGTCACCCACTTCTAAAAAGTCACCAATACGAATGGGACGTTCCCACATTAAAATCCAACCTGAAATAAAGTTGTTAATAATGTTTTGCGCACCAAAACCCACACCAATCGCAATTGCGCCTGAAACAAACGCAAATGCAGTTAGGGGGATATTGAGAATATCCATACTGGTAATAGCTAAAATAGCGATAGACAATACTAAATACATACGAGAAAACAAATGTACAGCATCAGCACTCACGTTACGTTTTCTTAAGGCGCTAGTAATTAACTTACCCACTCGGCTCACAATAAACCAAGCTAAAAAGATATACAGGGGTACCTGGATAATTTGCAGTAGAGTGATCGGGCGGTTATCGTAGGTGTAGACCACAAACGATAGCACCGAAAGTAACTCATTAAAGTCCATTAGATTGCTCTCTTGGTTATATTTATTGTTTAAGTTTAGTAAAGCTCTGCTTCACCCGGCGGACGAGTTTTCAATATTTTTAAAAACCACATGTATTGCTCAGGGTAAGCTTTTATCACTTGCTCAACAATTTGATTAAGCACTAAAGATTCATCTTCTTTAGTGACCATACTATCGGGATCTAATGCCGGCAATATCGTGGTATGAAATACCATGGCTTTTTTATCATAGCCGATTTTAACGGGAAACACTTTTGCATTACCCGCTTTGGCTAAACGTCCTACTACGGGCAATGTGGCTTTAGTGGTACCAAAAAATGGCGCAAACACGCTTTGTTCTGGTCCCAAGTCTTCATCGGGCAAATAAAAGAAGCTATTATCTTTTTTCAGTTCTGACAATAGTGCTCGAATACCTGCTTCACGCATATACACTCGGCCACCCTGGCTACTGCGTAAACGGTTACTAAACCAGTTAAATAACCCATTACGGTGGGCTTTTGCCATTGTCACCATAGGTATTTCGATATTAACTCGTAGCCCTGCATATTCCATAGGCCAAACATGCGGCATAATAAAAATAATCGGATGCCCTGCAGCTCTTGCTTGAGTCACATTTTCAAAACCCTGTAATTGAACGCGACGTTTAATGTGTTCGTTGGAACGAAACAGCATTTCTGCTTGCGATAATAAAATAAGGATAAAGGCTTCGACATTGTCACGGATCAGGCTATCGACTTCATCAGGGGTCAATTCAGGTAAACATTGACTAATATTGATCCGGGCTATGCCAATTGGCTTAGTGGCAATACGCATCACTAATTTAGCTAAAACACGGCTAATGGGATCGCGAATAAAGGCCGGTAAAATACCAAATAAAGATAATATTAGGATAGCCAGCCAGGTAACCCAGTATCGTGGATGTAATAACCCTGCATTAAAGCGAGTATCAAAATGCTTTTGTTGTCGAGCCAATAGATTAACCTCATCGAAAAAATCTGCGGCAGAATAATAACATGACTATTTTATTCGGCAAATTCAAAAAAAAAGCCACTCTACCAGAGTGGCTCTTTTAATTTTTACTGTGTAAAGCAGATAAGCTAATTTAACTAGTGAACTTATTTCTTACCGGCGTTAGCCGCTTCCACACGTGCTTTTAACTTTTGTCCAGGACGGAAAGTCACCACACGGCGTGCAGAAATTGGAATGTCTTCACCAGTTTTCGGATTCCGTCCCGGTCTTTGATTCTTGTCCCTAAGGTCAAAGTTGCCGAAGCCAGATAACTTGACCTGCTCACCATGTTCGAGTGCTTCACGAATTTCTTCAAAGAAAGACTCCACCATCTCTTTAGCCACACGCTTATTGATGCCAAGTGTTTCAAATAGATGTTCTGCCATTTCGGCTTTGGTAAGTGCCATACTTTAATCCCTCAACGATGCGTTGAACTCGGTCTTTAGCGCCGATACCACTGATTCCATAGTCTCAGTGATATCTTTATCTTCAAGCGTACGAGTAATGTCTTGTAACGTAAGTGCGATTGCCAGGCTCTTTTTGCCAGGTTCAACACCTTTACCTAGGTATACATCGAACAAGTTTAAGCCAACCAACTGATTTTCGCCAACTTTTCTTATCAAATTCATAACATCGGTTGCAGATATATGATCATCTACGACTACTGCGATATCACGTCGATTAGCAGGAAACTTAGATACAGCTTGGGCTAGCGGCAAACTGGCATGTAATAATGCGTCCAGTTCTAACTCAAAAACAATTGTTTTACCATTAAGTCCAAAAGGCTTTTCCAAGCTAGGATGGATAGCACCAATATGACCAATGACTCGATTATTTCTTAATATTTCAGCACATTGTCCTGGATGCAGCGCAGGATGAGTAGCTGCTTTAAAACTAAATTCAGAAGCGGCAACTGTCAAGCCGATTATTGCTTCTAAATCACCTTTTAAATCAAAGAAGTCTACAGACTTAGATTCCATTGACCAATGTTCATCATTTTGAGCACCGGAAATGACCGCACCAATCATAGCTTGTTGACGGACGCCAGCATCTGAGTTTGTGTCAGGCACAAAGCGTAAACCGGTCTCAAATAAACGTACACGGCTTTGCTGGCGATTTTGATTATAGCCCACCGCTGACAATAATCCGGTAAACATAGACAAACGCATTGACGACATTTCTGTCGAAATAGGATTTGGCAAAATCATCGTGTCTTGTTCTGGGTGAACAAGGGCTTGCATTTTGGGGTCAACAAAACTGTAAGTAATTGCTTCTTGGAACCCGCGAGCCACCAGCATGTTACGAACACGTTTGAGTGGAATGTTAGCTTCAGTATGATCAGACATACTTAATGCAGCTTGCGGCGCTGTATTAGGGATATTGTTATAACCATAAATGCGGGCAACTTCTTCAATTAAATCTTCTTCAATTGCCATATCAAAACGGTAAGTCGCTGTAGTGACAACCCAAGTATCATTAACGGCTTCAACACTGAATCCTAAACGCTGTAAAATATCAACTACATCAGCATCAGGAATTGGATGGCCTAAGGTTTTATCTAGTTTACCGCGACGTAATGTAATTTTAGCTGCTGCTGGTAAATGTTCAACGGCCACCGCTTCAATTACTTGCCCAGCTTCACCACCACAAATATCCAATACAAGGCGTGTAGCACGATCCATTACCTTATGTTGCAGCTGTGGGTCAACACCACGCTCGAAACGATGTGAGGCATCTGTGTGTAAGCCTAAACGACGTGATTTACCCATAATCGCTAGAGGTGCAAAAAAAGCACACTCTAATAAGATATCTTGAGTACTATCAGTCACACCCGTTGCTTCACCACCAAATACTCCGGCTAAGGCTACGGCTTGCTTATCATCAGCAATCACTAAGGTGTCATTAGGCACAGTAATTTCATTACCATCTAATAACGTCAGCTTTTCCACACCATCGCCTAAACGCACGTTGATTGCACCATTTAAGGTATTCAAGTCAAATGCATGCATTGGCTGACCAAACTCAATTAATACATAATTGGTAATATCAACAATGGGATCAATTGAGCGAATACCACTACGACGTAACTTTTCTTGCATCCATAGAGGCGTTGCCGCTTTTACGTTGATATTTTTTACTATACGACCTAAATAACGTGGACAGGCTTCTTTTGCCTGCACGTTAATAGCTATCGGCGCGTCAATGGTTGCTTCAGCCGCTTTCCAGGTAGGCTCTGTCACTACTTGACGATTTAATACACCCACTTCACGTGCAAGACCTGCCATGCCTAAACAATCGGCACGGTTAGCGGTTAAGTCAACATCAATAATTGCATCATCTAAATCTAAGTACTGACGAACGTCTTGACCAATTGGTGCATCTTGCGGTAATTCAATAATGCCATCACTTTCAATATTGATACCTAACTCGCTGTAAGAGCACAACATACCCATTGACGGCTGGCCCCGCAGCTTGGCTTTCTTAATTTTAAAATCACCAGGCAATACTGCGCCAACCATGGCAACAGCAACTTTTAATCCTAAACGACAATTTGGTGCGCCACAAACAATATCAATTAACTCATCGCTACCGACATTAATTTTGGTCACGCGTAATTTGTCAGCATCGGGATGCTGGCCACACTCAACAACTTCACCCACAATAACACCGCTAAATGCAGCAGCTACTAGGTCTATGCCATCCACTTCAAGGCCGGCCATGGTAATTTGGTGTGATAATTCGTCACGACTTACTGATGGATTAACCCACTCACGAAGCCAAGATTCACTGAATTTCATCGCTTTGTTGCTCCGTTATTTGAATTGCTTAAGGAAACGTAAATCGTTTTCAAAGAAGGCACGTAAATCATTTACGCCATAACGCAACATAGTTAAACGCTCAACGCCCATACCAAAAGCAAAACCAGAGTATTTCTCAGGATCTATGCCGACACTGCGAAGTACATTTGGGTGCACCATGCCACAGCCTAACACCTCTAACCATTTACCGTTTTTACCCATGACATCCACTTCAGCAGAAGGCTCTGTGAAGGGGAAATATGAAGGACGAAAACGCACTTGCAAGTCTTCTTCAAAAAAGTTGCGTAGAAAATCATGCAATATGCCTTTTAATTCGGCAAAGTTAACGTTTTCGGCAACCATCAACCCTTCTACCTGATGAAACATCGGCGTGTGGGTTTGATCATAGTCGTTACGGTATACACGACCCGGTGAAATAATACGTAATGGTGGCTTTTCATGCTCCATAGTACGAATTTGAACCCCAGATGTTTGCGTACGCAACATCACTTTAGGGTTAAAATAAAACGTATCGTGGTCCGCACGAGCAGGATGATGTTCTGAGATATTTAATGCATCGAAGTTATGGAAATCATCTTCGATTTCAGGACCATCTTTAACCGTAAACCCAAGCTCACCAAAAAAGGTTTCGATACGATCAATAGTGCGGGTCACTGGATGTAATCCGCCGTTATCAATGGTACGACCTGGTAAAGTGACATCAATTTGTTCAGCGGCCAATTTAGTGGCTAACTCTGATGCTTTTAAGCCATCAATACGTTCAGATAATTTCTGCTGGACTGCTTGTTTTGCTAGATTGACGGCTTGACCAAATGCAGGTTTCTCCTCTGCACTTAATTTACCCATCATTTTCATCATGTCAGTGATTTGACCTTTTTTACCAAGGTAGTCGACACGGATATCATCCAATGCCTTTAGATCACTGGCCTGCTCTATCACCGCCAAGGCTTGTTCTACGATCTCTGTTAACTGCTGCATTTATTCATCCACTGCATCTGGGCATTACTAATGCGATTTTTACCATTAAACATAACGGCAAGATGTTGATAACACCTTTTAGATCATTCTAAAGGCACTACCCATCAATTAAAATAAAAGAGATAAATTTTACGTTAGCAGCCAGCATATTACTAGGCTTTTTAAGGGTAATTATAAGCTTTTACTCAGGTTTATTAGCTTAAAACAACTCAGCCTGACGACGTTAAGGATTAATGGTCAATTTATCGTGAATATTATCAATAGAGCTTTACTATAATAAAAGGTGCAATTAGCATTATATCATTGCTGCAACTCAACCAGTCTGATTGAAAAGTAGATAAATTAATCAGGTAACACTGAAAAAAGCTTTATGTATTAAAGTTTACCTTTTTCACCCCGATAAACTATGTACTTACCTAACTACTTATTTAATTTAGGTACTTATTTACCTGAGATGGTTTTTATCTGAGTTCATAGTCAAAAATAAGAAGAGGCACTGATGAAAGAAGTTAAATTTAGATGGATAGATCAATATCTTATCCATATGACCTTAAAAACAAAGTTTACTATTTTAGCGGTTGTACCCATGTTGATGATTATTGGTTTAACGCTTTTCTTAAATAACCTTCATGCCGATAACTTACAAAAAACAAATAATAACAATCAATTGCAGTTCATTAAGCAAGCCAATGATTACATGGAAAGCGCCTATGACTTAATTGACGAAAGCAAGCGTAATGAGTTAAAAACTCAGTTATCGAATACTAGTCAAATAGTCAGTATTGATGATCTAGACAACCGATTGAAGGTGCTTGCACAGCAAGGTGGTGGAATTAGTGAACAAGATAATATCACCCGAATCGTGAGTGGTATTAATAACCATAACAAGGTTATAGTGAGTGAGATATCATCACAGCAGCTGGCTCATAACAATACCAATGCTAACTTAGCTTATATAATGATGGTGGTATTATTGGCTGTTCTTGCTGCCTTTGCTTACTACATTTCAACCTTTGTTGGCGGCGCTTTATATACCACGGTAATGGCTTTAAGACGTGCAGCTAGCGGTGATTTAACCGGCAGACTTAATTTCTTTGAAGTAAAAGATGAATTCAGTCTACTTGCTATCAGTATTGATGCCTTAGTCGATCGTCAGCACACTTTGGTTAAGCAAATAACCCAAGCCACTGAACAAATTCGCACCGTTGTGTCAGGTTTTAGAACCACAGCCCAAGATGGCCAAGCGATGGCTGTGGATCAGCGAGAACATTTAGACTCATTGGCCACAGCCATGGAACAAATGACGGCTGCAGTAAAAGAAGTTGCCCGCAATGCAGAGCAATCTTCGAGTGAAACTGAAGAGACCAATAATCAAGTGGCCGCAGGCTCAAAAGATATTGCAACCACAGTGCATGCAATTGATATTTTATCGGAAGAAATTGGTCAAGCGTCCAATGCTGTCGGAATATTGAATGACAATGCCAGTAAAATTGACGCTGTGGTCACCACTATTAACGCTATTTCCGAACAAACTAACTTACTCGCACTTAACGCCGCCATTGAAGCTGCGCGTGCTGGTGAGCAAGGACGAGGATTTGCTGTGGTTGCAGATGAAGTACGTACTCTAGCAGGTAGAACACAAGCTGCCACAGTGGAAATTAAAACTATGATTGAAGCGCTTCAATCAGGTACTCGTAATTTAACTCAAGTCATGTCTCGTACCGTTGAGCAGGCCAGTGAAGGTAAGAAGCATGTTCTTCAAACCGGCGAAGATTTGAATAATATTGCTCACCATAGTCATCGTGTACTTGAAATGAGTGTGTTAATTGCAACCTCAGCGGATGAACAATCTGCTGTTGCCAACGAAATAGCAACCAATTTAATGGAAATCCGTAATCAGTCACATAATGTAGAGCAGTCAGCTAATCAGTCAGTATCTGGTTGTGATGAATTACACGCTACTGCTGAACAACTAGATCAATTATTGGTAGGTTTGAAATTATAGTATTTGAGCTTGTGCTAGCTGAACCTAAAAACACAGCTATAGCATAGTAAAGTAGACGTTTAATCTAGGCGCTGCGGCGCCTTTTTTATTTATCAGTTCATAAAAAACTAATAAAATAAACGAGTTAAACACTTATTTAAGTTCAAATACGCTCTGTGACCGTAAGGCGGTGCAATCAGTAAGACCTACGACATTATGTTAGCAATTTAACCTCAACAGGTCTGTTAAAAATTGCATCAAATAATGCTGATTCAATAGGTTAAACCTATTTTTTAGTAAACTGAGCGTTTGCTTGGAATACAAAGCACGTTAATATAACGTCGTTAGCAATACAACGAACTGTTAGATAAGTATTTAATCGGCAGAGGTTATTACGGTGAAGTGCTGATTAAACATCTGATAAGCTATTTGAAGGAGTTGGTCAAAGGTTTATCTACCCGTACAAAAAAGCCTTAGCGCTTACGCTAAGGCTTTTATATTAAATCTGAGAAAGACTCTCTTTAGAAACATCTACCATATAGGTGTCCTGTAACCAATTACGGCCAATTAATAATTTATGACCCATTTCACTACGATCAGTTAAATTGACGTCAACTAAATATTCCTGCCCTAGTTCACCAACACTTAAACGAACCCTATAACGAATTTCAGACCCTTGTGCATTACGGATAAGCGTTTTACCATAAATTTTAGTGCGAATATCAACGGCATTACCTTTCTCATTCTCGGTAGTAAATGTCACCATCTTACCGATGTTGTTTTTCATATCACTTTTATCTTCTTCTTCAATACGAATATTGATTGCGTGGAGTGAGTTTTGACCTGCTCCAGTATCAATACGTGTTTTGAACATTAGACTAGCTTGTTTTATGTTTAACTTGGCAATTGGGCCAATAATATTATCAATCTTCTTTCCTGATATATCGACTATATAGTCATCTTTGAGAAAGTTGCGTCCTATTAACAATTTGTAATTCATGTGGCTACGGTCACGCAAATTGACATGGACCGTTTTTAACGCATCAGGAAAACCAATTTCAAGTTTGACCATGTAACGTGTTTCAATACCTTGAGAGTTTCTCACCGTTGAGGTTTTAAGAATTTCAGCTTGTAAACGCTTTTGCTCACCTTGTTCATTTTCAGTGGTAAATTCGATCATTTTACCAATGTTATGTTTCATTTTTTTCGCCGCACCACCGATAATCTCTAAATCGACAGCATGTAAAGACGAATTGACTGCACCGGTATCCATTCGCGCTTTATACATTAAACCCGACTGCGCAACAGTCATCACTTCCTTTTGTTTTAAAATTTGTTTTTCTGTCGCATTGGCAAAAGACAAACTCAAACAAAATACAACAAGCAAGGTTATGCTTTTAAACATGTTTATTCCCAACAATAAATATTAAACTATAAAAAATTAATGCAGTATTTTATCAATTTCTTGGTCGAACAAATTCTTAATTAAACCAGAAAATTCGGTTATAAATATGCTTTGTTCAGGAGTGGCATTCTGATCAGCAACTTTAGCTAATATCTCTTCTAAATCATAAACAATCGCATCAATTTCTCGAATAACCATATTGCGTTGAGCAAATGATAGTTGCGGATTTTGACCACAAACCATGATGATTTGAGCTGATAACTGTTCCTCAAATAACTCTAAAACGGTTTCAGACGCCAAGACATTATTTTCAAAGGTTTCAAATAACCCTAAATGTTCAGTTAAATACTGAATTAAATGCGTATAACCGTCTTTATCTGTAACCATCTGAACTCCGAAAAACTGGATAACTATGTGTTGGTAAAGCTAGGTTATCCAAACAATTGATAACCTATTTAATGATATTACTTCAGCATTAACGATATCATTAGGCCTGATCTACTGTGATAAGGTTAGCACAAAAGACACTGGAACCGCTAAACTGATACTGGTTAGTCCGGCGATATCACGTAACTTTTCAACCCCTGATACTAAATTAAAATCTCCAGCGTGAACAACTACTGGCATTAAACTTGTCACTAACATTTTAGTCGCTGACAATTTAGCGACCACCACATTGAAAGGTAAAACTTGCTGCTCACCATGGAGCGCAACTTTAGCATCTACTTGGGTGGTTAACGTTTCGCCTACTTTTAAATCACTTATGAGCTTTGGGTTAATATTGGCTGTCAGTTGTAATTTTGGAAACTGAGCAACTTCAAATAACAAGCCTTGCATTCTGTCATCGCGAACACTAATTCCGGTATCTACGCTGCTTAAATCTATTGTTAAACTAAATCCACCAGAATCACTCAGAACACCTTCTATTTGTTTAAATCGATGAACCTCTCCCACGTCAGCTTTTTTAATTGATATAAAGCTGACTGTAGACTGACTATTATTCACCTTCCAATCACTTGCTAAAGCCTGATTAGACAGTAATCCTAGCACCATTAACGATAACCATAGTTTCATCTTAAAATCCTTTTGCGAGTTTATAACACAATAAGTATAGATCAGCGTTGTTTAACTAACCATTTATCCAACGATTGAGCAAATGCATGCTTATCTGTTTGTGAAAAAGTATTAGGGCCTTGGGTATGCACACCACTGCTGCGCATCTCCTCCATAAAATCACGCATAGTGACTGTTTGCTTGATATTTTCAGTTGTATAGACATTGCCTCTAGGGTTAATAGCTAAAGCACCTTTTTCAATTGCATCTGAAGCAAGCGGGATATCGGCTGTGATCACTAAATCACCTTGATTAAGTTGCTCGACAATATAATTATCTGCTTCATCAAAGCCAGAGCTGACTCGGATCATCTTAATGAAAGGAGATATTGGTATTTTAATCATCTGATTCGCTACCAAGACAATGTTAATCGATTTACGCTCGGCGGCTCTAAACAGCATCTCTTTTACTGGATTAGGACATGCATCGGCGTCCACCCAAATCTTAGCTTGCATAGCTCGTCCTCACTAAGGTGCTAAACGATCAATTTGCCAAATTGACTCAGGCAATTGACTGTAAATAAACCTATCATGCAATCTATGCTCTCCACCTTGCCAAAACTCGATACTTTGTGGACGCACTAAGTATCCTCCCCAAAACTTAGGTAACGGGACTTCGCCTTGAGCGAATTTAGCCTTCATTTCAGTAAACTTACCTTCTAAAACTTGGCGAGCAGAAATTTTACTAGACTGTTTAGATACCCAAGCAGCGATTTGGCTGTCCTTAGGTCGGCTCATAAAGTATTTAGCGACTTCAATCATAGATAATGGCTCAGCTTGACCAATAACCGCTACTTGTCGCTCTAAAGGATGCCAAGGAAATAACAAGCTTATCTTATTATTGGTTGATAATTGCTCTGCTTTGCGACTAGCCAGATTAGTAAAAAATATAAATCCATTATCATCAAATTTTTTAAGCAATACGATGCGCTGAAAAGGCTGGCCATTTTCATCAACGGTAGCAACACACATAGCGGTAGGATCGGTTAAATTGGCATCCTTGGCCTGTGAGAGCCACTTTTCAAATAAATCCATCGGATTTATCGGTAAATCAGCGCGGCGTAATCCACCTTGAGTATACTCCCGACGAATATCACTTAAATCGCTCATACCTTCCCCTTATAGGATAAAACCTACTTCATGCAGGCTTGTATCAAAAAAATTGGTTAACTAAACTTATGGCTTAAGCCCAAACATGTGGTATTTAAAGACTAAGCGTAGCAGCTGCCAAGTAATAGATATCCAATGATTCTTAACATGGTGCAACTGCAGCCGAATCTAGACTAACTATATTCATTCGATGTAGAACGTAAATGACTTTCATCGCTTTATCGCTGGTTATTCAACTGGACACTGAAGGTACTGGCACTGTCAAAACATTCAATATCAAACGAGGTATACATCAGTACACTGGCGCACTTAAGTCAGCATTTAGACATATGGAATAATAAGGCTTGCTACGAAAATGGCAATACACTCTCCAAATGGCTAACTTACAAAAACTCAGGGCTCAATAATTCAGCACAAGTCTGCTGATAGTGGCTGAAAATCACATTATAACCTTGCTTAATTGGATATGAGCAATGCCCTACACATATATTTTTAGGTTCTATTGCCGCGGCTATCTCGGTATTGAATCCTATAGTATCCCAACTTCTTGGCTTCAATATTGCTAACAGGGTTGACGCTATATCAGATTGATGTTGCTCAAGGTCTACATTAGTTTCTAAACTGACATAAGAGCTTTGCTCTTGTGGCGTAATATGTAATGTGTAATAAAAATTATCTTTAATGCCGTTGATTGAAAAACCAAGCGGAGTAAACACATGTGCATCGTACTCAAAGTCTGCAAAAAGCTCATCTAGCAATAACAGTTTATATATCTCAGCTACTGTTTGCTGCTCAGTACATAAATAGTCTGCCACCGGTCCACTAATGTGGTACATCAGTAATTCGCAGGTTTTATCCTGTGACATAATTTGGCAACTTTTATCACTGCTAAATAAAAAGTGATGATGATTATCTAAATGACCGACTCGAAAAGCGGTGCCAGGAACCCGAAGCCTTAAGGTATCAATGTCATCTATAAACGTGCTGGCCTGTAAATGAGCTAAATATTCATTTTTACGTTGATAGCTAATGAATGTCAGCTTATCTTCAGTCACTTTATCAATTAACGCACTCACTGAATCGATTAATGTCGATAAGCCACACGTTAGCATTACCACCCGATGGTCCCACACGAACAAACTGGACTCACTGAGCAAGTACGCATCACATTGATCATTGTTAATATGTGACAGGATATCTGCCTTGGCTAAACTGACAATATGTTCCCAGAAAGATAACGGCAAAGCACGAAGTGAACCGAAACTCGGATCAACGCATAACGCTACTTTTTTTCTGAACCTTCAAAAAACATATTAATCACACATAACTCAATTGATTGAAAATAAATAAAGGCTTAGTCATTATTCATAACTAAGCCTTTTCTTCAATGATTTACTGATTAAGATTTACATAAATTAATCTTAAAAATCTTCAAGATAAGTGTAACCGTCTAGACCAGCTTGAAGCTCTTCAAGAGTACTTACACGCTCATCAGGTGCAATATGCTGTTCTACTAACTCTTCAAATGTACGCATAAATGCATTGGCATCTAGGTTTACATAACGTAATACATCAGCAACTGTGTCACCTTGTAGTACTGATTCGATGTTAGTCAGTCCGTTTTCATCTAAACGAATAACTGCAGAGTTAGTATCACCAAATAAGTTGTGCATATCACCAAGAATTTCTTGGTATGCACCCACCATAAAGAAGCCGATTAAGTACGGACTTTCCGCACTCCATGCTGGCACAGGCAATGTAGTTTCAATCCCTTGACCATCAACGTATTGATCAACAATGCCATCTGAGTCACAGGTAATATCCAGCATAACCGCACGGCGCTCTGGTGCTTTATCAAGGCCAGATAAAGGCAGCACAGGGAACACTTGATCGATACCCCAAGCATCCGGTAATGACTGGAATAAAGAGAAATTAACAAAGAACTTGTCAGCTAATTTTTCATTCAATTCATCAATCACTGGACGGTGATAGCGGTTATTATTACTTAATAGACCTTTCACTTCGTGACAAACACGTAAATGAGCTTGTTCAGCCCAAGCACGATGGGCCAAAGTAAACTGACCAGCAGCGAATAACGAATGTGCTTCAGCAATGTCGCTTTGGGTATCATGATAAATCTCAATGATGGCGCGTTGATCTTGACCACCACTGATTTCTTCCCATGATTGCCACATATTGTGTAACAACTGAGGGTCATCTTCGTTAGGCGCAACAATCACTTCTGGCATGTAAGCTTCTGTGCCAATAACATCAGTGATCAATACTGCATGATGCGCGGTTAAATGGCGGCCAGACTCTGAAATAATACGCGGCATTGGCTGCTCGTATTCATTACACAAATCAGTTAATACGTTAACAATGTTGTTCGCATATTCATTTAAACCATAATTCATTGAGTTGTTGCTTTGGCTTCTCGTGCCATCATAATCGACAGCTAAGCCACCGCCGACGTCAAAACAATCAATTTTAGCGCCTAATTCGCGCAGTTCACAATAAAAACGACCCGCTTCACCCACACCTTGGCGAATATCACGAATATTGGCAATTTGCGATCCTAAATGGAAATGCAACAGCTGTAATGAATCAAGCATATCAGCGGTTTTTAATTGCTCGAGTACTTTAAGTACTTGCGCAGCAGACAAACCAAACTTTGACTTTTCGCCGCCGCTAGCTTGCCATTTGCCTTTGCCCTGGAATGCTAAGCGCACACGTAGACCTAAACGTGGTGTCACACCTAATAACTTGGCTTGCTCTAGTACCATAAGCAGTTCAGACATCTTTTCTAGCACGATGTAAACTTTATGGCCCAACTTTTCACCAATAAGTGCTAAACGCACATATTCTTTATCTTTATAGCCATTACAGACGATCACAGAACTGGCTTTTTGAGCCATTGCCAATACAGCCATTAACTCAGGCTTACTACCGGCTTCTAAACCTAGCTGCGGAACTTCTTTTGACTTTTGGCTCGCTAAAATTTCTTCAACAACAGTTTGCTGTTGATTAACTTTAATCGGGTAAACTAATAAATAATCATTTTGATATTCGTATTTTTGAATAGCATCATTGAATGCCTCACATAAGCTCTCTACACGATGGTGGAGAATTTGAGGGAAACGAACCAGCACAGGCAATGACACACCCTCTTTAACCAAATCTTTGGCTAAAGTACTTAATGCAACTTTATGATCGGGTTGACTTGGGTTAGGTGATACAGTCACTTCCCCATCTTCACGAATACCATAGAAGCCGTGACTCCAATGAGTGACATTATAGCCAGCACGAGCATCTTCAATTGACCAATCAGACATAATTATTTTCCGTATTTCCCCTACCACATCAAAATCACATTCTGACGTAATATGGCTTGTGAATAAAATCATCATAACGTTAGCACATTATGAGATGTATAGTAGATGATAAGCTTTTACTTTGTCGGCTAAATTATAGTTATTTAGTGACACTTTTATCATCTATACGTACTTTATTTGCCGCTTTACTGCCTAGCACATATCAATTCTAGGGCGACAATACAAACGCTTGTCTAAGTTTACTAAACGCATAAGTGAATACTTATGATCCATAACCGCATAAATACTTAAGTCTATTTTTACAAGGCCATAAAGACTTATCAGTCAGTGTGTTAAACCTTAAAACTTGAGCCTTTAAAAGCGGCGCAATTAAACCGCGCATTGTGCTTCAATGCAAGTAGAATAAGCTTTTGTATTAATAAAAAGCCTAGATTCTTTTTCTCTTCACTGATGAATTTTGACCCAATACGATGTAATTCTATTATCGGCTCACTCTTAATCTAAAATCACTCATAATTTTAAAAAACGTGTATACTAATGGCCTTTGAATATTTGCAATATTCACCTATTATTTTGCCCCAACAGATAGAGATTCACATGATACAAATCGGAAAAAGCTATTCACTCGAAGTCGTTAAAGAAGTCAGTTTTGGTATATATGTTAATGCCCTCGAACTTGGCCAAGTGTTAGTTCCGAAAAAGTTTGTTCCTAAAACATATGAAATTGGTCAAAACATTGATGTTTTTTTATACCTAGACTCTGAAGATAAAGTGATTGCAACCACACAAAAACCTTTCGCACAGATAGGTGAGTTTGCCTATTTAAAGGTTGCAGCTCTTAGCGAGTATGGCGCATTTTTAGATTGGGGTCTGGATAAAGATCTTTTCTTACCCTTTGGTGAGCAGCACAAAACAATCGAAGAAGGCCGTTCATATTTAGTGTACGTCCATGCCAATAAGGCCGACGAGCGCATAGTTGCATCATCTAAAGTTGATAAGTTTTTAGATAAAACTCCAGCAGATTATGAAGTTGGCGAGCAAGTAAACTTGATTATCGGTGGTTCAACCGACTTAGGCTTTAAAGCGATTATCAATAATAAGCATTGGGGCGTTATTTATGAAAATGAAGTTTTTCAAAAATTACGTTTTGGTCAAACACTCACAGGCTTTATTAAAACATTACGCAGTGATGGTAAAATTGACCTAGTACTTCAAAAAGGTTCTCAACAAGAACTGGATAAACAAGCGATTCAAATTATGAATAAACTTGCCAAAGCAGATGGTTTTTTACCTTTGCACGACAAAACAGACGCCGACGTTATTTATGCACAATTGGCTATGAGTAAGAAAGCCTTTAAAAGATCCATTGGTGGCTTATTCAAAGGTGGACAAATTACTATCGAGAAAGACGGTATCCGTCTGGTTTAATAGATAAACCCTCTGTTATTGTACGTTAGATAACCGATTACATTGATATCATTGTTAAAACAAGCATGAGGATGCTATAACATCTTCATGCTTTTTTATTTTGAGGAACACCATCAATGGAATTAAATGCACTAGAAGCCAGAGTGATTGGCTGTTTGATGGAAAAAGAAATCACCACTCCCGAGCAATATCCCTTATCCCTAAACTCAATAACCTTAGCCTGTAATCAAAAAAGTAGCCGTGAACCGGTAATGTCATTAACTGAATCTGAAGTGCAGATTATCATTGATGGTTTGAATAAAAAGCGGTTAATCAGTGAACAATCAGGTTTTGGCAGCAGAGTCATTAAATATAAACACCGTTTTTGTAATACCGAATTTAGCGATTTAAAGCTTAATTCAGCCGAATATGCATTAGTGTGTGTTTTACTGTTAAGAGGCGCTCAAACACCAGGTGAATTAAAAACACGTACCAATCGCTTACATGAATTTTCAGATGTTGCTCAAGTGGAATCAATTTTGATAGCGCGAGCAAAACAAGATAAGCCTTTTATTGCACAGCTTGCTCGGGAAGTGGGTAAACGAGATTGTCGTTACATTGAGTTATTCAGTACCTCTATAGAAGATCACCAAGCCAATAGTACGGCGAACTTAGAAGTCTCAGCCCAAGTAAAGCAAAACTCTATCCAAGATAATAAAATAGCTGAATTAGAACAACGAATAGAGGCACTAGAAACTGCATTAGCAAAATTATTACCATCGTTTTAGCAAGTTTTATCGTTTGTTTAGTTAATTACGGGCGTTAATCACTAAAGGATCTTTATGAATAACACAGCAATATCATCTCCATCAGCCCTTTCCCATATCTGGCTGCTTGCTCGTTTCGAACTGACAAAGCGTTTCAGTAGCCGCAGTGGGATAATTGCATTAATCGCCTTTATCATGGTGTGGAGTATTATTTTAATTTTCCCTGTTAAAGAAGCCGCTAGCATTATTATGCAACCCAGCTTTAAAGAATTTATGGCGGCGGTATTTGGCCCTACTACACTTGACCAATTGTTTAATTGGAAGGTTGCAGAGTTTGCTGTCTTTTGGGTTGCTGCGCTATATTTGTTCCCATTATTCAGTATTTTTATCTCGGCAGACCAATTTAGCTCAGATAAACAGCGGGGGACTTTACGCTTTATCAGTTTAAGAGTTAGCCGTAACAGCTTATTTTTAGGGCGATTTATAGGTCAAGTATTGATTCAATCATTACTTATTGTACTGACGTTAATCGTCGCTATTGCTTTAATTATGAGCAGAGACAGTAGCTTACTATTTCCTGCAATCAACACAGCTTTGATTATTTTTGCCAGTGTATTGATTGTTGTATTACCTTACATTGCCATGATGGCGCTATTGTCTATTATTGCCAATAGTGCACGTCAGGCAAGTATCTTCGCCGTTATTTTATGGATTATTGTCTCGCTGGTAATTACCTTAATCAATGTTCAATTGCCAGGTTTTGACGTTGTCAGTTACTTACTGCCGGGTTCGCAATTATCTGACATGGTTAATACCCAAGGTTTAGCTGCATTTGCCTTCACTCCCATTCCATTGTTACAAACTGTGGCCATATTAATCATAGGCCGCATTGTTATGCAAAGGAGCGCATTATGAATCTAATACACTGCAAGCAGCTCAGTAAAAGCTATAACGGTAAGCCTGTCTTAGATAAAGTTGATATATCATTGGTTGCTGGTGCCCCCATTGCACTCGTTGGCCCTAATGGGGCGGGGAAAACGACTCTTTTTAGCATTTTGTGTGGTTATATTAAACCCAGTGCAGGGGAAGTCACTATTTTGGGCGAGCCCGTTGGTAGCCCTAAATTACAAGGCCTGCTTTCTGCATTACCACAAGATGCGCAACTAGACCCGGACAGTTCTATTTTTAGTCAACTAAAATTATTTGCTGAACTTCAGGGGATGAAAGGTAAAGCAGCAAAGCAAGAAGCTATGCGCGTCTTAGAGTTGGTAGATTTAGTTAATGTGGCTAAAGCAAAACCGAAAAGCTTAAGTCATGGTATGAGTAAACGGGTTTCGATTGCCCAGGCTTTAATCGGCTCGCCTAAATTGGTGTTACTAGATGAACCAACTGCCGGCCTTGATCCAGCTAATGCTAAGAAAATTCGTGAAATTGTTAGAGACCAATCTGAACGTACCACGTTTGTGATTAGCTCACACAATTTGGATGAATTAGAGAAATTGTGTGATCAGGTAATTTATTTAGAAAGAGGCCAGCTTAAACAGTCATTATCGATACATACGGCGCAAGATGTTGATTACCTAACATTAATTATGAAAAAGGCTGATATGGCGGCGGTGCATCATGCTCTACTTGGGTTAACTGCTATCACTAAAGTCAGTCAAAGTGCTAATAATCAATTTATTATTGAATACCCCACTCAATCTAATTTCACCTTAGAACAACAACTGTTCAGTTTATTAGCTCAACATCAATGGCAATATAAGTCCATTATGAAGGGACGTACATTAGAAGACACCTTGTTCTCTTCTGAGTTTCAACACGCAACCTAGAAGCTGTTTTTGTGGACATAGTTTGATTCTGTCTAGTACGAACAAAAAAGCCGGATAACTGTTCAGTTAACCGGCTTTTTATATATCTGAATTTATAAGTTATCATTTCAATTGATGCAAAAAATTTATCATATTGGGATAAATTATACTTACGATGATATTTATTTTTTCCTAAAAAAAAGCAAAAAAAAACTGCGGCAAATGCCACAGCTTTAAGTCCATTTCACCTAAGTGAAATATTATAGCTTAAACTAAAGAAACGTTTTCAGCTTGAGGACCTTTCTGACCTTGGGTCACAGTGAAAGAAACTTTTTGACCTTCGTCTAAAGTTTTGAAACCGTCTGAGTTGATTGCACGGAAGTGAACGAATACGTCTGGACCAGACTCTTGCTCGATAAATCCGAAACCTTTGTCAGAGTTGAACCACTTAACAACACCAGTAACTTGAGACATGATATAAATCCTGTAAATATAAAATAAAGCCTAAACGGCGGTAACGCTGGAAAATGCCGGTATTACTTATGTTAACAGGACGAAACTGGTCGTATTGAAACACAAAAAATAAGTCCAACCTTCAAGCTATGTAAACTATAAACCATTTTAAGAATAAGTCAACAGGCATGATAACCATGGCTTAATTAATTACTACTTAACTTAATTCTGTTTATCTAAATTCATCAATAAGTTATTGGTGTATTTACTCTGTTTACACTGCAACACTATGACGCTTATGTACTTCGATTTTAAAATCTAATTCACAGTTAAGCCCTTCTTCTGCCATCTGTTGCTTTTGACTTAAGGATAACTTCCAGGCATAAGGTGTCATATTGAGTAAATGTTCAATATCACTTTCATCTGTTAATGACAGCATGTACTCAAGACTATGCTGACCAAGATAGTCAAAACCTTGCAATACTAATGACTCTTGTGGGTGGAGTCTGGGTTTTTCATAAATTTTTTGTTTAATAGCAAAGTGATGTTTTGGACCAGGAGAGACAGTAATTAGTATCCCTTCAGGTTTGATGACTCGTTGTAGCTCTTCTACTTTAGATGGCGCATAAATGCGAATAGCTAAATCAAAACTATTTTCAATAAATGGCATTTCAAATACACTCGCCACACAAAAGTTCATGTCTGGATATTTTTTGGCGGCATATTTAATTGCAATTTTAGAAATATCTAATCCCCATAATTGGCAATCACTTTGTGTCTGATAAAGTTGATTAATTAAACGATGGCTGTAATACCCCTCCCCGCAGCCAATATCTAAAATGGTTTTTGCCAGTGGCTGGTACTCACTCGCTAACTGATTCACTTTATCACTGAGCGCTTGATAATGTCCTTTATTCAAAAACTCACGTCTAGCCAACATCATTTCTTTATTGTCGCCAGGATCTTTCGATTTCTTTTTTTGTACTGGTAACAAATTCACATAGCCTTCTTTAGCCGTGTCAAATTGATGATTGTTTGTACAATACCAGGTTTTCGTTTGATTTTGAGCTAAAGGAAGCTGACAAATAGGACAGATATACGACATCAATAATTCTTAATAAGTTGTTAGTTTTCATCATCTGATAGTTGATTAACTAATTCAGTGACATCAAAAGGAGCCAGTATGTTATAGCATTCTAGTTTTTGCTGTAGCTTTTCGATATCTAATGAAGCTTCATTTGCAGCCCTAGATAAACTAGGACGCTCTAAAGACTGATGATAAGTACGTAAAAGCCATTGACGTTTATTTTGCAATAAATGATCTAGTTTTAACAGTTCAGTCGACACACCTGGGTGAATTTTTCCGGATTCACCACGCATATAACCTGCAATATCACGCCTAACCTGCTCCAATTCACTAATGTGTAGAGCAAGTGCTGCCGTAGATTCACTGTGCTTAGGTTTTTGCCCTAAAATAGTTTTAGCAACAACCAACACTTGTGGCTCGCATAATAATCGTAAATCATGCTCTAGTGGGATTAATTCAAACTTACCCTGCTCAACAGCACTAAAAAACATCTTACCGTCAGCTTGAATGATGATCTCAATACCTGCTTTCAACTGTTCAATACATACCCTAGGGGCTACGGCCATTCTAGAGTAGAGCCTAACACCTTGGCCAATCAGGCGATTGACATCATATTGTTCAGCAATACAATGCGTTGGTTGATAGTCAATATTCACAAATGCTTGCTGGCGAACAATTAACGTAGCCTCAACACCTGCTACTTGGCTCACTATCATTTCGAATAATGGGTTAGTTAAAGAAGCCAAAACCAGTAAATCATCAATATTGTCCAATAAACGAACCGTAATCAGAGTTGGATGGTCTATTTGAATCACATTGGGATGACTAAAAATATGCTGGTGCATTCAAAAAAATCCTTTTTACATTATGATTTGCGAATGTTATCGGCTGACATCGTATTATCTGCATATTAAACTAGCAATCATTCAATTGATAAATCAACAAGCACTTAACCTAACCAGAATTAATGCTAAGATAATAAAATCACTTAGCAAGAAACTTCATTATGGCTGATGCAATACAACCCACTTTATTTTGGCACGATTATGAAACATTCGGGGCAAATCCAGCCAAAGACCGCCCTTGTCAGTTTGCCGGGATCCGCACGGATCTTGAATTAAATATTATCGGCGAGCCAGAAACCTTTTATTGCCAGCTTGCGCCCGATTATTTACCTTCGCCAGAAGCGATATTAATCACCGGAATAACGCCACAACTGGCTAATGGTAAGGGTATGCCTGAAGCTGAGTTCATGAAGCGTATTAATGAATTATTCAGCCAACCTAATACCTGTGTTGTCGGCTACAATTCCTTACGCTTTGATGACGAAGTCAGCCGTTATGGTTTTTATCGTAACTTTATCGACCCATACGCACGGGAATGGCAACAGGGGAATTCACGCTGGGACTTAATCGATCTCGTTCGAGCCTGTTATGCGTTTCGTCCTGATGGCATTAGTTGGCCAACAAAGGAAGATGGCTCTCCTAGCTTCAAATTAGAGCAATTAACTGTTGCCAATGGCTTAAGCCATGAAAAAGCCCATGATGCCATGTCTGATGTATACGCAACTATCGCTATGGCTAAGCTAATAAAACAACAGCAGCCTAAATTATATGACTATTATTTTAAGTTACGCCGTAAACAGGCTGTAAGTGATCAAATTGATGTTTTAAAAATGCAGCCTTTGGTGCATGTGAGTTCTAAAATTAGCGCACTCAATGGCTGCACCACATTAATTGCCCCAGTGACTTTTCATCCGACTAATAAAAATGCCGTTATTTGTATCAATTTATCCATGGATATCTCACCTTTATTGACATTAACGGCTGAAGAAATTCAAGCTAGAATGTATACTTCACGCGAAGATTTAGCACCAGGTGAACTGCCTATCCCTATTAAGCAAATTCACATTAATAAATGTCCGTTTATTGGCTCAGCTAAGTTATTAGATGATGATGTAGCACTGCGGTTAAATGTGGATAAAGCCTTCGCCCGAGAGCAATATAAACGCCTAAAACAATCAAGCGATATTCGTGAGAAATTAAATGCTGTATTTGAAATAGAATCGGATAGGCCAGCGATAACCAATCCTGACTTAATGCTCTACAGTGGCGGTTTTTTCAGTCATGCTGATAAAACCAAAATAGACATAGTAAGCCATACTCAACCGCAGAATTTAGCTGCATTGGAATTACAGTTTGATGACCCTCGTATTAATACCATGCTATTTCGTTATCGAGCCCGTAATTACCCACATACATTAAGCCACCTAGAAAGCCTTAAGTGGCGTGAATACTGCCAAGAGCAGTTAATGAATGCCGATTATGTGATGCGTCTCGAAAACTTAGTTGAAGAAACCAGCGACAATGAACACAAACAAAAGCTATTAAAAGCCCTGTATGAATACTTACAATCACTTTAGTTTATTCATTTTAGTCATAAGCTTAAGCCCAAATATGACATTTTTTATTTTAAGGATAAGGGAAAATGCAAAATCGATTTATAGATGGTATCAATCAACTGCCAAAGCCACTTGCAACAGCTTTAGTGCCATTATTAAGTGATGATTTCGGTGGTCATATTAATGCCATTCAATTATCAAATTTAATGACCACAAGCCAATTAAATGAACAAGATCTTTTAATGGCTTTGTTACCCATAGCAGCAGCACTAGCAAGTCCAAGCCTTAGCCAGTTTTATGTTGGCGCAATTGTAAAAGGCAGCAGTGGCGATATTTATATGGGAGCCAACCTTGAGTTACCTGGAGAAGCACTGTTTCACACTGTTCATGCTGAGCAAAGTGCTATAAGCCATGCATGGCTGTGTGGCGAAACACACATAATGGACATAGTTGTTAATTTCAGCCCTTGTGGTCATTGCCGTCAATTCATCAACGAACTTGTTGATGGCAGTAAAATCAATATTCACTTACCGGGTCAAGCAACTGCGCCATTGAGCCATTACTTACCGTATGCTTTTGGGCCAGCAGACTTGAATGTGACCCGCCCATTATTGTCAAAAAGCCATATTGAATTTGCATTAGAGTCAAATGATCCTGTCATTATCGAAGCGTTAGATCAAGTAGGGTTAAGTTATGCCCCTTACACTCATTGTCATGCTGCAGTTGTGTTAGAAACCCATGACGGCGCTACTTTTTGCGGTCGATACGCCGAGAACGCAGCATTTAATCCATCAATGCAGCCAATGCAGATGGCATTATCAAACCTGATAAGACACAACAGAGATTATAGCGAAATTAAACGTGCGGTATTAGTTGAGTCATCTAAAGGCATGATAAGCCTTGTTGGCGCAGCTATGGATGCGCTACATACTGTTGCGGCAGTAGAATTAGAACACATTGTAGTCGAGCCAACGGACATCTAGTAAAAACCTAGTGCCATAAAAAAGGACTGCATCATAGCAGTCCTTTTTTGTTTATGTATTTCAATAGACTATTAACGATTTTTTTCTAGACGTGCTAATAAACTTGAAGTATCCCATCGATTACCTTTCATCGCTTGAACGTCAGCGTAGAATTGATCAACCAGTGCAGTCACAGGCAAAGTCGATCCATTACGTCGAGCTTCATCAAGTGCTATACCTAAGTCTTTACGCATCCAGTCAATAGCAAACCCAAAGTTATACTCGCCTTGCCACATGGTTTTATAGCGATTTTCCATTTGCCAGCTTTGTGCGGCTCCCTGGCTAATAACTTCAATCACCTTCAAACCATCAAGACCAGCACTTTTGGCAAAGTGTAATCCTTCTGCCAAACCTTGAACCACACCTGCGATACAAATTTGATTGACCATTTTAGTTAGTTGTCCTGAACCAACCGGCCCTAATAACTCAGCACAGCGACTATAAGCAGCAATAACAGGTTTAACGGCATCAAAAGTAGCCTGTTCGCCACCCATCATGACTGTAAGCATGCCTTTTTCGGCCCCTGCTTGACCGCCTGAAATAGGCGCATCTAAGAAGGCAATGTCTTTGGCAGCTAACACTGCAAAAATTTCACGGGCAACGTCAGCGGATGCTGTCGTGTGGTCAACTAAAATAGTGCCAGCATGCATACCATGAATAGCACCCTGCTCACCTAAAACAACCTGACGTAAATCATCGTCATTACCCACACAGGTAAAGACAATATCCTGACCCATTGAAGCAGCTTTAGGTGTCGGAGCAGATTTACCTTGGTAAGTTTGGGTCCATAGATCTGATTTAGCCTGTGTACGATTGTACACAGTCACCTCATGCCCCTGGCTCACTAAATGACCTGCCATAGGAAACCCCATCACACCCAAACCTAAAAATGCAACCTTAGCCATAACTTCTCCGATATATAATTAATATTTACTCAACGATTGGTTTTACGTGGGCTTCCATCTCTGCACCAATGCGTTTACGCATGTCCATTAACCGTAATGCTGAATCGCGTAAACGAATGTCATCCTCGGTCTTGGGGATCCACTCAGGTACATCTGTCGGTTTACCAGCATCATCAACCGCAACCATAATCACAATGCAATGGGTTGTTAAATGACGTTCTGAATATTTTGGGTCGCCTGCTTTAACATCAATCGCCACATGCATAGATGTTGTGCCTGTATAGATAATTTTACCGGTCACTTCGACTATGTTACCCACATGAATAGGTTTAACAAAACGAATACCACCGGCGTATACAGTAATACAATACTTTCCGCTCCAACCTGCAGCAGATGCGTAAGCGGCTAAATCGATCCACTTCATTACCGCACCGCCATGAACTTTGCCGCCAAAATTCACATCTGCAGGCTCAGCTAAAAAACGTAATGTCAGCTGTCTGTCTATACCGGCCATATATTTAATCCTCTAAAATGTATTTTGTCAGTTTACGCTAAATAAACTAGGCAAAGGAATGGTTAATTAGCCATATTAAGATTTATCATACAAAAAAGGGAAGACATCATCTTCCCTTTATATAAATACCATTCGCAAGTGAATTAGATTTTCTTAAATAACAATGACGCGTTGGTGCCACCAAATCCAAATGAGTTACATAAAGCGTAATCAAATTGATGTTTACGTGAAGTATGAGCAACAAAATCTAAATCACAACCTTCATCAGGATTATCAAGATTGATTGTTGGTGGGATATGTTGATCTTGTAACGCCAGCAAGGTAATAATTGCTTCAACAGAGCCAGCAGCCCCTAATAAATGACCCGTCATTGATTTAGTGGAACTGACTAGCAAGTTATAGGCATGTGCACCAAATACCGACTTAACCGCCGCAGCTTCGGCTTTATCGCCTGCAGGTGTCGAAGTCCCGTGAGCATTAATATAGCCAATCGACTCTTTAGTAATGCCAGCATCAGCAATCGCATTAACCATTGCCGCAGCGGCACCCGCACCATCTGCTGGAGGAGATGTCATGTGAAATGCATCTCCGCTCATGCCAAACCCGACAAGTTCGCCGTAAATTTTTGCACCACGAGCCTTGGCGTGTTCATACTCTTCCATCACTAACACACCGGCACCATCACCAATAACAAAACCATCGCGGTCTTTATCCCATGGGCGACTGGCGGCTTGATAATCATCATTACGAGTGGATAGCGCTTTAGCAGAACCAAAGCCGGCAACAGCTAATGGGCTAGTAACATCTTCAGCTCCGCCTGCAACCATCACATCAGCATCACCATAAGCAATAGTACGCGCTGCAAAACCAATGTTATGAACACCTGTTGTACAAGCAGTGGTGACGGCAAAATTAGGACCTGTCATGCCATACATAATTGATAAATGGCCTGAAATCATATTAATAATAGTACTAGGCACATAAAATGGTGAAACTTTACGGGGACCACCTTTGAGTAAAGCGCTATGATTTTGCTCTATTAAATGCATTCCGCCCATACCAGAACCTATTGCGGTGCCAACACGATCTGGTCGCTCTAGGCTCATGTCTAGGCCAGAGTCTTTCATGGCTTGAATACCTGCAGCCATGCCGTATTGGATAAATAAATCCATTTTACGGGCATCTTTCTTAGTTAAATATTGTTCAACATCAAAGTTTTTAACAGAACCACTAAAGCGAGTACTGAATTCTGTAGCATCAAATTTAGTAATAGGCTCGATACCACTTTGACCAGCAAGTAACGCTTTCCAGGATGATTCGACATCATTACCCACTGGAGTCACTAATCCTAGACCTGTAATAACAACACGACGTTTAGACATGATTTTCACCTTTTATTCTGAATGTACAATGCCAATGAATCTAGCAACGGCGATTAACCGGAAGGAGAAATATAAAGAGAGGTTAACCTACTAGAACAGGCGTTTTAAATGAATAGCTATGACTGCTTACTTTTTCTTAGAGTGCCAGAAACAAAAAAAGACGACAATAAATGCCGCCTTTCTCTGTGAATTTTGGATTACTGATTCTTAGAAACGTAATCGATCGCTGCTTGAACAGTAGTGATCTTTTCAGCTTCTTCATCAGGGATCTCGGTATCAAACTCTTCTTCTAGAGCCATAACCAATTCAACTGTGTCCAGAGAATCGGCACCTAAATCGTCCACGAAAGAAGCAGCAGATTTAACGTCTTCTTCTTTAACACCTAGTTGCTCAATAATGATTTTCTTTACACGTTCTTCGATGTTGCTCATTAGTTCTCTTTCCTATTCAAATTACGCACTTGCGTAAGATTGCGAGTAGTTTATTCGATTTAGATAACATTGCAAGCTTAGATTTTGTGGTCTAACCACAAAAAATAAATATACCCTGCTTCTAACTCTGACTCAAATGAAGGTAGTTTCCTACCAATCGTCCTTAAACCATGTACATTCCGCCATTCACATGCAGTGTTTCACCTGTGATGTAAGCGGCTGAATCTGAGGCCAAAAACAATACTGCATTGGCAATTTCTTGCGCTTGCCCTAAACGTTCCATCGGAACTTGCGACATAATAGCCTGTTGCTGCTCTGGTGTCAGCTCATCTGTCATATCAGTCTGAATAAATCCAGGTGAAACAGCATTAACTGTTATTTGACGAGATGCAACCTCCCTTGCAAGAGATTTAGTAAATCCTATTAAACCGGCTTTAGCGGCAGAGTAATTGACTTGGCCAGCATTACCCATAGTACCAACAACAGATCCGATACTGATGATACGCCCAAAACGCTTTTTCATCATAGATCGCATCACAGGCTTAGACAATTTAAATAATGAAGTTAAATTAGTATCAATGATATCTTGCCACTCATCGTCTTTCATTCTCATTAATAAATTATCACGTGTAATACCTGCATTATTCACGAGAATATCAACATCGCCAGCTTTTTCTTTAATTTGGCTATATAATTGTGCAACAGATTCGCTATCTGTGACATTAAGCACAAGACCTAAACCTTTGTCGCCAAGATACTCTTGAATCGCTGCAGCGCCTTTCTCACTGGTTGCTGTACCAATGACAACCGCGCCAGCTTGTACCAATGTTTCTGCAATTGCACGTCCAATACCACGACTAGCACCAGTGACAAGTGCCACTTTACCTTCTAAATTAAAGCTAATACTCATTATTATTCCTTACTCAGTTAATGCAGCAAATGATGCAACATCATTGACTGCTTGGGCTGAAACAGATTTATTAATTCTTTTTGTCAAACCAGTTAATACTTTACCCGGTCCCATTTCAACTAATTCAGTGACACCTTTTTCAGCCATATAATTCACGGTATCACTCCAACGAACCGGGCAATACAACTGGCGTACTAAAGCATCTTTTATTTCTTCGCTGAGTGTAGGCATAGCCACATCAACGTTATTAATGACATTAATTATCGGGGTTGAAAATGAAATATCAGCTAAGGCCTGAGCTAGTTTATCAGCAGCAGGCTTCATCAGGGCACAATGAGATGGCACGCTTACTGGCAATGCTACAGCCATTTTAGCGCCAGCCGCTTTACACGCAGCAGCGGCACGTTCAACAGCGTTTTTCTCTCCGGCTATAACGACCTGTCCTGGGCTGTTGTAGTTAACAGGACTAACAACATCGCCTTGTGCAGAGGCTTCACATGCGGTTGCAATTGCAGCATCGTCTAAACCAATAATGGCGAACATAGCACCGGTTCCTGCGGGAACGGCTTGTTGCATTAATTGACCACGAAGTTCAACTAACTTAACCGCGTCTGTAAATTGCATTACACCTGCACACACAAGAGCTGAATATTCACCTAAACTGTGACCGGCAAGATAAGCTGGCATGGCTTTACCGCTAGCTTGATAAGCGCGCCAAATAGCCACGCTTGCTGTAAGTAATGCTGGCTGAGTTTTATCGGTTTCATTTAATGATTCTACTGGTCCGTCTTTTACAAGTGCCCATAAATCATAACCAAGTACCTGTGAAGCCTCGGCAAATGTTTGTGCAACCACATCATGCTCTTGGGCTAAGTCAGCTAACATACCGACAGCTTGTGAGCCCTGACCCGGAAATACAAAAGCCACATTTTCCATTGTTAATTACCTGTATTAAATTAAAGAAATTAGAAGCGAACTAACGCACTGCCCCAAGCAAATCCTGCTCCAAAGGCTTCTAAAAGTAATAATTGACCACGTTGAATTCGACCATCTCGTACCGCTTCATCTAGTGCAATCGGTACAGATGCAGCTGAAGTATTACCATGCCTTGCTAAAGTTAAGACAACTTTATCTAAACTCATATTCAATTTTTTAGCGGTCGCATTAATAATTCTAAAATTAGCTTGATGTGGGACTAACCAATCAATTTCGGATTTGTCGATATTATTAATCCGCAAGGTTTCTGTGACAACATTTGACAGTTGAGTGACGGCTACTTTAAATACATCGTTGCCCTTCATGGTCATATAACCGACCGCTTCTGAGGATTCATTCGCCCTTGGAGGGAATGAGCATTTTAATAAATCCCCCTGGCTGCCATCTGCATATATATGGGTATTAATAATACCTGGAGTATCACTGGCACCAATCACGACAGCACCGGCACCATCACCGAATAAAATGACCGTTGAACGATCATCAGGTCCACACATGCGCGATAATACATCTGCGCCAATAACTAACACTTTTTTAGCCGCGCCGGTTTTGACAAATTGGTCTGCTACAGATAATGCGTAAACAAAGCCTGAACACGCGGCAGCAATATCAAAAGCAGGGATTTGTTTAACACCTAACATGGCTTGTATTTCACAAGCTGCCGCAGGAAAAGCATTAGGGGCACTCGTGGTACCACACACAATCATGTCAAGATCAGTTGCTTCGATACCCGCCATCTCAAGCGCTTTAAGTGCAGCTTGATACCCCATAGTCGACACTGATTCATCAGTGGCTGCTATGCGACGTTCTGAAATACCTGTACGATCCATAATCCATTGATCACTGGTGTCGACCATTTTTTCTAAATCTTGATTACTGCGCACTTGCACAGGCAGATAACTACCTGTTCCG
Source organism: Shewanella sp. HL-SH4 (assembly GCF_051164845.1). NCBI lineage: Bacteria > Pseudomonadati > Pseudomonadota > Gammaproteobacteria > Alteromonadales > Shewanellaceae > Shewanella > Shewanella sp. HL-SH4. The sequence goes on from NZ_CP195037.1 coordinate 376,047, forward strand.
AGAATTTTTGTATGCATATGATGTGATCAGCTATTGATGTCTAAAAGAATCGACTCCAAACGATCATTGATCATTTCAGGAAGACGACGTTTCGCTTCAGTTGCTGCTAAATTAATGGCTTGTAGATAGGCAGCTTCATCAGCGTTTCCATGACTCTTTACTACTATTCCGCGCAATCCTATCAGACTTGCACCGTTATAGTGGTCGGGGTTCATCTTACTGAGTACAGCTTGTATGCGTGGCGCGATGAGTTTGGACAATAAACGAACAAATATGCCGCTATTTAAACCACGTTTTAACTGGTGAACTAAAAGCTTGGCAATACCTTCTGAGGTTTTTAAAGTAATATTGCCGACAAAACCGTCGCACACTATTACATCTAAATTACCCGTGTAGATTTCATCACCTTCGACGAAACCGACATAATTGAGTTGATCTGTGTGTTGCAGAAGACGTCCAGCTTGTTGTACTTGATCGTTACCTTTAATCTCTTCAATGCCGACATTTAATAAAGCGACTTTAGGCCGAGATTTTTTATGTACCGCTTCGCACAAGACTGACCCCATAACAGCAAACTGAAATAAGGTTTCTGAATCACATGCGACATTAGCACCCAAGTCTAACAAATAAACAGGCTTGCCCGTCACTGTCGGTAAACATGAAACTAAAGCTGGTCGGTCGATACCTGGTAGCGTTTTCAATAGCACTTTTGCCATTGCCATTAACGCGCCAGTATTGCCGGCACTAATACAAGCTTCAGCTTTTCCATCCCTGACTTGTTCTAGGGCAACGCGCATTGAGCTATTTTTACGAGTACGTAAAGCATGTACAGGCCGATCATCCATAGCCACTACTTCTGTAGTATGAATTCGTTCAATTCGAGATAAAATAGTGGGGTCAACTGATGAAAGAAACGGTTCGATTTCAGCTTGGTTGCCGATAAGGATAATATGAAGAGAGGAATTAGATTTCAGTGCCTGCAAGGCTGCAGGCACTGTGACGTGGGGACCATGATCGCCGCCCATCGCATCTAACGCGAGCGTCAGATTCGTCATTAAGTCGTCAACAAATTACTTGTTGATAACCTTTACACCGCGGTAAAAACCATCGGCAGTCACATTGTGACGTAGATGTAATTCACCGCTAGTTGCGTCTACAGATAATTGAGCAGTGCTCAATGAATCATGTGAACGGCGCATTCCGCGCTTTGAACGAGATTTTTTATTCTGTTGTACAGCCATTTGACTTGTCTCCTACGATTACTTGCTCTTCAGTTTTTGTAACACTGCAAACGGATTTGGACGCTCCTCATGAGCGGGGTCGATCTCGCCTACAACTATATCTTTCGATCCCAAACTGCAATCAGTATCTTCATGCACTGGGATAATCGGCATAGCGACTATCAATTCATCTTCAATCAATTGATGCAGACGTACTTCACCAATATCATTACACTCAATTGGGTCATACGCATCCGGGAGCTCATCGATTTCTGTTTCATTCTTACAAGGACTGAAACAAAACTCGACCGTAACCTCAGTAGTATATTGTGTCATGCAACGTTGACATAGCAGAGTGAGCTCCGTCACAGCCTTCCCGCGAAGGTAGACTATCCCCTGTAAGTCGACACCACATTCCAACGACACAACTACGTCGGAACAGTCGCCGGCACATAACTCATTTAATCGCTTATTCTGCTTACTAGGAACTATGCCATCATAACGAAGACTGCTACTAGCGGCGCGAAAAGGATCAATTGAAACCGGTATCTTTACTGTTTGCATAAGGCGCGCATATTATAGTTTGAAAACGTTAGAGTCAAAGAAAATTTCTGCAAAATGCACTAAAATCTACCCTAAGATATATTCAAGCTCTCTATCACTACCAACATTAAATTTGAATGATGGCAAATTTTACCGAACAGTCCCTGCATACACAAGCATTTGCAGCGATATTTACCGCATATTAACGATTAATGGTAAACTTTGTGCTATCAAAGACTGATTAGATAAGAAATCATGCCTATAAAGTTAATTTTAGCCTCGACATCCGTTTACCGTCAGCAACTATTATGTAAATTAAATTATCCATTTACTACTATTAACCCCAATATTGATGAATCACCACTAATAGATGAAACAGCAATACAGTTGGTTGAGCGTCTAGCACAGCAAAAAGCATTGGCGGGTAGTGCATTAATCGCTGCGGACACATCATCACAACACAATAACCATAACAATATCGTTATTGGCTCTGATCAAGTGGCACTTATAAATGGTGACATAGTGGGTAAACCCTACACGGTTGAAAATGCGATTAAACAGCTCACAAAAGCTTCAGGCCAAGCCATTACCTTTTATACTGGTCTAGCAGTTTATAGCACTGAGACAAAAGTAATGCACAGTTGTATAGAAAAATTTACAGTTCACTTCAGACAGCTAACAGAGGCACAAATTGGCTTTTACGTTAAGACTGAACAGCCGCTGTATTGCTCGGGTAGCTTTAAAAGTGAGGGATTAGGCATTGCGCTGTTTGACAAGCTTGAAGGCGACGATCCCAATACACTTATTGGCTTACCACTCATAAAGCTTATTGATTTATTAGCATTGCAAGGTATTGATGTATTGGCATAGCAACTTCACCCACTAGAGCAGATTTATTTACCTTTAATCTAATGAGTAACACATTAGATTAAAGGTAATAAACTAATTCAGCGACATTATCGACAATGGCTAACGGGTTAGCAGCTTGCAGTTGTTCAACCAAATTAGCACCGTAACTCACCCCAATAGCTGCAACTCCAGCATTATTGGCCATATGCAAATCATGAACCGAATCCCCAATCATCACAGCTCGATGGGCGGGCACATTAAAATGTGCAAGCAGAGAATCAATCATCATAGGATCAGGTTTACTTTTCATTTCGTCAGCACAACGACTAGCAGCAAAATAATGCCCCATACCACTGAGCGCTAATACCCTGTCCAAGCCCGCGCGGCCTTTACCTGTAGCAATAGCTAATGTGTAACCATGGCTAAAAAGCTGGTTTAATAAAAGTTCACTACCCTCGAATAATGGGCTAACTGTATTAGCTGATAAGAAATGGTGTCTATAACGACTAACAATATCTTCATGCAGATGAACTAAATCAGTGAATAAAATATTGAGTATTTTGGGTAATGAAAGACCTATCAAGTCACGAATAGCACGTTCACTTGGTACCTCTATACTAAGATCATGAGCCGCGGCTTGCATGCAGCTCACAATGGCCCCGATGGAATCCATTAAGGTGCCATCCCAATCAAAAATCACTAAGTCAAATTTATTCTGCAATGTCATATCATTCACTTTTTCAGTCATTGCAACTAATATTAAATCTTTTTGAGTTTTTCTAGTGTTTGTAACAACACATCATCCAACGGCGCACTGACTTGCATTGTGGTATCGGTTTCAGGATGGGTGAACTTCAATTCTGCAGCATGTAAGAACAAACGATTTAAGCCAATTGCACGCATACTGTCGTCAAACTTTTGCTCGCTATACTTATCATCGCAAGCAATAGCATGACCAGCAAATTGACAGTGAACTCGGATCTGATGAGTTCGCCCTGTCACTGGGCTTGCTTTTACTAAAGTTGCGCCTTCAAAGCGTTGCATAATCCGGTAACGCGTTTCGCATTCTTTTCCTTCCTGATTCACCCTAACTATGCGTTCACCCGATTTTAAGGTAATTTTTAGTAAAGGAGCTTTTATGACCTTGTCTTTAGCCTGCCAATCGCCACGTACTAATGCCAAATAATCTTTTTGCATTGTTTTGCTGCGTAGCTGCTCATGTAGGTGTTTTAACGCGCTGCGTTTTTTAGCCACCAATAAGACGCCTGAGGTATCTTTATCTAAACGATGCACCAGTTCTAAAAACTTTTGTTGAGGTCGTAGCGAGCGCAAACCTTCAATCACGCCATAATCTACCCCACTGCCTCCATGTACAGCAATCCCAGCGGGTTTATTCAATACGATAAGAAACTTATCTTCATGAATAATTCGCTCTTCTAATTGAGAGACTCTAGATAGATTAGGTGACGGTGCTGTACGATTATCTTTTTCTGCCACTCTAACCGGCGGAATACGAACAACATCATCTATTTGAAGTTTATACTCAGGTTTAATTCGCTTCTTATTAACTCTCACCTCACCTTTTCGCACGATTCGATAAATCATGCTTTTAGGAACGCCTTTAAGCTTAGTTAATAAAAAATTATCAATTCGTTGTTCAACATTATCTTCGTCTATGGTGACGAAGTGAACTTGGGGGGTAGTTTCAGTATTCATGATGCGCCAATTTGTGAGAACGTCGCTATTGTAGCTTATTTCAATAAAACTTGGCTATCACAAGCACAGGACAATCATACTCTCTTGTATAAATGCTGTTTTACAAACCACTAACGTACGCATGAATGACGTTTAAATGAATAACAAGTGCCTGCATTCAAAGAAAAGGGAAATAAGAAATTGCATCAGTAATACAGCAATCCATTGCACAACACCCCATAATAGGTAACTGAAACAATCATCACTTAAAAGATTATAGGCTTTTGATTGCCGAACTTAGCTAATATTGCTATATTTGCGCATTGAATGAGGACAAACCGTGGATAAACTGTTCACAACCTATTCAATTAATGAAATTCAGTGCAATTTACACATGAGCTTTATCGGTAGCAAATCATTGATTTGCAAATTATAAGTTTTTAAAACACGTCATTATTATGTGTTTATAATTAAACCGTAAGTTTAGTTTAAAAAAATGTAAAAACTGCCTGATTTCAACCGCCAAATTCGAACAATATTTTAGCTTGTTATCAAACAACCGATTCGATTAGGCATTACTGGAAGAAACTGATATTTATGGGGTTGGTTGTTAATGCAACGGATTCCTTGTTTTTGTAAACACTAGAAAATAAGCCATAAATTAGGCCGCGACACGCAGAGAATGCGTTTAACAGTCGTACTGCGCGCCTATATAGCCTGTAACAAGCCGTGAGGCTGCTAAACTATTCGCAGGCCCGTAATGCAAATAATTGTTGTTTGATGACCTTTATAGAAGAATCACGTCATCATGAAACGTATGTTAATTAATGCAACTCAATCTGAAGAGTTGCGTGTCGCCCTAGTAGATGGGCAACAATTGTATGATCTGGACATTGAAAGCCCAGGCCATGAACAAAAAAAATCAAATATTTACAAAGGTAAAATCACCCGCGTAGAACCCTCTTTAGAAGCTGCATTTGTTGACTATGGCGCTGATCGTCATGGTTTTCTTCCGTTAAAAGAAATTGCCCGCGAATACTTCCCTAAAGGTTACTCTTTTCAAGGTCGTCCTAACATCAAAGAAGTGGTGCAGGAAGGTCAAGAAGTTATCGTTCAAATCGATAAAGAAGAACGTGGCAACAAAGGCGCTGCCTTAACCACCTTTATCAGTCTTGCGGGGTCTTATTTAGTATTAATGCCAAACAATCCGCGCGCGGGTGGCATATCTCGTCGCATTGAAGGTGATGAGCGTACTGAATTAAAAGAAGCGATGTCTGAACTTGAAGTGCCACATGGCATGGGTTTAATTGTTCGTACTGCGGGTGTAGGCAAAGAATCAACTGAATTAAAATGGGACTTAAAAGTCTTACAGCATCACTGGGATGCTATTCAAGAAGCGTCTAAAACAAAAGGTGCTCCTTTCTTAATTCATCAAGAAAGTAATGTTATTGTTCGCGCAATTCGTGACTATTTACGTCGTGATGTTGGTGAAATTCTCATCGATCATCCGCGTATTTATGAAGAAGCTAAATTACATATTGGCTTAGTTCGTCCAGACTTCCTTGAACGCGTCAAAATGTACGATTCTGAAGTACCTTTATTTACCCATTTCCAAATCGAATCTCAAATTGAGTCAGCTTTCCAGCGTGAAGTTCGTTTACCCTCTGGCGGTTCAATTGTTATTGACCCAACAGAAGCATTAACCTCTATCGATATTAACTCTGCCCGCGCCACTAAAGGCGGTGATATCGAAGAAACGGCATTAAATACTAACCTTGAAGCAGCAGACGAAATTGCCCGTCAATTACGTTTACGTGATTTGGGTGGATTAGTGGTTATCGACTTTATTGATATGACGCCTGTTCGTCATCAACGTGAAGTGGAAAATCGCATGCGTGATGCAGTGCATCATGACCGCGCACGAGTGCAATTAGGTCGTATTTCACGTTTTGGTCTGATGGAAATGTCGCGTCAGCGCTTGCGCCCTTCTTTAGAAGAGTCTGCTGCACATTTATGTCCTCGCTGTCATGGCCAAGGTACTATCCGTAGTACAGAATCTTTAGCATTATCGATTTTACGCTTAATGGAAGAAGAAGCCATTAAAGAGCATACCACTCAAATCGAAGCCATTGTTCCGGTTGATGTTGCAGCGTTTTTACTTAACGAAAAACGTAAAGCCATTCGCATTACCGAAGAACGTCATGGTGTAGAAGTGTATGTTATTCCTGATGCGCACATGCAAACACCTGAATATCGAGTGATCCGCCGTAAAAATGATGATGAAATCACCGAATCAAGCTTTAAGCGCGTTGAAGCACCTAAATCAGAATTGTACGAGCCACGTAAATTAGAGCGTACCTTAGCACCAGAGCCAGCTTTAAAAGGTTTTGCTGCACCGCAAAAAACAGTTGAAGAACCTAAAGCTGCTCCAGTTAAGCCTGTAGTTGCTGCTACGCCTGGTTTATTCAGCCGTATTACATCTGCAATTAGTGCTTTCTTTAGCAGTGATGAAACTGAAACAAAAGAAAAGCCTGTAGTTAAGCCTGCGGTAACACAAGATAAAACTAACCCTCGTCGCAGCCGTCGTAATGATAGCGGTGATAATCGTAATGAAAGTCGCAACGACAGCCGTAACGATACTCGTCGCAAACGTAACGATAAAGATTCGACAACAACTGATAACAAGAATACTCGTGGCCGTAATAAGCCTAGTCGTGACAAAGATGACACTAAAACAGCTAACAAACCCGAACCTGTTAGCAAACCGGTAGTCAGTGACGATAAACCGACCAAAACTGTTGCGACTGAAAAAACACCTAAGCAGGAAGCTGCACGTGAACGTCGTCAGCGCCGTAATATGCGCAGAAAAGTACGCATTGAGAATGAGCAAACTAATGACCAAACACTGTTAACCACTACGACTAATGAATCCACACCAACGGATTTAGCTAAAGATGTGCGAAGTGATGTTAATAATGTTGAGACAAATGAGTTGGTAGCTAACGTTAATGCTGAAGCTAATTCTGAAGTTAACAATTCAGCTAAAGATAGTAAGCCTGTGCGTAAGCGTCAGCCTCGTAAAGAAAAACCTGCTGATAACCAATCAGCCGATAAATCAGCGACAGTTGAACAAACTACAACCGCAGCGACGGAAGAAACAGCTGAGTTAAAAGTAGACACTAGTGTTGCAGCAACTGTAGAAGCTGTTGCTACAACGGTACCAACTACAACTGCAGCAACAACTGCAACTATACCAGCAGATGAAACGGTTAACGTAACCGAAACAGTGTCTGAAACTGATGAGTCTGATGATGATAAACGTGAAGGTCAGCGTCGCAGCCGCCGCAGTCCACGTCATCTTCGTGCAGCAGGTCAACGCCGCCGCCGTGATGATGACGAAGGTGCTTCTTCTGATACCGCGCCAGTGTTCACACCTGTTGATGAACTTGATAGACAGTTAACCGAAGAGCTCGCACAAACTCAAGCTGCTACCGCAGCCGACGTTAATCAACCTACTGCAAAGGCTGAACCAGTGTTAGAGAGTAAAGCTGCTAACACATCAGTTGCTGAGGTTACTGAGGTTAAAGTAGAAGCATTTGCTGAATCAACAAGGGTTGAAGCAGTACAAACAGCTCCTATCGTTGAAAGTAAAGTTGAAGTTGAAGCTAAAGTCGAAGCTGAAACTAAAGTTGTTCCTGTTGCTGCTGAAAAATCAGTATCTGTAACAACTGAGGCGTTACCAGTTTCTGAACCAGCGGTAAAAGCTGAAGTTATTACCCCCGTAAAAGACGTGCAGTCAAAATCAACGGAAGCAAAGCCAACCAAAGCCGCAGTTAACGCGCCTATGGCAAAGCCGGCCCCAATAGTGCGTAAAGTGGTTGAGAAAGCTGTAGAGCTGAAAGCTGAGCAAACCAAAGCTGAAGTTGTTGTGGCACCAAAACCTGCCAGCAATAGTCGTTTTGGTTCAATGGTAAGTTCAACTACAACTAAGCCTACGGTTGAAGTTCGTGAGCAGCAAGCTGTACCTCAAGGTAAAAGCTACGCTGAAACAGACAAGCCAGCTGCAGCAAAATCAAATTTTGCTAATAGCGCAACTGCTGAGATGACTAAACCACAGTCATAACAAAGTCGTTTAATAAGTTAAAGCCATGCTAAAGCATGGCTTTTTTTTTAATTAATTTTGATATAAGCTTAATTCCTCGCTGTTCAAATCATATCAACTTCATTAATTGTTCTTCATGTCAGATTATTGGTTTAGAAGTGGTACGATTTTTGTTAAGATTACGACCTTAATCATCATTAAAATAAACTTAATAGAGGCTAAATGTTCGATATCATTCGTCATAAAACTGCCAGCAGTAAGGCAGATATTCTATCAGGCTTAACCGTTGCGCTTGCGCTGATCCCTGAAGCTGTAGCGTTTGCATTTGTTGCACATGTTGAGCCAATGGTCGGGTTATATGCGGCATTCATCATGGGCTTAATAACAGCTGTTATCGGTGGCCGTCCAGGAATGATCTCTGGTGCAACGGGAGCTATGGCTGTTGTGATGGTGTCATTAGTTGTAGAACACGGGGTACAGTATTTATTTGCAGCTGTGGTACTTGCGGGTATTATCCAAATTTCAGCGGGTGTCTTTAAACTTGGCAAATTCATCCGTATCGTGCCATACCCTGTCATGATAGGCTTTGTAAATGGCTTGGCTATTGTTATCTTCCTCGCGCAACTTGGACAATTTAAAGTTAAAGATGCGGCAGGTAACATGGTTTGGATGGCACAAGAACCTATGATGATTATGGTTGGCTTAATTTTACTCACCATGGCCATTATCCATTTCTTACCCAAATTAACCACAGCAATACCGTCTTCATTAGTGGCCATCTTAACCGTAACAGCAATTGTTGTTGGTTTAGAGATGGATACTCGTAATGTGTTAGACTTCTTGAAAACCATGAGTGGCAACGATGCTGCCACTATTGCAGGCTCTTTACCTAGTTTCGCAATTCCTAGCGTGCCATTTAATTTTGATACCTTTTACATTATTTTACCCTATGCCTGTATTTTAGCTGCGGTGGGATTAATTGAATCATTACTGACTTTAACCGTTATCGATGAAATGACTAATACCCGTGGTCGTGGTAATAAAGAATGTGTTGGTCAAGGTGTGGGGAACATTACCAGTGGTTTCTTCGGTGCTATGGGTGGCTGTGCCATGATTGGACAGTCAATGATCAACATTAACTCAGGCGGTCGCGGGCGTTTATCTGGTATTACTGCCGCGCTTGCTCTGTTGGCATTTATTCTATTTGGTTCGGCATTCATTGAAATTATCCCATTAGCAGCTTTAGTTGGGGTGATGTTTATTGTTGTACTGGGCACATTTGAATGGGCAAGCTTTAAGGTAATGCGTAAAGTACCTAAACATGATGCTTTCGTTATCGTACTCGTTACAACGGTTACCGTGTTTACTGATTTAGCGTTTGCAGTATTTGTCGGTGTTATTGTATCGGCGTTAGTGTTTGCTTGGGAACATGCCAAACACATCAATGTTGATGTCAGTGAAGATGAAAATGGTTGGAAAGTTTATCGTTTAAACGGCCCATTATTTTTTGGTTCAGTGGCGCATTTTCTTGAACTGTTTGATGCGCAAAATGATACGCAGGATGTCATTGTTGATTTCCAAAATTCACGGGTTGCTGACCACTCCGCGTTGGATGCAATAGATACCTTGGCGGAACGTTATGTTAATGCAGGCAAACGTTTACATCTTCGTCATTTAAGCCAAGACTGTGTGGCTTTATTGCATAAAGCTGGTGATTTAGTTGAAGTTAATTTAATTGAAGATCCGCATTATAAAGTAGCTGATGACAAGTTAGATTCATAAATTCAAACTGAAATCTTTTGTGGCATATCTATAAAAGACCGCTAAAAAGGGCGACAATAATTAATATTGTCGCCCTTTTTATATACAAAAAACGAACTAAATATATAAAGATAGCTAACAGTGGCTTAGGTTGCTGATTTCAATTTATCCGCAAACAGCGACTTAAACTTATCAAATTTAGGTTTTACCACCATTTGACAATAAGGTTGTTCGCCATGTTTAGCAAAATAATCATTGTGATAGTTTTCTGCTGGATAAAATACATCAAAAGCAGCTACTTCAGTCACAATAGGATCAGGCCAAATTTGCGCTTGCTGTAAAGCATCAATCATCTTATTAGCACTGTCTACTTGAGCGGCTGTGTGCGCAAAAATAACCGAACGATATTGCGGACCTTTATCATTGCCCTGCTGATTTAATGTTGTCGGATTATGGCTTTTAAACAATATCTCTAATAACTCTTCAAAACTGATAATTGTAGGATTAAAGCTGATATGCACCACTTCAGCATGACCGGTTTTACCAGAACAAACCGCATCATAATTTGCGTGTCTCTCCTCTCCACCAGCATAACCAGATTGCACACTCTCAACCCCCTTAAGCGCCAAAAATATCGCTTCGATACACCAAAAACAACCCGCACCAAAAGTAGCTTGCTCTAACACAGACACTGAAGCATTGCTCGACTCATCATCTAAACTTGAGGTTGATTTAAACACCATGGAAACAGAGTTAACACAATGACGAGTATTTTTATCGGTTAATCGCTCCCCCTCAAAAACATGGCCTAAGTGCCCGCCACATTGATGACAGGTTATCTCTACTCTTTGCCCGTCTGCATCCATTATGCGATCGACTGCACCAGCAATTTCATCGTCAAAAGCTGGCCAACCACAATGTGCATTAAACTTATGTTCACTTCTATATAATGGCGCTAAACATTTTTTACAACAATATAGACCTGCGGCATCGTGATTAACATATTCACCTGAAAAAGGCCTTTCAGTGCCTTTTTGCTCAATGACAAACTTCTCAAATTCAGTTAATACTTGCATTCATTATCTCCACTTTAATCATTGGTCCAACCAACTGAATCATTCTACGTTAGTTAACCGCTAATCGTTCAACATAAAAGACCGTGAACAACCGCAAAAAATTGCAGCATTCTATGACAAGCGTTACCATTACCACGGGTCAAAAACAAATAAGAAACTAATATGAAACTAGAAACGATTGATTATCGTGCACCTGACAGTGCCGAGCGCTTTGTAAAATCATTGCATGAAACTGGATTTGGGGTGTTATCAAACCACCCTATCAAACAATCTTTAGTCGAAACAATTTATCAAGAGTGGTACGCATTTTTCAATAGCGAAGAGAAACAAGCGTATTTATTTAAACCTGAAACCCAAGATGGCTTTTTTCCTGCTTCAGTATCTGAAACTGCAAAAGGAAATAGCGTAAAAGATATCAAAGAATATTTTCACGTCTATCCTTGGGGCCGTATACCCGATTCATTGCGCGATAATATTTTAGAATATTACCAACAAGCTAATCATTTTGCAGCCGAGTTACTTGGATGGATAGAACAATATTCACCAGCAGATGTTGCTGAAAAATATTCGATACAGCTATCAGAAATGATCAGTAATAGCCAAAAAACACTACTACGTATTCTACATTACCCGCCAATGCAAGGTGATGAAGAATTAGGTGCCATTCGCGCTGCAGCACATGAGGATATCAACCTTATTACCGTTTTACCGGCTGCAAATGAACCCGGTTTACAGGTTAAGAATAAGCAAGGCGAATGGGTGGATGTACCCAGCGACTTTGGTAATATCATCATCAATATTGGCGATATGTTACAAGAGGCCTCAGGGGGATATTTTCCATCCACATCACACAGAGTAATAAACCCACAAGGAGCTGACAAAACTAAATCACGTATTTCACTGCCTTTGTTTCTTCATCCTAATCCGGAAGTGGTGCTGTCTGAGCGACACACCGCTGACAGTTATTTAATGGAAAGGTTGCGTGAATTAGGTGTAATTTAAACCATTAAGCTTCCACAAAGCGCCTTAAGGCGCTTTTTTTATGCTTTTCATTTGGGTTCAAGGTACAATATTGGCATTGTTACTCAGTAGTAAAAGGCAACATCATGGCAATTCAGTGGTATCCAGGACACATGCACAAAGCACGCAAAGAGATTGAAGAGGTTATGCCTCAAGTCGATTTGGTGATTGAAGTGCTAGATGCCCGCATTCCTTATAGTAGTGAAAACCCCATGGTGACTCAGTTACGTGGTGGGAAGCCCTGTATTAAACTGCTGAACAAATCAGATTTAGCCGATCCCAAAGTGACCGAGCAATGGATTGAATACTTGGAACGCGAGCAAGGTGTAAAAGCATCAGCTATTACCACGCTGCAGCCCGCTATGGTCAGAATGATCCCCGATTTATGCCGTAAATTAGTCCCACATCGCGATATTATTGAAAAAGATATTCGTACCATGATTATGGGTATTCCTAACGTGGGTAAGTCTACTATTATTAATACGTTAGCTGGACGGGTTATTGCAAAAACAGGTAATGAACCCGCGGTGACTAAAAAACAACAACGCATTAACTTACGCAACGGTATTGTATTATCTGATACTCCAGGGATTTTATGGCCGAAAGTGGACAATGAAGCAAGTAGTTATCGATTAGCGGTAACAGGTGCGATTAAAGATACCGCTATGGAATACGAAGATGTGGCAATGTTTGCAGCAGAGTATTTATTAAAAGCCTACCCAGAACTAATTTGCGAGCGTTATAAAATTGATAATCTACCAAACTCTGATTTTGAGTTATTGGAAGAGATTGGCCGTAAACGCGGTGCATTACGTCCTGGTGGACGTATCGACTTACATAAAGCATCAGAACTGTTATTACACGAATTCCGTTCAGGGAAAATTGGCTTACTGAGTTTAGAAACGCCAGCAATGATCGAAATAGAAAAAGTGGAAGTTGAACGTATTATTGCTCAAAAAGAAGCTGACAGATTGAAAAAACTAGAACTGAGTAAACTTAAACAATCTGGTAAACGTCACCAAGGGTAATTATTATTCACCACCCTATTAAAGTTAGTTAAATAAAAAAGCATGAATTTCATGCTTTTTTTATTAGCTAATCCAATAATTATCGATTGTATTAGCTAATAAAAACGTATGACCGACTGTGTTGTTTATTTTTTTGCAATGAGCTTAGCCAAAGCGCTCAAGCTATTTTCAAGTAAATCTATCACCTGCTCAAATCCATTGTCACCGCCATAATATGGATCAGGTACATCTTTGATATTTTTAAGGTCTTTGACACCTGTGTCACCAAACGCAAGTATCATTGATAATTTATGTTGATATTGCTTCGGACAGCGTGTCACAAGATCTTTCATATTAGCGGCATCAGCAGCAAGAATAAGGTCAAAATCAGCAAAGTCTTGCTCAGTAACCTGCCGTGCGCGAATACCACTAAAATCTATCCCACGAGCCTTACCGGCTTTCACACTGCGAGGATCAGGTGAGTTACCTTGGTGATAGGCTATCGTACCTGCTGAATCTATTTTTATATCTAGTTGACATTGCTTAGCTTTCTGTCTAAAAACAGCCTCTGCGGTTGGCGAGCGACATATATTACCCATGCAGACAAATAACACTGACTTTACTTCTGTGATCACCATTAGGTTACCTTTCCAATACTGATACTAATAATAATTAAAACCACAGAAACTTACGGTTCTTTAGGTTCATCATCCCTTACCCGCCAAAAGCTTGCAAACCTTGGCACCCCATTTTTAGTAAAGCCAATATGATGATAACTTATCAATGTGCCTATGGAAGGTGGTTTTTGACGTTGAAGGTCGCTAAAACCAGTACCAATATCAAACACAATTCCATTTGGCATTTTCACCGTTAATGCGCCCATCACGCCGGTATACTTGCCTTTGCCATCAGTATGCCCAATGACTATAGCGTCAGCATCACTTTTAAGTTTTAATTTTAATATGTTATCTGTACGACCTGTAACGTAAGTAGCTTGTTTTCGATGTAACATTAAACCTTCAGCCCCTTGAGCAACAACACGCTTTAAACGCTGATATAATTCATGTTCGGAAGATATAGTTTCCTGTTCTATTGCTTGTAAATATTCAGATTTAGCGGCAATGACTTGTAATTGCTGATATCGATGCTCAAAAGTTAATTCTGACAAAGGCAAATCAAATAACATCAACTTTACTTTATGCCAGGCAGCATCATCTGCTTCAGCCTGCCTCACCAGACCTGATATAGCTTCAAATTGTCCACGACCGATCCATAACTCGCCCTCCAATACGGTATTAGGAAAATCCTTAATAAACCAAGCGGGAGGGTTAATTAACCTGCCACTTTTAGTCAGTAGCTGTTTCCCATCCCAATACCCTCTTACACCATCTAATTTTTCACTAACAAGGTAATCCTCAATGTGGATAGCCCCCGTTAATGACTTAGCTAATTGTATTTGCGGTTTAGGTATTACTTCCTCAGCTTGGGCATCACTAGAAACAAAATGCATGATTAACACACTAATCAGAATCAGATAATAACCGAGTAAATTGTAGTTTGTGGAAGTGTGTTTTAGATTTACTTGCTGGTTATTGATAGCGTTTATACAAATCAAAAATTTATTCATGAGCAGTCCTTTGCATGACCAAACTGGTTACAAAAGTTAACCAACATTGAATACTTGATTAACAAATATAAAGAAGAATGGCATAATCAGTAAAGAATTTAGTGTAGTACATAAAACGTAGGCTTGAATGAAACCTAAAAATAATCATGGATTTAAACGCGTTATTAGAGCAACAGGCTTTTCCATACAGGGATTTAAAGCAGCATTTAGGGATGAGGCAGCATTTAGGCAAGAGCTTGCATTAGCAGCAATTCTGCTCCCTGTAGCATTGCTCATAGATGTCAGCACATTAGAACGCTTAATGCTAATATTAGGCGTTTTTTTAGTGCTAATTGTAGAGTTACTCAACTCAGCTATTGAAGCGGTAGTTGACCGTTTTGGCGGTGAAATGCATCCTTTAAGCGGTCAAGCCAAAGATATCGCTTCAGCAGCTGTTTTTCTCAGTTTACTATTTTGTGGGATATGCTGGGCCGTTATTATTGGCCCATTAATTTGGTAATCATTCCAGTCTTAAAAAAGGCAGGAAGCACAAGTTACATTGAATTTAACTTGCTTATTTCTGCCTTGGTTAAGTTGGCGCTACAGGCCCTTTAGCTTGTAACAGCTTTAGCGCCTTTTCAATTTGCTCTCTTCGTTCATTTCCAGTCCAAAAAGCACCATATACGCTGCGTTCAATCGTAGCGGCTTGCTCAACTAAAAATACTTGCTTTGATGCTAAATACGGCTCAATAAATGAGTACGGTAAAAATGCACTGCCGCCATTGTTAAGTAAAAAGTCGAGCGCCATTCTTGCCGAGCTGGTATGAAGAGCCGGAACCGGTAGCATTGTAAAAGTCTGTGCATGGGCAATATTAAACGCTGTCCCCCAATCTACTTTAATATAATTTATCGTGTCTATATTACTTAATGTCATCCCCGCTTGATGGCACACTAAACACAAACTCACATCCATTAACTTAACTATGTCTACCTCTTCTAATTTTGGGGTATCAAAACTAATCGCGATGTCGATACTTCGCTCAATCAGCTGTCGAGTCATAGCTTGAGGAGTAATCACTTCCGTGCGAAGTGATACTCCGGGTAATCCTTGATGTAAAGGCTGGAAGAAGTATTGTAAATAAGTATCCCAAATATTATGCCCTGTACCCAAGGTTAGTTGTAACAAGTTATCTTGGTGCAAACTAACATCTTGTTTCGCCCTTTCCCACGCCATTAGCACGGCTTCAGCATGGCCCAGCATTCTTTCTCCTGCTGGGGTTGGGTGAATATTATTGCGAACACGGTCGAATAACTCCACCCCAAGCAAGGTTTCTAATTGCTTAACCCTAAAACTGACCGCACTTCGAGTTAAAAAAAGATTTTCAGCCGCTTTACCGAAATGCCGTGTCTTTGAAACCTCAAGAAAGGTCTTTAATAAATCCGTGTCCATAAAAATTCTTCACCGAAATGGATAAAATATTTTGATTTAAAAAAATTTCAAGCTGGCCAATACTCCAATTGAAATCTTTATTCACTTAATCTTATAGGTAAATGCCATGTCACAGCAATCATATACACATGTAGCTGCCAGTATTGACACTATAGCCAATGGCACAGCTAGCTTTGTAAGCAACAAACGTTTCTACGATGATGTTAATTTCCCAAAAGGGTTTAAACGTTGTGGAGACTTTACCAACAAGGAAGCTGAATTACTTGAGCAACATGGTCAAGCACTGAAAAATTTATCTGAAGGTACACAACTGCCTTGTTCACCAGATGAAGACCAATTTGTTAAAGCGACCCAAGGGTTAATGCCACCGACGACACCAATCGAATTACTCTGGTCTAAATACACTAGATTAGCCAAAGGTAAGCCATTTTATGCTGTTGTTGGCACCATTCATAACCCAGGCCAATCTGCCAAAGTTGAAATTGAAATCGACTTCGATGAGGTAAGCGATGATGAAGAAGAAACATCAACTGCCGAAGACTAAATAGCGCCTAAAGGCTGAATATTTAAACTTATTAAAAATAAAGGAGCTTTAAGCTCCTTTATTTTTTGTCAAGCCAGCCAATTTTTAAATAATCAGTTTTTTTAAATACCTACAAATCATCCTAATTTTGATATTTAACTCTCGACTTGCAGTCGATAAAAACAGCATAAAACAGGCCGTAGTTTACATTTTTCATCCTCTACACAAGAAAAATTTGATTTAACGCAACTTTAATGAAACAAAGTTTTTACATTTGCTTACATGATGCTAATATCATGGGTGTGTTCTAGTGACAGCATTTCTGCCACACACACTTAGTCATACTACTCGTGAATCTTTAGTTACTTCATTTTCTTCTGTCGACGCGTATTTAGAAGAAACATCTAACGAGTAATCAATGCATATTGCCACCAATGAGCAATAACTATAAAAAGAATAAATGCGGAGTTTTTATTTATGTTCAAAACTTTGATGTCGTGTGCGGTGCTGTTTATAGTAACCCCAGTATTTGCCGATGATAATAACGTCATCACTCCAGAACAAGTTAATGTTTTGCCAGATTCATTCACTATAAATATTGGTGGATTATATGCAAATTCTGACTCGTACATGGTAGTAACTAACCCTCGTACAGGGGGCACATTTCCATTAGATTTTGAAAATGACTTAAACCTTAAAGAAAAACAGTTTTTACCTTTTATTGAATTAGCCTACACATTCAATCAAAGACATAATATTTATTTAGACTATAAATCTTTACACCGCACAGCCCAATCTCCTGAAATTGCAAAAGACTTTCAGTTCACATTGCCAGATTCAGATATTACCTATGATGTTGAAGCTGGTATCAGCTTAAAATCAACTTTAGACATTGATATTTTACGTCTAGGTTATGGTTATGACATTTGGCAGGGTGAGAACTATACAATAGGTGCTTCTGTCGGTTTACACACCATGTTTATTAAAACGGCTTTTGAAGGTGAAATAGGAATATGTGTTCCCAACACTCAGCTTGAGCAATATTGCGGTGAAACAATAACCACCCCTAGAGTTGTAGATAAAAGCTTAACAGCACCATTACCAAACTTTGGTGTTTATGGTGACTATGAATTCTCGCCTGGTTGGGTATTTAAAGCTTATGCACAGTACTTCTCGCTAAAATATAACGATATAGCAGGTTCATTGGTAGATGTTCGAGCGGTAGTAGAAGCTGAATTAAATGAAGATTGGTCATTAATTGCAGGCTTTAATTATTATGAAATTGATGTAGATTATAAGCAAACATTAACCGCCTTAGACCAAGACTTTTATATTGCCGACTACAAAATTAACTACAGCTTTACTGGACCAATGATTTCAGTACAGTACACCTTCTAAATCAAGAATTAAAAAATCAAAAGCATCATTAGATGCTTTTTTTTTGCGTTACACACCGCAATATTACTGCTATATTTTTATTATCATTATTATAGATAATTAGAGGGTTAAGATGTCGACCACGCTTTTACAGCTTGCTGCAGCTAACTTAAAAAAAGCCGTGCCTTTAATGCTTAAGTATCAAATTCCCACCACGCCAATTAATTATGCGTTATGGTATGCCTATGTTGGAGAGAAAAATCCACAGTTGAATGCCGAACTTGATAATGCAATTAAGCAAAATCAAACCTGCTCCCCTGTTACCAGTGAATTACTATTTCGTAAGCACGTAGCAGATCCCGTAGAGCTTGATGTACGTGATATGCGTAAAAACCTCGATGCCATGGTATGTGACTTATCGCAATCTTTAAAAGACACCAATTCAGATACTGAATCATTTCAAGCACAGATTAATAAAGACTTTACGCGTTTAGCCGATCTTGAAAACCAAGGTTTTTCATTAGAGCAAGTTATCGGTGTTGTGCGTAATATAGTCAAAGAATCTGAAAACATTCGCTCCAGTACGGTTAGTTTTACCCAGCAATTACAAAAAGCCCAATCGGAAATTGATACACTTAAAACACGTTTGGCTGAGTCAGAGAAAGATGTGCTGTATGATGCGTTAACTAATGTACTCAATCGTCGTGCTTTTAATGAAGATATCAATGCCCAAATTGAGTTGGCACCAGAAGGCTGTTGTCTTATTTTAATTGATATTGATCACTTCAAAAAATTTAACGACTCTTTTGGTCACCAACTAGGTGATCTTGTTTTGAAAACAGTGGCAAAGCGTGTACAAGAAGCTTGTCGTGACGGCATTAAGCTGTATCGATTTGGCGGTGAAGAGTTTGCTATTATCGTGCCTAAAAGCCAGCTAAGAGTCGCTCGTCATCTTGCTGAGGCCATTCGCCGTGCGATAGAAAAACTCAGTGTAAAAGACAGACGCAGTGAGAAAGTAATTGATTCTATCACCGCATCTTTTGGTGTATCAGAATGGAAACCCAAGCAAGATGTCGGTCAACTAATCGAAGCGACTGACAAATTGCTTTATGAAGCCAAGCGACTAGGTCGCAACCGTGTTATGCCAATATCTAACTAGTAATTAGCCAAATTAAATCAAGCTTAACGGACTTATTGATACAGCCTTTGCCTCTACAATGTAACGAAGGTCTGCATCACCGCCCAATTTATCAAATGGGTAGCAGGTTATTAAGGTTAACCGGCTGTCATCTGTCATGGCCATTTCATCAACTTGGGTTTCGTGTACCACTCGTAAATCGGTCACCTGATAACGAGTGTACTGACCCTGGGCATCTTGCAACTCGATAGTATCTCCCAATACTAAATGCTTTAGCTTCAGAAAATGGCTATCTCGATGCCCTGCAATAATGGTATTTCCCTGCTCACCTACATTAGCCCCACCTAAATATAAACCAGGGCCAAATGCCAATGTTCTGCCTGATATTCCCGCCAAAACATAGATATCTTGTTTATCTAGTTTGTGCTGCCGGTCAATGAAACGTATTTTTGCTACCGGATGAGTATCAGCCCAAGACCAAGGTTTATGCGGCTTGTTATCAATCAAGGTTTGTACGAATGCACGCTCAATCAAATACTGAGCAAAATGAGCTTTAGCTTGCATGTAGCCTCCCTTTATAATCATTGCTGACGCTATAATTAGCAGAGTAAAAAAAATTATCCATCGCAAGTTAATTGTTCTTGTTAATCTAACTAACATAATGTTATTCCGCACTATTTAGAATGAGCCTTTGCGCAGGCAGTAAGCCTTTTAGCCATAGACCATAAAGTAAGGTTAATGCTAGTAAGCTCATTCCAATAAGCAACCATAAACGACTCGCTGTCGCAGTTTGTGGTAACACACCTTGCTGACTCGCACTTGCTTGCCACCCAGCAGGTAATAACGTCGATAATTGACGCTCAGACTTGTCAGAGTGATATGGATTAACCGGAGTAACATCAACCGCCAATAAACTGGTTTGGCTACTGACTAAATGATATTGCATAGCCAACGCTTCAACTTGCTTGGCCACTTTTTGACGATTCGCATGACTTTGGCTTAGCTCTAATGCGGTTATTTGTGTATTAGCCCACAGTAAATCAATTCCCACGGCTGCACGGCCCTGATTGAAATCCAGTTGTTGTTGCCAATATTGGCCATTAATATGGCCTGAAATAATCACTGGCTGTAATTGTTCAGCAGGCATTTTAAAACTGACTGTAACGGGATCGCTCTGATAAACATCATCAATCTGTGCGGGCCAATAATCCGGTACGCTACCATCAAGGTTATATAATTCAACATCGGTTAATATCGGCTGATTTATTTTGGTCAAAAGCTGGGATATTTTCTGCTCTACCTCCTCTAACTTACCTATATAAGTAAAAGTCCCTCGTCCGACTCTGGCAGCCCTTGTCATAAAGTGAGAATTAGGCGCCGAGCCAATCCCGACCGTAAACAGTCTTGAATCTTGTAACTGATAGCTAATTTGTTCAAATAACTGTGCCTCATTTGATACCGCACCATCCGTCATAAATATGACCTGTCTCAGGCCTCCTGTTTTAGCGTTAATGCTGGAGGTCAATGCCCTATCTAATGCTGGTGCCATTTCGGTCCCGCCATCAGCATTTAAGGAACCAATAAATCGCTTTGCTTGTTCTAAATACAAACTATTCACTGGTTTTGCATCACTGAATAATGCACTGACATCAGAATTAAATTCGATAATATTGAAACTGTCGGTTGGTTTAAGTCCTGTTAAGGCAATATTCAACGCCTGCTTAGCTTGAATGATTGACTCCCCCGCCATTGAACCAGAGGTATCGATAACAAGGATTAATTCTCGGCTAATTTGCTGCTGAGCTTTTAAAGTCAATGTGGGTGGAAATAACATAGCCATCGCATAAATATCTTTTGGCTGGTCAAGATTGACGTCAGCATTAGCTTTATCTTGATAGGTTTTACCCGTTTGAAAAAAAACCGTGGCAGCCACTTCATCACCAACACTTGTTTGCCATTGTAGGACAAAGTCACGGTCTAACGGCACTTTGCCCTGCAAGCTTACATTGGTTTTTCGTCCATTTTGATTTTGTTGTATATCGTGATAAGGACTATTTAATTCGGTAATATCAAAACCACCATCTATATCGATATCTATCGATACCTTATGGCTTGCTGATGCATTTTGTCCCTCAGTATTACGCTGCACATTTAGAGGTTCAAGCATGGGCGATATTAGCTCTTTAGTTTCAGAAAATGTACTGCGTTGAAAATCCGGTCGATAACGCGGCGCAACCACTAACGGAAAGCGCAGACTAAACAAACCATCCTGATAACTGATTGTTTGCAGATAAGTAATTTCAACGGTTACTTGCTGTAACGGACCAATATTCGCCAATTGAGTGGTAAACACATTGGTGCGTTGCTGACTGACTAAACTCGCCTGCTTGCCTTGTTTTTTAGCCTGCTCAAATTGTTGTTTAGCCTGTTGCTTTGGTTTGATAACACCTTCAATTATCCGGTCGCCAATCAGTAAACTCATCCCATCAACCGCTGAATTTTCAGGTAAAGGAAATACATACTTAGCATGAATCCAGCTGTCTTCAACATTATTAAATATCTGCTTCACCGTCACCCTATTCACTAATCCTGATACTGTCATTTCAACTTGAGTATCTAGGGCAAACATCTGTTTATGCTGACTATTAATCTGGTAGCTAATCAGACCTTGAGTGATTTCATCAGCCTCAATTGTGATAGTTCGATTCGAGTATGTATCTTGTGATGCTAGGCTCAAATAGGGAAAGCTGAAATAACATACACTGACTAAATACAACCAAAAGGGCAATTTTACAAACATAACATCTCCTTCGCGGCATGGTATTCATGCCGCTAACTAAGTCCATAAAGTGGAACAAACGGTTAAATTAATTGGCGGCTAATTGCGCACTTTCTGGAATAAGCGTTAATGTTACTCGGCGATCGAAAAAATCATTTTCAACATTCTGATCTGGATGCATTGGCGCGCTGGCACCATAGGCCTGACCTTGTAAACGTGACTTATCAATTCCTTGCGCCACAATGTAGTTGGTCACTTCAATTAAGCGCTGCTCTGATAACGCCTGATTAAAATCATCATTCCCACGACGATCGGCAAAGCCCATTAAATCAACATTCAGCTCAGGCATTGATGCCATCATGTAAGCCACATTATCTAACTGTTGCTTAAACAAAGGTTCAATGAGGCTTGAACCGGTTTTAAATTGCACATTCATTCCCACACCTAATTCAGCTAAGGTTTGCTTTTGATGCGCTTTAAGTCGAGCGAGCTCTGATTTCACCTCTTCTAAGGACTGTTGTTGTTGGTTCATTTGTGCAATTTTTTGGCTAGTCTCATTAATTTCATATTGCTGCTGCGATAATAAAGATTGTTGTGCTTCAATCTCAGAATCATCACCGACTGACTTACCAATTAATGAGCCTGTTAATGCGCCAATAAAAGCACCAATAGGTCCACCAACCACGGCACCCAATATAATGCCTGAGCTTAAGCCAACAAGTTCTTCAGTATTTTCACGTTCTGGTATTGTGTTGCTTTGAGCGCCATAGCTTATGTTACTAAACAGTACTGATGAGATAACGGCGATAGCGACTAGTTGCTTTTTCATAATGACATTCCTGTTTTTAATATTGATAAATGAGTTGTTCGACATGAGTCCTCGACTCGATGAAACTATTAAACAACACAGAAATGACTATTTATGGGTTTAAAAATGGCAATCTTATGTTCAATTGTGGCAACAAAATGGCAATTGATTTGGAAGCCTTTAACCCGTTATAAATTGCTGTATAGTCACAACAATAAACAGATTATGGAATTAGCTGATTAATGAAACGCATCGCGATTGTTGAAGATGAAGCCGCTATCCGCGACAACTACAAAGAAGTGCTACAGCAACAAGGCTACAGTGTACAAGCCTACCCTAACCGTCCAACGGCTATGTTAGCCTTCAATGCTCGCCTGCCCGATTTAGCCATCATTGATATTGGCCTTGAAGGTGAAATTGATGGCGGCTTTACTCTATGCCAATCCTTACGCGCCATGTCGAGTAGCTTGCCGATTATCTTTCTTACCGCACGAAGTGGCGATTTTGATACTGTTTGTGGTCTAAGGTTAGGCGCTGATGACTATCTAACCAAGGATGTCAGTTTCCCGCATTTATTGGCGCGTATTGCCGCATTATTTCGCCGTTCAGAATTAATCGGTTCAAGCCCGATTGAAGATAATCTAATGACACGCAATCACTTGCAAATTGACGGCAATCGCATACAGGTCACTTGGAAGTTACAGCCGATTGAATTGACCGTTACCGAGTTTTGGATGGTACACGCCATGGCTAAACACCCAGGACATGTCCGCAGCCGTCAGGATTTAATGCAAGAAGCGAAAATTTATGTCGATGACAGCACCATTACGTCCCATGTAAAGCGGATCAGAAAGAAGTTTTTAGCCATAGACAGTGAATTTGACTGTATCGATACTGTATATGGTATGGGTTATCGCTGGGACAGCTTGTAAGGAAGATGTTCAATATGTATTTGCCATTAGGCCTAAGGGCTAAAGTGATTATACTGTCACTATTTTTACTCTGCCTACCTTGGCTTGGGTATGAATATGTATGGGAAATGGAAAAGTACTTGCGCCATGGACAAGAGAAAACCTTAGAAGGTACCACTCAAGCGTTGGCAACCGCACTGCATGAACGCCCTAAACTGTTTGATAATCAAGCCAGCTTTTTAACCCAAGTCCAAAAGGGCCGCGACTTGTATGCTTATCCATTATCGGGCCCAATTCAACTTGACGGAAAGTTAGAAGACTGGCAATTGTACAGTCACCGTAAGTTATATTATGGAAAAGAACACATTGTTTATCAAAAAAATGCACAACAAGACATATACCTTAACTTTACCCATATGGTGGGTAAATATGCTGGTTATCTTTATGGCTTTTTTGAGGTTAATGACTCCCAAGTTATTTATCGCAGTAAAAATAGCTTAAGGGTCGACAGGAACGATCACTTAGTGATGGCTACGCTTGCGCCCGATAATTTATTTAGGCGCTATGTCATTGCCAATACCAAGGATGGCTGGTTAAGCGCTTATCAGTTACCTCAAGATCCAACACAATCAATGCCCGTCATCCCTGAGAATCGTATTCAAGGCCAATGGCAGAAAACCCCTAATGGATACAATATTGAGTTCCGTATTCCGTTAGACATGATTGGCAGTAAACTCGGATTCGCTATTCATAATGTGGATGACAATGAGACGCGCAATTTAATTAATATTGTCGGCACTTCAGCCACCAACTCGGTAGCAGAATTAGGCACAGTTCTGGTGCCTTCGCCTGAAATAGAAAGTATTGTTAAAGGTATGGGCCACAACAGCTCACGCATTTGGGTGGTCGATAATCATGGCAGAGTGTTAGCGCGTTCAGGTGATATTCGCACATCAAGTAATACCTGGGATGCTGATTTAGATGACGCCCAAACTCAAAGCTCCTGGGCACACTTCCATAAACAATACTTATTACCCTTATATTATAAAATTCTCACTAGACCGCCACAGGACTTTATCGATTCATTACAGGACTCAACTGAATTAAGTGGTAGCCATATTGAAAATGCCCTAGTAGGTAAACAGGCTTCAACCTGGCGATTAACCCCAGACAGTAAAGCGGTCGTATTAGCGGCTGCGAGCCCTATTTGGATTGATGACAAGGTGATGGGGGCTGTTATAGCCGAAGAAACTACTCACGGTATCCGTAGCTTGCGTAATCGGGCACTGGAAAAGCTATTTAACGTTATTCTTACGATTATGAGCATGGGCACACTGGCACTATTCATTTTTGCATCGAGCATCTCTAGCCGTATTCGCCGCTTACGTGACCAAGCTGAATTAGCCATAGACAGCCAGGGACGTGTCAGAAATCAAATCACTCCGTCAAGAAATCGAGATGAAATAGGTGATTTATCACGAAGCTTTGCCAATATTGTCGGCAGACTCGGTCAATATACTCACTATTTAGAAAACATGTCATCGCGGCTATCACATGAACTTCGTACCCCTGTTGCAGTTGTTCGAAGCTCTTTAGAGCACCTCAGCAATCAAAACCTAGATCAAGCAAGTAAAAAATATGTCAATAGAGCGCAGGACGGTGTCAATCGATTACATCTGATTTTAAATAACTTAACTGAGGCAACTAATCTCGAAGCCAGCTTATCACATGCTGAACGCAGCACATTTCCCTTAAAAAAGGTTATCGGTGGCTGTATGCAAGGTTATCAGATGACCTACCCAGAGCAGCGTTTTAACGTATTTATTGAAGATAAAGTTATGATGTGTAATGGCGTTCCAGAATACATTGCCCAATTAATGGATAAACTCATTAGTAATGCCATTGAATTTAGCCAGCCAGATAGTGCTATTAGTGTCAGCTTAAATCAATATCATAAACAGGCGATTCTAAAAATAACTAATATCGGACCAAAATTACCTGAAAACATGAGCGAGCAGATTTTTGAATCTATGGTGTCAATAAGGCCACAAATTCCCACCAACAAACCCCATCTTGGTTTAGGCTTGTATATCGCAAGATTAGTAACTGATTTTCACCATGGCACCATTAAAGCGAGCAATGTCAGCTGTGTAATAGAAGATGACATTAACAAAACGACACTTCAAGCGGATGAGATACATCAAAGTGGCGTTGAGTTTTGTTTAACATTACCCATAGTGGAAACGACATAAGCCATTTTGCCTATGTAGCCGATATTATCTATCTCTCGCCCCTTTCATTTAGCCGTATAGATGTTAGGATGGCTAAATAGGTTTTTAGTGGATGAATTAATAATGAATAAACACGGTAAACAAGCAACCCAAATAGTCAGCTTAGGTCGAGATAAAAAATACACTAAAGGCATTATTAATCCGCCGGTATTTAGAGCATCTACAGTGGTGTTTGACACCATGGACGACATGCGTTTTGCTATTAAAAATAAGACCAATGGCGAGTTATTCTATGGCCGTCGTGGTACGCCAACCCATTTTGCCTTTCAAGAAGCGATTGCAGAACTTGAAGGCGGCTTTGGCACGGCGTTATATCCATCCGGTGCAGGGGCTATTAGTGCGGCACTATTATCATTTTTAAAAAGCGGTGACCACCTACTGATGGTCGACACCGCCTATGAACCCACGCGTGATTTATGCGACAAAATGCTTGCCGGATTTGGCATAGAAACGAGCTATTATGATCCTATGATTGGTGAAGGCATACGTGATCTCATTCGCCCAAATACTAAGGTACTCTTCCTTGAGTCTCCAGGGTCGATCACCATGGAAGTACAAGATGTGCCGACGCTGAGTCGCATCGCCCATGAACATAATGTGATAGTGATGCTTGATAACACCTGGGCTTCACCGATTAACTCTAGACCATTCGAAATGGGTGTAGATATCTCTATTCAAGCGGCGACTAAATACATTGTCGGTCATTCAGATGTCATGATGGGTACCGCAACGGCAAACGAGGTTCACTGGCCACAATTACGTGAAAACAGCTATTTAATGGGACAAACGACTTCGCCAGATGATGTATTTTTAGCGGCCAGAGGGTTACGTACCCTAGGAGTCCGTATGGCCCAGCACCATAAAAATGGACTTGAAGTCGCCAATTGGTTAGCAAAGCGTCCCGAGGTTGACCATGTCAGACATCCTGCTTTTGAAACATGCCCAGGTCATGAATTCTTTAAGCGTGACTTTACCAGCGCGAATGGCTTATTTTCATTTGTTTTAAAAGATGGCGATCTTAGAAGCATTACAGCCTTTGTCGAAAACATGCAGCATTTTAAAATGGGCTTTTCGTGGGGCGGCTTTGAAAGCTTAATTTTGGGTGTTTTCGGTATTGATAAGATAAGATCTGCAACCCAATGGGATAGCAGTAAGCCACTTATTCGTTTACATATCGGCTTGGAGGACACAGAGGATTTAATTGCCGATCTTGAACGTGCTTTTGAGCGTTACAATCAGGCTATCGCTAAGTAACCACTGCTCGAGATAATAAACGCTTATAAAATAGGCCGCACAAATATTGATATTGGTGCGGCCTATTTTGTCATTCTACATAAGTGTGGACACTAATTTTGACCATCAACCTTCAATGCATTCCATGCCTGCGTTCCATAAAGCGGCACAGTTGATAAAGCATGCTTATGGCTGCCGTTAGTTTCTTTAGTTGAATAAGATAAATACAATAAAGTTTGATTTTCTTTATCCAAAATACGTCTCACTTTTAAGCTTTTAAATAAAATACTTAACGACTCTTTAAAGACCACTTCACCGCCTTTACTGGTATCTATGTCTGCTAAATCATTTGCTGAAATAGGTCCAGTTTGACGACAACTAATGCTCATATCTGAAGGGTCGGCAAAATCTAAATCTGCTTTAATGCGACTAATATGACAAGTCACTCCTGGTATTTTAGGGTCATGTTTTGCATCAATAATCACATCTTTAGTGGTAAATAATCCTAAACTGACCTTACCGACATCGTCACTACAGCTCATCATTAATCCACTGAGTGCGACTAAAGCGACTAATTTCACGTTAATATTCATTAAGCTTCCTTAAAATATTGTTGCGCCATACGAGTTAACCCTGCGGTAACCGAACCAAAGTGATCACCCACCACCACTTGCGCTTGAGGATACACTTTAGCAATTTGTTTGTATATTGCAGGGCTTCTTGCCGTACCGCCAGTAATATAAACAATATCAGGGCTTTCTAACGCCTTACCCTGATCATCAAGACTATTCATAGCCTGGCGCATTAATTGACTGACTTTATCCAGTGACGGCGCAATGGCTTGCTCAAATAGCTCGACACTGACGTCGATAGTTAACTGTTTTTCCACAAATGACAGTGCAGCTTTATGGACGGGTGAATCAGTTAACGCCACTTTAGCGATCTCCGCTTGGCGCACAACCTGAAAACTCATCTGATTTTTTTGAATGGTCAATAAACGCTGCAGTAATTCAGGTTGCTCGGCACCATTGATCAAGGTTTCGATTAATCTCTTGCTGGATAAATGATAGAAATCACGCTGGGCGCTAATATCATTCACGGCAACGGCATTCCAAAATAAATTTGAAGGTATAGGCTTACCATCTAACATAGCACTGCCACTGCCAAAACTTGGCATAAAGCCTTGCATAGCAAGTGCGATATCAAGGTCATTACCGCCGATACGCTGTCCGCTGTGCCCCAAACAGTCTCGATCTCGCAGCGTGTTACTCATTAATTCAGGGCCCATTTTTACTAACGAGCAATCTGTAGTACCACCACCAACGTCGACAACTAATACATTTGCAGGTTTGTTAAGGGTTGATTCAAAATCCATTCCAGCGGCAAGTGGCTCAAATAGAAAACCCACCGAGGTAAAACCGGCTCTTTTAGCCGCTAAGGTTAAAATGGCCTCAGCTTGTTGATTACTTTGTTCGCCGCCAATACCTTGAAAGTTAACTGGGCGGCCAATCATGGCATGGGTAGCCGTATTTAAGCCTTTAGCAGTTAACTGTTGATCTATACGTTGTTTAACGTGTTGCATCATCAAGGTAACAATATCTTCAAACAAAGCCACTTGTTCAGCTCTCAGTCCTGTCGCCCCCAGAAAAGACTTGGGTGAACGGACATAAAAACCTTCCTCAGGCATTTCAAGATAAGCATTAATAGCGGCCTGACCGACAAACACTGTAGGTTCATCAATCAATAAATCGAGTTCATGTCGAATTATTTTCGCCCGCATTAATTGTGAACTGCGTAAATGAGAAAATTCAGCTTTCAAGGCTTCAGGCAAACCATTATAAACCGCCTCAGCTATCAGCTCACGATCCATGGCATAGAGCGTAGAGGGTAAATAATTAGAATTTTCACTAAGGGGTATTAACTCTATTTTCTCATTGATCCAAGCACCAATTGAACAATTAGCACTGCCATAATCGAAACCCACTATCATGAATAAACTCGCTTAAAAAAATCAAACGAACAAACTACCACATTCACACCGAAAATGGATATTTTTTAGTTTGAAGATAGATTGAGTGGTGGATTTTAAAACATTAACAGGATCTAAATATAACGAGGAAGGAAGACTGGCGTAAGTCGATAACATTGTATCTATCTAGGTAGGCAAATATCGCTCTTGGCATTTGTGCTGGTAACCAAGGTGAGTTAAGCGCCAACTAAATAGCCATAAACAAAATATTCCACTGCAAACAAGAATAATACTGTTTACCAAAAAGTTAAGTTGCGGGATAACATGACTTAACCGCTGAACAATCAATTGATGATAATTAGTTTGGCTGAGGAAGCAGTAATTGATATTGCTCTTTACATGCTTGATTAATATAGACGCCAACTTGAGCCTCTAAAATGGGCGTGTTAGAGAATTGAAAGTCTTGGCTATTTATTTCAGGGTGCTTAAATAAGTAATCAGGGAATTGGTTTGAAAAAACTAAGTCCACGCGTTTATATTTAAGCATTTTAAACCCCTGTTCAACCGATTCAATAGGCACCATATTAAGGCCGGCATGAATAAATTGCCGATGAAAATCCCCTTCTCGTTTGTAACGCATAATGGCTAAACTTTTTCCTTTCAGTTCAGATAAGTCATCCCAAGAAAATGGCGTACTCTCCTTCAGACGAAATAAACCTAACACAACTTTCTGTTGGCTCAACGGCACAAAATAAGCTTGTTGAGACTCTGGAGGCGGAAAAAAGCTCAAACACCAATGGCCAGATTGAACTTGCAACTGCGCTCTGGCCGGAGGTAAAAATATTGGTTTTACCTTAAAATCGTAAAAGCCAGAAATAAGTTGGCTTAATAATGAAAAATTAATGCCATAATCGTCGGCATCCATGGTGGTGAAAGGTGGATAATCAACCGCAATAACCTCATATTCAGCGATGTTTTGGACAATGTTAACTTCATCATTAACAACCGTGTTTTGAGCCATTACTTGTAAGCTGACAAACAACACCAAAGAACCTAGTATACTTTGTAACATCACTTAAACCTTACTGATAAACGCCGAACAACCAGCATAGCTTAGTTGAATATAGCCATTTTTACATAGCTAGCGCATCAATTCATAAATACTTAACAAACAAAAACGCCATCATAATGATGGCGTTTGTAAACTAAACAATATTAAACAACTACTTTTTAGCTTTTTTCTTAGGTGACTTTGTCGATTCACTCACCCACTTTCCGCCAATAAACTTAGCAGACCAACCGGTTGCTTTACCGTCAACGTCGGTAGCAACATATTGCTCTTTCGTTTTACGGCTAAATCTGACAGAGGCTTTGTTGCCGTCATCATCTTCAACAGGGGCATCGGCTAAAAAGGCGTACTTGTCCCATAATAACTCACGATATTGCACCAGCTCTTCAACAAGCGGCGCGCGGGTTTCACGGGATTTAGGGAAGGTACTTGCCGCTAAAAATATTCCAGCCGCGCCATCACGTAACACAAAGTGCGCATCAGACTTAGTACATTTAAGTTCCGGTAAGAAGATAGGATCTTCTTTTGGAGGCGCAGCTTCACCACTTCTTAACAGTTTGCGAGTGTTTTTACATTCAGTATTAGTACAACCAAAGTATTTTCCGAAACGGCCATTTTTAAGTTCCATATCATGACTGCAACGATCACATTCAATCAAAGGACCTTCATAGCCTTTTATTTTAAACTGACCTTTTTCAATCTCGTAACCATCACAACTTGGGTTATTACCACAAACATGCAGTTTACGTGATTCGTCAATTAAATAGCTGTCCATTGCGGTGCCGCACTTACCACAACGGTGCTTGGCACGAAGCGCATCGGTTTCAGCATCTTCATTATCACTAATGGCTTCATCGCCAGGTGTTAAGTTGACCGTTGTCTTACAACGCTCTTTGGGCGGTAAAGCATAGCCACTACAACCTAAGAATACGCCTGTAGACCCAGTGCGAATACCCATTTTACGTTGGCAGGTTGGACACTCAATATCAGTCAAAACCGGATCATTTAAGCGCATACCGCCTTCATCCGGATCCATTTCTGCCATCAATAATTGCTTGGTAAAATCACCATAGAAACCATCAAGCACTTTTTTCCAATCTAGCTTGCCCTGAGCAACATCATCAAGGGTTTGTTCCATACTGGCGGTAAAGTCATAGCTCATTAAATCTTTAAAGCTTTCAACTAAACGTTCACTGACAATTTCGCCCATTTTTTCTGCGAAGAAACGGCGATTATCTACTCGCACATAACCGCGGTCTTGAATAGTTGAAATAATGGTCGCGTAAGTTGAAGGTCGACCAATACCACGCTTCTCTAACTCTTTGACTAATGATGCTTCACCGTAACGAGCAGGTGGTTTAGTAAAGTGTTGTTTGGGTAAAAGTTGATCAAGCGTCAGTACATCACCCACTTCCACTATAGGCAATGTGCTAGTGTCTTCATTTTTCTTACTCATTGGCGGTTGCACACGAGTCCAGCCGTCAAAGCGTAATGTACGACCACTGGCTTTTAATTCGTAATCACCGGCAACCACAGTCAAACGTGTTGCATCATATTGAGCAGGAGTCATTTGACACGCCACAAATTGACGCCAAATTAATTCATAAAGACGTTGAGCATCACGCTCCATATCCGTCATCGACGCAGATTGGACATCCACATTTGAAGGACGAATAGCTTCATGCGCCTCTTGGGCACCTTCTTTGCTACCATAACGTATAGGATCTGCAGGTAAATACTTGGGACCAAACTCTTTACCAATCATCTCGCGAACATTTTCTACCGCTTCTTGGCTCAGGTTGGTTGAATCGGTACGCATATAAGTAATATGCCCCGCTTCATACAAACGCTGCGCCATCATCATGGTTTTTTTCACGCCATAACCCAAACGCGTGCTTGCCGCTTGTTGCAATGTAGAGGTGATATAAGGTGCTGAAGGTTTGCTTGATGTCGCTTTGTCTTCGCGATTAGAAACCTTGTAAGAAGCTCCTTTTAACGCATCAACGGCAACTTTGGCTTGAGCTTCATTAATGGGTTCAAATGCTGCGGATTGAAATTTCAACACCTGCATTTTCAATTGTTCAGCTTTGCTGGTATTTAAGTCAGCATGGATGTCCCAAAACTCTTCAGGTACAAACGCTTTAATCTCACTTTCTCGCTCAACCACTAATCTCACGGCAACAGATTGCACTCGACCAGCAGATAATCCACGTGCGACTTTTTTCCACAACAATGGCGATACCATAAAACCCACAACACGGTCGAGGAAACGACGTGCTTGTTGGGCATTAACCATATTAGTGTCTAATGTAGATGGCTTACTAAAAGCATCTTGAATTGCAGACTGAGTGATTTCATTAAATACCACTCGTTGATACCGTGAAGCATCACCACCGATAATTTCCTGTAAATGCCAGGCGATAGCTTCCCCTTCACGGTCCAAATCGGTTGCGAGATAGATTTGGTCAGCGGACTCTGCAAGTGCTTTTAATTCTTTTACTACCTTTTCTTTACCCGGTAATACGGCATATTTCGCTGCCCAGCCTTTTTCAGGGTTAATTCCCATCCGGCCAACAAGTGCTTGTTTATCTCTAGCCTGCTTATATATAGCTTTGGCTTCAGGTGACATCTTACGGACTTCTGCAGCAGTTTTAGCTGGAGGAGTGCCATCAGACGTGGACGAAGTCGGTAAATCACGTATGTGACCTACACTCGACTTAACGATGAAATCTTTACCAAGATACTTATTAATTGTCTTGGCTTTAGCCGGCGATTCGACAATAACTAACGATTTACCCATAGTTTGATTTGCGCCAAATAGTCTCAGAAAATAACAAAATTGATTCCATATATAGAGTGTTGCGACAAGACTTTCAAGTAAATCTGCTTTTTATGTGCGTTTATGAGCAATTTTCCAGCCAAAAATAAAAAAAATGAAAAATAATATGCGTTTTTTAAAACTAATTTCTCAATAAAACACTTTTGAGAGCAACTTGAGTGCATTTTTAGTCAAAAAAGCCTAATTGAACAAAAACCAAACAGCTTGTTAACCCGCTTAGCTTGCGTATACTTGCGGTAATTTAGTTATTTCTTACATGCAAATTTAATGTTATTTCCATGTCGAAATCTTAATAACAATAATCAATGAAGGATTAGCCATGAAGCAATTTGAAGCAAATTTTGATGGATTAGTGGGACCAACTCATAACTACGCCGGTTTATCATTTGGTAATGTGGCATCATATTCTAATGCCGCACAAGCCTCTAATCCTAAAGCTGCAGCCAAACAAGGGCTATTAAAAGCTAAAGCTCTTGCAGATTTAGGCATGGTGCAAGGTGTGTTAGCTCCTCAAGAGCGCCCAGACCTTTATACACTGCGTAGAATTGGTTTTAGCGGAACTGATTCAGAAGTAATACAAAAAGCTGCTGAGCAAGCTCCTGCTTTGCTGAACGCTTGCTGCAGCGCCTCAAGTATGTGGACGGCCAATGCGGCAACGGTCTCACCTTCCGCCGATACCCGTGATGGTAAAGTGCACTTTACCCCGGCTAACCTGGTGGATAAATTACACAGAAGTATTGAACCACTAACCACAGGAAGCATATTAAAGGCGACATTTAATAACGATCGTCACTTCAAACATCATCTGCACTTGCCAGAACATGCTAACTTTGGTGATGAAGGTGCGGCTAATCACACTCGTTTATGCAGTGATTACGGTAAAGCGGGTGTGGAGCTATTCGTCTATGGCCAAAGTGCAACCAATCCCAATGCACCAAAACCAAATAAGTATCCTGCACGTCAAACATTAGAAGCATCACAAGCTGTTGCGCGTTTGCACCAACTTGAAGATGAAAGTTGTGTTTTCATCCAACAAAATCCAGATGTGATTGATCAAGGTGTATTTCACAACGATGTGATTTCAGTAGGCAACCAGAATGTGCTGTTTTACCATGAACAGGCATTTTTAAATACTGAGGCAAAATTTGCTGAAATTCGTCAAAAAATGAATTCAGAAGTACACTTTATTAAAGTGTCTACCGATCAAGTCTCTATTGATGATGCGGTTAAAAGCTACTTATTTAACACTCAAATTATCACCTTACCTAATGGTGAAATGGCGATTATTGCGCCGACTAACTGCCAAGAAAACCCTGCTGTATTCGCGTATTTAAATCAACTTGTTACCTTGGGTACTCCAATTACACAGGTCAAATACTTTGATGTAAAACAAAGTATGCAAAACGGCGGTGGACCGGCATGTCTTCGTCTTCGCGTGGCGATGAATGAGCTAGAGATTGAAGCGGTTAATCAACACACAATCATGAATGACACCTTGTTTACACGTTTAAACACTTGGGTTGATAAACATTACCGCGATAGCCTAACCGTTGCAGATTTAGCAGACCCACAATTGATCATTGAATCTCGCACTTCATTAGATGAATTAACCCAAATATTGAAACTGGGTAGTGTGTATCAGTTCCAGAAGTAATTTTTCTACTCGCTTTATCAAAATGGCCATCCTAATTAGCGATGGCCATTTTTTATTGCAAGGTAATTTTGAACGTACACAAATGCTGATCGATTTATGCAAAATATCTTTTTCTCGAATAAATAAAAAAGGCGCTGTAAGCGCCCTTTTTATTTATATTTATGGTTAATCCATATTACAGAATGCTCACTCCGATTGAAACGACTTCAGTCACTAAGCCATTAGGTGTTTCAACCTCAACCAGGAATACACCAGAGTTAGGCTCATCTTCACCTTTAATCGTTACACCAAAGTCACGACCACCATTATAATTGCTGCTTGGCCACACATACTCACTTGCACTAACCACTGAACCCGCAGACGTTTTAAATCTTACAATAGAGCCTGCTGGCATTTGTTGGTTATGTAAGTCAGAGATAGTAAAGAATACCGAAGCTGACCCCTTACCAACGATAGTAATATTGCCACCAAGGTGTTGACCATCACGATCATCGATTAAAATTTGACTACGTTCGGTAGCGTATGCAGTACTGCCTGACATTACCATCACTAGGCTACGACGCACATAAAGTGATTTTGAGTTGTTCACACCATCAGCACAGCCTGCATGCGCAGAAGATGAACATAATACGCCGTTATACAATCCATCTTTAACATCAAACGTACCATTAGCATTAAAATCAACTAACTCTTCTAATGCTCCACCACTTTGTCCGCCAGCTTGTTGAGGATTGAATAGGGTATCTTCGTTGTAGTCATTAAACGCATCATTCAGATCAAACGGTTGCCCTGTTACATCAACACCATTTCTAAACTCAGTAAGTTCACTAGCATCGAATCGACCATTACCATTTAAATCAGGGAAAGACTCTTCACCAATAGCCGTGGCGGTAATGGTTGCACGCCCACCGTATTTTTGGCCGTAAATATTACCGTATACATTTAATGCAGCATCATAAGCTAAAGCTGAATTAGGGTTACGGAACATAGCGCCAGTACCATTAATTAACACTTCACCTTCTGGTCGCGGTAATTGACTGGTCCATTTTACAGAACATGCCCCTTTTACCGTTTGGCATGCATCTTCAATAGAGCCGCCTTCAGTGGTGAATGACACTGTTGTTCCATCAGGAACCGGGTTATTAAATGCATCGGCCATGCGTGCAGTTACAGTTACTTCCGTGCCGTCAATATCCCAACCTTCAGCATTAACAAACTCAGCAGAAAGTGAAAAACTGTCTTGATCTGGAATACCTGTAGACACAATTAACTGCTTTGATTGACTTGATATAGCTGGCACAGCACCATTTTCAACTTTTGCAGTCACACGTAATGATGTCGCCACAGTACCAGTATTCACAACCGTTTGAACAATGCCTAAATTGTTTGTTGTTGCTATAACAGGTGTAATAGCAACACCACCAACCGCAGTATTCAATGAAAATGATACTGATTGGTTGCTAACAGGATTACTATTTTTATCTAACACTCTAAATTTAACGGTTGAAGACTCAATACCACCGGTACCTAAAATGCTAATATTTTCAGGCACTGCTGATACAAATGAAATACTGCCGACATCTGCTTGTAATACATTAATAGTACCTACCGCAGATAAGCTTATGCCACCCGCATTAGCTGTGACGTTTATTTGATCTTCACCAACACAACCTTGTGCCAAATAAGTTGAAGTAGCAACACCATTACTTGAAGAAACAGGTGAGCTTAATTCTGCTTGAGCAGGATTTTTGGTCGCACAAGTCGATGAAAAATTCACATCAACAGGTTGATTAAAAGGTTGACCTAAGTCGTCTTGAATTCTTACCGTAATGGTTGCTGTACCGCCAGCAGACAAATTAGTAGTACTCACTTCAGCTTGCCCAGCAACAAATGTTGTACCAGAGCCGCTACCCATAACAACATTAGTTGCACCAACAACCACAATAGTTTTGCCTACTTCGTTAGTGGGCAAGGTAGCACGCACTTCACCAGCACCTAATGAGCTGCCAGCATATATATCAACGGTCGCTTTACCTTCAGCATTTGTGACCGCTGTTTTTATCGGAAGATCTCCAATATCTGTATCAAAAGTCACAATAGTCGGCTTAGAAATACCAGTAACCGTAGCCGTTAATTTTCCTGGAGAAAGTGTACTAATTGTTTGAACTGTTGCACCTGCTGAGTTGGTCAATACAAGTGAAACTTGCGAACCACCACCGGCTTCACCGCCGTCACCGACCATAGTGATATTTACAGAAGCAGTTTCACCAGAAGTAATAGTTGCGGTAACAGTTGCACCTGTATTTACAGAAGCGGTATCAAGTTTGATTTTTGCAACACCATCGGCATTGGTAGACACTTGTCCTGTTGCCGGAGAAAAAGTACCGTAGCTGTCATCGTTTAATTCAAAACTGACTAAAGTACTAATGGGCTGACCTTTAGAGTCAGTAACCGTAGCGGTAATGTTTGCTGGTTCAGCGACAGACACTTGAGTATTATCAATAGATAATGCTACTGAAATAGTGACAGGGGATGTGCCACCGTCGCCACCACCACTACCGTCATCAGTAATGCCGCCACCGCCACCACAGGCGAAGAGTAAAAACGAACAAATTAACGTTATATAGACTTTAATTGCTGACCGCATTGTCAGGCTCCCTGTTACATTAAAATAATACTTATGATTTATAATAGTTACCTATTGGGTAATAATACACAAATATCTGATAACTATGCCACAACATGGTCGTTTTAATCGGTACATTTTGGTATAAACTTTAACTTTCATACCATTTCATAACTAAAGCTTTCCTGCTACGCTTTAGTCCATCAGCCAAACAATACTTAAAAAAATAATTGGAAGGAAAGATTGTGAGCAATAAAAAACAGCTCGGACTAACAAGTAAAATTTTAATCGGCATGGGTACAGGTATTATATTAGGCCTACTTTTAAGAAACCTCTTCCCCGACAGCTTATTTATTAAAGACTACATTACTGAAGGTTTATTGCACGTTTTAGGTGCTATTTTTATCTCCAGCTTAAAAATGCTTGTTGTTCCATTGGTGTTTGTGTCATTGGTGTGCGGTACTTGCTCATTAAGTGATCCCTCCAAACTTGGCCGATTAGGCGGAAAAACCATTTCGTTCTACCTATTCACTACCGCTATTGCGCTGACTATTTCTATCGTGGCTGCCATTTTAGTTCATCCCGGTAATGCCAGCTTAGTCAGTTCTACTATGGAATATACCGTAAAAGAAGCCCCAAGCTTGTCAGAAGTCATTATCAATATTGTGCCAGACAACCCTATTCAGGCGATGACTCAAGGTAACATGCTGCAAATCATCTTGTTTGCGGTCATCTTTGGTTTTGCGATATCGCATATTGGTGAACGTGGTGAACGTGTTGCTCGCTTCTTTAACGACATCAACGAAGTGATCATGCGCGTTGTTACCTTGGTGATGCAGTTAGCACCCTATGGTGTTTTCGCTTTAATGGCAAAATTAAGCTTAACACTCGGAATGGAGACATTTGGCAGTGTGGTCAAATATTTCCTACTTGTTGTTGTGGTTCTACTCATTCAAGGATTAGTTGTATATCCCATTCTACTAAAAGTATTCTCTGGCTTAAGTCCACTGATGTTTTTACGTAAAATGAGAGATGTTCAGTTGTTTGCTTTTAGTACCGCAAGCTCAAACGCTACCTTACCTGTAACCATTGAAGCCTCTGAACATCGCATGGGGGTTGATAATAAAATTGCTTCATTTACATTGCCGTTAGGTGCCACCATTAATATGGATGGTACTGCGATAATGCAAGGTGTCGCGACAGTATTTATCGCCCAGGTCTTTGGCATTGAATTAAGCTTAACTGATTATGCTATGGTTGTTGTAACCGCAACATTAGCGTCAATTGGTACGGCTGGTGTTCCCGGTGTTGGACTTATCATGCTTGCAATGGTGTTAAATCAAGTAGGCTTGCCGGTAGAAGGTATTGCATTAATCATTGGTGTAGACCGCTTGCTTGATATGATAAGAACTGCTGTTAATGTCACCGGTGATACGGTTGCCACTGTGATAATTGCAAAGTCTGAGGATGCATTTAATGAAGATATCTTTAATGACTCTCAAGCAGGTAAAGCAGCTACCAGTTTTGAAGAACAAGTATTGAATACCAAGGCAGCATCAAAAACCTCAGTATAATTGCATTATTAGCTCAATTTATTTTTCAACTATTTAAAGGCGCATCGATTGCGCCTTTTTTATTTTTCCTTTATAAATAACCTCAGATTTGGATAATAAACAAAATTTTATTTATCAGGAATTTAAATGGATTTCACCTTACTTGCTAGCTTGGCTGCTATTCATATTATCGCCTTAATCAGTCCAGGCCCTGACTTTGCCATTATCGTTAAAATGGCCAGTCAACAAAGTAGACAAGCTGCTGTCGCTTGTGCGCTCGGCATTGCCATCGCCATTTTAATTCATACATTATTATCATTATTGGGCATTAGTTTAATGATCCGCCAGTCACCTCTGGCCTATACCTTAGTGCAATGTATTGGGGTAAGTTATTTAGCCTGGATGGGATTTCAAGCGCTAAAGTCAGCGTTGAGCCGCTTTAAATCAATAGCAGCGTCAACCGAACAACCAACGCAAGTATCTGCTGCAGATAAACACAACACTGTCAGTTTCGGAATATTTAAGGGCTTTAAAATAGGATTGCTGACTAATTTACTCAATCCCAAAGCATTGATTTTCTTTATTACCTTATTCACTGTCTTGATCACACCTGAGGTAAATTTAATAACCAAAATTGCAGCAACCACGCTATTATTCTCTTTGTCACTTATCTGGTTTAGCTTATTAGCGTTGGTGTTATCTAAGCCACTCATTCAGGCCAAATTATTAAGTGTGAGTCACATTATTGATTTGCTAGTTGGTATTATTTTTATCGGTGTTTCGGCGACTATTGCTGTGAGCTTAATTAACGATTTTTAAAGTCTGCACTAAGCAATAAATAGTCAAAAGTGAAGTACTTACACATTAGCATTTAGCATCAGGAGCTAACCATGCGAATTTTAGTGATTGAAGACGATCCCATTTTATCGCATCACCTAAATGTGCAGTTGAGCGAACTGGGTAATCAGGTTCAAATAGCCGCGACGGCTCAAGAAGGTTTGTATCAAGCGAGCAACTACCCGATTGACATAGCGATTGTTGATTTAGGTTTACCTGATCAAGACGGCATCAGTTTGATAAAATCGATTAGGGACGCCAACGTTACCGCCCCTATTTTGATTCTTACCGCCAGAGTAAATTGGCAAGATAAAGTCGAAGGCCTCAATGCTGGTGCTGATGATTATTTAGTAAAACCCTTTCAAAAAGAAGAGTTAATTGCCCGGCTTGATGCATTGGTACGTCGCAGTGCAGGATTTGTAAAGTCGGTAATTAGCTGTGGCACACTGTCGGTGGATTTAGCCAGTAAACAAGTGTCTCTTAATGATTGTCATTTAGATATTACTGCGTTTGAATACCACATATTAGAATACCTGATGCGCCACAACCATGAAGTAGTTGGCAAACAGCGCTTATTAGATGTGGTTTATGCCGATAAAGAAGGCGAC
Source organism: Shewanella sp. HL-SH4 (assembly GCF_051164845.1). Taxonomy (NCBI): domain Bacteria; kingdom Pseudomonadati; phylum Pseudomonadota; class Gammaproteobacteria; order Alteromonadales; family Shewanellaceae; genus Shewanella; species Shewanella sp. HL-SH4. The sequence continues at coordinate 416,591 of NZ_CP195037.1, forward strand.
CCTAACACAATTGAAGTGATGGTAAGCCGTTTAAGAAAAAAGTTAGCCCACGGCGGTATCGAAGATGCCATCATGACAATACGTGGCCAAGGATATAAATTCAATTTACCATGCAACTAATGTTAAAACCGCAGAAACGTTTACTCACCAGGATGTTTGTGACCTCCTTAAGCATTATTGCCTTAGTAGGGTTTGGGTTTGCCTGGCTAGTGACGTTATTGAATGCCCAAAATCGTTATACTCAGATCACCGCTGACTATATTGCAGAACTGCCAGTCATTGCCGCAGAATTTCGCGAAAATAATTTAGTCCCTATTACCGAGGCACAAGATAACGACAACATTGAAACCAGCTACATAATGGCCACCTGTAACGAGCAATATACCGGCTTATGGCGTTCTGAACTGGCTAAAGATTTATCCTTGACTAACATTTGTGAAAAATACAACCTCATCAAAGACGACTCGCAAGCCTACTTTCTTGAATTTGAAGGCTTGCATACATACCTAGTCTTTAAACTCAGCACCTTAATCGAGGGGAAGCAGTTCCATCTGTTAATACTTCAAGATGCTGAAGCCATGAAAAAAGAACTGCAAAAGTTTAATCGTCTCACTTATTTCAGGCTTGCTATTGTTCTCGGCGCAGCATTTTTCTTACTGGTTAGCGCCGCTTATTGGGGTATGTTGCCACTAAAGCAACTAAAACAAGAGTTACTCAAACTTAAGCAGGGCAAACAGCAAAATCTGTCGAATGACTATCCTGTCGAGCTACAAGAAATTACCCAATCATTAAACCAACTGTTGGATCAAAATCAGCAACGCCAAACTCGCTATCAAAATGCCATGAATGACTTAGCCCACAGTTTGAAAACTCGGCTAGCAGCCAGTATCGCGCTAATTGACGATACCTCATTAAATTCGCAGGAAAAAGAGCGGCAAATCTTAACCCAAATAGAAGACATGGATCATTTGGTCAAGTACCAGTTAAAACGCGCCATGATGGGCAGACAAGGTTTGTTAAAAGAACACACTGATATCAAGCCGATACTTGATCAGCTTGTATTAATGTTGTCAAAATTATATCAAAGGAAAAACATTAACTTCATTGTCCACTGCCCTAATGACTTAGCCTTTCCAGTCAGTAAAGGGGATTTAATGGAGCTGTGCGGTAATTTGATTGAGAACGCCGCTAAATTCTGCATTACTACTATCGAAATTACAGCCCAGCAGCACGACGGCTTGCTGAGGTTACAAGTCGATGACGACGGCCCGGGTGTTGAAGAGGCCTACAAACAAAAAATCTTTCAACGGGGAGTTAGGGCTGATACTCAACATAACGGCCAAGGCATCGGCTTAGCCGTTTGTTTTGAGCTTGTTAGCAGTTACGCTGGTACCTTTGAAATACAAACCAGTTATTTAGAGGGCGCTTCATTTATTATCGAATTACCGGTTACTAACCAATAAACCAAGTACCTGTTGATGACCGTTATGTTTTAGCGGAACTTGGCGCAATTGCGCCATACAAGTGTTCAGCACGATTAAACATAATCCATGACGTTGCGATAAATTTATCACTACTTAAGGGAATATTACCGCGATGACTATGGGTAAAGCTTGTAGGTGCTATAACCATGGTTCCTTTTTTGGGTTTTATTTTTTGTTGTTGGTAATAAAACTCAGTTTCTCCGCCCTCTTCTACATCATTTAAATAAAACATATAAAGCACAACTCGATGTAAGGCTTCGTTGTGACCTTCCTGGGGGAATTGTTCTGAATGCCAATGGGGATAACCACCTTTCCCTTGCTGGTAGTGCTGGATATTAATCGTGCCACTACGGAATAAATACCGCACAATTGCGTTAACTTTATCAGCACCTAATTTTTCAAAATTTTCCGGTTGCAGTGCCACCGGCTGGCCATTTTCATCATTAACGGAAACTGACACAGCTCCCATCAATGCTAATGCGTACTTTTTGAAGTAATCAACACTATTGGCCAGTGTTAACTGCAGTAATTCATTGCGTAACTCGGCTAAATCAGCGTGTTGATCTAACATAAGATCACGACTAAACTTTTTACTGAGATCAACGCCATTACCAGTAACGCCTTGGATAACACTAGGATGATGTTTTACCGCATCGATCAACTTATCACATAATTCATCACTAATCGCATTGGGGTATACTTCAATAAAGTCCATAATTCACTGCTTAATTTTTAAAGTTAATGTTAATATGCTGCATGTAACTTACCTATTTGTAAAGTCTGAGTAAATTTTATTCTATCTAACGTTTAACCTATTTATCTATGAATTTGACCTGAGCCTAATCACCCACTTTTATGAAAAAAAATGTCAAAATAGCAGTTTCAGAACTTAAAGTTGGTGTTTACGTTAGCTTGCCTATCTCGTGGAAAGATCATCCTTTTTTATTCAGTAAATTCAAAGTTACCTCACAAACTCAAATTGAGTTGATAAAATCATTAGGCGTAAAAGATGTCTTTTACGATCCTGAACGAAGCGATATTCAACCTGTTACAACGGATAACTCTTCAGATCCTGAACCGTTCGATGAAGCCTCACTTGATACCATTAAACAAGATATGCTCGATTACAAATCAGAACGTATCGATAAGCAGCAGAAACTAAAGCGTAATATCAAAAAAACTGAAAAGCAATTTGAGCGTTCAGTGTCAATGATGCACTCAATGGTCGGTAAAATTGCTAGTCGTCCACTTAATGCTGTCAGTGAGGCTAAAGATCTCATCAGTAACCTTACTAATCTGTTACTGGATGAAGATAACCTTGCGTTACACTTAATGGAAAATGCCAACCCTAAGGATATTATCCACCACCATTCGTTAAATGTGTCTATGGTGTGTATGTTAATGGCGAAAGAACTTGGCTGGAGCCGAGAAGAAATTGAGTTATTGGGTATTGGCTGCTTATTTCATGACATAGGTAAATTAAAAATCCCCTCAAATATTTTGAATAAAGTGGTGCCATTATCAACACCAGAAGAAAACCTAGTCAAACAGCACCCATTAATGAGTATTAACTTTTTAAAATTAGCTGACACTTTTCCGGAAGAAGCTAAACCGATGATAACCCATCATCATGAGTATTTAGATGGCAGTGGCAGCCCGCAAGGGCTAAAAGCGGATCAGCTGGATAAGTTTGCTCAACTGATTGCGGTGGTCAATACATACGATAATTTATGCAACGGCAGTCATTTAGTCAAAGCTAAAACCCCCAGTGTCGCCTTAGGCTTATTGTATAAAAACTATAAAAATAAGTTGAATGCAGAATACGTCCAAAAGTTGATTAAAATACTTGGCATCTATCCGCCAGGTAGCATTGTAGAACTGTCAAATGGTCATTTTGGCTTAGTGATGTCGGTAAATTTAAATAACATTTTATTTCCGTCAATCGTTGCATATGACCCCATAGTTCCTATAGCGCAATCGCCAATCATTGAATTAGAAAAAGAAGGCATGAGTATTGTAAGAAGTCTTCCGGCCGCAGCATTACCCGAAAAAATCCATAAGTATTTAAATCCAAGAGAAACCATTAGCTACGCATTTGGCCAAGGCTAATAAACGCAGTATAAAAACCACTAAATACAAAAATGGGCAGTGTTAAACTGCCCATTTTGTCAAACTTGCGCAAATGCTATAGCCAGCCTTTTTGTTTAAAAAAGAAGTACGTACCTGCTGCACTGGCAAACATTAACCCCACCGCCATCGGATAACCTAAACGCCAATCTAACTCTGGCATCAAAGCAAAGTTCATTCCATAGCTACTGGCAATCAAAGTTGGGGGTAAAAACACCACCGCCGATACCGAGAAAATTTTAATAATTTTATTCTGTTGCAGACCACTGAAACCCATAGCAGCATCAAGCAAAAACTTTAATTTATCGAAAATAAACTGGCTGTGTGGCATTAAAGATTCAATATCCGATAACATTTCACGAATGTCTTTCAGGTTCTCATCGGACAAATTCTGTCGGTAATAACGTTGCAAATAGCGCAATGAACGCTGAGTATCAAGTAAACTTAAGCGAATTTTGCCATTGGAGTCTTCTTGCAAAGTGATTTGTTTAAATACGGCATCCAGTTCTTCGTCATTAAAAACCTGCTCACTCAAATTGTCCAGTACGCTATACACGTCTTCAATCAAATCAGATAGATAATCAACTTTAAGGGTGAATAACTCTAATAATAGCCCTTCAGGGGTTTCGGTATCTAGGCGGCCTAAACGCATATAATTACGCAGTAAACGGATTAAGCCGATATCTTCTTCACGTATGGTTAATAGAAAATGCTGACGTAAATTAAATGAAACGTTGACCGCTCTGACATCAGAGCCAACCCGTTGTGGAAATAACGAGTTAATATGCAAACCATCTTGGTTTTGGAAAAATCGAGCGGATGCCTCAATTTCTTTGATATCTTCCTGGTCGGACACTTCCTCAGCAGAAAATCGACTCAACCAATCACGTTGTTCACTATCTGGTTTATATAAATCCAGCCAGAGAATATTATCCGGCAAAGAGTCTTCAATAGAAAGTTCAGTAATTGTGAGCTGATGATTTTTGTAGGCGTAAGCGGTAATCATAGAAGTCCCCCATTTACACACGGTTAACACGATTGTGTTACCCTGCAGGATGTTGGTAAAAACTGGCGCTAGTTTACTAATTTAAAAGCTAATGAAAAGTAAAAAGTACAATTAATACCCATTTATATTGCTATATGGTCTCAAAGTGGTGTTTTTAGCCTTTAATACCCTAAAAAAAGCGCCTGTGGTAGGCGCTTAATTTAAAAATGCTGCTTTTATACTCAAATTTGCCAATATGCTTAACACATCAGGCTTAAGTACAATATCAGACTATTCACCCTTTAATCGACGATCTAACTGATCTTTTAAATTAGCCGGAACACCTTTTATTAAAAGGGTGTCTGATATTGGGTCATAAATAACTCTCTCACCTAAATGGCCACCATCAAAACTTAAAGTCACGCCACCACCAGTACCAGAAAACTTTTTCAAACTGCGCAAACTGGCTTTATCTGCGGGAAATTCATCATCTAATTCATAATTGCCACCACAGGCAAAATCATAAAATGATTCCATGCCTTGATCAGCCAGTTCATCACCCAAATCTTTTACTTCAATGTCGGCGCCAACATCGGCACGTTCAGCGCAGTATTCAAACACTTTGTCGCGACATTGTTGACGTTCATCTTTGGTTAATTCACTGCCAGCGACAAAGTCTTCAACCGCATGAATCAAGGTTTTGTTCTGTGCTTTTGTATTTACGCCTTCAACACAACCCATAAAATCTAAAAAGAAATCAGCCACTTTACGGCCTGCTCTGCCGCGAATAAATGAGATATATTTCTTTGAGGCTTTATCTGCCTGCAATTCGGTTAAATCAATGCGCGCAGCTAATTGAATATTGTTTAAATCCAAATGATTATTCTGTGACAGCTCCATATCATCTAACACTGTCATTGATGACTTAGCACTAAGCAACGCAACAAACAGATAATCACTGGCCATGGCGGAATAACATGACATCAATAAAAAACCGCCCTGGGAGAAGTCATACTTGGTTAATTCTTGCTGAAGTAACTTACTGGCACTCACGGTAAAATCAACAAAGCCTGACTGACCTTCACGGTATGATTGAAGTGCATTAGCAAACGCATCATTAGCATCGCCATCTTCATTTGGCACACCAAAATAGCCAAAACCTTTACCTGCTTTACTTGAATAGGTTTGATGTAATTCTTCCAGCATAGCTTCAACAGCTTTACTATTTAATAAAGGTTGCGGACGTAATCGGCAGGCCATTTGCCCCTGACTGTCGAGTGAGATTTCATGAATAATGGCTTGTTCGATATTAATCGTCATAAATGCGATAACCTTTGGTGAGTCAAATATTGCTAAGAAGACTGAGCATGATATAACGATTTTAATCATGAAGGTATAGAAAACATGAGGCGAGCTTGATTGAAATCCGTTATCATATACAACAATTGAGAACTTATTTAGACAAGAAAATCATGGCCATTAAATCAAAATACAGCAACACCCAAGTAGAAGCCTTAATCAGTGAGATGTTAGCGCTATTAAACAAACATCAAGCCCCTACCGATTTAAGCTTAATGGTATTAGGCAACTGCGTCTCTCATTTATTAGAAAAGAAAGTCCCAACAGAATCACGTCAAATGGTTGCGGAGCAGTTTGCTAAGGCACTAACTCAGTCCATTAAATAATGCATTGAAAGTGAGTTAACAGACCTTGTTAGCTATCGATAATCTATCTAAGAAGGGATCCATTAAGGCATGATCGAGCGCAGAAAGCAGATGACACGAGATAAAGTCTCGCGCCTGGTAAATTGGGGGCATTGGTTTGCCTTTTTCAATGGCTTGCTCGCCATGATTATTGGTTCCCGTTATATTGGCAGTGTCGGCCAACCAGACTCCATTATAAGTTGGGGCTATCTTGCGTTAAGTACCATAGGGCATTACACATTTTTAGCCTTTATTGTATACGTAATTTTTATCTTCCCAGTCAGTATCATCTTACCCTACTCCAAAATTCTACGAGGATATGCCGCCTTTGTCGCCTCAATGGCTTTGTATATTCTACTCTACGACACGATTATTTATGATGACTACGGTATTCATCTCAGCCCGTTTGCATTTGATTTAGCCTGGCAAGATTTAAATGCCTTACTGCATAGCACCTCTTATATCGTCACCCCAATTGTGATTATCGTTATTGAACTCACCGCGGCCAACTTTATCTGGAAGCGAATCGATAAAATTCAAAAGAAACAATGGGGCAATAAAGTGGTGCTATTTGTTGGCGGCTGTTTTATTAGTAGCCACTTAATTCATATTTGGGCTGATGCAGCCAATATTACCGACATCACCCGTTTTGATGACGCATATCCGGTTTCATATCCAGCAACAGCCAGAACCTTTATGGAATCACACGGGGTTGATGGCAACAAAGTGACCAGTGAGATTGTTCCGCAAACGTCAAACTTGCATTACCCCATTGAACCACTGCAGTGTCAGGCTGACACGCCAACCAATGTGCTAGTCATTGCTATTGATAGCTTACAAGCAGCAATGGTTGATGATGTCACCATGCCTTTTTTAAGCCAGTACACCCGCGAGTCACTTAACTTTACCCAGCATTATACCGGCGGCACTCAATTTAAAAGCAGTATGTTTACCTTAATGTATGGTTTACAAGGCAATTATAGCGACAAGCAAGATTTTGGGGTTATGTCACCCGTCATGAACCAGGAATTAATTCGCCAGGGTTATCAGCTAGGACTATTTACCGCCCGCTCACAGGCTGAATTAGCATCAACCGGCGCTATGTTTAAAGGGTTTCAACCCCATATCAGTGTCAGTGAAGATGGCAGTGCCGCAACCGATATTCAAAATATTACAGCCCTTAATCAATGGCAACACAATCAAACCCAACCCTGGTTTGCAGTACTTAACCTCTCTGCACCACAAGATTACGATACACCCGTTGGCTTTTTGGGCATTGAAACCATAAAAGCGCCAACGTCATTAAAATCGGCACAAAAGGTGCTGTTTAACCAATATCGCCAGTCTTTAAAGTTTATTGATAATCAGCTTAGTCAGTTGTTGCCTCAAATAGATGACAATACCATAGTGTTTATTACTGGCACCCACGGCCAGGTTTTCACCAGCAGTATTGAAGATGCAAGGCGCGATTTGTCTCCTGACAATGTTAAAGTGCCATTAATCATCCACTGGCCTAACATTAACCCCAGTGAGATTCATTATCGCACCAGCCACTACGGTATTGCGCCAACGATTTTAAGCAAAGTATTGGGCTGTACAACAGCCAGTGAGAAATACAGTTCTGGCAGAAGTTTATTAGAGCCTAACCAAGAATCTTGGGTATATATTGGTAATAGCCGTGAATTTGCGATTTATCAAAAGAATGAGATAACCGTTCTGGGCCGATATGGAAAGTACCGTATATACGATGCACAATTTGAACGACGTCTTAACAAGAAAATGAGTGCGCCAGAGTTGATTCAAGTGATGCGTGAAGGTCGCCGATTATATCAAAACTAACTAATGGCATGTAACGCGAAGCTGGCCTTCTAATAGCGTCAAATGAGTTAACTTGAATAGAATATAATCAGTCAATAAATGCTGATTAACTAAGTGCTTGCGCCAAGCGCGTTCAATTGATAAAGTGCTTGCTCACTAAGTTTACCCCACTAATTTGAAGCTTAGTAATGAACAAAATTCGGTATGTAGCGCAGCTCGGTAGCGCACTTCGCTGGGGGTGAAGGGGTCGGAGGTTCGAATCCTCTCATACCGACCAAATTAAAAAAGCCAGCTTAATCGCTGGCTTTTTGCTTTTCTGACATAACAAGTTAAGGCGAGTTACTGTTATGAAGCTTACGTCAAAGGTAAAAATAATCGTGGATGGCCATGCTTTTAATCGAGTTTATTTTCGATAATATAACAAAGGGCATACTCAAATGTACCAGGCAGAATTTGCTCTGAAAAATTGATGGGGATGAATTTACTTTGGCAGGATAAGTCAGGTTTGTAGTTCGCCATGGCATTTTTGCTTTCGGTGAATAATATCTATTAGATCACAGACACCGATACGCCAAAACTCAAAAAACAACCAATTAACTTTATTTGTAAATAGACGCTAAAAACGGCTCTTGGGGAGAAATTCTACAGCCTCAACGCCCAATTAACAGGCAAAAAATTGTTGGCTAAAATAAGTGAACGTAGTGAACAAAAAGCCAACTGTTTTTTATCCTGATTTAATGACTTGTAATATTTTTATTGCATCAAGTTCATATTTTTTACGCTTTGCAGTTGCTCTAATCAATAGAATCAGAATCAGAATCGATTAATTTCTATACTTATTTGAATGCTGCATGCTAATAAGAAGAGGGCTACCGAGAACAATCATAAAGAGTATAATGAAAACAACGAACGAATAATAAGATATAAAGAGCATTAATACTACGGTTAGCAGTAAAGGCACTATTAATGCTGTAAAAGCGTAAATAAGCTTTGTAGTTAAATTTGAATTACTTTTAATAGACAAAATCATTCCAATGCTTATTGCTAGACTTATAAGCAAAGGCAAAAAGAAAAAAAGAAAAAGTAAGCCCCAAAAAAATCCAATTGGATTTCCTACCATAAAATGCTCCTTGCAATAATCAATTGGGTCATGCTCACCTCAATGTCAGACATAATCTCACTCTACAAGGTATTCGCTAATTGTAGATAACACAAAAATATAACGTTTCAGTATTTGTGCGTTGCGCTGTTTGCATGGCACAAACCGCTTGTTGAACTTGGCCGTTGCCGAGTCCAGGTTAATGGCTACACTTTATGCTATAGGAATTTGCTTTTTTTGATCCGAGCGCTAGGCTGTAAAGCAGTTTTGAATTGATTATGAGGCTTGATTTGTATGTGTTCAATTGCAATTCCCTTTTCATAGTGGTGTTCCATCACGTCTTTTAAATCTAGTTGATTCAATGAGGTTAATACACTCGATTGAGTTAGCATTTGGCTCCGCGCAGCGGCTTAGTTCACGCCCAAATAATAGTTGGTTAAAATATGCGACGCAGGAGCAAAAACCAACTGTAATTTGTTCTGATTAATTTGATTGTTATTTTTCTTGCTTAAGGTGATTAACCATACTTGTTATTTAGTTTTCTCATGAAAGCCAAAAACAATTCAAAACATAAAACAACAATAAATATATATATTAAGACAGGTATAAAAGCCATAAATGAACTCAAAAATAGTAACCCTATAACAAAGTTAGCAGCTTCTATAAAAATAAAGTTTTCGATAGTACAACTTTTAACACTCATTCCTCCGGCATTCCATCCTTCGCAATTAATGACGAATAAAATAGGAAGTATAAATGCGCAGAAGTATATAAACATGCGTGCTTTCTTTGACTTTGTCATAGTACTCTTCCTTGAAACATAGCGTTTTAGTAATTGTGCGTTGCGCGGTTTGCATGGCACAAACCGCTTGTTGGACTTGGCCGTTGCCGAGTCCAGGTTAATAGATACACGTTATGCTATAAGAATTTGCTTTTTTTGATCCGACCTCTGGGCTGTAAAGCAATATTGAATTGATTATGAGGCTTGATTTGTACGTGTTCAATTGCAATTTCCTTGTCATTCTGGTGTTCCATCACATCTTTTTTAAGTCTAGCTGACTCAATGAGGGTAATATACTCAATAGAGTCAGCATTTGGCTCCGAGCAGCGGCTTAGTTCAACGCCTCGCTTTTCATATTTCGTAACAGCACCTTGTTATGACCTGTACTTTTTAAGAACATATGTGTCCGATACAAGGTCGTGAAGAGCTCTTTTATCCTTTCGAAAAGGTACAGTTATATATCCAAGTAGCATTGTAAAAAAAGTGAATATACGCCCAAGATTACGCAACATATTTTGCCTAATTGTAATGCGATTGTTGAATTCGTCACACACTTTTATACCAAGTACAAACTTTCCTAATGTGCCTTGTAAAGGGGTTGCTTCAATTACAAGATAATATAGCCCTAACATTAATAAACCAGCATCACTCAATACATATGAGGTTGTCATTTCGTTTGAATCATAGGTTTTTGCCCAACAACCGAATAAATACCAAGCCATATTTAATAAAAAAAAATCAATTATTAGAGCTAGGATCCTCTTGAAAAAACCTACGTTTTCGTAAGATACGCGATTTCTAAGATCTTCGGCAATTTTGTCACATTCATTTTTCCCGCTCAATTTTTCGACTCCGTATTAGTCATAACATTTTAGTATTTGTGCGTTGCGCCATTTGCATGGCACAAACCGCTTGCTGAACTTGGCCGTTGCCGAGTCCAGATTAATGGCTACGTTTTATGCTACAGGAATTTGCTTTTTTTGATGCAGGCTCTGGGCTGCAAAGCAATGTTGAATTGATTATGAGGCTTGATTTGTATGTGTTCAATTGCAATTCCCTTTTCATAGTGGTGTCCATCACATTTTCTAAATCTAACTGATTCAATGAGGTTAATACACTCGATTGAGTCAGCATTTGGCTCCGCGCAGCGGCTTAGTTCAACGGCGCTATATGCCAACGAAACGAGCGTAGCGAGTTGAGGTCGGAATAATTGGTTTGTTATATTTTCGCATTACTTATCATGTGCACTGTTCTAAGACGATACCCCTCTTCCCATGCGACCAGAACTGCAAGTAACCCTGAGAAGAATATGATACCCATAGACATTGGAAGGAAAGTTACAAGTGATATGGGACCCATACTTAAACCTACAAATGTTAAACAAAACAACAAAATTGAGAAGATAAAAGCCAGCAACCCTAAGACAGCTGTTGCTCTAGCAATAAAAAGTAAAAAACCCAAATGCTCACTCCGTATATTCTTATAAGGTTTCATGTTTCGTCCTTGATGGTTAAGTTGATGGTTAAATTTGAGTGAAATATAACCTTTTAGTATTTGCGCGTTGCGCTGTTTGCATGGCACAAACCGCTTGTTGGATTTGGCCGATGCCGAGTCCAGATTAATGGGTACGCTTTATGCTATAGGAATTTACTTTTTTTGAGGCTGGCTCTGGGCTGCAAAGCAATGTTGAATTGATTATGAGGCTTGATTTGTATGTGTTCAATTGCAATTCCCTTGTCATTATGGTGTTCCATCACATCTTTTTTAAGTCTAACTGATTCAATAAGGTAAATACACTCGATTGAGTCAGCATTTGGCTAAGCCGAAAATAATAGTCGGCTATAATCGCGAGGCTAAATCTAACCCACTGTTTTAGTTACGTTTAAGAAATTTGTTATGTTTTAGATTGAGAACATTGCTCTTTTTCATATTGAGCATAAAGAATATCAGCAAAATCCAATTCTGTTATGATCTCTAAAACTAGATCTCTTACAGCATCTGCTAGTAAATCATTGTCCGAAATCAACTCAAAATCATTAAGCGATAAATACTCAAAAGCCACGGCTAAACCCGTTCGTTTGTTGGCATCTGGCAACGCATGAGATATGGCAATGCTTGCAGTATATTTTGCTGCTATTTCAAAAACATCGTCGAGACCGTTATAAACGATTGCATTATCAATACGACTTAAAGCTCCCTGAAGTTTTGAAAGATCGATGCTTCCCTTCATTCCAGGTTCAGTTTCAAGAATATAGGTATTGATTTCAACAACCCTTTCATATGGAAAGCAAATTATATCCATTACATGAAAGCCAGTTTCTTAAATGTTTGAACGTGAGTTCTCAAAACCAATTTTGTTTCTGACTTTACAATTTGCTGACCAGATATGCCCGATAGATCAAGCTCTTTAGTCGCTTTTATTTTAGGCCGCTGTACAGCTTTAACACCATAATTTTCTACTTTAAAATTCATAATTAACATTCCAAATATACGATTGCTATAATTATACGCTGATATCCTGAGAAAACATAACGAGGCTGTAAGGCAAAGTAAAGGTAATACCACTCATTATTTCAAGTCATAGGACAATTGAGTTATTCGAAAATGTTTAACTAGATGGCTAAACTTATTCAACCACTAAGATCGACTAGGTCGGTTTGAATGATCAAAAAGTTGGTATATAAAAAGATAGCATACCCCCAAAAAATGAATGCCTAAAAAATAAGTTTTTAAGTATCACTTTCAAAACTTAACAAGATTAAGGCAGGGTAATAAAGCGAGTAGAGTTTACAAAGTCGACAACACAACAACACAAGCCGCTAAATTTTTCAAATGCTGTGAAGCACTGCAAACCGATTTACATCGCGCTCAACACCAGTTTCTTTAATGCTATAACGCAATACATGCCTTTAATAAGGGTTAAATCATCTTGTCTGATACAACGGCTATGGTTTGTCATCTGGATCTGTTTGCCAGTTAATCTTCGCGCGATATTTTGTGGTCGCTATGGTGGAGTGAATCCATTAAATGTGAACAAGCAAACATAATACTGCTTTAATCGGGCGTAGAATGAGGCAAAATTGATGTTGGAGGTTATTTATGTGGTGGAGAGTGCTGATTATTTCAATCGCTTATTGGTTAATTGGCGCGCATTTTCTTCGATTTAACCATATTGAACTGGCCATTATCGCTGCCATTTTACCCTGTTTAATGTTTGTAAAACATGCCGTTGTCTCACGACTGTTACAGTTAGGTTTAGTGCTGGGCTGTATTTTTGTTTGGGGAGTATCAACGGTTGATTTTGTGCAAATGCGTCTAACGATGGATGCTCCCTGGCTTAGGTTGGCTAGCATTATGGCTGGTGTGATGGCTTTTACGTTATTCGCCGCCTATTGCTGTAATGGCTTAACCAGAAAAAACAAAGGATTACACTTATATTATTAATCACCCCACATAAAATGCGAGGCGATGTATTTCACAAAAGTTACTGCTGCGACGGCAAGTATTTCGCTAGCTTTTGCTTGCGTAAGTAAACTAACGCCAAACAAATCACAATATAAATACTGGGTTCAATAATTTCAGATTTAACCGACCAGTAAAAATGCACTGGTGCTAGTAAAGCGACTAGATAAACCCAGTTATGCAGTTGTTGCCAGCGCTTGCCCATTTTCTTCCTAACCGCCATTAACGAGGTCACGCTCAGTAGTAGCAAAATACTATAGGCTAACGCGCCAACCAAAATGTAAGGGCGCTTGATCACTTCTTCGAGTAAAAAGCCCCAGGCGAACAATAAATCTAAGCTGATAAATGCGGCGATATGTAATGTTGCATAGGCAAATACATATAAGCCAATTAAGCGCCGAGTTTGTAATAACAATCCTTGTTTGAGGTATTTTGCCAAAGGTGAAACCACCAAAGCTGCCAGCAGACTATTTAAAGCGCCCATGCCGGTATAATGAATAATGTATTGCACAGGGTCGCCGCCAGCATTGTCACTTAATACCAAATTTACCAAGTACAACATCGGCAATATGAAGGCGATATGTAAACCGCCTTTTAACCACCACAAACCCCGTGGAGTGATCCGCATTAATAATATTTCCTTAAATCGAGATTTTTATATAAATCGGCAACCGTGTCAGCATAACCATTAAACATTTGCGTAGGAATGCGTTTAGCTGAAAATAAGCCACCCTCACCTATGCTTCGCTCCGATGCCTGTGACCATCTTGGGTGATCAACTTGTGGGTTAACATTGGCATAAAAACCATACTCATTAGACGCGAGCTGATTCCAACTGGTGGGTGGTTGCTTGTCCATAACCCGAATTTTCACAATCGATTTAATGCTTTTAAAGCCGTATTTCCACGGTACAACTAAACGAACAGGCGCACCATTTTGCGGTGGCAGCGTTTTGCCATATAAACCGACCGCTAGAAATGCCAATGGGTTCATTGCTTCAGCCATAGTTAGCCCTTCAACATAAGGGTAATGAATACCCCCGCCCATTAAGCGACTTTTCTGCCCGGGCATTTGATCTGGGTCAAACAAGGTTTCAAATGCAACATGGGTTGCGGATGATTTCACGCCTGCTTCTTTTAATAAACTGGCGAGTGAAAAACCGACCCAGGGCACCACCATAGACCATGCTTCAACACAGCGTAATCGATAGGTTCGCTCTTCTAATGCAAAGCGTTTAGTTAAATCATCTAAATCTAAGGTTATTGGCTTGTCTACTAACCCTTCAATTTGCAGTGACCAGGGGTTGACCTTAAATTGTTGTGCGTTTTCAAAAGGGTCTTGTTTACTGGTGCCAAACTCATAAAAATTATTATGGCGGGTGATTTTATCTTCTGGAGTTAATGTGTCTGGTATAACAAATGCTTTAGGTTGGGCAAATTGCAATGGTGAGGTGGTAAATGGAGGCGTTGATTTACTGCTGCCAAAATCAAATAAACCGGCTTGTACATATCCTGGAATACTGGCACCTAAAGCACCCAGTCCTAAGGCTTTAACAATATTGCGTCTGTCTTTAAAAACCGACTCAGGGGTAACTTGATTATCCGGTAAATCCCATGCCGATTGGCGTTTAATTCCCCTGGTAAAGCGTGTTTTATTCACCATGTTATTCCCTCAATACTGTATTACAACTACCCATTAGACAGGTTAATACGCGATAAAATTTCATTTCGATTCAAAAATAAACGAATCACTGAAAAAACATTAAATTGTTCACCATAATACTTGCAGGCCAAACTTTTGCATGCGAATCTTATCGCGTTTCTATTTCAAAGGGTTAGGTTATGCCATTCGTTGTTGATTTCACACCGCCACAAATAGCCGCCATGGTTGCTATAGGGTTATTAAGTTTTTTAATAGGCGCATTACTTAACCAAAGGTTGACCCGTCAACGTTGGGAACAATTAAAACAAAAATACGAAGCTGAAGCGACTTTGGCTTTGATAGAGCAGCAACGTCAAGTTGTTCAAATCCAAGATATCCTAGATGATAAAATTGATAACTTAAATCATCTCCAGTCTAAGCTGGAATCTTATATTAGCCAACTTGCTAGAGCGCAGGCGCAAGTTGAGCGTATTCCTCACTTAGAGCAACAATTAGAAGACAGCCATCGAAAAATATTAGAGTCACAACTTAATCTATCAAAATCTAATGCCATGCAGCAAACCATCATGGCTAAAAGCGAAGCCGAAAACAAAGCATTAGAAGATAAAATCAATTTACTAGAGGTGGCTGAAGAAAGATTAAAAGTACAGTTTGAAAACCTTGCCAATCGTATTTTTGAGCAAAAAAGTGAAAGTTTCAAACAACAAAATGTCACTCAAATTGACGGCGTTCTAGGCCCGCTTAAACAGCAGTTAGATGGATTTAGGCAACAAATTCAACAGTCGTATAATCATGAACAATCTGAGCGCAGTGCATTAAAACATCAATTAAACCATTTACGTGAGCTCAATTTAAAAATGAGCCAAGATGCCATCAACCTGACCAAAGCACTTAAAGGTGATAATAAACAGCAAGGTAATTGGGGCGAAGTCATTCTTGAAAGAGTATTGCAAGAAAGTGGCCTACGTGAAGGACATGAATACGACACCCAGCAAGATTTAAAGAATGATGACGGTAAACGATTTAAACCCGATGTGATTGTTCATTTACCCGATAACAAAGATGTGGTGATTGATGCCAAGATGTCGTTGGTTGCGTATGAGCGCTACTTTAACAATGATGATGAAGATATTCGCCAGCAAGCGTTAAAAGATCATGCCCTATCCATTCGAATGCATATCAAGGGACTCAGTCAAAAGGATTACCATAAACTACATGGACTAAAAAGCTTAGATTATGTGCTAATGTTTATCCCTGTTGAACCGGCATTTTTACTGGCAATAGAGTACGACCCTAGCCTAATTAATTTTGCCCTAGAGCAAAATATTATGCTGGTTAGTCCAACCAATTTATTAGTCGCTTTGCGGACCATTAATAACATATGGCGCTACGAACATCAGAATCAACATGCACAAACCATTGCTAAGCAAGCGGCTAAAATATATGACAAATTGTGCAGTTATATTGATGACATGGACAAACTAGGACGTGCGCTTGAGACTGCTGATAAAAGTTATCAGCAAGCAATGGCTAAATTATCTTCGGGTAAAGGCAACTTAATACGCCAGGCGCATACCTTACAATGCCTGGGGGTCGACTCTAGCAAGCAGATTGGTAAGCAAATACTTAACCGCGCACTCGATGAGTCATTAGACAAAACTGAAGGATAAAATAGCAAAATTAATCATCAGTTAATTATTTACTTTAATACTGTTAATGTTTTAGTAATTTATCGAAAAACTTATTTTAAAAACTTTATCGCAAACGTTGTTCTGAGGCGGAGATTCTCATTTAAATGCGTACTACATGGATTAATACATGTTCACCTAAACGACTAACAACCTTACTCGTTGTCACGGCGCTGACTATTTTATCTAGCACCCCTGCTAATGCCTACACGGCTAAACAGCAGCAATATCTTGATGCGAAAAAAGCCTTAGACAGCGGACAAACTAGCCGTTATCAACAACTCAGAAAACAGCTAGGTGATTATCCATTAGCCATTTATCTTGATTATCACACCAGTATTGATGACATTGTGCGTATGCCGGGTAATAAAGCCTTTAGTGCCATCGAGCAGTTCAACACCATGCCTTTGTATAATTCAGCTCGATATCGTTATTTGATGAACGCTGGTAATACCCAGCGCTGGCAAGACTTTTTAGCTATCTCACCGACAACGCCTAATGACATGCGTTTACAGTGCTATTTTTTACGTGCGCAATTAGCAACGGGTGATAAAACTGCTGCATACAAAGGCGCGGATCGACTATGGCTGCATGGTCAGTCTAGACCTAAAGAATGTGATCCTTTATTTACTCAGTGGGCCAAAGATGGCTACCGTACCCAGGAATTAATATGGGGGCGAATGCTGCTCAGTTTTGATGCAGGACAAACAGGTTTATTAAGTTATTTAAGCCAAAAAGTCAGCAAACATCGTAACGATGCTGAACTGCTATTAAAGGTATACAAAGACCCTAATATATTAAGAAATACCAAACTTTTTAGCAGCTCCAAACCTATTGTGAGTGATATTGTCGATGCAGGCTTGAGAAAACTTGCCAGAAAAGATCTTATACAAGCCACCAAACTTTACGTTAAATATCAAAAAGCGGGTCGATTCAGTGAGGCCAAAGATCGTCAATTAAATCATTATCTGGTCAGGCGTGGATTGATATATCAAGAAGAAGCATTAATCGATCATATTGATACTATGTTACCGCTATTGGCATCTGATGACTTATATGAAATGCGCCTTCGATGGGCTATCCGCCAGCAGGATTTTAATACCGTAAACATTTACCTAGCGCAATTAAGTCAGCAAGGTAAAGAGCATTCTCGCTGGCAATATTGGCAAGCCCGCATGAATGACCAACAGGATACTAAAAAAGCACAGGACAACTATT
Source organism: Shewanella sp. HL-SH4 (assembly GCF_051164845.1). Lineage (NCBI taxonomy): Bacteria > Pseudomonadati > Pseudomonadota > Gammaproteobacteria > Alteromonadales > Shewanellaceae > Shewanella > Shewanella sp. HL-SH4. The sequence goes on from NZ_CP195037.1 coordinate 434,618, forward strand.
TAGTGCTGTCTCAACAACGGGATTTTTACGGTTTTAATGCCGCCAAAGTGATCAATAAACCTTTGTCATTTAATGATGACAACTTAACCTCTAACAAAGCATTACGCGCAAAGTTATTAGATGACCCCGGAATGTCTAGGGTCATAGAGCTAAGGGCCATTGATAAATATTTAGATTCGCGTACTGAGTGGATATATCTAATGCGTCGCCATGATAAAGCCATGACAGCTGAATATGGGCTTTATGCGCTTGAGCAAGGCTGGTATGACTTAAGTGTTGAGTCAAGTATTCAAGGGCAACAATGGAACGCATTAAATCTGCGTTTTCCTAATGCCGCCAATGCCGCATTTGTTAACGCCAGTAAAAAGTATAAAGTCGATATTAATGAAATTAGGGCTATTTCACGCCGTGAAAGTGCGTTTAATTACTATGCCACCTCAGGTGTGGGTGCCAGGGGGTTAATGCAATTAATGCCCGCTACAGCAAAACAAACAGCACAAAAGAACAAAATTCCCTTTAACGACGTAAAAGACTTATACAAGCCAAGCGTTAACGTCATGTTAGGCAGTGCCTACTATGCCGAGTTATTAAAGCAATTCAATAATAATCGAGTATTGGCAACAGCTGCATATAACGCAGGTCCTGGTAGTGTAAAACGTTGGTTAAAAGTGTCTAATGGATCATTAGATGCGATGAGCTTTATTGAAACCATCCCATACACTGAAACCCGTGAATATGTTCAAGCGGTATTAAGTTATCGAATGATTTATTTACAACAAGATAACCCCAAAGCCGATATGTTTACCAAACAAGAACTGAATTACGCTTATTGAGTCTCCGTTTGAGTTGACGACCAACCTGCCGTCAACTCAAACGCTAAAAAGGGCGATTAAATCAATATTAAAATAAAGAGGATTAACTGTGTCCCATACCACAATCAAACAGCTAATAAGCCAACTTGAACAAGTTTTGCTTGGCAAGCCGATGCAGATAAAATTAGCGGTTGCGTGTATTTTAGCCAAGGGACACCTGCTTATTGAAGATTTACCCGGCATGGGCAAAACCAGTTTGTCACACGGTATTGCCACCAGTTTAGGCATGAGTTACCAACGAATACAATTTACCAGTGACATGTTGCCCGCTGATATTCTAGGGGTATCTATTTTTGATCAAAACCTGCAAAAGTTTGAGTTTCATAAAGGACCAATATTTAATCAAATGTTGCTTGCCGATGAAATAAATCGCGCCAGTCCGAAAACCCAAAGTGCGCTGCTAGAAGCCATGGCAGAACAACAGATTACTCAAGATGGCCATACCTACCCTCTGCCTAATCCATTTTTTGTTATTGCCACCCAAAACCCCCAGGATCAGTCTGGTACATTTCCTCTGCCCGAGTCACAACTAGACCGCTTTATGATGCGGATATCGATTGGTTACCCAAGCGCAGAAGCTGAAATGGCCATGCTAAAAAATCAACATCACGGTAATAAACGTCCACCATTAAAGCAATGTTTAACCTCTGCTGAGTTAATGGATCTACAAACAGAAGTTAATCAGGTTTCAGCGTCCGATGCGGTACTTAAATATTTATTAGCGCTTATTGATATGTCCCGTCAGCAAAACCAAGCAAGTGGATTATCACCTCGCGCAAGCTTAGCCCTACTGCAAGCAGCAAAAGCATGGGCCGTCATTGAACAGCGAAACTATCTGGTGCCCGAAGATATTCAAGCGGTGTTTCATGCAGTGGCAGAGCACCGAATAAGCGCACATGGCCAATTTCAAGCTAAGGCCTTGTCTGATACGCTGCTTGCCAGCGTTAATCCCATTCTTTAATGGTTTTGAACATGTTTAGCCGCAAAAGTCGTCAAGCTAACACTCACCTCCCTGAGCGGCAAAGCTGGGTAATGCGGCTTGTGCCCAATTCTGCTAAAAAAAAGTGGTCCAGATGGATAAGCCGTAGATTACCGCCACAACAAAGAGTCACATTGAGCCACAAAGGTATTTTCATCCTGCCCAGCGCATTTGGTTTAGCTTGGTTAGCACTTATCGTCCTACTGTACTTATTTGGCACCAACTACCAAAACAACTTAGTGATCGGACTTAGCTTATTACTGGCAAGCGTTTTTCATACCTGTATTCTTTACAGCTACAAAAATTTAGCGGGATTAACTTTTAACGCTATCACTCCAGCAGATGCTTACGCCGAACAAACGCATGCTTTCCCGATAATGCTGACCGGACATACCAAACAAAAACACCCTGATACGACTCATCAACAAATTTGCCTGCAATTTAGTGGCCAGCGCCATGTGCGCTTGGCACAAACTGAAGAACAATCGATTGCAACAGTGCAATATGCACACCCAAAGCGTGGCTTATTAACCCCTGGACGTATTAAGGTATGGTCACATTTTCCGTTAGGGCTATTTAAAGCATGGTCGTATGTTGATCTCGATTTGCACCAAGTTATTTTTGCAAAACCACTCGAATGCGACATTCATTTAACCAGTCAAAGCCGTGATGATAATAATGACATCAGTCATGGCAGAATTCGCCCTGGGGTTGATGACTACACAGGATTACGCGGCTATGTAATGGGCGAGTCTTTAAAACAAGTAGCATGGAAACAATGGGCCCAGGGCAAAGGCATGCTAACTAAAGAATTTAATGAACCTGTAGGCTCACCGGTATGGTTGTCACTTGATGATACCCAAGGGCATGATTTAGAACAAAAGCTAGGTAAACTATGCTGGCAAGTGAATTATCTCACTCAAAAAAATCAAGTGTTTGGCTTAATACTCAACCACAACACCTTAGGTCAAAGTAGTGGTGAAAGCCATCGAATAGCGTGCCAAAAAGCCATTGCCATGTACCGCCCAAGTTTCAATATTAATATTGATAAAAAACCAGGAGGCGATGATGCACGATAACTTTGACAGCATCATTAGCCGCAATACGTTGTTTTGGTTATTAATAACCAACGTAGCGGTTTTAACGCCGCAGTTTTCACACGCAACGCCTTGGACTATGGCCATTTGCGCCATTTGTTTTGTTTGGCGCATGGGAATTTATTACGGCAAAGTGGCAGCTCCGCCTAAATTATTGGTCAATACCCTCGCAATAGCTGCTGCGGTAACCTTAGGTTTGGTGTCATCGCAAATTGGATTGTTAAATGCGCTAATTAACTTGTTAATTTTGGGTTACGCTTTGAAATACATCGAAATGCGCCAACAAAGAGATGTCAAAGTGGTGGTATTAGTGGGCTACTTCATCATTGCGCTGACCTTGCTAGATCAACAAGCCATTATTAACACCTTACACTTAACCCTTGTCGCCATTATCAATACCAGCGTACTGGTAAGCGTTTATCAAGATAACAGAAAACCTTTAACTAACTTACGGTTTAGCTTAAAAATTATCCTTCAAAGTATCCCACTCGCGATATTACTGTTCGTGGTATTTCCTCGTTTAGGCCCGCTGTGGTTGATGCCCAATATGAAAGCGGCCAAAACTGGCTTATCGGATGAAATGTCCTTTGGTGATATCAGTAAATTGACTCGCTCTGATGAACTTGCTTTTAGAGTCGGCTTTGATAATTCTGACGGCAGCACATTAGACCCCAAAAATGCGGATCTCTATTGGCGCACATTAGTGATGGAAAGCTATGATGGTAAAACCTGGCGACAGGACTCGAATATAAAAGATCTACAGGGTCAATCACTTTACCAAAAATTCAATCGCGCTTTACCACAAGACGACAGTCAAAAGATTAATAAATTGGAGTATGTGGTCATCAGCGAACCAAGCCACCAGCGCTGGTTATACGGACTTGACCAAGCCTTTAGTCAAGACAGTAATATTGTAGAATTATCCGACTACAGTCTTTACGCCATGCGGCCAGTAGCCCAACGCCAAAGTTATCGTGTGGTGTCTTACCCTAATAGTGTGATGGATGAAAATTTAACGCCGAACATCCGCAGTATTAATTTAGCCTTACCCGAAAATGCCAACCCGCAAACCTGGCGTTTAGCGCAACAATTTAGTCAGCAATACCCGCAGCCTAAAGCCCGTATTAACGCCATGATGAATTACTTTGCTGAGCAAGAGTATTACTACACGCTTAGCCCACCCGTACTTGGTGATCAGCAAATTGATGACTTTTTATTTGAAAATCGCGCGGGGTTCTGTGCCCATTATGCTTCTGCCTTGGTTTATTTAGCCCGTGCCAGTGGAATTCCTGCGCGTATGGTTACCGGATATCAAGGCGGCGAATACAACCCCAAAGCTGGCTATTACAGTATTTATCAATATATGGCCCACGCCTGGACCGAAGTGTGGTTTGAAGGTGAAGGCTGGCAGCGTTTTGACCCCACCGCCATGATTGCCCCACAACGTATTTTAGATGGCTTTGACGCCACATTTGACAGTCAATCTAGCTATTTGTTAGACAGCCCTTTTAGTAGCCTAAGGATGAAGCAATACCCATGGTTAAACGATATACGTAATCAAATTGCCAGCATGGACTATTATTGGAGCGTGTGGGTGTTAGGCTTTGACGAGCAACGTAAACAGCAGGTATTGAAAAAGTTACTCGGTGATATCAGCACCAGTAAAATAGCCATCGCTATGTTGGTATCCATCCTTATCATCTTGTTATTTATTGCCTACTTTGCCGGGTTATTTGAATTTAAACCAAAACAAGATTTAATCATCCGCCGCTATAAAACCATTACCCAAGTGTTGAGTGTAAAAGGCGTTTCTAGCCCACAACAACAGCCACCTTTAGCTTATGCGCAACAATTAGCACTTGAGCTAACTGAAATACAGCCGCAACTACTGCTGCAATTTAATCAATTTACCGATTATTTTGTCGCTTTAAAATACCAGCCACTTTCAGCGCCGCAATATAAACAAAACTTACGCCAATATACGCGCCTATATTGGTCATTAAGGCTTAAACTGCTAATGATTAAGCAATTGAAATAACATTGTAATATTAGTCGTTGATGCGAGCGAGCTAACCCCATAGAATGGCATAAGATGTTCTATTGCGAGTGCCCTATGCTGTCATTAATTCAATCCAATCAAATGGAAGTTCTGTCTGAGCAACTAGCTAAAATGCTGGCAACCCCTTTGCCTAATACTAGCCTGCTGACGACCGAACAAGTGTTAGTACAAAGCCCTGGCATGTCGACATGGCTGCGTTTAGAAGTGGCTAAACATAACCACATAGCCGCAGCGCTCACCTTCCCTTTGCCGTCGAGCTTTATTTGGCAACTTTGTCATCAATTACTGCCCAATGTACCAAAGGAAAACGCCTTTACCAAAGCGGCAATGACCTGGAAGTTGATGGATTTAATCCCAAGCTTGCTTGATGACGCAGATTACAGCCCTTTGCAGCACTATTTAAATAATGGCAACCTTGAGGGCGGGAATAACACCTCATCCAACTCACAAGATGCGATTAAGTTGTATCAACTTTCAAATCGCATTGCCGATATTTTTGACCAATATTTGGTTTATCGCCCAGATTGGATCCAGGCGTGGGAAAACAACCAACCACTGACTGAAATTAATTCACGTTTTAGCTTAGATGAAAACCAGTTATGGCAACCTAAGCTTTGGCGCGCATTAGTGCATTACAATCATACTGAACTACAGGCGAGCCAATATCACCGCGCTAATTTACACCAGTCCTTACTGAATGCTTTAGCAGACACAACAACCAACATCAGTATGCTGCCTAGTCGGTTATTTGTATTTGGCATTTCGTCCATGCCACCACAAACATTAGAAGTTATTCATGCATTAGCGCAGCGTATTGAAGTGGTTATGCTAGCACTCAGCCCTTGCCAGCACTATTGGGGCGATATTATCGATCCTAAAGTCAGGGCCAGAATGGCGTTAAAATACACCCACAAAAAACAACTCGCCGAAGATTGGGAAGACAAACTTGAGGTGGGTAATCCATTACTGGCTAATAATGGCAAAATGGGACGCGAGTTATTAGATTTGCTGTTGAGTTTACCCCCAGAAAACACTAATTTCAATTATGACTGCTATGTCGAACCAACACCGAATAATCTATTGCACGGTGTTCAATACGATATTTTACAAATGGAAACCCTAGGGCAAGCTTTAGGGCCAGACGCCAGGTTATATCAGCAAATTGATAAACGCCGTTTACTTAAAAACAGTGACACCTCAATTACCCTGCGCAGCTGTCATAGCCCACTGCGAGAAGTAGAAACATTACACGATCATATCGCTAATTTATTAGACGGTAACCCGACTTTAGAGCCAAAAGACATTGTGGTCATGATGCCAGATGTTGCCGCCTACGCGCCTTATATTGATGCGGTATTTGGCACAGTTAACAGTCAATTTTACTCAAGCTTTCAACGCGCCAGTAAGGGGCCACAGCAATTAGCTGTTCCCTATGCCATTGCCGACCGCGGTGCCGCCCAGGAGTCGCCGTTAATTAATAGCTTTTTAACCTTACTGAACATCAATCAAAGCCGTTTTGGGTTAACAGAGGTGCTGTCTATTTTAGAAGTGCCGGCCATTTTAAGGCGCTTTGAATTAGATGAAGATGACTTTGATATTATTAAGCGTTGGCTTGACCATGCCAATGTGCGATGGGGACGAGATGCCAACAGTCGCACCCAATTAGGCTTACCTGCCTTTGGCCAAAACTCCTGGTCATTTGGCATCAAACGCTTAATTTTAGGTTATGCCCTTAATGACCAATCACCTATGTATCAAGGCATACTGCCAGTCAGTGGTGTTGAAGGACAATCGGCACAAGCCTTGGGGAAATTGCTGAACTTTTTGGAAGCGATTGACGATCATACCCAGGCATTCTTTAAGCCCAGTTCAACCGCTGACAGATTAAGCCAAATAAACCAGTTAATTGAAGACTTCTATCAAACTATCGACGATGAGCAGAGCCAAATACTCACCATCAGAAATGCGCTTGCCAGCTTATCAGATGAGCTTATCGAAGCAGGTCATCAAGCTCAGATTAATATTGAAGTACTCAAGCAATGGTTTAATCAAACCTTAAATGACTCACGCGTGGGCCAGCGCTACCTTGCTGGCAGTGTGAACTTTTGTACCTTAATGCCTATGCGTTCAATTCCGTTTAAAATTGTCTGTTTACTGGGCATGAACGACGGCGTTTACCCGCGAGTACAACATCCGGTCGGATTTGATTTAATGGCGCATTTTGGCGCCCAGAAAGGCGACCGTTCGCGCAGATTAGATGACAGATACCTGTTTTTAGAAGCGCTACTTTCGGCGCGTGAGCAACTTTATGTCAGTTACATTGGTCACAGCGAGCGTGACAATGCTGAACGTATCCCCTCGATGCTGATTTCAGAGTTAATTGAGTTCTGCCAAATGAGTTATCTGCCAGAGCACTTATCAAGCAACACATTAACCGAGGATGATATTGAACTCATTGAACAGGCCGTCAGCCAGCAACTTATTCAAGCTCAACCATTACAACCCTTTGATCACATATTATTCACCCCAGATAGCCCCTTGCAAAGCTATCATCAGCGTTGGTGTCCTCCGCCATTAGACCAACAATATGATCAACGCTTTTTCAATCCACAAAAACCGATTATTGCCGAAAAAAATGACCCGCAAAACTCCAATAATGCCAATAATCACCAGCACCACGATCAAAGTGATGAACTGGAGCTGTCGGCATTAATTCGTTTCTTTCGTAATCCGGCGCAGTTTTTCTTCAACCGTAGCCTAAAAGTTGATTTAAACTTGAATTTACAAGCCGATGATAATGACGAACCGTTCAGTTTAGGCGGTTTAGGCCGCTATAAATTGCAATCTAATCTTATCGATTCAGCCTTATGTCAAGTTAACAGCGATGTCGATATTGAACTGCTTAACCAGCTCAAAGCCAGTGGTAGTCTACCTATGGCGCCATTTGATGATATTTTATTATCGCAATATCAACGCGATATAGCCCCTTTGATTAATCGAATACATTTTTTACAAAATGAGCAAACCAGCGAATCGATTAATATCGACTTAACTATGTCAGTTAACTCGGCGAACAATCAGCACTTAAGTCACATAAATTTGGTTGGACGCATCGATAATGTTAGCCCTAAAGGCTTAATCAATTATCGACCAGGCACAGCCCACGGTAGAGATTTAGTCCAGTGCTTTATCCGACATTTATGCCTTAATGCACAAGGTACTATCAAGTACAGTTACTTGTTAGACATGGGCCATTTTCATTGTTTTGCCCCTATCGATGCCAAACAAGCGCAGATGCAGCTTGAGCAGTTTGTGCAAACTTATCTTGATGGCCAGCGTCAACCATTATGTTTCCCGCCTCGTACAGCCTGGCTTTATGCACAAACTGACGGCACACAAAGTGAAAAATTGTTTGCCGCACAAAAACAATGGCGAGACGATCAAACACAATTAGGTGAAGGGTTTGAACCTCACCATCAACGCTTGTTCACTTTTCCAGATGATTTTAGTCAAGCTATATTTGGCCAATTAGTCGATACCTTATTACAGCCCATGGTGAGCTTATATCATAAGGGTAAACTCGGTGAATTAGATGACTTTGTCAGTGGTGAGGCGGTGACACAACAGGCCGCTGAAATAGCCAAAACCGCTAATATAAGTCATTAGCGGTTAACGATTAACTCTCGGGTTTCACCTGTTGAACAGACATATTACACAACGGCAAGCACACTGCATTGGAGCAAAATATACCGCTTATGAATAACGCCAAATCAGCTAATATTACCGTGTCAGCGCTGGATGCGCTCAACTTGCCTTTTACGGGTTCTAGCCTGATTGAAGCCAGTGCAGGCACAGGAAAAACCTATACTATTTCGGGTTTATATTTGCGTTTGCTGCTCGGCCATGGCGGACAAGTCCCCTTGTTGTGTGAACAAATTTTAGTGGTAACCTTTACCAATGCGGCCACTGAAGAGCTGCGAGACCGAATACGTAAACGGATCCAAATTGCTTATAAACGCTTTTTAGGCGTCGCGACTGATGATCACTTTGTTGAGCAGCTTTATCAGCAGATCCCTGAGGATGAGAGAGCCATTGCCCTAAAACGATTCGATTTGGCGCTTAAGTCACTCGACGAAGGCGCTATTTTCACTATTCATGGTTTTTGTCAGCGCATTTTGGCCGACATGGCATTTGAATCGTCATTGCTATTTGAATCAGAATTCACCTTAGACGACAGCGAATACTTACACCATGCCGTGCGCGATTTTTGGCGTGAAGCATGTTATCCGCTGCCATTATTTTTAGCACAACAGATCAGTAATACTTTTGGCGAACCAGAAAAACTCGCTCAAAAAGTACGAGCGTTGTTAGGTGCAAGCCAGGCGATAGCCTCTGACACCCCGCCAGATTTCATTAAATTATCTGAGTCGTTAGTGCAAAGTCTGCAGCGCTTTAAACTGCGCTGGCCTGCTGAACACCCGGCTATGCTAGCACTGTTAATGGACTTGCCTTTAAACGGTCAACGCTTTGGTAAAAAAGCCGATGGTTATCCCAAGTTACTGCAACTGTTTGACGATTTAACCCACTGGGTGGCTTATGGCCAGGGTTTACCGCCGTTAAAGCCAATGGAGCAATTAGCTTTATCAGAACTGAGATTAAATAAAGGCGGTGAAATCCCCTCAGCGCAAGATGCGCCGCTACTGGATCATATCGAGCGCTTAATGGCGTTAATTACTGCCATTATTCCTGCATTTTTAGTCCGCGCCCAAGCCGGCATTAAACAACGATTTGTGCAACAGAAGCATCAGCGTAATTTGATGACGCCCGATGACTTGTTAACTAGCCTGGCGCAAGCTCTTGAGCATAATCCTGACACCTTGCCTAACGCGATAGCAAAGCGCTTTCCAATTGCGCTAATCGATGAGTTTCAAGATACCGACCCATTACAATTTCAAATATTTAATACCGTCTATCAAGCGCCTCAATTTGATCCGCACAGCGCACAAGCAGACGGTTCAAAAACGGGCGGCTCAGGCATTACCAAACCACAATCAGCCACGCCTAATAACGCCATAGGCATCTTGATGATTGGCGATCCCAAACAAGCCATTTATGCCTTTCGCGGTGCGGACATTTTTACTTATATTAACGCCCGTAATCAGACCGAAGCGCACTATAGTTTGGATACCAATTACCGCTCTTCAGCGCAATTAGTTAACGGTGTTAATCATTTTTTCAATCAGCATGACGATCCATTTATCAGCGATGCTATTCCCTATGACCCCGTCAAAACCCCTGTATCAGCACAAAAAAAGATATTGATTGAAGCGACTGAACAAACAGCGGCACTGCGGATAAAACTGCTTCAAGAAAACGAGCAAACTGGGCTAAACAAAACCACCGCTCGTCAATTGCTTGCCAATGATGCGGCCGCAGAAATAACCCGCTTACTGACAGAAGCACAGGCGGGCGAATGTGTTATCAATGGCGATGCATTAATTGCCAAAAATATTGCCGTATTGGTCAGGGACAGAAACGAAGCCGCTGTGATAAAAGCGGCCTTAAGTGCCCGCAACATTGGCGCGGTATTTTTAAGTCGCGATAGTGTGTTTGATACCAATGAAGCCAAAGAAACCGCCCTTATTCTGCGAGCATTAGCTAACCCCAAAGATGAGCGCGCCATTCGTGCCGCGCTGGCCACGGAATTAATAGGCTATAACGCCAATAAAATTCATCAATTTAATCAGGACGAGTCACTGCGTCAAAAGGTGTTGGACTTATTTGCTCACTGGCATCAGTTGTGGCTATCAAGCGGCATTATGCCTGCGCTACTTAGTCTGGCCAATGACACTAGACTAGTGCATCGACTATTAGCTAAGCCTGCCAACGCTATATCGTCCGAACCTGATATTGACAAAGATGCTAGCGTAAACTCGACAGCAGATGACGATGAATTTATCAGCATTAGCGCAAGTGGCGAACGCCGCTTAACCGACTTTCGTCACCTAGGTGAGTTACTGCAACAAAAGGCCACTGAGTTAGACGGTAGCAGCGCATTAATCAATTGGTTTGAACAACAGCTGCTCGGTACCCAAGGTCAAGATGAGCAACAGCTGCGTTTAGAAAGCGAGCAAAATCTGGTGCAAATTGTCACCATTCATAAATCAAAGGGGCTTGAGTATCCCATCTGTTTTGTGCCTTTTATCAGTCTCGCCAGAGGCGGTAATCGTCGTCCTGAGCCGATGCTATATCATCACCAGGGTAAATTAATTTGGGATATTTATGGCAGTGATGAAGGTTGGGAGCAATATAAACGTGAAACCCTAGCCGAAGACTTGCGCCTATTATATGTGGCGTTAACCCGTCCAATTTATGCCTGTTATATGTATATCGCCAATCAATCACGGCAATTAAAAGCCGGCATAAGCTCACAGCTGCATGAAACGGGCATAGGTTATTTATTAGGCATTACAAATAAGGATTGTGATGGCGAACAAATGGCAGCAAAAGTGGCCCAATTAGCCACAATTGATGCCATCAGTGTTAGCCAAGTGACTGACATTATCGACAATACGGTATTAGTCGACAATGTTGATACAAAACAAACCTATGCTGCCAAGCAAACCACTCGAAAACTTGGCTTACCTTGGCGAGTGGGCAGTTATTCCGGGTTAGTAAAACATCTTGCCCATGAAAAAACCGTTCCCGGCGCCGATGATGAAGACTTTAGTGAAGAAACACTTATTGAGGTTGAACTACCTGCTGCACATATTTTAGACCGATTTAGCTTTGAGCGCGGTGCCAATGCCGGTAGCTTTATGCATTTAGTATTAGAGCTATTCGATTTCACCCAAGCAGACACTGAGCTTCAGCCCGCCTTAATCAAAGCGATGCAGCAATACGGTTTTGATCAACAAGTTTGGTTGGTGCCTTTAACCTTGTGGTATCAACAAATCCTGGCCACTCCCTTAGTGAAAACCTTGCTAAATACATCAAACCAAGCGGGTCAACATCCTATTTTTTTACAGGAATTAACCCCACAACAAACCCTAGTGGAAATGGAGTTTTATATACCGATCACTGAACTGCATGCTGAAAAGCTTAATCGCTTATTAGGGCAATTTGGTTATGAGAATAACTTCAGCTTTGACACCTTAAAGGGCATGTTAAAAGGCTTTATTGATTTAACTTTCGAACATCAAGGTCAGTTCTATATTGCAGATTATAAGTCCAACCACTTAGGCCACCAGCTGCACGATTACAGCCAAACATCGATGGCTAAAGCCATCAATAGTCACAGATATAACTTACAGTACATACTTTATACGCTAGCCCTGCATCGATATTTACGCCTGCGGATGCCAAACTATGACTATCATCAGCATATTGGTGGCTGTTTTTACTTATTTCTCAGGGGTATGAGTCCTGATGCTGTTGGCTCAGGGGTCTTTTTTGATAAACCTGAAGCCGCCCTTATCGACCAGTTGGATAAGTTATTTTCTCATCCTGAACTGGTGGACACTCCAGCAAGCCAACACATCAGTCATAATAACGCGGAGAAGCGATAATATGTTAACCACCACGCTCCCCATGGCTCAATTGCTTAAACAGTGGCAACAAGCAAAATTGATCACCGCGTTAGACAGACACTTTGCCCTTGAGCTCGCCAATATTGAAAACATGGCTGCCTCTAGCGTTATGCCCACAAGCGATATCAAGAGTGTTGATAATACCGATTCAGTTGACCAAGTAGACAGTGATTTATTGCTATTAATCTGCACCCTACTAAGTCAGCAATTGTCGAATCAGCACAGTTGTTTAGTGTTGCATAATATTGTGCTAACTAATCCAATGGCAGAAGACATTGGTAGCCACCCTTTTGCGGTGAGTGCTGAAGCATCATGTCAAATCACAGTCGACCACAATCAATTAATTGAACAACTTAGCCAGCTTAATGCTATCGGTCTGCCAGGTGATAACACGCCAATGATCATCGAATTTAATCGACTCTATCTGAATAAATACTATGTGTTCGAAACTCAGGTAGCCCTTAAATTACGCCAACTTGCCAGTATTAATATACTTGCCGACAACCCATTACTGCCTGGCTATTTAGATGATTTATTCCCACCACAAATCCATAATAGCCATCAATTCGATTGGCAAAAAATAGCCACAGCAACCGCGCTAACCAAAGCGCTTGCCGTCATTACTGGCGGCCCGGGTACCGGTAAAACCACCACAGTCACCAAGTTACTCTTGTTATTACTGACTCAGCAGAGTATGACCATTCGATTAGTGGCCCCAACAGGTAAAGCGGCAGCTAGACTGAGTGAATCAATCAAAGCCTCGAAAAATCGTTTAAGACAAAGCTTAACCGCAAATCAGCAACCTCAAGCACTATTGACCGCATTAGAGGCGATACCTGAAGAAGCCTCCACTTTGCACCGTTTACTCGGTGTCATACCGCATTCCCATCAATTTAGGCATAACAAAGACAATCCATTGCGACTTGATTTGCTGGTCATTGATGAAGCATCAATGGTCGACTTACCTATGATGAACAAAATATTAAGCGCACTGCCGGACAACGCCAGGTTAATTTTATTAGGCGATCAAGATCAATTAGCCTCGGTAGAGGCCGGAGCCGTGTTAGCTGATATTTGCCAGGGGCTAAAACAAACTGCACAAACTGCACAAACTGACATTAACGTTGGCATCAACGCAGATCAAACCAATCTGGCGCCCTGGCGTATGCATTATAGTCAGCAGCAAGCTGACAACATTAAACGGCTTACTGGGCAAGATGTGAGTCAGTTTATTGATACCCTTGACAATAACAATACTCAAAATAATTCTGACACGCATAATACTAGCAGTCAGTTTGGCGACAGCTTATGTATGTTGATGCATAGCCACAGATTTAAGGGTGATGCGGGTATTGGTCAGTTGGCAAATGCGGTTAATGACGCGAATGTCAGCCATATCCGTCAAGTGTGGCAGCACGGTTATGCTGAACTGAACTGGTTTGAGCATCAAACCAATTCCAATAAAATTAGCGCCAATCAAATCAGTGCTAATCAAGACAACGCTGGTAAACAGCAGTTATTAGCCTTGTCCGTCAGCGCTTATCAGCCGTACTTAGACATGATACATTTCAATCAAAATGTGTTTAATAATAATGTCGCCAATACACCTGTTTATGGCGCTGAACAAATTATTGAGCAATATAATCAGTATCGTATGCTGTGCGCCATGCGCGCATCTGAGTACGGAGTCGACGGAATGAACATTGCGATTACTGACAGTTTGCGCCAAGCTCAGCTTATTCAACCAAAGCAAGAGTTTTACCTTGGTCGGCCAATCATAGTTCAAAATAATGATTATAATTTAGGCCTGTTTAACGGTGATATTGGCCTGATTTTACAGGACCAGCAAAATCCGGCTCGGTTAATGGCACACTTTATCCAAGCTGATGGCAATTTATTAAAAGTGTTACCCGCAAGACTCCCTAAACATGATACCTGCTTTGCCATGACGGTACATAAATCCCAGGGCAGTGAGTTTGATCAAGTCAGCTTTGTGCTGCCGCCAAGGCCAAGTGTAGCCCAGTGGCAATTGCTAACGAAAGAGTTGGTTTATACCGCGATCACTCGAGCAAAGAATCACTTCTATTGTTTGGGCAGCACCACTGTGTTTGAGCGAGCGGCGAAACAAGTCACCACCCGAGCATCAGGATTAGCACTGCGTTTATGGGCTCCTGAAGCGAATACTGAGATGAATGCTGAGATTAAAACTGAGGCTAGCTAGCCTTAGTTTGAAATAAATAAGTGTACCTCAAGCAGATGTTTGTATCGAAAACGGCATTGAATTCACTTATAAAAAGTACAAAATAGCCGCATTTGAGCAAACTTTGATCCGGTTTGTCTGCGAAAAAACAGCAGAGCCTAGATAATTAAGCTTTGCTGCTGTTTATAACTGAAATATTGTTAACCTCCACTTGCCATTACCTAGTGGGGATCTTTATTATAAGCAGGTCATTTCAGGGCCCATTCATCTAGCCCAATTTTATTCATTTTTAGGAGCAACCATGCCAAAAATTAATCTGCTACTGTTATGTGGTGGTGGCGGCGCAGAACACGATATTTCATTAATGTCGGTTAAGTTTTTTGAGTCATCGCTGGCTAAGTCAGATAAATTCTCGGTACTGCGTTTAGAGCTAGATAAACACGGTCATTATAAAACGCAAGACGGAAAAGTCTGTGAACTGACTAACCGCCGTGAAGTTCGTTTCGAAGATGAAACAATATCAACGTGGCCGGTAGATTATGTTATCCCTTGTATTCATGGATATCCCGCTGAAACTGGCGATATACAGTCCTATTTTAATTTAATCCAATTACCCTACTTTGGCTGTGAATCAGAAGCATCAAGCAATTGCTTTAACAAAATCACCGCCAAAATGTGGTTTAGCGCGTTAGGCGTGCCTAATACGCCGTATATTTTTCTGCATCAATATGATGATGATGCAATAGCCCAAGCTACTGCAGCGTTTGATAAATGGGGCTCACTATTTATTAAAGCGGCATCTCAGGGGTCATCTGTCGGCTGTTATAAAGTCGATGATAAAACTGACATTGCCAACATATTAAAAGAGGCGTTTAGCTATTCACCCTATGTCATTGTCGAGCAAACAATTGTGGCAAGAGAACTTGAAGTGGCTGTTTATGAATATCAAGGGGAAGTGATAGCGACAAAACCTGGTGAGATCGTCTGCGACAGTAATAACTTTTATACTTTCGATGAAAAGTATGCCACTAACAGCAAGGCTAAAACCTTTATCGAAGCTATCAATGTCCCCGATGAGATTAGCGAACAAATTCGCGCTTATGCCATAAAAGCCTTTAAAGGAATGAAACTACGTCATTTATCGCGTATTGACTTCTTCTTAACCGCTGACAATCAAATTCTATTGAATGAAATTAATACCTTTCCGGGTTTAACGCCTATTTCAATGTTCCCTAAGATGCTTGAGCATCATGGCCATGATTTTACCGCGTATTTAGTGGATGTGATCAACAGGCAAGTTGAGCTGTAATCGACTAATTCATTACTTTAATTACATTGTTTAACTTTAAGTGTATTGTTTTAATTTAAACATTTCACAATACAAATAAAAAGGCCAAGCAAATTGCTTGGCCTTTTCGTGTGTTGCTAAAAACGGTTAGAAACCTTCTACACCCGCCATATCAGGTAATTGGTGTGCAATCCCCTTATGACAATCGATACAGGTTTTCTCACCGCTTGCCAATGACGTTGAATGCATTTGTGACGCACGCTTTGATTGACGAGTAAAGTCCATATAATTAAAGTTATGACAGTTACGACATTCAAGTGAGTCATTTGCCTTCAGACGGGCCCACTCATTTTCAGCTAGGTGACGACGTTTCGCCTCAAACTTTTCACGGGTGTTAATTGTACCAAACACCTTGCCCCACACTTCTTTTGAAGCTTGCATTTTACGGGCAATTTTATCGGTCCAGTTATGGGGAACATGACAATCAGGACAGGTTGCACGCACACCACTTCGGTTAGTAAAGTGAATCGTGCTTTGTAATTCCTGATAGACGTTATTCTCCATCTCATGACAACCAATACAGAATTTCTCTGTGTTGGTCACCTCAAGCGCAGTGTTAAAACCACCCCAGAAAATTACCCCTGCAACAAATCCACCTAATGTCAGAAACCCAAGGCTGTAATGAACGCTCGGACGGTTTAGTACCTTCCAAACAACTTTTAGCTTTTCAAACAAATTAGCCAACATAGTCACTCCTAATGCTTAGCAGGTGCAGTAGCATCCATTAGATGATCGAGGTCGACAAAGTCATTTTCGACCAGTAGTTTGGCATCTAATTGAATCACATGACACTGGGTACAGTTATAACGTCTTGGAGAAAGTTCAGCCAAGAAGTTGTTATCTCTGTCCATGTAGTGAGTCACGCTAACCATAGGTGCTTGAGAGTGGCCAGTGCTATTGCGAGCATGACACTGCATACACTTATTGACCTTTAAATCTAATTGGTAACCATCAATCTTGTGAGGGATCAAAGGTGGCTGCATTGGATAATTACGCATTTGCTTTAAATCAGTATTAAGCACTTGCTGCATTGCTGGCGGCGTTGGTTCGATATTAATTGGCGCCAAACGTAAGGTATCAATCTGGTCTTCAGGCACACTGGCCGCCAGTACGCTGAATGATAAACCTAAAATCGCAACCATTGACGCAACTTTGATAATGTTCATGTGTCTTCCCCTTATGCCTTCATAATCTTAATGGCACACTTTTTAAAGTCTGTTTGCTTAGATATTGGATCGGTAGCATCTAAGGTCACTTTATTAATCAGTTGACTTGCATCAAACCAAGGTACAAACACTAAGCCAACAGGCGGCTTATTACGACCACGAGTTTCTACACGTGTCTTAATTTCGCCTCGACGCGAGATGACTTTAATTTCATCACCACGGCGTAAACCACGCTTTTTAGCATCATCAGGATGCATAAAGCACACGGCATCAGGGAAAGCTTTATAAAGCTCTGGTACACGCTGAGTCATTGAACCTGAATGCCAATGTTCAAGCACTCGACCCGTTGATAGCCAAAGATCATACTCTTCATCTGGGGCTTCTGCTGCGGGTTCATAAGGTAATGCGAAAATCACCGCTTTACCGTCTGGTTTACCATAGAATTCAAAGCCTTTGCCCGCTTTGACATACGGATCTGAACCTTCACGGAAACGCCATTTGGTTTCTTTACCATCAACCACAGGCCAACGCAGCCCGTGCTCTTTATGATATGTGTCAAAATCAGCTAAATCATGACCATGGCCACGGCCAAAGGTAGCATATTCTTCAAACAGCCCTTTTTGAACATAGAAACCAAATGCCTCATTTTCATCATTGAGGAATTTAGGTTCCGCATCAGCAAGTGGGAATTTTTCGACATTGCCATTTTGATACAAGACTTCATATAAAGTCTTACCTTTAAACTGCGGATTTGCTGCCAATACCGCTTCAGGCCACACTTCGTCAGTGGTGAAGTATTTAGAAAACTCCATTAACTGCCATAAATCGGACTTAGACTCACCCGGTGCTTTGACCATTTGATGCCAGAACTGGGTACGACGTTCAGCATTACCGTAAGCGCCTTCTTTCTCAACCCACATAGCTGTAGGTAAAATCATGTCTGCAGCTTGGGTGGTCACAGTTGGATAGGCATCTGACACCACGATAAAGTTATCTGGGTTACGGTAACCCGGTAAGCCTTCTTCGTTTATATTAGGGCCAGCCTGCATGTTATTGTTAACTTGGACCCAGTAACAATTTAGATCGCCATCTTTGAGGCGGCGGCTTTGCTCAACGGCATGAAACCCAGGTTTTTCTGGAATAATACCACTTGGGATTTTCCAAATGTTTTCAGCAATTTTTCTGTGCTCTGGGTTAGTCACAACCATATCAGCAGGTAAGCGGTGCGAGAAAGTACCGACTTCACGTGCAGTACCACAAGCTGAGGGCTGGCCAGTAAGAGAGAATGGACTGTTACCTGGAGTAGAAATTTTACCCACAAGTAAGTGGATGTTATACATCAAGTTATTACACCAGACACCACGAGTGTGCTGGTTGAAGCCCATGGTCCAAAATGAAGTCACTTTAATTTTAGGATCAGCATACAGCTCAGCAAGCTCAAGTAGTTTGTGCTCAGGTACACCAGAAAGCTTACTCACTGACGCCACATCATAATCGGCAACAAACTTTTTAAACTGTTCAAAATCGATAGGCGTTGAATCGTTTGCAGTATCGGCATTTTTAGACTTCATCTGGGTAGGATGAGTCGCACGTAGGCCATAACCAATGTCAGTGGTGCCTTTACGGAAATTGACATGCTTATTAACGAAATCCCAGTTGACCTTGTCATTTTGGATAATGTAATTAGCAATAAAGTTAAGAATAGCTAAATCTGTCTGCGGGTTAAACACCATTGGCAAATCAGCTAAATCAAATGATCTGTGCTCAAAGGTCGATAATACCGCGACTTTTACATGGGGCGCGCTTAAACGACGGTCTGTCACTCGAGTCCAAAGGATCGGGTGCATTTCTGCCATGTTAGAGCCCCATAATACGAACGCGTCAGCCGCTTCCATATCATCGTAACAACCCATTGGTTCATCAATACCAAAGGTACGCATAAAACCAGCAACAGCAGAAGCCATGCAGTGACGTGCGTTAGGGTCGATGTTGTTGGTACCAAAGCCAGCTTTCATTAGCTTAACGGCGGCATAACCTTCCCAAACAGTCCATTGACCAGAACCAAACATGCCAACAGCAGTAGGTCCTTTTGCCTTAATGGTTGCTTTCCACTTTTGTGCCATTGTTTCAAAAGCCGTACTCCAGCTAACGGGAGTAAACTCACCGTGCTTGTCATACTTGCCATCGGTCATACGTAACATAGGCGAGGTTAAGCGGTCACGGCCGTACATAATTTTGGATAGAAAATACCCTTTAACACAGCTTAAACCACGGTTAACTTCACTATTCGCATCACCATGTGTCGCAACGACTTTACCATCACGGGTTGCAACCATCACAGAGCAACCTGTACCACAGAAACGGCAAGGGGCTTTATTCCACTCAAGTTTGGTTTGTTCTGAACTGGTAATGAGGTTACTTGCAGCTGCAGGTAATGCTAATCCAGCGACACTCGCTGCTGCCATTGCGGCATTAGCTTTCATAAAATCACGTCTATTCATTTTCATATCTCACCCTCTTCAAGCTCTTCACTTTGGTGGTAAACCATGGTCGCTGTTAACACGCCGGGTAATGCATTAATTGTCGAAATGTCATCCATTAATGATTTTTGGCTTGTACCTTCAATCACCACAACAAGCTTGACGTCATTGTTTGCTGAAAGCTCTGCGTTTTTGATTGCCATTATTTTTTGTCTAACATCAGCCATTTTGTCTGGATTTACTTGGACAATTAAACTGGTTACGTGAAGTTCATTGCTCATTAATCACACTCACATGTTTATTTTTAATTTTTATATTAACCAACACCTGGCGGGCCAGTTAAAATTTGGCTAAACCAGATGCTAAAGCCTAAAGCACTGACCAGAAGTACCGATAAAATAGGTGCTAGGAAGACCGTCAAGAAGATAAAAATTTTCAATTCGAGACTTTTTTCACTTTTAGTGTCTTTACTCATGGAGCCTCCAGGAGTGGTTAGGATGGGGGACTTAATGAATAAGTCATTGTCATTATTTCGGTTTACAAGGATTTTACCGTTAAACAATTTGCGATCTATATACTCACAAATTGGTAAACAAATGATTAGTTGATCTAGATCATTAAAAATAAGCAAACAATTACTCAACATGCAGTGTCTGAAGCATAAATATCGATTAAATATATTATTTAATCTCAACTCGGAATAATAAATGCAGATGAAACCGTTTTTTGCACCGCTAACTGTGTTGAATTTACTTACAATAGGCTAGCTATTGACGTGTAAATCCGCCTTGGTTAACAGCGCAGGGCTCAAGCTTGAAGGGATACTCTGGATAGCTGTGAATATTTTACGGGCAAAATGAAGGGGCAAAATACAGGACATTATGT
This sequence comes from Shewanella sp. HL-SH4, assembly GCF_051164845.1. Classification (NCBI taxonomy): domain Bacteria; kingdom Pseudomonadati; phylum Pseudomonadota; class Gammaproteobacteria; order Alteromonadales; family Shewanellaceae; genus Shewanella; species Shewanella sp. HL-SH4. Next base: position 455,293 of record NZ_CP195037.1, read on the forward strand.
AATTTAAAGGTAAAACGATGACCTAGGTCTAGGAGACCGCTGAGCCGAAAATAGGTATGCATGGGTAAAATAAAGATAACGGCTCTCAGTTAAATAGTTCACTGAGAGCACATAGGGCTATGCTAGCTGAGCGAGTATCGCAGTACTTTTAACGACTTTTGCTCATCAATATCAGCAAAAATATCGGGATTGGCGATACGTTCAACATAATGTAGTTGCGGTGCATTGTCGGACACTTGCTGCATTAAAAAATCACAGCCTAATTCCGGTGCATTTAAACACAACAACACTTCGCCATTATCAGCAAGTAGACTCGGTAAACGCTTCAATAAACGCTCATAATCTTTGGTCGCCACAAAACTTCCCTTTTGATTACTTGGAGGGTCGGCAACAATCAAATCATAGGGACCCAATTTAGTCAGCTTACCCCAGGATTTAAAAATATCATGACCAAGATATCTTGCACCTTGAGGCAAATCATTTAATACATGATTTTGCTTGCCTATACTGAGGGCACCTTTGCTCATATCCATATTAACCACTTCATCTGCGCCACCAAGTAATGCCGTGACCGAAAAACCACAGGTGTAAGCAAATAAGTTTAATACTTTTTTACCTTGAGCATGCTGCCGTACCCAGCGTCGGCCATTTGCCATGTCCAAGAATAAGCCATGATTTTGTCCACGCATGATATGCACATTAAACAAAGCGCCCTGCTCTGTTACTACATGATTGTCTGGCACACTACCACTGACTAGTTCAGTCACTGTTTGCCCGCCACTTCGATGTTGAAATGCCAAATTCAACTCTTTACTGTCAGCTTGCTGATGATACTGTTCGGTGATGGCCGTAAACAAGGCTTGTTGTTCTGGCTCATCCAATGATTTAAAGCTGGTCAGCAGTAGCACGGGAGGATACCAATCGAGACACAGGTGTTCTTCACCTTGGAATAAACCACCGCGGCCATGAAACACCCGCTGAACTTCATTTTCAAAAGTAAATTGACTCAAGGCTGTTATTAATCCAGACATAAATATACTGTATTCTCTTATCTTTCTATTTTAAATTAGGTTCATTTCAGCTATTAACATTTAATATTAAAAGTATATTAGCTTATTGATATCGTTTTAGTAGGGCAATTTGGCCGTACTAATATAGTGGTCAATATGAGTGACTCAGTTAAAAACATTAGCTCTTTTGACTTGGTTCATCATCTGTATCATCCAGCTTATTCACCGCAGCGATTGATTCACCCTGCACATTGTCAACTTCTACTTCTTCGCTACTGGCTTGTGCCTCAGAGTCTAATTCGGTCATTTTGTCTTCTGCATCGTCGACATTGTCTGCTAATAAAATCGCTAACCAAATACCTGACTGACTGGATTCCATGCCAATTTTAACCACCATGGTCAGTGGAACTGATAATAACATCCCAACAGAGCCCAATAACCATCCCCAAAAGATTAATGACAGGAAAACCACTAAGGTTGATAAGCCTAAACCTTTCCCCATAAACTTAGGCTCAATCACATTACCCATCACCATATTGGTGCCAAAGTAAAGTAATCCTGTTGCCCCTGCCGCGCCGGGACCAAACTGAATAAAAGCCAATAGCACAGCAGGGATAGCGGCAATAATAGAACCTATGTTAGGAATGTAATTAAACAAAAAAGCGATAACGGCCCATAACAAGGCGTAATCAACACCTATAATCGATAAGCCAATGCCGACAATCACACCGGTTGCTAAACTGACTAACGTCTTAATCATCATGTATTGATTAACTGAATTTAAAAATTTATCGATTTGCTTTAAACGCATATCAGGATCATCTAGCGCCAGATGGAATTTTTTAGGCATGTCTTGTGCTTCGAACAACATAAATACAATGGTCAAAATGATTAAGAATAAATTAGCCATCACATTACCCACACCAGAAAGCATATTAGTGGTCATGCTTAGGGCCATACCGGGATCAAAATACTCTAATACTTTATCTCGGGAGATATTAATATTAAACGACTGAAGTTTATCGAGCACCCATGCAAACTGCTCTATTAGTTGGGCACGATAAACTGGCATTTGCTTTGAAAATTCATTCACTGAACTGCCGACTAGACTTGCTAGCCATAAACCAATTAGCACAATGAATAACATCAGCAGCATCACAGCGAGTGCTTTAGGAATTTTGAACCGACACATTAACGTAATAGCAGGATTACAAATCATTGCTAAAAATGCCGATAAAACAAAAGGCACTACAATAGGACTGGCCGTTTTAATGCCCGCAAGAATAATCACTACGCATGCCATTACAATGAAACTGCGAACCGCCATAGACGATTGATGTATACCCTTCATAGAAGAAAAATCCTTGTTGCTACCGAAGTGCTAAATTAGTTATGTTAAGCTTACTCATTGAAAAATCTTTATTACTAGAAAATATTATGAAACCAGAAACCGCTATTATACGCATAAAAAATCTTCGTTTACGTACCTATATCGGCATTAAAGAAGATGAAATTCAAAACCAACAAGATGTCATCATTAATGTCATCATTCATTACTGTGCAGACAAAGCTCGCAATAGTGATAACCTAGCAGATGCTCTCAATTATCGCACTATTACAAAAAAAATCATTGCCTTAATTGAAAACAATCGTTTCTTATTACTGGAAAACTTGACCAACCAAACCCTAGAAATAGCCAGTGAGCATCATTGGGTTGAGTTTGCTAGTGTTGAAATTGACAAGCCACATGCGCTTAGATTTGCCGACTCTGTATCAATGGAGCTTTGTTATCAAAAGCCTGCTTAACAGTATTGAGCACGTTAGGTATTGATCAACTCAAGATTATAATGCGTATGTTACTGTATACTGTATTTTAAATTATTGGCTAGAGTGGCATATGAATATACTAATCACTGGTGCAACCGGCTTTGTTGGCAAACATTTGGTTGCCAAACTGGCTGAACATAAATTAACTGTCCTCTCCCGCGACATTAATCAAGCCGCAAAAGTGTTAGGCACCCATCATACTTTTATTGAAGATATCGCCCAACTGAACAATTTAGACAATTTCGATGCGGTAATCAATTTGGCTGGCGAACCGATTGTGGCTAAACGCTGGACTAAAAACCAGAAGATCCGCATTTGCCATAGCCGTTGGGATATTACTCAAAAGCTAAGTCAATTAATCGCTTCAAGCAAACAACCTCCAACAACATTCATTAGTGCTTCAGCTATCGGTTATTACGGCAGACAAGGCCTGGATCCAGTTGACGAACATAGCCAATTTCATGATGAGTTTAGTCATCAAATATGTCAAAAATGGGAACAACTGGCCCTTGAAGCAGATTCATCAACCACCAGAGTATGTATACCTCGCATTGGTATAGTGCTGGGTAAAAATGGCGGAGCATTAAGCAAGATGTTACCCCCATTCAAATTAGGTCTAGGTGGCCCGATTGGGAAAGGCAAACAAGGAATGAGCTGGATACACCAGGATGATTTAGTGGCATTAATTATTTGGATGTTGACGACCCCAACAACACGGGGAATTTACAACGCCACAGCCCCAAATCCTGTTAGTAACGCCGAGTTTTCATCTGCTTTGGGCAAAGCATTAAATCGTCCAGCAAAAATTATCGCCCCACCTCTGGCGTTAAGATTAGCCATGGGAGAAATGTCAGAATTACTCACAGAAGGTCAATATGTACTGCCAACCCGTGCGTTGTCAGAAGGATTTACGTTCAAGTTCACCGATGTTAACTCAGCATTAGCAGCCATAGTCTAATACCTGTGGCACCCGCTAACTAACATTGCTGCCAAGCTTATCTGTGTAATGCAGGTAAGCGAACAATTTATCCTAAAGCTTACATTAGCGATTTAATTAAACGAATAATGTTTTGATAACGTGTTGCCAGTACACGATGTTGCTTATTCACTAAATATAATGGCTCAAAAACGATTAATGCTTGTCCATCCTGATTTTTTGCTATTTGAATATCTTCCTGTTGCACAAAACTTCTTACCGCAAACTCAGGTAATACAGTAAAGCCAAGTCCGTTAGCGACAGGTAATAATATTTGATTAAGCTGATTAACATAACCTGTTGTTTTTATTGTTATAGCCGATTCAGCTTGAAAAAAAGCGGCCTTTAATTGATGCCAATAATAATTGGCATCCGGATGCTCTATCATCCCAAGCAGGGTTAATGACTCAAAGTTGATATTAGGTTGATACGGTTTTCCTGCCACCACCTTAGGTAATACCAAACACAAAGACTGGAGACCTATCTCTGTACTCACTAGCTCAGGTTGTACCACATTTTGAGTAACAATACCTAAATCTAATTGATTGGCTAAAACACTTTCAATAATTCGTTTGTTAGGACCCGCTTCTAAATACATGCGTAAATTTGGGTGATTTTGTTGCTCTTTGAGCAAGTAAGGGTATAGCAAAGACGCCATTGAGCCAGAGCAGCCTATTTTGCACTCCCCTGAAAAGGGCGTATCGACAGCTAAATTGTCAAGTAATGCCTGCTGCTGGCTTTGCATTAAGCACGCATAATGATAAACGGCTAGACCAGCTTCAGTCAGTTCAAATCGTTTACCTATGCGATTAATCAATGCACTACCGACCTGCTGTTCAAGCTTTTTAATATGTTGACTCACTCCGGGCTGAGTCATAAAAAGCTTTTCCGCCGTTTGGGTAAAATGCCCAAGCTCAACTAAAGAGATAAACGTGGTTAACCACTGTTGATTTAACATTCCATCACCTCCTATTCATAACACCAGATAACTCACATATAGCGCGGTTTAAATATCCAATAAACCATAATAACAAAATATTATCATAATGAGTATTTATGATAATTTTTAAATGATGTTATTTTTAAATACACTAACCTCATTGAAACAAAACATCCGTAACAGTAGAGATTTTTATGACAAACAATTATCCACGCAGTTTTTCACACATTGGTATCTCAGTGCCTGACATCAAGGCGGCGGTAAAATTCTATACTGAGGTGTTAGGTTGGTATTTAATTATGGAACCCACAGAAATTATTGAAGATGACAGTGCTATTGGTGAAATGTGTACCGATGTGTTTGGCGCTGGCTGGAAGTCATTTAACATTGCCCATATGTCTACCGGTGACCGAATTGGCGTGGAACTGTTTCAATTTAATAATCAGGAAAACCCAGAAAATAACTTTGAGTACTGGAAAACAGGAATATTTCACTTCTGTGTTCAAGACCCTGATGTTGAAGGTTTAGCGGAGAAAATTGTTGCTGCTGGTGGTAAAAAACGTATGAAAGCGCCCCGTTACTATTACCCTGGTGAAAAACCATATCGGATGATTTATATGGAAGACCCATTTGGTAATATCTTAGAAATTTACAGCCACAGCTATGAGTTACATTATGCCAGTGGTGCTTATAGTAAGTAGGTTGATCTATAAATTGAGATCAAAAAAGCTCAAGCCATCACGGCTTGAGCTTTTTATTATTACCACTATTTCGTGATTGAAATTGTGGTAATGGGCTCGTATTAGAACGGCATTTTCATGCCTGGTGGTAATTGCATACCGCCAGTCACTTCAGCCATTTTAGTTTTCTGATTTTCTTCAACACGACGAACGGCATCATTACATGCTGCTGCAATTAAATCTTCCAGCATTTCTTTATCGTCTTCCATCAAACTTGGATCAATTTCAACACGACGCACATTGTGTGCACCTGTCATGGTGATTTTAACTAAACCTGCGCCAGACTCGCCAACAACTTCCATACGGGCAATTTCTTCCTGCACTTTAGCCATTTTGTCTTGCATCATTTGGGCTTGCTTCATTAAGTTGCCCATGCCGCCTTTTCCAAACATAATCTTTTCTCTTTCTCTATTAAATAATCTGAGTTATAGCAAGTCGCCAAAATTAACCTGATTTTACTGAAATTAATCAGATTAGCAAACGGGTTAATATAAATTTGCGAACTTGCTAACCTATTCAAAGTTAAGGTTAACGCTTAATGGCGATTGTCAAACATCACTATATCTAAGCGATGAATTGTATAACAAGTGAATTTTTGCCCATGAAAGGACTTACCCAAGTAATGCGGGAATTTGTTCCGCCACGGTATTAAGCTGCTCAGGTGGATAAACCACTGAGTCGTCATCTAATTGAGCTGCAAGCTCGTCTATCATCCACTTTACACTGTCATCTGTCAGTATCGATTGCTTAGCTTGTAACACTAATTCACGGTGAAAACGTTTGCGTAACTCTAGCGGTGTTTCCCGTTGTGCATCTTGGCCAATATCAATATTCACTTGAATATCTTGTTGTAAAAACGCCGATAACCCAGCTTGTAATTGGCCAATCGCAATATCTGCACACAGATGTTTTTGATCCGGTTTTAGGGTGAGTTGTATCGGGTTTGATACCTCTTTACACAAAGAGTTCACCCCAAGCTGTCTAACGCGCCCACCAACCTTCACTTGTGCCATGACTTGATACCAATGTAAGTCGACAGTATGACCAGTAATTTTATGGCCGATAACTGTAGGGTAACCAATAGCAGGTGTCGTTTCAGCCACAGGTTCAACTTGTACATGCTGCTGAGTATCTACATCCGCCATTTCGACATGATTTGTTATCGTATCATTGGAATTATTACCAACAGGCGTCTTATGCTGCTCAAGTGATGGTTCAGTTGGCACAGACGATATAACTGGCTCTGAAGGTAAACTTAAAGGCTCACTTTGCGATAATCTTGACTGGACTTTTTCTGCCAGCTCTTCATCTGTTGGAGCTTCCCAAGGTGGCCTGTCATAAACGGTATCAGCTTGATGGGCGTGAGTGTTTTGAGTTGGTATAGTTGTTGTCGCAGGATAAGCAGACTCTGCTATGACAGTTTGCGGCTCTTCATCTTGGGCCAATGATTGCTGCGGTGCTATTTTATCATTACTTTTAAGCTCAAGGGTGCTAACACTGCCAAGCTTAGATTGCTTAGCTTGCTGTTTATCTGCCGCTTTTTTATGTGAAGCATCGACTTCATCCTGCGCTTTATGGGCAATAACTTCAGCCAATAAAGTGTCTCTACTGGCTAATACGAGATCGAGAATGTCATCTAATGGGTCATCATCCAATTCAACCAATCCATCGGTATTGTTTATTGTGCCATCATTTTGCTGAACTGATGAACTGACGGATGGATCTAATTGTTCACTATCAGCTTTAAGCCCTTTTGTTGGCTGAAGCGGAGTGAGTGATGCATTTTCAGCAGAGTGCTGATTATAAGCAAGATAATCTTCATAGTCGCTATTATCTTGACCGTCATCGTCACCGTATTGAATATCACTATAGTCACCATAGTCGGTGGTAGAATATTGATCATTTGATTGATCGCTTGACTGGTTATTATCAATAAATTCAGGCTCAACTGCAGCCGTAATAGTGAGTTCCGTTTCAGATTGAAGGCTTATGTCAGTCTCACTTTCACTTTCACTTTCACTTTCACTTTCACTGTCAATTATCTTGGTAGCATTGCTATTGCTAGCAAAGCCCATACTTTCAGCCTGATTAAGCACCATGGCCTGCTGGGCAATTAATTCTGCGGCCGCATCATCTTCATTATCAACGACAGCCTTATCGTCAAAGTCATCTTGAGGTTGAGGTTGAGGTTGAGAGTGCGAATGGACAGCTAACGGCGTGCTTTGCTCAACCACTGTTTTAGTATCACTGGCTTGAGCACTAATATTTTCAATACTGGCGTGTTCTAAACTAGTGATCTCAATACCCGTCGCTTCTTCAGTATCAGCGACTAAAGGTTGTTGAATAACATTTTCAGTTGCGAACTTTGGGCGAGTCTCTATGACCTCTTGCGATGTTAACGCGGCCTCAGTCAAATCGACTTTAGCAGCTGTGTCAGTCACCCAGCGTTTAGTCTGTTTTTCTGGCACAAATGCAACTGCGCGCAATAAAGCCATCTCTAAACCTGATTTTGGATCTGGGGCAAAAGGTAAGTCTTTGCGTCCAGCCAGTAACATTTGATAGTAGAGCTGAATTTGCTCAGCGGATATTTGCTGGGCAAAAGCCAAAATTTGTTCGCTGTATAAAGATGACTGCGCCGCTGCTGGAGCAAATTGAGTCAAGGTGATTTGATGCAGTAATTCCAATAAGCTGCGCAGTACTTCTTGCGCATCAGCACCAAATGCTAACACCTTTGAAACGGTTTGCATTAAAGGTTCAATATCGGCATCACACAGGGCTTTTAACAGTGCAATAACTTGCTGCTGGTCAATACTGCCCAACATGGTTTGTACCTGTTGATGCATCACTTGACCAGAACCAAAGGCAATGGCCTGATCGGTCAAACTTAATGCATCACGCATACTGCCATTGGCTGCTTTAGCTAATAACGTCAGCGCCTGGTTTTCAAAGGGTAATTGCTCTTGGGTTAAAACAAAATCTAACTGTTTGGCAATTTCTTCTTGGGATAAGCTTTTTAAATTGAACTGCAAACAACGTGACAGCACGGTAACAGGTAACTTTTGCGGGTCAGTTGTCGCTAGTAGGAATTTTACGTGTTCGGGAGGCTCTTCTAAGGTTTTAAGCAAGGCATTAAAACTGCTACGAGAAAGCATATGAACTTCATCAATTAAGTAGACTTTATAGCGGCCACGTGAAGGACGATATTGGACGTTATCTAATAATTCTCGGGTGTCATCAACTTTGGTTCGTGAAGCAGCATCGACCTCAATTAAATCGACGAATCGACCCTGGGCAATTTCTTCACAACTTGAACATACACCACAAGGATTTGCCGTCACGCCTTGCTCACAGTTTAAGCCTTTGGCAAACAGGCGCGCCAAACTGGTTTTACCTACCCCACGGGTGCCGGTAAATAAATAAGCATGATGTAAACGTTGTTGACTTAATGCGTTAGTCAGCGCTAACAGTACATGCGCTTGACCGACCATTTGTTCAAATTTGGCAGGGCGCCATTTACGGGCTAACACCTGATAAGACATGCAATTCCCCAAGCTAAACAGTTCGGGAATTGATCCCGCTAATTATGCCAAACAATAACATGCAAAACAGCCACAGGCTATTGTTTGGCGGCTATTAGCTGGCTTTATCAACAATTCTAATCTTGTTGATAAAGCTGCTTACTCACCTTCAAACTCACATAAGCTTAATACTTCTATGCCCATGCCTTTTAAGCGTGCTTCACCACCAATTTCAGGTAATGAAATAACAAAGGCTGCATGTTTAACTTCACCACCTAATTGGCGAATTAGCTTAACCGTAGCTTCAATTGTGCCACCTGTGGCTAATAAATCATCAATCACTAACACTTTGTCATCGGCATTTATCGCATCAATATGAATTTCTAAAGTGTCTTTGCCGTATTCTAGTTGATAACTTTGGCTGATGGTCTCGCGCGGTAATTTACCAGGCTTACGCACAGGAACAAAACCGATACCGAGCTCAAGCGCTAAAGGTGCACCAAATAAGAAACCGCGTGCTTCAGTGCCTACCACCTTGGTAAAGCCTTTAGATTGATAATGTGCAACTAATAAAGCAATAGTGGCTTTGTAAGCTTCTGCATTTTCTAGCAGGCTGGTGACATCGCGAAACATGATGCCCGCTTTAGGGTAATCAGGAATGGTTTTAATGCTTTGCTTAATCAGCGCTAAACTGTCTTTATTCATCATAATGAGAACTCTTTAAATGTGATTGCAATAAAAAAGCCCCGCTTGGGACTGTTTTAATTATAGAAGCGATCTTAAGCCTGTTGCTGATGGCTTGCAACTGTTGTGCAATTATTCTGTTAACTCTGGGATCTGCCACAAATAAAGCAACAAACCACATAACATAAAAAACAGCATCGCTTTCACCCAAATAATGGGCACTATGGTGATACTTAACGCAAAACTTAATGTGGTCATTATCATCGCGCGGCGCTTTAAAGATTTATCCATTGCCCGCTTAGTTTGCCAATTATGTATTGCTTCAGAAAACCAAGGGTGTGTCATTAACCATTGGTGCAGTTTGTCACTTGAACGCGCAAAACAAAATGCTGCCAATAGGATAAAAGGCACTGTTGGCAATAAAGGCAGGATAATACCTATGATGCCAAGTATTAAACTAAGTAGTCCTACGCAAAGATATAAGCCGCGCTTTAGTATCATACTTAGTCACCCTAAAATAAAAAACCACTCTACATGAGTGGCTCTGGTCTTGCTGGTTATTATAGCCTAATGTCTGGACTAAATTAAGCCAGATATTTTTAACCAAGTTAATGTTGCTGGCAGTGTCGGAATAAGTAAAACAGCAATAAAACCAATTAAATAAAAAATGTTGAATGGATCTTTAAACGGCTCGCTCATGATATTTCCTTCGGCAAAAGAACTTGGTTATGTTTGACCTGTGTCCAGTCAACATATCGCGTTATATATTACGCAAAAAACGTGAACCGGATCACAACGGCGGCATTTTACTGGGAATCATTGACAATAAAAACCTTAAATATTTTATGGCCTTTATTGTCAATATTATCGACTGGTAACGACAATGCCTTTTTCAACCATTTGCGACAGCAATTGCACACATCCATTGGTCAATGCCTCGGTTTGCATCTGTGGGTATTGCTCTGTTAACCAAGTGACTATTTCAGCTAATGTGAAGTTCTGCTGTTGCTGATTTTTCCCTGTTAAATCGGTACGCTGTGCAACTAATGCTAATACCTGTGCCGTTAATGGGTTCAACTGTAAGAATGCCACCTCGTCGTCAAGGTCACGGTAAACACAAAAATATTGCGCTTGTTCAGGCGGTTCAACTGGCTGATAATCTACACTAATATGTTGCACATCAAATTGGTATTGCGCCACTTTGGCGCACGCTGACATTTGTAGCGGACTGGTCGTTAACTCATCAATCGTCAAGGCTTGCTGTGTTTGACTAGCTTGTTGAGTAGCTACCACTAATTCTAACCATTCATAATGCGCCAACTCTAATAGAAAAATCGGGTCAGTCGGTTTTAATTGATACTGCTGTAAAAACGCTAAAAACTCGCCTGCTATTTCAATAAATATAGGCGTGTGACAATCATGCTCAACAAAAAACTGTTGTACTAACGCAAGCCAGTCTGATTCATGGTACAGAGTTTTTACAACCGGAAATGCGCTAGAAATAAAGCCATTAATGTTATTAAAGAATAACTCACGGTAAATCGTCATACGTCTTGGCTCAATACCTTCAGGTAGTGGCTGACTAGGATCACGTATATAGTTCATAAAGCCCTGTTGAATGGCAGTAAATTCCATTAGGCTTTCCTCACTGTTAGCGCCGCTGTTGCTTGCTGTTGAAATGCATGTATTTGGTTGATTTCTTGCAATAATATTTCTGTCGGCGGTATATTAAAATCACGTTCTAACAGGGTGGGTTTGACCCCATGAATGCGATAACACTCCTGCAATAATGCCCATACAGGATCGATAATATCTGCCCCATGAGTATCAATCATTAAGTCAATATCTTCTTGATAATGTCCCGCAATATGCAAGTAAGCGATACGTTCTGTAGGCATAGCTGCTAAAAATGCATTAGCGTCATATTGATGATTAACGGAATTAACATAAATGTTATTCACATCGAGCAACAGTTTACAATCAGCCTCAGCCAGCACAGCATTAACAAACGCAAGCTCAGTCATCTGCGCGCCCGGAGCGGCATAAAAAGACACGTTTTCAACAATAAAAGGCCGCTCTAAAATATCTTCAACTTGCTTTATACGTTTGGCAGTGTGAATAACCGCCTCTTCGGTAAACGGTATTGGCATTAAATCGTACATATGCCCTGCCCCAGAACAATAACTTAAATGTTCTGAGTAAATTTCAATCTTATGTGAGTCTAAAAAGGTTTTAATATTTCTGACAAACTCAGCATCAAGTGGTGCTGGGCTGCCAATAGATAAAGAAAGTCCATGACAAAAGAAGGGATGACGTTCGGTAAGCTGTTTGAATTGGCCAGCATATTTGCCGCCTAAGGTCATCCAGTTTTCCGGTGCCACTTCAAAAAACTCTATCGCTTTAGGAGTAAGCTGACAGAACTCGTCCAACATTTCCCGCCTAAGACCTAAACCTACCATTGCATTAGGCATTATTTGATGGGCAGCAGACATAGACAAATCCTTACAACAAAGTACTTATTTACAATAAACATAAGGCCTGAAAACAGGCCTTATTTGGAGAATAATTATTTAGGTAAATTTGTGATTATTTGTTACCACCACACTTACCTTCACCACATTTACCTTCTTTGGCCTTTTCAGCAGTTTTTTTCATGTCGCCGCCACACTTGCCTTCGCCACATTTACCTTCAACTGCTTTTTCAGCACTTTTTTTCATGTCGCCGCCGCACTTGCCTTCGCCACATTTACCTTCGGCTGCTTTTTCAGCGCTTTTTTTCATGTCGCCGCCGCACTTGCCTTCACCACATTTACCTTCAGCCGCTTTTTCAGCAGTTTTTTTCATGTCAGCGCCGCATTTACCTTCACCACATTTACCTTCGCCACCATCTAATTGGTAACCTTGGGTCAGTTGCTCGAATCCAAATGGGTTTGCTTGAGCTTCAGTTGCCATGCCAGCACTCATTACTACTGCGCCTAAAGCCACTGCTAAGGTAGTTTGCTTAATTGAGTTCATGTTTTGATTCCTTGTAAATAAATTTTGAATGATGACCAACATCATTGCTGGCTTGCATATAAAGACCTAGCGACTAAATAATAAATTTCAAAAAATTTAAAATAATTTTAACTTGATCAACATTTGCCATTCCTAAAGCTGTTAGGAATTAACAAAGCTGCTTAATCATAGAGCATATCCTGATGGTTTCAATACGTTTTTAAATTTTAAGCTTAAGCCTGTAAAACTAACACTGGCATCATCCGAGTTTCAGGTTAAAATGACGCCCTTTATTTTTAACCTGTGAGAATGCTGTGCGACTTATATTAGCGCCGATGGAAGGCGTAGTTGATGATTTGATGCGCGATATTTTATCCACTATTAACCCTTTTGATATAGTGGTTACCGAATTTGTGCGTGTGGTGGATCAACTATTACCTGAAAAAGTCTACTATAAGCTGTGCCCTGAACTGCACAATAATGGTTTAACACCTAACGGTACACCGGTAAGAGTGCAATTACTCGGTCAACATCCTGAGTGGATGGCTGAGAATGCTGTGCGTGCGGTTGAACTTGGCTCCCGTGGTGTAGATGTTAACTTTGGCTGCCCAGCAAAAATAGTTAACAAAAATAAAGGTGGCGCTGTCTTACTTCAATACCCTGATAGCCTTCATAATATTGTAAAAGCCATGCGCCAAGCCGTACCAGCTGAACAGCCGGTTACCGCTAAAATTCGTTTAGGTTACGAAGATAAGTCACTATTTATGGAAAATGCTCTAGCCATATATGAAGCAGGTGCGAGTGAAATAGCCATCCATGCCCGCAGTAAAGTCGATGGTTACAAGCCTCCAGCTTATTGGGAATACATTACTGAAGTTAAAAAACGCTTGCCTATACCTGTTATCGCCAACGGCGAGATATGGAATGAAGCCGATGCCAAACGCTGTATGGAAGTAACTGGCTGTAGCGACATTATGATTGGCCGCGGCGCAATTTCATTGCCTAATTTAGGGGCGTGTATCAAAAATGGTAGCCAACCTTATACTTGGGCAGAAACCTTAGATTTACTGCTCGGTTATACCGATAAACAATTGAGTGGTAAAAAAGCAGATTACTTGCCTGCACGGATTAAACAATGGTTTTGTTATTTGAATAGACAATACCCACAAGCAGATGATTTATTTCGTGAATTAAGAGTATTTAAAACCGCCGATGAAATTGTATCTGTGTTAAACAAAGCACAACACGAACTCAATTAGATATTGGTTACTTTTCTCCTACCAACCTTTCGGGTAATTGTCTTTGTCGCATGTGTAAATTAACAAAATTTAATCCACACATGCTGTTTGATGGCTAAAATCTGACTCAGAATTGATCTTCATCATAACTCAGGATTTTCTAGCCCGTAAAATGGCATGCTATATTGATTATCTCTAATAAAGGTTATGTGGTGAAAAATCAGGACATTCGAGCGCAATTATCAAAAATTGAGATAGCGCTTAGATCAGAAATTGGTCTTGGGCTTATTCAGCAGCATCTTGCCGATCTGCAGCTCAATATTATTCAGCAAATGGATTTATCTAACCTTATTGATTATCTTAGCGAATTAAAGCTGGCCGATTGCGGCTCATTTGAGCGCCTAATGCGTTTAGACGCCGCATTATGCCAACTTGATTTAGGCTTATATGGTCTATGTTCAGATTGTGAATCAGAAATAGAAGCATCACGCTTACAAAGCGATCCCACTGAACAACGCTGTAGTATCTGCGCCTCCCGTTATAATCAGGAACATCGACATGAATTGCGTTTAAATCATTAATACTAAGGTTACGCCCCAAATTTAATCACTTAACAATATCCCTGATTTAACTAACAACAGTCTGATTAAGTGCCCGAAAGGTTGATTAATACCGCTTAACTTCCAACAATTAATAACAAAAAACCTCCATTAACGGAGGTTTAATTAATATTAATCACAGTGTCATTCACTGTAAATGAACTGACTATTTAATAAGGCGACTCACTTCATGTTAGGCACTGAATTTAGCATTATTCTGGCTAAATTATCAAAACGCGCTTCTCTTTGTGCAAGGTCGTTATTCGGTTCAGTAAACCCTTGAGCTAACACTCGCCAAAAAGGTTGTTCGACGATTGGATTAAACAAGGCTATCAGCACAGAACCTTTCTCATGTTTGCTATCCACTCCCTGAGTCGCAAGCCCTGGCACTAACCCGGCCTTAGCTAATATTTCAGCATCGCTCATCTCTGATGCTAATGCCATACCAAAACCAATCGTCATTTGTGGCGAGTCAGTAGTATTTACCACCAGATAGCCTTTTTCAGCCATTATCTTATCTACTGAGTCACGTAACTGAGTCTTTAAGGTTTGTTCATCTATTTTATTGGCTGTATGGACTGAAAACATGCTTGCATGCCAGGCATAGGTTTTGGCAACAGAAGATAAATCACCGCTAGTCACCATAGTAACGCGGCTTGTTGGAATCGACTCGATATTGGAGGCGGAACACGCTGTTAGCATAACCATGCAAACAGAGAGAATAAACTGACTAAAGTGTTTTAACATAAATAATGGCCCTATTTTCGCCATCTTTGACTTAGATGACATTGTGTAGTGTTAGTACAGTGTTTGATACAAAATCGCGAAAAATATCCGAATCAATTAACCCGATAAACTTAAGATAACAATAATTTATTAACGAGTATCTATTCTTGTAAACTTTTTATTAGATTGTCATTACGTTACTGGTTAGAATGCCAGCCATTAATGTATTGAACCGGATAAATTGACTCAAAATGGAACTGGTCTTCGCCATTGCATTGTTTGCATTCTCTTCAGGTATCACCCCTGGCCCTAATAACATCATGTTAATGACATCAGGTGTTAACTTTGGTATTAAACAAAGTGTACCTCACCTTCTTGGCATTAGCCTTGGATTTCCGCTAATGATCCTTGCTGTAGGTTTAGGCATGGCAGCGGTATTTCAAACCTACCCCATCTTACATACCATCATCAAAGTGCTAGGGATAAGCTATTTGTTATACCTGTCATGGCTTATTGCCAATAGCAGTAGCAAGATGGAAGGTAAAAAAATCAGCAAGCCTTTTAGCTTTCTACAGGCAGCGGCTTTTCAATGGGTAAATCCCAAAGGCTGGATTATGGCTGTGGGCGCAATAGCCACATTCACCACTGTACACCAGGATCTCACCCCTCAAGTTATCACTATTGCCGGTGTGTTTTTGTGTGTCGCATTTCCCTGCGCCATCGTTTGGCTTGGCTTTGGTGTCGCCTTAAAGCGCATTCTTAAAAATGAACGCCAACAACGAATATTTAATATCAGTATGGCAATATTACTCGTGGCATCCATCATTCCGATGGTCATTCCAAATCATTAAAAAAGATAGGCTAGTTTATGTCAGATTTACATCCATGCATTGCTGAATCAGAAAATTGGGTTAAGCGGGTAATTGTAAAATATAATATTTGCCCATTTGCACGACGTGAAGTGGAGCGCGGCACCATTAGATACTTCGCCTGTGAGGAAGCTAAAGTAAAAAAGGTGCTTGAAGCCTTTGTGATGGAATGTATTTTACTTGAACAAAAACCCGACATTGAAACTACGCTGTTTATTTTGCCCCGAGGATTTGAAGGCTTTTATCCCTATCTTGACCTAGTTGATTTAGCCAACGACCTTTTAGTTGAGCAAGGATTTGAAGGGGTGTTTCAAATAGCCAGTTTTCACCCTGACTATTGTTTTGATGGTGAACCTCAAGATAGCTCTGCCAATTATACCAATCGCGCTCCTTACCCAACACTGCATATCATTAGAGAGGCCAGTATGGAAAAGGCCTTAGCGGATTATGATGATCCTGAGTCAATACCAGAGCGAAATATCGAATTTGCTCAGCGTAAAGGGAGCGAGTTTTTTATTAAGTTACTTAAAGAGTGCCAGCAGTAAGTTCTCTTATCGCGACATAGTCACGATAGCGTCAATCCCAAGCCTTAAGGAGTTACCTTGAGGCTTTTTTATTAAAAAAAATACACCTAATGCATGTCTTAATCCATGCTAGTAAATAAGCTGGATAACAACCAATAAGCAGTAAATCTTTACAGCTTTATAACAATAAAAATGCATCATGCTTGTTTGATTTATATCGTGATTCGGTTAGCTTAGTCAGCGATTACCGATCTAATAACCGTAGCAGAAGGGATAAGGACATGAATAAGGCACTCGTTTCATTGTGCGTCTTAAGTAGCATAACCGCCACAGCGGCCTTTGCGGAACAAGCAGTAGTACAACAAACAACAGTAAAGGCAACATTAATGGCAGAGCAAACAGACAGCTTTCAATGGCTTGAAGAGGTCGAAGGTAAAAAGCCTTTGGCTTGGGTAACTGAAAAAAATGCCCACAGCGCAGCAGCCATAAAGTCTTATAAAGGTTTTGAAACCTTAGTAGATAATTCACTGGCTATTTTAAACAGTAAAGACAGGATCCCCTATGCCGAACGCAAGGGTGAGTACCTGTATAATTTTTGGAAAGACGAAGGCCATGTTCGAGGCATATATCGCCGCACTAGCTTAGCCGAATACGTAAAAGATGACCCTAAATGGGAAACGGTTTTAGACATAGATGCCATTGCCAAAGCCGATGATGTCAGCTGGGTCTTTAAAGGCATTAATTGTCACACCCCTGACAATACGCTGTGTTTAGTATCACTTTCCCGTGGCGGCGCAGATGCGGTTGAGGTGCGAGAATTTAATCTAAAAACTAAAAGCTTTATTAAAAATGGTTTCTTGTTACCCGAAGCAAAATCGGATCTCACCTGGTTAAACCAGGATCAAGTTTTTGTCGCAACAGATTTTGGCGGCACCGAAGGCATGACAGATTCAGGCTATGCTAGCGTAGTCAAACTTTGGCAACGCGGCACTGCCCTAGATAAAGCCAGCTTCATTTATCAGTCAGATAAAAGCTCAGTCGCCGCAGGCGCTCAGGTACTGGATGATGGTGAATCGAAAATAGTGTTAATTGGCGATTATCATACTTTCTACACTGCCAGTCACTTTGTCTATGATCAAGGCAAACTCACTGAATTGAATATTCCCAAAGACGCTGAAATTAAAGGCTACTTCAAGGGTAATATCTATCTTGAACTTAAAAGTGAGTTAACCAGTCAAAAACTCGCTCAAGGGGCTGTAGTTTATGCGCCTGTCGCCTCTCTTATTAGCGCCACACCAGAATATCAGTTATTAACCGCCCCTGATGCCCATTCAGCTATCGCGCAGGTCGCTTTTAGCAAAAGCGCGGTATACGTTAACTACCTGGAAGATGTAAAAAGCAAACTGGTACGTTTTGAACCAAAAGCAGACAGCACCTGGGTACAAACTCCGGTGGCATTCGATGCTAACGGCAGCCTAACTATTTTTGACATAGAGCAAGACAGAGATGATTTCTATGTCGATTACAACAGCTTTCTCGAGCCTTCTAGCTTGTATGAAGTGCAAGGTAATACATTAGCGATTAATAAACTAAAGTCGCTGCCACAACAGTTTGATGCTGAAAGATTTGTTACTGAACAATACTTTGCCACCTCAAAAGATGGCACTAAAGTACCCTACTTTGTGGTGATGGATAAAAACCTGAAGTTCAATGGTAAGAATCCAACCCTACTTTACGGTTACGGCGGATTTGAGATTTCACTTCGCCCTAAATATTCAGCAACCATAGGTAAAAACTGGCTAGAACAAGGCGGTGTGTACGTATTATCAAACATACGCGGCGGCGGTGAATACGGGCCGGCTTGGCACCAGGCGGCGTTAAAGCAAAATCGTCATAAAGCCTATGAAGATTTTGAAGCCATAGCAGAAGATCTTATTAGCCGAAACATCACCTCAAGCCAGCATTTAGGTATTCAAGGCGGCAGTAACGGCGGCCTATTAATGGGCGCAGCGCTGACTCGCCGCCCTGACTTATACAATGCTGTGGTATGCCAAGTACCGTTATTGGACATGAAACGCTTCAGTCAATTGTTAGCGGGAGCTAGCTGGATGGGCGAGTATGGTAATCCAGATATCGCTGATGAATGGGCTTATATTAAAACGTATTCGCCGTACCATAATTTAGATAAAAGCAAAAAGTATCCTAAGGCCTTCTTCACCACCTCAACCCGTGATGATCGTGTCCACCCTGGGCACACACGTAAAATGGTCGCGAAAATGGAGTCTATGGGAATTGATGTGCTGTATTACGAAAATATGGAAGGTGGTCATGCTGGTGCAGCAGACAACAAACAAGCTGCCGAGCTTTCAAGCTTAGTATATGCCTATTTGCTACAGCAGCTGAAATAACGGCTAAAGTCACAGCTAAGATAGTTGCAGCGCTAATCACGCTATTTTTGTCGTGATTAGCAAGCTGTATTAACAAGTTGTACTCGTAATCTATAATAACCAGCAAAACACAAAACCAGTCAACTGACTGGTTTTTTTGAGCCAATTATTTAAACAGAACAATATAGCAAAGGGGATTACATTTGTTTCGGTTAACTAAAATACCCATATTTATCAGAAACTAAACATGTTTATCTCTGTGGTTGAAAATGACCTTTTAATAAATGGCCATCTCATTTCCTCCATAAGATAACAACCAACCGCAGAAAAGATTAATACTTTTAACTTAAAAATCAAACCACAACCCCCACCTTAAGGCTGACAAAAAAGTATTAAAATTAGAATAAGAAACAACTAAACTATTGATAGATATTAAAATTAATGAATTTCGCTAAAAGCAACCAACTTTCCACCCCCTACTTTATTACTAATACTGTAATTTATTCCAGGATCTGCAAGTCGGCTTTTATGCTCAATATGTAAACAAATTGTTACTTAATCAACCTAAACCCTAACTACCGCACCACAACAAAAAGACAAATATGTCACTTTTTAATCTATTTTGGATAAGTCTCGACATTCATGGAGGCAACAACAATATGGAGAATCAAATGATACAAAAACATAAAATAGCCCTTGCGGTATTGGCAGCTCTGAGCACACTTCCAATTCAATCCCAGGCAGCAGAATTACTTTTAGTCGACAGTTCAAAAGCGATTAAAGATAATTATATCGTGGTATTTAATACCCCTAGCGTGTTGAATCTTCAAGACGTATCAGCCTTAGCTGACTTTTCAACTCAGCAAGCGAATATACTGGCCACTAACTACGATATTAGCGTAGTAAAAAACTTTGGTAGCGCATTAAATGGTGTATTAATTAATGCTAATGCCAAACAAATTGCTGAACTTCAAAATGACCCCAAAATTAAATACATAGAACAAGATCAAATGATGTCTATTTCGCCAGTAATAGAAGCCAATAGTAATCAGGGTAATCCTACCTGGGGGTTAGACAGAATAGATCAGCGAGATTTACCCTTAGATAATAACTATCACTATGATTTCGATGGTTCTGGTGTCACAGCTTATGTGGTTGATACTGGAGTACTGACTAGCCATAATGAATTTGGTGGCCGCGCAAGTAGTGGTTATGATTTTATTGATAATGACTTTGATGCCACTGAC
Source organism: Shewanella sp. HL-SH4 (assembly GCF_051164845.1). Lineage (NCBI taxonomy): Bacteria > Pseudomonadati > Pseudomonadota > Gammaproteobacteria > Alteromonadales > Shewanellaceae > Shewanella > Shewanella sp. HL-SH4. The sequence goes on from NZ_CP195037.1 coordinate 475,572, forward strand.
TGTAATGGTCATGGTACACATGTAGCGGGTACGATTGGTGGTTCAAGTTACGGGGTTGCCAAAAACGTTAACATCGTCGGTGTCCGCGTACTAAATTGTAGTGGTTCTGGTAGTAACTCAGGCGTCATTTCAGGCATTAACTGGGTTAAAAATAATGCTTCAGGCCCTTCTGTAGCGAATATGAGTTTAGGTGGCGGCGCATCACAAGCAACCGATGATGCAGTGAATGCTGCTGTTGCAGCAGGTATCAGTTTTGTTGTCGCTGCGGGTAATGACAATAGCAATGCTTGTAATTACTCTCCTGCTCGTGCAGCCAATGCTGTCACTGTAGGCTCAACAACAAGCTCTGACTCCCGTTCAAGCTTTTCAAACTATGGTACTTGTCTTGATATTTATGCCCCAGGTTCAAGCATTACTTCAGCTTGGTATACTTCAAATAGTGCGACTAATACCATCAGCGGGACCTCAATGGCAGCTCCCCATGTAGCTGGTGTTGCTGCGGTTTATCTTAATCAAACTCCAACTATGACGCCAGCTCAAGTGACAAACTTACTGACCACGCGTGGCAGTGGCGGTAAAGTATCTGATGCAAAAACGGGCTCACCCAACACACTGCTATTCTCGTTAGACGAAGTGGGTGGTTGTGGTACTAATTGCCCACCGCCAACAGATACTGAGCTTTTAGATGGACAAGCTATTAGTACTTCTGGGGCTCAGGGTTCAGCGAACTACTATTTCATCGATGTGCCTGCAAATGCTTCAAGTCTTGCCATTGCATTAGCTGGAGGATCTGGTGATGCGGACATTTATGTCAGTCAAGGTGTCAAACCAACAGTGAATAGTTATCAATGTCGCCCCTATAAAACGGGCAATAATGAAAGTTGTGATTTTACCAATCCAGCTGCGGGTAAGTGGTATGTCATGGTACAAGGTTATGCAGCCTACTCAAATGCTAACCTAATGGCTGACTATAGCGTAGGAGGCGGCACCAGTTGCTCAGGCAGTGATTGTCTAGTCAATGGCGTAGCAAGAACAGGCCTAACTGGCACTAGCAGTTCGCAGACTTTCTATAAAGTCGTTGTACCCGCAAACAAAACATTGACTGTAGCGATGAGTGGTGGCAACGGCGATGCGGATTTATATGTTAAAGCCGGTAGCAAACCTAGCACGAGCAGTTTTGATTGCCGTCCATACAAAAATGGCAATAATGAAACCTGTTCACTAACTCCTACAGTGGAAACCACCTACCATGTAATGATGTTAGGATACACTAGCTATTCGGGTGTAAGTTTAGTAGCAAGTTATTAATATTTGATAAATATTAATAACTAAAAATGAAACTGCCGCTTATTTCTGACTAGAAGTAAGCGGCATTTTTAATCTTACTTTTTTGATTCATGGTTGAGTTAAAACAACACGTGTATCACTCTAGACTGATGAAAAGTGCACTGCAGTAATTAACCTTGTGCACTGATACTAAAGCTTCACAAAAAAGCTGCCTTAATCATGCTGCACAAATCACGGTACAGTAAAGCCTTACATATCACCTGCAACGGGTAATCGAATATAAAACCGAGCACCACAACCAGGTTCAGAGTTATAGCCAATGCTGCCATTCATTGCTTCAATAAGCTCTTTACACAATGCTAAGCCTAAACCAGTACCGCCTTTAGCTTTAGAGCTGCTGGCGTCAGCTTGGGAAAATTTTTCGAAAATTTTACTTTTAAAGTCTTCAGGTATACCGGCTCCTTGATCTTGTACGGCAATCTCAACCTCACCTGCAATAATCGTTGCCGACAAAGTAACATTTCCTGTAGCTGGTGAAAATTTAACTGCGTTAGATAGAAAGTTGATCAAAATTTGTAGCAAACGATGCTCATCAACAAATAACCAAATCTCATCCATTGGCCGAACCAGTTCTAGTGCCAAAGTGATTTTGTGCAGGTCTGCGTATGGCTGATGATCATCAATCGCTCTTTGCAAAAGCGGCACTATATTTAATCGCTGCATTTCAAATAACATTTTACCTGCCGCAAGTTTTTCAATGTCTAATAAGTCATTGATCAAGCGACTAAGTTGCTTACAGTTACTGCTTGCTATATCTATCAGCTTCTCCGCTTTAGCAGGTAAAGTGACAATTTTTCCAGACTGTAATAAGTTTAAGGCGCCATAAATAGACGTTAAGGGGGTACGAAGCTCATGACTTACCGTTGAGATGAATTCATCTTTCATTTGCTGTAATTTCATTCTGTCGGTAACGTCTTGCACAGATCCTATCATGAGAAGATCTGGATTTTTATCTTCAGTAACCAATTGCCCTAATTCATGTACCCAACGCACCTCACCGTTAGGCTTAATGATTCGGTGAACCACGTTGTGAATGCCTGTCAAGCGGGCCTGCTGCTCACTTTTTTCGACTTTATCAATATCGTCGGGATGAACAGCACTTTTAAACAGTGTCACACTCGGAACGATATCCTGTGCGTCAAAACCAAAAATCTGATAAATAATCGGCGACCACCATAAGGTTCCATGTTTAAGCGATGCATGCCAATAACCAATTTGGGCTTGCTCACTGGCTAAATCAAGACTTTGCTGGGCAACATTTAGCTGTAAATTAAGTTCCTCAAGTTTGAGGTAATATTCTTTAGTCTGGGTAATATCATGAATATAACCATGCCATAAAGTACTGCCGTCGGGCATCATTTCTGGTGTTGCTCTGCCAGATAGCCACATCAATGATTTATCATCTCGGTAAACACGATATTCCTGCTCCCAGATAGTCTGCTGTTGACTAGATTGCTCAATACTGTGGCCAACAGCAGCTAAATCTTCAGAGTAAATTTTGGCAAATGCATTTGATGCATCGCTAAGAACCTCTTCCGGTGTCACACCATAAATATCTTTAATTGCATCACTAGCATAAGGAAACGCACTGCGTCCGTCAGGCCATAACTGGAACTGATAAACCACCCCAGGAAGCTGCTGGGTCAATTTTATCAATTGGTCCTGCAGCTTATTTTCTTTAGTAACATCCATGATAAAACCGTCGAGAAACTGCACTACTCCGTTACTATCATATTCGGCGGCGCCACGCTCTTCCACCCACATAACTGAACCATTTTGATGCAACACACGGTAAGTGATTACCCAGCTAGATAGATTCAAAATCACTTTTTCAACAAGATTAACTATCAGTACTCTATCTTCTGGATGAATAACACTGGCATAACTGCGCACCGCATTATCGATAAAATCGCTAGCAGAATAGCCTATAAGCGAGTAGATATGCTCACTCATAAATAGCATAGTCCAGTGTTCATCGGCTTTACATCGGTAAGTCACCCCAGGGATATTGGCGACCAAAGTCTTAAACTGGTCTCGGCTGTGCATTAATGCTAACTGGTTATGCTTTTGTGTGGTGATATCGGCATGGGTGCCGTACATCATAAGAGGCTTACCATCAGCGGTATATGAAACCACTTTACCTCTGTCATGTACCCATACAAAGTGGCCGTCTTTATGCTTCATTCGACATTCAATATCATAAAACTCGGTTAAACCATTAAAATGCTCTTGGAGTGAGATATTAGAATTAGCTAAATCATCTGGATGTGTCAAAGCTATCCAGGTTTCTATCGAAATGGGTTCAAGCTCCTCAAGCTGATAACCAATAATCTCAGCCCAGCGCTCGTTATAAACCGTTTCACCGGTTTCAATATTCCATTGCCAAGTCCCTATCCTCGTTCCTTCTAAGACTGAGCGATAAAGTAACTCACTTGCCGCTAATTGATCACGTGCCTGCTCTTGTAATCTGTCGTGAATTTCCTGCTCAACACTTCTAGCAAACCCGAGTGCGATTTGGCGCTCTTTTTCAGTAAAACGGCGAGGCTGGCTATCAATAAAGCAAAGTGTGCCAATATTTTGCCCTTTAACCACCAAAGGCACACCAGCATAAAAGCGAATAAATGGCGCGTCTAGTACTAAGGGATTATCTTCAAATCGGCTATCAAGTAAGGTATCTGGAACTTCAAAAATACCCTTTGATAAAATGGCATGGCCACAGAATGAGATATCTCGGCCGGTCTCGCAGGCATCAAGACCTTGTTTAGATTTAAACCACTGCCGGTCGATATCAACCAATGATACAAGCACGATTTCTGTACCTAGGCACAGTTGCGCTAACTGGGTTAAGCGATCAAAACGTTGCTCTGGCAACGTATCTAGCAACCCGGTATTTTGTAATACGATAAGTCTTTCTTTCTCGCAGGTTGGCAACTGAGGAGTTTGCATCAGTTACTCCTGATTATTTGTGTCTTGTGATGCAAAGTAAGCCTGATAAATAGACTCTAATTTATCGCCAAGACTCATAGCATCGAAGGGTTTTTCAATAACAGCAACTGCGCCAGCATTCAAATATTCTTGCTTTTCCGACTGCTGAATACGCGCGGTCATAAAAACAACTGGGATTGTTTGGCAATGGGGTTTTTTACGAATTTCAGCCAGCGTTTGTAAACCATCTATACCCGGCATCATGGCATCTAACAATATTAGGTCTGGCGTAAAGTGCTCCACCTGTTTGATGGCCTCATAACCACCATCGCAAGATACTAAAGTAAACCCAGATATATCAACCAGAGCCATTTCGACGATAACTCGAATTGTCTCAGCATCTTCTACGTGTAAAATTTTCTCTAGTGGCATGCAGGCTCCAGTATGATGGGGATCCCCAAAAAATTGAGTTAAACTGATTTACTAATTATTGTATGATAATTTCTTTATAGCAAACTAAGTTGTTGAATAAAATCATTGATTCACAATAGCTCAGGATTATCTATATAGATAGATATAAGTGCTGGATTCAGCAACAAGATATCGATTAAGCTGCTATTATCTTTACATATAATAAACTTAAAAAGTCATCATAAGCCGAGAACCATAGTTATGAAAACGAATAAAGAGCTTGTTAATCATCATTCGGTCAATGACATTGATGAAAATATCACAGATAAGTGTAGCTCAGAATCGACAACTAAGACGCTCGAAAATTTACTACAACCTTTTGGGGGGAATGAGAAATTCTATCGGCGCTTAATCAGCGTTTTTGAAGACAATTTGGAGCAACAACTGCAAAATTTGGCATTGATGATCGCGCAAAAAAATGCCAAAGAAATACTGGGAATTGTCCATACTCTTAAAGGCAGTGCAGGATCAACGGGCTTATCATCATTGTATCGCGACTTGTGTGAGTGTGAAACTAAGCTAAAGCAAGCTTATGACTCTAATGCTTCAGCCTTTGACATGCTTTGTGTCGACCTAGCTGAACAATTACGTTTTGTAGCACAAACGGATCTATCGAGTATTCATGCGCTTTTACTCAATCAATCACAAATAAAACCCTCAGAGACAGCACCGCAGCAAGCTGAATATACCGTCACTGAACTGAAGTTGATGCTAGCTGAACTTAAGCAACACCTAGACGATTTTAATCTCAAAGCTGTCGATATCGCTGAGCTACTTCAAAGTAACCGAGCCCAGAAGCTATCCCTTGAGCACAACTTCACTGCGTTATGTGATGCTGTAGAGGTACTTGATTTCGACAAAGCACTTATTGAATTATCTTCCCTATCTGAAAGATTATAGAACTCGCTTTACCTCATAGGTACTATCCCCAAAAACACTGCAGTATAGGTAAAGTTTTATAATTTTATTGCACTCAACGAGTAGACCAAAGGCATCGCTTGGTTATTTTTAATCATCTGATAACGTGGGACTTCACTACTTTCATCCAAGCTTAGCCCTGCAAAACAATTATAAGGGCTATAGTCAAATTCATTAAAATGCTTAAGCTGTAAACCCGCAGCTAATAATGCATTAATCACATCACTTATCGGATGGGCCCAAGTAACCACAGTATGTTCAGTACCATCACAATTTTCAGTATAAGTACCTTCTTGTTCTATATCCGGTTGAGCGCGATTAAAATAACCATAGCCTTCCACTACGTCATTAAATGGATGAAATTCGGCCATATAAAATAATCCCCCCGGCTTTAAACTATTGACTATGGTTTGGGCCCAAAGGGTTAAATCAGGTAACCAGCAAATTACCCCAAATGAAGTAAATACAATATCGAACTCGGGTTTAACTAACTCACCAAATTGATAAACATCATGGCAAATAAACCGAGCATCAACATTAATTGCAGATGCAAGCTCACTGGCCTTTTCAATCGAACTATCTGATAAATCGACACCGGTAACAATAGCGCCTTTTCTAGCCCACGATAGGCTGTCCAAACCAAAGTGACATTGTAAATGAAGCAAGGTTTTGCCGTTAACGTCGGGTAACTCATGCGTCTCAATTTCAGTTAATGATGATGCGCCATTTAAAAAACGGCTTACGTCGTAAAATTTCGAGGCTACGTGTACCTGAGTTCGAGCATTCCAGGTAGCTTTGTTGCTGGAGAGGTAATCTTTACATAAATCCATTTAACGTTCCCAAAATAAAACCGAGCATATGCTCGGCTTGTATCTTACTAATATTAATAATGATAGTGGTAGTGGTAGTGGTAGTAAACCTATTTTGATAAGGTAAATTTACTGACGGTTCTCGACATACCGCTGGCATCATTTAGGAGTAGGTCATTCAACTCAGCAATTTGATGGACTATATCTTGGGTATGTTGATAAATTTCACTAATTTTTAATGCGTTACGATTAACTTCTTCCGCAACAGCAGATTGCTCATGTGTAGAAGTCGCTATTTGCTCATTCATTCTATCTATCACACCTACATGCTCTACGATAAGGCTAAGCTCTCTACCTGCATGCACTGCTTCATTCACACTTTTATCAGCTTGTTCTTTACCACGTTCCATCGCTTTAACCGCCAGTGCAGCACCCGCTTTAAGCTTATCAGTCATCGTTTTAATATCTTCAGTCGATTTTTGAGAACGTTGTGCCAATGTACGTACTTCATCTGCAACAACAGCAAAACCTCGTCCTTGATCTCCCGCCCTTGCGGCTTCAATAGCAGCATTAAGTGCCAATAAATTTGTCTGCTCAGCAATAGAGCTGATCACATCCAAAATAGTGACAATATCATGCACATCTTGATCTAAGTTTTGAATTGCTGTGGCGGCATCACTAATCTCATTCGCTAACGCTTTAATCGCATAGCTAGTTTTACTCACATCACTATTACCCAGTTTAGCCTCTGAATTAGCTTGAGCAGATGCTTCTGATGCTTGCACGGCATTAGCTGCAATTTGGGTAACGGTAGCACTCATCTCGGTCATCGCTGACGCGACTTGCTCAGCTTCAGCAGAACCTTCTGATACATCTGTTTGCATTGCACTGGTAAAGCCATTCATCTTTTCTACAGCATTGACCAAACTGAGCGCATTTCTCCTCACTTGCATGATAATATTTTCAAATTCCACCATCATGCTGTTAAAGGATAATGCCAGCTGGCCAAACTCGTCAGAGGTTTGATGGTCAATTCGAGTGGTTAAATCAAAATTAGCCCCTACATGAGTAATGGTTTGTTGTACTTTTCGTAAGCTAACATGTAAATATTTAGCAATACTTAAAGTCACAAGCACAACAAATGACAGCGCTATAATTAACGCCAGTAATGAAGTAAACATATGTTGGGATGCATAATCTAGCTTAGATTGCGCCAATTGCTGTAGCCTTTGTGCCAATTTTTGTTCGATATCGGCAAGAATATTTATTCTAACAGTTGATGTTTTAAACCAATCTTCTGGGTTTTGTTGTGCTATTGCATCGATATTTTGCGAAAAACCGATATTGCGCATATTATCAACATCTGTAAACGCGGCTGATTGTAATGCGTCTTTATATAATTGCCCATCTTCGCTTAATGCCGACGCGATAAAACGCTCAGCATAGATATTTTGCTCCGCAACTAGCGTGACAAATTTGCGATACATTTCTGACTTAAAACCTTGCTGGCCAAAGGTCGTACTTAATACAGCACGCTCAATACCTGCGCGCTCTTTAGCTTGTAAAAATGCAGCAAAAGATTTTAATCGTAGCGCCAACTCACTAATACTGGTTTCATCAGCTGCATTGTCGACCATAGATAATAGTAACGTATTCATGTGGGTGTAATATTTAACTTCATCTGCAACCGAAATGGTTAATGAATCAACAGAGACCCGCATCTTCTGCAGTTGTTGTAATGATTGAGTCACTTGAGATAATTTATCGCTAAATACTGCTGGTAAATCAGAGCTTTCTACAACATCGTTAAATATACGAATTTGTTGGTCAGTCAGCTGCCGCTGTTTTGGCAGGGCATCTTTGAAAGATTGACCATTAGAGCCAATAAAACCCGCGCTCATTCCGCGTTCTTTTTGCAGTTCATGCACAAAAGCACTATTGGTTACCGCTAACTCAGTTAATACTAGAATAAGATTGAGTTGTTGCTTTGTTTGATATTGATTATAGACAAACATACCGCCATAAATAATTGAAATAAGTAAAGGAGGAAGTGCCAAAAATGCTAGTTTTTGGGAAATTTTAAGATTACCAATCCATTGCCAATTCATAAAAATCCTTATTTATTCGTAATTAACACATACATTTATAATAGACTATATCGACTAACACCCTGAAAAACGAAGGCAAAAAACATGTTATAAGTAAATAATAGCTTAAAATGTGATATGCATCGTGTAATTACTCTAGTTGCTGACAAAAGGTGATGATCAGTTCGGGCCATTCGTCAACATCAGCCATACTTTGCGCTACATGCAAAGTCGAATTAGGCAGCACCTCAGCTAAGGTTTTCGCACAGGACAAAGGGTGCGTTTCATCACCGTCCCACGCAAGGATTAAACAAGGAATATTAAGCTTAGCTAATTGCTCATGTGTCGGAAAATCATTCTCAGCTGCGGCTAAAAACAGCTGTTCAAGGCTACCTCGTTTCATACTTTTTAAGCCATCAAGCATGCCTAACACGCTGTGTTTATGAGCGTCAATCAGCCATGAAGGCAGCATTCTATCAATATGTTTGGCATTAATTTTAGCCAACCCTTTACCACCAAGCATTTTGGCGGCTTTAGCCACTTTGTGATAATACTCTTTTTGCTTAACCCTTAATTCCCAGGCGGTAGGCGGGTTCATCAAAATCAGCCCTTTAACCCATTCAGGATGAAGAATGGCGCTAAATAAACTGCTCGCACAGCCCATTGACTGACCGCCTAACACGACTGCCGTATCACCAAGCACCTTAGTGCCGAGTTGATAGGTATCTTCAGCAAGGCTTGTCCAAAGATAGTCCGATTTGTTATTTGTTGTGGCAGATAAACCATGACCAATAGCATCAAATCGCAATAGGGTGAGTTTTTTAGGAAATCGATGCCAAGCATAAATCCCTAACGCATCTTCACTTTGCATGCAGCCAAGCAAACCGTGAGACCATATTAACGCGGAGCCCTTACCCGTTGAGCGATAATTAAATTGATTAATATCAAAAGGGTGTGTCATGGCAAGCCTCCTTATATAGGGTTCACAATGTGTTCAGATTTTTTAACCAGTTACGATTTCAATTAATCTGTTAATAAAAGCTTCAACCGCTTTTTCATTATCAAACTTAAAGGCTAAACCGTAGTGAATTTCTGATAAACCTTTATTGCGTCGAGTCGGAAAACGAGTCATTTGCGCATTATGATGATAATCATATTTAGCATGTACACCTTCAATAGTAGCTAATTCGCTGGAAAATACCTCAAAGGCGGGTCGAATAATCAACAAAGGGGTTTTGGCATCAAGGTGTAAATACACTGCCTCTTTTAACTCTGGCAGCATATATTCGGTAACGTTTTTGATATTAAAGTTACTGCGGCAATTTACATTTGTTAGTGCTTGAATAGCTTGTTCGTGGGATAGGCTCATAAGATCCTCTACATCATTAGTAATAACTCAAGTCTACCGCCCTGAATACAAAAAGCCCCGAACTTTCGTTCAGGGCTTGAATATTTTGGCGCGAAAGCAATTATTTAGCTTTCAATGCCTCGACTGCCAAGGAACTCATCATAAGTACCTTTGAAGTCATTAATGCCATCTTTAGTTAACTCGATAATACGTGTTGCTAAAGACGATACAAATGCACGGTCATGGGAAACAAAAATTAATGTGCCTTCGTACATCTCTAACGCATTGTTTAATGACTCAATCGATTCCATGTCCATGTGGTTAGTCGGTTCATCAAGTAATAATATATTTGGTTTTTGCATAATTAGCTTACCAAAATACATACGGCCTTTTTCCCCACCAGATAACACAGTCACTGACTTTTTGATATCGTCAGAACCGAACAACATACGGCCTAAAATGCCACGAACAGATTGGTCGTCGTCATTCTCTTTGCGCCACTGGCTCATCCACTCAAACAAGGTCATGTCATTAGCAAAATCAGCTTCGTGATCTTGAGCGTAATAACCAATGTTATGGTTTTCAGACCACTGGATCGTACCTTCATCCTGTGGAATATCATGAACTAGTGTGCGTAATAGCGTTGTTTTACCAATACCGTTCTCACCCAAAATGGCGATGCGCTCGCCCACTTCAACCATCAGGTTTAATTTACTGAATAATGGTGTGTCGTACCCTTTGGCTAGGTTTTCAACCACTAGCGCATTACGGAACAATTTCTTTTCTTGTTCGAAACGAATAAACGGGTTAACACGACTTGAGGCTTTAATTTCATCAAGTTTAATTTTATCTATTTGTTTAGCACGAGATGTTGCTTGCTTAGCTTTAGATGCGTTAGCAGAGAAACGTGCCACGAAGCCTTGAAGCTCAGCAATTTGAGCTTTTTTCTTCGCATTATCAGATTGTAAACGCTCACGAGACTGCTGCGCTGCAGTCATGTATTCATCATAGTTACCAGGATAAACTCGCAGTGCACCGTAATCTAAGTCAGCCATGTGAGTACACACTGAGTTTAAGAAATAACGGTCATGCGAAATAATAACCATGGTACTGTTACGTTGGTTCAACATATCTTGTAACCAACGAATAGTATCGATGTCCAAGTTGTTGGTGGGTTCGTCAAGTAACAATAAGTCTGGATCTGAAAACAACGCCTGAGCCAACAAGACTCGAAGTTTAAAGCCTGGCGCAATTTCACTCATTAAGCCAAAATGCTGATCAGTGCCAATACCGACACCTAATAATAAGTCACCCGCGCGAGATTCAGCGGTGTAACCGTCCATTTCAGCAAATTCCATTTCAAGCTCAGACACCTTGATGCCGTCTTCTTCACTCATTTCAGCTAAAGAGTATATACGGTCACGCTCTAGCTTAACTTCCCATAACTCTTTGTGGCCCATGATCACAGTATCAATGACACTAAATTCATCAAATGCGAATTGGTCTTGGCTCAATTTACCCATACGCTCATGTGGATCTAACGACACATTACCGCTTGATGGTTCTAAATCGCCGCCAAGAATTTTCATAAAGGTTGATTTACCACAACCGTTTGCACCAATTAAACCGTAGCGGTTACCGCCACCAAATTTAACTGATAGATTTTCAAACAGTGGCTTAGCGCCAAACTGCATCGTAATGTTAGCTGTAGTAATCAAAATGAAATTCCAAATCGAGTATGAGTGTTAACGCAATAAACCTAAGCTTGGTAACTATAAGCTAAATGCCTAACAGGATAATTAAAGTAACCGTTTTGCCTGACGCTATAAGAATAAGCAATATAGGACAAAGACAGGCAGAATCAAGCGCGACATTTTAGAGATTTTTGGACTATTTATCAACCTAAGCGAAATGATAGCTTAGCGAATCATAAAATGACGTCCTGTCTACTGAACGTCATCAATATCTAAACGTTATTTTAGCCTATTTTTAAATATTCAATTATATAATCAAGTCCACCAGTTATTGCCGCAACTTGGGCATCATTACATTCTTTAGCCGTTACATTAGGGCTATCCGGGTAAACTTCTGTTGTAGTATTAAAATGATTATGGGTAATACCAGCGCATAAACTGAGTTTTTTAACCGGATAATTAATTACCCCAAATTGCTCAATAGGCACCTCAATTAATTGGCCGTCATCATCTGGCGCGATATGGGTTACTTTAGCCACAGCATCAATAATTGCTTTTTGAAACTCAGGCGTTGGATTTTCAGAGTCGCCGACTAAATAAAAGCCATCAGGAATAATACCCGCCTCATACTCTTTACCATCTCTTGCTGACAGTAGTGGTCTAAATTCACATTCGTCTGTGTCGGTAGTTTCATGCAAATCAATATGTGCGTACACCTCACCTAATGAGGCAACAAAAGCCATTAAGGCTGCAGACTCTTCGGCAGGGCTATCAGCATAAAATGAGCGATTCGGGTCAATTGCTTTAGGGTTCCAACGATTGACCGTTTCATATCCCCATGGGCTAATACAAGGTGCCACGGCAATATTAAAATATTGGCTATAGTGCGCGGCTTTAGTGTCTAAAAATTGAATGGCACCATGAACACCACTGGTTTCATAACCGTGTACCCCACCGGTGACCAGTATGGTCTTTTTAGTGGCACTCCAATTTTTAGTTTTAAAGGCAAACAAAGGATATTTAGCCGCATCAAATGTTAGTGCGCCATAATTAACCTGTTCAAACTCTGCTGATAAAGCGGCAAACTTACTGATCACTTCACCTTGATAACTGCGCTTAATGGTAACTTGGGCTAACCATTGTGCTTTCTCTGACTCATCCCAAGGTTGCCCCGGCGTGCCAATTGGAAAAACTGCTTCTTGTGTCATAAACCCTCTATCATGCGACTAAAGTAAATGGAGACTTAACTAAAGGTTACTTAGATAATCTTTCAGGTCAGCATATTAACCGATTGAGTTAGGCAAATCGATCAATCGCCTAAGTAAGTCTCCCCAATCGCTGTAAACCATCGAAAAGAGTAAAGCTGTAATTAATATATTGCCTAGCAACTGCTAGAGCCAATCTAGCTATTATTGGAATGGATTCACTTGTTCTCAAACTTGCCCAATGTTTTAAAATCAACTAGATAAACAATATAAATAAAAGTGATTACTATAAAGGCCACACAAAAAAGGAAGACGAACAAAGCCATTGAAACAGAAAATGTATAAATAAACCAAAGTCCCGACAAAACATCATGACAAGATCGTCAAAAGCTCAACATAAAATAGTGACTTTAATTATATCAACAACCCGTTATTGTTGAGGTAAAACTTGGTGGAACATTATTACGAGCTGAAGAATATCGAATCTTACAGGTATTAGGATCAGGTGCCAGTTTGACTTTAACTTCTATCGCACCCAATTGCCCGCTACAATTACCACCCACCCAAGTAAAACTAGCGTCAGTTTCAACGGCTTTAGCGATTCCATTCGGATGAGGACAGGGATACCCACAACGCAAAGTAATAGACTCACTTCCTACTTTAACCACAGGGTCTATAGCGCAATCTGTCTTATTTTCTATTCTCGCTTTTACATTGACTAACTCAGATGCTGATCGCATAGCACCTTCTAAAGATTCAAGCGAGGCAATACGCGCATCGCCACTGATATTGATAAACTTAGGTGCAGCTACAACGGCTAAAATACCTAAAATAATAATAACGACAACTAACTCGATTAAAGTAAAACCTTGTTGTTTTTTAGGATGATACATATGTATTAATCTCTATCTACTTTATTTAGGGCGTTTTAATAAACCAAAAGAAGCCAAGCTGCCCATTGCATTAAACCCTACTGTTTATAACAAATCAGCCAAGTTAACAATATTACCCTACTAGTAAATAAGGCATAGATAAAATTAGCGCGATATCAATTATCAACAATTTACATGAGCTAAGCTATTCCAATAGCAAATAATCCAGCTCATTATTAGGTGTCGCTTGCGGGGTTTTGCACATTATCAATGTAAATACCCTAGGCATTTAAGTTACTTATTACGCGCGATTAACACCAGTGATATACCACTTAAAATGATTGCCCCACTAGCGATTAAATGCAGGCTTAATGTTTCATGATTAAACACAACACCTCCAACGGCGGCAATAAAAGGCACACTTAATTGCAGTGCAGCGGCTTTTGATGGGTTAAGCCCTGTTAACGCCTTATACCAAATAGCGTAACCAATACCTGAGGTCAACGCACCGGACACTATGGCTAATATGACTCCATCATAATGCGCACTTTGCAGTGTATTGCTTAATGTTAATTGCACTGAATTAACATTCATTGCCAAACTTAATATGGCCAACACGGCCAGCATTAAAATCATACTTCGGCTAAAGTAATCGGCAGAATCTAGTACCGGAGAGTGACTTTGTCGCCCAAGTAAAGAATATATTCCCCACGCCACACCACTTAATGCCATGAGTATCATTGACCAATATTGAGGCGTGCCGATATTAGGCCACAACAAATATCCAAGCCCGATAAACGCTATAACACTGCCGATAACTTCAAATGCCGTGGGCCTTTGCCCTTGAATAACCGCAACTACATTCATTGATAATTGTACCGCACCAAATAAAACCAGCGCTCCCGTTGCGGTATCTAACGACAAATAAGCGATAGAAAATAACCAAGCATAGGCCAGTAAACTTAACGCCCCTAACCACTTACGCCAGTTGTAAAATGGATGATGTTGATAAGAATGCTGCTTAAGGGAGGTCAACGAGTCTGATAACTTGGCTGGTTTTTGTTGATATAAATGCATGCAACCAACAATAAACCACAGGGTTAATGCACCTGATAATAATCGAATTAAGGTGAATGAATCGGCATCAATTAAGCGGGCTTCACCCCCGCCTAGTGCCATACGGCTTAATACAGAATTAGCAGCAAACGCCACCAATGCTATCAAGGTTAAAGCTGCCGTGATAAGCGATGATGGCGTTGAGATTTTATCGGACAAGTTAACTTACCTTTTAAGGATTTTTATTTTTAGTTAAGGTGAATTTATTAACAAACCAACCAATTGTGGCTAATTGGCGAGTTTGTGATAAGCCAAAGTAAATACAGATCCACGGCGATATAAGCAAAAACCAGGGTAAACCCGCAGTCGAGCGACCACTAAAAAACAGATACAAAAAACCAGCGTAGATAACAATCACACCCAATATACCCACAAGCAGCATGACCTTTTTAATCCACACTTCTATCATTGTAATGTTCACTTTAGTCCCTTCATAAAAATGTTATCAATAGCAATATTATGCTTATACCTATGCCAATAAATAAGTTTGGCACACACAAAAGCCGAGCTAGGCTCGGCTTTGGGTCAGCATAATAACATGCTTAAGTTTACAAGCGAATGCCGCCGTCAATTTCAACTCCATGGCCATTTACATCATAGTGTTCACTGATAAAACCCATGGTAGAAGCAATTTCAGGTGCTTTATCTAAACATCCAACAGAGCCGTTAAATAAATAAGCAGATAGAATTAGGCTCTATGTAGCCATGTAATTTGTATAAAGCTGTATTAAATAAAATAAAAGAAAATAAAAGAGAAAATAAAAGATGCCACCCATGATTTTGATCTTGCAGAGCTCGGTCTGGCCAAGGGTAGTTAACCCGACTGGGTGATAAGAGCCGCAAGATAGCACATTACATACTCATCAAGGTTGTTGTTAACGATGAAGAAATGGCTCAGTCCAACCAGTGCTAGCCCGAATAGGCCAAGGACAGGATAAACCTAACCCGCATGAGTGTTTCAATTGACAGGCGCAGTGGTACGGATTTCATCAGGGGCGCAGTGCTTGCTGTTAAGCCCGCTTCTCTTATAAAAATTGGGGCAGTACAACCGCTTATAGCGGTAAATGAGTCACATTAAAAGCAATGACAAGTGTGAAGCAATAGAATAGAAAACTAAGGCCAAAAAGCTTTGGGTGAGCAGAGTATTATCTTGACTCACCGGGAGCGTCCATATATGGCCATGTTATTATTTGTTAATTTATATTTTAGCCCTCTCTATTCCCATTTCGTTAAGAGCCTGTTTGTATTTTTCAATTAGAAACATTTCCTGGCTAACCATTTCATTAAAAGTATTTCTTAATAAAATAACTGTACTTCTTTGATTTTTTTTCTCCAAAGATTCGCGCGCCGAAAGAATTGTCAAAATACGATTTAAAGTTGACTCAACACCTTGAGCCTGATGTTTGTATAGTTTGGAGAGGGTAAACATTGTATCAAAATCAATTGCTGAAGATAAACTTGAAGATTTTAGTGTTTGCCAAGATCCATTATCCAAAGTTCGCTGCACCACACCATTAGGCATTAAACTCCATATCATTTCACCATTCTCGGTGAATAATGCACTATTAATAGCATTATTGTTAAGCGATTCGTTCAGATTATTCAGTACTTTTTCGTGATATGGAAGCCACTCATTGAGTGCTTCCATATTTGATTTAAGTTCAATTCTTACCATTGCCATGGCTAGGTTTATTTGCTGTTCTTCTTTAAGTTGACCTCTATATTCATTAAGGAACAAAGCAAGTAAAACGCTAAAAATAATTAATGCTGGTTCGAAAACCAGTTTTAGGATATTTTTTTGTAAGAAATTTTGTTGATTTCATTTATATTCCTAAAAACACTGACACAGGGGGTTAGCTGGACATTGTGTATTTGATTTCAATACTTAATTTCTCTTTTAAAAAATTGTTAACTCTTTCATAGAATTTTTTTGCTGTGTCATTTAATTCAAATGCACACGCAACAACTATTGAAACTTGCTTTCCCTTATCTTCAGGAAATTCTTCACAAAGTTGACCAGATTCTATAAAACGAATGTATGAATTAATTTTCGCTTGCAACAATTGTTGATGCTCTAAATCATCAGACCAATCTAAATGGTCAGTAATCAATAAAACGACTTCATTATGCTCTTTAGAAGAGACTACCGAATCAATTTTATTGGTTTCAGTTATAGCCATACCTCTCCTGACCAGCTAACGCTTTGCCAAGGGGCAAATGCGAACGTTGTTGGGCTTCGCCCAGTGAGTGTTTGTCCCAGCCGCGCTGTTTGCGGCGAACTTAGGCAACTTGTTAGGTTTTTTGTTTAAATTGTAAGTAATGTACAACGATCCTATTTTTCTTGCGACCAAAAGAACTTTTAAGTATTTCTGCGTGATATAGCGCTCTTTTTACTTCTCTATCCGCGACTCTTTTGGGAGTAGCTTCAAAAACTTTATAATTTTCAATTTCTCCTTTCGAAGAAATATCAAACTGGATTTTTACTTTTGCATTTATTCTTGAGCAAGCCCCTGATAGAAAACCGCGTAGTTTAAATGTGTCTTTTTTAAATAGAGTTGGTGTACTACCTAAATACTCAACAGAAGTTTGAAACTCCTTAAGCACCTCTATACTTTGGTCTCCACAACCTTTAACGCCATACTCAATAGAGCTAGTGCTTAGGAACAATGCTAATGCAAGAGAATACATGATTAAAACCTAACGAGCCTGTAGAATTACTCGTTTTAAAATTCATTTTGATTAATGAACAAACAATATCTGAGTTTCTATTTTGATTCAATTACTTAGTGGTGTTTAGATTATTATTTATCATGCAGATTTATTATTGTTTTTAGAGGGAGTGTAAGGCGGGTTTAGTGAGTTTTTGAGGTGAAAAGGGCTTACCCTTCTTAGTGCATCACGTGCTGCAGCTTTTCTATGTTGTGAACAAGGCAATACAGTTGCCACTGGGCATTAACTTTGACTTGGCCGCGTAAGGTCAATTTATTCATCCCTTTGTTGACCGTAATATTGCCAAACACAGGCTCAATGCAACCCAGTCGTTTGCTATATTGCCGCCGCCCCATTGGGCTGTCTATTTTCACTTTCATCTTGTCGGTGTAACTCAGCTTTTTCCGTGAGGCATCATTTTTAAACTGCACTTGCCGACCCGTTTTTATCAAATAAAAGATGCCACCCATGATTTTTAAGTCATAACATAACTCCTTTCGTTTTAAGTTACTAACACTGACTATCATTCTCTAAATCAATAGGTTTAGCCGAGCGATTAAAATAATGTGGTCTCAATTGCCGCAAAGTTGCTCATAAGCTAAATTCAACGCAGCAGAAAAGCGTGATATCAATCAAGTATGAGATAAATGGTTATCGGGAGGATAAGATTAGAAAGTTAATGCTTATGCACACAACCATCGCTGACAGTTGGCTGCGCCTTGTCGTCGTTTTCGGTCTAAATGTTCACAATAGTCAGTTAATGCAGGTAAAGCTCCTACTGCACCTTTGAATAATGCGCCAAACTCGGTAGTGATTTTTAACCAGTTTTCAGCAGGAATGTTTAATCTATTGAGAATATCCTGGCTACTTGAGCTAATGGCACCACACTTATCTTGTCGAATTATCCTGCCGGTATCTTCAACCAGTACTATGTAGTCTTTTACACTAAACATTAACCCATTAGGCATGTTCAAACGCTCATTACCCACAAAAGGCAATAACTCTGTTGGTTGCTCACCTTTTATCGCTGAATTTATTCGACGTTGGATGCTAGTGTAGTCTGAGGTTTCGGGTGTGGTGGCCATCTTTGCACGAATGGGGTTTAAATCGACATAAGCCATACAAGCTAATACTGCTGCTTCATCTAATAATGCTTGTGATTTAAACCTACCTTCCCAGAAGCGACCTGTACATTTATCTTCTTTATTGGCCATTCTGGCTATTGGCTCACTAAGTGAGCGCATAAACCAGCTGATATCAATCAAACGTTGGCGATATTGGATGATACTATTATTTACAGTCTTTAATTCAAATTCATTCAGCTCTTCACCTTTTACGAACTTATGTGTCAGTAAAGTACCTTTAAAGCCTTTATGCCACTGAATTAGCACTTCTTTATCTGACCATTGTTTTGCTTTGTCAGCATCCACTTTAACCACTACATGTAAATGATTGCTCATGACGGCATAGGCACAAATATCAATGGCGAAAATTGTCGCTAATTCAAGAATACGGGCATCAACCCATTCGCGTCGATGCTCAAAGTTTTCGCCTGTTGAGTTATCAAAACCGCACAAAAAAGCTTTACGCACCACACGCGAACAGCAGTGGTAATAAGGTGTATCTTCTAAGCTAACGATGGTTTGTCTTGGTCTGGCCATCTTCAAATACCATTTAGGAAGGATACATAAAGCGTAGTTGAGTGGTTAATGTTTAGCCAATAATTTTGGGTGGCCATGTTATTTTTTTTGTTATTTTTTTTTTCACTATTGCATATTTTAGCTGGGCTGTATGGCAAAAAAGATCTAGCCTAAACTTAAAGCGTAACCAGTGCTACTGGGCTATTGCAGTGTTAAGTCAATGGGGATTAGCTGCGTATTTAATTCACTTCGGTACATTCAATTTGATGTTTTGGAGTTAGTAGATTGGTCTACATAAAGCCGCACAGTGCTACTGGGCCAATGTTTAATAAAATAGAGTAAACAATAAATGGCCCAACCTAACAAGAAAGGCCCTTCGCGCACCGTCGATATATTCTGCGCTAAGTGTAAAGCCCAACTGTTTAAATATCGTAAGGGAGGTAAAGGCGCTTTAATCAAATGCTTTAAAGAGCGTATTGTTGAAGACAACACCAAGGTTGCTTGCACATGCCCTGAATGCGGCCAAGTATTTGCCAGAGACACATTAGTGAGAGGCGCACCGGCATTTAAAATGGTGGGTGGCAAAGTTACATTTAAATAATGACACCCTAACGTTAGAAATGTTGGTCAAACAACTCAGGGAGCTAATAACTTGTTTAATAAATACTTAGCTCCCCTAGTTTATGTTAATTATCTACACTTTATTGGCTAACGGGGCAAGTTGCTGTAAACAACGAGACTGTTCCATCCAACGATTTTGTAAAGGTATTTTGTTAATACACTTAATAGATGAATTAACGCGTCGTAAACGTTCCTCAGTCAAATTAACCTCACAACGATTAGTATAAGTCGATGGCCATGATCCACCCGCACCGGTCAGCGAACCAATTAATTCACATTCGTCTGCTCTATAAGTATTCCAAGACAGTTGCAGTGCAGTTAAGGCCGAGATCACACGAGAGTCAGGCTGTTTTTCACCATCATAGTTAGGGGAGTCAGACAACTGAGCGATGAGTTCATCATGCTTTGTTTTCAATTGAGCAGATGCCTTGTTCAAACTATTAACGAGTGTCAAACCAGTATGCATAGCGCTGCCTTCTGGCCAACACTCGGGACGATCGGTACAGTTTTCTAGCGCTTTATCTTTTTCAGCTTCTGTTTCAGGCCAAGCATTTAACGCCAATGCTCTAGATTGGTATTTATCTAGAATACAAGCATCAGTCTCACATGCATTTCGTTGTGTTAACCAAGCACGCTGACTATTGATTAAATCATTAGCATATTTAGCTTGGCTTTTAATATTGCTATAAAGCGCAGCTAATGCATCATCTGCCTTTGAAACGTCTGGATTAGCACAAATAGTCTTTTCTATCGTGCTTCTGGCCAGCGAACAATCAAAACTGGCACCTTGCACTGAAAATACGGACATCAGTCCTAAAATATAAATGATTTGTCTCAACTTATTTCCTTGTTAATGATTGATAGAAATGAACTCATGTACTTGTTTTATCTAACCCTGTTTTAAAAGGACTGAACAACGGTAGCTATGGCAGAAAAACCAAAGAAAGTGGCTATTATCACCTGTATTAGAAAAAGGGTTGTTATCTTAAATTCGATGTTAAGGGATGGTGTTTTACGAGAAGCGCCAAAGCTTAAAATTAACTATTGACGCCATAGTCTCTTGTTAGCTGTACTTAGGTGAATAAATCAGCCTGTGCTTCAATCTGCTTTTTAATAAATTTATATTTTTTACCTTGAAGCGTTTCAAGCACTTGTCCACTGTCAATTTTTCGTATGACAGTGGAAACAGAATGACCAGTAATTTGTATCTCACCAGTTTCATCGAGTTTTTGATGAATTAATAATACACATTCGATTGTCGTACCGTGTTTGAAACTAATAACTTCATTAAGGACGTCAAGGTTGAAATGTTTATCATTCATTGAAAATGAAATCGGCTCACTTTCATATACACCTTTCCACTTATACCTGCCTTCTTTTAAGACTGGCGCAATAATTTCAACTAAAGCGTCATCGACAGTAATAGGAATGAGATTATGGGAATTAATAATAAAGTTTCTGAAGTTATTCCGAAGTACAATACGTTCATCGGTAATTGGCATTCCGTCAGAATTTAGCGCTGTAAAGCCTATTTTTTCTATTTTGTTATATCTATTTAACTGCTTATAAAAGTTAGATTTTCTTGTCACAATTTTTAGATTTATTTCAAGTGACTCTGCAACTTTAGCAACAGTGTTATCATTTACTTTTTCACTTTCTAATTCGGTTTTAAGTTTCTTAATTCTTAATTTTTTCTCTTCAATACTTAGTCTTAAGTTTTGCTTTTGCAATTGATCTAATTCTGGGTCTGAAAATGGAATTCTTGAACTAACAAGAGCCATGATTGAAATAAAAATAGATACTTGGACTCCATTCTTCCCAATTACTTTCCAAGCTTCTTTCAAACCACCTTCACGATAAGCTTCAGTCTCTAATTGAATCGACAGCTCTAATTCTTTAGCAACTTCCATGGCTATTGCTAAAAACTCAGATTCGCATTGATTTCGAACTAAAGCATCCATCGAATGAGATGAATCATTAAAGTAGTAATGAAGTTCGAGTTTTTCGGCAGATAAATCCATTATTTTCAATCCTTTGATTGTATTTGAACCATTATGGAGGTACACAAAGGTGCTATGCAAGTTCTTGTGCAGCTAACAGCTTATTGAACGACTCGACCGATAAAGCCGAGCGTTTAAGTTATTGATTAATATCATCCTACATTTGCTAGGTCTTTGAAGTAAAGCAATTTAATGACGGTTACATTCAAATATAAAACTTAAATTGCGCGTTAAAAGTACCTGCGGCCAATGTAAAAAATAAATCAAACAAGATCAATATATTAGAATAGTCCGGTTCTTATCAATACCGTCCTTTAGACTGCTTTTTGTTCACATAAGGGGTGAGGACTTGCTTGCGGCGTGCCTTAGACGAATTGGTATTAAGCAGCAGACTAAATGAAGGTAAATACTCACCAGCAAAAAGCCGAGCTAGGCTCGGCTTTGTTTAACGATAATACCAAGCTTAAGATTACAGGCGAATGCCGCCGTCAATTTCAAATACACGACCATTTACATAATCGTTTTCAATGATAAAACGTACGGTAGAAGCAATTTCATGGGCTTCACCTAAACGTCCTACAGGAACCATTTTCGTCATGCGCTCTAACGCTTCAGGCTTCATCGCTGCGGTCATTTCAGTGGCTATAACACCCGGCGCCACTGCGGCTGAACGGATATTATAACGGGCTAGTTCTTTGGCCCAACCGACAGACATTGCTGCAACACCTGCTTTTGATGCTGAATAGTTAGATTGCCCCATGTTACCCGCTTTAGCTAGGCTTGAAATGTTGATAATCACGCCCTGCTGGCCAGTTTCAATCATGGCTACAGCAGCTTCACGGCCGCACAAAAATGTGCCGGTTAGATTGACATTAATGACTGACTGAAATTTTTCATAGGACATACGATCAGTTACTTTGCCATCTTTTGCTTTAACCATTAAGCCATCGCGCAAAATGCCCGCGTTATTGATTAACACATTAATATGACCAAAATCTTCGCGAATAAAATTGAACCCTGCGACGACATCTTCTTCATCGGTAATGTCGAACGCATAACCTTGAACTTCAGTTATTGCACCTAAGTCAGCACACGCTTGTTCAAGTTTTGCTTGGTCTACATCGATAAGCGCCAATTTTGCACCTTGGGAGGCTAAATCATGCGCCATAGCAAGACCTAAACCACCCGCGCCACCTGTGATGACGACAACCTTATCTTTTAATTCCATTACCGAGTCCTTTTACTTTTTATTTTGATTGGCAAATTGTTCAAAAATGCTCGAAAAATCAAGACGACCATGACCTTGACGAGCATGGTTAACATATAAACTACGCGCTAATGCGCCCATTGGGGTACTTGAGTTTGAACCTAAGGCAGCTTGTTGTGACAAGCCTAAGTCTTTCACCATTAGATCAACCATAAAACCACCTTGATAGCCTTTTGATGATGGCACATTTTCCATCACGTCAGGACAAGGGTTATATTTTTCAAGCGTCCAGTTTCCGCCGCTGCTGACTTTCATGATATCAGACAATACTTTAGGATCTAAACCGTTATCTATGCCTAATTGCAAAGACTCGCTAGTGCCAACCATTAATACTGATAACAGCATGTTATTACAAATTTTAGCAATTTGACCTGCGCCGACCTGGCCTGCATGGAAAATATTTGCGCCCATTACCGTTAATACCGTTTGTGCCTGGGTAAAAGCCGCTTCTGTGCCACCGCAAATAAAGGTCAATGTCCCTGCTGCTGCGCCTGCTGTGCCACCAGAAACAGGTGCATCCATAAAGGCGAGGCCTTTTTCAGCGGCTTTAGCGCCGACTAATTGCGCTGTGGCGGCATCAATGGTTGAGCAGTCAATTAATAAGGTGTCTTTACCGACAACATCTAATAAACCTTTATTGTTGTCATCACCCATATAGATACTTTGAACGTGTTTGCCCGCTGGTAACATACTAATGACATAGTCGGCTGACGCCGCTGCGCCACAAGCTGTTTTGGCGCTTAATGCGCCTTGATCGGTTAATGCTGCTACGGCCTGTGGATTAAGGTCAAATACCGTTACCGTCATGCCCGCTTTAATTAAATTGGCCGCCATAGGGCCGCCCATGTTGCCTAATCCAATAAATGCTACTGTTGCCATGTTCAATTCCTTTTAAAAGTCTTTTAATGGGTGGTTATTCGCTTGCCAAGGTGAAGTCAATAAGGCCGATAGGGCGTCATCTGTGACGTCTGCCACATCAGTAAAACGCCATTGTGGATTACGGTCTTTATCAATAAGCAGCGCCCTTACTCCTTCACAAAAATCGCCATGAGAGCAACAGTTAACGCTGACACCTAGCTCCCATTTAAAGCAATCTGCTAAGTCTAATTCTGTACCCAGTGCTGCTTGAGCAAACACTAAATGCCAGCTTAATGGGCTGCCTGCTAATGCGGTTTTTTGTGCCCGTTTAAGCCAGTCTAGTTCGGTTTGTAAGCTAGACAATTGATGGTGAACATCTTCAATATCACCTGACATGAGCAAATTAATCTGTTGCTGGAATTGTTCTAGTGGACTGTCGCCAAGCGCCACTGAGACTTTATTTTGCATCGAGGTTAATAGCTGTGTTAACGCTTGATGATTCACATCGGCATTATCATTCCAGTGAATATCAGCTAGGGCATCAAACAGCGGCTCTTTGTCATCACTGGCTAGAAAATGAGTACCGACATTGACATACATGGCATCTGCCGCGTTCATGTTGTACGCCGTCAGCCCTAAAAATAGCCCGGTTTTGCCTGGCATCCGATTTAAAAGGTAGCTGCCACCCACATCTGGGTATAAACCAATAGTCACTTCAGGCATAGCAATACGGCTGCGCTCGGTTAATACCCGATGACTGCCGCCGGCCATTAAGCCTAATCCGCCGCCCATCACAATGCCATCGCCCCACACTAGTACTGGCTTGCCAAACTGATGTAGCAAATAATCTAACTGGTATTCTTGAGTGAAAAACTCACAGGCTTCGTCAGTCATTTTATTTGGGTTAGCGATTGAGGCATGGTAAATAGCCCGCACATCACCGCCGGCACAGAATGCTTTTTCGCCGCTACCTTCTAATACCACTAAGGCGATATCATCATTGGTTTGCCATTGCAGTAATTGAGCGGTCATCGCCTTCACCATATCGATATTCAGTGCATTAAGCGCTTTTTCGATATTAAGGGTGACGATTCCGATAGACTTACCCGATAATGTGCCGAGAGTTTGAAATATGACATCTTGGGTCATTAGCAGTTTCTCCAGTTTGGTTTACGCTTTTCAAGGAAAGCATTAACGCCTTCGGCTTGATCTTCTGTATCGAATAGGCCGATAAAAAGCTCACGCTCTAAAGGTAAAGCCTGTGCGCGTGGCATTGTGCGTCCAGCCTGAATTAAGGTTTTACATACCGACACACTGCTAGGTGATTGACGTGCCACTTTTGCCGCCAGTGCAATAGCCGCATCTAAGGCTTGTCCTTGCTCAACCACTTCTTCCACCAAACCAATTTTTTCAGCTTTAGCGGCATCAATGCGTTCGCCGCATAAAATCATCCGTTTTGCCCAGCCCTCACCCACCAAAGCGGTTAAGTTTTGCGTACCGCCAGCACAGGGCAATAAGCCCACACTGGCTTCAGGTAAGGCCATTTGCGCTTGCGCTTCAGCAATACGGATATCACAGGCTAAAGCCACTTCTAAACCACCGCCCATGGCATAACCATTAATCGCGGCAATGGATACACCACGAAAGGCACTTAATGCCTCAAATGCAGCACCAAAATGCTTGGCCATAGTGGCTGCATTGCCTTTGTCGCCATCGGCAAATAAATTCAAGTCAGCACCCGCAGAGAAAAACTTCTCGCCCTGGCCGGTAATAACCAAAGCATAAATCTCTTTATTGTCATTTAACTCAAGCACTTTAGCGGTTAGCGCTTGTAAGCTTTGCGCAGTCCAGGTGTTAGCTGGCGGGTTATTCATTTTAATAATGGCGGTATTTCCGTCAATACGCACCCAAATAGCTTCTGTGGTCATTGTGATAGCCTTATCGTCCGTTGAAATTGTCTAGTTTGAATGATTAGCGACCCGATTAACGAATTGGGTGAGCGTTTTCATCCAGTAATCGACGGGCAATAATCAACCGCATAATTTCGTTGGTACCCTCAAGAATTTGATGCACGCGCACATCACGGAAATGACGCTCTAACGGATATTCACGAATATAGCCATAACCACCATGAATTTGCAGTGCCGCGTCACAAACCTGAAAACCAACATCAGTTGCAAAGCGTTTTGCCATTGCACAATAAGCACTTGATTCTGGATCTTGCATGTCTAATTTAAACGCCGCTAATCGCACCATTTGGCGCGCAGCAACTAATTCTGTCGCCATATCAGCTAACTTAAATTGTAATGCTTGAAATGCCGCTAACGGTTTGCCAAATTGCTTACGCTCATTCATATATTGAGTGGCGCGATCAAGTGCAGATTGCGCCGTACCAATAGAACAAGTGGCAATATTGATGCGCCCGCCATCTAAGCCTTTCATCGCAAAGGTAAACCCTTGGCCTTCTTCACCTAAAAGATTAGTCACCGGGATGCGGACATTTTCAAAACTGATTTGTCTTGTTGGCTGTGCATTCCAGCCCATTTTATCTTCCGCTTTGCCATAAGATACACCCGCTGCATCGGCCGGAATAACAACCGCAGAAATGCCTTTAGGGCCAGCTTCGCCAGTGCGGCACATCACCACTAACAGCTCGGTTTCACCGGCGCCAGAGATAAACACTTTTGAACCATTAATAATGTAATCATCACCATCGCGCACCGCTTTAGTTTGCAGTGATGCGGCATCACTGCCTGAACCCGGTTCAGTTAAACAATATGAGGCTAATAGCTGACCTGTGGTGAGCGCTTCTGACCATTGACTGCGCACTGTCTCAGAACCCCAGGTTGTCACCATCCAGGTGGCCATATTGTGAATAGTCAACATGGCAGTGGTTGCGGTGCAACCGTAAGATAACTCTTCAAAAATAATGGAAGCATCTAAACGGGATAAACCCATGCCGCCTTCAGATTCTGGTGAATATAATGAGCAAAAGCCCAGTTCACCAGCTTTTTGAATCACGTCTTTAGGGAAGTGGTGCTCTTCATCCCATTTAGCCGCAAACGGAGTTAATTTATCGGCGGCAAATTGACGGGCAAGATCAGCAAATTGGCGTTGATCTTCATTTAAATTAAAATCCATTGAGGGACTCCTAATTTGTTATGTTTGATGACTCTTGGGTCATTTGTTGGCAGGCCAAAGGGAATTTAACCTGCCATTAGGTCTTGTTATTATCTTAAATCTAATCGAAATATAAGCTTATTTAAGGTTAATGCTCATATTTGGACCGCTGACGGCGTCGGTTTCAAACCAACGTGAAGTAATGGTTTTAGTTTCAGTATAGAAACGTACCGCTTGCTTACCGTATGCGTGTTGATCGCCGTAAAAACTGCCTTTCCAACCCGTAAACGAGAAGAAGGGTAAAGGCACAGGAATTGGCACGTTAATACCCACTTGGCCTACTTCTATTTCGTGTTGATATTTGCGTGCAGCGCCACCCGATGCGGTAAAGATTGAGGTGCCATTGCCGTATGGACTGTTATTCACCAGTTCAATCGCATCATCTAAATTGTCAGCTTCCATACAACATAAAACAGGGCCAAAGATTTCTTCTTTGTAGATGCTCATCTCTGTAGTGACTTTAGAAAACATGGTTGGGCCAACCCAGTTACCTGACTCATAGCCTTCAACGGTAAAGTCACTGCCATCTAGCAAGCATTCCGCGCCTTCTTGTTTGCCTTGCTCGATTAAGCTTAATACCCGTGTTTTAGCCGCTGGGCTAATCACTGGGCCATAGGCCGCATCAGCATCATTCCATAAACCTGGACGTACTTTGGCTAAAGCTTCTTTTAATTCTGGGATCCACTCTTTGGCTTTACCGACAAATATCGCCACTGAAATGGCCATACAGCGTTGACCTGCCGCGCCAACAGAAGCGCCAACTAAATTATTAATCACATGTTGTTTACTTGCATCAGGCATGATCACGCAGTGATTCTTTGCCCCAGCAAACGCTTGCACACGTTTAAGGTTATCTGTACCTGTTTTGTAAATGTATTGACCTACCGCCACAGAGCCGACAAACGAAATAGCCTTGATGGCTGGATCACGCAGTAAAATATCAACCGCCACTTTGTCACCATGAATAAGCTGTAATACGCCTTTTGGCGCACCTGCTTCAACAAATAACTCCACTAGACGTTGTGGTGTCATCGGGTCTTGTTCAGACGGTTTTAAAATAAAGGTGTTACCGCAGGCAATGGCTAATGGGAACATCCATAAAGGGATCATCGCAGGGAAGTTAAATGGCGTAATACCAGCACAGACGCCAAGCGGTTGGGTGTAGCTGTAGGTATCAATATTGCGGGCAACGTTTTCAACGGTTTCGCCCATCATTAATGAGGCAACATTACAGGCGTGTTCCGCTACTTCAATACCGCGCCATACATCGCCTTTAGCATCTTCAAAGGTTTTACCGGTTTCTTGGGCTAGAAGAGTCGCGATTTCATCGTGATGTTCTTTTAGAAGATGCTGGTAACGTAACATCACCCGAGCACGTTCTGATACTGGCACTTCTTTCCAAGTTTTAAACGCTTTTTTTGCACTGTGAATTGCTTGCTCAACTTCAGCAGGTGTCGCCGCGTTAATTTTAGCAATCACACCATTATTAATGGGGTTAGTGACATCGATATTTTGCGTACCAGTACCGACTGTGAACTCGCCATCAATATAATGTTTTACTTGTATGGTCATAATATTTCCCTTTGAACCAGATTAAATCGGGGTAAGCATTAATGGCGATGATGTTGTATTTATCCCAATCACTTGGTATCGGGTTATTGCTCATTAATGCTTGTCTTGTTGAATGTTATGTTTTCTAAATCGTACTCAGCGTCAAGCGCTTTATATTTATACTTTATACTTCAATCGCCATGGCCACGGCTTCACCGCCACCAATACATAATGACGCTACACCACGATGTAACCCGCGTGCTTTTAATGCGTGAATTAGGGTCACTAGCAAACGCGCACCAGAACAACCAATAGGGTGACCTAGTGCACATGCGCCGCCATTAACATTGACTTTATTGGCGTCTAAACCAAGTTCAGAAATCGCTAACATAGTCACCATGGCAAACGCTTCGTTGATTTCGAATAAATCAACATCATCCTTAGTCCAATCTACTTTACCAAACAATTTATTCATCGCGCCTACTGGTGCGGTAGTGAACATGGCTGGCTCTTGTGAGTGTGTGGTATGGCCTTTAATAGTAGCTAAAACCGCTAAGCCTAAATTGGCGGCTTTTTCACGGGTCATCAGCAATAACACCGCAGCACCATCAGAAATTGAGCTAGAGTTTGCCGCCGTTATCGTACCGTCTTTGGTAAAGGCTGGACGTAAACTCGGAATTTTTTCAGGACGGGCATTGCCCGGTTGTTCATCGGTGTCGATTACAATATCGCCACGACGGTCACTAACCGTTACCGGAGTGATTTCAGCTTTGAAGGCACCTGAGTTAATCGCATTGTTGGCTTTTTCAAGTGACGCTAAAGCAAAGGCGTCCATTTGCTCGCGGGTTAAGCCAAAGTCATCTGCGGTTTTTTGGGCAAATGTGCCCATAGCGCCACCAGTGTAGGCATCTTCTAGGCCATCTAAAAACATATGGTCCATCACTTTGCCATGTCCCATACGCATGCCGCTTCGTGCTTTATCAAGAAGGTACGGTGCCTGACTCATGCTTTCCATACCACCAGCAATAACCACTTCACTGCTACCCGCTTTAATTAAATCATGGGCTAACATGACGGTTTTCATTCCTGAGCCACAGACTTTGTTAATCGTAGTCGCACCAACTGAAAGCGGTAAACCTGCGCCTAATGTTGCTTGACGAGCTGGCGCCTGACCTAAACCTGCAGGTAATACACAACCCATTAGCACTTCATCAACACTGGCAGAAGCGATACCACATTCGGCAATTAAACCTTGAATAGCGGCGGCCGCCAAGGCTGGGGATTTCACTGATGACAATGCACCTTGGAAGCCACCCATTGGGGTGCGCTTTGCTGCAACAATGACGATATCTTGAGCCTGATTGGCCATTCCAGCTTGCTGTGAACTCATAACTACTCCAATAAAAACTAATTATCACAAAAAAACATGATATCACTTTGACGTTTACGCGAACGTAAAGCAAGTAATAATTAGTCTAACAAGTGGATGAATTTCGGTCCATGTGTCAGTGAAGATTTACACCAATAAATAGACGCTTAATCAAGAATAATTGAACCTAGCGTTGTCACGGGGAGTTGAGAGAAAAATTAAACACTTTCAAGGTAAAGTTGAACTTGATTTCGACCTTGATTTTTAGCTTGGTACATCGCCAAATCGGCTTTTTTAACCAAATCGGCAAAATGCTGCTCACTTGAATCATGGTCCCAATTTGAATAGCTGCTATTTGAGGCAACAGCAACACCCAAACTAATAGTAAACCCTACGGTAACGCCACTAAACTTAAAAGGCTGTTCAGCTATGACGTTCCTTAAACGCTCAGCAATTTGCATGGCTTCGTTGGTATCAACATTGGGCAGAATGCATAAAAACTCTTCACCGCCTATCCTGCCAATAATATCGGTTTGCTTAATATAACTTTGACTACGACCTACTGCAGCAGCTATCGCTTTATCACCAATGTCATGACCAAATTGATCATTTATTTTTTTAAAGTGGTCAATATCAAACATTATTAATGCTAAAGATTGGTGGTGTTCTTGGCATTGTTGTAAACGTTTTTGTCCTTCTTGGAAGGTAAACCTGCGATTCGCGATACCGGTTAAGAAATCTGTTTGTGCACGTCGAATAAATTGTCTTCTCGAATAAATTAAGAAAATCACCAATACAGCTAAACTTGCGGCAATGACGATAAAGATAAACATAGATAATTTGGTTATTCTTTGCTTATCTATTTGGCTGTTTAGGTTTAATTGGTTTATCGACAACTCTTTTTCAAGCAATTGATTCTCATATTGAGTCATTTTAACATTATGATTGAGTGAAGCTAACACCACATCATTGGAAACGGCCTGTTCGATATGATTTTTTTCAACAGCTATTGCAGAAAACAAATACTCTAACGCAGTAAAATAATCGCCTTCAGAAGAGTAGTATATCGCTCTAACTTGCTCAATTAAGGTCGCTGATTGGCCATTAAGACCATCTGAATTAAGAAACCGCTCTGCTGTTTGCCCTGCCGATGCAATATCTTGATAATGAAATAAGCTTAGTGCCAATAAGCCTAAGTTTTCAGTGACAAATAAAGCTTCCTCGGTTTCTGTTGAAGCATCATTGGCCATTTCAAATGATTGAATTGCAGATGAATATTCTTGTCGCCCAAGGTGGTAACGACCTTGATTGAAGTAATAGAAAAATGGCAGGTCTTTATTATTTTTCATTTGCACCATTAACGCTGACATTTGCTTGAGGTAATCGTCGGCACGTTTCCATTTAGTCAGCATAATCGCTTCGCCAACTAGATTGTGTAACATGTTAAACATACTCTTTTTATCATCCGCTTGCTGCCAATGATTGAATGCCTGTTGAAAGTATTCTTCCGCTTGCCTGTGCAGGTGATTATCACGATAAACCGCGGCAGTCGCATTAAAAATCATTGCCAATTTATCGGGCGCTAATTGATATTTTTTGGCAATATCTAAGGCTTCGGATAAGTGCAAAAGGCCAATATCAAAATTATCTGCTTGGTTAAAGCAATAGGCTGTTTGCGCTAATGCATGGACTAATAGGTCTTGATCTGATTGTTTCCGGGCTAATTTGACTGCGTTAATTCGATCAGGACAATACTGTTTATAATCGTTGGTCTGCAAGGACACTATAAGAGAACGAGCCAGATAGGCTTTAACCAACAGTGAGGGTTTAGGGGTGACTAACAGTAAATCTATGGCTTGTGAGTAACTGTCAAAAGCCTTATCAAGTTGCTTATTTTGCTGTTGCGCTGCGGCAAGGTGAAATAATAACTGGGCTTTGTCTTCAGCTAAGCCATGGCTAATAAGCGACAGTTGTTGAGTAATATAGTCAATTTTTTGGGCTGGTACATCAATGCGAGTTAAATCTTGTTCAATTAAGCTTAAATCAGGTGAATTTGCCGCAATACTTATTGACCCATATAGGTAAGCCAATAACGCTATGCCTTTAAAGACAGCACAGTAACGTACAAACTGGCGAGTTATAATTGCCGCTAAATTGAACATAGCCTTAAATTCATCTCAAAAGATCAACCGTATCTCTAACATAGCGCTAATTTAAATCAATTGGAAACACCTATTTAGACATTATCAGCAATTAATTTTTAGCCCTATTCAATAGCGATTACCCTTTTGCTTGCTTACTTTCCCACGGCGTCATCTTGCTCATGTCCGATAGGTCATACGGCGTTAACTGATAAACATAATAGTTAAGCCAATTACTGACCAGCAAACTGCCATGACTGTGCCAGCGAGCTATTTGATCTAGGCTTGGGTCATCGTTACGATAATAGTTTAAGGGAACATTTGGATTCAAACCTTGGGCTAAATCACGTTGATATTCATCGTTCAAAGTGCCTTTTTGGTATTCAGGGTGTCCCATGACGAATAGATTTCGGCTATCACGGCTTAAAACGATATAGGCACCAGCTTCAGCTGACTCAGCTAAAATGTCAACGTCATTATGGCGGCGAATGTCTTCAATGTTAATTTCGGCAAAACGCGAATGCGGTGCATAAAATTCATCATCAAAACCACGTAGTAAAGGATGTGGTTCAGTTGCCCTAACATGATTAAACACACCCGAGCGTTTTTGGTCTAATAAGCCACGGTTTATGCCATATAAGTGAAATAATCCCGCATGTGCCGCCCAACACAAAAACAATACCGAGGTCACATGCTTTTGGGACCAATCGATAATTTCTTTAATGTGGTCCCAGTAGACAACATCTTCAAAGTCAATTTGCCCTAAAGGTGCACCAGTAATGATAAGCCCATCATAATTATTGTGTCTAACGTCTTCAAAATCACGATAAAAGGTATTCATGTGGTCAACCGAGGTATGTTTAGACTCTTTATCATGAATACGCAGTAAATCGACGCCAACTTGTAATGGCGTATTACCCAGCAAACGAAGCAGTTGGGTTTCTGTCTCAATTTTATTGGGCATCAAATTCAAGATAAGCACCCGCATAGGACGAATGTCCTGATTTGCTGCGCGAGTTTCTGACATCACAAAGATATTCTCTGACTCTAAAATACCTGCTGCGGGTAAATCATCTGGAATTCGAACCGGCATACTACATCCCTTACCTAATTATTAATCGACAACTACCGCTAAAATTATCGCTTTACCAGATCAACAACCACTGTTAATGGTTGTGGATTATTGATATCTACGGGATAAGATTGCGTATTAATAAACCACAATTCATCGGCAACAGTGATCCGTGCACTGATGGCATAACGATGACCTGTTTTAAAAGCATCCACTGGTACTACAAACTCGAAAGGTGTGACACCTGTTACCGGACTTATTTCATATTCAGCTAAAATTTCAGCCTTAACATCTTGTAGTGACACATCCTGTAATTGGATTTGGATCACAGAATCAGCAGGTAGTGCAATGCGTTGTTTATATAACACTTCACCCACTATTTGGCTATTTTGAGGCGAGGTTTGGCACCCTGATATAGCCGCAATCATCGCTATAACGCACATTATCTGTTTAATCATGACTCACCTGCTTTTATTAAGTGACGTCGCATTATAATACACCAAGACGTCTAGAAGTCTACACTTCCGATATTGAAAAATTTTCGTGCTTGTTATCCACGGAGGTTATTTCTATCATAAACCTATCTTTAGGAAATTGAGCACCAATTACCCCATGACCACCATCGCAACCGCTATGATTATTGGTGCTAGCTCGCAGCTAAGTAAAGAATTAGCCAGCCAGCTTGCTACTCAAAAGGTAAAATTGTTGTTATTTGTGCAACAACCAGAGCTGTTAACCGAATTTGCTAAAACACTGCCAGTGTCAGTAGAGGTCTTACCGCTTTCGATTGCCGAGCCAGCAAAGCTAATAGAGCAAATAACCACAGCATGGCAACAGGAAAATGGCGCCCATTTGGTGATAGTCAATACCGGCATGAATGGTTACGATGCCACCCTTCCCTGGCAATTAGAACAAGATATTATTGACGTTAATGTAAAAGGCTTTGCCGCTATTTGTCACTGTGTATTCAAATTGATGATCGAACAAGGTTACGGTCAGTTGGCAGCGATTAACTCAATAGCAGGGCAGCGAGGCGGGCCAAGCATGGCTTATCATGCGTCTAAAGCCTTTGCCGCTAATTATTTTGAAGGCTTAAGCATGCATGCGCAGCGTTTAAAGCTACCTATTACCATTAGTGATATTCAATTAGGCTTGTTGGATAAAGCAGCATTGCAACAAAATCAGTTTTTATTAGCCCCTTTAGATAAAGTCGCTAAACAAATTTTGATTGCTTTGCAAAAGGGAAAACGCCGGGTATATGTGACCAAACGTTGGCGTTTTGTTGCTTGGTTAAATCGCTTATTACCCGAGTATATTTATAATACTCGTCATTGGAAGCCGAAAAAAAACCAGCGTAAATAACACCATTACGCTAAACGAAAATAGGAGCCATTTGGCTCCTATCTTTATACAGCTTGATTACGTGTTATTAGAACTTGTAACCAACGCTAACCATATAAACCCATGGGTTAATGTCGGTATCAACTGAAAGCGCTGCGCCACCAGCAGTGAAGTTTACATCGGTTGATATATCTGCATACCAGATAGAAGCATTAACTAACCATTCTTTATTGATATTGTAGTCTAAACCTACTTGTGCTGCTAAGCCCCAAGAATTGGTTAAACTCAAGTTATCTAGGCCTAAATCTTTTGCCTCTTGAGTAAAGTCATTATCAAAGAAATTAGTGAAATTAACACCTACGCCAACATAAGGACGTAATTTAGATTGAGCATCACCAAAATAGTACTGAGCTACTAAGGTTGGAGGTAAATGCTTAGTTTCAGCAATCTTACCTAAAGCCCCTAATGATACTTCATGACTAAATGGTGTTGCCGCTAGTAATTCAACGCCCCAGTTGTCAGTTAGCATATAACCAAAGTTCAAACCGATTTGCATGTTGTTATCAACACCAAACTCAGCCACATCAGCAACAACTGGGCTAGACTCATTTGGAGCAACCACAACCGCACCCGCTCTGAAAATAAAATCCCCTGCTTGATGAGCAACTGCTACAGAAGAAACACCGGCAGATAATAAACCTGCTGCAACTAAACCTAGGGCCATTTTTTTATTCATCTTCATACTCCATTAGGGTAACAACTAGATGCTTTACACTACATCCTTAACATTTGCCGTCACTCTGCCAGAATTATTTATTAACATCATTGATTTAGATCAATGATTCTAGCTACACATTTAGGGGTATAGCTAAATGATAAATTTCCTTGATTTAGATCACAGTTAATTAGCTACACACACCTTTAATTCCTATGTAAATAAACATGTCGCTGCGTCAATAAATAAGCTTGATGTCCGAGTTAAAATCATCCTTGTAATAAATATTCTTCGGCTTTTTCAATACTGCGAGGTTTACCTACAAGCATTAAAATATCATTACGGCGAAATACCCAGTCATCTGGTGCGGGCTCAATTTCAGAGCCTTTCCTGCGCACGGCTCGAAGCTCAACTTCCAATTGATGCCATGGAATGTCCGCGACTTTTTTACCGACACTGCTGGCGCTGGTACTTAACGACACTGCATGTAATAAGTCCAAAGTAAAATCTGTTTCGGTGCCGGAGAAAAAACCATGTAAGTATTGATAATGGTTACGCCTTTCAGATTCAAGCCGCTTAATAATACGCGGTAAAGGTACTCCGCACTTATAGAGCACTTGCGACACTAACATCAGACTACCTTCAAGCGACTCAGGTATAACCTGTGTTGCCCCTGCCTCTTTAAGCTCTTTTAGATTAGAATCATCTCGGGTGCGGATAAGTATTTTAGCATCAGGGGCTAATTTTCGACTTACCGCTAACGCCTCCTCTGCTTGACGCTCTTCGGTGAATGTCACCACAACCATGCTGGCCTGGCGGATCCCAATTCGCTTTAAAATGCCCATTTTACAGGCATCGCCAAAATAAACCGGCTCACCCGCTGCTCGAGACTCTGTAACACGGATAGGATCAAGGTCTAACACAATGTAATTAATCGCTTCGGTTTTTAAGAAGCGTGCAATAGTTTGCCCTACACGGCCGTAGCCTAAAATCACCACAAAGTCTTCATCATCGCCGCCAGGTAAAGTAATGGTTTGCGACTCCATGCTTTTAGATGGTTTTCCGCCCTTAAACTTCTTGGCAATATCGACACTGTGACGGATTAACCAGGGGGCAAATGACATTGAAATAACGGCTACTGCAACTAATACAGTGCTAACTTCATTGTCTAATAACTGATAGTTAACTGCCAAGGCCAATAACACAAAACTAAACTCACCGACTTGCCCCAAACTGATGGCTGTGCTTAATGCCACTTTGGCATGTTCACCCGCCAGCTTTAACAAGCCATACACGATTATTATTTTAAGTGCGACAACGGCAATCAAGATGGTCAATATTTGCCACCAATATTGCATCACCAAATTAAAGTCCAGCATCATCCCTATTGAGATAAAAAATAGCCCCATTAGCAAATCTCTAAATGGGCGAATATCGGCTTCTAACTGGCGACGATACTGGCTTTCTCCAAGTAGCATACCGGCAATAAACGCCCCTAATGCCATAGATAACCCTACCCACTGGGTAAATGCCCCCGTCAATAAGGCAACAACTAAGGTCGACAACACAAATAACTCGTTTGAACGTGAGCGAGCGACTTCATCAAAAATACGCGGCAAGACCCACTTACCAAATGACATTAATCCCAAGAAGGCCAAAATACCGGTCAGCAGAGCATACGCAATGCTATTTAAACTCATCTGGCTGCCATCATTTGCCAGTAAGGGTAATAAAATTAACATTGGCACAACGGCTAAATCTTGAAAAAGTAAAACACTGACCGACAACTCACCGTGGCGTCGTCTTAGCCAGCCTTGCTCGTTCATCAGTTTCAGGACAATGGCGGTAGAAGATAATGCGATAGCCGAGCCAATAACCACAGCAGCAACCAAATTCTGACCCAATAGGTAAGCCACACCACCGGCTATAAAAGCGGTGACAATAACTTGCGCACTGCCTAAGCCAAATACAGTACGGCGCATTGACCATAAACGCGGAACAGAAAACTCAAGGCCTAAGGTAAACATCAGTAGCACCACGCCAAGCTCGGCAACATAATGCATTTCATGTTGAGTAAACCAGTGAAAACCACTAGGACCACTTATCACCCCCGTCAAAAGATAAGCAAGAATAGCTGGCAGTCCTACACGCCCTAAAATAGCAATCGTCGCAATGGCGATGACTAGCATGAACAAAATATGAATAAACATATTGTTTTCCATAGGCAAAAAACTCCTTGTCAAGAAACTGTCGAAAAGCGTTACATCTTGTTTATCAGAATGACAACTAAATTACAAATACTTAAAAAACATAGGGAAATCACTTTAGGCATACAACTTGCTTAATACCTGTATCACAGTGTAACGTTTTGGAGTAACCCTATGGACTTTGCTATTGCAACCGAACTTTTCCCAGAAGAATATGGGTATAGGTCAAACACCTATCTACGAATGGAGCCTGAACTTGATCTAGTCCAAGTTATCCAGCAATTACATGCAAGTTTAGATCCTCGGACAGTATTTGCCTGTTATGGCAAAATTGTCGGTCAACATTTGCCGATAAAAGCCCTGCAACTGTTTACCGCAGATCAAAAGTTTACCTGGGGGCGTCATAATGGTATTGAGTTAGTGCGTCATATCAAAACTGAATCCGACACGCTAAAGATACATTACTATCTTTCTGTGCCGCTCAGCCCAATACAGATGAAACTACTTAACCATATTGAAGCATTAACTCTGCAGCCATTTAGTAATGCACTTAAGTATCAACAGGTATCTAACCAGGCTATGTTTGATGCATTAACAGGACTTGGTAATCGTTATTACTTTAGAAAATCGATGCATAAAAGCATTGCCAGAGCGCAGCGTAAACAAGGCCATGTGTCGTTAATCGTATTAGATTTAGATAAATTTAAACAACTTAATGACCAATTTGGTCATACTGTTGGTGATAAGGTACTCACAGGCTTTGCCGCACTAATTAATGATGCCATACGAGATACCGACCAGGCATTTCGCATCGGTGGCGATGAATTTGTCGTTATCACCGAAGGTGGATCACCCGCTGCAAGCTTAGTATGCCAACGCATTATTGATAACTTACCTCTGCACCCAGAGTTAATGGAATATAATGTTAAGTGTAGCTTAGGTATAGCTCAATCGCGTGCTAAAGAAGATTTGACAACACTTTATGAGCGCGCCGATAAAGCCATGTACAGTGCAAAAGCTGCTGGCAGAAACTGTTTTAGAATTTGTGCTGACACGCAATAGCTAGCATAAAAATCATTACAATGACCACAGCCTTACTCCTCTGTGGTCATTGTTGAGATTATCAGTCACATATTGACTTTGGTATCGGTATTACAACCCTCTAAGCTGAATACGCCTTAAAAATTCTGTCATTACTCTATCGTAAACTAAATCCCCCAAAAACAAATCCTCTACCCCATGATCAATGCTCGGATTATCGTTAACTTCAATCACAAATGCTTTACCGTCAATTTCTTTTAAATCTACACCGTATAAACCTGCACCAATTAAATTAGCCGCCTTACTGGCCGCATCAATCACCTGCTGCGGCACCATCTTTAAGTCTACACAATCAAAGTCACCACTGCTCACACGGCCGCTTTGATGATGTTGATAAATTTGCCAATGGCCACGACTCATAAAATAGCGACAAGCATAAATAGGCTGACGATTTAACATACCAATACGCCAGTCATAATCTGTTGGCATGAAGGCTTGGGCTAAAATAAGCGCGCTGTGTTCAAAAATTTTATTCGCTTGTTCAATTAAGGTTTCTCTGTCTTTAACTTTTAGTACCCCAAGCGAAAAAGCCCCATCAGGCACTTTAAGCACCGCGGGCAAACCTATGGTTTCAATAACATTATCGACCCAGTTTTCATCAGACTTTTTAAAGATTAAACTTTTAGGAACCGGCACTTTATGTCGATTCAATAGCTCAGTTAAAAACACCTTATTAGTACATTTCATAATGGATTCAGGGTCGTCCATTACCACTAACCCTAACTGCTCTGCCGCTTTAGCGAAGCGATAAGTGAAGTTACTAATATTAGTGGTTGAGCGAATAAACAAGCCATCAAACTCACTCAGCCGAGCTAAATCGCGGGAGCCAATTTGCACTAAATCCATACCGATACGGTTGGCTGATTTAGTAAATAATTTAAGCGCTGCCTTATCTGATGGAGGCATTTTTTCATTTTCATCCACCAACATGGCAATTTCATAGCGATAGCGCTTAGCCGCTTTAGGTAACTTCCATACCTTTTGCGAAAACACTTCTAAGTACTTAGCAAACAAATCCTGCTCAACGTCAGTTAAGTTTTGAAAGGCCGCAGGTTCAATAGTATCCACTTGCCATTTATCTGACTGTTTAGATAAGCGCACTTCTAGGATAGGTACAGTGAATCGTTCAAAAATTTTACGGGCGATTTTTTCTAATGCTGGGTTGTCACAATAACCAAAAAAAATTTTCATCGAGATATCATTAACGGTAGCGGCTAATTTATCTAATCCGGACTGAGGCAGGCTAAAAAATCGGTCTTGGGATAAATCATTAATGGTCATAACCCGAGGTATAACTCGGTGCCCACGCGCTTCAGCCATTAACGAGCAATAATATCCGGTGCTTAAATAATCATAACTACGGCACAAGTTAATCACTTGCATAGCACCTTTATCTGAGTAGGCGCCCATATTTAAATAATCGTGAACAGTGACCATGTTGTCACTTGGAAGATAAGGACGCCAATCACTTGCGTCATCGGTAACAATTAAAAACTGAGCCATAAATATCTATTGCCTCTTGTGTGGTTTAGCGCGTAAATTAAGTCACTATCGTGTTTACCAATCCGAGCCTACTCATGCAGCTGCGTCAAGCTATTCTAAGCGACCTCCCCCAACTCAATACCCTTGAAACGAATGCGTTTAGCGGCGACAAAATAAGTTCTCGACAAATGAAACGCTTTATTAATTCACCATTAGACTGCTTATTAGTCGCCGAAATCGACGGTATCATAGCCGCTTATGCATTGGTGCTTTTTCATCGTGGTACTCGCCTAGCAAGGCTGTATTCAATTGCCGTAGCGGCTGAATTTAGAGGCCGTAACATTGCCTTTGAACTTGTTACCCGCTGCGAGCAAACGGTGGTCGAACGTGGCTTCATTACATTACGCCTAGAAGTAAGAAACGACAATATCGCCGCCAAAAATCTTTATTTAAAAATGGGTTATAAGGTACTAAAAACCTTAGTGCATTATTACGATGATTTGGCCGACGGCGTGCGCATGCACAAACGCTTAGACCCACCAGGGCCAAGTAAAGTCATCAAGATGCCTTTGTACGTGCAAACCACTCCTTTTACCTGTGGTGCCGCCTGCCTAATGATGGCCATGAGCGCCGTAAATCAGCGTTACCAACCTAGCCGCATTGATGAGTTAAGCATTTGGCGTGAAGCCACCACTATTTTTATGACCAGCGGCCATGGGGGTTGCAGTGTGCATGGTTTGGCTTTAGCAGGGGTAAAACGCGGGTTACAGCTTGAGGTTTACAGCCAATCCACTTCAGTGCCTTTTATTGACAGCGTACGTGACAGCAATAAAAAAGAAGTGATAACCCTAGTGCACAATGAATTTTGCCAGCAGCTGACCAGCCAGGGCATTCAAATGCACAATGCATCGCCAAGTTTGGCTCAGCTTCGAGACTGGATAGATAGCGGTTATGCGGTTTTATTAATGATCAGCACCTATCGTTTTAATGGCGAAAAAGGCCCACACTGGGTCATTCTAAGCGGTTATAACGAACAGTTCATGTTTATTCACGACCCATATGTTGTCGCTCAAAAAGATGCGATTAATGCGGCTTATGTGCCGATAAGCCAATCTGAGTTGGCGCAGGTAATGCAATATGGCAAACAGAAATTAGTGTCTTGTTTAGTGGTTAAATCGGCTGCGGCTTAATCGTTAAGTTTTTTATGGCCTACCGCCATAGCTGGCTTTTTCAAATTTCGTTTGAATTGTGAACGCAAGGTTCCAGCTTCATCAGACTAAATTTACTGCCATTCAGGTAGTGTTGTTGACTTGGGATCCAGCTTTATTTCACGTCATTCCGGTAATGCTGTTGAGCCGGGATCCAGCAGTTTCTTTTGTTGTTTGTGCTTATGGCCTGCGGCCACTAACGTCGCGACGCTTCGCCCACAGAGGGTATCACTACTCCAACGAAAGCTAGCGTGGCATCCATGCCAGGCCCACGGGTTCTCGGAATAAAGAGTCTCGACAATCTCAATTCAAACGGTAAACCGCAGCTTTTTCTTACTGTATTGTTACGAATGAAGCTAAATCGAAGAGACAATAACTCGGGTGCAGATGAGCAAGCGAGTATCCAAAACACGGATATTTTGGTTAAGCTCACATGGATGTGCTTGCTGCGTCTCGCTGAATTATCTGCACTAGAGCCTGCGGCAGAAAATAAGTCCCCATGAACGGCTAGGCT
Organism: Shewanella sp. HL-SH4; assembly: GCF_051164845.1. NCBI lineage: Bacteria > Pseudomonadati > Pseudomonadota > Gammaproteobacteria > Alteromonadales > Shewanellaceae > Shewanella > Shewanella sp. HL-SH4. The sequence goes on from NZ_CP195037.1 coordinate 517,340, forward strand.
AGCCAAACTCACAATTCAAACAAACTGATCCCTTGCTGCCCTTCTTGGGCTAGATAGCGTTTATCTACCCATAGGCCGATAGCGCCAACTAAGACTTCATCGTAAAACACTAATGGAATTTGTTGGCGACGCCAGGGGGGATATTGCACTCTTGCCACAGCTTCTTTAGCTCACGTGGTTTAACGCGATGTGAACTGGCAAATTGGGGATGGCATTTAATTGAACCTGTAGCACCAAAACGAATGGTCACTTTACTGCTGGTTAATGGTAAAGCGAGTAAAGGCTTATCAGCAAATGTTTCTATTTTTACAAGACATTGATGTTGACCAACATCCATCTTTAACACTGTCACATCGCCGTTTATAAGGCTGATAACGTCAGCACTTAGTTGGGCTGACTCTGGCGCGTCAAGCTCACTGGTGTTAAGCACATAAGCCACGCCAGCAAAGCGTTTTACTTGATAACTGCCCCATTGAATTGATACATTAGCATCGTCTTTGGCAACAATCAGTTGTGACAATATCTGCTGTAATTGTGCTTGTGACGGTAAGCTAGCCCCACAGTGAAGTAAATATCCGCGAAACAGTAATGCTTGCCAGGCTTTTGTTAATTGTTCAAAACCGCTGAGTTTAAAACCGCTTGATTCAGTAAGTAATGCATCATCATCACTTGCTAATACTAGCCATTGGGGTAAGCGATGACTGACTTCGTTATCAATCACTTCTTGCTGCTCTGCGCACAAGGCTGCACTTCTGGCTGCGGTGGTGGCGATACTTGGCCAGCGTTGTTTTAAGCGTGGAATGATATCTAGACGCAAAAAATTACGATCATAACTGTCGTCTTGATTACTTTCATCTTCGATATGGGTCAATCGCTGTTGCCGTGAAAATTGCTCTATTTGATCTCGGCTGATGTCTAATAATGGTCTGACTAACCAAGCTTGCTTATAAGCTTGTATGGCGCCCATTGCACCAAGTCCTTTAGGGCCTTGGCCGCGCTTTAATGCTAGCAATAGCGTTTCGAGTTGATCATCTTGATGATGGGCGGTAAGTAAAATATCACCCGGATTAAGATAACGCTCAAACGCTTGATAACGGGCGTCTCGCGCTTGCGCTTCTAAACTTTGCCTTGGGCCTTTATCAACGCTAACGCGCTCAATTTGTACTGGCAATTGGTAATTCCCTGCGCGGGTTATGCAGTGTTGTACCCAGGTATTGGCATTGGCGCTAAGGCCATGATGCACATGAATAAGTAAACAGGCAATGTGTGGATGTTTATGTGCGAAAGCACTCAGCCCATAAGCTAAGACTTCTGAGTCAACCCCACCACTGTAAGCCAGTACTAACTTGGCCGCATGCTGCCCCTGCTCTTTCGTCAATTGATGAAGTGGGATTACCGATTGTTCTAGCAAGCTCAGTAACTGCTCTTTGGTCATGTGCGCTGAAGCTGGGTTATTGGCTGTCATGGTGCACGCCTAGTTAAAGACAATTTTAACATTAGTGGAACCCAGTTGTGTTTCTAGCGCCAGCATCAAATCATCTGATGGATTAACGCGCCATTCATCACCTAGCAATAACCTGCCTGCTGCTGCATTTTTGGTATAATTGATCACTACAGGCACGGCGCCTGATTTCCACGGCATTAGTATTTGCTGAAAATTCGTTAACCATTCGGGCGATAATATATCTGCATGGATATTGAGTTCAACCGCTTTAGCAAAATGGCTTCTTGCTTCACCAATTTCAATGATATTACGGCCATTCATGCGATTACCACCGGCAAAATCATCATAGCTAACATCACCTTCACAGATTAAAATGCGATCTTTTTCAAGTAAATGACCGAATTTTTCAAATGGTTCAGTGAATAACATCACCTCTAAGCGAGCACTTTTATCATCTAATGTCACCAAGCCCATCTTTGAGCCGCGCTTGGTGATCATCACGCGGGTGGCGACCACTAAACCCGCCACTTTGACCGTTTTACCACGCTCAGTCGGGTGAATGTCTTTTAAGCGAGCTGAAGTATATTGTTTCAACTCAGCTAAATACTGATTAATCGGATGGCCGGTCAAGTACAACCCAAGGGTATCGCGCTCCCCTTCTAACCATATCTTGTCTGGCCAGGGAGTACATTCAACAAAATTTTGCTTATTATCGTCTGGCTCGTCATTAAGCAAACCAAACATATCATGTTGACCGATTTCTTGCGCTTTCGCGTGTTGCGCTGCTGCGCGAATGGCTTCAGGTAATGTGGCCATCATTGAGGCACGATGCGGGCCAAGTTCATCTAATGCACCGGCACAAATCAGTTTTTCGATAACCCGTTTATTGAGTTTTTTTAGATCGATACGGGCACAAAAATCAAATAAATCGATAAAAGGTCCATCTTTGCGCGCTTCAAGAATGGAATCGACTGGGCCTTCACCCACGCCTTTAATCGCACCTATGCCATACACAATATTTAAGTCATCATCAACGGTGAACTTGAATTGACCTTTGTTCACATCGGGCGGAATAAGCGGTAATCCCATGCGCTCGCATTCATCGACCAAGGTAACAATTTTATCTGTGTTATCCATATCAGCCGACATTACCGCGGCCATAAATTGCGCTGGATAATGGGTTTTAAGCCACAATGTTTGGTAAGAAACTAATGCGTAAGCAGCAGAATGCGATTTGTTAAAACCATAACCGGCGAACTTTTCAACCAAGTCGAAAATCTTCATCGACAAGTCGCCGTCAACGCCGTTATTAATCGCACCTTCTTTGAACGTGCCACGCTGCTTAGCCATTTCTTCGGGCTTTTTCTTACCCATAGCACGGCGAAGCATATCCGCGCCGCCTAGGGTGTAACCCGACAACACCTGGGCAATCTGCATTACCTGCTCTTGATACAAGATAATGCCGTAGGTCGGTGACAGTAATTCTCTTAACGATTCATGCTGATATTCAGCATCGGGATAAGATACGGCTTCACGACCATGTTTACGCTCGATAAAGTTATCTACCATGCCTGATTGCAAAGGCCCTGGGCGGAAAAGGGCTACCAGTGCAATCATGTCTTCAAAACAATCGGGCTGTAGACGTTTAATCAGATCTTTCATGCCGCGGGATTCTAACTGGAATACTGCGGTGGTTTCATAACGTTGTAGTAATTTAAAGCAAGCGGGATCGGCCAGCGGAATCGCTTCGATGCGAACCGGTTCTTTACCTTGTTTGGCTAGGCGCGGATTGATCATCTGCAATGCCCAGTCAATAATGGTTAAAGTACGTAAGCCCAAGAAGTCGAACTTAACTAAACCGGCAGTTTCTACGTCATTTTTATCAAACTGAGTGACCGGGTTTAGACCTTCGGCATCACAATATAGTGGCGCAAAGTCCGTTATACGAGTCGGCGCAATAACCACACCACCGGCATGCTTACCCGCATTTCGAGTTACGCCCTCTAAGCGGCGACACATGTCGATAAGCTCTTTGACATCTTCATCAGCGGCGTAGGCTTCAGGCAGCGCGGGTTCCACCTCAAACGCTTTAGCCAGTGTCATGCCCGGTTCTGCGGGGATCATCTTAGTTAGACGTTCAACAAACCCATATGGATGACCTAATACACGGCCAACATCGCGTACAACCGCTTTAGCCGCCATGGTACCAAAGGTAATAATTTGCGATACCGCTTCACGGCCATACAGCTCGGCTACATGGTCGATAACCTCATCGCGGCGATCCATACAAAAATCGACGTCGAAATCGGGCATGGATACACGTTCAGGGTTTAAGAAACGCTCGAACAGTAAATCATATTCAAGGGGATCTAAATCAGTAATTTTAAGTGCATAAGCGACTAATGATCCCGCACCTGAACCACGACCAGGGCCTACGGGAATGCCTTGATCTTTACCCCACTGAATAAACTCCATCACAATTAAGAAGTAACCTGGGAATCCCATTTGGTTGATAACTTTCAGCTCGATTTCTAGGCGCTCATCGTACTCAGGCCTTCTTTGGGCTCTCACGGTTGGATCGGGGAATAAAAATTCAAGCCGCTCTTCTAACCCTTTAACTGACGCGGCAACCAAGAAGTCTTCTATTGATAGGTCGCCCGTTGGAAAGTTCGGCAGAAAGTATTCATATAATCTAATGGTAACGTTACAGCGTTTGGCTATTTCGACACTATTGCTAATCGCTGAAGGAATATCTTTAAAAAGCTCCCACATTTCATCTTCACTGCGAAGATACTGTGCGTTACTGTAGGTTTTAGGGCGTCGAGGGTCTACTAGGGTATAGCCATCGTGAATAGCGACGCGAATTTCATGCGCTTCAAAATCATCAGCTTTTAAAAACACCACCTGATTTGTAGCCACAACAGGTATGCCCGTTTTGGCGGCAAGCTCAACTGCCATATGTAAATAGCGTTCCTCATCCGGGCGGTCGGTTCGAATGAGTTCAAGAAAATAGCGATCACAAAAATGATTTTGATAAAAGTTTACAAGATCGTCAACTTGGCCTTGGTTGCCTTTTAATAAAGCTTTACCTATATCGCCCTCTTTAGCACCCGATAAAAGCAAAATCCCTTTGTTGTAGGTCACAAGCCAGTCTTGATCGATAACGACTCGACCATCAACTTGACCGCGAAGATAGGCTTCACTGATTAACTGGGTGAGGTTTTGGTAACCGTCGTTATCCATTGCAATAATGGTAAGTGCACATAATTCTTTTTCAAAACCAGGCACACGCATCCAAAAGTCAGCACCGACAATAGGTTTAATGCCCACTGCATGTGCGCCACCATAAAACTTCACTAAACCACAAAAGTTGTTTTGATCTGTCAATGCGATCGCGGCCATCCCCTGCGCTTCTGCTGCCGCTAAGATAGGTTTCACCTTAGCGACACCATCTGTCATGGAATAGTCACTGTGGACACGCAAATGCACAAAACGAGGATCGGACATAAATAAAATTCTTATTTTTCGAAGGAAAAAAGATACAAACAATGCAGTTGAAATTATTAATCACACTAGCAAACATTCACATTACAGCCAATGTTTATTCAAACGTGGAACTATCGAAATTAACACCTAGAAATAAAGACGGCTAAGATTTAAATGACTTCATACCAGTATGATTTAAAACATTAGCATCTAGGTGATTACTTTGCCTTGTTAGCTAAACATTCTGCAACCGGTTTAAAGCTTTTTCGATGTTCATCTATGGTACCAAACTGTGTAAGTGCTTCAAAATGTGCTTTTGTAGGATAGCCCTTATGCTTAGCAAACCCGTATTGAGGATACTTAGCATCAAGCTCATCCATCTCTTTATCTCGGGTCACTTTAGCAATAATGGATGCAGCACTGATTGCAGCAACTAAGCCATCGCCTTTAATAATCGCATGGGCAGCAATGCCAAAATCAGGTACGCGATTACCATCGACTAATACCCGTTCAGGTACAATAGCCAAGCCAGCAACAGCACGTTGCATGGCTAACATGGTCGCCTGCAAAATATTAATTTGATCAATTTCGGTAGGGGTTGCCCGGCCAATGCTGACCGCTAACGCATTAGCGATAATATCTTGATAAAGTGAATTACGACGTTTTTCAGTCAATTTTTTAGAATCGTTTAAACCAATTATGGGTTTAGTGGGGTCTAAAATAACCGCGGCGGTGACCACATCTCCTACTAAAGGACCACGGCCAACCTCATCAACACCAGCGACAATACCCTCTGAAATTATGGCCACTTGCTCTGGGGTGATCTGTTTTATCACTTGCGGGAATGTCGACATATTAGTTTGTCCTTGGCTTCAGCAAATTAATGCGCTGGCAATAATGCCACTACAGCATCGGCAACCCGTTCGCTAGCGTTACATTTAAGTAATTGATGTAACTGCTCAAATTTTGCATTGAGTGGCGCAAAATCTTGATTAAGTTGTTTAATCACCGCATCAGCAATTAACTGCGGCTGGCAATTGGCTTGCATCAGTTCAGGCACGATTGTTTCGTTAGCCAATAAGTTAGGCAGCGAATAGTTTTTGATTTTCATCATGCGAATAGCAATGGCATAAGTAATAGGGCTAACGCGGTAAGACACCACCATAGGGCGCTTGACCAACATAGCTTCTAATGTAGCGGTACCTGATGCTAATAAAATGCAATCAGCCGCAGCCATCACTTCCCTTGAATGCCCCTCAATAAGTTCAACCTCTAAATCTGGCGCATGTTCAGCCAATGCGGCTAAAAACTGTTGCCGACGCGCTTCATTAACTAATGGCGTGACAAACTTTATATCGGGAAAATGCTGCTTAACTAACATTGCCGCTTTAACGAATGGCTCAGCGAGTTGCTTTAACTCCCCTCCACGAGATCCGGGTAAAACCGCCAAATACTCTGCATCAGGATCTAAATTAAGTAACTTACGTGCTGACGCTTTATCACTTTTGAGCGGAATATCATCAGCTAAAGTATGGCCAACAAAGGTACAGGGTACGTTATGTTCATCATAAAAGGCTTTTTCAAATGGCAGTAAAGAGAGCACCATATTGGTGGCTTTGGCGATTTTAAAAATCCGCTTAGGACGCCATGCCCACACCGAAGGGCTAACATAGTGAACCGTTTTGATACCTTTATTCTTAAGCTTGAGCTCAAGGCCAATATTAAAATCAGGTGCATCAATACCAATAAAGCAATCAGGCTTAATGGAAGTGATTTTATCTATCAAAGTGGCACGTACTTTCAATAGCCGTGGCAAGCGCGATAGCACTTCAACAATGCCCATCACCGCTAATTCCTCTATCGAAAACCAAGACTGGAAGCCTAATTTTTCCATACGAGGCCCACCAATACCTACAAACTGTGCATCTGGGTAGCGTTGCTGTAGTGATTTTATTAAACCAGCACCTAAAATATCGCCGGAGATTTCTCCGGCGACCATGGCAAATATACGGGGTTTTGAATCGTTCATTAGATCACTTAACGAATAATGCCGCGGGAAGAGTTAGTAATAAAATCAACCATGGCTTGAACATGGGGGTCATTGTCAGCATCAGGTTTTATTTCAGCTAATGCTTCTTCAAGGGTTAAATTTTTACGATATAAGGCTTTATAAGTACGACGTATGGCATGTTGGGTTTCTTTGCTAAAGCCACGACGTTTTAAGCCTTCAACATTTAATCCACGTGGTATAGCTGGGCTACCTGCGGCCATTACAAAAGGCGGCACATCTTGGAAAATAGTTGATGAACCAGCAGTAAATGCATGGGCTCCAATATGCACAAATTGATGCACACCTGTCATTCCACCTAAAATAACATGATCATGTACATGGACATGGCCTGCTATAGAGGCGTTATTAGCCATAATGACATGGTTACCGACCACACAGTCATGTGCGACATGCACATAAGCCATTAACAAGTTATTTGACCCTATGCGAGTCTCGCTATTATCTTGTACTGTACCACGATGGATGGTGACAGATTCACGGATAATATTGTTATCACCCACGATTAGACGAGTCGGTTCGCCTGCATATTTTTTATCTTGGCATTCTTCACCTACAGAGGCGAATTGAAAGATACGGTTGCCTTTACCGATAACCGAGGGGCCTTTGATAACAACATGCGAACTAATCCAAGTATCGTCGCCGATTTCTACATCTGCGCCAATATAACTCCAAGGTCCAATGGTGACATTGTTACCAATTTTGGCGTCTGGATGAACGAAAGCTAATTTATCTATCACGTTTGAATCTCTCTTCGGGCACACATAATTTCAGCAGAACACACCACGACTCCATCAACGCGTGCTTCGCCTTCAAACACACCAATTCCGCGGCGCTCTTTAATCATTTTCACATGAAAATGGATTTGGTCACCTGGCTCAACAACACGTTTAAAACGCGCTTTGTCGATACCTGCAAAGTAATACAACACATTCGGTGATGGCTCTGTACTCATGGTTTTAAATGCTAATAGGCCTGTGGCCTGCGCCATAGCCTCTAAAATCAATACACCTGGCATAACAGGTGCTACAGGAAAATGACCTTGAAAAAATGGTTCATTTATTGTCACGTTTTTCATCGCGTGTAAATAGTCACCAACGGCGTAATCTAACACCCGGTCAATCAATAAAAATGGATATCTATGGGGAAGATATTTAAGGATTTCTTTAATATCCATTGTGTTTAATTCGTTCGACACTCTTGTTTCCTTAACAGGTTCAATGAGAGGTTTAGTATGACAGTTAATCTTATTTTTGCGTATTCTCAAGTTGTTTAACTCGAGCAAACAATTCATCTAGTTGGCGGAAGCGCACGGTATTGCGTCGCCATAACTTATTTTCCATTGCTATAGTAGCAGAAGAATATATGCCTTTTTCACGGATAACACTGGTCACATTAGTACCACCCGAGATATGCACTCCATCAGCGATACTGATATGGCCAGAAACACCACAACCACCACCAATAATACAATACTTACCAATTGTCGAACTACCGGCAACAATGGTTCCGCCAGCAATAGCCGTGTTTTGACCAATCACCACGTTATGGGCAATTTGAACTTGGTTGTCAATAATAACACCGTCATGAATCTCAGTGTGCGATAACGCACCTCTGTCAACACTGGTTGATGCACCTATCTCGACGCGATTACCAATTCTAACCCCCCTGTTTGAGGGATTTTAATCCAATTACCATTCTCGTTGGCATAACCAAAGCCATCAGAGCCAATAACCGATGCGGAATGAATAGTACAGTCGGTACCAATATGGACATTATGGTATAGAGTCACATTAGCCCATAGGCAGCTATTTTGACCAATAATGCTAGACTCGCCAACCACAGAGCCTGCGCCTATTTTTACATTATCACTTAAAATAACATTGGCACCAATCACTGCATTTGCACCAATTGACACATTTTCACCGAGTTTAGCACTCGCATCTATTTGAGCACTTGGATGAATACCAACAGCCGCTTTAGGCGACATATCAAGTAATTGCGCCACACGCGCAAAACCAACATAGGGGTCAGCAACAATAATTGCTGTCCCTTTGTAATCTGCTGCATCTTTTTCAGTAAGCAATACCGCACTCGCTTGAGTTGCCTCAAGTTGAGCACGGTACTTACTATTGGCTAAAAAAGATAATTGGCCTTCTATTGCATCTTCTAAAGTGGCTACACTCATCACAATTTGGGTATCATCACCGCGAACTGTGGCATTTAGCAGTTGGCCAATATCTTTTAAAGTCACTTGTTGCATAGTGTTTCTCGCCTTAAATTCGGGCTTATTTACCTTTACTTAACGCTTCAACCACTTTACCGCTAATATCAGCGTCTGGCTTAACAAAAATAACTGCACCGCGTTGTAAAACCATGTCATATTTTTCTTTCTCAGCAATGGTATTAATCGCTTTTTGAACTTGTACTAACAGTTTATTTTGCTCTTCACCCTGACGACGACGCATGTCTTCGTCAAGCGCTTTACCTTTTAATTGAAACTCAGACTTTAGCGATTCCATTTTACGAACCATGTCAGTTTTTTGAGTTTCACTCATTAACGCACCATCACGTTGCTGCTTTTCAACCAATGAACGCATTTCTTCCTGCATTTTTTGGACTTGAGCAACACGATCACCAAATTCAGCTTTTAATGATTTTGAGATTTGTTCACGTTGTGGCAATTGCTCAAATACTTCGCCCATATCCACTACAGCAATGTTTTCAGCATGCGCCATGATTGGTGCAGCTAAAAAAGCTAATGTCACTAATGCGCGATTTACCATCTTTTTCAAAGTAGACTCCTTGTTAATAAATACTTGTTCAGCAAAGCCTGCTGAGTTTATTTGTTTTAGAACGTTTTGCCAATATTGAACGAGAAAATCTCTGTTTCATCATCTTCGTATTCTTTCAGCGGCCAGGCCAAACTAAAGACCATTGGTCCCATAGGAGACAACCATTGCACACTCATACCCCAAGAGGCACGAATACGCGCTGGATCACTATAGTCTTCAAGTTTACTAAATTCTTCCGATGGAAGAGTTCGATAAGATTCATAGTCAAACTCGGTATCCCACACGTTACCGGCATCAACAAAGAAACTGGTACGAACAGAATTGGTATAAGCTTCGTCAAGGAATGGAGTAGGAACAATTAACTCCATACTGGCTGTTGCGATGGCATTACCACCGATAGAGCGGCCCTGACTAACCTGAATTTGATTAGGCTCTCCAGGTAAACTACAACCATCACCTGAAGCATCAGGAGCACATGACTCACTGCCTCGCACTAAATAGAAAGATCTAGGACCAACAGAGTTGGATTTAAAACCACGCAATGAACTACTGCCACCTGAGTAATAGTTTTCCCAAAACGGTAAAATTTGATCGTTATCATTAAACTGACCAAAGCCATTGGCGTAGCCTAAACGTGCGCGAGTCAAAAATACAAAACTGTGGGTACGCGTCAATGGAAAGTAGAAGTTAGTATCGAAGTCAGTTTTAAAATATTGTAGATCAGACCCAGGTACCGTCATTTTACCATTCAAACGCTGTGACGAACCATCCGTTGGGAAGGTGCCGCGGTTTAAGGTACTTCTAGACCAACCACCATTAAAGTCGAAGTTATCAAATGCTAAATCGGCATTTGGATCTTCTTTATCACGATACACATTATAAAAACGTAATGCCTGCTCGTAAGCAGAAATTTCAGAAATGGCATTATGGCGATACCCAACACCACCGTTTAAACGGTTATATTCATTAATCGGAAAACCAGAATTTAATGCCACACCATAAGAGTTATTCTTATAGCGTTCTAAGTTCGCTTCATTTGCATCAAACTCGCTCCAGTAAACACTGCCACCTAAACTCACAGCATCTTTAGTAAAATAAGGGTCAGTAAAAGAGAGGTTTGCACTCTTAGAATACTTGTTGGTGTTAATGCTAATACCAGCCTGGTTACCTGTGCCTAAGAAGTTGTTTTGCTCAACACCAAACTGCAAACTAACACCAGATTCAGTACCATAACCCACACCTGCATTAAACGAGCCTGATGGCTGCTCTTTCACCGACACAGCCACATCGACTAAATCATCACTGCCAGGGACTTGTATTGTCTCAGTATCAACTGTCTCGAAATAACCTAAACGGTTTAAACGAGCTTTGGACTGCTCAATTTGAGCAGAATTCAACCAAGCACCTTCCATTTGGCGTAATTCACGGCGCATAACTTCATCTTTAGTAACAGCATTACCAGTAAAATTAATACTGCGAACATATACACGTTTACCCGGATCAATATTAACGTTTAAGACGACTTCTTTATTTTCATCGTCAATTTCTGGGTATATTTTCACTTCAGGATAAGCATAACCAAAACGGCCAAGGTACTTGCTATACATTTCTTCGGTGAATGTGACATCCGCACCGTTATACATACTGCCAGCTTTAAGCGGCAATATTGCATTCATTAGCTCTTCTCGACCCATTAAATCGCCGGTGAGATTAACCTCTTTAATTTTATATTTTTCGCCTTCATCGACGTTGATCGTAATGTAGAGTCCTTTACGGTCAGGAGTCATAGCAACTTGCGTTGAAGTCACATCAAAACGAATATAACCTTGATTGTGGTAATAAGTTTTAATGGTTTCTAAGTCAGCTTGTAACTTTTGTTTTTGATAGCGACGTTCACCAAACACATCCCACCATGCAACAAAGTCTTTCAACTCAAGCATGCTAATCAATTCAGAGTCAGTGAAAACCGTGTTACCAACCACGTTAATTTGACGAATTTCAGCCGCTAAACCTTCGGTAAAGTTAAACTGCAACTCCACTCGATTCCGCGGTAAGTTAACAATTTGAGCTTCAACTTTCGCGCCGTACTTACCGACACCATAGTAGAAATCTTGTAAGCCCTTTTCGATGCCTGATAACATTGTGCGGTCTAAAGACTCACCAATTTTGACACCAGAACCATCAAGACTCTCTTGAAGCTGCTCATCTTTAATATCTTTGTTACCTTCAAACGTCACCGCACTAATCGTTGGGCGCTCTTTAACGGTAACGTACAACACGCCATTTTCATGACTGACATTAATGGTTTCGAAATTAGTCGAACCATATAAGCTTTTTATCGCCTGTTGTATTTTAACTTGATCAACTGTATCACCGACTTTAACCGGTAAGTTTAATAATGCGGCTCCTAATGCTACACGCTGTAGACCTTCAACTTGAATGTCTGTGACTTCAAATGGTTGGAATGTATTTGCCCAACCGCTTCCCGCATAAGACGCACCGACGAATAACATCGAGGCAAAAATTTTATTCAATCTCATAGAGCACTTCTAATTATTTGTCTGTCCTGCTCAGAGTCGGGCAAAATCGTTGAAAAGCGCTACACTCATCAACATTAGCAGCAAAGCTGCGCCGAACCTGAATCCAATTTCCTGTACCTTTTCAGGTACAGGCCTACCCGTAATCACTTCAATAAAGTAATACAGCAAGTGTCCACCATCTAGCACAGGTAAAGGCATTAAGTTAATAATGCCTAAGTTAACGCTAATTAGTGCAATAAACCCAAGAAAGTACACCAATCCGTAATTTGCACTGGCTCCTGCACCTTGCGCAATCGAAATGGGACCACTTAAGTTTTTCACCGACACATCGCCGGTAAATAATTTGCCGATCATTTTGAAACTAACCACCACTAGCTGCCACGTTTTATCAGCTGCGGCGGAGACGGAATCTATCATGCCATATTGTAACTCAAAGCGCATATTTTCAGGCCACTGCGCCGCGGTAGGACTAACGCCTATAATACCAATGACGTTACCGCTATCATTTTTTTGAGCTTGAGGAACAACTTCAACTAAACGCTGCTCACCTGCCCGCTCAATTAACATCGCTATTGGTTTATTGGCTGACGTTTGTATCACATCAACAAACGCATTCCAATCTTTGTAATCTTGTTGATTAATACTTAATATACGATCGCCAAGCATTAAACCAGAAATTTGTGCTGCGCTGCCATCACTTATGGCCGCTATAACGGGCTCAATACCAGGTCTAAATATACCTAATCCTATAGCGGTTATAGGTGACTCTTTCTCTGGATCAAATTGCCATTGACTAATATCTAATTCGTAAGTAGTTCCAGCGACCTCGCCCCCTTCCAATCGAGATAATGGTGCAAGCGTAATATCGACTTGCTTATTACCTATGTGGCCCACCAAAGCTAAGTTCACTTCTTCCCAATTGCGCACCTTTTGCCCAGAAACGGCAATTATTTGTTGCGGTTCTGACAGTTGAATAATCGCAGCAGGAGAATTTACTTTAGTGCTATCAATGACGGGTTTAACTGACGGCACACCGATTAAGTACATGCCATAAAGTGCAATTATTGCAAAAATAAAATTAGCCATAGGACCGGCTGCCACAATCGCAATGCGTTGCCATACATTTTTACGGTTAAATGTTTGGTCAAGCATTTCCTCTGGCACAGTATCAACCCGTTCATCGAGCATTTTGACATATCCACCTAATGGGATCATTGCCACCACATACTCGGTGCCATCTTTACCGACTTTACGCCAAATAGCTTTACCAAAACCAATAGAGAATTTTTCAACTTTCACGCCACACTTACGTGCAAGCCAAAAGTGGCCATATTCATGAACGGTAATTAAAATGCCTAAAGCGACAATAAACGAACCTAAATTCCAAAAAAAATCGAACATCTTGCTCCTGATTACGCCAAGGTTTTTATCGCTAACATCGCTTGTGTTCTTGCTTCGCCGTCGAGGCGAATAATATCTTCAATTGAATTCAATGCCGCGGGACTGACTGAAACAAGGCACTGTTCATTTATTATTGCGATATCTGTAAATTTAATTCTACCTTGTAAAAAAGCTTCAACCGCAATTTCATTAGCGGCGTTTAACACTGTTGTCGACTCTTGGCCTTGTTTACATGCATCAATCGCTAACTTTAAACAAGGGAAACGATTAAAATCAGCTTCAAAGAAACTTAACTGTCCGACTTTGAAAAAATCTAAAGGTTCAACTCCAGCCGAAATTCTTTGCGGATAGCTCATACAATGAGCAATCGGCGTTCGCATATCAGGATTACCCATCTGCGCGATAACGGAACCATCTTTATATTGCACCATTGAATGAATAACGCTTTGGGGATGAATAACTACTTTTAACTGTTCTGGACGAGTGTTAAACAGCCAGCGCGCTTCGATATACTCTAACCCTTTGTTCATCATTGAAGCTGAATCAACGGAGATTTTTCGTCCCATTGACCAATTAGGGTGGTTACAAGCTTGCTCTGGGCTCATGTGCGGGAATGATGCTAAATCTGCAGTTAAAAACGGACCGCCTGAGCCTGTTAATAAAATATGTGAAATCCCTTCTGCAGCAATATCGCAATAACCTAAATTAGCTTGCACAGCTTCAGGCATACACTGAAAAATAGCATTATGTTCGCTGTCTACGGGTAGTATTGTCGCCCCTGATGTCTTTGCGGTGTGCATAAAGAGTTCACCAGACATGACTAGCGCTTCTTTATTCGCTAGTAGCACCCGTTTGCCCGCTTTTACTGCTGCAAAGGTTGATACAAGCCCAGCTGCGCCGACAATCGCAGCCATCACAGTATGCACTTCTTGGCTGGTCACCAATCCAATCAAATCTTGCTCTGATGTGGTGACAATGGTTTTGCACCAAGCAGGTAAAGATGTTTTGAGTTTTAGAGCGGCCTGCTGATTAACCATGTGAGCATAAACAGGTTGATGAGTCACACATAAAGCATGCATTTTCTCAACACTAGAATTGGCAACTAAGGCGTAAACACAAAACTTGTCAGGATTTGTTGCTATTACACTTAAGGTACTTGCGCCAATAGAGCCCGTTGCGCCAAGGATAACCATATTTTGCATCAAAATTACATCCACATCGCAATGTAAATGAGCGTGAATACAGGCAATGCAGCAGTTAGGCTATCAATTCTATCCAAAATACCACCGTGACCAGGCAAGATACTGCCTGAATCTTTAATTTCTGCCACACGTTTAAACATACTTTCTGATAAATCACCAAATGCAGAGGCTAATGCGGTAATAAGGGTCACCACAACTAACAGTCCGACCTCTTGTTCAGGAGAAACATACATCACAGCAGCAACGATTAACATAGTGGTTAATAATCCACCGGCCAAACCCTCTAAGGTTTTTGCTGGACTGACACTTGGCATCAACTTATGTTTACCTAAAGTGCGCCCAGCGAAATAAGCGCCGGTATCGGTTGCCCACACAACTAGCATGACAATAAACACTAACCAACCACCAAAATAAGGCTCAGCATGACTGCTTAATGACTTGAGAGCGATTAAGGAAACGAAGCAAGGGATCAACGTCAATTGGCCAAACATGGATTTAAACATGTGGCTATCGCGCCAAAATTTAGCACTTTTAGGAAAACTAACCACCAAGATAGTGCTGAATACCCACCAGACAACACCAATACTGATAATCGCTAAAAACATTGGATTAATATGACCTTTAAACCAAAGACTGTCGGCAGGAAACATTACATTAATGACGACCAGTAAAATGGTAACAGTGACGGTAAATGACCACTGGGTAACATTACACTCCTTATCAATAAATCGGCCCCATTCTTTTGCAGCAATCGCAAAGATGGGAACTAAACACCACGCAAAATAAACCGTAGGTACCCAGAAAATACCGGCTAATACTAGTGGGATTAAACAAAGTGCTGTTATTATTCGTTGTTTTAGCAAAAAAATAATCCTTTTAAAAATTATAGCGTGCGTATCTCTTCGATTTGACTTCCGGTCAGACCAAAACGACGCTGGCGGCTGGCAAACATTGCCAGTGCATGATGAAAAGCTTTCTCATCAAAATCAGGCCACAGTGTTTCAGTGAACACGAGTTCAGCATAGGCGGCCTGCCATAAAATAAAATTACTGATGCGGTAATCACCGCCCGTTCTTATCATTAAATCAACTTCGCTTTGATTTTGCATGCACAAATGTTGATTTAATGCCTCTTCGGTCATCTGACTGCTGCTGATTTCGCCACTTTCGACTTTTTCGGCTAACTTTTGAGCTGCCTGCATGATATCCCAGCGCCCGCCATAGTTTGCAGCAACATTTAAAACAAGACCTTTGTTGTGTTTAGTTTTGTCTTGAGCTTGTCCAATTTGAGTTTGTAATCTAGCAGAGAATCGACTGATGTCGCCAATAATATTAAGTCGAACTTGGTTTTTATCCAGACGTTTAATTTCACGTTGTAATACGCTAAAAAAAAGTTCCATCAACAAACTGACTTCTTTATCGGGTCTACGCCAATTTTCACTCGAAAAGGCAAATAAAGTGAGTGATTCTATGCCTAATTGACTCGCAGCGCTTACAATACGTCTTACCGCTTTAACGCCGGCTTTATGACCCACCACTCTTGGCATGCCTTTGTTTTGTGCCCAGCGGCCATTACCATCCATGATAATAGCAACGTGCTTAGGCAAAGACTGCCTAACGATGTCAGATAATTGTCCAGGTAAACATTCTGATGAAGTTAAGTCAGAAGGCGAAGCAATACCGGATCCATAATCATTTGTAGATGACATTAACAACAACCCTATAAAAAACAAACGCCGTGTAGTATACACTTACACGGCGTATTAACTCTAGCGTTGAACGCTGAAGTTTAAACTTCCATTAGCTCTTTTTCTTTCGCGGCTAAAAGTTGGTCAACCTGCTTGATAGCAGTATCGGTGTACTTTTGCACACTGTCTTCACTGCGACGCACATCGTCTTCAGTGCAGTCTTTGGCTTTTTCAAGTTTTTTCACTTCTGTAATTGCATCACGACGAACGTTACGAATAGCAATACGACCATTTTCAGCTTCGTTGCGTACCACTTTGATAAAGTCTTTACGACGCTCTTCAGTTAGCGCAGGAAGCGGTATACGCATTGATGTACCTGCTGTCATAGGGTTTAAACCCAGATCAGAAGACATGATGGCTTTCTCTACTGCTTGAACTAATGTTTGGTCAAACACTGTCACGTTAAGCGTACGAGAGTCTTCAATACCAATGTTCGCCACTTGCTTAAGAGGGGTCATCGAACCGTAGTAAGAAACTTGAATAGAATCTAAAAGGCTAGGATGTGCACGACCAGTTCGCACTTTAGCCATTTGATTTTTACTTGCATCAACACATTTTCCCATGCGCTCTTGCGCATCTAACATAATTGTTTCAATCACAATAATTTCCTTTTTTCACAAATATTTTTTGAGCTGATAGATAAAGAATGACACAGACATTAGATCAGCTCAAATAAGGATTGCACTCTATTTAATGCAATAATGAAGTTATTTTGGGCTACTATTTTTTTGACTACTAATAATAGTGCCTTCACCTTCGCCCATAATCACGCGTCGAAGTGCGCCAGGCTTGTTCATGTTAAACACTAAAATAGGTATATCGTGATCACGTGCCATTGTAAATGCTGCAAGGTCCATTATCTTAAATTCGGACTCTAACACTTCAGCATAAGTGAGCGAATCATACTTAACCGCTTCAGGGTTTTTCATTGGGTCCGCAGAGTAAACACCGTCAACTTTGGTCCCTTTTAAGACCACTTCTGCTTCAATTTCAATACCGCGTAAGCAGGCAGCAGAATCGGTAGTACAAAATGGGTTACCTGTACCCGCGGCGAAAATCACTACTCGGCCAGACTTAAGTAAACTAATCGCCTCAGCCCAGTTGTAATCATCACAAACACCCTTTAACGGAATGGCTGACATGAGACGCGCATTGACATAAGCACGGTGAAGCGCATCACGCATCGCTAAACCATTCATGACTGTTGCTAACATTCCCATGTGATCACCCACTACACGGTTCATGCCTGCTTGCGCAAGACCTTCACCCCGGAATAGATTACCACCACCAATAACCACACCAACTTGAATACCTAACTCAACCAGCTCTTTTACTTCTTGAGCCATACGATCAAGTACTTTAGGGTCGATGCCGAAGCCTTCTTCGCCCATTAATGCTTCACCGCTTAATTTAAGCAGAATACGTCTAAATGCAGGTTTTGGATTGGTGCTCATAATTTTGATCCTGATCATAACAAGACCGCAGCGATTGCTGCGGTCTTAGGGTCTTTTAAAGAAAAAGCGATTACGCCTTTTTAGTGGCAGCGATTTGTGCAGCTACTTCAGCAGCAAAATCTTCTTGTTTCTTTTCAATACCTTCACCAACTTCTAAACGAATGAAGTTAGTTACTGTCGCTTTTTTCTCTTTAAGAACTTCGCCAACAGTTTTCTTTGGTTCCATGATGTAAGCTTGACCAGTAAGAGAGATCTCACCAGTAAACTTCTTCATACGACCAACAACCATCTTCTCAGCGATTTCTTGTGGCTTGCCTTCGTTCATGGCGATTTCTACTTGTAGAGCTTGCTCTCTTTCAACAAGTTCTGCAGGTACATCTTCAGGGTTAACGAATTCAGGCTTAGAAGCAGCAACGTGCATTGCGATATGCTTTAATGTTTCTTCATCAGCTTCACCAGTAACCACAACACCGATACGGTCGCCGTGACGGTAAGAAGCTAAGTTAGCACCATCGATGTACTCAACGCGACGAATGTTGATGTTTTCACCAATTTTAGTCACTAGTGCAACACGTGTTTCTTCAAACTGTGCTTTTAAGTCTTCGATGGTCACTTTTGATGCAGCAGCAACATCTAGTACTGCGTTAGCAAATCCTAGGAAGTTTGAGTCTTTTGCAACGAAGTCAGTTTGACAGTTAACTTCTAATAGCGCAGCGAAACCTTCGCCATTCTTAATTAGAATTGCACCGTCAGCAGCGATGTTACCCGCTTTTTTAGCAGCTTTAGCAGCGCCACTTTTACGCATGTTATCAATCGCTAGCTCGATGTCACCGTCAGTTTCAGTCAGTGCATTCTTACAGTCCATCATGCCAGCGCCAGTGCGGTCACGAAGTTCTTTAACTTGGGCAGCAGTAATCGCCATTGTTAAATCCTCTAATTTAGTTGGTCTAATTTTACATTATAAAACAGGGGCCATTAGGCCCCTGCTCACCAATTTTTTATTGGCAAATAAGGGGGATGGTTAACCATCTCGCCTTATTAAACAGCTTCTACGAAACCGTCTTGTTCAGCTTGAACAGCGATATCTTGACCACGGCCTGAGTTAGCGGCTGCAGCAACAGATGAAGTGTACAAACGAATTGCACGCATCGCATCATCGTTACCAGGAACGATATAGTTAACGCCATCTGGTGCAGAGTTAGTATCAACAACTGCAACAACTGGGATACCTAGGTTGTTTGCTTCTTTAATAGCGATATGCTCATGGTCAGCACCGATAACGAATAATACGTCAGGTAAGCCGCCCATGTTTTTGATTCCGCCTAAAGATTTTTCTAACTTGTCTAACTCGCGTGAGCGCATTAACGCTTCTTTCTTAGTTAGCTTGTCGAAAGTACCGTCTACAGACTGGCTTTCTAGCTCTTTAAGACGCTTGATTGACTGACGAACAGTTTTCCAGTTTGTTAACATACCGCCTAACCAGCGGTGATCAACATAATACTGGTCACAAGAAATTGCAGATTCTTTGATAGCTTCGCCAGCAGCGCGCTTAGTACCTACGAATAAAACTTTACCTTTTTTAGAAGCAACATTGCTAATGAAAGCTAAAGCTTCATTGAACATTGGCACAGTGTGCTCAAGGTTGATGATGTGTACACCGTTGCGAGCACCGAAGATGAAAGGCTTCATCTTTGGGTTCCAGTAACGTGTTTGGTGACCGAAGTGAACACCAGCCTGAAGCATTTCGCGCATTGTAACTGTAGTCATTTTATTTACCTTAATGTAATAAAGGGGTTAGACCTCCACGCATCCCATTTCTCGACCCTTAGCAACCTATTATGGCTTTAAGAGCACCCCGAAAAATGTGCCGATACGTGTGTGATTTAGTATTTAAGTTAATTGCCATGTATAATAGCCGCAAATTTTGACAGTTTGTTGAAAATAGAAAATTTCAGCTACTCAAAAGTAGAGACTTTTTCTATAAAGTTCCACAAACAGCAAACAAGAACTTACACATAACGGCGCGCTTTATACCATAAACAGCTATCAAATACAAATTTTTGCGTGTAATTGATTACTAAAAACGTGCCTTTTTTGAACGTTAAAAACCAAGAGAAGATTCATGAGTATTGTGATTAAGAATGCCGACGAAATTGAAAAAATGCGCGCAGCGGGTAAACTCGCAGCCCAAGTTCTGGAAATGATAGTGCCACACGTTGTTGTGGGCGCGACAACTGATCAGTTAAATGCAATTTGTGCTCAATATACTGAAGAACAAGGTGCTATTTCAGCGCCGCTTAATTATCATGGTTTTCCTAAGTCGATTTGCACTTCAGTCAATAATACTATTTGTCATGGCATCCCTTCTGATTACGTATTAAAAAACGGTGATATATTAAACATTGATATTACAGTGATAAAAGACGGTTATCATGGCGATACCTCAAAAATGTTTTTAATTGGCGAAGTGAGCCCTAAAGACAAACGCTTGTGCCGTATTGCACAAGAAAGTCTCTACCTTGCAATCCGTCAAGTGCGTCCAGGTGCAAAATTAGGTGAAATTGGTACAACCATCGAAAAATTCATCAAGGCAAGCAAATCAGGACTTGATAAGTATTCTATCGTGCAAGATTATTGTGGTCATGGTATTGGTTCAGGCTTCCACGAAGAGCCGCAAGTTGTCCATTATAAAAATAATGACAAAACCGTGATTAAACCCGGTATGTGTTTCACTATCGAACCTATGATTAACGCTGGTCGTCACACATCGATATTAGATAAAAATGACAACTGGACTGTGACTACCTCAGATGGTAAAAATTCGGCTCAATGGGAGCATACGCTACTCGTCACCGAAACCGGTGTTGAAGTGCTTACCTTACGCGACGAAGAAGATTTTCCGAGAATCATTAACTTTTAACTCTTAATCAGTCAAGGATATCAATGAATACCGCGCTGGCAGCTAAAAATACTTTACTTGAACTCAACCAGCGCTTAGTTGAGCAATATAAAGCGAAACATCCTATCGCAGACATTGTTAGCCAACGCAGCGCATTTATAGATAACTTGCTCCAAAATGCTTGGGTTGATTGTCAATTAGACCAATATTCGATGACGTTAATTGCAGTAGGTGGGTATGGACGGGGTGAGCTACTGCCCTATTCTGATGTCGATTTATTGTTTTTAGTTGAACAAGATGAAATATGCCAAAACACCCAGGCTAAACTCAGCGAACTGATCACCTACCTTTGGGATGCAGGGCTTGAAATTGGTCACAGTGTCAGAACCGTTGCGCACACCATTGAGCAAGGCAAAGCTGACATTACCATCGCCACCAACTTAATTGAAGCGCGCTTTTTGTGCGGTAACACGCAATTATTTGATGTGTTATATCAACGCATTCGCCAGGATGACTTTTGGCCTTCAGCTGATTTTTATAATGCCAAAAAAGAAGAGCAAACTCTTCGTCATTCAAGAGCGAGTGCCTTTGACCTCGAACCTAATATTAAGACTTGCCCAGGCGGGCTTCGAGATATTCAAACCATCGCCTGGGTGGCTATGCGACATTTTGATGCGGCCAACTTAACCGAGTTAGTTGAGCACGATTTTCTTGAGCCATCAGAGCTGGAAGAGCTTATAGAGTGCCAAAATTATTTATGGGAAATTCGCTTTGCTTTGCACATTAGTGCTAATCGTAATGAAAACCGCTTATTATTCGACTTGCAACGACAAGTCGCGAGCCTGTTGGGTTATCAAGATGCGACTCAGCTAGCTGTAGAACAAATGATGAAACGCTATTATCGCACAGTAAGGCGAATAATGGAGTTGAATCAAATGCTGTTGCAACTATTCAAACGAGCAACACTGGGGCATATTAAAGCGCTTGAAATTCAAAAAATTAATGATAATTACCAACGTCGCGGTCATTACATTGAAGTATTGAACGATGAATTGTTTAACCAATATCCAGAAGAAATTTTGCGTTTATTTTTGCATTCTATTAGAAATTCTAATATTGAAAATATTTATGCCCCTACATTACGCTTATTGAGAAAAGCTCGCCGCAGCTTAACGGGTCCACTGCAAGATAATGCAGCGTGTCGCAAAGTGTTTATGGAAATATTAAAACACCCTCGCGGTATTATTGCGTTTTCGATGATGCATAAACACGGTATTTTATCGTCATATCTGCCAGCCTGGAGAAGCATTGAAGGACAAATGCAGTTTGACCTATTCCATGCCTACACTGTAGATGAGCATACCCATAGATTATTACTGAACATTGAGCGCTTCTCACAAGCCGAGCAAAAAGATGAGTTTCCACTTGGCGCGGTACTGATTAACCAGTTGCCCAAAAAAGGCTTACTCGTATTAGGTGCTATTTTTCATGACATAGCGAAAGGCCGCGGCGGCGATCACAGTAAACTCGGAGCCCAAGATGCGCTCGATTTTTGTAAACTGCACGGCTTAAATGATCATGACGGCCGTTTAGTTGCCTGGCTTGTGGAAAATCATTTAGTGATGTCTATAACCGCTCAAAGACGGGATATTTCAGACCCCGATGTAGTGGCAGCCTTTGCCGATAAAGTGCACGATGCCGCGCACTTAAGTTATTTGTATTGTTTAACTGTCGCCGACATTTGCGCAACCAATGAAAAAACCTGGAATAATTGGAAAGGCTCTCTGCTACGGGATTTATACTTCTCGACCCAGCGAGTACTGGCAAGAGGTAAAGAAAAGCCAGTAGATGAACAAGCTAGAGTTGACGAAGTTCAGGCTAAAGCGCAAAAAGAACTGTTTCGTCGTGGCCTAAAAGATAAAGATATGCAGGCATTATGGAGCCGATTTAAGCCTGAGTATTTTTTACGTCACCAACCTAATCAAGTCGCATGGCATACCGAAGCTATTATTAAACATAACCAAGATGAACCCTTGGTATTAATGTCAAAACACACCACCCGTGGTGGCACTGAATTATTTGTTTACAGCAAAGATAGGCCCAAACTATTCGCCACCGTAATGACTGTTTTGGACAATAAAAACATCAACGTACATGATGCAAATATCATGACGTCAATTGATAATTTTGCACTAGACACTTTCGTTATTTTAGAACAAGATGGCGAGCCTATTGTACAGCTGTCACGCATACAGAGTATCAGAAAGGCGCTTGAAAAAGCCCTTGCAAATGAAAACCCTAAATTACCTAAATTTAGAAAACTTGCGCGAATAATGAAGCCCTTTAATGTGCCTACGCAGGTCAGTTTCTTACCGAGTATTCGTCAAGATACCAGTATGATGGAACTAATAGCGCTTGATTCGCCAGGGTTATTAGCAAAAGTGGGTGATATTCTTTACCGCTGTGAAGTGACTTTATTAGCAGCCAAGATCACCACCATTGGCGAACGGGCTGAAGATTTTTTCATCTTACAAACACAAGATGGCCAGGCGCTAAATGAAGCGCAACAACAACATTTATCTTATGCGCTACATGTAGCGTTGAATCAATCTAGTTAACTAATATGATATTGGGAGAGTTCCATGGAGGCATTACGCCAACGAATAGAGGCGGCATTTGAAGCACGTCAAACTATCACCCCTAGCACGGTAGAGCCAAGTGTACGTGCTGACGTAGAGACAGTGATAAACATGCTTGATAAAGGTCAAGCACGTGTGGCTGAAAAAATCGATGGCGAATGGCATGTTCATCAGTGGTTAAAAAAAGCAGTATTATTATCATTCCGTATTTTTGACAATGGTGTTATCGAAGGTGGTGACACTAAATATTTTGATAAAGTGCCACAAAAGTTTGCTGACTATGATGAAGCACGTTTTAAAGCTGAAGCTATCCGCGTTGTCCCGCCAGCAACGGTCCGTAAAGGCTCATTTATCGGTAAAAATACCGTATTAATGCCATCATACGTTAACTTGGGTGCCTATGTTGATGAAGGTACTATGGTTGACACCTGGGCAACAGTTGGCTCATGTGCACAAATTGGTAAGAATGTTCATTTATCAGGTGGTGTTGGCATTGGTGGTGTATTAGAGCCATTACAAGCAGGACCAACTATTATTGAAGATAACTGCTTTATCGGTGCCCGCAGTGAAATCGTTGAAGGTGTTATTGTTGAAGAAGGCAGTGTAATTTCAATGGGTGTTTATATTGGTCAAAGCACACGTATTTTTGATCGCGAGACCGGTGAAGTGCATTATGGTCGAGTCCCTGCTGGCTCTGTAGTCGTTTCTGGTACCCTACCGTCAAAATGCGGCACTTACAGCCTATACGCCGCAATTATTGTCAAAAAAGTAGATGCTAAAACCCGTGGAAAAGTCGGTATTAACGAGTTATTACGTATTGTTGATTAATTTAGAACATCAACTAGCATGTTCTATTCTGGTTAACAAAAAAGGCTCTTAGGAGCCTTTTTTAATTCTTTAAAATCAAATGCATCTGTTTCTTAACATTTAACTTTGCATCGAACGCTCTTCATCCAGCTCATTCATCAATGCATTGGCTAAAATTTTCCATGTCACAATGCCGATAACTTGATTATCAATATTTTGTACCACTAGATAATCAGTATTGTTTTTTTCCATTAAAATTTTGGCGTCTTTTAAAATCGTGTTAGCAGCAATAATATTAATTTTATGCTCCATTACCTGGTGAGCACGTTTATTGAGCAAACTACGGTCAACCAATCGTTCTGCTGCAGTATCTAAAAAGGGGCTATGCCAAAAAGCTAACGTCTTTTTATCGATAACACCTATGGGTGAACGACTTTTTCTGACAAAACCACAGCGACATTCATTTTCGCCTTATTTAACATGTTTTGTGTATGCTCAAGTGTATGATACTCCTCAATGATAACCGCTGGATCCAATGATAAACTGCCAACATAATCGGCTGTTTTAAGATCGTGAATAGCCAGAATATCTAAACAAGCATCAACCACATGGGCATCAAATATCTTGCCTCGGCCTTCCATTAATACATCATTTAACGCTGCCATTCCCATAGACGGTCGATAAGGTCGATGGCTTAAAATAGAGTCAGCAACATCCGCAACAGCGATAATTTTGGCTTCAAGAATAATATCTTTCTCTTTTAAGCCATAAGGATAACCTGAACCATCTAGGCGCTCATGGTGTTGTAAAATCATCTGTTTAATGGGCCAGGGGAATTCGACTTCATCAACAATTAACGCTCCTTGCACCGGATGCTGCTTAACTAACTCATACTCAATTGCCGTCAATCTGGAAGGTTTAGCTAGAATTTGACTTGGTATGGCAAGCTTTCCAATATCATGAATTAATGCCCCTAACTTTAATCCCTCTAGTTGATCAGCAGGTAAGCCCATTTTTTCACCCATTAAATAACTTAGCTGCGCGACTGATTTTTGATGGCCTGCGGTATAAGCATCTTTTAGCTCTAAGGCTTCTGAAATCGCACCAACAAGCTGCACTAGAATGTGAGTCATTTTCTCTTTTTGATCTTTGATAATGACTGACTGTTTAGACATTGCATTAATAGTGCGAGGCAACTCGACACAGTGCCAAAGAATAGTGGCGTAAATACTGAGCGACTTAGCATCTACATGAGTATAAGATTTGTCCCTATTACCCACACCAATAATACCAACCACTTTTTTACGATATCGAATAGGCACACAGAGGTGATTCTTGAATGCAAAATAGCCATCTTTTTGCATTCTCACTGAATTATCTTGGGGCTCATTATCAATTGTCGCTTGCTTGGTTTTAATCGTTTCAGCCCAAAGTCCTGAATCTGCGAGATATTGCTGATTATCTGGAATGGCAAAAAACTGCTTCACTTTATCGGTCCACGCTGTGCGAACAATTTTATTATGCTTTTCATCATAAATGTGTAAATAGCCCACTTGACTATGGGTAAGTGCAAGACCTTGTTGCAGTGCCGTTTTGAATACCACATCGGATTTGGCTGTAATAACAGCCTCAATTTGTTGTAACCAATCATCGCTCGACTGAATGGCTAAATTGTAATCAGGGTGGAGTTCCATTAGCCATTTTTCATCTAAATCTAATTGGGTTAACACCATGCACCAGTGGTCAGCACTGTCGTCAATTGGCAATATAATAGCCTGTTGTGCATGGCCTCGTTCATCAATAAAGTGCAACAGCTGTTTTGTGGTTCGATTAGTTAAATCAATCAAGGTTAACTCTAGGGTTGGAAACGCGGCTGACATGGGCTGTTTTAAGATAGAGGCGATGGGTTTCTTAACTTGTGAATATAAAGCTTCACTTAATTTTACTATCTCTAAGCGATGATTGAACATAGCCCATGACAATTCGAGCCCTTTGGGTAGCTCAGCGTGTTTCAAAAAAAAGTCGTTCTTTTGACGCATTCTGTACAATCCTTGTCTATTTATACCCTCTACTTATCTTAGCCTATAAATTATTTTTGGCTAATAATTTATAATAAAACAGTTATTTAGCCCTATAAAAAAGCCTACATTTTATTGTAGGCTTGATATTTGAGTAAAATATTAACTGTTAAAATACGACTGTTTTATTACCATAAACTACCACTTGTTCGTTCAGGACTAATTGCAGAGCTTTACTGAGTACACTTTTCTCCACATCTCTACCTTGATGAGCGAGCTCTTCTGCACTGTAGCTGTGATCAACAGAAATGACATCTTGCTTAATGATAGGCCCCTCATCTAAGCAGTTATTAACAAAATGGGCTGTCGCACCAATAATTTTAACACCACGATCCCAAGCTTGTTTGTAGGGTGAAGCACCTATAAATGCGGGTAAAAATGAATGGTGAATATTAATAATTCTGTCTGGAAATTGTGTCACAAATTCAGGTGTTAACACCCGCATATATTTAGCTAAGACAAGATAATCCGCTTCGTAGGGCTTAATTTTCTCCAGCATCGCCTGCTCATGTTCTTCGCGATTTAACCCTTCATGACTTACATAATGGAAAGGAATATCAAATTTTTCAGTTAAGTTTTGCAACACATCATAATTCCCTACCACGGCTGCAATTTCGACATCTAAACCACCGTAGTATGACTTCATTAATAAATCACCTAAACAATGTGCCTCTTTTGTTACCATTACCACGATTCGTTTTTTACCCGCATCGACTAGTTTTAAATGGTTTTTAGCGGGTAATACGGCTTTTAATGCACTGATAAATTCAGCATCATTAATCTTGCCATCTAATACTGTGCGCATAAAAAATCGCCCCTGAGCATGATCAACAAACTCAGTATTTTTAATCACATTCAGATGATGGGCAAAACACACGCCGGTTATTTTTGCAATTAGCCCTTGAGCGTCTGCACAGTCAATAATGAGGATTTTTCTGGTTACTGTCGATTGCGCAATGTGGTCGTTCGAAGTCGTTTCTGATAATGCCATAGCTAAATCTCTACTAAAAATGTCTTTACTCGAGTCTGCCATTAAACTGCCATGATTTGGTAACTTTTATACTGAAATTGAATAAATTTTCACTAAAAAAAGTCTAAACTAAACATTAAGCATAAAAAGTGATGGATTATTATCAAAAATGAAGCTTATCGACGGGAGTCTATGTATTTTTGTAAAAGTTTTCTGAGGGTTTCTGCTTTTGTGCCATAGACCACTTGCACGCCTTTACCAACCACCACGACCCCTTTTGCTCCTAAACGGACTAAACGTGCTTTATCAATTAAAGCTGAATCAATTACGCTAACTCTTAATCGCGTTAAACATGCTGACAGCTCAATAATATTATCTCGCCCGCCTAAACCTGCCACCATCCCCCTTAAACTTTCTTTTTGTTGGGGTAAAGCGCTAGAAGGAGTCAGCCTTCCTGGGGTTTTCAAGTTAAAGCCTATAATACTAATACGAAACAAACTGTAATAAACAACGGCCGTTAATGGACCTAGTATCATAAACCAGAAACTATTACTGGATTGGGGAAACAATAAACTAAAATCCACTAATCCATGGGAAAATACAATGCTGTGGTGAACATCGAGCAGTATACAAATACTGTAGGCCATACCCGTTAACACCGCATGTACCAAAAAAAGCAAAGGGGCGACAAACATAAAAGCAAACTCAATGGGCTCGGTAACACCGGTCAGCCAACTTGCCATACCTGCAGATAACATAATACCCGCCACTCGATTTCGTTCAGTTTTGTCCGCACAACGCCATATGGCGAATGCCGCAGCAGGTAAGCCCCACATTTTAATTAAATAGCCTCCAGCAAGATTACCCGCCATGGGATCACCAGCTAAATATCGACCGACCTCACCACGTACCAGTTGTCCATCATGCCAAAAATGACCAAACTCTAAGTAAAATGGCGCATTCCATATGTGGTGTAGTCCTAATGGGATCAGTAAACGCTCAACAAAACCATATAATCCAAATGCAACCGAAGGGTCTTGATAAACTGCCCAATTAGATAGCAGTTCTATATTTGACGATAAGGGAGGCCAAATAAAAGCAAGCACGCTTGCCAGTATCATAGCTAAAGGCAAAATAATTAAGGGTGCGCTTCGCCGACCTTCAAAAAATGAGAAGATAGCAGGTAGGGTTAACTTTTCACTCATCTTAACCGCGATATAGGTTATAGCACCTACTAACATGCCTCCCGCTATACCAGTATCTATGGTTTCGATACCCCACATTGGCCTTGATGGTAATTGATAAAGTGAACTCAGTGCGCCCATGGTTGAGATAAACACACCAAACCCGAAAACGGCAGAAAAAGCGGCAAGCCCCTGATCTTTACAAAATCCAATTGCTATCGCGACAGCAAAAAGCAGTGGCATCATAGTAAAAATTAGGTGACCGACGGAAGAAAAGATTAAATTAACGGCTTCAGGAATGAAGGGTAAGGGATTAGCCGTGATACCCAGCATAACCCCAGCGGCTGGTAATATAGCAATCGGGATCAATAAAGCCTGGCTTAATCGCTGTGCGAACTTAAACCATTGCTGGGTAATGACGTGTTTAGAAAATTTACCTATAACATGTCTGCATTAGCTGCGGCTTGCCAAGTTGTTAGCCATTCAACTGCATCTAACTCAGGTTCCATGGTTTCTGTGGCATCTATTTCCAATCTGGGGGTTAATGCCTGTGCGCCAAGCTCATTTAATAGCTCATCAAACTGTTTTGCTGCGCCGCAAAAGGTGTCATAACTTGAATCACCTAGACCAACAATGCTGTATTTCAATTTAGGTAAATAGGGCGCGGCAGATTTCATTTGTGTAAACCAAGGTTGAATATCTTCCGGTAAATCACCTTGGCCTGTGGTTGAGCAAACAATAATAAGATAATCAGATTCAGCAGGTATAAATCCTGCTAGCTCATCTGGTTGCTTTAAGGTGGTTGTAAAACCCATCTCAGTAATTTTTTTTGCTAATGTTTCAGCGGTAAATTGCGCACTGCCATAAACAGTACCAAAAACAAGATTAACATTTGCCACTACTTTATCCTTCCTGTGCCATGATTTAAAAATCAATTAGATTATAACTAACATACTGTATAAATTTGCTTTGTAGCAAGTGGGTTTTATTGGTGAATTTAAATAAGCATACTGGCTTCAGTATCTAAATCGTTCCACCCCAGTAAACAGAAAAGATCTAACCACTCTTGTTCTAGCTCAGTCTCTATGTGCATTGGCTCACCCGTTATTGGGTGGGTAAATTGCAAGCTTTTAGCAATAAGCCATAAACGGTTGACGCCAAAATGCTCACGCCCGAATTTATTTTGTTTACCATCGCCATGGGTGGTATCACCAATAATAGGATGACGTAAATGGGCCATATGGCGACGCAATTGATGCTTTCGGCCTGTTTTAGGTGTGAGCTTGACTAATCCGAAACGACTGGTTGGATAACGACCTGAACTAAATGGGATTTCACTATTAAGTAGCGGCTGATAAAAGGTCACAGCATCTTGAGCGGGTTTATCCGCAGCTGCAAATTTGTCAGCAACATCATCAAGTTCAACTCTTAAAGCATAGTCGAGCTCACCGCCATCATGCATATTACCGCGCACTAAAGCCAAATAGCGTTTAGTCACGGTATGATTTTCAAATTGCTCACATAAATTACGTGCACATTCACTGCTTTTGGCAAATAACAACACGCCAGATGTGGGTCGGTCTAAACGATGTACCGGAAAAACATGGCAGCCAACGAGATCCCGGGTAAGTTGCATAGCAAAAAAACGTTCTTTACGCGCCAAGTAGCTACGATGCACTAACAAGCCTGCGGGTTTGTGAATAGCGACAATGTGTTCATCTTCAAATAAAACTGCTAATTCTGGGGGGCTTTGTTGCTCTTCATCAGCATTTAACGTCTGATCACCCTCTTGTTCTGGCTCAATATCAGCCATTAAAAGGTCATATAAATTGGAGTCGCTCATAGTCATTAGGTCGCTTATTGTCACCAGCCTGCACTAATATTGATTAGTTAACAGTTGGTCAAATTGATCCAATAGTGCAATTATCTCTTGTCTGTCAGGTAGCGCTTGCCACACCTGTTGCGCCATTGGCGCAATCGCCATTTGGCTAGGTAACGAGCTTTGCGTGTTGATTAATTGCTGCATTTTAGGAATAAAAATAAATTGTAACCATTGCTCAAATGCTAAGGTATCGCATGCAAATGGAGCCGTACTTGCCAGCGCTATAGTGGAAGGAGGCGTTAATGACCATAGACCTAACAACTTGAGTTGCTGCTCTAATTTTACTAAAAAAGTCAGACTCGCTTCATAAAGCATATATAATGGCTCAAATACAATGGCAAAGGTTGAATATGATAACATTAGCCACCATTAATACCCACATATTGCCACGTTTTGTATAGCGAGTCCCCATGACAGAAATCACCACCCTTAGCCAATTTCTTGCCACAGCTAACACTCAATTCCAGGTTTATGATTTAGGCAGAAGAGTACAAAATATCGATATGATGGCATTTCATCAAATTGAGTCATTGGTTGCCCCCTACCCTTATCCCATTCAAGGCCATGCGCAGTTTGCGATAGTTTTTTGGCAGCAAAGCCAACAACCATACATTTGGTTTATCAAACTTGCCCTTGATGAACAGGGATTACTCTCCCCCGCGCCAAGACAACAATTTATAAAGATGATTTTAGAGGCGTTAGGCCGAGATCCGACGCAAGACCTAACGGATGAACAGCAGCAACAATTGGCAAACCACCCATTCAGCTTTAAGCCGAATCAACATAAATTGGCTATTTTTAATGCCTTAGTCAAAAAACAACTGGGTGAGCAAGCCTCAAATCAATATGAAATTGCAGCCCAGTATCTTGCGGGGCACATGCCGCCACAACAATGGCAGCAAATTGGTATGCAAGGCTTGGCAGATGTGTGCGTGAGAATGTCATCATTTGACCACCAACAGGATATTATTAACATTTTGCCGCAGGCCCCTGTAGAAGTACAAGCGGCATTATGTAGCTGCTTTGAACACCTGCCGATTGAACAGCCCTTAGCTGACGTATTGGTAACATTATTGGATCAGTCTCCAGTAGAATATAAGGGGCTATTTTTAAAAGCGTTGGCATCAAATACAAAACTCAGTCAACAGGCAATACATAGATTAAATGCTCAAGATCAACTTGATGAAACTATGCTAATCACAATAGCAGCGCGTAATTGGTTAGCATTGAAAGATGACACCACCCGCAAATTCTTTTTAGAAGCGCTGGCAAAACAGCCACAAAGCTTTTTTAATCAAGTTTTTGCTGATATTGTTGCCATACCAAGCTTGCGTAATGCTTTACTAACAGATTTGCGTAATCCAGATCGCAGCGAACAACTCTCCCTCGCCATTGGCGGTTTATTTAAGGCAACAAGCCTATGATGTCTGATTTTTTAATAATGGCGGCACTGATTGTCACCGCTGCTTTCTTCTGGCAGTTACGCAATATGGCTGAATTAAGCCGCGTTTTCGCTGAGCAGGCTTGTGGCAAACAAAAAGTGCAGCTACTTGCAATTGCTATGGAATCTGCACGCCCAAGTTTAGGCGGGCAAACTGGCTTATGCTGGCGAGCTAAGTTTATGTTTGAATTCAGCACTGATGGGATGAATCAATATCAGGCGCATATTAATATGCATGGAAAAAGAGTCACTAAAATAGACTGGCCAATTTTCCCTGAACCTGAATGGTTTGATGCACCAATGTCACAGGGAAAATTTGGCGGCTGCGGCACTAAAACAAGTTGTGATTCAGGTAAGTGTCATTAGCTATCAAACTGATGTTAACAGACTATGCTAACAGACTGAGTTAGACCCATCATGGTTCGCTCACAAAAATGCTATCTTAACGGGTAGCATTTTTGTATGTGATAATGGCTGGCTAATAGCTGTGAATTCATTCTAGTGTGGTAACGAATTGAAAACTCATTTAAAAAATGCAGACATAAAAAAGCCCCGACGCAGTGTCGAGGCTTTTTTATCCATCACTCAATCTCGATATAAATATCAAAGTGAGTCTAATAATGGTACCCGAGGCCAGACTTGAACTGGCACGCTTATTCAGCGAGGGATTTTAAATCCCTTGTGTCTACCGATTCCACCACTCGGGCAAACTGTGACGAATTTAATTTCAACTCGTAGAATCTATTGTCAACTTAACAACTTAGGTTGCGCCGCTGAACTTGCTGCACACTTTACTGTTTTTTTGAAATCACGCAACTATTAATTTTAATCAAACGATTCAAGTGACTTAAAAAACAACAAACTGAAGTGTTTTTACCCATTAACCGCTAGAAATTAAACAGCAAGTCTAATACCTATGCTTTATTAGGACATTGGTGTTATCGGTCACTCGAACTAAGCATGGCAACGCAGTGATGATAATAACACCTACCACTATAAAAAAAGGCCGCTAACGCGACCTTCTTTTAATACTAAACAAACTCACAGCTTAATTAGCTACGTTGACGAGTCGGCTTAGCTTTACCTGTGACCACTTTCGTTTTACGTACCGCACGACGAATTTTAGCACTTTTCACTTTCGAGCGTGAAACACTGTGTTTATCGTGTCCGATAAGTGAACGGGTTTCAACATCTAAACTCGCCAGTTGACGCAAATAGTTCACTTGGTCTAATGAAAGTTCTAACCACCCGCCACGCGGCAGTGATTTAGGTAATTCAATCATGCCATAGCGAATACGGATAAGGCGGCTTACTTGTATCTCTTGTGATTCCCATAAACGACGCACCTCACGGTTACGACCTTCACGTAATGTCACATGCCACCACTGGTTTATGCCTTCACCACCGGCAGGTTTAACGCTATCGAACATGGCTGGGCCATCTTCTAGTGTCACACCGGTACGTAAACGCTGCACAGCAGCCTCTGGTACTTCACCAAAGGTACGCACTGCATATTCACGCTCAACTTCGTTCGATGGATGCATTAAGCGGTTAGCTAACTCGCCATCTGAAGTAAATAACAATAAACCTGAGGTGTTAATATCTAAACGTCCAACGGCAACCCAGCGTGAGTCACGCATGTTAGGTAAACGTTCAAAAACCGTTGGGCGGCCTTCAGGGTCTTTGCGCGAACAAATTTCACCTTCAGGTTTGTGGTACGCCAACACACGACAAATAACTTCGTCTACTGACTTTAATGCAATCGCGCGTCCATCGATACGTATTTTGGCACTAGCCTCAACACGGTCACCAAGATTTGCAATTTCACCATCAATACTAACTCGGCCTGCAGCAATCCATGCCTCCATCTCACGACGGGAGCCATGGCCTGCACGGGCCAAGACTTTCTGCAACTTTTCGCTCATTAGTATTACTCTTTAGTTTGCTCTTACGAGACTTGCTCTTGCGAGGTTTGTTCCACATTTTGTGGTGCCTGTTGGGCTTTTTCAAACATCGCTTGAAGTGACTCAATATCATTTAGCTCAGGTAAATCAGCTAACTTTTTTAAGCCAAAATAAGATAAAAAATTGATGGTGGTTGCATACAGTGCAGGTCTACCCGGCACCTCTTTATGTCCGACCACTTTTATCCAATGTCTATCAGCTAAACTTTTAATGATGTGACTGCTGATCGCCACACCTCTTATTTGTTCAATATCGCCCCGGGTAACGGGTTGTCGATAGGCAATCACGGCTAAGGTTTCCATGGTTGCACGAGAATACTTTGGCGCTTTTTCTTGCCAGAGTGGCTGTAAAAAAGGACTGAGTATTTCTTGAGTTTGAAAACGATATCCGCCGGCCACTTGCACCAGTTGAACACCGCGCTCTTGGTATTCTTGCTGTAATTCATCTACAGCGACTTTAATTTTAACCCGTGACACGTTGAAATCAGCCAGTACGGTTTCTTTCAACGCTTTAATGGTCATCGGCTTGGCTAATACAAATAAACTGGCTTCGATTAATTGCTTTAATTGAGTCGGGTTTATTTGCATCATGGTTTACACTTATTTAACATCACTTGGCTTTAATATAAATGGTGGCAAAAGGCTCGTTCTGCACCACATCCACTAATAACTCTTTAATTAATTCCATCAGCGCTAAAAAACTTACCACCACACCGGCACGGCCTTCTTCAAAATCAAATAACTGCTCAAAATGCAGGTATTCGTTACTGGATAGCTTAGCTAAAATTTGGCTCATTCGCTCTCGTGTGGACAGTTGCTCGCGCTTTACATGGTGATCTTCGCTCGCGTCAATCCGTTTTAGTACCTCACCAAATGCACGTGCTAATTCTAACAAGGTCACATCTGGAGGTACAATAATAGGCTTGATGTTGGGTGCTTTGGCAGCACTGACTTGAAATACATCCCGCTCTAGTCGAGGTAATTCATCTAAATCGTATGCAGCCTGTTTAATCACTTCATAGGCTTTCAACTGACGAATAAGTACAACTCTAGGGTCTTCTTCCTCATCATTTTCTGTCACCATTTTAGGCAACAACAAACGTGATTTAATTTCAGCTAAGGTTGCTGCCATCACTAAATAATCGGCTGCTAGCTCAATTCTCGCCTCAGTTAACACTTCAATATAAAGTAAATATTGCTGAGAAATTTGCTGAATGGGTAAATCAACCACATCCAACTTTTGCTTGCGAATTAGGTATAAAAGCAAATCTAGCGGCCCTTCAAATGACTCTAGAAATACCTCTAACGCTTCAGGGGGAATAAACAAATCACTGGGCATAGCGTCTAACGCTTTGCCGCGAACTATGGCTAATGGAAGGCTTTGTTGATGACCCTGCATAGCGCTCCGTTTGTTATGATTATTAGTGCGTAATGACTGTTTCTTCACCCATTAAACAGGCCCTAAAAGCGAACGCGCGATTATACGCATTAATGCATAAGGATTAAACAATTATATCGCTGATTGCTATTCAAATGCCGCCGTATCGCCAGCACCATAACGTAAAATGTTAATTTCACCTTCTGACATATCAATTACGGTTGTTTGCTTTTCAGGCAAGTAACCACCCAATACGATGCCTTCAACTTGATGCTCAAGAATATCGCGGATATGTTCTGGATCAGACTCAGCATGCTCTTCATTAGGCATCACTAAACTGGTCGACATTAAAGGCTCACCCAAGGCTTCTAATAATGCTTGTAAAATCAAGTTATCCGGCACACGAATACCAATAGTGCGTTTTTTCTCACACTGTAAACGGCGAGGCACTTCTTTACTGGCTTTAAAAATGAAGGTGTATGGCCCTGGAGTGCAGCTTTTTAGCAAGCGATAAGCCTGGTTATCAACTTTTGCAAAATTGGCTAACTCAGACAGATCACGACACATTAATGAAAAATTTTGGTCATTATCAATCTGGCGAATACGAGCCATACGGGTCATTGCATTTTTATCGCCAATCATACAACCCAGTGCATAACCTGAGTCGGTTGGGTAAACGATAACCCCACCCTGCTTTAAAATTTCCACAACTTGATTGATTAATCTAGCTTGTGGGTTTTCTTCATGTATATAAAAAAATTGGCTCATTACCGTTCCATCCAAGATGCTGATTGCCAAACCCAAGTCACTCCTTGGGGTTGATATAAATTTTTACCTAATTCTATCCAGTTGCTTATAAAATGAAAATCACTGCCCAACGAGCCCATTAACTGGTGTTGGTGGCATAAGGCAAGCAAGTTATTTCTGTCATCAATCGTTTGCTGGCCAAGCACGACTTCCATGGCGTCGCCGCCTGCTTCAGCAAAGTCTTTAACAAGTTTTTTAAGCCACTTTGCCGAGAGTTTATAACCGCTCGGATGCGCTAATACAGCAACACCACCCGCTTGATTAATCACGTTGATCGCATTTGCCATATCACCCCAGTTATTAGGAACATAACCTGTTTTACCACGGGCTAAGTAGCGTTTAAAAACACTGGGCATATCGCTAGCATAGCCGTTTTCAGCCAACCATCTGGCATAATGGCCTCGACTTAACGCCGCATCACCGGCAATGGCTTTGGCGCCTTCGTAGGCACCTTCTATGCCTGCTTTGGCTAAGCGTAAACCAATCTCTTGGGCGCGAACTTCACGCAGTTCACGTTGTGATGATAAGAATTCAAGTAACGCAGGCTGGGTTTTATCAATATTTAAACCCACAATGTGGATGTCAAAATTATTCCAACGGGTGGATATTTCGGTACCATCAATCAAATTTAATGGCTGTGCCTGTTGACTGTTAAATGAATGTGCTTCCGCTAGACCATCAATAGTGTCATGATCAGTAATTGACAACATTTGCACGCCTTTTTCAAGCGCGCGGGCAACAAGTTCTGAGGGTGATAACATGCCGTCAGATGCAGTTGTGTGGCTGTGTAAATCGGCCAAGATAGATTCTGTATTCATGCCGATATTGTACTTGATACTCCAAATAAAAGCTTTGTGTATGTGTAAATAAATCGCTAAATAAGAGCAAGATACCGCAATAAAACCATCTATAAGCGAATTTATTAGTCATTTATTAAAATAATGAATAATATTCAATTGACATTAAGCGCCAGCTAAGGTTTCCTATAGGCACTAAAACACACTTACTCAGATGACTTGCATGACACACTTTATCGCTTCTCAAAACATTACATGGTGGTGGCACTTCCCAAATTATCGGGTTGTGTGAAGCGTTGCGCTCATTTTAAGAGACAAAATTTTACAAGAAAGCCCGCAGAGATGTGGGCTTTCTTGTTATTTGGCCCACGCTCAGAGGCTGAATAATAATTTAGCGATGTATTTATTTAAGCGGTCATTCATTCCCCCTTAGATAACTCAATCGACTCAGAATCAAACGAAGGCAGTACTATGAAACATGATCAAATAGCCCAGGTTAACACGGTAAAGCAGCCATTGACCTATCATGCAGACCCTTTAAGTCTTTATGAGCATGTCACCCAAAATGCGCCACATACTATGTTGTTGGAATCAGCTGAAATTGAAAGTAAAGACCATCTTAAAAGTATCGTATTAACCCACGCAGCATTAATGATCCGGTGCGATAGTTATCAGCTAACGTTTACAGCCTTGAGTACAAACGGCCAAAGTTTACTCAGCCCTATAGATGAATACTTTACAGCGCAATTTAGTAGTCACAATAAGTTAGCCGATAATAGTTTAGTTATTCAATTAACCAAGGCCACCAGTCTGCAAGATGAAGATGCCCGGTTAAAATCAACGTCTCCGCTTGATGGTTTACGGGCACTGGTTAATCATATCCACACCGACACATCGCCTCAATTTGAAGACCTATTCTTAGGCGGCGTGCTTGCATATGACTTAATTGATACCGTTGAGCCATTACCTGCGGTGCCTAATGCCAGTAATGAATGTCCTGATTATTTATTTTATCTCGCTGAAACCCTTATATTGATTGATCACAAGCTACAAAAAGCCGATATCATCAGTCAGCAATTTAACCTGAATGCTGTAATCACATCACAGCTTACCGCCCAGCGTCAGCAGGTGATAACCCAATGCAAAACCATTGCCGCAGCAAAGCCGTTAGTGACTATCAACACCACTGAAACGGTTAATATTAGCGATGATGAGTATAAAAAGAC
The DNA here is from genome assembly GCF_051164845.1 of Shewanella sp. HL-SH4. Taxonomy (NCBI): domain Bacteria; kingdom Pseudomonadati; phylum Pseudomonadota; class Gammaproteobacteria; order Alteromonadales; family Shewanellaceae; genus Shewanella; species Shewanella sp. HL-SH4. The sequence continues at coordinate 555,548 of NZ_CP195037.1, forward strand.
CGTAATCGACTTGAAAGAGCACATCGTTGCCGGTGATATTTTCCAAGTGGTGCCATCACGTAGCTTTAGTTTGCCTTGCCCCAATACACTGGGCGCTTATCGTGCATTACGTAAAACCAATCCTAGCCCTTATATGTTTTATTTTCGCGGCGCAGATTTTACCTTATTTGGTGCTTCACCTGAGTCAGCATTGAAGTATGAGGCGGCCAATAATCAAGTCGAAGTGTACCCTATTGCTGGCACGCGAAAACGCGGCAAAACGCCTGAAGGTGAAATTGATTTTGATCTAGACAGTCGTATTGAATTGGAACTGCGTTTAGATAAAAAAGAGTTATCAGAACATCTAATGTTAGTTGACTTAGCCCGCAACGATATTGCCCGCATCAGCCTAAGTGGTAGCCGCAAAGTCCCTGAGCTTTTGAAAGTTGACCGTTACTCCCATGTGATGCACTTGGTCAGCCGCGTAACTGGTCAACTGAGGGGAGATTTAGACGCGCTACACGCCTATCAAGCTTGCATGAACATGGGCACCTTAGTCGGCGCGCCAAAAGTACGCGCATCGCAATTGGTACGCCAAGCCGAGCAAGCACGCAGAGGCAGTTATGGTGGTGCTGTGGGTTACTTAAATGGCCTAGGCGATATGGACACTTGTATTGTGATCCGTTCCGCTTTTGTCAAAAATGATGTTGCCCATATTCAAGCCGGCGCCGGGGTAGTATTTGATTCAGACCCACAAGCCGAAGCCGATGAAACCCGCCAAAAAGCACAAGCCGTGATCACAGCCATTAAATTAGGAGGCGGACTATGAAAACCTCAAGCGGCTCAGAAAATAACAATACCAAAAACACGACTCAGAAAATGAAATTGTACTTACTCGATAATTTTGATTCATTTACCTATAACCTGGTTGATCAATTTAGAAGCCTAGGTTTCGAAGTGGTTATTTACCGTAACGACGTTAGCGCCGAATATTTGGCAGAAAAGCTATTGAATGAAACCCAGCAAGCCGCATTGGTGTTATCACCCGGCCCTGGTGCGCCGCACGAAGCAGGCTGTATGATGGCATTGATTGGTAAAGTAGCGGGCAAAGTGCCTATGCTAGGCATTTGTTTAGGGCACCAAGCCATGGTGGAATACTATGGCGGGAAAGTGGAGCGCGCACCTTTTGTGGTTCACGGTAAAGCCAGCCCGACAGTGCATAACGGTCAAGGTGTATTTGCCAACCTTCCCTCGCCTTTACCCGTTGCGCGTTATCACAGTTTAGTGGCCACAAGAGTGCCTGATTGCCTTGATATTATTGCTACCACAGATGATATGCCAATGGCGATTTTACATGATGCCCACAAGGCTGTCGGATTCCAATTTCATCCAGAATCAATTTTAACCACTCTTGGCAGTCAATTACTGACCCAAACACTGACGTATTTAACCACGACCTCGATGTCTCAAGGAGGCCAATAATGTCTATGCCAACTGAATCAATGCAAACGCTGCTTGATAGCTTGTATCAAGGAAATGCGTTAACCCGTCAGCAAAGTGCCAGCTTATTTGCCAGCATAGTGGCTGGTGAAATGGACCCAGTCGCTATGGCGGGAATGTTAATCGCATTAAAAATGCGCGGCGAAACCATAGATGAAATCACCGGCGCTGCAGATGCATTACGCCAAGCAGCTAAAGCTTTTCCTCGCAGCAATCAATCTATTATTTCTGGAGTGGTTGATATTGTCGGCACCGGTGGTGATGGATTTAACACCATCAATATATCAACCACAGCGGCTTTTGTTGCAGCTGCAGCTGGCGCTAAAGTGGCCAAACACGGTAATCGCGGCGTATCAAGTAAGTCGGGCTCATCGGATCTACTTGCCCATTGCGGTATTGGCTTGACCATGACACCTGAGGCCTCAAGTCACTGTATTGACACGCTCGGATTATGTTTCTTATTCGCGCCGCATTACCATGCGGGAGTACGTCATGCAGTACCTGTTCGCCAGGCACTAAAAACTCGCACCATATTTAACATTCTTGGGCCATTAATTAATCCGGCAAAGCCTGAATTTATGCTGCTTGGGGTGTATTCTCCTAAATTGTTAGCGCCTATCGTTAATGTGCTCAATGCATTGGGCGTAAAACGCGCCATGGTTGTTCATGGTAGCGGCCTAGATGAAGTGGCTTTACACGGCGATACTCAGGTGGCAGAGCTAAACAATGGTAATATTCGCTTTTACACCCTAACGCCGGAAGAATTAGGCGTAACCAGGGCGGATATCAATTTATTAACCGGCGGTGAACCAAGTGAAAACGCCCAAATAACCCAAGCTATTTTACAGGGTAAAGGCGAGGCTGCACAACGTGATGCTGTGGCGATTAATGCCGGTTGTGCCCTTTACATCAGTGGTGTTGTTGACTCAGTTAAAGCGGGAACTCAGCTGGCGCTAACTACCTTAGCTAGCGGTAAAGCGCACCAGGTACTAACACAATTAGCCACTATAAGCCAAGCGACAGAGCCAACTCAAGTGCACGCGCAAACTCAAGGGTAACGCCAAATGAATCAAGCTAATCAACACCCAAAAGAAAGTAATGTATTAACTAAAATAGTGGATACCAAAGTCGCCCATATTGCCGCCCTAAAGCTGCGTTTTCCAGAAGCGACATTGCAACCCAAAATATCTGACCGCAGTTTATTTGAGGCGCTAAAACAGCCTAATGCGCAATATATATTTGAGTGTAAAAAAGCCAGTCCATCAAAAGGGGTTATTCGTCCAGTATTTGATGTTGATGCCATTGCTGATACCTATACCAAGTATGCAGCGGGTATTTCAGTCCTCACCGACGAAGAGTTCTTTCAAGGTGATATGGATTATATTCCTCAAGTACGCGCCCGTGTTACTCAGCCTATTTTATGTAAAGACTTTTTTGTTGATGTATACCAGGTCAAATTAGCTGCCCATCAGGGTGCTGACGCAATACTGTTAATGCTTTCGGTGCTCGATGATGAACAATACCGACTTCTAGCAGAAGAAGCTGCAAAGTATCAACTAGATACATTGACCGAAGTCAGTAATGAAGACGAATTACACCGAGCGATTGATCTTAATGCGCCTATTATTGGTATCAACAACCGTAACTTACGTGATTTATCGACAGATTTGGCTACTACAGAACAATTAGCGCCGCATATTCCAGCGGATCGGGTAGTGATAAGTGAATCAGGTATTTACTCGCATGACCAGATAAAACGTCTCAACCCTTTAGTTGACGGTTACCTAGTTGGCAGCTCTATTATGGCGCAAGAAGATATTGATTTAGCGTGTCGTCAGTTATTATTTGGCAACAACAAAGTCTGTGGCTTAACCCGTATTGAAGATATTAAAGCCGTCGCCGATTTAGGCGGTGTTTATGGCGGCTTGATTTTTTATCCTAAATCACCACGCGCAGTCGATTTACCCCAAGCCAAAGCCTTAGTGGATCAAATGCGTGTTCAGGGCATTAGTCTTAATATGGTAGGTGTATTTGTTAATGGCGACGCAAAAGAAATAGTCGAAGCCGCTAACATGCTCTCTTTACATGCGGTGCAATTGCACGGCAGCGAAACAGAACTCGAAATAGCCGCATTAGCTGAGCAGTTTAGCGGTTTAAATATTAATTGTGCTATTTGGAAAGCCATTGCCGTTGACAGTAACAGTGGCGACATTGGTGTTACGCCAAAGGGCGTAAACCGTTACTTGTATGATAGTAAAAATGATAATCAATTTGGCGGCACGGGGCAGGCTTTTAACTGGCAATTATCTATCGAAAATAAAGATCAAGCTATGTTAGCGGGTGGCTTAAATGCCAGTAATGCCTACGAAGCCAGCCAGCAAGGGTTCTACGGGTTAGACTTTAACTCAGGTGTAGAATCAAACCCTGGTCAAAAGGAATATTCATTGTTGGCACAGGTATTTAGCGCCCTTAGACGCAACTAACATTGCTAGCAGTAACTAGTTGTATGGAGTCATCAATGACTCACAGTAAAAATTAATTGAACCCATTTAGGATATCGCGGTTTGACTAGCGATATTCACGAATATCCGATTTTAACTTCGAATCGACAACTGACTCAAAAACAGAATCGATTTAGCAACAGGACAAGATTATGGACGAGCTCAAGCTTAACCCTTATTTCGGCGAATATGGCGGTATGTATGTACCTCAAATTCTAGTACCAGCTTTAAAGCAATTAGAAACTGCCTTTGTAGAAGCTCAACAAGACCCTGAATTTCAAGCAGAGTTTACTGACCTGCTAAAAAACTATGCGGGTCGACCAACCGCGCTGACACTTACCCGTAATTTAAGCCCTAACCCATTAGTAAAAATCTATCTTAAAAGAGAAGATTTACTCCACGGCGGTGCCCATAAAACCAACCAGGTATTGGGGCAAGCATTATTGGCTAAGCGTATGGGTAAGAAAGAAATTATTGCTGAAACCGGTGCCGGCCAACACGGCGTAGCAACCGCCCTAGCCTGTGCATTATTGGACCTTAAATGTAAAGTTTACATGGGTGCAAAAGACATTGAACGTCAATCACCAAACGTATTTAGAATGAAATTAATGGGGGCTGAGGTGGTACCTGTGACGTCTGGTTCATCAACCCTCAAAGATGCTTGTAACGAAGCAATGCGTGATTGGTCTGGCAGCTACGACAAAGCACATTACCTGTTAGGTACTGCAGCAGGCCCTCATCCATTCCCGACCATAGTGCGTGAATTCCAACGTATTATTGGTGAAGAAACCAAAAGGCAAATTCTTGAAAAAGAAGGTCGCCTACCGGATGCCGTTATTGCCTGTGTTGGCGGTGGATCAAACGCTATTGGTATGTTTGCTGACTTTATCGATGAACCGTCAGTTGAACTTATTGGTGTCGAGCCAGCAGGTAAAGGCATTGATACGCCTATGCACGGCGCCCCGCTTAAACACGGTAAAACCGGCATTTTCTTTGGTATGAAAGCCCCACTAATGCAAGACAGTCATGGTCAAATAGAAGAGTCTTACTCAGTTTCAGCCGGACTTGATTTTCCCTCTGTTGGTCCACAACATGCTCACCTTAATGCTATTGGCCGTGCTAGATATGAATCAGCCACCGACGATGAAGCATTAGAAATGTTCCAATTATTGGCCCGTAAAGAAGGTATTATTCCTGCGCTTGAGTCCGCTCACGCACTTGCCTATGCCGTGCGTCTAGCAAAAGAAGCCACCAAAGAAACCATTTTAGTGGTTAACTTATCCGGTCGTGGTGATAAGGATATTTTCACCGTAGCAGACATTTTAGCAGCCAAAGCACAGGAGAGCGGCAATGAGTAATCGATATCAGGCAGCCTTTGCTGCGTTAAAAGCAAAAAAACAAGGTGCCTTTGTCCCGTTTGTGACCATTGGTGACCCTGGTTTAGATATTTCTCTTAATATCATTAAAACCTTAGTTGAAAGTGGTGCTGATGCACTGGAGTTAGGTTTTCCTTTTTCAGACCCACTTGCTGATGGCCCGGTCATTCAAGGCGCTAATTTGCGCTCGCTAGCAGCAGGCACCACACCTGACGACTGCTTTGAATTAATCGCTAAGGTTCGTGTGCTTTATCCAGAGTTACCCATTGGCTTATTACTTTATGCTAACTTAGTATTTTCAAATGGTATTGATGAATTTTATACCAAAGCACAGGCGGCGGGTGTCGACTCAGTACTCATTGCCGATGTACCGATAGAAGAATCTGCTCCCTTTATTGCCGCCGCTAAACAGCATAATATTGCACCAATATTTATAGCACCGCCAAATGCAAACAGCGACACATTAAAACAGGTAAGTGAATTAGGTGAAGGTTACACCTACTTATTATCCCGTGCTGGCGTAACAGGCACAGAGTCTAAAGCAGGCGCACCGGTTGAACTTATTCTGGCAAAATTAGTTGAATTTAATGCACCGCCACCGCTATTGGGTTTTGGTATTGCAGAGCCAGCACAGGTCAAAGAAGCGATCAAAGCCGGTGCAGCTGGCGCAATATCAGGTTCAGCTGTGGTTAAAATCATTGAAACTCATCAACATGATGAAGTTAAATTACTGACAACACTTGCAGAGTTTACCAAAAAAATGAAAGCTGCCACGGCTTATTAAGTAAACCTAATTAGCTAATTATAATTGGAATAGATAGAATAATGGAGCCGCTAAAGGCTCCATTCTTTTTACACTGCTATACTGATTTAAAAGACTAAAATTGAAAAGGACACCATGGCTAAAACTGTATTGCATTTAATGATATCGATAGGCTTACTGCTCTTTGTTTACGGAGACGCTGAGGCCATCGACATTGAAGAAATCACTGAAGTGAAATATAACTTATCGGTGCAGTTTGTCGACCCTAAACAAGCCTATTATATTGCTTTACTTGAACTGGCTTTACAAAGAAGTGAATCAAAGTACGGCGCTTACAAAATGACACCTGTGGTTATCGAAATGCCACAAGCCCGTACCATCAAATTAGTTGAATCAAACCAGCATATAGACATTGTATGGACCATGACCTCTATTGAACGAGAAAACCAGCTGCAAGCAGTTTATATTCCGTTACTTAAAGGCTTAATGGGTTATCGTATTGGTATCATACGCAAAGGCGAACAAAGTCGTTTTAGTGGGATAAATTCCCTAACGGAATTTAAACGTATTCTTATTGGCCAAGGCTCAGACTGGCCTGATACAGATATTTTACAGCAAAATGGTTTTAGCGTAATTTCAGGTTCTGCCAGTAAATTATTAGCCATGTTAGCCAAAAATCGCTTTGACTATTTCCCCCGCGCAATACATGAACCTTGGGATGAATTGTCACGCAGGGATGACATCGAATTAGAGCAACATTTGTTATTGCACTACGCTGCCCCCATTTACTTCTTTGTTAATAAGCAAAATAAACCATTGGCTGAACGATTAGAGTTTGGGTTACGCCAAACAATTGATGATGGCAGCTTTGATGAACTACTTTTAAATCATCCTATTACAGCAGGTATAATAGAGAAGGCTCAGTTACACAAGCGCAGACAATTTGAAATAGCCAATCCCCTTTTATCGCCCAAAAGCGCGGCATTATTAAATGATGCCAAATTATGGTTAACAACACTAGAAAGCGCTCAATAACATTAAATATCAATGCGATTAATTTCGACAACCTTGCAATCAACTTAATGACCACAGCTAAATTTATTGATTAGATTATCTGTCTACTGCAGTTATTTTATCCATCATAATTGATGAAAAAATGTTAATTATCAAACACCATTTTAGCCGTGGTAAAGGTTCTCGATTAACCTTATTGCATGGTACACTCTCAGCTTATTTTTTCATGCAATCGACTTTGCAGCCAACAGTGAATTTTATCTAACATGAAACAATTGCTCGATTTCTTACCCTTAGTTATTTTTTTCGCCGTGTATAAATTTGCCGATATTTATACCGCGACAGGCGTACTTATCGCCGCCACAGCAGTACAACTTATGGTAACGTACCTACTGTACAAACAAGTAGAAAAAATGCATCTCATTACCTTCGCTATGGTGACGGTATTTGGCTCATTAACTTTGTTTTTTCATGACGATGCCTTCATAAAATGGAAAGTCACTATCGTCTATGGACTGTTTGCCGTAGGGCTAGGTGTTAGCCAATTAATGGGCAAGTCAGCACTAAAAAGTATGCTAGGCAAAGAGATGATTGTCCAAGATAAGATCTGGGCTCAGGTAACCTGGTATTGGGTTAGTTTTTTCATTATTTGCGGTATCGTTAATATTTATGTCGCCTTTAGTTTACCGCTAGAAACCTGGGTTAATTTTAAGGTGTTTGGCTTAACCGCATTAACCCTAATTAATACTGTAGTCACTGTGGTTTACTTGTTTAAACACATGGAAAATCCACCGGAAGATCAAAAAAATTAGTATCACTGTAATCGTTATTAAGGACGATTACAGTACGTTTTATTCAACAAAGTTACACAGCAAATTTACGAACAAATGGAGCCTTGACTATGTGGTATATGATCTCTTCTCAAGATGTTGAAAACAGTTTAGAAAAACGCTTATCAGTCCGTGCCGACCACCTTGCACGTTTACAAGCTTTAGCTGACGAAGGTCGCTTGTTAACCGCAGGGCCACATCCAGCCATTGATAATGAAAACCCAGGCGATGCAGGCTTTATCGGTTCATTAGTGATTGCTGATTTTGCCTCACTAGAAGAAGCGCAAGCCTGGGCTGATGTTGACCCATATATTGCTGCAGGTGTTTATAAAAGCGTGATTATTAAGCCGTTTAAACGAGTCCTTCCATAATGAAAATTGTCTCATTTAACATCAATGGTATTCGGGCGCGATTACATCAATTACAAGCATTGATTGACAGCCACCAGCCAGACATTATTGGCTTACAGGAAACCAAAGTGCATGATGAAGCATTTCCACTGGCCGATGTTGAAGCCATGGGTTACAAGGTGCATTATCATGGTGGCAAAGCCCACTATGGCGTAGCTATGTTGTCTAAAGTAGAGCCTATCAAGGTTATTAAAGGCTTTGAAAGCGACAGCGACGATGCACAGCGCCGCTTAATCATTGGTCAATTTAGTCAACCAAATGGCCGAGTATTAACGGTTATCAACGGTTACTTTCCCCAGGGGAAAGTATTCACCATGAAACTAAGTACCCTGCTAAGCGCAAATTTTACCGAGATTTAATGACCTACTTAACCACTCACCACACCCCAGATGAAGACATTGCTGTGATTGGTGATATCAATATTTCACCACTTGATTTAGATATCGGTATTGGTGAACCTAACGCCAAGCGTTGGTTAAAATCAGGTAAGTGTAGTTTTCAACCTGAAGAGCGTGAATGGTTAAAGACCTTATTAGACTGGGGCTTTGTTGACAGTTTCCGTCAATTACATCCAACACGTACTGAGCGTTATTCATGGTTTGATTATCGCAGCAAAGGCTTTGATGACAACCGTGGGCTGCGTATTGACGTTGTGTTAGCAACACAATCGTTAGTGGCTAATGTGGTAGAGTCTGATGTCGATTATGAGTTACGCGGCATCGACAAACCCTCTGATCACGCACCGATCTGGAGCACGTTTAAAGCATAAAAAACGGCTCTAATGTTTGTGTTTTACCCCATTAAAAAAGGCCTAATCGATGAGATTAGGCCTTTTTTGCTAATGCTATCTACAGAAATAACACTCAGCTTTCCATATGAAAACAGAGACTATAACAACAAAGACTATGACAACTGCGCGATATCAAGGTGTTTTGCGGCTAATTCAGCATTTGCTTGTGGAAGGTGAGGCACGTAACCTAAATAAGGTACTGTCATCATTTGTTGTAAGCTTGCCAAATTAGCGGCTATCTCACTCATGTTTGCATCTACCTGATTAGCCACCCAACCAACAACCTTTAAGCCATCGGCTTCAATCGCTTGTAAGGTCAATAAAGCATGATTCAAACACCCTAGCTTCATACCGACCACTAAAATAACCCCGACTCGTTCGGCATTATGGGTTTGTACATAAGCATCCAGTTGCTTAACACTGTCCGACAAATACTGGTTATTGCCTAAAGGTAATCGCCAGCCACCCGCCCCTTCAATTAATGCGAAATCTGCCGCTAAAATTGGTGTTGCCAGTAAAGCTTCTACTACCTTAGACGCCGATAATGTTACATCTATTTGAGCAGCGGCAATATGCGGCGCAATGGCTGGTTCAAATGCAATAGGATTAACCTGTTGGTAGCTTAAGCCCATGTTCGACTGTGCCATTAACGCTTGCGCATCTGGGTTTCTTAATCCATCAGGTGTTAACACACAGCCCGATGCGATGGGTTTAAAACCACACTTGTTACCTTGGGCCAAAGAAAGCAACGCTGAAGAAATTAAGGTTTTACCGCTATCGGTATCGGTACCCGTCACAAAATAAATCATGTTCCGCCTACTTTATGTAAATGCAAAATTAACGCTTTTTCGCGTGGATATAAGCTATGTGGTAGGTCAAAGGAATGCCCTTTTCGGTGGCGAGACCTTGTGCTAACACCACCCGCTCTTGCCAAGCGGATTTTGATAACATCGCCCGCGATTGACTGCCAGCTTGCCCAGCTGATGCGCCAACGCCTTTAATTGAATACAATAAACTGCGTAAACTATCAAAATACACGGTTACTTTTTCGACCTTGGCCTGTAAAACCGTCCAATTGCTGTTGCAAGATTGCATCGATGCATCTTTAACACCAAACGCGCTTAACAGGCTGAGCATACTGGCAAATTGATTGGTTCTAAAACCTAATGTTTGTAATTCAGGTAAACTGCCATCGGTCACTATGGCGAGACTACAAACACCGTTATCCACTAGCACGCGCTCAATTTCATTAACTGCTTTGGGGAAATCATCACACCATTGCAAGGCAAGATTTGAGTAAACGCTGTCAACACTATTAGCGCTAAGCGTCAAAGATTGCGCATCACAGTTAAGGGTTGAGTATTTAGGGTAATTCAATCTGACCTGCTCTAACATGCCAGCGGCAATATCTATTGCAGTCACGTTCGATACCGATGAAAAATCACTAAAACAGGTACCAGGGCCACAGCCAATATCTGCCAGATGACCTGTTAATATGGCATTAGCCTGTAATGTTTTTGCGGTGATCCGCTGTAACACATCATGTTGTTTATAAAGACTGGCTGCATGGGAAAAGGTATCGGCAACCGATTTATCTAACATCTATTGATTCTCAATTGGCAGGTCGATTAACAACAAAGCAAGCTGGGCTACCAGTTGATGGATCTGCGCTGACGTATGCTTAGCATTTAGGGTAATGCGTAATCTGGCTGAACCTTGAGGTACAGTAGGCGAACGTATTGCCCCCACCTTAAAACCTTTTTGAGCCAGCGATTCTGCCACCGCCATGGTCGATGTATTATCGCCAATAATTATTGGTTGAATTGCTGTGTTGGATTCAGTTAATCCTATTCCAGCTTGCGTTGCTAAGGTTCTAAATAAGGCAATATTGTCATTAAGTTGGATAAGGCGTTCGGGTTGCTGTTCAATCAATTTAAGCGCAGAAAAAGCCAAATATGCATTAGCCGGTGACAAGGCTGTTGAATAAATATAATGGCGGGCATTGGCCACTAAAAATTCAATCACTTGCTGACTCGCTAAAATGGCTGCGCCTTGACAACCTAATGCCTTACCAAAGGTAACCACTTGAATATCAGCATGGAGTGCCGTTAATCTGTTGGCGCTAAATACCCCAAAACCGTGGGCATCATCGACTATCAGCCAACTATTATGTTGCTGACACAGCGCGCTTAAATCACTAATCGGCGCGCAATCGCCGTCCATGCTAAAGACACTTTCGGTGATTAATACACTATTAGGATTTTTAGTGAGTAGGCGGGCCGCGCTGTCTATATCGTTATGCAGATAACGCAGTAATTTTGCGCCGCTGTCCACAATGCCGTCAATAATAGAAGCGTGTACCAGCTTATCGGCTATCACTGTATCGGTACTTGAAAACAAGGTTTTCATTAATGCGTTATTAGCACTAAAACCAGAACAAAAAAGCATGCCAGCTTGATGACCTGTCATCTCACACAGTTTTTGCTCAAGCATTGCATGTGCCTGACCATAACCGCTGACTAATGGCGATGCTTTGCTGCCAACACCATAGGTTAATGCACCTTGATAAAGCACATCGGCAAGTTCGCTGGCGTTAGCTAAACCTAGGTAATCATTGTGACTAAAATCGATGAACGATTCAGCTTGATGCGCGGTGGCATTTAGCTCATGACGTTGTCGCAGCAAGCCATTTTCTTGCTGCTGCGCCATTAGCTGAGTCATTTTATCCGTGAGAGGATGCGCCATCAATTTGCCGTATTGTTGTCAATAATAAGCTTACAATGCCGCAGCATCATAAAACTGTTGAGTTGCTTTAGCAGTTTGCGCGCTGGCCTTGGCCACCATTTGACTGTCTTGGTCGATATTAGCCACTGGTCCTTGTTCAGGGTGTAACCCTAAACGTTTGAACAAGTTCATATCATCATTTTCTTCAGGGTTTGCAGTCGTTAATAGCTTACATCCGTAGAAAATTGAGTTTGCCCCAGCAAAAAAGCACATTGATTGCAATTCATCGCTCATGCTTTCACGCCCAGCCGATAAACGCACTCGAGACTTAGGCATAATGATGCGGGCAACGGCAATGGTGCGCACAAATTCAAGTGGATCTAAATCATCTATTTTTTCAAATGGCGTTCCCGCCACTTTCACTAGCATGTTAATTGGCACTGAATCTGGGTGTTGGGCTAAGTTGGCTAATTGTTGTAACAAACCTGCGCGGTCAGTGGCTTTTTCGCCCATGCCGACGATCCCGCCTGAGCAAACCTTCATGCCAGAAGAACGCACGTTCGTCAGTGTATCTAAGCGGCTTTGATAAGTACGAGTGGTGATCACATCGCCATAATATTCAGGCGAGGTATCTAGGTTATGGTTGTAGTAATCAAGCCCTGCGCCAGCCAATTGTTCAGACTGCTCTTTTGATAACATGCCAAGTGTCATGCAAGTTTCCATGCCTAAAGCACGAACATCTTTTACCATTTGAGTTAAATATGGCATGTCTTTGTCGCGCGGGTTGCGCCATGCTGCGCCCATACAAAAACGTGAAGCCCCAGCGGCTTTAGCACTTTTGGCTTCAGTTAATACTTTTTCAATTTCGAGTAAACGCTCTTTTTCAAGGCCTGTGTCGTAACGTGCACTTTGTGGGCAATATTTACAGTCTTCAGGGCAAGCACCTGTTTTTATCGATAATAAACGGCTGATCTGTACTTCGTTAGGATCAAAACTTTCACGATGAATACTGTGGGCTTTAAACAGCAAATCATTCATTGGCAATGCAAATAACGCTTCAATTTCAGTTTTTTGCCAATCATTGCGAACTTCAGCTAACGACATGGATCATTCCTTTATTTTGATTTTATGTTGGCTAGGATACCTGTAGCCCGTAAACTGTCAACGCAGCGCCTACCACCAACTTTACTAATGGTTACTTTATGAGCAACTCGAGCGTGTCACAACAACCAAAAACCGAATCAAGCATTGATTACGCATTTGACCGCCAGCATATTTGGCATCCTTACACGTCAATGACTCAAGCTATGCCTGTTCATGGTGTGGTGTCTGCGCAAGATTGCGAACTCGTGCTGGATAATGGCCGTAAGTTAATTGATGGCACAAGCTCGTGGTGGGCATGTGTCCACGGTTATGGTCACCCGCATATTTTGGCTGCGATGCAACAGCAGCTTCATCAATTAAGTCATGTGATGTTTGGCGGTATAACCCATCAACCCGCTATTGACACCAGTAAGTTGTTAGTCGAAATGACTTGCTCGAGATTAACCAAGGTATTTCTGGCTGATTCAGGCTCTATTGCAGTTGAAGTGGCATTAAAAATGGCACTGCAATACTGGCAAGGACGTAATCAGCCTAACAAGCAAAAAATAATGACCGTAAAACGTGGCTATCATGGCGATACCTTTGCCGCCATGAGCGTATGTGACCCTGAAGGCGGTATGCATACTATGTTTGGTGACAATGTCACACAACAAATCTTTATTGCTGCCCCGCAAACCCCGTTTGGCTTCAGTGCAGCATTAGACCCTCAATTACCTTTAAATGATCAAGACTTAGCCATTGAAGATGAAACCGCATTAATAACGGCTTTTGAAACCCACCATCAAGATGTGGCCGCGATTATTATCGAACCCATTATGCAGGGCGCTGGCGGAATGCGCTTTTATTCTCCGGCATATTTAACCCGATTACGTCAGCTATGTGATCAGTTTAATGTCTTACTGATATTAGATGAAATCGCCACAGGCTTTGGTCGCACAGGTAAATTATTTGCCTATGAGCATAGCAATATTGAGCCCGATTTACTGTGCTTGGGAAAAGCGCTAACCGGTGGTTACATCAGCCTTGCTGCGACTATGTGCAGTGATGAAGTCGCCAAAGGGATTAGTGACTCGCCCGCGGGGGTATTTATGCATGGGCCGACGTTTATGGCCAACCCCCTCGCCTGCGCCGCAGCAACAGCTAGCTTACAATTAATTAATCAACAGCAATGGCCAGCGCAAATCAATATGATTGAACAACAAATGATCACTGAGCTTGCAGAGGCAATTGAATTTGAGCAGGTAAAAGATGTACGCATATTAGGCGGCGTGGGGGTGATTGAAATGCGCCACACAGTCAATACCGCACAATTACAGCAGGCTTTTATCGCGCAAGGGGTTTGGGTTAGACCTTTCAGCAATTTAATTTATATTATGCCGCCCTACACCATTAGCTCTGCGCAATTAAGCCAATTGACCCAAGCAATGAAAGTGGTCGCCGCGAGTATCACAGAACCGCAAAGGGTCGCACCGAAAAAAGTGACTAAAAAGGAATTTATTAGCCATGGGTAAACTAATAATAGACAGTTTTATATCGGTGCTATCAGCATCTTAATGAGCGATGCTATAAAAATGATAACTCACTTAATACTAATTATATTATTAGCGATAATCAGTATAAATACATAAGTAGGATGGATTGCTGCAAGAATAACTAGATTAATGAGCACATTAACAAACCGTTAAAGCTTACTATAAATATCATTTAATATTAGTTAACATAAAAAAGGTTCACCCTAATTATAGGTGAACCTTTTTCTTACTTAGCTTACTTAGCTTACTTAGCTTACTTAGCTTACTTAGCTTACTTAGCTTACTTAGCTTACTTAGCTTACTTAGCTTACTTAGCGATAGTGCCTGGTAGCAACTCAAATGCCATAGAGAAGTTAACTACTGAAGACATTAACTCATCTATCGCCTTGCGGTCACCGTCAATTTTAACTTTACCAGCCTTAATTTTGTCATCAAAACTTTTCGCGCCCATCATCACATCGTTTAATTCAGCACGATCAATGGTAAGGGTCAAGTCAGCTTTGTCAGAATGAATACCCTGGATATTGGTTAGTGCAGAGTTACTTAACTCGACAAGGTATTTTTCATCATTATCTGGGGTAACCAAATTAATAATATAGTGTTTACCTGCTGATTTTTCGGTATCAAGACGCACACCAAGAAAATCAAGCCATAATCCGGTAGACATACCTTTGATCATATCTGGACCTGTCGACTTTGGAGAGCTACCTGTAGGCATGCCATTACGAAGCTCATAGGCTGCGGCAAGAAAGCTGTTTCGAACACTCGGGCTTTCTTTTTGATAACCAATTTGTTCAAACACATCGGCTAGTAAATCTTTTGCCTGTTGGTTCTTAGGCTCTGCATAGACTAACTTGTTAAGAATTTCAGTTGCATGAAAATATTTACCTTGGTCAAACAACTGCTTTCCTTTAGTGATAATCTTAGCGCTGCCGCCCATCATCTCAACATATAAAGGTGCAGAATCTTCAGGTGACAAAGGCATTAAGGTTGCAGGGTTTGCATCCCAATAACCTAAATAACGATTCAATACTGCGCGGCTATTGTGCTCTTCAGAACCATGATAGCTGTGTGCAGACCATTGTTGACGTAAGCTTTCTGGAAGCTTATAAACATTATGAATTTGATTAATTGTCACACCCTGGTTGGCCAAATGTAGCACTTGGTTATTTAGGTGGGCATAGGTATCACGTTGAGTTCGCATTATTTCTTGAATACGCTCGTTACCCCAACGAGGCCAAGAGTGTGAAGCAAACATAACTTCGGCATCTTGTCCAAATTTATACAAAGAGACGTTAATTTGCTTAGACCATTCCAATGCATCACGTACTAATGCGCCACGTAAGGTATAAATATTGTGGATAGTACCAGTAATATTTTCTGCAGCCCAAAACGCTTTCATATCTGGGAACCAAGTGTTCATTTCTGCAGGGGCTTCTGTACCTGGCGTGCTTTGGAACACCATCTTAACGCCATCAATTGTCATATCAGTGAAATCTTGCTTAATAGTCACGTTAGGCTCAATCAAGCCTAAATTACCCGCAGCAGTATTTTTACCGATAGACTGATCGACGTGTCCATACGGACTGCGCGGTAACAATACACCATATTGGAAGAACATACGGCGAGTCATCGCATTTCCCGCCATCACGTTTTCAGCAATCGCATGATGCATGAAACCCTCAGGGGCTATGATTTTAACCTTACCACTCTTTACATCTTCTTCATTCACAACACCACGCACACCACCAAAATGATCTCCATGAGAATGCGAATATACAACGGCGACAACTGGGCGCTCACCCAATTGCTCATTAATAAATTTCAGCGCTGCAGCAGCGGTTTCTTTAGCTGTTAACGGATCAAACACAATCCAGCCGGTATCACCTTTAATAAAACTAATATTGGCTAAGTCATAACCACGGACTTGGTATATTTTGCCCGGAAGCACTTCATACAAACCATAAGCCATATTTAATACAGCTTGACGTTGTAACGATGGATTGATTGTATCGAAGGTTGTACCTTCATCAAGTAGCCAGTCGTAGCTGCCCATATCCCAAGCAACGTTGCCCGCTTCAGCCATAATTTGCTTATAATCAGGTGCAGCAATAAAACCTTTTTGAGCTTCCTCAAAATCACGTTTATCTTCAAATGGAAGTGTTTTACGTAATCCATTTTGCAAGTCTATGGTGAATTTAGAAGGCGCTTTACCTTTTTCATCAAAATGCTTAGTAGGGTCACTTTTTATAACGTCTCCGCCACCAGCAGCCATAACAGACGATACGGATAAACCCATTACCGCTGATGCAACTATTACATTAATTAGCTTTCTAATCATAAAAACACTTCCTTAAAAATTAAAGTTAAATTTCCATTTTGATTGATTTGATTGATTTGATTGATTTGATTGATTGATTTGATTGATTTGATTGATTTGATTGATTTGATTGATTTGATTGATTTGATTGATTTGTTACGAAAGTAAGTCAAAAAGATCGATTGATTTTCGCAAGTTAAACAGTATCAATGCTTTACTTCAGCGAAAAGACGCATCCAAGCAACTTATTTATAACATATCAGTGCGGTTTTTAGCGGGGTAAAATAGACTTGTTGAAATAAAAAACAATACTTGAAAACAGAAGTAGTGACAAAAAGTCTTAAGCCGTCAAAGGTTAAGGCTGTTTAATGACGTAAAGTGCTCAATTTAATGTTGGGTGGAAATGATTAATAAGTCGAGTTTGCTAGGTCTAACCATCTTCAATTACCATTCAGAGCAGGTGAATAAAGCGTGGTTTACTGTTTAATATTTAGCCGCAATCGTGGGTCACCAAATTGATGGTAGCTAGCTGATTAGTCGATTTCACCCTTTGACAAAACTTTAACCTTTGCTACCGTTTCGTTTCCATTGAAAAAGGGGGATGGACTACTGCTTTTCCTAAATAGACCCTTTAGCATAAAACCTATTATTTTAGGCATGAATGACATAGGGAACTTAGAGTAAGCATCCTTAGGCATTTCTCCTATTGAGTGTTTACCAAATGCCTTCATGGTAACAGGCCCTAATATTTCTAACTTTTCTTGCTCACTTGCTAATTTCATTAGTTTTACTGACACACCTATAAATGGGATCTTTGCTGAACTCATTGTGTTAGCTAATGGCATATTGCAACATCTTGTATGCCAACGATATATACCTTTATCTTTTAATTGTACGCCACCGATCTTGTCTTGCCCTTCAGTAATTTTCATAAATTCTGGATAAGTCTGGAAAAGTTCAGACCCGCCATGCTCATCCAAAATATTGTCACTATTCTTTAAATAAGAGGCGAACTGTTGGCAATCGCAACACAGGCAATGTACGTGAAAAAATGATCCAGGAACCACCCTAATATTACCTTTCACTGTTCCACATAAACATTCTAGCTCAACTATTTTTGACATGTCATTTCCTCGTGATAAACGCCAGTATAAGTAGGAGTAACACTAGCACCTAACGAAACTGTACAATAACTTCAACAGCAAAAACTAACTAAAAAACGAACACATGAAATAGTATGTTGTCTAAAAAGAGAAATTCTATAGCCTCAACGCCTAATTAGACATACTGACGAGTTAAAACTAAGCATACCGCTATGATTGATATGTTTATTAATGCTCGAACAAGCCAATGATGCTCACTGTATGAAACACCAAATTTCTTTGTCACTAAAACCATAAAACTCATTAAGATAAACCAGGGTGTAAAATAGAACGTAAACTCCAACTTTACCAAAGATACCGCCAAATCGTGTAATGCACCACTAACAGCGAAAGTCAAAATAATTGCTAACCACATAGGAAGTAAATCGCTCAATGGCTTCATTATTTTGCGAGAAAGATAGTAACCCCATATTGGATTCCAATACTGCCAAAATAAATAGAATGAACTTGCACCTAACGAACGCTTGAGCATATTAGTCATTGACCCAGGCGCACCAAGTGCTACGCCATTACGCTTTTTTACGTACTCTGATAATGTAATAGATCTATGCATGCTGACCCTGTATGCCTAACAAGCCTGTGGAATTGCTCGTTTTACATTTATTTTATTAATTAATAAACGATATCTGAGTTTCTATTTTCATTCAATTATTTAGTCTGGCGGTTTTTTATATTTTAAATAGCGGTCTTGTGAAGGATTGTTCGCGGTATAGGTGAAGCTTTAGAGGTCTTTTTAAGGTTAAAAGGGCTCTAGCCTACCCAGAGAAAGCGTAGAAATGCAAAAGAGTAGAAATGCCACCCATGATGTTGAAGTCATAACATAACGTCTTTCGTTTTAGTGACTAACACTGACTCTCAATTCCGCAAAATGGCTCAGAAACTAAATTCAACACAGCAAAAAAGCGTGATATCAATCAAATATGAAAAGGATGGTTATTGGGGATAAGATTAAAAAGAATGCATAAGCACAAATATCGATGGCAAAGATGGTAGCCAATTAAAGAATACGGGCATAGACCCACTCTCGTCGAGGCTCAAAGTTTTCACCTGTTGAGTTATCAAACCGCACCCGAACAATAGTGACAACTTTCTATCATCGATATTTTTTGTTGCTTACTGCCACTGGGATAGATAATCTCTTTGATTCAAGCTGTTAAGTTTAAACTCTTTTATACCGACTCATACTTAAAATAAACGCAAAGGATGCAAAATGTTAAATAATGAAGTGAAGCTTTCCTCAGTACTTACCGCCGCTAAAGTGATCCCCCTTGTTGTGCTAATTACTGTGTTAACAGCCTTATTTGGTAGTTGGTATACGGTCGACCAAGGTGAGCGTGGTGTGATATTACGGAACGGTAAAATTATTGGCACCGCAGAGCCTGGCTTAGGTTTTAAGATGCCGATGATTGACAGTGTGGTAAAAATATCAACTCAAACTCACACCACAAGTTATCAATCTTTGCAGGCTTATAGTCGTGATCAGCAGCCAGCAACTCTGCGCGCTTCAGTGACTTTTAGTATTCCGCCAGATCAGGTTGAAGCTGTTTACGCTAACTTTAAAGGCATCGATTCTTTAGTCGCCCGTTTGTTAGATCGCCAAGTACCGACGCAAGTTGAAAACATTTTTGGTAAATACACTGCAATTTCAGTGGTACAAGAGCGTATTAAATTCGGTATTGATGTCACTGAAGCTATTAAAAAATCGATTAAAGGGCCGGTAGAAATAACTTCTGTTCAAATTGAAAATATCGACTTCTCTAATGCTTATGAAAAATCTGTTGAAGACAGAATGCGCGCTGAAGTTGAAGTACAAACTCAGCTACAAAATTTAGAAAAAGAGCGTGTAAGTGCTCAAATCGCAGTAACACAGGCGCAAGCGGAGGCTGACTCACAATTGGCTCGCGCAAAAGCAGAAGCGGAAAGTATTCGAATTAAAGGTATCGCAGAAGCAACAGCAATTAAGAGCCGCGCTGAAGCATTAGCTCAAAACCAAAACTTGGTTGAACTGACCAAAGCGGAACGTTGGGATGGCAAGCTACCAACAACCATGTTGCCAATGGGCACATTACCGTTTATTGACGCTGTAAAAACCAAATAATAAAGTGGAGTAGCAGGAGCACAATGCCTAATTTTTTGCCACTCCAGCGCGTTAACAAAACCCTTCAATAATTTAATCAATGTGGTCAATCATGGTTGGCCACAAAAACCTAGTCATATATGGACATGTTGTTTGTTCATGTTATTATTTGGTTTTATAAAACTGATGATTCTCATCCAAAAATACAACATAGAAAGTATTATAATCAAAATTATCTTTTATCGTTTCATCTAAGTTATCAGGAACTAAAAAACCGATTAATCGAGTATCATTATCTATTCTAAATCTAGCCCACCAAACATCTTCAGGTACATAAGGCGGGTGAATAAAGTCAGAATTTTTTGGAAATGTTTTATATACTTCCAAACAGCTCTGCCGTGTTCCTTTTCCACCACGTTTCCCTTTACCTACTTTTTCTTTTTCCCAATGTTTCAAAGACTGGCGTGAAAATTCTTTTATTTTATTCATTAGCTTAACTAATTTACTATTACCTTCCGCCTTATTCCAATCAATAAAGTCTTGTCCTGGAGGGTTAATATCTAGATACGAAAAATTGAATTTTGATCTGCTTAATATATCGCAATCACTTAAACTATCCTGTGGAATAGTAGCAATAAATAGTTCTTTTTTGGGTGATCTTGAAAAGTTTTTACTCATTTATTAAATCACTCCAGCCATCTGCAATCCTTGATGCTAAACCATGTATGTTATTAGGTACGCCGCCGATTTTCCCTTTATTGTAAAGAGGAGATATTGGACGATCATTCCTTAATAAGGAAATATCATCTAATCTGAAACAATAGCTTTCATTGTTTTCTTTGTTTACAAGCACTGTTCGGTAACGTCCTAGGGAATCGATAATTTCAGTATTGTGAGCAGTAATTATTAACTGTGCATTGTTTGTATTTATTTTCGGGTTTGTAAATAGCTCCAATATTTCTGGAAGTATCATTGCATGAAGGTGAGTATCAAATTCATCTAGAACTAATAAACTCCCATCTTTTATTGCTAGCCAATATTTATGTAATACCACAAATAATGCTTTTGTTCCCATAGATTCATGAGAAAGTCCAATAGAAAAATCTATAGCTCCATCACTATGAAGAAACAAAGGGTAATAAGTCGTATCTCCAGTTTCAGAGTCAGTGGTTTCCTCAATAGTGATATTTGAAATCCCGTCATCTACACTTTCAATTACCTTTTTAGTGAATTCAAAAGCATCTTGATTGTTGTGATAGAATTCACTGACAACGAGATAGTTTTCATTCTCAATATTACGATAACCGTTGTAGCCAACGTTAAACAGAATCCTAGTGAAATTCCAATTCATTGCTTCAAGATCTGGCATTTCAGTATTGAAATCAAAATCATCAGTAACGCTGATGATTGATTGATCTGATTTCAACTTCAAATTTTTAAGCTCAGAAAACTCTTTTAAACAATTAGTTATTTTGTTTTTTTCGCGAATTAAGCAAACTACTTCTTTCTTATGTTTCCTGCGAATCTCCTCCCGTATAATCCCTGAGCGCTTTATATCCAGCTCATAATAATACGTAGTACCTCTTCTTATGAATTCAATATAAAACTCAGTAATTTCATCATTGTCCATGAAACTTGAAAAGGGCAGGTCTATTTGAGAGTTTTTTTTCTTTGAACCACTTGTTGTCACCATTCTCTTAGAACAAAAGCAATATAAGAAAGTAATCGCTTTTAGAATATTGGTTTTACCTGAACCATTTGCTCCTTTAATGCCTAATACTCTTGAAATATTAGTTAAATCAGTGTCATCAAGGGTTGCATCTTTTCCTAAAAAGTTAATTTCGACACCTTCTTTAAAACTATAAAAATTACGAAAGCCAAATTTTTTAATCATTATTGCACGACTCAAATGAGACAAATTACTGTACTCGTATTGTACATAACATGAAAAAAAACTAAAGTCATAAATGCTTTTTCTGTCTAATTTGTCAAAAAATCTAGATATCAACTTGTCATTAACTTTAGTTTCTTCGATGATAACAATCTTTAACAATTTACTTTGACACCCATTATTATTGCAGACCCAAAACACCAAATTAGCGCACAAACTTGAGTATATGGCCTTTAAAGGGATTGATAAGATATTCAGTATGGATAGGTTTTAAATGAACCGACGTAAAGCCAAATTCAATCATTTTATTGGTAAGCTTATTTTTATTTCCCCGACCAGGGTCAACCAAAATCATTTCACAATGGGGCTTAGCGTGCTCGTTAATAAAGTTAGCTAATAGCTCTACGTGTTCATCTTCGTACAATAAATCACTGCCAATAATCATGTCGAACAAACCTAAACTGTCGTCATGGCTTGCCCAATCAGTTTGTTGATAGGCAATGGGTTTATCTTGATTTAACACCGTATTTCGAAGTAAAAACTTACCGACTTCGGGGTGATAATCTGTGGCGGTGATATCAGCATGTTTTTTATTAAGCATTAAACTGGTTAAAGCCATACCACAGCCGATTTCAAGTATCCGTTTAATTCCCGTATCGTAATCGGAGATGTAATGCGCTAACACTAAACTTGAAGGCCAAATAATGCCAAATATTGGCCATGTGGCGGATGAAATACCGAGTTTTTCAGCAATGCCTGCAGGATCATTAAATTCTTGATTATCGCGAAGCGTACACAGATGAATGTCGGTCTTACCAAACTCAACGGTTTGGTAACGTAAGCGTAGATTTGTCATGTGGCGGCCTAATAATTGGCGCTCAGCCAGGTATCTTTGATAAATGACAAAACGGGATGAACGTTCAAAGTATAGTAAATCAGCAGAAAGGCAATGTATTTAAATTATAGTACCGAGAAAAAATAATTTATTATCAATATTTTAGCCATAAAAACCCTATTGATACGGCTACCTAACAGATACAAAAAACACAACAATATCAGTGTTTGACCAAGGCTATATCAAACTGACTGCGTGCTACATTTAGCTCACATTAGCAGCAAACCATAAAAGCGTACTTATAATCGATTAATTGTCAGGTTTTTAACGCCCAAATACGCTATGATCCCCGCCACGACTTTGCGACTTAACTGGCTATTCGCTAGCACTTAATTATCAATGGCCTTGAACGGTATTCTGCCTCGATAATCGCACTGTGCACCACTTTCTCTTTTACATTTTAAATTAGGCAACACCATGGCTATCAGAATTAAACTTAAACCCGGCCGCGAACGTTCATTGGAACGACGCCATCCTTGGATATTTTCTAACGGTATTCACAACGTTAATGGCGGCAAGCCACAGGCGGGAGATACGGTTGATGTGGTCGGCCATGATGGTCGTTGGCTAGCACGCGGTGCCTGGTCACCTGAATCACAAATTCAAGTGCGCATATGGACCTTCGATAAAGAAGAAACCATTGATAGCGATTTTTTTGCTAGACGCATTAAAAGAGCCCAAGCTGGACGTGATGAATTGATACGCGAGCAAGGTTTAACCGGTTATCGTTTAATTGCTGCAGAATCTGACGGCTTACCCGGCATTACCATTGACCGTTATGCCAATGTGCTTGTCTGCCAATTACTCAGCACAGGTGCTGAAAAATGGCGCGACACTATCGTCGAGCTGTTAGCGATTCAATATCCTGATTGTGCCATTTATGAACGCTCTGATGTCGACTCAAGAAAAAAAGAAGGCCTCTTGCCCGTCACTGGATTACTGCACGGTGAACTGCCACCTATGCCGGTTATCATTGAAGAAAATGGGATTAAAATTGCTGTCGATGTGGTAAAAGGCCACAAAACAGGATTTTATCTGGATCAACGAGACAACCGTGCCATGGCTGCGCGCTTTGTTAAAGGCAAATCAGTGCTTAACTGTTTTTGTTACACGGGCACTTTCGGTTTATACGCCGCTAAAGCGGGTGCGGCGAGTATTGAAAACGTTGATGTATCATCCCTGGCACTGCAAACTGCCCGCGACAATATGGCCATCAATGCGCTAAATGATGACCATGTCATTTATAATGAAGCTGATGTGTTTAAGTTACTGCGCCAGTACCGCGATGAAGGTAAAACCTTTGATGTCATCGTGCTTGACCCACCTAAGTTTGCCGATAACAAATCGCAACTCGATGGTGCATGTCGCGGTTATAAAGACATTAATATGATTGCGATGCAGCTGTTAAACCCTGGTGGCATGTTACTGACGTTCTCTTGTTCAGGTTTGATGCAGTCTGACTTATTCCAAAAAGTGGTTGCTGATGCGGCACTTGATGCCAAACGTGAAGTGCAATTTGTTGAACGTATGCACCAAGCTAGCGACCACCCAATAAGTAGCGCTTTTCCTGAAGGCTACTACCTTAAAGGCTTAGTTGCCAGAGTGTGGTAAATAATCACGTTAATGAGTAACAACTACCCAAAGGGAGCATTAATTGCTCCCTTTTTTATTGGTTATCTGCTCTGGGCACTCACTACTAATCATGCTGATTAATCCACTTACTCAGGTTGACCCATTCTAATGAATCCTAACCACTCAATCTCTGTTGAATACAATCAATACTTCCTGATACTCATTTTGTAAATATAGCTTTTCGTTAACCAACACACGTTTTTAGTCTCGGGTGATTGTATCGGAGTGAAACCTCAGGTAATCTGCGTCTTCTTATTATATATAAGTGGATTTAGGCACAGTCAGCGCACGAACGACACGCCAGTCCCAACAGATTATTCGGATATGCTGTCTCGATGACAAAAAAGATAAGTACGCCTACAGAAGTGAGTCAGGCCGACGGGACTGCCAGCAAAAAAACGGTTAATCACCGCAATGCAACCACAACACCAGAGATGCGTCAGTTCATTCAAGAATCTGATCTCAGCGTAAGCCAATTATCTAAAATTCTGAATATTAGTGAAGCCACTGTGCGTAAATGGCGTAAGCGTGACTCTGTTGATAACACTCCTAACACGCCACACAAACTCAATACGACCCTGTCCCCCATGGAAGAATACGTCATGCTGGGCCTGCGTTATCAATTGAAAATGCCATTAGACAGGTTGTTAAAAGTCACCCAAGAATTTATTAACCCCAATGTGTCGCGCTCGGGTCTTGCCCGCTGCTTAAAACGCTTTGGGGTATCTAAGTTAGATGAGTTCGACAGCCCTTTTGTGCCCGAAAAATTTTTTAACCAGCTTCCTGTCACTCAAGGGGCTGACATTCAAACCTATACCGTAAACCCACAAACCTTAGCCGATACCTTGTCGCTTCCAAGTCCTGATCCTGACAATGTGGTGCAAGTGGTGTCCTTAAGTATTCCGCCCCAACTAACAAAGCAGCAAGCCTATTCAGTGCTGCTAGGAGTCGATTTCAAGTCAGACTGGGTTTACTTAGATATTTATCAAGACAGCCATACCCAAGCGAGTAATCGCTATATCACCCATGTCTTAAAGCACGGCCCGTTTCATTTACGAAAGTTGCTGGTCCGCAACTATCACAGTTTTCTTGCTCGATTTCCTGGAGCAAGTCTATCAGCTGCCAAGCCTAATAATGGCCAACCTAGCGCAGCTGAATCCCTACATCAGATGGCTCATTCCCAGCCATCAAACGGAGACTCACAATGAGCCAATCCAACAAAAACACCGACAAACGTCTTAACAAACGTTTAAAAGATATGCCTGTTGCCATAGTCGGCATGGCGAGTATTTTTGCCAATTCGCGTTATTTAAATAAGTTTTGGGATCTCATCAGCGAAAAAATTGATGCCATTACCGAAGTGCCTGACACTCATTGGCGCATAGAAGACTATTACGATGCAAACAAATCTGCGCCGGATAAAAGCTACTGTAAGCGTGGCGGTTTTTTACCAGAAGTTGACTTCAACCCAATGGAATTTGGCCTGCCGCCTAATATCCTTGAGCTAACTGACTCATCACAATTGTTGTCTCTTATCGTGGCCAAAGAAGTATTAGCCGATGCAGGCGTAGGTGCTGATTACGACACCGACCGCATTGGTATTACGTTAGGTGTGGGTGGTGGCCAAAAACTGAATCACAGTTTAAGTGGCCGTTTGCAATATCCTGTGCTTAAAAAGGTATTTAAAAGCAGCGGATTAAGTGATGAAGACACCGAAATGCTGATTAAAAAGTTTCAAGATCAGTATGTTCACTGGGAAGAGAACTCGTTCCCGGGATCTTTGGGTAACGTGATCGCCGGCCGTATTGCTAACCGTTTTGATTTTGGCGGCATGAACTGTGTGGTTGATGCCGCATGTGCTGGCTCATTAGCTGCGCTGCGTATGGCGTTAACTGAATTAACAGAACATCGCAGTGACATGATGATCACCGGCGGAGTATGTACCGATAACTCGCCTTCAATGTACATGAGTTTTTCTAAAACCCCTGCTTTTACCACTAACGAAACTATTCAACCTTTTGATATCGATTCAAAAGGCATGATGATTGGTGAAGGTATTGGCATGGTCGCGCTTAAGCGTCTTGAAGATGCTGAGCGTGATGGCGACCGTATTTATGCGGTCATTAAAGGTGTCGGCGCTTCATCAGATGGTAAGTTCAAAAGTATTTATGCTCCGCGCCCTGAAGGCCAAGCAAAAGCATTAAAACGCGCCTATGATGACGCAGGATTTGAGCCACACACTATTGGCTTAATTGAAGCCCATGGTACAGGTACTGCAGCGGGTGATGTGGCCGAGTTTAATGGCTTAAAGTCGGTATTTTCTGAAGGCAACGACACTAAGCAGCACATCGCTTTAGGCTCGGTTAAATCTCAAGTCGGTCACACTAAATCGACCGCAGGTACTGCCGGCGTGATTAAGGCGGCCCTTGCACTGCATCACAAGGTGTTACCGCCAACCATTAACGTCAGCAAACCTAATCCAAAGCTTGGCATTGGGGATTCACCGTTTTATTTGAACACCGAAACGCGTCCATGGATGCCACGCAGCGATGATACCCCGCGCCGCGCCGGTGTAAGCTCATTCGGTTTTGGTGGCACTAACTTCCACGTGGTGTTAGAAGAATACAAGCAAGATCATGCCCGTGATGCCAAGTATCGTCATCGCGCAGTGGCACAAAGCTTACTGATTAGCGCAAGTAATAAAGCGGCACTGCAAACTGAATTAACCCAGTTATTAAATATCGTAAAAGCAATTGATACCGCTTCACCTAATAGCAGTGAAATTGAATTAGCCAAGTTAGCTAAACGTTTTGCGGTAACAACACTTGATAGCCAAGCTGCACGTATTGGTATGGTAGTGAGTTCATTAACGGAACTTGTGACCCAACTGACCCAAGCGATTGCACAGCTTAGCGCGAACACCAATGATGCCTGGCAATTACCGTCTGGTACTAGCTATCGTACTAGCGCGTTAGTGGCTAATGACAGCAAGGTTAAAGTTGCCGCGCTATTTGCTGGTCAAGGTTCACAATACGTCAATATGGGTGTCGATTTAGCCTGTCATTACCCAGAAATGCGTCAGCAGTTAATGCTAGCCGACAAGGTGTTTGCTAAAAACAAGCAAACGCCATTGTCACAAATTCTATTCCCTATTCCAGCCTTTGAAGCTGATGACATTGCAGCCCAACAAGCGGCATTAACCAATACTGCGAATGCGCAAAGTGCTATTGGTGCCGTGAGCATGGGTCAGTATCAACTGTTATCCCATGCTGGTTTTAAAGCCGATATGGTCGCCGGACACAGTTTTGGTGAACTGTCGGCATTATGTGCTGCTGGGGTTATCTCTTCTGAGGATTACTACCAATTAGCCTTTGCCCGTGGTCAAGCTATGGCGGCAACACCTAAAGATCAAGATGCTGGCGCCATGTACGCGGTTATTTTGCCCGCCACTGCTGATACGGCCAATATTGATAAATTAGAACACTGCATCAAAGATTTTGATGGCGTGAAAGTGGCTAATTACAATTCCCCGACTCAGTTAGTGATTGCAGGCCCAACAGCAACCACCAGCGATGCGGCAAAAGCGATTCAAACCTCAGGCTTTAAAGCCATTGCTTTACCAGTATCAGGAGCTTTCCACACGCCGCTTGTGGCCCATGCCCAAGTACCGTTTGCTAAAGCCATCAGCAAGGTTAAATTTGCTAAGCCAGGCATGAGTTTATATGCCAATGGCACAGGGAAATTGTACCCTAAAGACCCTAAAGCCATTCAAACCGCCTTTAGCGAGCACATGCTGCAATCGGTGCGCTTCAGCGACCAATTACAGTCTATGTACGATGCTGGCGCCCGTGTCTTTGTTGAGTTTGGCCCGAAAAATATTTTACAAAAATTAGTTGAAGGCACCTTAGGCAACCAAAGCGATGCTGTCAGTGTAGTCAGCTTAAATCCAAATCCTAAAGGTAATAGCGATATTCAATTACGCCAGGCTGCAACTCAGCTTGCGGTATTAGGGTTAAGCCTTACAGAGGTTGACCCGTATCAAGCACCGATTGCTGAATTAGCTAAGTCATCGCCGATGAATGTCAAGCTAACTGCAACCAACTTCATCAGCCCTGCGACCAAAGCCAAAATGCAAAAGTCACTGGAAACAGGTCAAGTTGCGCTTAAAGAAGTGACGATTGAAGTGCCGGTTGAGAAGATTGTTGAAACTGTTGTTGAAAAAATTGTGGAAAAAGAAGTGATCAAAACAGAATATATTGAAGTGCCACAAGCTGGCAGTGCTAATGCTAATGCTAATGCGAGTAACAGTGCGAGTGCTCAAACAAGTGCTCCAGCCAACGCAGCTCCTGCAAACACAGCACCAGTCAGCCATGACAGCATTGGGGCATTTTTTGCCGCCCAGCAACAAACTGCTGAATTACATCAACAGTTTTTAGCCATTCCACAGCAATACGGCGATACGTTTGCCACCTTAATGGCTGCGCAAACGCAAATGGCGGCATCAGGCGTGGCTATTCCTGATAGCCTGCAGCAATCAATGGCATTTTTCCACCAGCATCAAGCGCAAACGCTGCAAAGCCATACCTTGTTCCTTGAGCAACAAGCGCTTTCAAGCCAAAACGCATTAGCCATGTTAAGCGGTCAAGCGCCAGTTGCATTTGCTCCGGCTCCGGCTCAAGCTCAAGTTCAAGCTGCGCCTGTAGCCACTCAAGCTCGCGTTCAACAGCCAGTTCAACATATTGCGACTCAAACGGCTGCGCCTCAAGCTACTGCTCAAACTGCAGTGACTCAAACACCTGTCGCTCAAGCTGCTGTGCAAAATCGCGCAGCTCCGGCTCCACAAGCGGCCGTTGCTATGTCAGCTCCAGCGCCTCAAGTGACGCCAGTTAAAGCTCCTGTACCAAATCCAGTTGCTGCTGCGGCGCCAGTTACTCCAGTGGTAGAAAGTTCAGGCTTAAGCACGCAAACAGCCCTGAGCGCGCAGAAAGTACTGCAAACCATGCTAGAAGTGGTGGCCGACAAAACCGGTTACCCTACTGAAATGCTAGAGCTTGGCATGGACATGGAAGCCGATTTAGGTATCGACTCTATCAAGCGTGTTGAGATTTTAGGTACGGTACAAGATGAGCTTCCAGGCTTACCAGAACTTAGCCCTGAAGATTTAGCCGAGTGTCGTACCCTTGGTGAAATCGTTGACTACATGAACTCTCGTCTACCAGCTGATGGACCTAAGCTGCCAGCAGCAGGTTCAAGCCCAGTTGCAGCATCGGTAGCATCAGCACCGACTTCATCAGAGAGCAACGGATTAAGTGCAGCAAAAGTTCAAAGCACCATGATGGCTGTGGTTGCCGACAAAACCGGTTACCCTACTGAAATGCTAGAACTTGGCATGGATATGGAAGCCGATTTAGGTATCGATTCTATCAAGCGTGTTGAAATTCTTGGTACGGTACAAGACGAATTACCAGGCTTACCAGAATTAAGCCCAGAAGATTTAGCCGAGTGTCGTACATTAGGTGAAATCGTTGATTACATGAACAGCAAATTGCCAACTGCGGGCGCTGCGCCAGCTCAATCAGCTGTCGCGCCTGTTGCATCTGCAAGCAATGGCTTGTCTGCAGCAACAGCCTTGAGCGCGCAACAGGTACAAAGCACCATGATGGCTGTGGTTGCCGACAAAACCGGTTACCCTACTGAAATGCTAGAACTTGGCATGGATATGGAAGCCGATTTAGGTATCGATTCTATCAAGCGTGTTGAGATTCTAGGTACGGTTCAAGACGAATTACCAGGCTTACCAGAATTAAGCCCAGAAGATTTAGCCGAGTGTCGTACATTAGGCGAGATTGTTGACTACATGAACTCTAAGCTCCCAGCACAAGGCGCCGCTTCAGTACAACATACTGTGTCTGCGCAAGCAGCTCCTGCATCAGGTTTAAGCGCGCAAAAGGTTCAAAGCACCATGATGGCTGTGGTTGCCGACAAAACAGGTTACCCAACTGAAATGCTAGAACTTGGCATGGATATGGAAGCTGACTTAGGTATCGACTCTATCAAGCGAGTTGAGATTTTAGGTACGGTACAGGATGAGCTTCCAGGCTTACCAGAACTGAACCCAGAAGATTTAGCCGAGTGTCGTACCTTAGGCGAAATCGTTGCTTATATGAACTCTAAGCTCCCAGCACAAGGCGCCGCTTCAGTACAACATACTGTGTCTGCACAAGCCGCTCCTGCATCAGGTTTAAGCGCTGAAACAGCCTTGAGCGCTGAAAAAGTACAAAGCACTATGATGTCAGTGGTTGCCGACAAAACCGGTTACCCAACTGAAATGCTTGAGTTAAGCATGGACATGGAAGCTGATTTAGGTATCGACTCTATCAAGCGTGTTGAGATTTTAGGCACAGTACAAGATGAGCTTCCAGGATTACCAGAACTG
Source organism: Shewanella sp. HL-SH4 (assembly GCF_051164845.1). NCBI lineage: Bacteria > Pseudomonadati > Pseudomonadota > Gammaproteobacteria > Alteromonadales > Shewanellaceae > Shewanella > Shewanella sp. HL-SH4. Next base: position 586,485 of record NZ_CP195037.1, read on the forward strand.
AACCCAGAAGATTTAGCCGAGTGTCGTACCTTAGGTGAAATCGTCGCCTATATGAACTCTAAGCTAACTGCTGGCGGCGCATCAACAACTAGCCCTGCTGCACAAACTGTTGTTCACCAAGCTACAGCTGAACTTGCTACCGACTTACCTCCTCATCAGGAAGTCGCGCTAAAAAAGCTACCAGCGGCGGATAAGTTAGTTGGCTGTTTTTCGAAAGACGCATGCATCGTTATCAATGATGACGGCCACAATGCCGGCGTACTAGCAGAAAAATTAGCATCAACAGGCCTAACCGTCGCAGTGATCCATAGCCCTAAAGACATTACCAATAAACAGTCGCCACTAAGTAGTGCAGTTGCTAGCTTTGAGTTAACGCAAGTCAGTGATGATGCGATTAGCGCTGTGATTAAACAGATTAGTGCTAAACACAAGATTGCAGGTTTTGTGCATCTACAACCTCAGTTTGAACAGATAAACAATGCATTACCACTGAGTGATGCGGCTTTTGCAGCGGTTGAGCAAGCCTTCTTAATGGCGAAGCATTTACAAAAAGGTTTTGAAACCCTATCAAAAACTGAGCGTGTTAGCTTTATGACGGTAAGTCGGATTGATGGTGGTTTTGGTTATTTAGATACCCAAGCCCTAGCGACAACTGAGCTAAACCAGGCGGCACTGTCAGGATTAAGCAAAACATTAAGCCATGAATGGCCAAACGTGTTCTGCCGCGCCTTAGATATTGCACCAAGCTTTGAAGCGGCAGAACTAGCCAAGGCAATTGTTGCAGAGCTGTTTGATATTGACACATCAATCACTGAAATCGGCATCAGCAAGCAAGGTCGTCACACGCTTAGTGCAACGGCTTGTGCTAAAACACGTTACCAAACCACCACGTTAAACAGCGATGATACTGTGTTAGTTACGGGTGGCGCAAAAGGAGTCACATTTGAATGTGCCCTCACCTTAGCTAAACAAACTAAATCACACTTTGTTTTAGCGGGACGTAGCGAGCATTTAGCGGCTAATTTACCAACCTGGGCGCAAGGCAAAAAAGTTAATGAGCTTAAAGCGGCAGCGATTGGGTTTATTCAATCCCAAGGTGACAAGCCAACACCTAAGCAAATTGATGCCTTAGTTTGGCCTATTACCAGCAGCTTAGAAATAGACCGCGCGCTTAGTGCATTTAAAGACGTGGGCGCCAGCGCTGAATATATCAGCATGGATGTCAGCTCAGATGCGGCAATTAAGCAAACGATTAAAGGGCTTAACACCATTACAGGCATCATCCATGGAGCTGGTGTGTTAGCCGACAAACATATTCAAGACAAAACCTTAGCGGAATTAGGTCGAGTATATGGCACTAAAGTATCGGGTTTTGCCGGCATTATTAACGCCATAGATGCCAGCAAACTTAAGCTAGTGGCGATGTTCTCATCTGCGGCGGGTTTTTACGGCAATACAGGCCAAAGTGACTATTCAATGTCTAATGAGATCCTCAACAAAACAGCACTGCAACTTGCGGCTAACTACCCACAAGCCAAAGTGATGAGCTTTAACTGGGGCCCTTGGGACGGCGGTATGGTCAGTTCAGCATTGAAGAAGATGTTTGTTGAGCGCGGCGTGTACGTTATTCCATTAGATAAAGGCGCAAACTTGTTTGCCCACAGCCTGCTGTCTGAAACGGGCGTGCAGATGCTGATTGGATCGAGTATGCAAGGTTCTGACGCTTCAGCCCAAGCGAGTGCTGCTGTAAAAAAGCTTAATGCGGACTCTTTGCATTACGCCAAGGGTTCGCTGACACTGACTTTTAATGGCGTGAACAACACTTATATTGTTGAACGTGTACTTAACCCGCTTTTAATGCCCTTCATTGAAGATCATTGCATTGCGGGTAATCCAGTACTGCCGACAGTATGTGCCATTCAATGGATGCGTGAAACTGCGCAGCTATTATGTGGCCAGGCCGTTTGCGTTCAAGATTATAAGTTACTCAAAGGCATTATTTTTGACACCAATACGCCACAGGTATTAACCCTGACATTGACGCAAACTGAGGCCGGCTTAAATGCAATTATTGCTAGCCGTCTGCAAAGCGATCCGGTAGACAGCCCGTTAAGGCCGCAATATCAAGCGAGCCTGATTGTTAATGAAAAAGTTGTTAACCAAAACTTGGTTAACGAGAAAATTGTTAATGCATCTAACGCCTTACCTGCAATCATCACCACTGCAAAACAGTTGGCAAATGAAGGTAAAGTGATTAGCACTGACAGCGAGCTTTATTCAAACGGCAGCTTATTCCACGGCCCTCGCCTACAAGGGATTAAGCAAGTGTTAATTGCTGACGATCAGCAGTTGGTGTGCAAAGTTGAACTACCGCTGATTAACGACAATGATTGTGCCGGTTTTGCACCTAAGTTAACCCTTGGTGGCAGTCAGGCATTTGCTGAGGATTTGCTATTACAGGCCATGCTTGTGTGGGCGCGTATTAAGCATGATGCCGCCAGCTTGCCGTCAAGCATTGGTGAACTGACTACTTACGTGCCTTTTGCATCGGGTGATACAGGTTATTTAGTGCTAACGGTACTGAAAAGCAGCGGCCGTTCACTCACTGCCTATATTGCGCTTTACCATGAAGATGGTCGCTTAAGTTGCACTATGTCAGCGGCTAAAACCACTATTAGCAAAAGCTTGAACGATGCCTTTATCGCACCGCGTAATAAGCTTATAGAGGGTGCAATTTGAGTACTGACTTAACAGATAACTCATTAACTGGCCGCGCATTAACTAGCGCGGAACTAGCCCAAGCCGTGAAGCAACGCCACACTATGCCACTGCGCATAGCGGTGTTGCTTAACGCACCTAAGGTGATGGCTCAAACTGAGATCCAGTTTGTTAGCCTTGATGAAACTAATCAGCTTGGGTTTGAACAAGCCCTTGCTGATACAGCAGAGCGTCTAACCAGTGTCCAACCGGCAAATGTGATCATTAATTTAGCAGACAAGTTATGGTTAATGCCTGCGCTGATGGCGGCAAAGAATGGTATTCACCCACATGCTTTAATTAACGGTGTCGGCATTGCTGAAAATAGCCTTGAAGCCATTAATCAAGCTTTAGCGCATGCTAAACGGGATCACGTTCAGCCTGTGGTGCAAACCGTTAAAGCAGGATCAGCCAGACATAAGCTTAATCAACTTCATGGCTTAGTCACTTCTATGGCGACAAGGCAGCTTCCAGTTGCTAACTGCTTAGCCTCTTCAAGTGCTAGCGAACAAGGTTATTGGTTTTGCGAGTTTCATCAAAGCCGAGTGGCTGCTTTTGCTAGCTCAATGTGCGCTAACTCGCATCAAGCAGTCATTTTAACCCAGGGCACAGGGCTGATTACTGCCAAGCCTTTACTCAATACTTCACGATTATGGCTGCCTATTGGCGCAATATCGATTGATGATTTACAAGCCCAGTTAGCGTCATTAGCACTATTGCTGAGTCGTTTAGCCAGTGACTCAAGTAATGATATTACGTTATTGGAACTGATTAAACAGCAGCTTATTGGTTATCAAGCTAAGTCAGCAATAAACAGCTTAAGCGCTGTGGTGATGGCAAGCAGTTATGAGGCACTTTGTGTTGAAGTCAACGCCATGCTTAACGCAGTAAGCCACACTGACAGTACTGATATTCACTCACCGATTAATTATAAAACGCCTGCTGGCAGTGCTTTTACTCATCAGCCCTTAGGTGAAAATGGCTTAAGTTTTGTCTATCCCGGTGTTGGCACCGTGTATCCCAATATGTTTAAACACTTGGGGCATACTTTTCCTGCGCTTTATAGTGAGCTTGAAAAACAAGGTGATTTGCAAGCCATGTTGCAAAGTCAGCTAATCTATTCGACAGAAGATACGGCAACGGCACAGAGCATGAGTTTATCTGAACTGGCTATTTCAGGTGTTGGCGCCAGTTATATGCTGACCAAGTTGTTAGAAAAAGAATTTAACATCAAGCCTAAATTAGCCTTGGGTTATTCGATGGGTGAAGCCTCAATGTGGGCGAGCCTCAATGTGTGGCAACAGCCACACAGTTTAATTGATGCCACCCAAACAAGTTCATTATTCACCCAGGATATTTCAGGGCCATTACTGTGTGTTAGACAAGATTGGCAGCTTGATGTATCAGACGCCACCAAAGGCGAAGACATTGTATGGAACAGCTTTATTACTCGGGCAACACCTGAGGAATTAGCACCACACCTTGCAGATTACCCTAGGGCATACATTGCCATTATTCAGGGCGATACCTGTGTGGTTGCTGGGTGTGAAGCCAGCTGTAAAGCCATGCTTAAACAAGCGGGTAAACGGGGCATTGCATCCAATAAAGTCACTGCAATGCACACGCCGCCGGCGATGCAAATTATTGAGCAGGTAAAGCAGTTTTATCACCAGCCTCTGATGGCGGACTTACCCAATGACATCCGCTTTATCACAGCAACAGAAGCTGAGCCAATAGTGTTAAGCCCGGATGCAATAGCCCAATCGATTGCCGATACTTTTTGCCATCAATTGGATTTTACCCAGTTAATTGCCAAGGCTTGTCAGCATGGCAGCAGGCTATTTGTTGAAATTGGCGCGGACAGACAAACTAGCACGCTAATCGATAAAATTTTAACCAGCCAGCTTGCTGATAAACAGGTTAATCAAGACAGCTTTTCAGCCCAAGCTATTGCCGTTAATGCTAAAGGTGCGGATGAAAGTATCAGTTTATTGAAATGCTTAAGCCAGTTATTAACCCATCAAGTCCCTATGTCATTTACCCCTTTTATCGACAGCATTGATTGTGCCATCTCACAAGAGCTAGCACGCGCGGTCGAACAATTAGCGGTTCTTGCTGATCCGATTTTATCGTCTCAGGCACCTCACCCTATTTCAGAAGGAGAACCTCATTGAGTTCTCATAATGCCCCCAAAATTGCCATAGTCGGCCTTGCTAATCAGTATCCTGATGCGGACACGCCGGCTAAGTTTTGGCAAAACTTATTAGATAAAAAAGACTCACGTAGTCAAATCAGCGATCAAAAACTGAATGCCAGCCCAAGTGACTACACAGGCGTGCAAGGTCAGTCTGACCGCTTTTATTGCGACAAAGGCGGCTACATTGAAAACTTCAGTTTCAATGCCAATGGTTACCATGTGCCAGCCAGTGCATTTGACGGTTTAGATGACAGTTTTTTATGGGCCACAGACACTGCGCGTAATGCCTTAAATGATGCGGGCATATCGTTAAACGATAGCCGCTTATCACGCACCGGTATTGTGATGGGCACGCTGTCATTCCCCACGGCTAAGTCCAATGAGCTGTTTGTGCCGCTTTATCACGGCGCAGTTGAAAAAGCGCTACAGGTAAAACTTGAGCAGCCTAATTTTGTGCTCCAAGGCTTTGGCAACGAGCAGCAGTTAGGTCTGCCGCGAACAATCAACTACCGCAATGGCGCCATCGCTCATAATGCCTCTAAGCTCGTTGCCGATGCACTGGGTTTAGGCGCAGCGCAATTAAGCTTAGATGCCGCCTGTGCAAGTTCTGTTTATGCCTTAAAACTGGCGTGTGATTACTTGCACACAGGCAAAGCAGATATCATGCTAGCGGGTGCAGTATCAGGCGCGGATCCTTTCTTTATCAACATGGGTTTCTCGATTTTTCACGCCTACCCAGACCACGGCATTTCAGCGCCGTTTGACAGTAACAGCAAAGGCTTATTTGCTGGTGAAGGTGCGGGTGTATTAGTACTCAAACGCCTCGAGGATGCCGAGCGTGATGGCGACCATATTTATGCCCTCGTTAGCGGTATTGGCTTGTCAAACGATGGAAAAGGTCAGTTTGTACTAAGCCCAAATAGCAAAGGTCAGGTGTTGTCATTTGAGCGCGCTTATCGTGAAGCTGACATCGCGCCTGCCAGCATTGAAGTGATTGAATGCCACGCAACGGGTACGCCTTTGGGTGACAAGGTCGAGCTGACGTCGATGGAGCGCTTTTTTGAAGATAAGCTTAATGGCAGCGCAACCCCATTAATTGGTTCAGCTAAATCTAATCTAGGCCACTTGCTTACCGCAGCAGGTATGCCCGGGATAATGAAAATGATTTTCGCCATGCGCCAAGGTGTGTTGCCGCCAAGTATCAATATCAGCAGCCCTATCGCCTCGCCGAATCAATTGTTTGGTCAGCAAACCTTGCCTAATGAAGTGTTACCTTGGCCAGACAAAGCAGGCAATACAGCGCGTCATGCTGGGGTGTCGGTATTTGGCTTTGGTGGCTGTAACGCGCATTTATTGATTGAATCTTATGATAATGATGCGATTAATCATGGTTCAACCAATACACCGGCTACCAAACAAGACACGTTAAACGCTGCTAACACGCCGCTTAACATTACCGGTATGGCTGCCCATTTTGGCCAAACCAGCAACATTAATGCACTGGCAGACAAGATAGCTCAGCAACAACCTTTGATGACAGACTTACCTGCTAAACGCTGGAAAGGGTTAAATAATCATCCCGAGTTATTAGCAAAACACGGTCTGCACTCTGTTCCCCAAGGCGCTTATATTGAACAGTTTGACTTTGATTTTTTGCGCTTTAAAGTGCCGCCAAATGAAGATGACAGATTAATCTCACAGCAACTGTTATTAATGAAAGTGGCCGATGAAGCCATCGTGGACGCCAAACTTAAACCTGGCAGTAAAGTCGCGGTATTGGTGGCGATGGAAACTGAGCTTGAACTGCATCAGTTCCGTGGCCGCGTTAATCTGCATAGCCAAATAGCCCAAAGCCTTAAAGCACAGGGTGTTGTGCTAACAGATAATGAATACCACGCCCTTGAAGCTATTGCCATGGACAGTGTATTAGATGCCGCCAAGCTGAATCAGTACACCAGTTTTATTGGCAATATTATGGCGTCGCGGATTTCATCATTGTGGGACTTTAATGGTCCGGCCTTTACTATTTCAGCAGGCGAGCAATCTGTGAGTCGCTGTATTGATGTGGCACAAAATCTGTTTGCTTTAGGCTCAATTCAAGAGCCACTAGACGCTGTGATCATAGCGGCAGTAGATTTGTCGGGTAGTATTGAAAATATGCTGCTTAAAAATGGCTGTTTATCTGCATCAGGTATTCAGGCAAGCGATATTGCTAATAGCACTTGGCATGTTGGCGAAGGTGCTGGAGCAATTGTATTGCAGACAAAAACGGCCAATACCAGCTTAACTGACAAGAGTTACGCCAGTATCGACAGTTTGCAATTTAGTAGCCACTATTCCGCCAATAATATCAGTGCTAACGTGTTTGCTAAGTCGGCTAATTTGATTGAACTTAATCAATCTCCTGAAAGCCGTTTTGATGTTACTGGCCAAGCATTGTTTAGCCAATTAGCATCTGGCACAACAATGCTAACCCAAGCGCAAGATTTAATGGGACACAGTTTTGCGGCATCCGGCATGGCCAGTATGCTGCACGCTTTGATTAAGATGAGTCAGTTTAATGTCAGTGATGGCGTTAATGCGGCTAATACAAGTGCTAACCATGTTAGTGCTAAAATCGTCACGGTAAGTGAAAACAAGTGTTCAAACATTGAGTTATCGGTATCTCAGCCACAGCAACAAGCGCTAACACATCGTTTGAGTGCGCCCCTTGCACAGCAGCTATCGCACACAATCGCGACTGGCAGCAAATTAAGTTTAATCAAGCAAGTCAGCCTTGGTGGACGAGATATTTACCAGCATATTATCGATACACCAATAGCATCAATTGACAGCATTAAAGCTAAATGCGCCCATATTGCTCCGCAAGCAAAGGCAGCGACATCCGTCACAGTCGTTCCTATGACAAACACGCTATCGACAACAAAAAATGCGCCCTCAACAGAGACGACACACACTATTATGCCTAATCTAAAACCGGCTTCTCCAGCACTAAATTCAGCAAACTCTGCATTTACCCAGAGTCTGCCACCAGCCCATTTAAATGCTTTTCAGCAAAACCAGTGGCTAGCGCAACAAGCACATTTGGCATTTTTAAAAAGCCGTGATGCGGGCCTTAAAGTGGCCGATACCTTACTAAAGCAGCAGTTAGCTCAGGCCAACGTCCAGCAAAATACTTACCCATCAAACCCTGTACTTGCTCAACCTTTACAACAGCAAGCTCAAGCGGTAAACGTATTAGCCCAACCTGTGCCACAAACGGCATTAACACCCAATCATGCTAAGGTTCCCGCCTACACAGCCCCAATTCCAGCGGATAAACCGTGCATTTGGAATTACGCAGATTTAGTGGAATATGCCGAAGGGGATATCGCCAAGGTATTTGGTCAAGATTACGCCATTATTGACGGCTATAAACGTCGCGTACGTCTGCCTACCACTGACTATTTATTGGTATCACGCGTCACCAAGCTTGATGCGACCATGAACCAATATAAGCCCTGTTCAATGACCACTGAATATGACATCCCAGTGGATGCCCCTTATTTAGTCGATGGTCAAATCCCTTGGGCAGTTGCGGTGGAATCTGGTCAATGTGACTTGATGCTGATCAGCTATTTAGGCATCGACTTTGAAAATAAAGGCGAGCGTGTTTATCGCTTATTAGATTGTACCCTGACTTTCTTGGCTGATTTACCTCGCGGCGGCGACACTCTGCGTTACGATATTAAAATCAATAACTTTGCTAGCAATGGCGACACGCTACTGTTCTTCTTCTCTTACGAATGTTTCGTTGGCGATAAGATGATCCTCAAAATGGATGGCGGCTGTGCAGGCTTCTTTACTGATAAAGAACTCGCAGACGGAAAAGGCGTAATTCACACTGAAGATGAAATCAAAAACCGTCTTAGCGTGATGAACAATCCTAATAAGCCGCGTTTTGAACCACTGCTACATTGTGCTCAAACAGCGTTTAACTATGGTCAAATTCATCATTTACTCAATGGCGATATCGGTAGCTGTTTTGGCGGCGCCCATGTTAGCCACCAGCTAGAAAATGGATTACAGCCATCGTTATGTTTCGCCTCTGAAAAATTCTTAATGATTGAGCAAGTGAGCAAGTTAGATGTCCGTGGCGGTGCTTGGGGCTTAGGCTTAATTGAAGGCCATAAACAATTGGCACCGGATCACTGGTATTTCCCATGCCACTTCCAAGGCGATCAGGTCATGGCTGGATCATTAATGGCCGAAGGCTGTGGTCAGTTATTACAGTTCTTTATGTTGCATATCGGCATGCACACACAAGTGAGTAATGGTCGTTTCCAACCACTTGAAAATGCTTCGCAAAAAGTACGTTGTCGCGGACAAGTATTACCGCAACATGGGACATTAACTTATCGTATGGAAGTCACTGAAATTGGCACAAGCCCTCGCCCATATGCAAAGGCGAACATTGATATTTTGCTTAATGGCAAAGTAGTGGTCGATTTCCAAAACTTAGGCGTAATGATTAAAGAAGAAAGCGAATGTACTCTTTACCCGCTTTTATCTTCAGCGGCCACGAGTGCGAATATCCCCGTAAATAAAGCGCCATTGATGGCACAAGTGCCGGATTTAAGTGCGCCAACCAATAAAGGGGTTATTCCGCTTAAGCACGTTGAAGCACCTACAGTGGCAGCTGATTCTAAATATGCCAACCGCGTACCTGATACAGTGCCATTTACGCCTTATCATATGTTTGAATTTGCCACCGGTAACATTGAAAAATGTTTCGGCCCAGAGTTCAGCATTTACCGCGGCTTAATTCCACCACGTACTCCCTGTGGTGATTTACAGCTAACCACTCGCGTCGTTGAAATTAACGGTAAACGCGGTGAGCTGAAAAAACCTTCTTCTTGTATTGCTGAATACGAAGTGCCTGCAGATGCCTGGTATTTTGCCAAAAACAGTCATCAAGCAGTTATGCCGTATTCGGTACTAATGGAAATATCATTACAACCCAATGGCTTTATTTCTGGTTACATGGGCACCACCCTAGGCTTCCCAGGGCAAGAGCTGTTTTTCCGTAACCTAGATGGCGGCGGCAAATTACTGCGCCATGTAGATTTACGCGGTAAAACTATCGTCAACGATTCAAAGTTGTTATCAACGGTTATTGCTGGCAGCAATATTATTCAAAGCTTTACCTTTGAACTCAGCGTTGATAACGAGCCGTTTTATACTGGTAGCGCGGTTTTTGGTTACTTTAAAGGTGATGCGCTTAAAAACCAGCTTGGTATCGATAACGGTAGAATTACTCAGCCTTGGCATATCGACAATAATGTTGCTGCTGACATTAGCGTCAATTTACTCGATAAAACTTCACGGGTATTTAATGCGCCAGCCAGTCAGCCGCATTATCGACTAGCGGGCGGCCAACTTAACTTTATCGACAAAGCGGAAATTGTGAACACAGGCGGCAACTACGGTAAAGGATATCTTGCTGCGTCACGCACTATTGATCCAAGTGATTGGTTCTTCCAATTCCACTTCCATCAAGATCCGGTAATGCCGGGCTCATTAGGTGTTGAAGCCGTGATTGAGTTAATGCAAACTTACGCCATCAGCACAGACTTAGGTAAAGGTTTCACTAACCCGAAATTTGGCCAAATTCTGTCGGACATTAAATGGAAATATCGTGGTCAAATTAACCCATTAAACAAACAAATGTCACTCGATGTGCATATCAGCGCAGTAAAAGATGAAGACGGCAAACGCATCATCATAGGCGATGCAAATCTTAGCAAAGATGGTCTGCGTATTTATGAAGTCAAAGACATCGCAATCTGTATTGAAGAAGCTTAGGCCCAAAAGGAATAATAATGACAACACAAGTGCATAACGAAAAGCTTTCACCATGGCCTTGGATAGTAGATTCAAACGATGCCAATTTTGACCTTGCTACTATTGGCAAAAAACTAAAAGATTTGTCACAGGCATGCTATTTAATTAATCACCCTGAGAAAGGGTTGGGTGTGGCTCAACATGCTCAGGTGATTACTGAGCAAAATGATGCGTTAACGGCAAATAACCAAAACTTACCGGTGAGTGCGTTTGCCCCAGCCCTTGGCACCCAAAGCTTAGGTGACAGTAACTTCCGTCGTGTTCACGGGGTTAAATACGCCTATTATGCAGGTGCTATGGCCAATGGCATTGCCTCTGAAGAGTTAGTGATAGCCTTAGGCCAGGCAGGTATTTTATGCTCATTTGGTGCAGCAGGTCTTATTCCATCACGGGTTGAACAAGCTATTAGCCGCATTCAAGCGGCGCTGCCAAACGGCCCGTATATGTTTAACTTAATCCACAGCCCAAGCGAGCCCGCATTAGAGCGCGGCAGTGTGGAATTATTTTTAAAGCACAAAGTGCGTACCGTTGAGGCATCAGCCTTTTTAGGCTTAACCCCACAAATTGTGTACTACCGCGCCGCCGGATTAAGCCGTGATGCAAATGGCGAGATTAATATCGCCAATAAAGTGATAGCTAAAATTAGCCGCACCGAAGTGGCGATTAAATTTATGGAGCCGGCTCCTGAAAAAATGCTCCAAAAACTGGTTGATGAAGGCTTAATTACCCCAGAACAAATGGCACTAGCGCTACTTGTGCCGATGGCTGATGACATTACTGCAGAAGCCGATTCTGGCGGCCATACCGACAATCGTCCTTTGGTGACGTTATTGCCGACTATTTTGGCACTTAAAGACAAAGTCCAAGCGCAATATCAATACAAAACACCGATCCGTGTCGGTTGTGGTGGCGGTGTGGGTACACCCGATGCTGCGCTGGCGACATTTAACATGGGCGCAGCGTTCATTGTGACCGGCTCAATCAACCAGGCTTGTGTTGAAGCTGGCGCGAGTGAATATACACGTAAACTTTTGGCTACCACCGAAATGGCCGATGTGACTATGGCACCAGCGGCAGATATGTTTGAGATGGGCGTTAAGCTGCAAGTGGTAAAACGCGGCACCTTGTTTCCGATGCGCGCCAACAAACTGTATGAGCTTTATACTCGCTATGATTCTATCGAAGCCATCCCTGTTGATGAGCGTGAAAAGCTTGAAAAACAAGTGTTCCGCTCAAGTTTAGAAGATATTTGGGCTGGTACAGTCGCACATTTTAATGAACGTGACCCGAAACAAATTGAGCGCGCTAAAGATAATCCAAAACGAAAAATGGCATTGATTTTCCGCTGGTATTTAGGGTTATCTAGCCGCTGGTCTAACACTGGTGAAGTGGGCCGTGAAATGGACTACCAAATTTGGGCAGGTCCTTCACTAGGCGCGTTCAATGAATGGGCTAAAGGCAGTTATTTAGATGATTATACTAAGCGAAATGCGGTAGACTTAGCTAAACACATGATGCATGGCGCCGCATACCAAGCCCGAGTTAACTTACTTACCGCCCAAGGTGTGGCAGTTCCCGTTGAATTACAACGCTGGCGCCCACAGGATCTGGTGAAATAGTTAACCACTTGGATAGCAAGCTGGTATCAATAAAAGTATCAGTAATGTCAGTCTCTTTTAAAAGGAAGCGACTGACAATTAAATTAGGTAACGGCTATGAGTGAAACGCAAAAACTGGATTTCTCAGCGGTAAATGGCACAACATTAGCGTCTTTTAATCAGCATAAAAATTTGATTAAGCGGATGTTAAAGGGCAATAGTGCAACTTGCAGTGAGTGTAATAAACCACTGACATTATTGTTACCGCCAAATACTCATAAAGCCAAACCCAGCGAAAAAGCACCGGGTATTTATTGCGCAAAAGGCTGTACTGATATCGAGCTTGATATGGAAGCAGTATCCTTGATGTAATATGAGTAAAGTGCATTTTTTTAATGATTAAAGGCGCCTTTAGCGCCTTTTTTATTGCCTGAATTGGCACAAGCTTGAGTTACCGTGTTTTAAAATAAATAACATTCATTAAACAATGGTTGAAATAAAATATATCTAACCTCGGTCTACATTTTTACTAACAAACACTATAATATTAAAAGTACATAAACGTTTTGCATATTAATATGCCTTACATAATAAAAACAGAAACTCAAGGTTATCAATGAAGTATCGTTTTATGTTAGCCCTTGCTGCGATAGTATTTTGCGGCGTAAGTTTTGCTCAAACTGAAGATTATCAGTTTGCCTCTATAGACTCCTTATTTGAACAGCAGGTCGGCGCAAAAGTATTGCCTGTCATTTATTCAAAACTGGGATTAACCATTAGCATAGTGCCGATGCCGGGGAAGCGCGCACAACGTGAAGCAGCGTCAGGCCATAAAGACGGCGAAATAATGCGAATTTGGAGTTATGGTAAAGAAAATCCCAACTTGATCCGTATACCCACTCCTTACTATCAATTAGAGACTATGGCATTTGTGCACAAAGATAATCACATTGTATTAACATCTCAGGCTGATTTATCTAAGTATAACTTACTAAAAGTCAGGGGCGTTAAGCACACTAATATCATTACCGCTGATTTAAGAAACGTATTTGATTACAATAATACTCAAACTATGATGCTTGCTCTGCATGATAGTCCTTCTAGCATCGCACTCACCAATACATCTGACGGTTTATACGCGATTAAGAAATTAAACATCGATTACGTTAAGGCATTACCGCCAGCCTTAGCCACACTGGACTTATATCATTACGTTAATCAAAAGCATGCTGCATTAGTGCCTAGGCTAGATGCCGTAATCAAAACCATGAAACAGAGTGGTGAACTTGATAAGTTACTTCGTAATGCAGAAGCTGAGGTGTTAGCAAGTTTAGGTGATTAGAAATATAGTTATTGAGATAACTTAGACTGTTTTACCTTAAACCATAACTTACGCTGCTATTTCAAATTTACCCTTAGGGTTTAATTTCATCACAAGCGCCCAATATCCCAGTTATAACACTTGCGCTATGTCATATACCGAATTGACACTATTTAAGGATTTATCATGACAAATGAATATACCCCTCCAAAAGTATGGACAATGGACAGTGAAAATGGCGGCCAATGGGCCAATATCAATCGCCCTGATTCCGGTGCCCGTCATGTGCAAGCTTTATCGGTTGGTGAACATGCGTTACAACTTTATTCATTAGCAACGCCTAACGGCCAGAAAGTCACTATTATGCTTGAAGAGTTGCTTGCTGCGGGGATAAATGCGGCTGAGTATGATGCACATATTATTAATATAGGTGAAGGTAATCAGTTTTCTTCTGGATTTGTTAATGTTAACCCCAACTCAAAAATTCCAGCGTTAGTTGATAACTCAAGCACTGAAGCCATAAACGTATTTGAATCAGGTGGAATTTTATTATATTTGGCCGACAAATTTAGTTATCTTATTCCGACCGACATAGCAGCCCGCACTAAAGTCATGAACTGGCTATTTTGGTTACAAGGAGCAGCGCCTTATCTTGGCGGTGGTTTTGGACATTTTTATGCTTACGCCCCAGAAAAGTTTGAGTATCCTATTAATCGTTTTTCAATGGAAGTAAAACGCCAATTAGACCTATTAGATAAACAACTTGCCAAGGATTCATTTATTGCTGGCGAGGAATACTCTATTGCTGACATAGCGATTTGGCCATGGTACGGTAATTTAGTGCTAGGGAATATTTATAATGCAGCAGAGTTTTTAGACGTAAACAGCTATAAAAATGTGATGCGTTGGGCAAAAGCTGTTGAACAACGTCCGGCCGTTCAACGTGGAAGAATAGTTAACCGCAGTTGGGGAGAAGCCTGGGAACAACTTCCTAATCGCCACAGTGCCGCAGATATTGATAAGGTTTTAGCCCTAAAACCATAAAAGATGAACCTTTATAGGCTGAAAGCCTTATAATATTTACCTTGTACATGAGTAATTTTCCAATAATAAGTCAGTTAATCAATAATAAATGATATTGTGGTTTAACTGACTTCTTAGTCTATCACATGGGAGCCACAATGGATTTTGACACGTTAAGAGCATACTTGCTTGCCAAACCCGAAGCGGTTGAAACATTTCCCTTTGGGCCAGGCACACATGTATTTAAAGTCAAAAATAAAATGTTTGCCTTAATTGGCTGGAACAACGATGCTTTAATGATAAACCTTAAGTGTGATCCTGATGAAGCCATTGCATTATGTGATATTTTCTCGTCTATCACCCCCGGTTATCATATGGATAAAAAGCATTGGGTGTCGGTTTATTTTAATCAATCAACTGAACAACATATTCCAAATGGTGAAATAAAACGACTGATGGATAACTCGTTCATGCTTGTTGTTGATAAGCTACTCAAACACGAACAAACATCCATTTTATTGCACATGTAAATATTCGATACATTTTGAAATTATAAGCATTTACTGATACTTATTTTACATTCAAACTTCATGCTAGCTCATGCTGCATTATGAATTTCAGTTGCATCTCACCTAATCCTTGATATTGAAATTTAACCAAGGTGTCCATAGGGACTTTGATCACGCCACAGTATGACCCTGTAATAATGGCTTGGCCTTTTTTAAGGCTAATGCCCTTAGATGTTAAATAATTAACTAACCAATAAACTGGATTTTGCGGCAGGTCACACGGATGAATCCCGTTAAACGACCGTATTTCATCTTGATGGCTAACGGTGATGTTAACCTTACTAGCTTGATAGGCTAATGCTTTGTCAATTTCTGGCCCTAAATACAGCCCTTGATTACTTAAGCCATCAGCCAGCTTTTCGAAGTAACTGGCAGAATAATCAGTACTAAACCGTCCTTGAATTAATTCTAATGCCATATGAGTCGCACGTATGCCACTATCAATTTTTTCAATGCTGTATTCTTGATTAGCATCGAAGTCTTGACCTAAAACAAATGCGATTTCCGGTTCAATTAACCCAACGGCTTCATCACCTTTTTGGCTAGCAATGATTGTACAACAAGCTTGTTGATTAACTGCTGTTGCAATAATCGGGGCAAATATAAGTTGTCCATTATCTAACGGCACTAAACACTTCCACCCAGCTACAGCATTACCGGACAATTCAATCATCTGCTGCTGGACAGCAAAAGCGTCATCGATACTTTCTGGTTTAAAAAGCTCACACTCAGAAGCGGGATCCCTTACCTTACGTTGCGTAAAAAGGTGCTGGGTTAATTGATAAATTTGCTTGATATTTAACATACTTGTCCTTAATCACTAAATAGCCTGCCACTGCTGGGTTATAAGTGGTACGGAATGACTAATATCATATAATAACTGCTGATCTGAGTGGTACTCAATCCCCTGCCACAGCGTTAACTTAAACACGGTTCCAGCAATAACCTGCCCCACGCCTTTTGGCGTACCTGTCATGACGACATCCCCATCTTCTAAGGTAATAAATGAAGCCAGCTCATTAAAGATTTGTGCGGGTGAATACATCATTAACTGACTATGCCCTAACTGGGCGAGTTGATCATTTATCGTCAAACTAAAACACCATTCTTGGTTACTCGCACTTATCGGCATAAAGTCACTCAATATCGCCGATCCATTAAATGCTTTAGCCCGCTCCCATGGCAACCCTTTGGACTTTAACTGGCTCTGTAATTGACGTTTGGTTAAATCCAGCCCAATGCCTACCGCGCTAAAACGTCCATTTTCGACTAAAAAGCATAACTCAGCTTCATAGTGAATAGTTTCTTGATGAAAACTAATTAACTCAGCACTTATTGCGCTATTGGGTTTTAAAAATACCACCATATCGTCGGGGATATCATTGCCTAACTCATAAATATGTTCGACATAATTTCGCCCAATACAGACGATTTTTGAGGGAGTGACAGCGCCTTGCTGCCTGATCAGTATTTGCTGCATATTAATTTGCTAAATAGTGGAAAACATAAAGAATTATCCCGTATACAAAATAAAAGCACTACACTTAATTTAACCTTTGCCGATATAAGTTATCTTCATCGTTCAATATGACCTAAAAGGCTGCTATTAAATCACTTATTTATTTGCCATAAAATGTATTAACCATTGATTATATTGACTACACTGAAACGGCTTAATCTTATTTAAAAGCATATAATTATAATGAAAAATTGCTATTGCCATTATTTAGAAAGGGACCTCAAATGAACTTGCTTGAGCTAACAATCAAACAAAAAATTGCCTTGGGCTTTGCGACGATTGGTGTGTTGCTTCTTGCAGGAAGTAGCTTCTTTTATCGTTCGCTAACACAAATCCAAACAGCTAACACTAACATCGAAATCTTAGCCGTTCCTGTTCAAACACAAAGTAATGCACTTCAATTAAGCTTACTCAAAATGGCCAAAACAGGTAGTTTAGCCTTTTCACAGACGGGAAATGACAATATTAGTAGCAGCTTTGCTCGATTTAAGCTGTTACAAAATGAATACTCAATAACCTTTAAGGACTTATCAAATAAAGTCGCTGATCAACCTAAAATGAAACAGGCTCTAGATAATGTGACGCAACAATACTCACAATACATCAAGCAAAGTGAAACTATGTTCAATGCAAAATTAACCATTGAACAGGCGCGTGCAGATTATAAAAAGCAGTATCAAAGGTTTCAAAAAATAAAAGATACCGCCAGTAATAGTATGATCGATTTAGAGATAATAGATGCAGGCGATCAAGACAATTTATTGGCAGAGGTTATAGGGACAGGCACTCGATTAGACGATACCATCTATAATATGGGTAATATCATAGGTGAAGTTGCTCGATTTACAGATTTACAGAATGTCAATAATCACCAGCAAGATATCTTAATGATGGTTAATAGTATTGAGACTAATTTTCAATTTTTAAAACAGCAAACTGCAACCCTGCCAGCAGATGATTTGTTAGCTATTTTTGCTGAACAATTCGAGCAAATGAAAGCCTTACTCGATACACCGGGCACGCTATATGAAAGTCAGCGTAAAGTGGTTGAGGTAATCCAACAGGCTGATATGGCATATAGTCAATCAAATCAATATTTCGACTCAAGCTTTGCCGAGCTAAGCAAGTTAATGATTTTAGCAGATCAACGTTTTAACGACTTTAAAAACGTCGCATCCGATGAAATAAGCACGGCACAAACCTTAGCGATTGCGTTAGCGTTAATATTCATCGTACTTGCTATTATCATTTACTATTTTACCTCTAAAGCCATGCTAGGCCCACTTAGAGCGGTTAATCATGCTTTGTCTCGTATTGCTAGTGGAGATTTATCTAAACGTCTCACAAAGCGTAACGATGATGAGTTTGGCGAGTTGATGGACAATATCAACAAGCTATCAGATGATTTAACTTCACTATTACGAGATATTAGCCGCGATGCACATCTATTAGATGAATCGGCAATTAACTCACAAAATCAGGGTCAGAAAATTGCTGATGCAGCCAATAGTCAAATTCATCAAATCAATCAAGCGAAACAACTCGCAGAACACATTCATCAAAGTTCGAATTTAGTGAATAAGCAGACAAATGAGTCGGCTAGCCAGATAAGCCTAGCTTCGGAACAAGGCAAGCATGTCAAAGGTATTGCTGATGATAACCGTGGTCGAATTGAACAGTTATCAACTGGGTTAATTGACTCGGTTAACATCATGAATAGCCTAAGTAAAAACAGCGATAACATTGGTGGAATATTAGTTACTATCAGCGCTATTGCAGACCAAACTAATCTATTGGCCTTAAATGCGGCAATTGAAGCTGCACGAGCGGGAGAACACGGCAGAGGCTTTGCCGTAGTCGCCGATGAAGTAAGATCCCTTGCCTCAAGAACGCAATCATCTACCGCTGAAATTCAAACCATGATAGATGCTCTGCAGCATGAAACCACAAATGCGGTGAAAGCGATTACCCAAGGACAAACCCAAGCTAACCAATGTGTTGAACAAAGCCAGGCACTTCATGATGCCATCGAACATATTGAGTCGGCGCTGTTAACCATAGATAAAATGAGTCAAAGTATTAATCATGCGGCACATGAACAGGTCAGTTTTAGTGAGCAAATTGAGCATACTATGGCTGAAACAGCAGAGTCTGCTGAACATAATGCAGAAGAGTCCTCAGCAATGGCGAAGCGAAGCCAGGAATTAAATCAATTAGCCCATTCATTAACCGCATCTGTTGAACGGTTTAAGTTATAGTTTTTGAGAACTAAAGCATTTGAGTGTTAAAGACGACATTAAGTGCGCTAGGTATTTAATACTTAGAGATAGAAGTGAATGCTCAAAGAGATAAGTGAAATGATATTGTGGTAATTAGTATCGTTATAATCAAATGTCACTTTAAGATTAGATTTTTAAAGTGACATTTTCATCATACTAGCTTAGCTGGGTTAATCCCATAAAAACTCTCTAAAGTGCTTACGGCAAACCGATTCATAGGTTTCATTGCCGCCTATCGCCACTTGCTCACCTTCTTTCATTGGTTTGCCATCACCATCTAAACGAACCACCATATTGGCTTTGCGACCACAATGGCAAATCGTCTTTAGCTCAACTAATTTGTCAGCCCAAGCTAATAAATATTGGCTACCAGTAAATAGCTCACCTTGGAAGTCACTTCGCAGCCCATAACACAATACAGGGATATTTAAATTATCCACCACATGAGTCAGCTGCTTAACCTGTGCTTTTGACAAAAATTGGCTCTCATCGACAAGTACACAATGAATATGTTTCTGTTGATGTGATTGACCAATAATATCACTCAAATCATCGCCACTGGCGAACACTTGCGCATCAGTTTGTATACCAATTCGTGATGCAACAATGCCAACGCCATAGCGATCGTCAATTGATGCTGTCATAACTAACGTGTGCATGCCACGCTCGCGATAATTATAAGAAGATTGTAATAATGAGGTCGATTTACCCGCGTTCATCGACGAATAATAAAAATACAGTTGCGCCAAAATAATGTCCAATATTGTTGCTTTACTAAATTCTACTTTGATATGACCATTAACCACAAATAATAATGCCGCTTAATAACGATTGAGCGGCATTATTAATCATAAATGTTAACGATAAATGATTAACGGCTAGCGACGCGCATAAAAAGCTAACGCTAATATGCTTATCACAAATACCAGGCTACAGGCGACTAAACCACTGATTAATGAGCCAGTAACGCCAAGTACTGTATAGCCAACGATACTGATAAGCGCGACAATTAAGGCATAAGGTAGCTGAGTGATAACATGGTCTATATGATGACAACTGGCCCCTGTCGATGACAAAATAGTGGTGTCGGATATAGGTGAACAATGATCACCAAAAACAGCACCAGCAAGCACAGCTGACAGCATAGGTAACATCATATTTGAGTCGCTTCCCATTGCCATATCGGCAGCAATTGGCAACATAATGCCGAAAGTACCCCAGCTTGTGCCGGTTGAAAAAGCGGTAATGCCTGCAAGAATAAATAACACCACAGGTAAAAGCTCAAAAGGAATTGAACCTGTAACTAAACTTGCCATATATTTACCGGTTTCTAGCTGACCAATCACACCAGCAATAGACCAGGCAAACAATAATATATAGATAGCGGGTAACATTGAACGCGCACCAGTAACCACACCTTTAAAAATCATCCCCATCTCTAACTTTTGAATAAAAGCTAAAATTAACGTAATACTAAAACCAATGACTGATCCATAAAATAGTGATTGGCTCACTTGAGTATTTTCAAAAGCGCCTAAAATAGTAAAGACTTTACCATCGGCTGCAAGCACATCTGCACCGCTAGTTATCATAAAGTAAACTGTGGCAACGATTAATGTCAAAATAGGTAAAAATAAACCAATTACTTTCCCCGTATCTGCTTCAGGCAGGTCAGCGTTTGCACCAGGGGGAAGGCCTTTAGATTCATCATAAAGCTCACCTTTTTTGGCATTTAATTCATGTTGCCGCATAGGGCCAACATCAAGACCGAACAAGGCAACACATAATAATAACAGTAACGCGAATATGGCATAAAAATTCATCGGGATCATTTGGACAAACACACTCAAATGACCTGATTCAGTAAAGCCATGCGCGGTTAAAATGCCACCAATCAAGGCGATAATGTAGGCCCCCCAGCTTGAAATTGGTGAAATAACGCAAATGGGAGCCGCTGTAGAATCTAATAAATAAGCTAATTTTGCACGCGAGATATGGTATCTGTCGGTAATGGGTTTTGAAATTGAGCCGACAACTAAACTGTTAAAATAATCATCGATAAACACCACGCAGCCTAAAAAGATGGTCATTAACTTGGCATCACGTTTACTGCGAATATGCCCTTTAGCCCAATCAGCGAACGCCCTGGCTGCGCCACTAACGGTTATTAAAGCGGTTATCATGCCTAGCATGACTAAGAAACCTAAGATTTGTAAATTCCAGCTATTTAGCGCGCCATCACTCCAAACCAGCCCTTGGACTGTGTTGAGCAAAAATAGACTACTATCCCCTAAAGAGAACTGAGTAAGTAATAATGCGCCGACCACAATCCCCACCCCAAGGGACAGTAATACTTTACGGGTGATAATAGCCAGAACAATGGCAACAAGAGGTGGAAGTAAAGATAGTGCCGAATCGGCATGACTAAGTACGTTCATTATTTATTCATCGAGTATGTATGAATGGAGGCGACTGAACCGGTGTAAGGTAATGTTATACCTTAGAGACACCTGTCCTATCAGTAGCGCTCCATAGTAATTTATCTTTGTCATCCCGACAAAAAATACTATGGCAGTGCTGCACCTATTTGGCGACAACACCAGCTGTATTGACCGATATCAATAGCAACTTCGGCATTAAATCCTTTCAAGGTAAATCACAGGCATCACCCTACTTACCTTTACTATTATTTAATGCACCTCTACTTAAAGGGTAAAAATGCGAGCACATAAAAACATAGCGGCCGTAAGGTTACCACCCTACGGCCGAATATTGTGACACAAATCACATTTACAACAAATTATTCAGTGCCGGAATAGCCACAAATAAATCAGCTTCTAGTCCATAATCAGCTACTTGAAAAATTGGTGCTTCAGGATCTTTGTTGATCGCGACAATTACTTTAGAATCTTTCATACCCGCAAGGTGCTGAATTGCGCCAGAAATACCGACTGCAATATACAAATCAGGAGCAACAATTTTACCTGTTTGACCGACCTGTAAATCGTTAGGGACAAAACCCGCATCAACTGCGGCGCGCGAAGCCCCAACAGCGGCACCTAACTTGTCCGCTAGTTGCTCTAGAATAGCAAAGTTTTCACCGCTACCCATTCCACGACCACCAGAGACAATAATACCAGCATTACCTAATTCAGGACGAACTGACTCAGTTAAGCTTTGTGATACAAACTCAGTACGCGCATTAATCACTTCGTCAATATTGGCTAATTCAGCACTGCCAGTTGAAGCAACCGCATCAAATGCACTTGAACGTACTGTCATGACTTTTTTATCATCTAAGCTTTTGACTGTCGCTAATGCATTACCTGCATATATTGGACGTATAAATGTATCTGCGCTTTCTACGTCAATCACTTCAGATATTTGCGCCACATCTAATAAGGCAGCAACACGCGGTAACGTGTCTTTACCTACGCTTGAGGCTGCGGATAAAATATGTGAATAGTCTGCAGACATACTCAAAATTAACTTAGCTAAGTTTTCGGCTAATTGGTTAGCATATACAGCTGAGTCAGCCACAATGACTTTATTAACGCCAGCTAATGTTTGCGCCATTTTGGCCGCTTCACTACATTGAGCTCCCGCCACTAAAATGTGAATATCACCACCAATTGCAGTAGCCGCTGCAACCACTTTGGCTGTGTCGGCTTTTAAATGCACATTATCGTGTTCAGCTAAAACTAAAATGGTCATATTAGATCACCTTCGCTTCGTTTTTTAATTTTTCGACAAGTTCTTCAACAGAAGACACCATGATGCCAGCTTTACGTTCTGCTGGAGGCGTAACTTTCAATACGGTTTGATGTGCTTTCAACGTTACACCTAAGTCGGGGATAGATAATATTTCCAGAGGCTTACGCTTAGCTTTCATAATATTTGGTAATGAAGCATAACGAGGTTCATTTAAACGCAAATCAACTGTCACAACCGCTGGCAATGGCATTTTCAACGTTTGTAAACCGCCATCGACTTCACGGGTTACCACAATAGTCTCGCCATCAATTTTAACTTCTGATGCAAAAGTGGCTTGTGGCATGTCAGCAAGTGCTGCCAACATTTGGCCAGTTTGATTGTTGTCACCATCAATAGATTGCTTACCAAATATCACCAGTTGAGCCTGTTCTTTTAGCTGAACGGCATGCAGTAACTTAGCAATTGAGAGTGATACTAACTCTTCTTCGGTTTCAACATGGATGGCACGATCTGCACCTAAAGCCATTGCCGTTCTTAATTGTTCTTGCACCGTTTTCGGACCAACGCTAACAACAACAACTTCAGTCGCAATTCCAGCTTCTTTGAGGCGAACCGCTTCTTCAACTGCAATTTCACAAAATGGGTTTAATGCCATTTTTAGATTGGCGGTATCAACATTTGAATTATCAGCTTTTACTCTGACCTTTACATTGGCATCAACGACGCGCTTTACAGGCACCAATATTTTCATAGGGTTTCCTTCCTACACCTTGTCTATAGACAACACATTGGCCAATGCCAATGCAAGATAGCTCAACTTTACGACCTGTTAACGTTAACGTCAACCTAAGTTAAACGCTTGTTTGAAAAAATATAGCATACAAATTGGCAAGCTAAAGTAACATTTTTCACTTATATGTACCCTTCATGTCGTTTTTAACAGCCTTTTTAGGCTAATTAATAAAATAAGCTTATTTTTGATAAATTAAATTGATCAAGACTCAATATCTTTCTATTATTACGGTTATTGATAAATACTATTTTATTAATTTGTTATTAATTTATTTGAATGTATTGCTCAAAAATAAAGCTTGATGTTAAAAGTTAACCTCGAAGGAATTTATTTCTAAGGAATGAGATATTTTTGATTATGCTTTTAGTACTGACATGTATCAATCAAGATTAATGGGCATAATATGCGGCATTTATTCATTCAACGTCAGAACTAACAAATAAAAACTATGTAAATTCCAATTCATTAGGACGTTTAATATTATGAGTGATTTTTTAGATATTTTAACCCATGGTCGTCGTTTTAAAGCTGCTGTAAAAGAACTCAGTATTGAAGATCTTACCGATCTTGCTGCAAAACTTGATAAAATTATCGTTGAACGTGAAGAAGAAGCCAAAGCAGATGAAGCGGCAAATGCTGAAAGAAATGCTCTTATTGCTGGTATTTTAGCTCAAATCGAAAACAGTGGTTTATCGATTGAAGATCTTGGCGAAGTCACAGCAAGCAAATCAGCACCTAAAAAACGCGCTCCTCGTCCAGCAAAATATCAAATCACCTTAGACGGTGAGTTAATTCAATGGACTGGCCAAGGCCGTATGCCAACGGTATTTAAAAAAGAAGTTGATGCTGGTAAATCCATGAGTGCCTTTTTAATTCCTGGCATGGAATAATAGTTCAAGCATTAATAATAAACGCTTACTTCGGTAGGCGTTTTTTTTAAACAAATTAAAGTTTGCCTTTACCTCTAATAAAGAGAGAGTAAACTATAATTAAATTGAATTAAGTGAGCACATCTATGTTTTCGCCTATCCTTAAAGTGTTAACCCTTTCATCTTTATCTTTATTATTAACAGCTTGTGCAGGTGACTATGCCTTTAACAGTAATCTTGATCCCAAAGCGATTAATGAATACTTTAAAGTGGGTGATGTCACTGTTTATGAAGAAAACAACCTACCAAAAGGCAATTATGCCATTATTGGTTTAGCTGAGGGTGAGGTTTGTCAGGAGCAATCAAACGATGCACCTGCATCGATTCAAGATGCAAGAACTAAAGCCCGTAAAAAGGCTGCAGATATGGGTGCCAATGGCATTATTATCAAACAATGCTTGATCATTGAAGAACAGGATAAAGCCTGTGTTAGTCGCAGTTTGTGTATTGGACAAGCCATTAAACACGAGCAAGAAAAATAATATTTTATTTTAGTCATTTTATCGCTGCAATATCAGACTTTATTATATTGCAGCTCCTTTTTATACCTAGTTGATAAGCCATCATGTTTACATCTCAAATTAGTGCAGTCGCAATTTGCCGAACCCCTTATAAACAAAAATTTGGTATTCCTCGCCAGCCAGGATTAGTCGATGTAAAAGGTTATATTGAACTTGCTCCAGCGTTAAATACTGTTGATGCAATTAGAGGAATTGAACAATATTCTCATCTATGGTTATTATTTTGTTTTCATGAAAATTTAGCTCAAGGCTGGAAAACAACCGTTCGTCCACCTCGTTTAGGTGGCAACGAAAAACTGGGTGTATTTGCGACACGTTCAACTTTTAGGCCAAACGGTATTGGACAGTCTGTGGTTAAATTACACGGTATTGTGAAACGAAAAGGCAAAGTGTGTCTTGAAATATCCGGCATGGATTTATTAGATGGCACGCCTATTATCGATATAAAACCTTATATTCCCTTTTCAGATGCCATTACAGACGCCAAGGGCGGTATAGCACAGGAGGCGCCTGAGTTAATAAAGGTTGTTTTTTCTGATAATGCGAGTATTCAGTTATCAACACTTGCAGAAAATGAAAAATATGCTCAATTACAGCCGCTAATTAGTGCAGTATTAGCCCAAGACCCCAGGCCTGCTTACAAAAAAGCAAAAGAGGATCCAAAAATCTATCAAGTCGCCCTATATGACCTTGATATTTTGTGGCAGGTGATTGATAACCAAATTATCGTATTAACGTTAAAACCCACGTCTGTGGTTTTACTTGATGAGTAAACGAGGACTAAACGTTGGCATTACTCGATTACCAAAAACAGCAGAAAAAAAGACTGTCCTGGATGCCCTGGCTTTATTTCAATCTCAAGCCTAAGTTATTAGAATGGGCTACGCCCTGGCAGCAAGCTATTCAAATTAAATTAACTCAACTTGAAACCATTAGCATTGGTCAGCAATGTTTTATTGCGCCTGAAGCAAAGTTATTTGCAGAGCCAGGTCGAAATATTACTATCGGCGATAAATGCATGATTGCTGCGGATGTCTTTATGCACGGGCCTATAACGTTAGGCGATGAAGTGGCTATTAATCATAGTTGCAGTTTAGATGGTGGTCAGGCAGGTATTCATATTGGCTCACAAACTCGCATTGCAAATAATGTCACTGTGTATGCTTTTAACCATGGCATGTCACCCGACTCGCCTATTTATCAACAACCAACATCATCAAAAGGCATCATAATAGGTCAAGATGTATGGATTGGCGCTCAAGCGGGTTTGGTCGATGGCATCACCATAGGCGACAAAGCCATTATTGGGATGGGTAGCATTGTGACTAAAGACGTCGCAGCATACGCTATTGTGGCTGGCAATCCGGCTAAAGTGATTGGTAATAGACGTGATAAATAAGCCTTATCTACCGCAAAACAATAATTCAATGTCTATATCCCAAGTTGTTAAAGTAACTTTACTCAATGACTAATAATCAGGTGACATAAACGCTTCAAGTGCTAAAATGACCTCCATTGATTTTTACTCATAATGGATACTGGAATGCGAGTTAGTAAGTACCTGCTTTCAACACAAAAAGAAACCCCTGCAAATGCAGAAGTCATTAGCCATCAGTTAATGCTACGTGCGGGTATGATCCGTCGTAATGCGTCAGGTTTATACAGCTGGTTGCCGTCAGGTTTACGAGTTCTTCGTAAAGTCGAAGGTATCGTGCGTGAAGAAATGAACAATGCAGGTGCTATAGAAATTCTTATGCCGTTAGTCCAACCTGCTGACTTATGGATGGAAACTGGACGTTGGGAAAAATTTGGCCCGGAACTACTTCGCTTCCAAGACCGTCATAACCGTGATTTCGTATTAGGCCCAACTCACGAAGAAGTGATTACAGACTTAGTACGTAAAGAATTAAGTTCGTACAAACAGTTACCGATAAACCTCTATCAAATTCAAACCAAATTCCGTGATGAAGTTCGTCCACGATTTGGTGTTATGCGTGCTCGTGAATTTTTAATGAAAGACGCTTACTCATTCCATTTAGATCAACAAACCATGGATGAAACTTATCAGTCCATGTATACCGCTTACAGCAATATTTTAAGCCGTATGGGATTAGAGTTCCGCCCTGTTCTTGCTGATACAGGCTCAATTGGTGGCAGTGTTTCGCATGAGTTTCATGTATTAGCGAACAGTGGCGAAGACTTAATTGCTTATTCTACTGGCAGTGATTATGCAGCTAACATAGAGAAAGCTGAATCGCCAATGCCGACGCTAACCCGTCAAGAACCGACTCAAGAGCTAAAGCCAGTCGATACACCTAATGCAAAAACTATTACTGAGTTAGTTGAACAGTTTAGCCTTGATATCACTAAAACGATTAAAACATTAATTGTTAAAGGCGCATCAGAAGACGCACCTTTGGTGGCATTAATTGTGCGAGGCGATCACGAACTCAATGAAATCAAAGCCGATAAACTTGAAGCGGTTGCATCACCTTTAGAGTTTGCCACTGAAGCTGAAATTCGAGCGGCTGTAGGTGCAGGACCAGGTTCTCTTGGCCCTGTAGGATTGAGCATGCCAATTATTATCGATCACAGTGTGGCGGTGTTAAGCGACTTTGCTGCTGGTGCAAACCAAGATGATAAGCATCTCTTTGGTATCAACTGGGAGCGTGACTTACCTTTAGCGTTAGCTGCCGATATTCGTAATGTGGTTGAAGGAGAAGCTACACCAGATGGTCTGGGCACCTATGCAATGGCACGTGGTATTGAAGTGGGTCATATTTTCCAATTAGGCACTAACTATTCAAAATCAATGAACGCGACTGTACTTGATGAAAATGGTAAAGCCCAAGTATTATTAATGGGATGTTATGGTGTAGGAGTTAGCCGTATAGTGGCTGCCGCTATTGAACAAAACCATGATGACCGCGGGATTATTTGGCCTGAATCAATTGCACCATTCCAGGTCGGTATTTTACCGATGAATATGCATAAATCTCATCGCGTTGCAGATATGGCTGAGAAACTTTACGCTGACTTACAAGCTGCTGGTATAGAAGTACTGATGGATGACCGTAAAGAGCGCCCTGGAGTTATGTTTGCCGACATGGAGCTGATTGGGTTACCTCATGTTATCGTTATTGGTGATCGTAATATCGATGAAGGTGTATTTGAATATAAAAATCGCCGTACAGGGGAGAAACAAAACATTCCTTTCGATCAAATCATGACGTTCTTATCCGCTGTGAAATAGTATTGAACCAACTGATTTAAATACCTTAATATAGAAAAACGCACTTTAGAGTGCGTTTTTTATTTTGCCTTGATAAATATTTCAATTTCGAGACCTTTATTTAACTCTGACACAATATTTATTCGCCCACCTAATTTTTGAGTCACTAAATTATACACAATAGACATGCCTAATCCGGTTCCCCCCAAATGCCTAGCAGTCGTAAAAAAAGGCTCAAACATTCTATCCTTAACTTCTTGGCTTAATCCTTTTCCATTATCTTTATAAAACATTTTAATTTCGTCACCGTAAACCTCTGCCCCTAAAATAATGGTTTTGTCACCGATAAAATCATCTGGGTAAGCATGGCGAAAACAATTCGATACTAGATTTGTAAATATTTGAGCAATTGCACCAGGATAAGACTCAACCATGATTTCTTCCGCTAATTGAATATCCAAATTAATATTCTGCTTGCGGGTTAGTGGTCTTAATGGCGTAGAAATTTGCCCTAAATATTCGGTTAAATTAAAGTATTCTTTCTCTAAAGTCAGTTGATCCGCTGCTGTTCGCTTAAAATTATGGACCAATTCTGCTGCACGGGATAAATTACGTTCGATAAGCAATAAACCATCACTCATAGTACTGATAAAATATTCAAACTCTTTCTCATCTAACTCACCAGCAGAAAATAATTTTTTAAGCTTATTCAGCTCATCAATACAATGACTGGTTGAAGTGACTGAAATACCTAGAGGGGTATTAACCTCATGCGCCACACCAGCAACCAAATTACCGAGCGCTGCCAGTTTTTCACTTTCTATCAAACTGGCTTGAGTCGCTTTTAAGTGGGTTAAGGTCTGCTGGAGCTCTTGGGTGCGAGAGGCAACGATAGATTCCAACTTAGCGTTAAGTTGCTCTAATAAAACTTGTTGAGTACGTACCTCATTTGCATTTATTGCACGTCCATACAAATCGGCTAAAGCGCCAACAAAGACTTCCTCATCACGACTCCACTGCCTTATTTGGCCTCTATGTTCACAGCAAATAATACCAATCATTTTCCCCGCATGCCGAATAGGACTATCTAACATAGATACAATCCCCTGAGGTCCTAGATACATATCAACAAATTCCGACGTGGCCGAATGCACACAAGCGTTGTCGGCTGAGATGATCCTTTCAGAGTCTAATGCATTAAAATAACAAGGGAATTGTTCACGCGTTAAGCTTATGTTCTGTTGTTTAGATTCATTATCTAATAACAAAAAACATGCTATAGATTGCTTGTCTTCCGATAGCAACCAAATACCCGCTCTTTCGACTCTAAGTCCTTGACAAACTGACGAAATAATAAGCTGAGAAGCACTATTTAAGTCGCCTTTATCAATCAACTCTGATTGGCTTACAGTAAATAACACCTTCTCAAGGGACGCATTCATGTCTTAATCTACTGTTTTTGCGCAATCAGGCATATCACGCTGAATAGCAATAAACCTATCCATCAACTCAAGGCTTGCTTCACACATTTTAGGGTCAAACTGCTTACCTGATTGCTCATTTAAATACCCGATAACCTTTTCAACTGGCCAAGCATCTTTATAGCTTCGTTTTGATAACAGTGCATCAATAACATCCACTATGGCCATGATACGTCCCTCTATCGGTGTTTGCTCGCCAACTAACCCTCTTGGATAACCTTGACCATCCCAACGCTCATGGTGAGTGTAAGCAATTCTAGCGCCCATTTTGGCAATAATGCGATTAGAAGCCGCTAATAAGTCATAACCCTTTTCTGCATGGGTTTTCATTATTTGCCATTCTTCGTCAGTTAATTTACCCGGTTTATGTAGAATGCTTTCCGGTATGCCGATTTTACCTACATCGTGCAAAGGTGCTGCGTAGCGAATTGTCTCGATAAAATCATTACTAAGTTTTAAGTGCTCGGCAAGTATTTCACTCATCAATGCGACTCTTCGAACGTGTGCACCGGTCTCTTTACTGCGCTGTTCAATCGCATCGCCAATAATTAAAATAAGTTCTTTTTGAGTTTGTTGTACGTTTTCTTTACCAGCAAGGTTTTCAAAAGTCAGGCTAACGTTGGCGGCAAATAACTCTAAAATTCTTACCTGCAAAGGTGAAAGTGCTGCATTATGCTCTAAATATAAAATACTGGTTACATCATTACCGAACTCGTAAAAACCTACATAAATATTATCGTGCACAACCGACGTTCTTAATGCGATAGCCTCAATGATATATTCTTTAACATCGCCTGGTAATGACTCAACACTGTCTATTTCACTATAACTCACCAAACCGCCAGTAGCTGCAAGTAAGTTCATTTGAGTGTCTTGATATAGATCTTGATGATAACTGGTTAAATACAATGCTGAACTGTCTAAACTAAGTAACTGTAGGGTTTGTTCTAATACCGCACTGCCAAAATGATGTAATGTATTACTACGAAGCACTGAAGAAGATGCAGAAATAACTTTCTCCATTCCACGCTGACTTTGCTCAATGGTTTTAATGTCACGATATGAGCGTAATGAGGTATATACACACGATTTTAATTTGGCAGCTGTTAACTCGGTTTTCGCTTTGTAATCATTAATATCAAAATCTCGAATCACTCTTTCTTCAGGAGCGCTTCCTGGTTGACCGGTTCTTAAAATAATACGGGTCGAATGATTATTTAATTCACCGCGAATACGCTGAATTAAATCAAGCCCTGCATGGTCGTTTTCCATCACCACATCGACAAAAGCCAAAGCAATATCATGTTCATGACGAAATAAATTAAACCCCTCTTCTGCGCTAAAACAGGAATAAAAAGCCAGACCACGCCCATCAAGATTAAACTGACTTAGTGCAAACTTTGTTACATCGTGTATACCAGGTTCGTCATCTATAATAACGACTTTCCATGGCGGTAATTGGACTTTAGGCTTTAAAGTCGTATCCTCGCCTTTTGGCATATCAGCAGATTTTTTGAACAGAGCCAATGGTGTCTCCCTTAACTGTTTTCTAACTGTGTGTCACAAACACCAGAAAAATGCATTTTTATTTTTATTATCTATTAATATACTTACTAAGGTAATAGCCGATATAACGCCCTCTTGTCAAAGAAAAGTTGCTAAAAGGTTAAGTTTTATTTTACCAAGATAAATTTGAAAGCAGCGAAAAAAACTTATCCGACTAGTGCGACAAGTTAAAACAAGACATACTCTTAGTTAATCGTTTTTAGCCTAGGTGTAGTGATAAATTGTCAATTGGACTTGTACTTGGTGGTGGCGGTGCCCGTGCGGCATATCAAATTGGCGTGTTAAAGGCCTTGGTGCAGTTTTATCCAAGGAATAGTCATATCCCATTTGATGTGATTTGTGGTACGTCTGCAGGTGCTATTAATGCAACATCTTTAGCGACTCATGCCGCATGCTTTCATTTAGGTGTAAAGAAATTAGATTGGGTATGGCGTCACTTTAAAACACAACAAGTTTATGAGTCTTCAGTAGGTGGCGTTGCTAAGCACTTATTAAAGATGGCAATTAAAGGTTTACAGCACGAAAAAGTGAATACCGATGCAGCAAGCTTGTTAAACAATCAACCATTGCGTGAGTTATTGAATAAACTAATAGACTTTGATCGTATCGAGAGAAATATACATTTAGGTGCATTGAAAGCGATCAGTGTCGATGCTTCTTGCTATAACAATTCGCTGTCATATAGTTTTTACCATGGTCATCATTCAATAGAGAACTGGAAGCGTGCCCGAAGGCAAGGGAAACGGAGCCAGTTAAATACTGATCACCTGCTTGCTAGCTCCGCCATACCAATGGTGTTTCCTTCTATAAAATTAAACAGAGCTTTTTTCGGTGACGGTTCTGTCCATCAACTTTCGCCCTTGTCGAGCCCCATCCATTTAGGGGCACAGAAATTATTTGTGATTAATTTGGATAGTCCGCATAAACACAAAGATGTCCTACCAAGTCATCACCCAAAAGCTGCGACAATTGCAGGACATTTATTAGATACTATATTTTCAGATACGTTAAATAGCGATCTTGAACGTCTACAAAGGGTAAATCACACTCTAGCTCTTATTTCTGATGAAGATAAAAATAAGCTAAATTTACGAAAAATTGACACATTAGTGATTAAACCAAGTGAAGACCTAGGTATGATAGCTGCAAAGTATTACCTAGAAATACCTATCGCAATCCGTTATTTACTCAAACTGTTTGGCATACATCAGCAATCAGATTCAAGTATTATTTCTTACCTATTATTTGAAAAAGCTTATACTAGCGCACTTATTGATTTAGGTTACCAAGATGCTATGACTCAAATAGATGACATAAAAGCCTTTTTTGACATACAAACAAAATGAATAATACCAGAGATAAACTTTCACATTGATATGTCTAATTTGATGTACCTGGTATTGTCATATTTTATTCATCTTAATCTGATAATATTTTTTTAGGTTAGATTTATAACCTTAATATAGTCATACAAAATATTTCACCGGGTTGAACTAAAGATTTCGCTTTAGCTTTTAACAGACTTTAGGTAAAAGGGAGACTGTACTAATAGTAGTATAGTTTTATTGGATAGTTGAAAATGGCACACACATTTGAATTTGATGAAGATGATGCACCATGGGGTGACAACATCAAGGGAAAACAGAAATCTAAAAAGGTAAAGCAACGACGAAGAGATAATAAGCGTAGCTACTTTGATGATACTGCAATGGAGTTTGCACCTGCTAAATTAAAGTAATTTAATAAAAATTTAACAGTAATTAACCATCAAGTTTAAAAAGCAAGTTGCTATCAACTTGCTTTTTTATTTACTAGATAGCGTGATATAGATATGCGTCAGTAAATCCACCAATTTAGAAATCTTAATGCTCTGTATTTTACATCTAAATTCAATTTAGAAACCTTGGGGTTTAATCTAACAGGCATAAAAAAGGAGCCGGCGGCTCCTTTAAGTAACTTTTTGTAGACAAATATTAACAGATACTTTATAGATACAAAATTGTCGCTAAACCTAAAAAAGTAAAAAAACCTACAACATCTGTCACTGTGGTTAAAATGACTGAGCCTGATAATGCCGCATCTTGGTTAAATCGTTGTAAAATCATTGGAACCATAACTCCGGCGATTGCAGCCATAGCCATATTGATTAAAATAGCACAGCCTATAATAACGCCCATCATGGGGTCATCAAACCACCACCCAGCAATCAAGCCAATAACAATGGCCCATAAAATACCATTCAAAGCACCAATACCTAGCTCATTCTTGAGCAGTGACACTACGTTACCTGCAGATATTTGCCCCATTGCCATGCCACGGATCATTAACGTTAATGACTGACTACCTGCTATGCCGCCCATAGACGCAACAATAGGCATTAACACAGCTAAAGCAACCACTTGTGATAGTACATTCTCAAACAGGCCAATTGTTGCAGAGGCTAAAAACGCCGTTAATAAATTAATACCAAGCCATACCGCACGACGTCTAGCTCCTACAGTAATAGGTGCAAACAAATCGTCATCATCGTCCATACCAGCTGTAGCCATTAACTGTGACTCGTAATGTTCACGTACTAAGGCTGTTGCCGTTCTCAATGTCATGCGACCAATTAAGATACCTTCATCATCAACTACAGGCAATTCTAACTCTCGGCTGTGCTCAATGGTCTCAGCGGCTTCTAGTAAGGAAGAGTCTGCTGATATAACCCGACTATCTTGCCAAATCAAACTCGAAAGTAAAACATCTACATCAGTTTTAAACACGTCATAGCGTCGAACTGTGCCAAGGTACTTATCATTTATATCAACTAGAAATAGATGATCATTACAATCTAAATCAATACGGCGGAAAAATCGCTGGCCTTGCGCCACTGTTGAATCAAGATTTAGTACCAACATTTGATGATCAGCATAACGGCCAATCTCATTTTCATCATACTGGTCATAAAGTTCAAAGTGCTTTCGCTGACGCTCACCCATTTGCGCTAATGCGCGATCTGTAATGCTGTCAGGTAATGAGTCACTCCAATCAATCAGATCTTCAGGACTAAGCTGCGAAAATATCAAATCCAGCTCTTCGTCTGGCATTTTCTTTAGAATGCCCAGACGAGGATCTGCACGCATTAAGTTTAAAACATCAACACGTTCTTCTGGCTCGACCTGTTGCCAACGGTCATAACGTTCATCTAACGGTAAAGATTCAAGTAAAATAGCGATAGTACCAGCTTCAGCACCATTGAGTATTTCACTAAAAACTTCAGCTTGTTCTTCACCTTCAGCTTCTGTCAGTTGCTGCACAGCTTGACTGACTTCTATTTGTGACTGTGTTGTAATCTCTTGCTCTGCTTCAGATATAAGTTCGTTCTTTACTTCATCCATAAGTCCGCCCCTTATCTTGTTCAGCGAATAATGCGCCGACTATATTCATATTTTTAGTGATAAGCAAATAGATAAATTGAATTGCGCACAACTAAATTGACCACTTCAAAATAAATCATTATAGTATAAATTAAACGACAAGGTTTTGAGGTCACTTATTTCAGTTTAACACGTATAACAACCTCATTATTCTCGTTATATTTGGAAAATTATTAACTGGAGCACGATATGAGTAAGGCAATTTATCAGTTTAATATCAAAGATATTCAAGGAACTGACATCAGTATGGACACTTTTAAAAATAAAGTGCTATTGATTGTTAATACAGCGAGTAAATGTGGTTTTACCCCTCAATATAAAGCGTTAGAGCAGCTATACCAACAATATAAAGATCAGGGTTTGGTAGTGATGGGGTTTCCGTGTAATCAATTTGGCAAACAAGAACAAGGAACTGAAACTGAAATAAGCCAATTTTGTGAGCTTAATTTTGGTGTGACATTTCCATTATTTAGTAAAATAGACGTAAATGGTGATGATGCTGCTCCGCTATACCAACACTTGAAGCAAGCTGCGAAAGGGCTTTTGGGAAGTCAGTCCATTAAATGGAATTTTACCAAGTTTTTAGTTGATACACAGGGTAATGTCATTGAGCGTTATGCACCAACAACAAAACCGGAAGATTTGTCACCAGTAATAGAAAAACTTTTAAAATAACTTTTCAATAACACTATAAATTTCAAATAAATAAATAGTTTGTGATAAAAAAGTTATATTTTTTTAAAAAATTATACGTATTTTTGAACTTTTACATAAATGATGACTCAAACTTAATAACAGTGATATTTACTTTATTGTTCATCATCTCCCTGGGACTTCTAGCGCGGTCCCCTTGATCTCTAAGTAGATCGATAGGCAATCATTTGATTGCCTTTTTTTATGCCTTAAATTTATAACAAACAAAATTTAAGCATAAAAAAACCACCTTGCGGTGGTTTAGTGTGGTATCCCATAGGGGATTCGAACCCCTGTTACCGCCGTGAAAGGGCGGTGTCCTAGGCCTCTAGACGAATGGGACGCCGAGATTTACTTATACTCAGTAAATAGAGTGAATACTCATTAATGCCTGTAGGCAAAACATTAATGCTATTTGTTGTTTCCAACAAAACTTGGTGGAGCTACACGGGATCGAACCGTGGACCTCTTCACTGCCAGCGAAGCGCTCTCCCAGCTGAGCTATAGCCCCAAATTTTAGTAAATAGACACCAAAATTTGAAAAATATGGTATCCCATAGGGGATTCGAACCCCTGTTACCGCCGTGAAAGGGCGGTGTCCTAGGCCTCTAGACGAATGGGACACTGTTGATACGTTAGACTCTGTATCGAGTGAATACTCATCGATGCCTGTAGGCTAAACATCAATGCTATTTAGATTTCTAAACCTTTCCGAAACAACCGCTTCGAATTATGTTCAACCATCTGAAATATGGTATCCCATAGGGGATTCGAACCCCTGTTACCGCCGTGAAAGGGCGGTGTCCTAGGCCTCTAGACGAATGGGACACTGTTGATACGTTATACTCTGTATCGAGTGAATACTCATCAATGTCTGTAGGCTAAACATCAATGCTATTTAGATTTCTAAACTTTTCCGAAACAACCGCTTCGAATTATGTTCAACCATCAGAATATGGTATCCCATAGGGGATTCGAACCCCTGTTACCGCCGTGAAAGGGCGGTGTCCTAGGCCTCTAGACGAATGGGACACTGTTGATACATTAGACTCTGTATCGAGTGAATACTCATCAATGACTGTAGGCTAATCATCAATGCTATTTAGATTTCTAAACTTTTCCGAAACAACCGCTTCGAATTATGTTCAACCATCTGAATATGGTATCCCATAGGGGATTCGAACCCCTGTTACCGCCGTGAAAGGGCGGTGTCCTAGGCCTCTAGACGAATGGGACACTGTTGATACGTTATACTCAGTATCGAGTGAATACTCATCAATGACTGTAGGCTAATCATCAATGCTATTTAGATCATTAAACTTTTCTTTCGAATTATGTTCAACCATCTGAAATATGGTATCCCATAGGGGATTCGAACCCCTGTTACCGCCGTGAAAGGGCGGTGTCCTAGGCCTCTAGACGAATGGGACACTGTTGATACATTAGACTCTGTATCGAGTGAATACTCATCAATGACTGTAGGCTAATCATCAATGCTACTTACCTATATAAAGTGCTAAAACCCTAAGGATTCGAACCCCTGTTACCGCCGACGCTTTATAAACCAAAGTGGGCGATTTCCTAAGCTCTATCTCTAGACGAATGGGACACTGTTGATACGTTAGACTCTGTATCGAGTGAATACTCATCAATGACTGTAGGCTAATCATCAATGCTATTTACCTATATTAAGTGCTAAAACCCTAAGGATTCGAACCCCTGTTACCGCCGACTCCTTATAAACCAAAGTGGGCGATGTCCTAAGCTCTATTTCTAGACGAATGGGACACTGTTGATACGTTAGACTCTGTATCGAGTGAATACTCATAGGTGCCTGTAGGCTAAACACCAGTGCTAACTTCTCATCGAGAATAATTCAAGTAAGTGGTGGAGCTACACGGGATCGAACCGTGGACCTCTTCACTGCCAGCGAAGCGCTCTCCCAGCTGAGCTATAACCCCTCTTACTTAAAACACAATTAGGTACACTGCCAGAAATTACTCAGCTGTGTCTCAACTGCGAGGCGCATTCTATGCAGCATACCTTAATGTGTCAACTCGTTTTTTAGGAATTTATTCTATCTGCTACAAAATCAATCGCTTTGGATATTCTTTCAACAGATCTGTCTTTTCCAATCAAAAACAAGGTTAAGTCTAAAGCAGGTGACTGCCCTGCCCCAGTTACAGCAACGCGAAGCGGCATACCGACTTTACCCATACCAACATCTAACTCTGCCGCTGTCGCCTCAATCACTGCATGTAATGATTCCACAGACCAATCAGTTAAAGCTTCTAACTTTGCTTTAACAAGCGTTAATGGCTCAAGTGCCACCCCACGAAGATGCTTCTTCGCTTGTGTTTCATCAAACTCAGCAAAATCTTCATAAAAATAACGGCTAGATGCTGCAAGTTCTTTTAGAGTTTTAGCACGTTCAGAAAGCGCTACAACTAATTCGGCTAATGCAGGTCCGTTGCTAGTATCTATTTTTTGATCATCCATATGCCACTCTAAATGAGATGCAACATATTCAGGCGCTAATGATTTAATATAATGTTGATTTAACCAATTCAACTTATCAGTATTAAAGGCTGAAGCCGCTTTATTAATATCATCTAACTTGAAGAAGCTAATCATCTCTTCCATAGAGAACACTTCTTGATCACCGTGCGACCAACCTAAACGAACTAAATAGTTAAGTAGCGCTTCAGGCAAATATCCATCATCACGATATTGCATAACGCCAACGGCACCATGACGTTTAGAGAGTTTGGCACCATCATCACCTAGAATCATCGATACATGGGCATATTCTGGAATAGGCGCGCCAAGCGCTTTTAGGATATTAATTTGGCGTGGGGTATTATTAATATGATCTTCACCGCGCACCACGCAAGTGATCCCCATATCCCAATCATCAACTACTACACAGAAATTATACGTTGGTACGCCGTCTGTACGCTTAATAATTAAGTCATCAAGCATGCTATTTGATATTTCAATGCGACCGCGAACATGGTCATCAAAAACGACACTGCCTTCTACTGGGTTTTTAAAACGAACAACAAAAGGCTCGTCAGTGTCACGCGGCGCTAGATCACGACAACAACCATCATATTTTTGTTGTTCGCCATTTGCAGCTTGTTCTTCACGCAATGACTCAATTCTTTCTCTAGAACAGTAACACTTATAAGCGGTGCCGCTTTCTAACATTTGCCCGATAATTTCGTTGTAACGGTCAAAACGTTTAGTTTGATAATATGGGCCTTCATTCCAATTTAATCCCAACCAGTTCATACCATCTAAGATTGCATCGCATGCTTCTTGGGTAGAACGTTCAATATCAGTGTCTTCTATACGTAAAACAAATTCACCGTTATTCGCTTTAGCATGTAACCATGAATAAAGTGCAGTACGTGCACCACCAACGTGTAAGAAACCTGTAGGGCTTGGAGCAAAGCGAGTCTTAGTTGTCATAATCGGACACTAACCTATATAAAGAAGTCTGTATAAACTATACCCTGCACCAAGCAGAGTATAAAAATGTGGCCAACATTCTAACAGCCTACGCGTTAGGTTGAAATGCCCGTGCATCGAATCAAGATGCTATTTTACTTAAAAGCCAAAACCAGCTTGCTTAACAAAACGCCAAACGGCACAAAAATAGCACTATCGTGATATTTTTATCGAAAAATCGTTGACAGCTAATCCTTGCTCCCTATAATACCGACCCACACAGCATGAGGTCGCTTAGCTCAGCTGGGAGAGCACCTCCCTTACAAGGAGGGGGTCACTGGTTCGAGCCCAGTAGCGACCACCATAATTTCATTGAAGAAATTATTATTTGTTGTTGATTATATTCCCAGGTCGCTTAGCTCAGCTGGGAGAGCACCTCCCTTACAAGGAGGGGGTCACTGGTTCGAGCCCAGTAGCGACCACCATATAATTAACAAGTGTAGAGTCCCCAGGTCGCTTAGCTCAGCTGGGAGAGCACCTCCCTTACAAGGAGGGGGTCACTGGTTCGAGCCCAGTAGCGACCACCATTTATTTGGACTCACAGTTTTATAATTAGCTACATTATCCCAGGTCGCTTAGCTCAGCTGGGAGAGCACCTCCCTTACAAGGAGGGGGTCACTGGTTCGAGCCCAGTAGCGACCACCATAATGTACTGATATTGCAAGATATCCCAGGTCGCTTAGCTCAGCTGGGAGAGCACCTCCCTTACAAGGAGGGGGTCACTGGTTCGAGCCCAGTAGCGACCACCATTATCTTCAAAATGTTTTAATTTATCCCAGGTCGCTTAGCTCAGCTGGGAGAGCACCTCCCTTACAAGGAGGGGGTCACTGGTTCGAGCCCAGTAGCGACCACCATAAATCTGCTTTAAAAAATAAACTCATCAATTTCAAAATAGAACTGCTTTAATAAACTCCCTTATCATAAAGTAACGTTAAAAATTATAACTTCCTCTTAATAATATTCTTTTTATAGAATCATGTTAATCTCATTCAATTTACTCCAAATCTAAATCATCTTTTTAAAAAGTCCCATCTGCTTTTTTGAATATTTATTTCAGTATTTTCATCATCAATGGCTTAATTGTTAACTTTATGATCAAATGCAATCAATGTGTGAAATCCCACCCATTGATACTATTAAGATGTCCCTCATATCACCCCCGTTAAATATTAAAAACATCAAGAAATAAATTTAGCCATAAAAAACAATAACATAACCACAGCCCCCCCCCAAGCTGGCACTTCTTTTGCTTACTACCTTATACACCTCTGGGACGCTGGCTATATCCCAACTGCTTTATCTATTGCAGTAAAGAGACAAAACGATAATAAACAAGTAAAGGAAGCCATAACATGTCTAAATCAACTACTAGTAACCCTGTATGGAAGTCAATAAAGTCTGCAGCAAAACTCACTGCAATTGCATCTGTTTTAGCCTCTAGCTTTAATGTATTTGCTGAGCCTATAGAAATTAAGTTTTCTCATGTGGTCGCAGAAAATACTCCTAAGGGCCAAATGGCACTTAAATTTAAAGAGTTAGTTGAGCAACGTTTACCCGGAGAATATACCGTTAGCGTATTTCCAAGTTCGCAGTTATTTGGGGATAACAATGAACTCGCGGCATTATTATTAAACGATGTGCAAATTGTTGCACCATCACTTTCGAAGTTTGAGCGCTACACAAAAAAACTTCAGGTGTTTGATCTTCCATTCTTATTCGAAGATATGGCTGCGGTCGACCGTTTTCAACAATCTGAAGAGGGCCAGAAACTACTTAATTCAATGAACCGCAAAGGTCTTGTCGGTTTAGGGTATTTGCATAATGGTATGAAGCAATTTTCAGCCCATGCGCCACTTTCAACACCGGGTGAAGCCAATGGCAAAAAATTCCGCATTATGGCCTCTGACGTTATTGCGGCACAATTTGATGCCGTAAAAGCAATTCCAGTTAAAAAGCCATTCTCA
Organism: Shewanella sp. HL-SH4; assembly: GCF_051164845.1. NCBI lineage: Bacteria > Pseudomonadati > Pseudomonadota > Gammaproteobacteria > Alteromonadales > Shewanellaceae > Shewanella > Shewanella sp. HL-SH4. Next base: position 627,456 of record NZ_CP195037.1, read on the forward strand.
GAAGTGTTTACCCTTTTACAAACCCGCGCTATTGATGGGCAGGAAAACACTTGGTCAAATATTTACTCAATGAAGTTTTATGAGGTGCAAAGCCACATCACAGAAAGTAATCACGGTGTATTAGATTACATGTTAGTGACATCAAACACCTTTTGGAAAAATTTACCTAAAGACAAACGCGACATTATCAAAAAATCACTCGACGAAGCCATTGTATTAGGCAATCAAATTGCCGCGGCTAAAGAAGGTGAAGATAAACAGGCTATTTTGGATTCAAAACGTTCTGAACTGGTGTCATTAACTGCTGTACAACGCCAACAATGGGTTGATGCCATGAAGCCTGTATGGACTAAGTTTGAGTCTCAAATCGGTAAAGACGTCATTGAAGCTGCTCAGGCCGCAAACAAGCAATAAGGTTCTCTTGGGTTGTTATCTAAAGTTATCACAGGATAACAACCCTCTTTTCATTAACATTTAGGAGAACAAAGTGATTTCAAACTTACTCAATAAATTCGAAGAAGGGTTTTTAAACCTATTGATCTCACTGATGACCTTATTGGTATTTGGCGAAGTTATCGCACGTTTTTTCTTTAATACCGGTTTTCTGTGGATACAAGAACTGACCCTAACCCTGTGTGGATGGTTTGTATTATTTGGCATGTCTTATGGCGTAAAAGTAGGGGCACATATTGGTGTTGATGCTTTTGTCACAACACTTTCGCCAGTACCCAAAAAGCTAGTTGCATTATTAGCCTGTTCATTGTGCGTTATCTATTGTGGTTTATTTCTTAAAGGTAGCTGGGATTATTTAAGCCAAATGTACCAAATTGGACTCCCGATGGAAGATATCGACTTTCCAGCATTCCTGGTTCATCAACTCGATCCTGATTTTGCCTGGGATGTATTAAAAATCGATCTTGAAGATGAGGGTGCGGTACCCGTTTGGATGTCTCAAAGCATTTTAATTATCGGTTTTTTAATGCTGACCTGGCGGTTCGTACAATTATTTATCGCCATGTTAACCGGTAAAACAGATGGATTTAAATTAGCAGATGAAGCGAAAGACAGCATGCATTTAATTGATGAAGCTGCACTAGCAAGTGCGATTAATTCAACAACATCAACAGAAAAAAATAAGGACGTAAAATAATGACTATCGCGACCTTATTTATCACACTCCTTGTGTGCATGTTAATTGGTATGCCTATCGCGATTGCGTTAGGGTTTTCAAGCGTATTAACTATTTTATTGTTTTCAAATGACTCTTTGGCCTCAATTGCATTGAAGCTTTATGAATCAACCTCTGAGCATTACACCTTACTGGCTATTCCCTTCTTCATATTGTCATCAGCTTTTTTGTCTACTGGCGGGGTGGCACGCAGAATTATTGATTTTGCGATGGACAGTGTCGGCCATATTCGCGGTGGTTTAGCAATGGCCTCAGTAATGGCCTGCATGCTATTTGCAGCAGTATCAGGCTCGTCACCCGCCACCGTTGCAGCAATCGGCTCAATTGTCATTATAGGTATGGTTCGTGCTGGTTATCCCGAAAAATTTGCCGCTGGGGTGATTACGACTTCAGGGACATTAGGCATTTTAATTCCACCCTCGATTGTAATGCTAGTTTATGCCGCAGCAACGGAAGTGTCAGCTGCTAGAATGTTTATGGCGGGTTTAATACCTGGTTTGATGATGGGGTGTATTTTAATGCTGGCAATTTATATTGTCGCCAGAATTAAAAATCTCCCATCTCGCCCCTTCCCTGGCGTTAAAGCACTATCAATATCAAGTGCAAAAGCCATGGGCGGTTTAGCACTGATTATTATCGTGCTGGGTTCGATTTATGGTGGAGTTGCCAGCCCAACAGAAGCTGCGGCTGTCGCTTGTGTTTATGCTTACTTTATTGCGGTATTTGGATATCGTGATATTGGTCCATTGAAAAATGTGGCCTGGCGTAATCAGCAGGAATCTATTGTCGGCGCTGGCGTACGTAATATTCTGCAAATGTTGCTAGCGGTGATTAAAACCCCAACCGATAAAGATATTCGACATGTGGTTCGAGATGGCGCAAAAGTCAGTATTATGTTGTTGTTTATTATTGCCAATGCCATGTTATTTGCCCATGTACTCACCACTGAGCGTATTCCGCATATTATTGCTGAAACAATTGTCGGGTTTGGGTTACCAGCCTGGGGCTTCTTAATCATAGTTAATTTGTTGTTGCTAGCAGCCGGTAACTTTATGGAGCCTTCAGCAATTTTATTAATTATGGCACCCATTTTGTTCCCAATTGCAACGCAGCTAGGTATCGACCCTATTCACTTAGGGATCATCATGGTAGTCAACATGGAGATAGGCATGCTAACACCACCGGTGGGGCTCAACTTATTTGTTACCGCAGGAATTACGGGTAAAAGTATGGGCTGGGTGATCCAATCATGCTTACCTTGGTTGTTGTTGTTATTAGGGTTTTTAATGCTAATAACCTATGTGCCGCAAATATCACTGTTTCTACCTGAGTATATTGATAAATTGAATGGCTATTAACTTGATTAATTAGCCAAAATAGACCAGCCTAAAGAATCAATATCCGTTGTTAATAACCAGCAACGGATATTTTCTCGTTTATGGTTTTATCGCATTCATCGTCAGATTAGCCATCTAATTAAGCATTCCTATAAGAGTATTTATGGTTATCACCCACACAAAAATCAAACATAAAATAGGGTTAAGTATCGCCCTTATCATAGGGCTTATTCTGACTCTATATATCAGTCAATGGTATTGGCTAAACAAGGGAGTCAATAATATTGCCCAGCAATCAGAAAAACAAATTAATGAGCTCGTGCTATTTATCGATCAACAATTAGCTCAGTTTGAAATGATTCCAGAAGTGATTGCGACAAACCCAATACTGCAAGAAGGTTTATTAGCCCCAAAAAATCCCAAAAAAATGGCTGAGATAAATGCTTATCTATCAGAATTACAGAAAGTCACAGAATCATCCGATATTTATCTCACAGATTCTTTGGGTATAGCTATTGGCGCAAGTAATTGGGATCAACCTAGTTCTTTTGTTAATCAAGATTATTCATACAGACCCTATTTTATCGCAGCACGCTCTGGACGCGCTGGGCGCTACTATGCCGTAGGGGTATCATCAGATAAACGCGGATTTTATTTCTCTAACCCCGTTTACCACAATGGCCAAGTTCTGGGCGTAATAGTGGTTAAAGTGGATATTGGTGTTATTGAGCAGCAAAGTACTGGTATTGCTATTGCTGGCCAATATGAGTTTATGATTAGTGACCCTGATGACATTGTCTTTTTATCCAGTATTAATCATTGGCGATTTAACTCATTAACCCCTTTATCGCAATCTAAACGATTTGCCCTTAACAATGCCAAACGTTATGCAAACCGTCCAATCAGTGAATTATCTATTCATCCCGACTATAAAGTAAATTCTGCAACTGATTTCAATACCTACAAGATAACTTCCAGTAAGGGGAGTGAAACATTTTTAGAAAAAAAACGGTTAATGCCAAACGCAAATTGGACATTGCACATATTAGCCCCTATGTCCCCTTTATATAAATCACTACCCGCTATTATGTTGCTGGCGGCCAGCCTGTATTTATTAATCGTACTATTTATTTTGTACACCATTGAGAGACGCAAAAATCTGCTGCGTATGCGCCATGCTCAGAATCAGCTTGAACAAAGAGTTAAAGTACGTACCCTAGAATTAGAAAAAGCCAATACCCAGCTTAAAGACACTCAAGATGAGTTAATTCAAGCAGCCAAATTAACGGTTATAGGCAGCTTATCTGCCAGTATTAACCATGAGCTCAATCAACCATTAGCCGCATTAAGAAGTTATGCCCAAAACACCCAAACTTTCCTTGGTCGAAATATGTTTGATGATGCTAAAAATAATTTAAAAATTATGATTGAGCTCACAGATCGTTTAGCCGATATCATCGCACAATTTAAAAGTTTCACCCGTAAATCACAAGGTAAAGATAACGCCATCGAAATTCAACAGGCCATTGAACAAGCACTGACTATTGTACAACCTGAAATTGATAAGCAAGGCGTACAATTATCTAAATCATTACCTACTGGGAAATGCCAAATTTGGGGTGATACGGTCAGATTACAACAGGTATTAGTTAACATTATCAGCAATGCAATTGTTGCCATGCACCAAAGCAGCCAAAAAAATTTAGCTATTAGTGTTAGCAAAAAAAGTGACAGTAATACACTCATCATTAGTATTCAAGACACGGGACCAGGCGTGAGAGAAAGCCAGATGAGTAAAATATTTGAGCCCTACTTCACCACTAATGAACGCCAAGGATTAGGCTTAGGCCTATCCATTTCTCAGCGAATTATTGAGTCGATGCAAGGTCAAATTACAGTAGAAAATTGCGCTAAGGGCGGTGCTATTTTTAAACTTTCACTACCGATTTATTTACACGAAGGTAACTAAACTTGAGCTCACTAGGTGATATAAACCAACTACAAGTCATTATTGTTGATGATGAGCCACACATTGGCAGCGTGTTAAGTCAATTGTTCAAACTAGAGGGCATTGCAGCCGCATCAACAACGCAGCCAACACAGGTCGCTGAACTCATTCATAGTGATTGGCCTGGTGTGGTGTTTTCTGACGTTAATATGCCGCAACTGAACGGATTAAGCCTATTACAGCAATTAATCCACAAAGACCCAGACCTCCCCGTGATACTCATTACAGGTTTCGGCGATATTGCCATGGCAGTTGATGCGGTAAAAAAAGGCGCCTATGACTTTCTTGAAAAACCTTTTAATAATGAACATGTGGTTGATGTTGCCAAGCGCGCGTTAGAAAAACGCCAATTAACCCTTGAAAACCGTAAACTTAAACAAGAGTTAGAGTCACACATAGCGCCTGGGCCGCGGATTTTAGGCCACAGCCCTGGCATTATAAAAATGCGCAACATACTCAACCAAGTGATAAATGTACCTGCTGACATCATGATTGAAGGTGAAACCGGCGCAGGAAAAGAGCTAGTAGCACGTTATCTTCACGACCATAGTCTGCGTAGTAAACACAACTTTGTGGCTATTAACTGTGGTGCAATTCCGGAAAGTCTTATTGAAAGTGAGTTATTTGGCGCTCAAGCAGGTGCTTATACGGGTAACGATAAAACCCGTATTGGCAAATTTGAATATGCTAATGGTGGTACATTATTTTTAGATGAAATAGAAAGCACCCCGCTCAGTTTACAAGTCAAATTACTCAGAGTGCTTGAAGATCGTAAGGTTGAACGTTTAGGCTCTAACCAGTCAATTGAACTGGATATTAGAGTCATTGCCGCCACAAAAGTAAACTTGCAGCAATTATGTGAAACCGGTGAGTTCCGTCAAGACTTACTTTATCGTTTAAACTTAGTCACAGTCCCCATTCCAGCCTTAAGAGAGCGCAGAGAAGATATCCCTATTCTGTTCCTACATTTTGCTAGAATCGCTTCTACTCGCTACCACAAAGCGCTTATTGCATTGAATCCTGAGCAGCAAGCAATGCTAACCTCGCATGATTGGCCAGGTAACGTGCGAGAGTTACGTAATTTAGCCGAGCGCTACGTGTTATTAGGCGCAGAAGCCGCTTTTGCCGCAGGTAATATAGACAATCACCCCACTATGCATTCGAATATGTCTTTGCAACAGCGAGTCGACTTTTTTGAACGTTTATTAATAGAAGAATCTTTGAGTTATAACAAAGGCAGTATTAAGCTAACAATGGAGCAACTCGAGCTCCCCCGAAAAACGCTTTACGATAAAATGAAAAAATTTGAAATAGACCGTAAGCAATTCACCGATCACTAATAATCTAAACTCTCTGACCTGATAGTCAATTATCTAAGGCCGGCTTATCGAGCGGCCCTCTACTCAGGAATAATATGGCCAGCGCCAACATAGCTAATAAGGTTAACGAACCTACCACAACCCCTGGCCATTCAGAATGCTGCCAAAACACCATCAAATAAGGCCCACCTAGTGCTGCACCTAAGTAATAGCAGCATAAATACAAAGAAGTCGCTTTTGCCCTGTGATTGGTAGCTCGGATAGCCACAAACGAATTACAACAACTGTGAGTTAAAAAGAATCCGCTCGCGGTAATTAAAAAACCCATAACAATCGCCCATAGGGTATCGACTAAGGTTAATAGGGTGCCTAGTACCATGAGTAAAAAGGCAGCTTTAAATAGTATGATCGACCCAAAGCGGACAATCCACTTAGCCGATAAATATGAAGCAAAGGTGCCACTGAGATAACACAAAAATATCAAGGTGGCGTTAAATCGGCTTAATTCATATGGTGCTGCCATTAAATGTAACTGAATAAAACTAAATTGATTTACCATCATCATAAAAGCCAGGCCGCCGATAATAAATACCAAACTCATTTTATGGTCGGTGATGTGCCCCCAAAAACCTTGTAAATCATGGTGCAACTTTGCCAGTTTCGCTTGCTTGGCCGATAAATGAGTTACCTGTGGTTTAATTTCACGCCGAGGCAATAAAAAAGTGACTATTGCCACCCCAATTAAGGTCACTACAAACACCAACCCCATAGATTGCTGCCAAGATAAATGTTGTGACATTAAGCCACCAAATAAGCGGCCACAGATCCCCCCCAAACTGTTAGCAGTAATATAGATTGCCGCTGCTTTTAACATAAATTCAGGTGCGAGTTGCTCTTTAAAATACGCCATCGCAATCGCGGGCACCGCTGCCAGTAGTCCTCCCTGCAGTAGCCTTATCCAAACCAATGAGTCAAAGTCTGTTACAAAAATGAGTAATAAATTTGAGCAGGCTAATAACCATAAACTGATCACAATCGGCTTTAACCGCCCGACGCGATCTGAAATCATCGCATAAAACAATAATGAAAAAGCCAGGGTGAAACTGGTCACAGATAGCACTAATGTGGAATGCGCACCGGTGACATTAAAGTGTTCAGCAATTAGCGGCAGCATGCCCTGAACAGTATAAAGATTGATATAAATAACCACAGACGCAAGGCAAAGCGCCCAGATTAATCGACTTTGTTTACTTTGCTCATGTGCTGATGAGTGAATTGACATACTGGGAGATGCTGATTGGTGAGTCACACAGGCCACGGATTAATGACAACGGAATAATATTATCGTTCGCCACTATGATTAATCAATGGCGAACACGGTAAAATGTGAACTTGATGGCTTTAAAAGGTCAGTTGTCGCCCTTTACTTAACTTGTTTCATCAACACTTCTGTGGTGAATTTATCATTATTAATTACTTTAAATTTCTCATAGGTTTGAAAAATCACTTTACCCTGATAAGTGATCATCGCTACCACGCCATAATCAATATTCTTATCTATTGTTTCGACAGGAAAAATAAATTTAAACGGCACTGGCGCCCGTGCTATATCAAAGGTTTTTTGCGAAATAATCGAGCCTGGTGTATTAAAATCAATCACAGCGATATTAATTTTACAGCCTTGAGGTAATTTTATTTTCTCTAGATAACCGGCATAGCCATTCACCACAACTGGCTCTTCAGGGGCAACAGTCACACAGCCGGTCAACATCAATAATACGCCAGCAAGACCCGCTAAAACATATTTACACTTACTCATACTACTCAACCTATTCATCTATTATTGTTGACATTAATACACTAAACACCCATTAGGACTTAGTCATTCTCAACAAACCTTCCTGGGTTGCCGAAGCCACTAGGCGACCTTGCTGATCAAAAAACTGCCCTTTTACAAAGCCACGACCGCCACCAGCATTAGGACTTTCAATACTGTATAAAATCCATTCTCCCATATTAAATGGACGATGGAACCACATAGAATGATCAATCGTTGCCATTCGAATACCAGGGGTTAAAAATGACACGCCATGAGGCTGGGCTGCAGTCACTAAAAAGTTAAAGTCAGAGGCATAGGCTAATAGATACTCTTGAATACTATGATCATTGGGGATAATGCCATTGGCTCTAAGCCACACATAGCGCACAGGCTCACTGGTTGAAGGTGCGAGTGGATTACCGGGATTCACTAAACGCATTTCAATAGGTGAATCGGCCATAAATTTTTCAAGCATCTTTGCTGGCACTTTATCGCGCATCGTCATGGCAAGTTCTTGCTGATTCATCAATCCTTCTGGTCCAGGTACATCAGGCATAGTCGCTTGATGTTCATATCCTTGTTCGATCGTTTGGAATGAGCAGGTCATATAAAAAATCGGCCGGCCTTTTTGAATCGCTTTCACCCTACGGGCACTAAAGCTACCGCCATCACGCATGATTTCAACATCATAGATAATCGGTTGTTTTTCATCACCTGCGCGTAAAAAATAAGAATGCAAAGAATGCGCATATCGATCTACACTCACGGTCTGTTTTGCTGCACTCAATGCTTGCCCCATTACCTGACCGCCAAAGACATGGCCAAAACCTAAATCCTGACTTTGACCACGAAATAACCCCAGCTCAATTTGTTCAAGGGACAATAATGATAATAAATCGTTTAAAACCTGACTCATTTAACTCTCTCACAAACCACATAATTATAGATAAGCCTACCTTAAACTCTTCAGTAAGAGCTAGTGACTTTTGATTACCATTTTAAATCAGCACTACTTTATATATTCAAATTCAAAATTAGTGATTTGTCGCAAACAATATCAACAGCAGTCGTTATCAAAATTTGTTAAGCTATTAGGCATTACTAATCTAGTTATTTGATATTTATGCAACCTTGGATTTTGGCTATTCGCCCAAGAACATTGCCAGCGGCAATCGGACCTTTACTTATCGGTAATATGTTAGCGCTTCAGCTAGCCCAATTTAGCTGGCTCATTGCCGCTATTTCAATGTTATGTGCCGTATTACTGCAAATATCAGTCAATTTAGCCAACGACTATTTCGACTTTAAAAACGGCATAGATACCGCAGAAAGACTTGGGCCAGTGAGAGTAAGCCAAAGCGGTATGATCGCCCCAGATACGGTACGTAAAGCCATGATACTGTGTTTGTTAGCGGCGTTATTAGTGGGCTCGTACCTTATTTGGCACGGTGGCTGGCCAATTGCCATATTGGCGGCGGCATCTATTTTAGCGGCACTTTGCTACAGTGGCGGCCCTTACCCTCTGGCTTCCCATGGATTAGGTGAAGTTGCAGCATTTATCTTTTTTGGCTTAGTTGCTGTTGTAGGTAGCTACTACCTGCAAGCTGGCGAGACCACATTAACGGCTTGGCTATTAGGCTGTGCAATCGGATTTTTTAACGCCGCCATTATGTTAGTCAATAATACCCGTGATATCAGAACCGATACCAAAGCGGGCAAAAACACCCTTGCGGTTCGCATTGGTGAAGCGCAAGCAAAAGTCTTATACCAAAGCTTGTTATATTTGCCTTTTGGAATAATCATTGCCGGATTTTTATTGGGTGCACTTGAGGGCTGGCCGGTATTATTAGCAGGCGTATCATTAGTCTTAGCCAGAAACTTAAGTAAAGATTTTAGAGATAATTCAGGGGAAGCGTTAAATCCTATTCTGGGTAAAACAGCTAAACTGACGATGATTTTCAGCGCACTTTTCAGCGTGGGCTTAATTATCAATTTCAGCCAAATCTAAGCATTTAAGCTAAGCATAGGTATTTAACTTTAAGCTCCCAAATCTAAAAGCTCAGTGTAAAAATCAAAAAAGGCTTCATTAAGAAGCCTTTTTTATTGGATAACACAAACTAAACTTTACACTTTAGTTAAAGTGCGCTCTTTTGCGCTCCAGTCTAAATGGTATTTTTCGCCAGCCGGTTTATCTGTACGTTCAAAAGTATGTGCGCCAAAAAAGTCGCGTTGACCTTGCAATAAGTTAGCAGGCAATGTTTCGCAGCGATAGCTATCATAATATGCCACAGCGGAACTAATACACGGTGCAGGAATACCTTGCATCACTGATGCCGCGACTGTTTTACGCCAGTTTAATTGCTTGGTTGCTAAAGTGCTGCTAAAGCTTTCGGCCATTAACAGATTTGGCAACGCAGGATCTTGCTCATAAGCTTGAGTTATGGACTGTAAAAAAGTCGCTCTAATGATACAACCAGCACGCCAAATTTTAGCTATTTCAGCAAAGTTAAGTGGCCAATTTTGCTCTTTAGCTTCCATCGCCATTAGCTGAAAACCTTGCGCATAACAGCATACTTTGGCGCAATATAACGCATCTTCTAATGCATCGATAAAGGCTGTTTTCTCAACATCTGACAAGGTTGTTTTTGCTGGACCAATTAGGGTTTTGCTTAACGACACTCGTAATGTTTTTTGAGTACTTACCGCACGGGCATACACAGCTTCAGCGATTGTTGGCGCTGGACAGCCAATTTGCAAACTACTGACTGCAGTCCACAAACCCGTGCCTTTTTGGCCGGCTTTATCCAAAATCATCTCAACCAGCGGTTTACCCGTTAGCGGATCATCTTGTTGCAATACTTCTGCACTGATTTCCATTAAATAGCTATTTAAACTACCTTGGTTCCAACGCTTGAAAATATCACCAATCTCGTGGGTTGATAAATCTAAACCATCGTGAAGCAATTGATAGGCTTCGCAAATTAACTGCATATCAGCATATTCAATACCATTGTGTACCATTTTAACGTAATGGCCTGAACCTGCAGGGCCAATATAAGTGGTACAAGGTTCGCCTTCAGTAACCGGGTTGCCGGGCTCAAAACGCTCAATAGGCAAACCGGTTTTACTGTCAACTTTAGCCGCTATTGCATTCCAAATTGGCGCAACATATTGCCATGCTGATTCATCACCACTGGGCATTAATGAAGGACCAAAACGTGCGCCCACTTCACCACCAGAAACCGCTGAACTAAAGAATTTAAACTTACCTTTATAATGCGCTTCGCGCTCAACCGTATCAGTCCACAGACTGTTACCAGTATCAATGACAATATCATCACTGGAAATGCCACTTTCAATCAAAGTATTACAAATACCATCAACAATTTTGCCCGCAGGTACGGATAAAACAATTACTTTAGGGGAAATTAATTTTTCGAGCATTTCTGAAAGATTCTTACAAGCTTGCATTCGAGGTGCTAAGCCTTCTTTCCGCTCTTGGTGTTCTTGTTCAAGCGCGCCATTGATTTTAGCTTCGTCCAGATCAAAAACAGTCACGTGGTAGCCATTATCAGCTATATTTAACGCAAGATTTTTGCCCATAACACCAAGGCCGATTACGCCGATGTTTGACAATTGAGTGTGGTGAGTCATTAGATTTATATTCCACAAGGTCACAGAGATTTATCGCGATTCGCGAACCCATATGGACAAATATTATAGCGATTTTTGTAACTAAATTACCAGTTAAAACCTAGATTCTATGGGTTACAGTAATCAAAATGTGTTTTTCAATATTTTCGTAAAGCAGTCTTTTTAAGGTTTATTTAATAAAAACGTCAATGTTATCAAGTATAAAAATCATTATCTTAGCTAACATTGACGTCTGTATTCATTAAAAAATTTACTCACCTAAGGCTTTAGTTAGTGCATTAGCATAGCCCATTCGCGTTAACGTATTGCGAACAATGTCTAAAGTTTGTGGATCTTCTATGGTAGCGGGCACAGTATATTCTTGGTTATCGGCAATTTTACGCATAGTGGCGCGTAAAATTTTGCCTGAACGAGTCTTAGGCAATTTAGGCACTGCGCTGACTAATCTAAACGATGCCACTGGGCCTATTTCATGCCTGACTAAGGCTAATAGTTGGCGATGAAGTTCATCATCGGTTAGGTTGACGCCATTTTTAAGCACCACCATACCCAGGGGCACCTGGCCTTTTAATTTATCTTGCACCCCAATAACCGCCGCTTCTGCCACGGCGGGGTGTTGACACAAGACTTCTTCAAAGCGCCCTGTTGATAAACGATGACCGGCCACATTAATAATGTCGTCGATGCGACTCATAATATACAGATAACCATCTTCATCAATGTAACCAGCATCACCGGTTAAATAGTATCCGGGATACATAGATAAATAACTGTCCACATAGCGGTCATCATTTTGCCATAAGGTAGTTAATGTCCCTGGCGGTAACGGTTGCTTAATGACCACGTTACCACTTTCATTGGCGGGCACTTGCTCACCCATAGCGTCAAGCACTTCCACTTGATAACCCGGTACCGGTCTTGCGGGAGATCCGGGTTTAATCGCTATCGGTTCAATGCCCATTAAGTTTGACGCTACTGGCCAACCCGTTTCAGTTTGCCACCAATGGTCAATCACAGGTTTACCCAGCATGGCTTGACTCCAGTTTAACGTTTCTGGATCACAACGCTCCCCCGCTAAAAACATTTGTTTTAAACAGCTCAGATCAAATGGCTTAATGAGCTCACCTTCTGGATCTTCGCGTTTAATGGCTCGAATAGCCGTTGGGGCGGTAAAAAAACTTTTGACGTTATTGGCAGCAATAATTCGCCAGAATGCCGCGGCATCCGGTGTACCAATGGGTTTTCCTTCATACATAATTGTGGTTGCACCGACTAATAACGGCCCATAAACAATATATGAATGACCAACCACCCAGCCCACATCAGATGCAGCCCAAAACACCTCATCTTGCTCAATATCGTAGATATTCTTCATCGACCAACATAAAGCCACCGCATGACCACCATTATCACGTACAACACCTTTAGGTTTGCCAGTTGTGCCTGAGGTATAAAGCACATATAAAGGATCGGTGGCATTGAGGGATACACAATCTGCATTTGAGGCATTTTGCAGTGCGTGCTGCCAGTCAGCATCTCTTGGCTCGGTTAACTCTGCTTGATATTGATGTCTGGCTAAAATAAGGCAATGGTCAACTTTATGACTGGCTTGGTTTAGTGCATCGTCTAGTAATGGCTTATAAGGTACAACGCCTGAGGGCTCTATGCCGCAAGATGCTGACAGCACGAGTTTAGGTTTAGCATCATTAATGCGAGTCGCCAACTCATTGGCGGCAAAACCACCAAACACCACTGAATGAATTGCACCTATACGAGCACACGCTAACATTGCAAAAGCGGTTTCGGGCACCATTGGCATATAAATCACCACCCTGTCACCCTTTTCAATACCGATAGACTGCATGTAGCCCGCTAAACGGCTCACTTGTGCTAATAATTCGTTATAGGTGATGGTGTATTGATTTTGTGTGACTGGGCTAATGTAACTAATGGCGATACGCTCGCCTTTTCCCGCAGCAACATGACGGTCAACGGCGTTGTAACACGTGTTCATTTTGCCATCGGCAAACCATTGATAAAAAGGTTTATTTGAATCGTCTAAAATGCTCTTAGGCTCTTTGTCCCAAGTAATCATCTTTGCAGCATCAGCCCAAAAGGTCGTTGGATCTTCAATTGATTGCTCATGTAATGACTTTCCTACATCAGTCATGTTAGTTCTCCGTTAGCTCTCCCAAGGTTGATTATGAGCAGAATTAAGCCAATATCCCTATTAGACCAAGGGATTAGTATTGAGATTTATGAGCGCTGCGACAATTACACCAACAGGATACAGAAACATAAATAAGAATTAATAAAAACATATTAATTAATAGCTTAAATAAAAAATCCAATCGAAATGGCAAGATGAATTAACAGTTGTAAAATAGATTTTTTACCGCAAACTTTACCTTTACGTAAACTTCATATATCGTGCATCAAAAGAAACCTATTTGGTGAGATGATGAACGCTACAGTCAGCACCCAATCTACATACTCTATCAGTGATTTATCAAAAGAATTTGATATCACCACCCGCAGCATTCGTTTTTACGAAGACCAAGGCTTAATTAAGCCCAAGCGTCGTGGCCAAACACGCATATACACCCTAAAAGATCGCGTCAGACTGAAACTGATTTTACGCGGTAAACGTTTAGGCTTTTCATTGGCTGAAACCCGCCGCCTATTCGAACTTTACGATGCAGATAAATCAAGCACATCACAGCTCAATACCATGCTGGACTTAGTCAATGATAAAAAGGCCGCACTTCAGCAGCAAATGGATGACATTAAAGTGGTGCTGATGGAACTCAATTCTGCCGAGCAGCAATGTAAATCAGCCTTAGAAACCAATAAGGCATCAAAAACATAAAGCGATTTATTTGACTATTATTACAAATATTGTCATTAAAAAATCGAGTGGATTTTGAGTAAAAGTGTCAGTAAAAATAGAACCGAATAATCGGTCATTAGCATCATCAATACCATTTAGCTGCTTAACGCAGCCTTTAAAAGACAAGCAAATGACGCCAAAACGCAACATAGCGTGGCGTCTCAAATAATAATTCAACAGGACATAAGCCATGAGCGATTTATACAGCAGCCTTAATTTCGGTTTGGGCGAAGATATTGATATGTTGCGCGACGCAGTTCGCAGTTTTGCCAGCAACGAAATTGCCCCCATTGCCGCACAAGTAGACCATGACAATGAGTTCCCTAATCACATGTGGACTCAGTTGGGTGATATGGGCTTGCTTGGTGTCACTGTGCCAGAGGAATTTGGTGGTGCAAACATGGGTTACTTAGCCCATGTTGTGGCAATGGAAGAAGTGTCACGGGCATCAGCCTCTATTGGTTTAAGCTATGGCGCGCATTCAAACTTATGTGTAAATCAAATCAATCGTAATGGTAATGCGGCTCAACGCGCTAAATACCTGCCAAAACTCGTTAGCGGCGAACACATAGGTGCGCTAGCAATGAGTGAGCCTAATGCCGGTTCTGACGTAGTTTCAATGAAGCTCAGTGCCCGTAAAGAAGGCGACCGTTATATTCTTAATGGCAATAAAATGTGGATCACCAACGGTCCAGATGCACACACTTATGTGATTTATGCCAAAACTGATTTAGAAAAAGGCGCCCATGGTATCACCGCCTTCATCGTAGAACGTGGCTCTAAAGGTTTCAGCCAAGCGCAGAAATTAGATAAATTAGGCATGCGTGGTTCAAATACCTGTGAGTTAGTGTTTGAAGACTGTGAAGTGCCAGAAGAAAATATTTTAGGCGGACTGAACAATGGCGTAAAAGTACTCATGAGCGGCCTGGATTATGAACGCGTTGTACTGTCTGGCGGCCCACTTGGCATTATGGCAGCGTGTATGGACATCGTGGTGCCTTATATTCACGAGCGCGTCCAGTTTGGTCAATCTATCGGTGAATTCCAGCTTGTGCAGGGCAAAATTGCTGACATGTACACGGGGATGAACGCTGCAAGATCCTATGTTTATAACGTTGCTAAGTCTTGCGACCGTGGCGAAACTACCCGTAAAGATGCTGCTGGCGCGATTCTGTACAGTGCCGAATTAGCCACTAAAATGGCATTAGATGCCATTCAACTGCTTGGTGGCAATGGCTATGTTAACGAATATGCCACAGGCCGTTTATTACGTGATGCCAAACTATATGAAATAGGCGCCGGTACCTCAGAAATTCGCCGTATGCTTATCGGCCGTGAACTGTTTAACGAATCTAAATAATGGTCAATGCGTTAGCCTTATCAACACTTGTTCAAAGTGAATAGGTATGGCTAACACTTTTCCACTTGAGGGGTAAGTTAATCGGCGTAAACGCCCTCCCCCTCAATACCCTATTTGTGCTCAATAAAGGATATTGACATGACGCACCTGAGCAGCAAGATAAATCCTCGTAGTGATGAATTTAAAGCTAAATATGATGATATGGCTTTGTTAGTCGAAGACCTGCAGCAAAAACTGGCAAAAATTGAACAAGGTGGTGGTCCTGTGGCGTGTGAACGTCATCTGTCACGTGGAAAATTATTACCCCGTCACCGAGTTGAAAAACTGCTCGATCCTGGTTCGCCTTTTCTAGAAATCGCCCAATTTGCCGCTTATGAAGTCTATGATGAAGATGTCCCTGCCGCAGGTGTTATTGCCGGTATAGGCCGTGTAAGCGGCGTTGAGTGTATGATCATTGCTAACGACGCCACAGTAAAAGGCGGCACTTACTACCCTATTACAGTGAAAAAGCATTTACGCGCACAGGACATCGCCAAACGCTGTCATTTACCGTGTATTTATCTGGTTGATTCAGGCGGGGCAAACTTGCCACGCCAGGACGAAGTATTTCCAGACCGCGATCATTTCGGCCGTATTTTTTACAATCAAGCACAAATGTCGGCCCTTGGCATTCCGCAAATTGCCGTGGTAATGGGTTTATGTACCGCAGGTGGTGCTTATGTACCTGCAATGGCAGATGAATCGATTATTGTTAAAGATCAAGGCACCATCTTTTTAGCTGGGCCTCCTCTAGTTAAAGCTGCAACTGGCGAAGAAGTATCAGCGGAAGAATTAGGTGGCGCAGAAGTGCATACCAAAATATCCGGTGTTGCCGATCATTTAGCTCAAAACGATGATCATGCATTAGAGCTTGCACGTCGGGCAGTACTGCGCCTAAATCATCAAAAAACGATTTCCAGCATGCTTAGCCCAGTAAAACCGCCTAAGTATGATATTCATGAACTTTACGGCATTGTCGGAACCGATCTTAAAAAGCCATTTGATGTTAAAGAAGTCATTGGTCGTATTGTCGATGATTCAGACTTTGACGAGTTTAAGGCCAATTACGGCGCAACATTGGTCTGTGGCTTTGCCCGCATTCATGGTTACCCTGTTGGTATTGTTGCCAACAATGGCATTTTGTTCTCCGAGTCGGCTCAAAAAGGCGCTCACTTTATTGAGCTATGTTGCCAACGTAAAATTCCATTACTGTTCTTACAGAACATTACCGGTTTTATGGTGGGTAAAAAGTACGAACATGAAGGCATTGCCAAACACGGTGCCAAAATGGTTACCGCAGTATCTTGTGCCAACGTGCCTAAATTTACCGTGATTATTGGCGGCAGTTATGGCGCAGGTAACTATGGCATGTGTGGCCGAGCATTTGAACCCACTATGATGTGGATGTGGCCAAATGCGCGCATTTCAGTCATGGGCGGTGAACAAGCAGCAGGCGTTCTTGCCACCGTTCGTCGTGATGGTTTAGCCCGTAAAGGGGTTGAATGGACTACTGAAGAAGAACAAGCATTCAGAAAGCCTATTGTTGAGCAATATGACAAAGAAGGTCATCCATACCATGCCAGTGCCCGCCTGTGGGACGATGGTATTATCGACCCAGCACAAACCCGTGATGTGGTAGGTTTAGCGTTATCAGCGGCATTAAATGCGCCTATTGAAGACACCAAGTTTGGTGTGTTCCGCATGTAATTGCGTTCAATCAATAGGAGCATTAAAAAATGATTAAAAATGATTTTCAACACATCCAATGTCATCTTAACCAAGGCGTGGGTGAGTTAATATTAAATCGCGCAGAAAAGCATAATGCGTTTGATGAAGTGATGATTAATGAAATGATTATCGCCATCGAACAGTTTGCCGATTCATCTGAATGCCAAATTTTGGTACTGCGTGCCAATGGAAAAAACTTCAGTGCTGGGGCGGATCTTAATTGGATGCGCAAGCAAGCCAAAATGGATTTTGAGCAAAATCTCACTGATGCCCATGAACTTGCCAAACTTATGCATGTGTTGGATAAATTTCCTAAACCGAGTATCGCACTGGTTAATGGCGCAGCCTTTGGTGGCGCATTAGGATTAATTTGTTGCTGCGATATCGCTATTGCCAATCAAGGTGCCAGCTTTTGTTTAAGCGAAGTAAAACTAGGCTTAATTCCTGCGGTTATTAGTCCTTATGTTGTGCGTGCTATGGGTATTCGCCAAGCCAGACGCTATATGTTAACTGCAGAGCGTTTTAGTGCCGACGAAGCCCTTAAACAACAGGTTATTCACGTCATTGATGATGATTTAGATATAGCGGCAGCGCCTTTTATTACCGCCTTTAAAGCGAACAGTCCACAAGGTATGGCATGGGTTAAAACCTTAGTGTCTCGATTAGAAGACGGCGTAATTAATGATGCAACACTGAGCTACACCAGTGAACAGATTGCCCGCATTCGAGTCTCTGATGAAGGCCAAGAAGGCCTAAATGCCTTTTTCGAAAAACGCTCTCCGGCTTGGCAACATGCCGCCGTCCCTCAAGGAGCCAAATAATGATTACTAAATTACTGATTGCCAACCGTGGTGAAATTGCTTGCCGTATTATTAAAACGGCTAAGGCCATGGGTGTACGTACCATAGCCTTATATTCCGATGCCGATAAAGATGCCCTTCATGTCGCTATGGCGGATGAGTCTTATCATTTGGGTGGCAGTGCCCCTGCGGATTCATACTTAAAAGCCGATTTGATTATTGATATTGCCAAACGTTCTGGTGCAGAGGCCATTCACCCAGGTTATGGCTTTTTGTCTGAAAATGCTGAGTTTGCCCGTAAGTGCGAGCAGAACGGTATTGCTTTTGTCGGCCCAGGCAGTGATGCCATTGATGCCATGGGCAGTAAAAGTGCGGCAAAACAGATTATGGGTAAGGCGAATGTGCCATTAGTGCCAGGTTACCATGGTGACGACCAAACCGATGAAAATTTGGTTTATCAAGCCACACAAGTCGGTTTTCCGTTACTGATAAAAGCGGCATATGGCGGCGGTGGTAAAGGCATGCGTATCGTTGAAAATGACGGTGAGACCTTGGAAGCTATTCGCTCTGCTCGTCGTGAAGCCACCTCATCATTTGGTAATGATAAATTATTAATGGAGCGTTACTTACGTCAGCCACGCCATGTAGAAGTTCAAGTTTTTGCCGACAGTAAAGGCAACGCTATCTATCTATCAGATCGCGATTGCTCTATTCAACGTCGTCACCAAAAAGTGGTTGAAGAAGCGCCAGCGCCCGGATTGTCAGACGAGCTACGCGTTCAAATGGGTGAAGCTGCGGTTGCCGCCGCTAAAGCCATTGATTATGTAGGCGCGGGCACGGTTGAGTTTCTACTGGATACCGACAACAGCTTCTACTTCATGGAAATGAATACCCGCTTACAAGTTGAGCACCCAGTGACTGAAATGGTCACCGGCCAGGACTTAGTTAAATGGCAGCTTTTAGTGGCTAGTGGCGGAGAGTTACCACTAAAACAAGATGAAGTGCGCATTCATGGTCACTCATTTGAAGTGCGTATTTACGCAGAAGATCCACAAAATGAATTTTTGCCTGCTAGCGGTAAACTGAACTTTTTACGTGAACCAGAGCAAAATCGTCATGTGCGAATTGACTCAGGCATACGTGAAAACGATGTAATCAGTAACTTCTATGACCCAATGATCGCCAAACTAATCGTGTGGGATGAAACCCGTCCACGTGCCTTGCATCGTTTAGTCAACGCACTAGAGTCATACCAAATTAGTGGTTTAAAACATAACATTGAGTTTTTAGCCAATATTGCAGAACACCCTGCATTTACCAAAGCTGATTTTTGTACCGATTTTATCGAGCGCTATGGCAATACTTTAATTGGTGATGCTAGCAGTGAGTCTGATACTGCCATTGCTCTTGCCGGCTTATATCAAGTGCTATTGCGTCAGCAACAAGCGCAAGTTAATGCCATTAATAGTAACGATCCCTATTCACCTTGGGGACAAGTCAGCGGCTTTAGATTAAACAGTGCCAGCATTCATCATGTCGCCTTGCTTGATGAAAAACATGAACTGCAAAACTTACTCATGACAGACTTAGGCGGTGCATTGCATTTAGGCCTAAATGGCCAAGCACTTAAACTTGCCGGTCAAATTAAAGATGATGTGCTGTTTGCTGAAATAAATGGCCATAAAAGTAAAGTCCCTGTCAGTTGTGATGGCGACGATTTCACCTTATTTCTACCCAGCGGCAGTTACCACTTTACAGCAGTGCTTGCACAAGTTGCCGATGAAACCATTAACAGTGCCGATAAGTTAAAAGCACCAATGAACGGTACAGTAGTGACTCATCTTGTTGAAGTGGGCGCAACAGTTAAAGCGGGACAAGGCTTATTAGTGATGGAAGCCATGAAAATGGAGTACACTATAGAAGCCCCATTTGATGGCGTAGTCACCGAGTTTTACTTCCAAAGCGGTGAGCTAGTAAGCGATGGCGTACAGCTGTTACATGTCGAAGAATCTGTCAAACAAGCGACTACGGAAACCGAAAAGGAAGCTAAAACATGATGCCATCTAAAGTGAGCATTTTTGAAGTTGGCGCCCGTGACGGTTTACAAAATGAAGTACCCGTGCCCACTACCGCTAAACTGCAACTTATTGCTGACTTAGCCGCAGCGGGCCTAACTCGCATTGAAGCGGGCAGCTTTGTGTCACCTAAATGGGTACCACAAATGGCTGACTCTGGTGACATATTTAGCCAAATGCCAAGGGTAAAAGGTGTCACTTATAGCGCCTTAACCCCAAATCTGAAAGGTTTTGAGCTAGCGTTAGCCTCTGGCGTCGATGAGGTGGCAATATTTGGCGCCGCTTCAGAGAGCTTCAGCCAGAAAAATATTAACTGCTCAATTGATGAGTCAATTGAGCGCTTTATGCCATTGATGCAACAAGCAAAACAGCACAATATTGCTGTGCGTGGTTATGTCTCTTGCGTACTTGGTTGCCCCTATGAAGGTCACATCGATGTCAATGAAGTTGCCCGTGTGTCTGAAATTCTTTACAAAATGGGATGTTACGAGATTTCACTGGGTGACACCATTGGTATTGGCACACCATCAAATGCCCGTAAAATGTTAGCAGCAGTGGCAAGTGTGGTGCCGGTCAATAAGCTTGCACTGCACTTTCACGACACCTACGGACAAGCACTCGCCAATATTTTAGCCTGCTTAGATATGGGTGTAACCAGCTTTGATGCATCTGTCGCGGGATTGGGCGGGTGTCCTTATGCTAAAGGCGCCTCAGGAAACTTAGCGACTGAAGACTTAGTTTACATGCTACACGGCATGGGAATTGAGACAGGTATCGACCTAAGCAAGCTTGTTATAGCGGGTAATAATATTAGCCAAGTTATCGGCCGAAAAAGTGCCTCAAAAGTCGCTAATGCATTAGCCTAATGTTGATGGGCTACAACCTTATTTTAAGCTGCTGACTCAAATAATAATCAGCATCTATCAAACATAATAACGAGAAAAGGACAGCACAATGGCAGGTTTCAATAAAGTCGTTCACAGCTATGACGAAGCGCTAGCTGGGCTGACAGATAATATGACCTTGATGGTCGGTGGGTTTGGTTTATGTGGTATTCCTGAAGGCTTAATTAACCATATGGTTAAGTTAGGCGTAACCGGTTTAACCGCTATTTCAAACAATGCTGGGGTAGATGATTTCGGTTTAGGTTTGTTACTCAAACAACGCCAAATTGCCACCATGATAGCCTCTTACGTTGGCGAAAATGCTACCTTTGAACAGCAAATGCTGTCGGGTGAATTGAACGTTATTTTAACCCCTCAAGGTACTTTGGCTGAAAAAATTCGCGCCGGTGGCGCTGGTATACCAGCATTTTTCACTGCGACAGGTTACGGCACCCCCATTGCTGACGGTAAAGAAACCCGCGAAATAAAAGGCCGACATTATGTGTTAGAAGAATCACTTACCGCAGACTTTGCGTTAGTACGTGCCTGGAAAGCTGACACCATGGGTAATTTAGTATTCCGTAAAACCGCAGCTAACTTTAACCCTATGATGGCCACCGCAGGTAAAATTACCGTAGTAGAGGCCGAAGAAATTGTTCAGCCAGGCGAGCTTGACCCTAACCATATTCATACCCCAGGAATTTATGTGGATCGCGTGATCAAAGCCTGCTTTGAAAAACGCATTGAGCAACGTACCGTCACACTAGCAGCGGCTAAATAAAGGAGAGCAAGCACATGGCTTTAACCAGAGAACAACTTGCTCAACGTGTAGCAAAAGAAATGCAAGACGGCTTTTACGTCAACCTAGGTATTGGTATTCCTACCCTAGTGGCTAACTATATTCCACAGGGTATGCAGGTAATGCTGCAATCTGAAAATGGTTTATTAGGCATGGGACCATTTCCAACCGAAGATGCTATCGACGCTGATTTAATCAACGCTGGTAAACAAACAGTAACCGCTGTTGATGGTGCATCATTTTTCTCATCAGCAGAGAGCTTTGCCATGATCCGCGGCGGGCATGTCGACTTAACTGTATTAGGCGCGTTTGAAGTTGATGTTAATGGCTCCATCGCCTCTTGGATGATCCCAGGTAAGCTCATTAAAGGCATGGGCGGTGCAATGGATTTAGTGGCTGGTGCAGATAACATTATCGTCACCATGATGCATGCCGACAAACACGGTAATTCTAAGTTACTGCCGTTATGTGAACTACCGTTAACGGGCTATGGTTGCATTAAACGTGTAATGACCGACCTAGCCTTTATCGAAATCAAAGATGGGGCATTCCACTTACTTGAGCGTGCTCCAGGTGTGTCGGTAGAAGAAATTATCGCTAAAACGGCTGGTAAATTAGTTGTGCCTGAACATGTGCCAGAAATGGTGTTTTAGTCTGTAAGATAAAAATGCAACACACTTAAAAGCGCACTTACAGAGAAGTGCGCTTTTTTATTAGCAACACTAATGAAATCAATTTTTAGAGCATCAGATCAATATGGATTTAGTTTTACCAAGCCTCGAATATCAGCAAAGTTATCATAGTTATATCAAAGAATTAGGTAATGAAGAGCGCTATCCTTTCATTTTAGATTTTGATTATCAGGATTTCAGCGCCTATTTGACTAAAATCAAACATTTCTCAGAAGGCATAAACCTGCCCTGCGGCTATGTTGCTAGTAGTACATTCTGGCTAATTCATCACAATGAAATAGTGGGCGTAACTAATTTGCGTCATCACCTAAACTCTCAAATTAAGCATTGTGGTGGCCATATTGGTTTAAGTATTCGGCCATCTAAAAGAGGCGCAGGTTTAGGTATTCTGTTAATGAAACTCTCTATTGAGAAGCTCCATTCAATGGGTAACAGTGAACTACACATTCATTGTTATGAATCCAATTTAGCCTCCGAACGGGCAATTATCTGCAATGGTGGGGTTTTCGACTCTGCTATAAAAAGTGATTCACACATAGTTAAAAGATATATTATTAACCTTGCTTAAAGTCAGAACAATATCAACCCCCTACTTTGACGAGCTTAATTTAATACCATTACATAAGCCTATCAGCAGTATTATAGAATGGTTTTAATGGCTTACAAACCGGCTACAATGGCTGTTCTCCTCTATTTATCCAGTCGCGACACAACTCGATTTCGTCCTGATTTTTTAGCAGCATAAAGTGCAATATCACTTTGCTTTAACCATTCCTCTAACGAATCACTAATACGCAATTCAGCCACCCCTATACTGCAGGACACATTCACAGGTACGCCGTCAAAGTCTGTTTGGTTAACCGCTTGCTTTAGCCTTTGAGCCATCTCCAATGCTTTTTGCAAATCACAATGCTCATATTGAACTAAAAACTCTTCTCCACCAAAACGAAACAGCTTAGCCTCGGCGGGAAGCAAATGCTTTATCACCTCACTGAACTGCGTCAGTAGCTTATCGCCCACTAAATGGCCGTAGGTGTCATTAACCGTTTTAAAATGATCGATATCGATTAATAACAGACTCGTATCCGTTCCTGTATGCTTAAACGATTCAATACTGCTACTTAAACTGGTAGCTAAATTTTTTCGATTTAATGCCCCTGTTAACTCGTCTGTCGTAGCCAAATAGATAAGCGCAGCCTTTTGTTTTGCAATGATATAAGCAAATATCGCCGCAAAAATAATACAATCGAAGATTGCCACCCCAAAACGCCATACAAGGGAGTAAGTTTCAATATTAAGCGCGGCGATCAAACAGATTAATACGTAAAAACTACTGATTGAAGAGGCGTTTTTGAAATTAAAGATAAAGAAAAAAATAAAGATTGTTGGAAAAACATAGATTAACGATTTATAGCCTAAAGAATAGCAAGATATCGCTATTGTGATACACACTAATATTAAGGTGATTTGTTTGTGTAATATCGCCCCACGATGCTTGATTTCAAGTCCCAACGAAATCGAAATCGGTACCAAGGCTAACGAAAAAAGGGTAAATAAAAACAAATCATCATGGGTCAAACGATACAAAGCATAGATAAAAAATGTCAATAAAGCGGCCAAATGAAAGGCTATTGAAGCGTTCCTTGGTAACCTTTTCGAATCTTGAAGTGCAGTCATATACTTCATAAAGCATCCTTTATAATTTTTATTGGAGGATTTATGCAACGCAATCTAGAGAACGCTAAAGTAACTAGTGTACAAAGCGAATTAATTTTTAGAGTATAGACTAAAATACTTGCTTCACGGCAACTGAAAAGCAACCATAGAAAATCAACAGAGCATGCAAATATCAGAGTAAAAAATTAGAAGTGGTTTTGAATTCGGTAATCTGTAGCAGTAATTGGAATTAGACTAAATCGATTTTTAAGGTAAGTTGTAATGGTCAAGTAATCTAAATTGAAAATATGATTGCTATCACAAAGGTAAATGCAGCCAACATTTCCTATTTTGACTGCATTTATTGTATGAACCATGACTACAGCTCTTTTGCTGCATTGTCGCTAACACTGGTCACCTGTGGCGTTAAACCTTGTCTATTTTGTGTAAAGGTAATTAACCGCTCCGTCAGCAAGCTCATGCTATATCCCAGTACAGCACCAATAACTAATGGGGGCACTATTGCAGCGATATCAGCGTTCATCGCAAAAGTAATACAGCACCCAATAAATGCACCGGGGATGAAGGCAAGACGTTTATGACTGGCTTGTAAACACATCAGGCTGGTGACAATTCCCGTTAGTGCGTAACTGATAATGGGTGAGCCAAAAGAAGTGCTGCCGACGATAATCAGCCACCCCCAGAAAACACCTGACAAGTTAGTACTCATTGCCATTAACATGCCTTTAAAGCCGCTTTCAGTTTGAGCAAAGAAGGTGCTACAACCTAAAAAACCAATCCAAGTCACTAGCTGGAATACATCTGCAACTCCTGCCCATAAAGCGGCTAATAAGCCCGCTGAAAGTGCAATTTGCCAACGATACTGCATAATTCACTCCAACTAAATTGTTTTAATAACAGAAATAACTATTCCTAAAAATACCACAATAACAATCGATTTCAATATTTAATTGTGATGTGAAAAAGAAGATACAAAATCTATGAACAACATCAAATATATCGCTTATTTGTGAACATAAAATCCCTTATGACAGGCAACCTCTAAATTTTCTAGTAAGAATTAAGTGACCAAAGATTATCGCCAAAATAAATTTACTCAAAAAAACTATTCAAGCAAGGGTTGTAAAACGTGATGTACCTCAAGCTTTACCGATAAAAAAAGCTTAATCAATAAATGCAGCTCTTTTCATGCGTGGGGCGACAGTTTCTCTTTATCAGTTAATTTAATCTAACGGTATGAAAAGGGTTGATTGTTTTCAGGAATGAGGATTAGCACTATTTTATTACATCTAAAGATTAAGGGCTCACCATGAAAAATTCTTTCTCATCCTTAAGATTGAATCTAGCAACAACCAGCCTTGATTGGGTTATGGAACACACGATAAAGCATTCATTAAGTCTTAAAAATGCTGTCACTCTTGATGAGTTACAGCCACATAATGTGCCTCAATCCCCAATTGAAACCCTGTATATACATATTCCTTTTTGCCATACCCTTTGTCGTTTTTGTTCGTTCCATAAAGTCAAATTTAACGAACATATTGCCAGGGAGTATTTTCAAGCCCTAAGGCAAGAAATACGTGTTGTACTCGCCCAAGGTTATAGCTTTAACCGGGTTTATATTGGCGGTGGCACGACAACTATTTTAGAAGATGAACTGATTAACACTATCGAGATGATAAAATCATTAACCTCGGTACGTGAAGTATCGTGTGAGAGCGACCCGATCTATTTTAAAGAGGGCAATCCACACCTATTAAAAGGGCTAGTCGACCGTATGTCGATTGGCATACAAAGCTTTGATGATAAGATTTTAAAAGCCAGCGGACGATTTGAAAAATTTGGCAGTGGTTTGCAGCAAGCTGAGTATGTCAGCCGAGCCATTGAGATTATTCCAACGGTTAATGTAGACATGATGTATGGCTTTAACATACAAACACCTGAAACCATTGCCAACGATTTAGCGCAAACCATTCGCTTACGTCCAGATCAAATTACCACTTATCCACTAACAATCGGTATTGGTAAAAATAGTAAAAAGGCGGCTTGCCTAGCGGGTCAAGCCAAGGAATTATGGCCACAGTTTTTAGCTGTCAAAAAAGCAATGTCTGAGCACTATGTTATGGAGTTTCCTTGGACTTTTAGTCGTAACTTTGGTGAACCGGTAGAAAATAAATATGTATTAGATGGTGAGGACTGTTTTGGCGTAGGTTCGGGGGCCTTTGGTCGTTTTGGTGAACAGTTTCGTATTTCAAGCTTTGATATTCCCGATTATATCAGTCGTATCAATGCGGGTCATACTGGCACTTGCTATACCAAACCATTAGAGAAAAAAGCACTATTACAACATCATTTAATGATGATGATGGGACATGGCGTGTTAGATGATAAGCTATTAAAACAACATACTGGCTATAGTTTATGGCAAGCTTTCCCTGTAGAAATGACTTACCTGCTATCTGCCGGTGCGCTTATTAAACAAGGAGACCAATATCATACAAACACACAGGGCCAATTCATTGCTTTGAAAATGTTCTCAGGTTTTTTAGCTGGGATGGATTACCTGCGCGAACAAGCAAGGGAATTACCCTTATCAATGCAGAATTCACCAAGCTAATATCGCGACTAGTTATAATCAGTTATGCCATTAGGTGTCGAATTATAAATGGCATTTGCATCTGCCTTAGCATTATTGTGAGTCATCAACCTCCAATAAATACCCAAGGGCTTTTGATAACTGCGGCGAATCAGGATCGGAAATCCGGGTAGTCCACACCACATCGCCGTTTCTATCGATAAATATTGTTGTCGGAGTACCCGTAACGCCGTATTGTTTTGCTACAGCATCACCCTGAATAAGTGTCGTCATACCTATGCCACGGTCAGTTAACGACTGCGCAGGTGTTGCCCCTTCATCCTCATTAAAGCTTATCGCCATCATAACCAAATCAGTCTGTTTATTTTCCAGCCTTAAGCGCTCAAGACCTGGTTGTAACTTTTTACAATAGGGACACCAAGTCGCCCAAAAGTGCAGCACTATTGGTTTTCCTTTATGCTCGCTTAAATTAAACAGCTGCCCTTTAGCATCTTGTAAGCTGAAATCACTGGCAGGGACAGCTCCAGCACTTGCAAGGGTCGACATCAATATCAGCGGTAACAAAATGAGTAATTTACCGCGCGTTAACCAATGCGAAATCGCATAAAATGACGAAAACGATGTCACAAATTTATCCATGGTAATGACCTTTTTAAAAAATTGATTTATACAACATATGGCAAGATTCAAATACTAGACCGACAATATGACGTTTTGTATTCAATTAATATTAGTCAGTAAAGAATTTAACAGGGTTTACCACTATAGTAGTTTAGATTAACTTGTGTTCTATGTTAGATGAACGCGGGTACTTTTTGCCTTATGTGATCAAGACCTACCAGCAATAAAGGAAGTCATGCCTAATAACAACATAAACGGATCAAACACTCATAATCAGTGGCCTACAAAATGGCATCAAACAGGTTTTTTCTATCCATTTATCGATGAAAAAGGCATTCAGCGACAGATATATATCAACCAGGCTAAAAGTGATAAACCTTGTTTATTATTGATCCATGGGTTTCCGACTAGTAGTTACGACTGGCATCAGCTTTGGTTTCACCTAAGTAAACATTTTAATCTGCTCACGTTAGACTTATTAGGTTATGGTTTATCAGATAAACCCTGTGATATTAATTACTCTTTTGCTTTGCAAGCAGACATTATTGAAGCTGTATTGGCGCATCTTGGTATTCAACATTTTCACATTATTGCCCATGATTACGGCGACACTGTAGCGCAAGAGTTATTAGCCCGTCATGGTGAAGCCAGCGTTGATAGCGGTTTTGCCATCGACAGTACAATATTGTTAAATGGAGGATTATTTCCTGAAACAACTCAACCCATCTTAATCCAACGTTTACTTTTGAGTCCATTAGGGTTTGTTATCGCTAAGATGTTTTCATTTAAAAAATTTAAGCAAAATTTTGATTTCATTTGTTACCAACCGCTAGCCGTTGCAGAACTGGCGATACATTGGCAGTTAATAACACAAAACCAGGGGATTAAAGTGATCCATAAGATTATTCAATATATTCGCGAACGCAAACTACACCGAGAGCGCTGGGTGGGTGCATTGCAGCAATATAAAATGCCGCTGCGGTTTATCAATGGGATCTGTGACCCTGTGTCTGGCCAAGATACCCTTATTCGTTTTGAACAGCTTATTGAACAAGCTGACACAGTTGCTTTAGTGGAAACAGGTCATTACCCTCAACTAGAAAAACCAAAAGCCGTTTTGCAGCACTGTATTAGTTTTTGGCTACAGCATAAAATTATTAGTGAAAACAATGACAAGTTTGTTACTTAACAGCTGTTCCCAAAGTATTAAACTAAGTTTAAGTTGTGATAGTTTGTTACAAATTATACTGTCAAATACTTACTGAGTTTTTACTCAAATTGGGTTAATGTAGAAAAGATAACCATAATAAATCACTTAGCATTAGCGACTGATGCTGTATTGTTGAAATACGCCAAGCACTAATTAAGTAATAATAAGCACTGACAAGGAACGACCTCATGCCAATTTATCAAGCCCCTATTCGTGACTATCAATTCATTCTTTCTGAGTTACTGAATATTTATCAATATCAAGAATTAGCCGGATTTGACCAGGTCGATCCGGAACTAGTAGATGCCATTTTACAAGGCGTAGCTGATTTCACCACCGATATTATGCTCCCCTTAAATGCGGTAGGTGATCATCAAGGTTGTAAATTAGTTGACGGCAAGATCATTACCCCTGATGGCTTTAAAGATGCTTATAAGCAGTATGTTGAAAATGGCTGGGCAACATTAACCTGTGACCCCGAATATGGCGGACAAGGCTTACCTGAAGTGGTCGGCACCTTTGCTACCGAAATGAAAACCGCTACCAATATGGCATTTGCTATGTATCCAGGCCTCACCCATGGCGCCTATTCAGCAATTCATGTGCATGGTAGTGATGCATTAAAACAAAAATATTTAGCTAAGCTAGTCAGTGGTGAATGGACAGGTACCATGAACCTGACTGAATCCCATGCGGGTACCGATTTAGCCCTATTACGCACAAAAGCCAAGCCTTTAGGCGACGATACATTTGCTATTAGCGGTGAAAAAATCTTTATTTCATCTGGCGATCATGATCTAGCTGAAAACATCATCCACCTCGTATTAGCGCGATTACCTGATGCCCCTGAGGGTGTAAAAGGTATTTCACTTTTTGCAGTGCCTAAATTTTTAGTCAATGCTGATGGTAGCCTAGGCGCAGCGAATACGCTGGCGGCAACGGGTCTTGAGCATAAAATGGGGATTCACGGCAATTCAACTTGTGTGATGCTTTTTGACAACGCAGTAGGTGAGCTTGTGGGCGCTGCCCATCAAGGTTTACGTGCGATGTTCACCATGATGAACCAGGCTCGCTTAGGTGTCGGAATTCAAGGTTTAGGCGTATCAGATATCGCCTATCAAAATGCGTTAGTTTACGCAAAAGATCGTATTCAAGGTCGTGCACTTAGTGGCGTGAAAGAGGCCGATAAAGCCGCAGACTCAATTTTGGTACACGGTGATGTTCGCCGTATGCTGCTGTCGCAAAAATCATTTAATGAAGGAACCCGTGCATTAATGGGTCAACAAGCTTTGTGGCTAGATCAGGCAGAGCGCGAATCAGACCCAGTTAAAGCGAAGCAGGCTTCAGCATTAGCCGCCTTATTTACCCCTATTGTGAAAGGTTTTGTCACTGACCAAGGTTTTAAAGCCTGTGTTGATGCACAGCAAGTCTATGGTGGACATGGTTATATTAACGAATGGGGCATGGAGCAATTTGTTCGAGACATTCGTATTGCGATGATTTATGAAGGAACCAATGGTGTGCAAGCACTGGATTTAGTTGGCCGTAAATTGTTAGCAGATAAAGGCGCAACCTTAAATCTATGGTCTGATATGGTTAAGCAGTTTATTGGTCAGCATAATGGCAACGAACAAATGAAACCTTTTATTGCCGGTCTAATGGATGCCGCAGGTGATCTTGAGCGTGCAACGGGCTACATTGCTAAAAGTGCGGCAACTAACCCAGATCTTATTGGTGCGGCCTCTATGGCATACATGCAATTATTTGGTATTAGCGCTCTAGCTTGGATGTGGGCTCGAATTGCCGCAACCTCTTTAGCCGCATTAGACAAAGGAACAGATGAGGCTAGTTTTTATCACGCTAAGCTTAAAACCGGTGCATTCTATATGGGGTATTGGGTAAGCCAAACCCGCAGTCTGCGTAAGCAGATTGAAGCCAGCAGTCAACAAATTGTCGATTTTAATGATGCCGACTTTTAATTTATAATTGCTTGATAAAAATCACTTAATATAAATTTTAGAGACTAAAATGCCGCTGAATTCAGCGGCATTTTTAATTCTAACCAGCAAACTTGTTAAGCATATTCAGCCATAAAATCATCTAAGCTATCATTGACGATTTCAATCTCATCACCCTCAAATTGGGCAATATGGAATAAAGCTTCACCTTCATTTGTCACGGGAATATTACTGTTACCAATAATAATGCCATCAGTAGGGGCACGCAGCGCATAAGGCTCACCACCGTGTGGGTTAACAATATAAGCTAAGATATTGCCTTTATTAACCCTTTCACCCAGCTTAAGCTTAATGTTAATCAAACCATCAGCTTCACTTCTTACCCAATAGCTGCGACTGGCGTTAACACTATT
The DNA here is from genome assembly GCF_051164845.1 of Shewanella sp. HL-SH4. Lineage (NCBI taxonomy): Bacteria > Pseudomonadati > Pseudomonadota > Gammaproteobacteria > Alteromonadales > Shewanellaceae > Shewanella > Shewanella sp. HL-SH4. Next base: position 658,524 of record NZ_CP195037.1, read on the forward strand.
GCCTTTGATGCGAATACGGCCTTTAACCATTTCTAAGTGGCGCATGACATTCAATACACCATTAAGACCAGACTTAATCGACATTTCACTAAAACGTAATGCTTCACCGGCCTCGTATAAAATACATGGTATGCCTTTACCGTTAGCATAGCCACGCATAGAGCCTGTGACATTTTTAGACGTCATGATCACAGGTGCGCCGAAGGCATTTGCCATGCCAAACATTACTTCATCATCGGTATCACAACGGATTTGAGGTAAGTTGTCACGGTGAACCGCACCGGTATGTAAATCTATAATATGCGTCGCGCGATCAACTAATGTATGTGACACCAAATGGGCTAAACGGCTAGCCAAAGCCCCTTTTGATGAACCAGGAAAACATCGGTTTAAATCGCGACGATCCGGTAAGTATCTTGATTGCTGAATAAAACCAAACACATTAACAATAGGCACGACAAGTATGGTGCCGGTTAACGATTTAGCATTTATTTTGCTGAGCAAACGTCGGCAAATTTCAATACCATTTAGTTCGTCACCATGAATAGCTGCACATACTAATAAAGTCGGCCCGGCTTTTACCCCATGGAAAACTTCAACATGTAACTCCATAGGAGTGTCGTTATAAAGCCTTGCAGCAGGAAGCTTAACGCTTTGTTGCGTGCCAGCTTTAACGCTCACTTCACCTAGAGTGAAAGCTTCGCGTTTTTTGACCATTTAGCCAGTTCCTTTGGTTTTAGTGCTGGTTGCTTTTACATTTTTCTCGATAAACTGAATAATCTTGTCAGCAACATCGATACCTGTGGCTTTTTCAATGCCCTCTAAACCAGGTGAAGAGTTTACTTCCATCACTAGAGGACCGTGTTTTGAGCGCAAAATATCCACACCAGCAACGTTAAGACCCATGGTCTTAGCAGCGCGAAGCGCGGTTGAGCGCTCTTCAGGTGTTAACTTAACTATGGTGGCAGAACCGCCGCGATGTAAGTTAGAACGGAATTCACCTGGCAATGCTTGACGCTTCATCGCCGCGATCACTTTATCACCGATCACGAAACAGCGAATATCTGCGCCGCCCGCTTCAGCGATATATTCTTGTACCATGATGTTGGCTTTAAGACCCATGAAGGCTTCAATAACTGACTCAGCAGCTTTACGGGTCTCGGCAAGTACTACACCAATACCTTGAGTACCTTCAAGTAACTTAATCACACACGGTGCGCCGCCAACCATGTCTAATAAGTCTGGTACATCCGCAGGTTTGTTTGCAAAACCAGTCACAGGTAAGCCAATATTTTTACGAGAAAGTAACTGTAATGAACGCAACTTGTCACGTGAACGGGTAATCGCTACCGACTCATTTAATGGGTGAACTCCCATCATTTCGAATTGACGTAATACTGCTGTTCCGTAAAAGGTTACTGATGCACCAATACGTGGAATGACGGCATCAAACTTAGGCAGCTCTTGGCCTTTCATGTGGATGCTTGGAGAGGTCATGTTGATGTTCATGTAACAACTGATGTGATCGACTATTTTAACGTCATGACCACGGGCAACGGCCGCTTCCTTAAGCCTACGCGTCGAATATAAATTTTTATTCCGTGACATAATTGCAATGTGCATTTTACTCTCCTGTTATATAAGATGCTGCTGAATCCACCAAAAATCGTCCTTCCAGTGCTCTGCGACCTAACAACATACGAAATTTCATGTTATCTCTATTGGTTAAAGTCAGTTCGATATCGAACTGCTTTCCACCCATAATGATAGGGGTTTTGATTACATATCGTTTGGTAACATGTCCACCAGAATCGCTGACATTACGACGATCAAAAATGGGGAACTCACACACAACTTCACGATCAGATTCTTGTTCAGGGTGCAACCATACACGCACCCATTTTTCTTTTTCTTTTTGAAACGGTTTAATTTTAAAAGCATGTAAACAAGAGGTTTTTGCCCCTGTATCTACCTTGATTTTGACTTTTTCATTGCCAATTTCAGGAAATGTGCCCCACTCTCGCCAGCCCACAATATCGAGGGTTTGTTTAGTCATGGTCAGTCCTTACGTTTAAAGGAAATAAGTCTTTCTCGAATAACTTGTTCGATGCTACTCACCAAATGTTTTATCGTCTACTGCAGAGTTCAACAGTGAGAAAGTCATTTAAGCATAGCTAATATCAATCAATTTTGGCGCAATATACACTGCATATTGAATAAAACAACTTTATTTATCTAGAATTTTTACGTTAAAGTTATTTACCATAATCCTTCATAAATACACACCGAAAAGAATACTACTAACCTATTAATAATAATAGAATTAATTATTGAGGCATAACAATGTTTACTCGCTGTAGTTTCCAGTTTTTAACCGAACTAAATCAACATAATGACCGTGATTGGTTTAAAGCTAATCAACCCCGCTATGAAGCCCAAGTGCGCACGCCTGCATTACAATTTATTGAGGCGATGCAAGGGCCTATTTTATCCTTGTCACCACGTTTTAATGCTGTGCCCAAAAAAGTCGGCGGTAGCTTAATGCGCCCCCAAAGAGATAGTCGTTTTAGTAAAAATAAAACACCTTATAAAACTAATGTTGGCATTCAATTTAAACATTTTCAGGCTAAAGATGTCCATTCCCCTGGATTTTATTTGCATTTAGCCAATAATGAATGCTTTATCGCTGCGGGTATTTGGCATCCAGAATCAACAGCCTTAAATGCCATAAGGCACTGTATCGATGAAAACCCTAATGGCTATAAAAAAGCGTTACAAGCGATAGAGAGAGCAGGTTTTGTTATGACAGGTCACAGTTTAGTTAGGCCACCAAGGGGATTTGATAAAGATCATCCGCTACTTACTGAACTAAAACGGAAAGACTTTATCGCGCTAAAGACGATAACTGAAGCACAAGTTTGCCAGGCTGATTTTGTCGAGTTCTGTCAAAAGGAATTTCAAAAAACGACTCAATTAATGGCCTATCTGTGTTTTGCGCTTGAGTTAGATTACTAAACTGTTGCCGATAAACCTAATGGCAACTATATATAATCTTTGTACATCCTTAATAATACCAACAGTAATATAGGCATACATTCAATCTAGAAAGAGATGCGTCAGTAGCTTAAAAAGCTTACCTAGAAAAAGAGTTAAAGCAAAGTAATAATGATAAAACAGCTAAGCCGCATTTGCTCGCATGCCATGGGGTACAGGTACCCCATTAGCATTTATGTTAACAAAGACTATTTTATCGACACTGGCTATAGGTGCCTGGGTGACTTTGTTGCGTACTTTACAACGAATAGTCACTGAGCTTTGACCTAAACTTACACTTTCAAAACCAAATTCAAGTATATCGCCAACCAATCCTGGAGTCATAAAGTTGATCTCGGCAATCAGCTTCGCAACATGGCATTGGCTGTTCATTTGGCAACTGGCAAATATCGTTGCTTGTTCATTTATCCAACTCAATAGCTGACCACAGCATAGAGTGTGGCTACTATTTAAATGGACCGGAAGTATTAAGTGGCGGCTGTAGTATTTCATAAAAAACCCTTTAGTTATTAACAAGAAACTCTTGTATCACTAAAGAGGTAGCAATGTTCAAGCCAGTTTTAGTTACATTGATAATCAATTACTTATATGGCTGATTAATAAAACCTGCCCTATAACGGAATTATATTTGCACTATTTAACGCCATTTAAGGCATCACTCATATCACGAATGACGTTTACTCTCAGCGGATAAAAATACGACCCTAGTTAAGTAGATAACACCTGCTTTAAAGATGTAATAAAAGTAGAAATATCTTTCGCTGTAATATCAGCATGGGTTACTAGGCGCAGTTGCTGACTAGGGCTAACCTTAATGCCTTTTTGCAATAACGCATGTGATAATTGATTGGGATCTATATGACTGGCTAAACGTGCAAATACCATATTGGTTTGTACTGATTTCACATCAACCTCAAATTCGTCAAATTGATATAATGCCTCAGCGAGCAGTTTTGCGTGGTGATGATCTTCAACTAATCGATCAACTTGATCGGTTAAAGCCAATTTAGCCGCTGCGGCAATAATACCAGCTTGACGCATTCCGCCGCCCAACATTTTACGCCAACGAGTCGCTTTACCAATAAGCCGCTCATCGCCTAACAAAATAGAGCCAATTGGGGCGCATAACCCTTTTGATAGACAAATAGAAACCGAGTCAAAATATTGGGTAATATCAGCAATCGCAAGGTTTTGGGCAACCGCTGCATTGGCTATTCTTGCGCCGTCTAAATGAATTTTCAAACCCCGATTAAAGGCCAAAGTTTGTGCTTGTGCTAAATACTCTTGCGATAAGACTTTACCGCCAATGGTATTTTCTAAGCTCAATAAACGGGTTCTGGCAAAATGAACGTCATCAGGTTTAATAGCAGCATCGATATCTGACAATAAAATACTACCATCTTGCTGATTATTTAACGGCTGTGGCTGAATGCTGCCAAGCACCGCTGCACCACCACCTTCAAATTTATAATTGTGCGCTTGTTGACCACATAAATACTCGTCTCCACGCTCACAATGTGACATCAATGCTAATAAATTAGCTTGAGTACCTGAGCTAACAAATAAGGCCGCATCAAAGCCATACATTTCAGCGGCCATATCTTGTAGGTTGTTGACTGTCGGGTCATCACCATAAACATCATCACCCACAACGGCATTGGCCATTGCTTTGCGCATTGCGGCTGTAGGTTGAGTAACAGTATCGCTTCTAAAATCAATCATAATAAATCGTCATTTATCCAAACCATGGCCGACAGTGTAACGGATTAAGATTTAGCTGCAGCAATTTTTGTTAATGCTGCGATTGCCGCATCATAATCAGGGTGGCTGCCAACTTCTTTAACAAGCTCTTGATACTGTAGCTGGCCATTAGCATCAATAATAAATATTGCCCGAGCCAGTAAACCACGGCTTTCAATCAATAATCCATATTGGTCAGCAAAGTTACGCCACACAGAATCAGACAATACTTTAATTTTATCAACGCTTTCAGTTTGGCAAAAACGCTTTTGAGCAAAAGGTAAATCTGTACTAATAGTCAGCATAACAACGTCGGCATCAAAATTAGCAAATTCACTGTTAAATCGTTTTGTTTGCAACGCACACACACCGGTATCTAAGCTCGGTACGGCACTGATTAATACTGTTTTACCTTTAAAATCACTTAAATTAACCGGATTAAACTTATCATCAACCACTTTAAATTCAGGGGCTGGCATATTATTAGCGGGTAAATCACCTTTAAGCACCACCGGATGCCCACCCATTGTAACTTCAGCAGCTTGCGTAAAGTGAATAAATACTGGACTGGCAATTAATACTAAGGATAAACCTATGTTCAATAAAGATTGTTGAAATGTCATTATATTCTCCTGATTAATAATAAAAAACCAGCCTTGTGGCTGGTTGTTGTTATACGCAGTTAATCAAATAACTGATTAACTTGCTGCTAATTCTTTAACATGTAAATCCATTTGTGGAAATGGTATTTCAATCTCAGCTGCATCTAATGCATTTTTGATTTGCTCTAAAATTTGAAAACGCGCTGGCCAGTAATCACCCGTGCTCACCCATGGGCGAACAACGAAGTTAATCGATGAATCTGCTAACTCAGCTAAACCAATAGTGTAAGCAGGATCTTTTAATACAAATGCATTGTTATCTAATACTTCAGCCAATACTTTTTTAGTTTTCGCGATATCAGAGGTATAGCCCACACCGATGACTAAGTCGATACGACGCTTTTCAAGCGCTGAATAATTGGTAATAGTACCATTCATAATAGCGGAGTTTGGCGCAGTGATAAGTTTATTATCACCCGTACGAAGCTTAGTCGAGAAAATAGTAATCTCATCTACTACACCGGCAACGCCTGCGGCTTCGATAAAGTCACCCACACGACATGGACGGAATAATACCATTAATACGCCTGAGGCAAAATTAGATAGTGACCCCTGTAATGCCAAACCAACAGCTAAACCTGCAGCACCAATTACAGCGACAAGTGAAGCGGTTTGCACGCCAATTTGACCTAATGTAGCCACAATGGTGAATACAAATACAACTGACCACGCAAGGTTTGACACAAATGAAACTACAGTTTGATCAACTTTGCGACTGGTTAATACTTTATCAGTGAGGCGCTTTGCCACACCCGCAAAATACTTACCAATAAAAAACATCGCCAAAGCAGCTAATGTTTTAAGCCCATAAGCCATAATAAATTCTGGTGCTTGCTTTATTAACGCTTCTAAACCGTCAAGGTTTTCCATTGTTTTACTCCCTAAAGTGACAGATTATTCTGCCGAAATGATAAATTCTACCCGTCTATTACGTTGTCGCCCTTCAGATGTGGCGTTATCCGCAGCGGGTTGGGTGTTACTCATCCCTTTTACAGAAATGTTGTCAGGATTGAAATTAAAATCGGTGACTAATATTGCTTTTACGCTGTTTGCCCGGGCTAATGAAAGCGCTTGGTTTAACTCATCACTTCCCAATAAATCGGCATGTCCAACTAGCTCTAAAGTTACATTATTATCTTGGGCTATGATTTTATTAATACTGTCAAACACAGGTCTTTGCGATAACATTACTTCTGCTTTAGCAAATTCAAAATAAATAGGTTGTACCACTTGCTGTAAACAATTAACTACGCCATCAGCACCCAGTTGCTCGCAGCGATTAACATATTCTATAGTGCTGGTTGGTTGTTCAGCAACCGCTGTTACAGGTTCTTCATCAAAAATAGGAGCTTCATCAATATTGGATTCAGTTAAAGCAAAAGCTGGATCGTTACAGCCATTAGCCATAACCACCTCACCTTGAGGAGTATCAGCACAGGCATCTTTTTTATCTGGTACGCCATCCATATCTGAATCAATCCATGCCAAAGCTTGGGCGCTGTTCAAAAAAAGCCATAGTATTAATACAGGTACGAATATAGTCAGTAATGAACGCATGCAGTCTCCAATCATGTGATTTTAATATAGTAAGACAACATCTTTTGAGGTTTTAACTTTTTTTCAACAAGTTTGAATTATACATATTTTAACTTTTAGCGACACATTTGCAATTAAGCAAACATAAATTGCTGCAAACAAGTTAATGCTTTATGTATTTCAGCTCAAAATAGCACCATCTAACACTTATAAAGTGAATTTTTAATTATCGGCAACAAACTCACAAACTTGACAACAGTCGCTTTAACCAGCATCGCAATATTGAAAATAACTCGCACTGTATAATAAGCATACAAGCCAACTAAAAAATGACATATGTTTACAAAAATGTAACCCGCAAAATGCGCCTGACACCCGCACAAACATTGACTTAAGCGTCCTGAAAAGGGTATATAAGGTGGGATTTTTGATGTTTTAAACAAATTAAACATTAAATGAATAATATTTATTATAAGAAATGAACAATAAATCGGCCAAGATTGCCCAGATAAAAAGCACAACATCTTCTTGATGCAATGCTTAATCGCAATACTTTGCCTAAATTTGCAAACAATTATTCTGTGGTGCAACTTGTGCCGCAGCCAATCACAAGCTTTAAGGTGGAAAACTTAATGAGTGAAGTAAAAGCACCAGGAACGATGCTTGGGCATCCAAAAGGATTGTTCCTTCTCTTTACAACTGAATTGTGGGAACGATTCAGTTATTACGCAATGCGTGCCATATTGGTCCTTTATTTGGTTGATAAAGTTCAAACAGATGGTGGTAGTGGTTTAGGTTGGACGCCACAGGATGCATTATCTCTTTACGGAACCTTCACCGGTTTAGTCTATTTAACGCCGCTTATTGGTGGTTGGTTAGCAGATAATTACCTTGGCCAACGTAAATCTATTTATATTGGTGGTGCGTTAATGGCAATAGGGCAATTTACCCTTGCTGCGCCGCATAGCTGGTTTTCTGGTTTAGAAACCACTCTTTTCTATATTGGTTTAGGTACGTTGATATTGGGTAACGGACTGTTTAAACCTAACATCTCTACTATGGTTGGCGACTTGTATGAAGAAGGTGATCACCGTCGAGATGGTGCATTTACTATTTTTTACATGGGTATCAACGTTGGCGCCGCGCTATCGGGTATTATTGTAGCTTGGGCTTACACCACTTTTGGTCATACTGAAGTGGTTGCAGGACAAGAGGTATTTGTTAACAACTGGCAGGCTGGTTTCTTCTGTGCAGGTGTTGGTATGGTTGCATCGTTAATTATTCAATTCTTTTTTGCTCAAAGATTACTTGGCGATATAGGTACTGTTCCTGCTGCAAAACTCGAACGAGACAGGAATGCACTTAAGGGCCAAGTCCGCAGTGAGCCACTGACTAAAATTGAACGTGATCGCATAAAAGTGATCATGATTATGGGTTTATTTACCATTATCTTCTGGGCTGGTTTTGAACAAGCCGGTGGATTAATGAACCTATTCACCAATAACTTTACTGACCGTATGATTGGTAGCTGGGAAGTGCCTACCACTTACTTCCAATCACTGAATGCGATTTTCATCGTCATTTTTGCTCCAGTTATAGCCTCAATTTGGATACGTTTAGGTAAGAACGAACCCAATTCGCCCGTTAAGTTTGCCCTTGGTCTAGTGTTACTTGGCATTGGTTTCTTATTCATGATTGGTGCTGTTTTACAAATGGGCGGCGACGCTTCAATCAAATCAAGCATGTGGTGGTTAGTCGGCGCATATTTCTTCCATACTATGGGTGAACTATGTTTATCACCAATTGGTTTATCTATGGTCACTAAACTGGCTCCACTGCGTATAGCATCACTTATGATGGGCGCATGGTTCCTATTTATTGCTATTGCAAACAAAGTTGGCGGATTAGTTGGTTCACTCATTGGCCACGGTGGCAGCGTTGAAGATCAACTTGCCAATGCAATGTCAATCTTCGCGGGCATCGCAATTACAGCGGCGGTTTCAGGTATAATTTTATACTTCATGGCTGACAAGTTAGTAGATTGGATGCACGGTGCTGAAGGCCATAATGATTCTGAAGAAGAAGCATTAGCGGAAGAAATTGCCGTTACTGCTGAACACGAAGCGATTAAACGTTAATCACTTGCTAGTGAAGTTACTAAGGTAGCTTAATAGATAAGTAAATCATCATATTAATGATTTAGAAATGGGCCTTAGATGAAAATCTAAGGCCCATTTTATTTGTACATTCTTGATTGAATAATGATTACGATATAATGGTTAACTAGAATTTATTAACCTTCTCTCACCAACTCAATAGCTTATCTAATTGTACTTGCAGTGATGGGTGATATCCTGCCCTAGCCTTAGCGTATATTTGCTCAACTTCCTGTTTATACCCAGCAACCAATAACTCGCTATAAAGTGGTTTAACAAACTTAGCCCGCCCGACTGAGATGAGAAACGCCGATAAGGGTTCAAGCACGGGATCATAATGATTTCGAATAGCTGCCCTAAACCAATCACAAACAATTTCTGCATTTTTACTTTGACTAAATAAAAAGGTGTCATCTAAATCAAGTAACTGTTCTTGGCTGATAACCTGTGGCAACTGATTTAAAAAATATTGCCAATGATGAACCCGCCAGTCACTCACATTCAGCATTTTTGCTGGTTTTTTATGTTCAATTTCCATAAGCGCCAAATGTACTTTGTCTAAACTACTCGAAGAAGGAGGTACAAACCAATGAGGCAGTCCTTCACCATACACCCATTCTTTTAATTCAACTTCAGATAACTTATCTGGAAAATTGGGTAATACATGTTGCAGCATATAAGCCATAAAGACTTCAGTGGTAATGGCTTTGAAAGCAAAGTGAGTGACATATTGAAACAAAAAAGCATCAAAGGATTCACGGCCAAAACGCTGCTCTAGTTCATGGACAAACATTGATGCTTTATCGTAGGTAAAACGATTAAATGCCTGATTTGGATCTCGCGTTTGAACATTAGCAGGCAAGGTTTGATCTATCAAATCAACACACTGCATTTCAGCTTCTAAACGAGTGTATTCATTCACCCATTCTAAATCAGCTTGCTCTTTGCCATATACAGCTTCAACGATACGATTAGTAAAGTAGGTGGTAAATCCTTCGTTAAGCCACAGATCACGCCATGTTGCATTACTGACCAAGTTTCCAGTCCAAGAATGTGCCAGCTCATGTGCTACCGTAGACACTAAACTTTTATCACCCGCTATCAAGGTTGGGGTCATAAATGCCAGCATAGGATTTTCCATACCGCCAAAGGGGAAACTAGGTGGTAATACAATCATGTCGTACCTTTGCCACGCATAGGGGCCAAGTAATGACTCCGCTACCTTGATCATCGCTTCTGTATCTTCAAACTCTTTAACCGCACTTGCTAGCATTGCTGGTTCGGTATAAATACCGCTTCTGGGTCCTGTCGCTTCAAACGCTAAGTCCCCTACCGCTAAAGCCAGTAGATGAGTCGGTATGGGCTTATCCATCACAAAATGAAAAATACCATCTTTAGGCATCTGTGGATTATTAATCGCACTCATTACTGCTCGTAAACCATTATTAACTTTAATGGTGGCGTCGAACGTTACCCGTGCTTTAGGCGTATCTTGCAAGGGGATCCAGCTTCTAGCGTTAATAGGTTGTGATTGACTGAATAAATAGGGCTTTTGCTTACCTAAGGTTTGTTCCGGGGTTAACCATTGTAGACCTTGCGCTTGCGGGGACGTGGCGTAATGAACGGTTACGGCTCTAATTGATTGATTAATCTGTATCACCAACTTTTGCCCTAAGATATCCCCTACATCTACCAGCGAAAAGTCAAGTTGTTGCCCTTGTAAGTCACTCACACTTATCAAGGTTAAATCACGGCAATCTAAAATAAGTTGCCCATACTGACTAGATGACTCTTTAGTTAAATCAAAGTGTAAAGTGACCTGCCCGATAAGTTGCTTAGCACTAAAATCAACTTCTAGATTAAGTTCTAAATGAGAAACACAAACCATGTCAGTATTGGCACTTGAATGGTAATCATACTGATGATCCCATGATGAAGTTAAACTAGTGGTCACTTTAATATCCTTAATTGCAGTTTTAGTTTTGACTGTTAAGTTAAGTCAAATTAATCGCACCAAACATAACATTTAACAGGCTTCTTTAGTATCGCCCCTCTGAGCTTCGACAGGTTTATAGCCTTAAATTATGAGGGTAATAAAAATAATTAACTGCATTTGGAACTTTTATAAATAACGCCAGTCTGAATATATGAACCGAATTTTGTACACCCCAATTTATTGAAAGTTTGAGTCTGTAAATGATTTTGTTCATCATCATCTCCCCTCTCGATAGTGAGTTATCCTATCAACAGAATTGCACATTGCAGTTACAGCAACCTTAATAGGTTGCTTTTTTTTAACTATTTTTTGAGGTCGAAGCCGTCACCCGGTTTATGGATAATCTTTTTCTTGCACATTGATAAAGCGGATTTTATAACGCTGCGCTCATCAAACGATAGAAAAACATTTCTAACGCTAACCTTGAGTCCTTTTCATCAGAACAGAGCGGTCAGATAATACTCGGCACATTTTTGTTAGTTTTTTTATCTTTATTTGGAACTTTTATAAATAACGACAGTCTGAATATATGAACCGAATTTTATACACCCCAATTTATTGAAAGTTTGAGTCTGTAAATGATTTTGTTCATCATCATCTCCCCACTCGATAGTGAGTTATCCTATCAACAGAATTGCACATTGCAGTTACAGCAACCTTAATAGGTTGCTTTTTTTTGGCTGTTTTTTACCGATTGACTTGAAAAACACCGTAACGGCTAAGCTGCCACTATGTTTTAGTGCCATCATTTTTAACAGGCGTTTTATAGTAAAGTGCTTTCTAATAAGAAAGCGGCGAGCAATGTTAGTGGGAACAGTACTTAAGATAGTTAATTCAATTTTTTATCTTTATTTGAAACTTTTATAAATAACGCTAGTCTGAATATATGAACCGAATTTTATATACCTACTTTTACTGAACGTTTGAGCCTGTAAATGATTTTGTTCATCATCATCTCCCCACTCGATAGTGAGTTATCCTATCAACAGAATTGCACATTGCAGTTACAGCAACCTTAATAGGTTGCTTTTTTTTGCTTCCAAAATACAGCTGAACTCGAAACAAAAAAAAGACCTCACTATGGAGGTCTTTAATCGTGCAACTTAATTTAGTTTAAAGACGGATGCCGGCTTTCTCTAAATCTTTTGCTATTACTGTGCGAGGTAATGGTACATAACCATCTTTTTCAACAACTTGCTGACCTTGCTTAGATAATATGAAGCGAATGAACTCACGATCCATTGGCGATAAATCTTTGTTTGGGTGCTTGTTGATATAAACGTACAAGTAACGAGAAAGTGGGTAAGTCCCATTAGCAGCATTGGCAGCTGATGCGTCGATAAACTTATCGCCTTTCTTAGATACAGCTACAGCTTTTACACCCGCTGTTTTATAACCAATACCAGAGTAACCAATTGCGTTAAGACCTTGAGATACAGACTGTACGACAGATGCAGAACCTGGTTGCTCATTCACATTTGGACGGAAATCGCCTTTACATAATGCTTTTTCTTTAAAGTAGCCATAAGTACCAGATACTGAGTTACGGCCGTATAATTGGACATCTTTTGCTGTCCAGTTACCGTCTAGGCCTAAGTCACCCCAACGTTCAACTTGCTTACCACCACACTTGTTTGTTGAAGAGAAAATGCTATCGATTTGCTCGATGCTTAATCCTTTAATTGGGTTATCTTTATGCACAAACACAGCTAAAGCATCAATTGCAACACGAATAGCTGTTGGTTGGTAACCGAAATGCTTTTCAAATGACTCAACTTCATTAGGCTTCATTTTACGGCTCATTGGACCGAACTGTGAAGTTCCTTCAGTTAATGCTGGAGGCGCTGTAGAAGAGCCAGCTGCTTGAATTTGGATATTAACATTAGGATATATATGCTTAAACTCTTCTGCCCATAACGTCATCATATTCGCTAACGTATCAGAACCAACAGAAGACAAGTTACCAGAAACACCACTTGTTTTTTCATACATAGGTAACGTTTCATCAATTGCAGCCATAGATGCTGCCGAGAACACACCAGCGGCTGTTAGGGTAATTGCGCCGACAAGTTTTTTCAGTTTCATTGTATTGCTCCAAATTAAGCGTGCTAAGTTTTTATAACGCAGTCAGTATCAACTCCAATGATGACAAGTCTATGACTATAATGTGACAGTTAGGTGACAGGTGAAATATATTTGCTGATTTAACATCATTATTGAAATAGTTAAGTCACAAAAATGAAAATGCCGTCATTATGACGGCATTCAAATATCAAACAGTTAGTTTTTCCTATCAATTAAATGGGTAGGAACGATAAAGCTAAAAGTACTGCCTTTACCAAGCTCACTCAATACTGTCAATTCACTGTGATGATGACTTAATGCATGCTTCACAATTGCCAAACCTAAGCCACTGCCACCCGTCTTACTGGAGCGAGCGTTATCTACCCGGTAAAAACGCTCAGTTAAACGATTAATATGTTGAGGAGCGATACCCACTCCGGTATCTGTTACCGAAAACTTTGCACCACTGGCAACACTTTGCCATGTTATGGAGACTTTCCCTCCTGGTGAGGTATAGCGAATCGCATTTGATATTAAATTAGAGCATGCACTTCTAAGCTGCTGCTCTTGGCCATGAACATTTAATCCCGGTTCGCAGAAAAATACCAGTTCATATTGCTCTGCTGCTAATGCTTGGGCTTCAGTTTTAAGCTGGCTAAACATGCTATCCATATTGACAGTGTGAGACAGATCAATACTGGCTCCAGCCTCAATACGCGACAGTGCCAGTAGTTGCTCTACCATAGATTGCATTCGGCTCGTTTGCTGCTGCATCATATTAAGCGGTTTTTGATTTGGTGAGTTATCGTCTTCCATGGTTTGCATTATCTCTAAATACCCCTGTAATACTGTCAGCGGGGTTTTTAGCTCATGGGATACGTTAGCCACAAAGTCTTTACGCATGCTTTCTAATTGATGAATGCGGGTAATATCGCGCGCCATTAATAATAACTGACGATCACCATAGGGCATTAGCCGAATTTCTAGCAGACGTCTTTCTGATACAGGCGATGGGATCTCTAAAGGTTCACTGAAATTATGTTTACGCAAGTAAGCTGAAAAATCAGGATGACGAATGAGGTTATCAATTCGCTGGCCATTATCTTGTGGCCACACAAAACCTAATATTAATTGAGCCAGTTTGTTACACCATAAAATATTGTGCTCTGAATCTAGCACCACAGCAGCATCGGGTAGTGCTTCAGCACCTTGTCTGAAGCGTCCAAGTAATGATGCTAGCTGACCCACTCGACGGCGGTTTTTTCCTTGAAGCCGATAAATACCATTAAAAATACCCTCCCAGCTCCCCCGCCCCTGCGGTGGCGTAAGCTTTTTATCTTTCCATAACCAATGGCTTAACCTAGACAACTGACGGTAATGCCAGAACAGTAGTACTGCAGAACCAAGAAGTATTGTTAACATTATGTTGTCAACAATCCAGCCCACCAGCACTAATAGTAGTACCATCACCCCAAGGCGAAAAAGCAAGCGAAAGCCAGAATAAGAGTTCAATATACGTTACCTAAATCGCAGTATGGCAGTTAAATTATTCATTAATGATAACTTAACTGCCATACAGTGTGACTTTACATTTGAGCAGCTAGACTAGCATTTTTTGCCACTACAAACATAGTGATATGAATATTCAAATAGTGAATATTCACTACATCCTTGTTGAAAATCGGTAACCGGCTCCACGAACCGTTTGGATTAGCTTATCGTGTCCGCCTTGCTCTATCGCTTTACGTAAACGTCGAATATGCACATCAACGGTACGATCTTCAACATAAACGTTTGTTCCCCAAACGTTATCAAGCAATTGTTCGCGGCTATAAACACGTTCTGGGTGTGTCATAAAAAAATGTAACAACCTAAATTCAGTAGGTCCCATATCGAGTACCCCATCACCAGCTGAAACACGATGACTAACAGGGTCTAATTGTAAACCTTGTACGTCTATTGTTTCCTCAAGTCTTGTTGGCGCACTGCGTCTTAATACCGCCTTAATACGTGCAACAAGTTCTTTGGGGGAAAAGGGTTTAGTGATGTAATCATCTGCCCCTACTTCTAAGCCTTTAACCTTATCTTCCTCTTCGCCACGGGCGGTCAGCATGATAATAGGGATTTGACGGGTAAACTCATCTTGCTTTAACCGTTTGGCTAATTGAATACCACTGCCTCCAGGGAACATCCAATCCAATAAAATTAAGTCTGGATAAGGTTCCGCTAATAACGCAATGGCGGAATCAAAATCTTCAGCTGCAGCGGTTGTAAACCCGTGTTGGTCCATCACAAATGTCAGCATCTCACGGATGGCTGATTCATCTTCTACAATTAAAATCCTTGCTGTCATATTCGCTTCTATCAGTAATTTGCCACGATGACCATTATTGGTCAGTTTTGTTACAGAATTATGATCTTGAAGATATTTAACCATATTCCTTGATAAACAGCTTCAAAATGCTTGGCCTAATTACATTTCAAAACTGATCTAATAACATTTTATACCACAAAGCAAAAAGGAGCCGAAGCTCCTTTTTTCATCTAAATATTAAGCTTAAAACTTATGCTCTAAACCTAAACCAAAATATGAGTCATCAACATCACCAGAGTCATACATTGCATTAGTGGTATAGTAAGCAAATAATTTAGTTGGCTTAGCCAATGTGTAATCTGCACCCACTGACATTGAGTCGCCTTTATTATCCATGTCTTGGTATTGTGCTTTTAAGGTCACTGCATCTATGTCATATGCAGCACTTAATAAGTAACCATTATCTGTTACGCCAGAGTTCAGCTTTTCTTGTTGCTGATACATACCGCCTAACACTAATCCAGCAATTTTACCTTGTACCGTAGCACGTGCAGTATCATAACCTTTTACTTCAGAATCATAAGCTATTGCAGCATAAAATGGCGTTGCCTTTAAGCCTGAATCACCATATGTTGCAGCCATACTCACGCCTGTGTTTTCGCCTTGCTCCGCATCGCCGTCAGCAACATACGTTAAGCCGAACTGGAAATCACTAAACATTGGTGTCATATATGTCGCGGTTTGTGCCATACGGTTTTCACCTTTAAACACATTTTTTACATCGCCAACTAAGTCATTAAACTGATCTACTTTGCCCTGTGATATTTTCAAGACGGTATCATTACGACCCACAGACACAAGACCAAAATTACCCTGTAAACCAACAAACTGGTTACGCGCTTTAAAGTTTTCTTTTGCGACATCACCCGTGTCAACTTCATACTCAATAGTATAGAAAGCTTCAAGGTCATTGCCTAAGTCAAAATTACCTTTCACGCCAAAACGTGAAGCATTACTTTGAATCGTTGTTTCTGTCTCACCGGCTACATCGTTAGATTGTGCTGATACATTTAACTTACCATAAACTTGTAATGGGTCTGCGGCGTATGCTGTTGATGCTGTTGCAGCTGTTACAGCGCAAGCCAGTAGAGTTTTAGCAAATAAGTTCATCATTTCATCCTTTCAACGTTTCTAATCATATGTGTTTACAGCTTGGGAACGAGCCGAAGTTTGCCTTGCTAATGTTGCAGAAATATTTCAGTCATTCAGAAAAAACTTTAAAATATGCATAATTCACAAAACAAAATCTACTTAAATATTGAATTTAAAGAATAAAAATACAATTAGTTGCTTTGTGACATTTTTATGAATTCTGTCATATGAATCAATAGGCCGATTTAAAAGGCCTGTTTACCCAACCAATCAGATGCCGTAAACTGCTTGGCCAACTATTTATTAAATAATGAGTGTCTCTTTATGTGGTTTAAAAATCTCACCTTGTACCGTTTCAATAAACCGTTTTCCACCGACACCGAAGCGTTAGAAAAAGCCTTAGCAGATTTCACCTTTTCACCTTGTGGTAGCCAAGACATCAGTAAATTCGGTTTTTCAAATGCGCTGGGTAAAAAAGGTCAAGCTTTAGTCCATAGCGCAGAAAATCGTCACCTTATTTGCGTCACTAAAGAAGATAAAATATTACCTGGTCAGGTCATTAAAGAAGCACTTGATGAAAAAGTGGCTTTAATTGAAGATGCAGAAAACCGCACTGTGACTAAAAAAGAAAAAGATGCGATGAAGGATGACATCACAACCACATTACTGCCAAGAGCGTTCACTCGTCGTAGCCAAACCCGTGCGCTTATTTTGCCAGAACTGGAAATGATTTTAGTTGATAGCTCAAGTGCAACCAAAGCTGAAGAAATGTTAGCTTTATTGCGTAAAGCTTTAGGCAGTTTACCTATTATTCCACTCAGTTATGTCAAGCCTATTGAGCAAACCTTGACTGAATGGTTACAAGCGGGTGAAGCACCACAACCTTTTGAAATGCAAGATGAAGCTGAGTTAAAATCTGAATCAGATGAAGGTGGCATTGTGCGCTTTAAACAGCAGGTTCTTCAGGAAGATGAAGTATTGGCACATTTAGCAACCGGTAAACAAGTGCACAAACTCGCGCTACATTTTGCTCAGTCTGTCGCATTTGTGATGCAGTCTGATGCGAGCGTGAAACGGATTAAATTCTCTGAAGAGTTTAGAGCCGGTAACGACGAAGTCGGTAATGAGGATCCTATGGCGCGTTTGGATGCAGATTTTGCATTAATGGGCAGTGAACTTATCGCCTTTGTTCAAGCATTACATGGTGCATTTGGCCCAATGGAACAAAGTATTTAAGCTGTCACAATATCAATAAATATCTTACTTTTTTAATAAGTGAAAGGAGTGGTAATGAAGCTATATGGAAGTTATACCTCACCGTTTGTCCGCCACTGCAGAATTGCATTGATGGAGTCTGGTCAAGATTTCGAATTTATCGAAACGGACCAAGCCAGTAGTGCGTTACTCTCGCCGACTCAACGGGTACCATTCCTACAACATGGTGATACTTTTTTAACCGATTCAAGTGCGATTTTATTTTATATCAGGCAGCAAGCTGGACAGCCATACTTAGGCACTCCAGCTGAACTCGATCTGTTTTGTATGGTCAATACCGCTTTAGACAGCACA
The DNA here is from genome assembly GCF_051164845.1 of Shewanella sp. HL-SH4. Lineage (NCBI taxonomy): Bacteria > Pseudomonadati > Pseudomonadota > Gammaproteobacteria > Alteromonadales > Shewanellaceae > Shewanella > Shewanella sp. HL-SH4. The sequence goes on from NZ_CP195037.1 coordinate 676,767, forward strand.
GTTAATTTGTTCTTTTTAGAGAAAGATGGCGTTGATATCAACTCAGTCGCATATACCCAACGTCAAGCGGCTAGAATTGACTCAAGTCTTGCACAGTTTGAGCTACTCACCTTAAGCGATAGCGCCCCCTATACCGACCCAGAGCTGCGTTTAGCGTGTTACTTAGACTGGGGGGTATTCCGTAATCGTATCAATATAGACAAGTGCTCTAATCTAAAAGGTTTTCTCAGTGGTATAGCAAAATATGCACCTTTTGCTAACACCAAACCACCGCAATAAAGGTTAATAAAATGCCCATCAACTTGATGGGCATTTTATTGCCTGGTTAAGCTACTTATCAGCCTTTATATATTCACCTTTAGTATCAAATGGCCAATCTACGCCTAACCATGCTTTGAAAAAGGCTTTATGCTCGGCAGTCACTTTTTCAACAGGGGATATTGTTAGCTCACCTTTTGGTTGTTCGGCTAAAGTAAGACTGCGTTTTACCAGTTGATCATTATTAAATATCGTCAACTCAATAATGTCGCCAGGGTTAAAATCCGCTAACCGTTTATCCCAACTTGATGCACTCACTTTAAGCCCGTTTACCGCAACAATTTGATCCCCTGCATTAATGCCAGCTTGCCATGCAGGGCCCTCTCGGGTCACAAATAAAATCGTTAAATCATCATATAGACCAGTTAGGGTTAAACCTGCATTCACTTCGGTTTTAGCCTCTTTACCGTATCCAAGTTGAAGACCAGCTTGTAATAACATGGCGTCAAAGTCCAAGGTGACGGGTGAGGTAACATTTTTACTCCACCACGCTTGATAATCTTTTCCTGATAAACCTTTGAGAATATTTTTAATGTCGCTGACGTTATAGCCCATCGGTACTTTAAAATCTTGATAAAGCTTTCTGTGCACATCACGAAATGAATGCTTCAACTCAGTTTGTGCAAGTAAATCAAAATCTAATGATAATGATGTCATGTAACCTTCAGCGTATATATTCACACTGTGATTAACGGCATAGTCACCCCAGGTACTGCTCCATTGACCTAAACTGGCTTCAGCAATCGATTGAATCTCACGGCCTGGATTATGTTGATTATTGACAATGCGTTTACTGAGATCATCAAAAAACTCTTCGGCGGTAATAATACCAGCACGCAATAACAACTGATGTTGGAAATAACTGGTTGCCCCCTCTGCAATCCACAACAGTTCAGTCATATTTTCCGACTGATAATCGTAAGGCACTAATCCCTGAGGACGATAAGCTTTAACGTTCCAGCTATGAATAAACTCATGTGAAGCGGTACTGATAAAACGTAAGTAATCACTACGTTCTCGAAAACTAAAACGCGGCAATTGAATAACAGTTGAGTTTAAATGCTCAGTTGCCCCGCTTACTCCACTGGTGGCGTGTACCATATAAACGTAACGTTCAAACGGATAATCATCCCAAATAACACTCGCCTGATGACTTATTTTTTCTAAATCGGTAATAATTTGTTTAGTGTCATAATTACCCTCGCCCCAAAACACAACCTCATATTCCCGTCCATCGGCTGTAAAACTAAAATGCTGATTAATACCCGTTTCTATTGGAGAGTCAACTAACACATCGTAGTTATCAGCGACAAAGGAGTGGGCTTTTTTACCACTTTCCATGCCTGAGTAACTGCGCCACTCTTTTGGCACAGACAAATTAACTTTTACCGCCTCGTCACGAAATACTGGGCTATACATAAAGATACCACTGGCATCTAAATAAGCATGGCTGCGATCAATATGACGTAATCGATCGCCAAGTTCATTAGCATAAATTTGATATTGAACTGTTACACTTGAGGGTTTATGTAACTTTACCTGCCATTCGCCACTCGCCGTTCGATGCCAATCTAATGCTTTCCCTTCACTATCTGTGGCTTTAAATAATCTCACCCCATCGGCAACGGGTAATACTTGATATCGACCGGTACGCCACACTGGCAAATTAATAGTCAGAGAGCTTGTATCTGTTTGCGGAAAAGTCACCGCCACTTTGGCTAAATGATGCTGTGGCTGCGTTAAATCTATTTGATATTCAACATCGGCTAACGCTGGCGTCGCCCAACTGGCGACAAAAATAGCACTACTTAACATTATTGCTAAAGAGGTAGGTTTCACTGTGGCATCCTTCTGGTATGATTCTATTATTGTTTTTATCTTGATTTAGTTTTGCATTATCTTAAAAATTATAACAACCTATTGCTAGAGTCTCAGCAATAAACAACATCTGTTTACATATTATTACTCATTGTGAGTTTCCGACGGTTGTCGGCTTATCAAGGAAGGTTTAGATTTTATGCGGCATATCATCATTTGGTGTTCACTGGTATTCATTATTTTGTCTGCATCAGCTAATGCCACTGATCTTGAATTACAGGAAATTACTTTTCGCGAAACACCACAAGAACTTTACCTTGAACTCAGATCCAGTACTCAGTTTCCATTAGAGTTTAGCAATAAGAGTCAATTTGATCTGATTGCCAAAAAGCTTGATATGTCACCCGATGATTTGATCCAACAATTAATATTGCTGGCTAGGCTTAACCTTGAATCAAATGTGAACTCAGATACAAAAAATGAGGATGCTCTCACTCTCATAAAGCAATTAAGAATAGTGGCAACCACAACGTTAGATAAAGCAGTAATTATTATGTTAAACGGGCGGTTAAGCGCGCGAGAAACCCAAGATTATACTTATGCAATAAGCCAATATAACGATGCATTGAATAAGGTAAGCTCTGACTTATCACTGCAAGCCACCTTATTTAGATTTTCAATTCATGAGCACTTAAGTGGCTTATATAGAATGGTTTTACAACCATCACCTAACCTAACTCACTTAAACCGTTATCGAGAAATAGCTTATCAACTGCGTAATGACTATTTCATTGCACTGGCAGAATTAGAGCTAGGGCGTTATTACAATAGAAGAAGTGAACCGGCAAAGTCATTACAATATTATACAGAGGCTTTTCGTGTGGGTAACCGCATTAACTACCCAGGGATTAAAGCGCACGCCCAACTCAATTTAGCCCGTACTTATCGCGATTTAGAACAGTGGGATGAAGCGCTCAAACACGCCCATGATGCAACTACAAGTTTCCAGACTTTTGACCAAGGTTCATATACGGCAGAAGCCTTGACCGTGATTGCGATGATTTACGCAGGCAAGAAAGAATGGAACAAAGCAATTGACTATTATCTTAATGCACAACAAGTTAACGAACGACTTGGTAATGAAATAGGTCAAGGTTTAAACAGCCACAATATTGCTGAGGCCTATTTAAACCTTAACAATGGGCCAGCAGCATTGGCTGCGATAGCCAAAGCTAATAGCATTTTCATCGCTAAAAATGTTACTCATTACTTAGTTTATAATGAAGCCTTGTACACAGAAATTCTGATTAAACTAGCAATGTGGCCAGAAGCCATTGAACATGCAAAGAAGTCACTCGTCCTAGCGACAGAAAAAAACTTAACAGATCAAAAGTTAGAAGCATTAAAATACCTATCAATGTCTTACCGAAAAGTGGGTGACTTAAATGCTGCCATAGACATTGTTGATGAAATTATTGAATTATCCAACGGAATAAACGCAGTAGAAGAAGATAATTCTGAGAGTTCGGGGCTCACTGAGCAAAAATTAAAATTCGATTTAAGCCTATTGCAAACAAAAGTTAACGAACAAAAGACTGCCCTTAATGACAGTCAGTTGATGACTATTTTATTACTCTGCAGCGCTATTGTCATTGTCATTGTATTGTTAGTGACCATAAGCCGTTCTCAGAAAATTATTCGAGCGCAACGAGAATATAAACAACAATACCTATTAGAGCCCATAAGCCAACTAAATGGATTTAGAGCCTGTATTCTACGTTTACAAAATGACAAACAATCTGAGATATCCACTTTTGCTTTACTTAAAATAGAAGCACTGACTCATAGCGATACCCAAATGGGTTTAACTGAATCAGCTAAAATTATTCAGTCGTTTATTAATGAATTAAGCCAGTTATTAACCGCAGATATCTACGTTATCAAGCCGGGACAATTTGCTTGTTGCTTTAATCATGCAATTAACGCGCAGGATTTATTGTCAACGATTGAAGGTTATGTCGCTAAAACCACACTTTTTAACCCCATAATACCCAGCTTTAACAGAGAAAAAAAATTATCGCGAATTTATATCGGTCATATTAATATGCCATTACTGGCCAACCCTGATATATCAGTATCTGCAGAACTGCATTTTGAGACCGCGCAATATGCTATTGCAGCAGCAATGACTCAAACCGAAAATACCTATGTATCAATCAAGACCCTTAACTTCGCTCCAGCTACTATTTTTAGTGTGCCACTCTATCTTAACCTCACACAAGCATTGAAAAGAGGGATAATCAAAGCTGACAGTAATCAGATCATTACTGAAGAATCTTGGCCAAGTTAAATATTGCACAATTATTCAGCGAACATTAGTAATCATCATCTTTTGTGCTGATTTTAGATACCCGTCTACAACGCTTTGTTATAACATTGCTACACTATAGATATAGTCGAGCGTCGTTATGTTAGATATTACCCAATTAATCTAAATTTTAGTTATCTGTGTAATTGACAATATATAGTCATTATCTTTTTTATTAGTTGAATTTAGCGGAAGCAACAAGGCATTTTATGAAAGATTCTGAGATAGCGGTATCACAAATAGCGCTAATGAAACAAAAACTTCATGCTGCCCGAACAGCTTTAGAGGATATTAATAAAGATCGTAATGATAAGCTTAAAACCTTGATCCAGTTTATTGGCCATTTAAGCTTGGCCTGTAAAGGACAGAATCTGGAACTTGATAATAAATTAGCCAAATTACGTCATCAATTACATGATTACGAGCAAATTGACGAGGCACTACCTGAATTAGTTGATATTGAAAGAATTTTGAAAGGTCAATATCACCATACTATGACTCAGCTTGAAGAAAGCAGATTAGGTCTAGCTAGAGTGATAAGGCAGATTCAACGAGTCAATTCAGCACCCGATAAAGTCAAAAAAGAAATCAATTATTTCAAGCAAGATCTCGCGAAACCTTTTCACACCGTATGGGAATACATCCCCAAAGTTGAAAAGCTTATTGGCTTTTACGAAGAAATTTTACAGCAACAATTTACCGGTGCAGACAATTACGACATATTACCGCAGCACATTCAACTTGCGCGAGAGCTGGCAGTAAAGATATCTGAAATAGAGTTTCGTAAAGATCAACGCGACCAAATCCTGGTAATGAAAGAAGTATTATTGGGCGATATTAGTTTAAATACTCTACTTGAATCGTATCAAACTATCCTAAGCTTATTATTAGATAATATTGCCAGAGAGAAATCAGCTTCCCAGGACTTTCTATACGCATTAAATGATGCTTTAACCGTTGTTCGTGATGTCGTCAATAATTCGCAAAACAACAATGAACGAAGCCATCAACTTAAGCAGCAGTTAAATAAAGAGATTAATTTAAGGGTTAATAATGCCGACGGTATTATCACTGAAGTCGATGACTTTAGTGATTTAAAGACGCAGCTAACAGTGCAGTTATCATCCCTTCGTGATGTGTTATCACGCAAAGAAGCGCTTGAGCAACGTGAACAAACAATATTACGTAAGTCTATTGAAGCCATGCGTAAAGAGCTTAATAGTATTACCCAAGAAGCAAATTGTTATAAAGAAAAACTATTTGAACACCAAAAACTTAATCTTCTTGACCCACTGACTCAACTGGCAAATAGAACCGCCCTTGAGGATAGAATGGATCAAGAATATCGAAATCATGTTCGATTTAAGACACCTTTGTGGATTGCGGTAACCGATATTGACCATTTTAAATCGGTAAATGATAATTTTGGCCACAGTACGGGTGATAAAACACTGCAAGTAATTGCTATGGCTCTTAAAAACTCATTACGCGACAGTGAATTTGTGGCAAGGTACGGTGGTGAAGAGTTTGTGCTGTTACTGCCTGACGTTACCGAAGAGCATATTTCAGCATTACTTAACCGCGTAAGAGAAAAAGTAAAAAATATTCCATTTAAATTTAAAAATCAGAGAATTACAGTTACATTATCTATCGGTGCTGCGCAAGTGATGGACAATGAAACCATCGAAGAAGCTTTTGAAAGAGCAGATACGGCACTCTATAAAGCGAAAAATAATGGCAGAGACAGAGTCGTAATAGACATATAAGCAGCACCGCAGCTTAAGTGTCTTTACACTTAGGTCTAAAGGAGTTGCTTATGATTATACGGATTAGCCCTCGAGGCAGTTTGGATCAACTTTCACAGTTGGAAGTTGATCGACTAAAACAAGGCGCCAAAAGCGACCTTTATCAATTGTACCGCAGCTGCTCATTAGCTGTGTTATCTTCAGGCCTTGTCAGTGATGACGCTGAAGCGCTTTTCGATAGATTCGACACCTTCAATATCAATGTACTTCAACGTGAACGTGGTATTAAGCTTGAATTGATCAACCCTCCCGAGCAAGCTTTTGTCGACGGTGAAATAATTACCGGTATTCAAGAACACTTATTTGCTGTGCTGCGTGACATCATTTATATCACCAATAAATACGATAACCTCAAACACATCAACTTAACCAATGCGAGTCACATTACCAATGTTGTTTTCGATATATTGAGAAATGCGCGCGCGATCTCGCCAATGAAGGACCCCAATGTTGTCGTATGCTGGGGTGGACACAGTATTAATGCCGTCGAATATCAATATACTCGCGACGTAGGATACCAGTTAGGGCTTAGGCAACTTGATATTTGTACTGGCTGTGGCCCTGGTGCAATGGAAGGTCCGATGAAAGGCGCGGCAATTGGTCATGCAAAACAAAGGGTTAAAAATGCTCGTTATATTGGTTTAACCGAACCCAGTATTATTGCCGCAGAGCCTCCTAATCAAATCGTGAATGAACTGGTCATTTTGCCCGACATAGAAAAACGCCTTGAAGCCTTTGTGCGCATTGGTCATGGGATTATTATATTCCCAGGTGGTGCGGGCACTGCTGAAGAGCTACTGTACTTTTTAGGTATTTTATTGAATATAGAAAACGCTGACACTCCTTTTCCATTAGTGCTTACTGGCCCTAAGGAAAGTGCGCAATATTTTGAAGAAATTGATAAATTTATTGGTGCCACCCTTGGCGAAGAAGCCCAGAATAAGTATCAAATTATTATTGATGACCCTGTCAAGGTTGCTCAAATAATGAAACAAGGTATGGCGGAAGTGAAAACCTATCGCAAAACAAAAGGCGATGCTTATCAGTATCAGTGGTCTTTAAAAATTGAACCAGAATTTCAATTACCCTTTGATCCCAGCCATGAAGTTATGGCAAATTTAAATCTATACTTTCAAAGTAATAAAGCTGAGCTTGCCGCTAATTTACGTAAGGCATTTTCAGGCATTGTGGCTGGCAATGTGAAAGGCGAAACCATCAAGCGCATTAAGGAGCACGGCAAGTTCCATATTAAAGGCGACCCTAAGTTAATGGAGATGATGGACAAGTTACTTAATGCATTTGTAGAACAACAGCGAATGAAACTTCCTGGCAGCGCTTATGAGCCTTGCTATAAAATCATTACATAAAATAATAATATGAATAAATTACTCATTATTGATGGTCTTAACCTGGTTCGGCGTATACATGCGGTGTTACCAGACGAGACTGATATTGACAGTGTTAAGGCGCGCACTTTGGCAGCTTGTCATAAAATGTTACAACACCACCAACCTTCCCATGTAATTGCCGTCTGGGACGGCGAACAAGAGTCTTGGCGTAAAAAGCTTTATCCCGATTACAAAAAAGGTCGAAAGCCGATGCCTGAAGCCTTACATAAAGGGTTAAAGGAAATTAAATCGGCACTGGCCGCAGAGCATATCTATTCATTAGATTCTACATCAGAAGCTGATGATGTCATCGCCACATTAGCCCTTAAAATTACCGATAATCAGGGCCAGGCAATTATTGCCTCTACCGATAAAGGCTTTAGCCAGTTACCGCAAAATCAACTGACATTGTGGGATCACTTTAATCAAAAAGCATTTGATTTAATTGAACATGAACGCAAACTTGGTGTAGTACACAGTCAATTTTTGGACTTTATTGCCCTTGCAGGCGACAGCGGCAATAAAATCCCCGGCATTGCAGGTATCGGTCCCAAATCAGCGGCAGACTTACTGAATAAATTTCGCACCTTAGCTAATATCTATCGTTCACTGGAAAATCTTGGCCCCAAACAGGCACAAAAACTTGCAGAAGGAAAAGACATAGCACGTATTAGTTACAAATTGGCCCAGCTGCAATGTGACATTCCACTCAATATCAACTTAAAACAATTTAGATATCAAGCTGGGATATCGACACCATAGGTTACAAAATTAGCCGTTACAAAAACATTAGAATCCATTAAGTTAAATAATATTGTAACTCAACACTAAAATATATTCGGGCCTATAAATGAAAGCTAAAGCTACTTACGTTATCGGTGGGGTTTTTATCGCATACCTCTTTTTTGTCGCTGTTGTGATGTTTGTTTACGAACCACAGCCAGAAGATAGGGAGTGGGATGACAGGCAAGCTTATAATAACCAGAAAATGAGTGAACTCAGCTTTGGACAACCACGGGAAGACATTATAAAGATATTTGGCAGCGCGGATTTTGTTGAGGCTAAAACGGCTATAGATGGTCAATATCAACTGTTATTTTATCGCACCCACCATGTGCAATCAGATGGCATTACCACTCGCGATGAATGCACACCGCTGTTGTTTAAAAATAATATCTTAATAGCTTGGGGAACCGAAACACTCCAACAATATTTAGCTAGCACTATTTTTGCTGATAACAGTATTCAGGCTCACTAGTTTAATCCTGCACTTATGCCGCGGCTCATCAATATTGAGCCGTGAGCCGCAATCAGTTAAATAACCGATATTTTTCCCGCAAAACTAGGTCTTTAGCGCGATTCTATTTATAAGATTGACTCACTTTTTTGTATCCTTAATATTCAAATCTTATATTAAGTCAAATAAAGGATTACTTATCCGGGATGATAACTGTTGAAGACAGAATGGTTGGTAAGGCCAGATGATGTAGTACTTCCTCTTAAATGTATTATCATTTTTCAATAAGTCATTTTTATCGCCGAACTCAACAGCATTATCGCAGCCAATCAGAGATTCTAGTGTTATGCACTGAGATGAAAATGTTTTCCAATAAAAATGCAGGCCGCTAGTGCCTGCATATTCTAGTCAACTTAGCATCTTATTAGTCTGCTGAGTACTCTTGATAAGCTTCACCTTTTTCAAGCCATAATGGCGCTGGCTTACCGAGTAAGTAATGATCAAAGTATTGACGCATTTTGATGGTGTAATCCAGCTTGTTAGGGTACTTCTTCAAATGATGTGGTTCCCCTTCATACTGAAGAAATACCACATCCTTACCTGCACGGCGCATGGCTAAATACATTTCAACACCTTGCTCCCAAGGTACAGCATCGTCAATATCACCAAACATAATCATCATAGGTGTTTGAATGCGTTCAACATAAAATACCGGTGAGTTTTCAATGTATTTCTGTGGCGCTTTATATAAACTTTCAGCCATTCTACTTTGGCCGGCCTCATACTGAAATTGACGTGCAAGTCCGCTACCATGTCGAATTCCACTGTAGGCGCTGGTCATATTCGATACCGGCGCCCCTGCTACTGCTGCGGCAAACATATTAGTTTGAGTAACAGCATAAGCCGTTTGATAACCGCTCCATGAATGTCCATGCAGGCCGATTTTTTTAGGATCAGCTACACCCATTTCAACTATTTTTTGTACACCAGAGGTTAATGCTTTTACCGCCGAGATACCTGGATAGCCAATTTCAAAACGAATATCGGGTAAGAAAATCGCATAACCATTATCGGTATACCAAGCAAAATTAGGTCTATGGTTAATTTTCATATCAGGAAACGCGTGTAAACGATCGCTCATAAAGCGGTAATAATAGACCATAACAGGATAGGTTTTTCCTGCCTGGTAATTACTTGGTTTAATCAACACGCCATCAATAGACTCACCATCTGCGCCGGTCCATTGCACCAGTTCTGCATGACCCCAAGAAAACCCTTGGCGCTGCTTGTCTAATTGAGTAAGCGCTTTAGCATTGCTTAGGGAGTCTAGCGTTGCAGTATAAATATCTGGATATAAATCAAAACGCTGGGTTGAAAATAATACCTGCTCGCTCTGCTTAGCTCTGGCTAGCACGGTTAATTTACTTTTACTATTGGTGAGTTTTTTTACCCCTGCAGTACCTATTTTTGCTTGGTAAAACTCATCCTCTTTATTACGATGACTGTAACCTTGTAATAGCACCATTTGATCTTGCTTAAGCGTAGCAGGCTGTTTATCTTCAACTAACCCTTTAACACGAAATTCAATACCTTGCTTTCGCCCTTCTCCATTAGATAACATAAAACCATTATGAGACTTGGTATTGAACTGCCATGCATCATATTTATCATAGGCAATAAAGCCTGAACTATCGGCTAACCATGGACCAAAACCATAGCCTGGAGCTTGGCTCGGATAATCATGGTCTTCATCGGAAAATGGTGCATGGTATTGGCCACTCAAGTTATAACTTACCGCTTGAGCAATATCGTAAATATAAATATTTCCCTGCTGATAATAGCGAAGGTATTGAGCATTAGGTGATAATGTCGGAATAGCATCGCTAGGTTGTTGTGCTAATACCAAAATCTTTCGACCCGTGTTCACATCCACCAAATACACATCTTGATAAAAACCGGCCCAGGTAATCATTTTCTGGTAAGGCACATCTGATGTTGCCACTAAATAACGCTGTTGCTCACCATAATTTATGGTTGGCACAGTTTTATCGGCTAATTGAACCATATGATCTGCTTCAATATGATAAACCGCTAAATAAGTACGCTTTAGCTCATCTTGATATTCTTTCACTTCATGGGGCTTAATTTTGGGGTCATCGCCATGCCAAACCCGTAGATTTTTATTGTCAGTAATGACACCTTGATCAAATAATGATTGCTCGTCGGTGTATTTTACCCGCGCTGTAGGGGCAATAATTTGCGGTACTCTACCAACAAATAACCGCTCATTATCACGGGAAAACATCACGCTAGCATGTTGATTCAACGTCCACCCATCACTACTAGGTTGACGTTTCTTACCTGACTTTATATCAATAAGATGTAATTTATATTCACGACTATCACGCTTACTGGCCAGTTTTCCCGCCGTAAATCCAACAAAGCGACCATCGTTGCTTAAAGCCAGCTCGCCTATTTGCTCATTTATCGCACTATATATATTACGCTGTACTTGATCTTTTAAGTTAACTAACGTGACATTATGTTGATTATTATCATGATCATTAACCGCCGCGACAAAATGAATTCCTGACTCATCAAATGCGTATTGAGTCACATTAGTGAGTTGAATTTCTTTTTGAGTCGTTAAATGGATTAAGGTTAACGAGGTGCCTTTATCGGCAACATCAAGTTTGAGCTTTTTCTTCGAATCTGATTGCTCGGTATTATCTTCTGCTGGCTTACTGTCTGAGGCAGGTTTTTCTTCTTTAAACCAAATAGCTAAATACTGGCCATTATCATTAAAATGCGCCGACTTAACATTTTCAAATGTCTGTTGTGTGTTTGTCTTAGTGTTAAGTAATACTATATTTTGGGTTAATTCTGCTTTCTTTTTAGTTTCTTTATCTAGCAAACTTGCTGGAATAGTCGCGATAACAAATTGACCATTAGGTGTCACTTCAGGCTGAGTACCATTAGTGATTTCAAAACTCTTGCTGCCATCAGTCGATTTAACAATAACATCACTCTCACCTCTGTCAGGCTGAGCCTCAACTGCCATTATGCTACCATCATCAGCTAATACCGGTTGCTGTAAGGTTTTAAAGTGCATAATGTCGGTCAGAGTTAATGGTTCTGCTGATATCAGGCTCGATGAGAGCGACAAAGCCACCACAGCGTAAATGGACAAATAAGATAATTTCACAATCTTCCTCTTTTATAATTATGGGGTATTAATAACAACTAACACCCAATTCGAAGTATTTACTGTTCAGTGCTCATTTGTAATTAGTCACCGGCTGCCACATAAGTATCGCTACTTTCATTATGCGACTATGGTCGTCTAGTAAATAACCGCAATAAATGAACAATATATCCTGCTTTAATAGCGTTAACTCTTGCTGAAAAAGGCAGGCTGACTTATCGATTTGTTAAGTTTTAGTTGAATCGGTCATTTATTGAATTATTTTAATCCAAAATGACTTTAAATGACCTTTAAAATGTCATTTCACTCTCAGTTTTGTGTAAATAAAGATGTTAAATCGTTAAAATAGCTCACCGAAACATTGCGTTTCGATCTTAGTGCCACCGCTTAGTGTAAGCCGTATTTAAATCACCTTGCTTAGGCGGTCAATATTAATGCGCTGTATTCATTGCAGTCACATCTCAGGTGTAAGGACTTCTCATGTCAAAACGTACAATAACTGTAATTCCAGGTGATGGGATTGGCCCAAGCATTATCGATTCTGCATTAAAAATTCTTGATAAGGCTGGTTGTAATTTTGAATATGAATTTGCCGATGCTGGTCTAGCTGCGTTAGAAAAACACGGAGAGCTAATACCGCAACGTACCTTAGACTTAATTGAAAAAAACCGCATTACTTTAAAGGGCCCGTTAACCACTCCTGTTGGTGAAGGTTTTACTTCAATTAATGTTAGTTTACGTAAAAAGTTCAGCTTGTATGCAAATGTTCGCCCAGTAAACTCATTTAAGGGCACTCAGGCCCGTTATGAAAATATTGATATTATTACGGTGCGAGAAAATACCGAAGGCATGTACTCAGGTTTTGGCCAAAAAGTATCAGACGACGGTGAAACGGCTGAAGCAACCAGTATTATTACTCGCAAAGGTGCTGAGCAAATTGTGACATTTGCCTATGAATTAGCCCGTAAAGAAAATCGTAAAAAAGTCACTATTGTGCATAAAGCCAATATCATGAAATCAACCTCAGGTTTGTTTTTGAAAGTGGCGAGAGAAGTCAGCTTACGTTATCCTGATTTGATTACTGAAGAAATGATTGTTGATGCCACTTGCATGAAGCTGGTAATGAACCCAGAAAACTTTGATGTAATAGTCACAACCAACTTATTCGGCGATATCTTATCTGATTTGTGTGCTGGGCTTGTCGGTGGTTTAGGCATGGCTCCGGGGGCAAATATTGGTCGCGACGCCGCAATCTTTGAAGCGGTACATGGCAGTGCACCAGATATTGCGGGTAAAAACTTAGCTAATCCAACATCCGTTATTTTAGCCTCAATTCAAATGCTGGAATATTTGGGCATGTCTGATAAAGCGGTTATGATCCGTAATGCGGTAGCTGCAGTGATTGAAGAAGGCGACCGTACTACCCGTGACTTAGGGGGCACTTATGGCACTACTGATTTCACTCAAGCAGTATTAGAACGACTAGATTAGCTTTTGCTGTTGAGCACAAAAACCTACAAAAAAGCCCTAATTTCGATTAGGGCTTTTTGTTTTATATAAATCTAACACTGAAAAATGAATAACTTATCTTTCACCCAATACGGCATAATTAACGCCTTTTTCTGGGAATAACCATAAGTGTACCGTCACTTCATCACGGTCATGATAAAGGTGTTTGCATTGCATGCGGTATTCAATGTTATTTTCTTTAAAAATCTCCGCCATAGTATCTAGGATAACTCTCACTTCTTTGTATCGACTTTTCATTGGTAATTTCAGATTAAAAATAGCTTCTTTAAACCATGCATTAATGGCCCAAGCTTCTATCAACTCTGCCACGCGTGAAGGTTTTTCAACCATGTCACATACTAACCAATAAATATTTTTTCTTGGGGGTTCAAATCGAAAACCATCGGCACGGTAATGCTTAACTTGGCCTGTTTCCATTAACTTTTCATTCATAGGGCCATTATCAACAGCAGCAACCATCATCCCTCGGCGGACTAATTGATAAGTCCAACCACCAGGACATGCGCCCAAATCAACGGCATTTAAGCCACTACGACAGCGCAAATCTTGCTCTTCTCTGGTTAAAAAGGCACTAAAAGCTTCGTCTAGTTTTAAACTAGAGCGACTCGGTGCATCTGCAACCATTTTCAAGCGCGGAATACCCATGAAATGTGGTGAGCTATTATTGCTAAGAGAATAGCCTACATATGCCTTTCCCGGACCAATAAAACACACATGTACAATTGGACGACTTTGGCTTTCTTTGGCCAATAAAATACCAGCTTTTTTCAACCCCTGGCGTAATGGTACAGTGAACTTACGGCAAAATGCCGACAATTCTTTTGCTTCGTTAGTGTCAGGAGTTTCTACCCGTAATTCGCCACAACGAGATATCTCACCTAAGGCTGCAACAATCGGACTCATTCTGTCTTGCTCTGGCAAGTCAATTAGTAACTCGCCAGCTGCAAACATTTGTCGCGTAAAAATTAACGACTGCAATGCTAGTTGCTCGGCTAACTTATCGGCACCATTGTCTTCAAAACATTGATAAATAACATAAGCGTCATTGTTATTAGTTTTAACGAAGCCGCCTATGTTGAGCTCTGCCGCACGTTGTTGAATTTCTGCTGCGCACTCTTTTTCATATCCAGCGCGGCAAAATAAGAATAGGTTTTTCATGTAAAGCCTTAGCAATAGTCGATCTTGGAGCCAAATTTTGTCGGATTATAGCAAGAATATGACGCTATAGCAGATTTAGATTTGATCAGTATTAATGGGTCTACGCCATGCAGCAATCGCAAATAACGCCCAAGCTATGAGTAAACAAAGCCCTCCCATAGGAGTGATAGGACCAATCCATTTAGCCTGGGTTAAAGCATATAAATACAGTGAACCAGAAAACAAGAGTGTGCCTACGATAAAGAAGCCCGCAGACCAATTAAGCCACTTAGTTGACAACCATTGGGCCGCAAAAGCTAAACTCACTAGTGCAAAGGTGTGATAAAACTGATACTCAACCGCTAATTTGAAAATACTAACCATTTCCGCTGAGGCAATATTCTTTAATCCATGGGCGCCAAAAGCCCCTAAAGCAACAGCAATAAAACCACTAATAGCAGCAATAAATAACAAACGATGGTTCATAACGCACCTTGAATTGAGTTAGCGGATTTATCATCCTAAAATGAATTAAGTGACAGACTGAGAGAATTTAACGATTTCTGCCACAGCAAGTTTTAGGCTAGCGTCAAACGTGGTACCTGACGACTTTCTTGGTGTAAAACTATGATCGCCATCAGGAATAGTGACAAACTCAATGCTGTCCCTGAACGTCCATGCCGCTATTTGTTCAGGCAAACCAAATTTATCACGCTCTCCCTGTAGCACTAAGGTTGGCATGTTCGAATCATTAAGGGGTGGTAATCTGGGCTCTCCGCCTTTAATAGGAACAAAGGGATAACCCAGACATATTTGACCAACAACCTGGCCTAATATAGTTTGCGCCTCGACATTATCACAGGTGTGTAAATTTGAGGTTAATGTCGCCATCATTCTTGAGCCCATCGACTTACCGATAAACACGACTCGTTTAGCGGTAATAACTCCCTGCTGCTGTTTGTGATAAATATCGTTCAGCACAGATTCAAGATGCGACAGTAGCTTAGGGGGTCTATCAGGTGGGCGCTTCTTGCCATCAAGCATATTGGCCTGCATGTATAAGAAATTAAATCGATATACAGCAAAACCTTGTAATACCAAGAGCTCAGCCAATTGCTGCATAAAAGCATGGTGCATATTAGCGCCTGCGCCATGGGCAAGCACAATTAAAGTATCACTTTGATTATCGCCTTCAAGTAAGTAATCGCTTGCTAACAAGCTTGCTGGGCGATCAATATTTAAAGGACTGACAGCTAAGCTATCCTGTGAGTAATTCACTGCGTGACTCCTCTGCAAACATATCCACCATCCATTCACGAAATGCGCTGACTTTGCCTAATTCAGAATGGTTTTGCTGACACACTAAATAGTAAGCATCTTTACTGACTAAGACTTCAGGAAACGGACATACCAGGCGGCCCGCTTTAATATCCGGCCTGGCTAATACGCTGTAGCCTAATGCAACCCCCTGCCCGTGGGCAGCGGCTTGTAACACTAAAGATGAATGACTAAAAATGGGGCCTTGGTTAACATTAATATCACTTACCCCGCATTGTCTAAACCAGGCCTGCCAGTCGTGGCGGCTTGAGTCATGTAATAGGGTATGATATTTCAAATCACTTGGGGTACTTAGTGGCTTAGGTCCATTTAATAACAATGGTGAACAAACAGGGATCAATACTTCATTGCGCAGTTTATCCGCTCTAAGCCCCGCCCAATTACCTTGACCATAATAAATTGCCACATCAACATCATCTGTTAACGACCCTGTATCACTGTCTACCGCTTTAATACGCACATCAATATCAGGATTCTTTTCACTAAATTTGGCTAACCGCGGCACCAACCATTGAATCGCAAAACTCGGTGACATACTTACCGTTAACGAGCCCACAGCGCTGCGGGCAAGCAAGCGGTCGGTCGCCTCTCCCAACTGAATGAAAATATCCTTGATGTCAAGAAAGTAGCTCTGACCTTCTTCGGTTAACAGTAATGATCGATTTTTACGTCTAAAAAGCTTTAACCCTAGAAAATCTTCTAATGCTTTAATCTGATGGCTAACCGCCGCCTGAGTAACAAACAACTCCTCTGCAGCCCTAGTAAAACTGAGGTTTCTTGCTGCCGCTTCAAATGCTTTAACTGCATTTAAGGGCGGTAATCGTCTGGCCATGATGATTAATCTCTTATTATTTTAATTAGTTTTTCTAATGATTATCTCTATTTTTTACGGTTTGTAAAGAACAGGTTTTTGATTAGATTAACATATTGAAATAACGTTAGCGGGGAGGATTTTCGAGGTGTATCTCAGCTGAATAATGGAAGGGGAAATTCGCGCTCACGAAACGGTATTAATTAGATTTTTCCATATCGAAGATTATCACTTAATTGCTATAAACAGTTGCTATAAACAAATGCTATAAAAAAGGCTTGCACCGTTGAAGATACAAGCCTTTATTACAATCAGCTTAACGTTTTATGGACGATAAACTTTTACATTCTGATAGCCTTGTTCAATTAAATACAAGGCTTGTAATTTACTCATCACACCGCGGTCACAATATAATAGGTAGGTTTTGCTCTTATCTAACTCAGCAAATTTTGTTGCCAACTTAAAGAATGGGATTGCTGTAATCTCTACGCCTTCTATTGATAATGGCTTACGCTCTTCTTCAGGTGCACGTACATCAATCACTATTTCGCCAGATGCAATATCTGTTACCGTTTCTGTTTCAGTGATTTGTTGATTCATTTCTGTTTCAATATCTCTAATATCCATCACTTTAGCTGAATAAACGATACGTTCGATAAGATCTTCATCAAACTTTAATTCTTCAGCTTCAATTTTAGATAACACTGCTTTTACCGTCGGTTTTTGAGAGATAACACCGCAGTATTCAGGCATTGTCTTAGCAAAATCCTCTGTGCCAATTAAGCGACTTTGATTGATGATATCCTGTTTGTCCATGGCTATCAGTGGACGCATAATTAACATGTCAGTACAGCGGTCTATCACATTCAAATTGGTCAAGGTTTGGCTAGACACTTGACCTAAACTTTCACCTGTCACCAAACCCTGAATTTTAAATTTCTCGGCAATACGCGCAGCTACACGCATCATCACACGCTTTAAAATAACGCCCATTTGGCCACTATCAATTCGTTCTAAAATTTGTTCTACAACTGGCTCAAACGGCACGGTAATAAAACGCACTTTATGTGACTCACCATAGGTTTTCCATAAATGATAGGCGACTTGTTTAACGCCTATTTCATGCTGTGCGCCGCCCAAGTTGAAGAAGCAATAATGGGTACGCGAACCCTTTTTAATAAATTGAAAACTTGATACACCAGAGTCAAACCCACCTGAGATAAGTGATAACACATCCTCTTGGGTTGCCATTGGAAAACCACCTAAGCCTTCAATACGACGCTCAACCAAATAAACTTTATTCCCATCAATTTCAAGATTAACGGTAACATCGGGATTGTTCAGTTTTACGCCCAAGGCATCAGCATGTTGATTTAAGCCACCACCGACATAACGCTCAACATCAATAGAATTAAAATCATGGTTTCCGGTACGTTTTACCCGTACACAAAATGTTTTACCGGCAATTTCATCACGGTACCGGGGTAAGGCTAACTGGTAAATGCTGTCAATAGTATCAAACGGATACTCGCTGACTTGCACCACATGGGCAATACCAGGAATACACGCTAAGCGTTGCCCAAATATGTCCTGCAATTCTGGTTTATCTTCAGGTACCTTGACGATGATCCGATCAAATAAACGTAGCACCTTAGCCTCTTCGTCGACTTTTTTAAGTACATTTCGAATATTCGTTTCTAGCATTTTAGTAAACCTTAATCTTACCGATTTACTCTTCATCATGATTTCAGGGTATAACTTTACAATAAACTTCATAGCGGTTCCGGCAACATTAATTACTAGCTAAACACGGCAATGTACTTAGCCAACGTCATAGTTAATGGTTTGAATTAAGAAAATAAGGACTTATTTTTCACGGCAAAAAAATATCGACCCAGCTTACACTGAGTCGAATACATTAATTACCGTACGTAAAAAAGCAGTAATTCTGAGGATTATATCAAATTTTTAGTCGCTTGTAACAACATTATCCGCTTGGACAAGCATCACGATATATTTAAATCACGCTAGATATGGTCCAAAAAAAGCACAATCATTTGATTGCGCTTTAAAGTCAGACATTTGCGTTTATTAAGGATTTTGGGGCGTCTGCGGATCCTGAGTCACTTTAATCTCATCAGACTCTTTAGGTTTGCCCTGCTCTATGGCTATTTCGACTCGACGATTTCGAGCTCGATTAGTGTTACTGTCATTAGGCACCAGTGGATTATTGGACGCCTCTCCCATCACTTTCATTCGTGTCTCATCAAAGCCAGGTACTTTCATCAACTCATGGGCTACCGCAACAGCCCGCTGACTGGATAAATCCCAATTTGAACTATAAAGCTCATTGCTGATATGGGCGCCATCTGTATGTCCTGACACAGTGATAATGCCTGGGACATCTTTGAGTAACTCACCGATGGATCGCACAATAGGCCTAAACTGGGGCTGAAGAAAGCCTGAACCGGAAGAAAATGAACCCTTTTCTCGAATTCGAATAATAATTTGCTGACCTAAGGATTCTAATTCAATGGCACCATCAACAATTTGTTCATTCAATTGTTCAGCCATTTTTTTAAGCTGTTCATTGATATTATCTTGTGAAGATGCGGCATCTTTTTTAACCGCCTCAGCTTCTTTTTGTGCAGTTGCGCTAGCATTACCCCCACGTTGGGCGCCATTCTGTTTTTGTACTCCGCCAGCACTGTCTTCTTCACCTGCTTGATACTCAATGGTTGGTTGAGTCATTTCATTAGTTTGCTGGTTAATAATTTCAATCGGAGTGGGATCGGGTCGACCAGGACGAAACTCCAGTGCAATAACAGATGTTCCTTTAGGGATGTCTTTGACTTCAACTTTATTTTGTACACCGAAGGCATACTTCATTGAACCTGCAATTTGCTTGAACTTCATTACGTCCATTTCAGAGAACGCTAATAATAATACGAAAAAGCACATCAGCAACGACATGAGATCAGCAAAGGTTGCTAACCACATGGGCGCGCCGGCAGGTGGACATTCACACTTGGCCTTAGCCATGGGTTACTCCCCGTCCGTTGTATCTATTTTACGTTGTTTTTCAGCAATATAATTTTTCAAAAAGCCTTCAATTACCCGTGGATTTTGACCGTCTTGAATCGCCAATACCGCATCCATAATCAAATTACGATTCAATAGCTCTTCATTCATCCGCAGCGCCAATTTATCCGCCATTGGTATGGCTATCATATTGGCGATTACTGCACCATAAAGTGTGGTTAATAACGCCACCGCCATTGATGGCCCAATTGATTTAGGGTCATCCATATTTGATAACATGGCAACCAAACCAACAAGCGTACCAATCATCCCCATCGCAGGTGCAACATCGCCCATGGCTTTAAAAATATTCACCCCAGACTTATGGCGCTCTTCAGTTAAGGCAATATCCTTCTCTAATGCATTACGTACGACCTCGCCATCATGACCATCAACTAACATATCGACAGCTTTTTGCATAAATGTGTTACTAATTTGCGCTTCTTCTAACGCTAAAAAGCCCCCTTTACGGGCAGCATCGGCCATATTAACTGATTGCTCAATGAGGTCTTCTGGTTTATCAATTTTAAACATAAAGGCTTTTAAGCCAATCTTAATCGCACCTAAAAATTGTTTTAGGTTAAACTTCATCATCACCACAAATAAAGAGCCGGCAACAACAATCAAAATTGACGGTACGTCGATAAATAGGCCAATACCACCACTGGTCACCATAGCGCCAATGATAAATGCAAAAGCACCAATAATTCCTATCAGGGTTGCTAAATCCACAACATCTCCTCAAATGCAGTTAAGTCTGCTTGAACATGCTAATGCTAAAATCGTTAAACTTAAACATCATCTTACTATGTTATCGGTCAAAATCATTTCTAGTTTAGCTCGAATTTCAACTTTCTAAACAAATTTCAGTAACAAAGCGTGCTATTGAGCAAATATCCAGCGTCTGTATTTGACCCAAAAGCTCGGCTGATATACCTTGTCACACGCTGAACAAGAGGAAATATCAACGTGGCAAAAAAACCTGAAAATCTCAGTTTTGAGCAATCTTTAAATGAACTTGAAACTATTGTAGCCAGTTTAGAGCAAGGTGAAGTCTCCCTTGATGATGCATTGAAGCAGTTTGAACGAGGCATCAACCTCGTACGCCAAAGTCAGGCAAAACTTGAACAAGCACAACAGAAAGTATCCATTTTATTAGATGATAAAGACACCTTAACCCCATTAGAAATTGAACAATAAACAGCTTTGACAGCATGTTGAGGTATTACAGTGCTAACTGATGCAATAAAGACTTATCAACAAAGAGTTGATCAAGTATTAAGCCAAAAATTAACTGACCTTGATAACGCTGCACCAAAATTAAAAGCGGCCATGACCCATGGTGCGTTATTAGGTGGTAAGCGTATCCGACCTTTTTTGGTTTACAGTATAGGACAAATGTTAAATGTCCCGCTAAAGGTATTAGATAATTTAGCCGCTGCCATTGAATGTATTCATGCATATTCGCTTATCCATGATGACTTACCAGCAATGGATAATGATAGTCTTCGCCGTGGCCAACCTACTGTTCATATTGCTTTTGATGAAGCCAGCGCAATATTAGCAGGTGACGCATTACAAACTCTGGCATTCGATATTATCAGTGAGCCTATTGAGGGTTTAATGCCCGCTCAGCAACTAGCCATTGTTAAATCATTGGCAAAAGCCTCTGGTTATCAGGGGATGTGTGGTGGTCAGGCAATTGATCTTAGCGCCACAAATCAGCGTATTGAAATGGCGAGATTAACTGAGCTTCATAACAAAAAAACGGGTGCATTAATCTGCTGCGCAGTAGAAATGGCGTTGATTGCAGCCAATGCCACCGATAATGAACATCAAGCCTTAATGGTTTACGCTGGTAAAATAGGTTTAGCCTTTCAAGTGCAAGACGATATATTAGATATCGTTGCTAGCACCGAAGAGTTAGGTAAACCACAAGGCAGTGACGAGCAATCAAATAAAAGTACCTTTCCTAAATTACTTGGTTTAGAAGGTGCCAAGCAGACATCACAGCAACTTGTTGATGATGCTCTATCAGAACTGACTAAATTGCCATACAATAGTCAGTTAATTGCAGACTTTGCCCGGTATATTATCGTGCGAAGAATATAATAAGACAGATATCTCACTATGAGTTTCGATAATTCTCAATATCCTGTGTTAGCAAAAGCTAACACCCCAGAAGAACTTAGACAGCTACCTCAGAGTTTATTACCGCAGGTATCAGATGAGCTGCGCCAGTTTCTGTTGCAGTCGGTAGGCATGTCTAGCGGTCATTTTGCTTCTGGCTTAGGCACGGTTGAATTAACCGTAGCGCTTCATTATGTGTACGACACGCCTTTTGACCAATTAGTTTGGGATGTTGGCCATCAAGCTTATCCTCACAAAATTTTAACTGACCGCCGTAACCGCATGCACACTATTCGCCAAAAAAACGGTTTACATCCTTTTCCATGGCGTGAAGAAAGTCATTACGATACCTTTAGTGTCGGTCATTCTGGCACCTCTGTCAGTGCAGCTTTAGGCATGGCAATTGCCGCCGAAAAAGAAAATAAAGGCCGTAAAGTTGTTGCTGTTATTGGTGATGGCGCAATGACAGGTGGTATGGTATTTGAAGCTTTAAATCATGCCGGTGACTTACGCAACGATATGTTAGTCGTGCTGAACGATAATGAAATGTCGATTTCAGAAAATGTTGGCGCACTTAATAATCACCTTGCTCAACTTATGTCTGGCCGCTTTTACACGACTATCCGTGAAAGCAGTAAAAAAGTGCTTAAAGGCATGCCTGCTATCAAGGAAATAGCTAAGAGAACAGAAGAGCACCTAAAAGGCATGGTGGTTCCCGGGACTTTGTTTGAAGAACTAGGCTTTAATTACATCGGCCCTATTGATGGCCATGATGTTGATGCCTTAGTTGAAACCATGCGCAATATGCGTAGCCTAAAAGGGCCACAGATCCTACACATCATGACTAAAAAAGGTCGTGGATATGAGCCAGCAGAAAAAGATCCTATTGGCTGGCACGCAGTGCCTAAGTTTGATCCTAGCCAGTTTAAAAAACCTGCGACTAAACCGGGGTTACCGACATTTTCACAGGTGTTTGGTAAATGGCTATGTGATGTTGCTGAGCTTGACGATAAAGTGATGGGAATTACCCCTGCTATGCGTGAAGGTTCAGGCATGGTTGAGTTTTCACAACGTTTCCCTAAACAGTATTTTGATGCTGCTATTGCTGAGCAGCACGCAGTAACCTTAAGTGCTGGTATGGCAACCCAAGGCTTAAAGCCCGTTGTAGCCATATACTCTACCTTCTTACAACGTGGTTATGATCAACTCATTCACGATGTCGCATTACAACGCTTACCAGTGTTATTTGCCATTGACCGTGGTGGTATTGTCGGCGCAGATGGTCCGACCCATCAAGGCGCGTTTGATTTAAGCTTTATGCGTTGTATTCCCAACATGATAATCATGACCCCTTCTGATGAAAATGAATGTCGTCAGATGCTGTACACCGGCTATTGCTATCAGGACGGTCCTACTGCGGTGCGTTACCCAAGAGGTTGTGCAACAGGTGCTGAACAAGTTGAAGAAATGACCCAATTGCCTATCGGCAAAGGCGTAATGAAGCGCCACGGCAAAAAAATTGCTATCGTTAATTTTGGTACAACATTAGAAGCCGCCTTAATTGCTGCTGAAGCATTAGATGCTTCAGTTGCCGATATGCGCTTTGTGAAACCGTTAGATATTGATCTACTGACAGAACTGGCAAACAACCATGATGTGATTGTCACAGTTGAAGAGAACGCGATAATGGGCGGCGCAGGTAGTGGCGTGATGGAAGCGTTACAACAACTTAAAATCATCATGCCTGTGCTTCAAATCGGTCTGCCAGATGAGTTTATTAAGCACGGCGCGCCAGATGAAATTATCAGTGAGCTGAAGCTAGATTCGCAGGGTATTGAGCAACAAATTAGAGATTATTTAGCCTAACTAGCATTAATGTTAATGCTAGGTTTTAATGATCAACAAACACAAAAAAGGGCTGATAATTCAGCCCTTTTTGATGCGTTAAATTTGCCTACACAAGTGATTAGGCTTGAGTATCTACACCTGGACCACCTTGCGATACCATCACCATAGCTGGACGTAATAAACGGTCATTTAAAATATAACCTTTTTGCATCACTAACATCACGGTGTTCTCTGGATACTCAGCACTTGGCTGCATACCAATAGCTTGGTGATGTGCAGGATTAAACGTCTCGCCTAATGGGCTAAGCTGTACCACGCCAAATTTCTCAACTGTACTTAAGAAACCTTTCATGGTTAATTCAACACCTTCATAAATCGCTTTAGTGGCCTCATCAGCTGGCGAGGTACCTTGTAACGCTCTATCCATGTTGTCGATAACCGGTAAAAGCTCATTAGCAAATTTTTCTAAGGCAAACTTACGCGCTTGTTCTACATCTTTTGCAGTACGTGTACGAATATTTTGTATCTCAGCGGCCGCACGCACTTCAACTTCTTTGCGATCAGCGAGTGCTGCTTCAGACTCTGCTAATAGCTGCTCTAATTCTTCAATGCGGAAGTTAGCCTGGGTTAACTCATCCATTAAGCTTGCTTCACCAGCTTCAATGACGGTACCTTCTTCCACTTGATCTTGGGTATCGATATCTTGTGGATCGTAGTTTGACTCGTTGCTCATTTTCACTCCAGCTAAAAAATGCGATATTTTCGAAAATCTGACAGAAACATGTCAGAAGAAGATTAATTATCATGCTTCTGACACTTTTAATTAGTTTGGGTATATTATGGGGATCAATTTCAGCGTTTCAAGGCTTTTAAGCCCAACAAATATCAATATGAGCAAAAAGTTTAATACTATCGGCCTTATCGGTAAGCCGCATCATCATGGCACAAACTTGACCTTGAAGCGTTTGCATCATTGGTTATCAGTGCAAGGCTACCATGTTATTGTTGAGTCCCGTGTCTCAGCAGAACTGGGTAATGATATTTCATCCATGGACTTACTCGAGATGGGGGAACATTGTGATCTCGCCATTGTGGTCGGTGGTGATGGAAATATGCTAGGTGCAGCAAGGGTGTTAGCCCGTTTTGATGTTGCTGTCATTGGCGTTAACCGGGGTAATTTAGGGTTTTTAACCGATTTGCCTCCAGATAATTTTGAAGATACCTTGTCTGATGTACTTGATGGTGAATTTGAAACTGAATACCGCTTTTTATTAGAAGCTGAAGTACATCGCCATGGCAAAATAACCTCAAGTAATACTGCGGTTAATGAAGCGGTATTACACCCTGGTAAAATTGCTCACATGATCCAATTCGAAGTCTACATAGACGAGCAGTTTATGTACAGCCAACGCGCGGATGGCATGATTGTATCAACACCAACAGGGTCTACTGCATATTCATTGTCAGCAGGCGGTGCTATTTTAACGCCTAATTTACAAGCACTCATTCTAGTGCCTATGTTTCCCCACACCCTTTCTTGTCGCCCTATTGTGGTTGATGCTTGTAGCACTATCAAATTAGTAGTGTCACCTGAGAATGGTGAAAATCTTGAAGTCAGTTGTGACGGCCACGTTCACTTAGCCGTGTTGCCTGGTGATGAAATTATTATTCGCCGCTCAAGTGAACAATTAAGACTAATCCATCCTAAAGGCCATAATTACTTCCACGTATTGCGCAATAAACTGGGCTGGGGCAGCAAGCTGTTTTAGTCACTTAATGCTCACGCTCGATCTCTTCAACTTCCTATCAAGGTGATATATAGCATTGTTTATCACCTTGAATGCCCATCTCGTGAGTGAGTTCACATTCATAATCGCTAATATTAAGTAAAATCATCCTTCATTCGCTGAACACTTAAACGGTGATATTAATCACATACTTAAATGAGTGAAATCGATCTATGTCCCAATGTTTGGATGGTTTGTAATAGTTAAGATTTAAAATGATCTTTATCAAGTATTGAAGTCACAAAATACAGTCTATTACATCTACCTTTTGTTACATCGAAGTAATAGAAATATAACAAACAAAAATAAGACCTAAACTAACAAGCTTACAAATAAAGAGGTGTGCATGACTACGTTACAGCTAATCGCGAGCTTAACGCCTATTATCAGCGTTATGGTGTTCCTTGTTTTACTTAAGCTCCCTGCATCTAAAGCTATGCCCATTTCAATGGTCGCGACAGGATTAGCGGCTATCTTTATTTGGCAGATGGACACTAGAATACTCGCAGCTTCGATTGTAGAAGGATTATTATCAGCCCTCACACCCCTCACCATTATTTTTGGCGCAGTGTTTTTACTCAATACACTTAAATATTCTGGCGCCATGGACACTATTCGAGCCGGCTTTACCAGTATCAGTGCAGATGCGCGAGTACAGGTTATTATTATCTGTTGGCTATTTGGCTCGTTCATTGAAGGTTCGGCTGGTTTTGGTACACCCGCAGCCATTGGCGCCCCATTACTAGTTTTATTAGGTGTGCCGCCTATTGCGGCCGCTGTAGTGGCATTAATTGCCGACTCGACCTCGGTATCATTTGGCGCAATTGGTTTGCCTGTATTATTTGGTATGGAACAAGGTCTAATACAAAATGGCGTGTCCATGGCAACCGAACAAATTACCGCCCATGGCGGTAACTTTGCTGATTATGCTCAGTTTATTGCCATGCACATTATCACTATTGATTTAATCACGGGTTCATTAATTCCCTTAGTGGTTGTCTGTGTGTTAACTGGCTTTTTTGGTAAGAACAAATCATTTAAAGAAGGGTTACAAATCTGGAAATTTGCACTGCTAGCAGGTTTCGCTTTCACCATTCCGGCATGGTTAATTAATTACCTTGCCGGTCCTGAATTCCCCTCGGTTATTGGTGCGTTAATTGGCATGGCAGTGGTTATTCCGGTCGCTCAAAAAGGCTGGTTACTTCCAATAACGCCCTGGAATGACTTTGCAGACAATGAACAACTATCACAGGATATCACCACTGAAGATAAGCCTGTAGAAACTAGGTTTTCGCAAATTGCAGCCTGGTCGCCGTATATTATTATGGCCGCATTGTTAGTGCTTTCCAGAGTTGTTACCCCATTTAAAACTTGGTTAACAGGATTCAATATCAGCTGGACGGGGTTGTTAGGTACCGAGCTAAAAGCCAGCTTTGCCACATTTTATGCGCCGGGGATTTTCTTTATTCTAGTGTGTGTTTTAGGTTTTATATTATTCAGAATGAAACCAAAAGCCATTAAACAATCTATCACGGTATCTTGCGGTTCAATGTTACCCACCATCATCTCACTCGGCGCATCTGTGCCTATGGTCAAAATATTCTTAAACTCAGGTGCAAACTCTGCAGGCCTGCAATCTATGCCGGTAGCATTAGCAGATTTACTTGCCAATACTATGGGCTCAGTTTGGGCCTGGGTATCGCCCATTGTTGGTATATTTGGTGCATTTCTTTCCGGTTCAGCCACTTTCTCCAACATGATGTTTTCAGGCTTACAGTACTCTGTTGCCGATAATATTGGAATGAGCCATGCGCTGGCCTTAGCACTGCAAGGCATTGGTGCTAATGCTGGTAACATGATGTGTGTGATGAACGTTGTTGCAGCGGCAACCGTGGTGGGAATGGCAGGACGTGAGTCTGAAATTATTCGTAAAACAATGCCTATAGCATTAGGTTATGCGCTTGTTGCTGGCACCATTGCTGTCATTTGGGGTGGTTTCTAAGCTTAATGACCTGTTCTCAATGTCGCAAGTCACTGAAGTTTACTGTTGATGGTTTATTACTGTGATTTGCTGCTGAATTAATAAGAGAAATATTATGACGATTGATTATCAAACCATCATGCAAGAGTTAACGCTACAACTAGGCGAAAAAGCGGTCAGCAATGACCCAACTCGTCGCTTTGCGTGGTCTACAGATGCTAGTTATTTTCGTATCGTACCTGAAATCGTTGTTCATGCTAATGAACTTGAACAAGTTAAAATAACCCTTAAAATTGCACGCAAACATAATGCACCAGTTACCTACAGGGCAGCAGGCACCAGCTTATCAGGCCAAGCAATTGGTGAAGGTATTTTATTAATACTCGGCCATGACGGCTTTCGCACCATTAATATCAGTGCAGATAGAAGTCAAATAACCTTAGGTTGCGCGGTTATAGGTGCAGATGCGAATGCGGCATTAAAACCATTTAACAAAAAAATTGGTCCTGACCCTGCCACTCTTGCGGCGGCTAAAATTGGTGGTATTGTATCCAATAACGCTTCTGGGATGTGTTGTGGAACCGCTCAAAATAGTTATCAAACGATTTCGTCAGTGAAATTATTGTTTGCAGATGGAACCGAATTAGACACGGGTTGTGAACAATCTAAATCTGCATTCGCACTAAGTCATCCAGGTATATTAGAAGCTTTATCATCTTTAGCTAAAATGACCCAAAATAATTCGGCTTTGGCTGCGCGAATTCGTAAAAAGTTCTCGATTAAAAATACCACTGGATACAGCATCAATGCGCTAGTCGACTTTAATGACCCTTTTGATTTAATCAACCACCTCATTGTGGGTGCAGAAGGAACATTAGCCTTTGTCAACGAAGTGACTTATCACACAGTAGAAGAAGCCCTTTTTAAAGCTTCTGCTATGGCCGTGTTTTTCAGCATGGAAGATGCTGCAAGTGCCGTTCCACCGATGAAGGGGGACAGCGTAGCTGCGGTTGAATTACTCGACTGGGCATCGATTAAATCTGTTATGGGTAAGCCTGGTATGCCTACCTGGTTAAATCAATTACCTCAAGGCGCGGCGATATTATTAATTGAGTGCCGAGCAAACAATAAAACAACATTAGCCCAATATACCCAAGATGTGATTAACAAAATTGCCCATATTGAAACAGAACGCCCAATTGAATTCAGCAACGATCCTGCTGTATTTGGTCAATACTGGGCTATGCGTTCAGGTTTGTTCCCTATTATTGGTGGCGCACGCCCTAAAGGAACCTCAGTTATTATTGAAGATGTAGCCTTTGAACTTGAGCATCTTGCTGCCGCCGCGGCCGATCTAACCGCTTTATTTCATAAACACGGTTACCCTGAAGGCGTTATTTATGGCCATGCATTAGCGGGCAACTTCCATTTTATTATCACCCCCACCTTTTCATCTGAAACCGACACGCGCAACTTCCATGCATTTATGCAGGATGTCGCGGATATGGTGATCAATAAGTATGATGGTTCAATGAAGGCGGAACATGGTACAGGCCGTGCCGTCGCCCCTTTTGTTGAAATGGAATGGGGCGCTGATGCTTACACCATAATGAAGCAGATTAAACACATTTTTGATCCTCAAGGATTACTCAATCCTGGGGTGATTTTAAATGATGACGCTGAAATCCATGTCAAAAATATCAAACCATGCCCTGTAGTTGATGATTTTATTGATAAATGTATTGAATGTGGATTTTGTGAAAAAACCTGCCCAACATCAGCACTTAATTTTTCACCCCGCCAACGTATCGCCGTACTGCGTGAAATAGAAAGATTAACCGAATCCGGTGACAAGCAAGCGGCTGCAGAAATGCGCGCTAGCGCTAAATATGATGTAATTGATACTTGCGCTGCATGTCAGTTATGTACTATTGCCTGCCCTGTTGACAGCAGTATGGGGCAACTGGTGCGTAAACTGCGTACTCCTTATATCAGTACCACTGAACAAAAAGTATTAGATTTTCAAGCCAAACACTATGGCGCTGTGAATACCGTTATCAGCACAGGCTTTAATCTATTAGGCACTATTCATAAACTGACGGGTGATAGTGTTACCAACTCATTGATGAATGTCGGCCGCATGATCAGCAAAGAAGTGCCCTATTGGAACCCTGACTTCCCTAAAGGCGGCAATGTTGCTAAACCGTCAGCCCACATAATTGGTCAGCCAACTGTGGTTTACTTCCCAGCTTGTGGTGGGCGTACATTTGGCCCTACGCCAAAAGATCCTGACAGCCGCACCTTATCGGAAGTGGTTATGACTTTACTTGAACGAGCAGGCTATAACGTTGTTACGCCAAATAACACGCGTGAATTGTGTTGCGGCCAAATGTGGGAATCAAAGGGTGATTTCAAAAATGCTGACACTAAACGAGATGAGTTAATTGACTCCCTCAGCAAGCTCAGTGAGAACGGTAAAGTTCCTGTAGTGGTTGATGCATTATCTTGTACATATCGCACGCTCACGGGTAACCCCAAAGTCGATATTTTAGATCTTGTGCAGTTTATGCATGACAATATTTTACCTAAAGTGACTATCACTAAAAAAGCCAGTATTACGCTACACCAGGGCTGTAGTGCGCGTAAAATGAAACTTGAGCCGACCCTCCAGGCAATTGCTAATGCCTGTGCTCAGGATGTGATAGCACCGGCTGGCATTACCTGTTGTGGCTATGCGGGTGAAAAAGGGTTATATAAGCCTGAAATTAACGCCAGTGCATTGCGTAATATCAAAAAGCTTATTCCTACTGAAGTTAAACAAGGCTACTACGCCAACAGAATGTGTGAAGTGGGGTTAACTCAACACAGTGGTATTTCGTATCGTCATTTAGCGTATTTACTTGAAGAGTGTAGCCGTTAGTTTCTATCACAACAGTTACGATACTCTTTATATGTTTACATAAAATAGGCCCGTCTGATGACGGGCCTATTTTTTAGCGACATAATTGTAAAATCGAATAATGAAATAGATATGTTAAATAATGCTACGCGCCATATAAATAAAGCGACTCATAATCGTTAACCACAACAGGCCAGTAAACCTAGCTGTAATGCTTGGGCATCTAATGAAGTTGTGGCAATAATCTCTAATCGTGAATCGTTCGCATCATCCAGTTCAGATAAATTCAACTGCGCATCGACCATATTGACCCCAAGAATACCTTCTCCGGTAATCATTACCGCTTTAAGGCGAAGTATTTCAGGTCGTTTAAATGTGTCAATCCAGGCCATTAATAAATCAAAATCAAATATTACGCTTGGGCTAATTAACCAACCCACACTGAAGCACCCTTCACCTTGGTTGATTTTACACACCACTTCACCCTCATTTAAAGCAGGTAGAGCGATCTCTTCAACTTGATTAAACCATAAATTTGATTTTGCAGATAAGCCACTGTTTAACAAAGCATGTTGTGGCTTAATCTGTTTAATCGGCTTAATGGTTTTTTTATGGGGCTTATGCAAACTTTTTAGCAAAGTGTCAATAAGTTGAGGTGAGCTAAAATGATCGGCTGCGGTAACAATATTAGGATTAATTTTCAGCTCGTAAAAATAGGCGGTTAACGCTTTAATATCAGATGATTGGTACAGTTCACTTTTACTGGCAACGATGACATCTGCTATTAACAATTGCTGAATATATATTTCATGCTGACGATAACGGTTATCGACAATTTTGCGAGCGTCAACCAAACATAAACAAGCCTGCAGATGAATAACTTGTTGGTAATGTGGCTCACTCAAAGTGTTAATAATTTGCTGCGGGTGACCAATGCCGGTAGGTTCAATTAGCAACCTATCGGGTTTTGCCCGCTGAATAATTTGATTTATTGCCACTTGTATTGGTATGCCAGCGGCGCAGCACAAACAGCCTCCAGCAACCTCTTTAATCACCACACCATCTGTTGGCGAGCGATTAATTAACCCCGCATCAATACCAATTTCACCGAACTCATTGACCAGTACAGCCCAAACCTCGTTAGCTGGTTTATGCTTAAGTAACTGTTTAATTAGGCTGGTTTTACCTACGCCTAGAAAGCCGGTAATCACATTGGTATTGACGGGTTTTATGATCATATTTTGCTTATACTTCAGTTGTTTTTATTAACTCAGTTATTTCTTCTTACTGTATTTTCCATGGCGTTGTGGCTTAGCTGAGTCTTTATCAAATTGGCCTGAACGGTTATTACGATTTGGACGAGCATGCTTTTTAACTTGCTTTGTTTTGGTCGGATCTGACGCTAATTCACGATACCGAGCAGGAAGCGGCGCACCTTGCTCGTAGCCAGCAATGCTTGTTAATAGTAAAGGTTGTTGAATAACCGCCTCAATAGCCTCAAGGCATTCCTGCTCTTGCGGGCTCACTAGCGAAATAGCCTCGCCAGCTAAACCAGCACGGCCAGTACGGCCTATTCGGTGAACATAATCTTCAGGCTCTTCAGGTAGTTCAAAGTTAATCACCCGCGGTAAGGCTTGTATGTCTAACCCTCGGGCGGCTAAATCGGTTGCCACTAATACACGTAACTTGCCAGACTTAAACTCTTCAAGGGCTTTATTACGAGCGCCTTGGGATTTGTCACCATGAAACACAGCACTTTTAATGCCGTCTAATGACAATTCTTTTTGAAGATGATCAGCGGTTTCTTTACGGCTGGTAAACACCATCACTTGCTGCCAATTATGCTTGCCGATAAGTTCCGATAATAATTCAGCTTTACGGCGCTGATCGACTTGATAGGCCAGCTGAGTGACTGTGGCTGCAGTAGTTGTGGTTGCCACATTAATATGCTCAGGTGAAATAAGCATATCATCGGCTAACAATTTAATTTCATCAGAAAAAGTCGCTGAAAACATCATCGTCTGGTGATCGCGATTAATAAGCCGCTTCACTTTTTCAATGTCTTTAACAAAACCTAAGTCAAGCATACGGTCAGCTTCATCAATGACTAAATATTTTACCGATGCAAGTGATAAGTCATGCTGACCGACAATATCAAAAAGACGGCCTGGGGTAGCCACTAAAATATTTACCCCTTGGCTTATTGCTGTCAGCTGCGGGCGAATACTGGCACCACCATAAACAGCGACACTTTTAATTGGCAAAAACTGACTAAATTGTACAATATTCTGTTCAATTTGAATCGCGAGTTCACGCGTTGGCGTCATGATTAATACCGTAAGCGGATTAGCATCTAAGCCATCTTCATTGTCAAAGCTATCATCTGCTGAGGTGATCATTTCAATTAACGGTAATGCAAATGCCGCTGTCTTACCTGTACCTGTTTCAGCATTCGCTAGAATATCTTTACCAGCCTGGATTTTGGGGATCACCGCCAGTTGAATTGGCGTAGGGGTCACATAACCAATAGCGGTCAGTGCTCGTTGAATTTCAGGCTTTAATCCTAGCGATAAAAATGACATAACAGGCTCTATAGAGTAAAAGAATTAGCAATCGCGCATTATATACTGGATTGACCCGAAAACTTATAAAAAAACGGCAATAGCACTAAGGTTTGTCGATCATAATTCAAACACACCGAGTAACATTTTGTATCAACCAGACAATTTTTGGTTGAATCAATGGCCTAAAACAGCAACTATGTCGCAAAACTTATAACAACTTTATAAAGGAATATATGAAAGCTTATTTATTAGCAGCAGCTTTAATCAGTTTATCCGCCTGTGGTGGTTCAGACTCATCACCACAAACGCCAACGCCCCAACCAACTCCGACGCCAACTCCTTCGCCTGAGTTAGCGATTAATGTGTGTTATTTGGTAGATACCACCATGGGCGAATTCACCTTAGGAATTGATAACACTAACATGCCTATTACTGCTGCTAACTTTAGTCGTTATGTTGACGAAAAATTTTATGATGGCACTCTATTTCATCGCATTGCCAATAACTTTGTAAACCAAGGTGGTGGTTTTACACCCGGCATGAATGTAAAGTCGACTTATGACCCAATAAAAAATGAATCGAGTGTTGGGCTTAAAAATGATCGCGGCACTATAGCGATGGCACGCACCCAAGTATTAGATTCAGCTACCAGTCAGTTCTTTATTAACATTCATGATAACGATAACTTAAACTACCCTAGCCAGGGCGGTTATGCGGTATTTGGTATGGTAGTTGCTGGCATGGAAGTGGTTGATATTATGAATGCGGTTAATACTCAATCAGTACAAAAAGATGGTGTCACCTTTACCAATGTCCCTGTAGAGGAAATTATCGTTAATTCAATCAGTGAAACAAACTGTCCAGGGTAATACTCAATTCACCTGGCTACTTACTTATTTACTTTCGGTTAATCGTAAAAATAGCCTCTCCCCTTGGTAATATCGCTATTCAAACTTCAATGAATAGCGATATATTTTGCCTTTTAATCAGTAAACACGCTTAATAAAATAACGAATTTAAATAACAGCCAAGAACACTAAAAAAGGTGTAAGCGCACCTTTTTTTGCATTTCATGATAGAAGTCATATCACATTTTATTCAATACTTTCGTCCTAGTAACAAAACTACTCCTTTTTAAGTATGATTCCGTGAAATATTTGATATCTCTCACAAATATTATCCACTGAGGTTGATATGTTAACTACAGATAAAATAATCCGTAGAGGTAACACCATGGCGACAAAATTCTTTATTCCTAGTGTCAATATCCTAGGTAAAAACGGCGTTGAAGAAGCAGTAAAAGACATTAAAAGTTTTGGCTTTAAACACGCACTTATCGTTACAGATAAACCATTGGTAGCTATTGGTTTAGTCGCCAAGGTAGCCGATAAATTGCAAACCGAAAATATTCAAGTGTCAGTTTTTGATGGCGTTCAGCCTAACCCCACTACAGGCAACGTAGAAGCTGGATTGGCTTTGTTAACTAAAAACCAATGTGACTTTATTGTCTCGCTTGGTGGTGGTTCACCACATGATTGCGCCAAGGGAATAGCATTAGTTGCCACCAATGGCGGCAGCATTAAAGATTATGAAGGCGTTGATATGTCATCTAAGCCTCAATTTCCTTTAGTCGCTATTAACACTACAGCAGGCACAGCAAGTGAAATGACACGTTTTTGTATTATCACCGATGAAGCACGTCATATCAAAATGGCTATTGTTGACAAAAATACCACTCCTATTTTATCGGTAAATGACCCCGAATTAATGCTCGAAAAACCTGCGGCATTAACCGCAGCAACAGGTATGGATGCATTAACACATGCTATTGAAGCCTATGTCTCTATTGCCGCTAATCCGATTACTGATGCGTGTGCCATTAAAGCAATCGAATTAATTCGAGCAAATTTAATTAATGCAGTAAAAGAGGGTCACAATATTGATGCCCGTGAGCAAATGGCTTACGCCCAGTTTTTAGCCGGTATGGCATTCAACAATGCAAGCTTAGGGTATGTACATGCTATGGCGCACCAATTAGGGGGTTCTATGACTTACCTCACGGAGTTTGTAATGCCATTTTATTACCCTATGTGCAAATTTATAACGCCAAAGTGGTACCGCAACGCTTAGCCGACGTGGCCAAAGCGATGGGAGAAGAGATCAGTGGTTTATCAGCTGAAGCAGCCGCCATGCTAGCCATTAGTGCAATTAAGCGCTTATCTGAAGCTGTCAACATTCCAGCGACACTTAGCGAGCTTGGCGTAAAAGCTGAAGATATTCCAACACTGGCAGAAAATGCATTAAAAGATGCCTGTGGTTTTACTAACCCACAACAGGCAAGCTTTGAAGAAATATGTCAAATTTATCAAGCTGCGTTGTAAAAGTTAACCGGTAAAACGATTAGTACTGTTTTCCAAAAATATCATTTCAATAAATAAAAAGCTCGCATATTTTGCGAGCTTTTTATTAGAAAAATTTTGTTTATCAACAGATGGTTAGTCAGTACATTAGTAAAAGCGAACCTAGATCTCAGTTCTGATAATAACGATTGACCACCATAGAATTTACGGTCTATGATAAATTATCTTATAAAGAAAAGGTGCACCTAAAATGACAGCGATAACTCATGTCCACAATTACACCGTTCGTTGCCCTCACTACCAACAAAATGACAAGCAAGCCTCTTGGCAGAATCATATCGAAGTTAACCATTCTTGCGAAATAGCCTTAGACAGAATCACTAAATGGCATAACAATGCTGGCAGTAAATTATTTGAAATAGACGGCATTACTATTCGTAAAGCTGATAAGGAAGAAGCTTACTTTGCGATGCAAAGTAGTCGCTTAAAAAATGATGGTCACGGTTTGGTAACCTTTAAAGTTTATTTAGATAATTGTTGCCAAGATGCTTCGGTAAACGACATTATGACTCATCTGATTAATGACTATATGCAACGCTGTGAAAAAATAAGCTAGTCAAATAACAGCCCACAATACAGTCAACAATAAAGGTTTAGTATCACTACTAAACCTTTTTTATTACTTCAAAACCACAATAAATTTAGGTAATAACTATCCGCAGTTTAGCTGCATAAAGCCGCCTGCATGAGTGCTCTTATCAAAGGTTAAGCCTTTAAAATGATTATTAAGCAACGCTTGCTGATGTTCTTGAAAATGCGTACTAATACACAAATACTCACCAGTCGAAAGGTGACGGTGTTGCACGCTGGGGTTATCCCATAAAACAGAGCCTATTGGCTGACAATCTGGCAATGCTAAAGGCAATAAACCGGTGCTATTTCGCAAATAACATCTTAATCCTGCTCCTGCTCGCGCAATAACAGCATCATAACGCTTCAAGTCGATACTGATATAAACCATATTGGTAAAAATATGTAGCCCGGAACTCATTATCCGTGAGTTGAGATAATTAAGCATCTCAACGGGGTTAAGTAGCTCGCTACTTGTTCCAGTTCTAAAGCTTTTCAGTTTTTGATTAATAAAACTACGCAATAATACACATCCAAATGCGGCACTGTTATCTTCAGGTTGAAAATGAGCCATATACATCACAAGGTGATCATCACCGACCATAGTCGAATCAATAAAATAAGCACTGACATCGCTGTTTTTAAATAAACTGTAATCTATCGCAGCTTGCGGATATTGAATGTGAGAAGCGGGGAAAAGTTGTTGTTGCACATTTTTAGCGGCATGTGAGCTTTGCTCAAGTAACAATAAATTTTCATTTAATTCAAGATATGATAGCTCAGCTAATTGATGCTCAAATACATCTGTGGGGTCATAGGTATTCTTTGCGGTTTGATTAACGGAGTGGTTTAATGCCTGTTGGATAGCCGCTTCAATAATAAATAAATCCGCCAAGGGTTTAACAAGATAATCACACGCCCCTATGCGTAATGCTTCGACGACATCTGGCATTTCATCGTTACCAGAAATCACAATTACAGGCACATTTGGATTAATCACCATCATCTGCCTTATCATGGGTAAACCACCCAACTTAGGCATATTTAAATCAGCGATGACAATATCAAATGTTAACTCACTGAACAGCACTAAACCTTGATGCCCATTAGCAGCATATTTAACAACAGCCCCTTTGCTTTGCAAAAAGTCTGTCATTAACTGACTAAAAATAGGATCATCTTCAACAATTAAAACCGATATATCTGTCAGTGCCATGCTACAACTCCACAGATGAAAACCTCCCAGAGTCGTTATCTCTCTGGCTACTTACTCTAACTCATCCATATATTCATCTAACAGTTCATCATCCTGTTGATATTGAGGCACATTACCATCATAAACTTTATAATCCATGTGCTGAAAATATGCTTCTTTTACAAATGTATAAGGGTCAAGAGCATTGTCTAGCAGTCTTTCTTGATCGATAGCGGATGCACGTGTGTGCAACCCTTTAAATGCCCACTTTAAAGCTGATTGCCATAAAGTAAACTCTGATAAAGGGAAGTATAGACCATCAACCCAGTCTGTCGCGAGTTCACGTGTCACATAAGGGCCTAAAAAGGGCGCCATAAAATACGGACCATTGGGTACACCGTAATATCCGAGCACTTCATTGAAGTCATCATCTTTACGCGCCATGCCGATCATTTCTGCAACATCAACAATGCCCAGAAGTCCTAAGGTGCTATTAATAGTGAATCGCCCACCAGCATTGGCAGACCAACCCCATTTACCTTGCAAGGCGTTGTTGACCATCGAGCTAGGCTCTTCAAAATTACGAACAAAATTATCTAAACCTGACTTTACCGGGTGAGGAACATAATCATTGTAACCATGTGCTACTGGGCGAAATAAATACTTATCGAAGTATAAGTAATTTAAATCCCACATCACGCGGTTAAATCCTTCAAATGGATCTCGGGGATCATTATGGATTACGGTAACTGAAGATACATTGTCGCCGACTTGCATTAAATCGGTATCAGGCTCACTAGCGGCAGCATTACTGACATTCAATAACAGGAAAGGAAGTAATATTCCCTTAGACTTATTCATAATACTCTCTTAAAAACACAGCGGATAAAGCTATAAACAAACTGCTATTTTGTCGTTTTTATTAAAGCAATGATTGTTCAAGTCGATAAATGCTGAGATAGTCAATCCCAGCGAACTACACAGGCTAACGAGTCATTAAAAATTGACTATGTACTCTAAAAAGCCATTAGGCCGCTAAGGATACTTCAGCAGACATTAATCGCAAACTCAAAATTGTAAAAATAAATGAAAATTGCATCTTTAGTTTTATAACAGAAACACCTAAGGCCATAACATGAAGGCGCCACACACAAGATTACAGCCAGCAGTAAGTTCTAGCCCTGATGGTAAAACTGAGCAAATAAATAAAGTCACTGGCTCTGCTAATCAGCATGCACAGGCGCCTGTAAATAAGTCTCAATCTTTGTTAGATGTCCCCTTACGTGCAAGTGTCAATAACTCTGCCTATGTTGTTGCAACTACATCAGCCTCAGCAACAACCAATACAGTGCCAACTCAATCGGCTTCGACACAAGGTATAAGCACTCAACAGACAAGTTCAAGCACAACCAACAGCGCCATACTTGTCAGTGCAGACAAATCATTTATCTCGACCAATAATATCCAACCTGTGGTGATATCAACAACACAAAATAATAGTACGCCATCTCAAAATATGAACATCACCATTGCAAATCAG
Source organism: Shewanella sp. HL-SH4 (assembly GCF_051164845.1). Taxonomy (NCBI): domain Bacteria; kingdom Pseudomonadati; phylum Pseudomonadota; class Gammaproteobacteria; order Alteromonadales; family Shewanellaceae; genus Shewanella; species Shewanella sp. HL-SH4. Next base: position 715,737 of record NZ_CP195037.1, read on the forward strand.
CAGTATCAATTTAACTTGACCGCAGAACTGCAAAAAATATTTCAAAACAGTGCTCAAATTGTTATTACTGCTGATGCGGCTAAAGAGGTTAACCTGCAACGAATAGCGGTCATTAATACATTAATGCAAACAGCCTCGCTAGATGGTGTACCTAAGTTGGCATCTTCATCTAAATCTACATCTTCATCTATGCTTGCACCAAATCACCAAGTTCAAACTCAGTTGATATTATTAGCACAAGCCATTCAAATAAAATTACCGACAACTCTGATTGCACTGGCGGTTAAAAATGGCGTATCAACTGAACAACTGTCACAATTAGCATCTCGGCCCCAAGGTTATCCATTACCCAATGCGATAATTAATCAACAACAACTCAGCTTTGTTGATGGGCCAACAATAAAATTAGATCATGCTCATTTGGCAAAGGGGCAATACCTAGTCAATATTATGAACGTTAATCAGCGATTGGTGCTGACTCTTACCCCTGTGCAAGCCGAAGTAAAGGTGAGTTTAACCCCAATAACTCAAACGCAAGATAGCACAATAACAACCAAGCAAGACTCTATTGTGTTAAGTAAACCAGAACCTTCACAGCTGCTCAATCTACTATTTAAAAAGCTCGAAACCTCATTGTTAACAGAAACGACACTCAGAAATAATCAGCCAACTAACGGACAAGCATCTCAATCTGAAACGGCCACTAAACAAGCTCTATCACCCGATAGTTTAAGTATACAGAGCAAATCAGCGGCTGTTACAGAGACTATTGCTAGCTCAAAAATAGACATATTATCTGCGCAAAAAATGGCTAAAGACATTGCTGGAGCTTTCAGTCAAAACGCTTTAAATCAGAACGCTTTAAATTCAGGTTCAACTAAAACTCAATCACCATTAGAGATAAATAATCCAGCTTCTTCAAATACAGAAAAACCGACTTTAGGTCCCATTGAAGTGTTGCAAAAAGCACTGTCTAAAGCAGGTGCCATGCCCGTAATGACTAAAACCGCCAACCAATCACCTCAAAATTTAGCATTAGAGTTACTAAAGTTACTGCCACAATTAGCGCCTCAACCTATGACAACATTGACAGAACCCAATCATTTACTGGGTGAATTACACAGTATAACCGGATTAAATTTAGCCCAAACAGCGCCTCCAGCTTCACAGTCTCAACTTTTTTCAGGTGGCGCTGTGTCAACATTATTTCAGTTATTGTTGGGCGTTAAAGCCCAAAATAGCGGCAAGCAAATCAGCGAAAAGCTACAAAACCACTTGCAGTTACTACAACGTTTAACCTCAGGAAAATCTTCAGCAAATAGTGGTTTATTGGGCTTGCTTGAAAAAGCAGGAACCTTAGATAGCATGAGTCAGCTAGCCAATAGTTTTCAACTTTATCAGCAAGCCAGCAGCAGTGATCAAACCATAAATTGGTATTTTGCTTTACCCTATTCCCTCAATCAACGAAACGAGCAATTTGAAGGGCACTTTCAAAAGGAACCCGATAAAGACACTGAAGATAAGGCGGGTTGGCGTTTACAGTTAAAATTTAATTTATCTCAAGGTGCTATTTTAATTATCGCCCACAAAAAAGCTGATGTTCTCAATTTACAATTTGAGGGTAATAACCAACAGCTATTAGATAAAATCTCCAATTTTGATAGCGCATTATCACAAAAAATGAGTCAAATTGGATTTACACCCGGCGAGTTTTCAACTCAAATAGCCAATATTCCAGCAACCCTGTTACCGGGTGATCATTTTTTGGTAAAAACACGCGCTTAATCGATTGGAGTTTGGAGTTTGGAGTTTGGAGTTTGGAGATAAAATATGCAAGAAAATGATCATAAAAGCAAAGTAAAACATGCTGTTGCCTTAAGTTTCGATGGTAAAAGTGCCCCAAAAATAACCGCGTCAGGGAAAGATTTAGTTGCTGATGAAATTATCTCACTGGCGAAAGAAGCAGGTGTTCATATTCATCAAGACCCTCATTTAAGCGAGTTTCTACAACTACTAGAAATAGGTGAAGAGGTGCCTAAAGAGCTTTATCTTTTAATTGCAGAGCTTATTGCCTTTGTCTATATGTTAGAGGGGAAATTCCCAGAGCAATGGAATAATTTGCATCAGCGTATCCTTACTGAAGTTTAATGACTGCCAGACACAGAGAGCAGGGATTTTGAAACCTTGTTCGCATGGTCAAATAGCTAAGTGACGTGGTAAACTTCATGTTCATTCCCTATTCCAGCAATTGACACAAAAACTCATGACTGACTCTCCATTTACTATCAGCAAAGTGGCCACTTCTAGTGCTGAAAAACGTGCTATAAGTTATGCCAGTACTATTTTCAATTTATTTGACTCTGTACTGACAACTAAGCAACCAGCAGATCGCATCATAGCCAACTATTTTAGAGAACATAAAAAGCATGGTTCAAAAGATCGACGTGTGATCAGAGAGAGTTTGTTTAGTTTATTTCGTTGGTGGGGCTGGATCCAACAACTTGGCGAATACCAACAACAAGAAACTTTTTTTAGCATGTTAGCGAGTGCGGCACAATTAGAAAACCACTCATGGATTGATATTCGTGACGCTTGGTTAACATTTGGCAAGCATAGTCATTTAGCCAACCCACTGCCATTATCAGCATCAGATAACGTTGTCGATAAACTTGATCTGTTTAAGCAATTCTCCCAACTGGATGACTGTACACTTGAACAGCTTTTACCCGCTTGGTTTTGGCAGCACTGTATTATAAACTCTGAGATAGAAAAGCAGGCTGTAATCCAAGCCATGAGTTCACGCCCGCCTATCTGGGCAAGAGCACAACAGGCTTCGACTCAAAATGTATTAAACCGGTTGTCCGTAGACAATATTCAAGCTGTAGGTTCTGAGTATTTTAGTGACACAATCAATTTAGGCCATAACAGCGTTAATTTAAATCAAGTAGCCGCATACACCGAAGGCTTGCTTGAGATCCAAGACATTGCTTCACAGGTGATTGGTCAAACTTGCGATCCTAAGCCGGACAGTCAATGGTGGGACGCTTGCTCCGGTGCTGGCGGCAAGAGCCTTCAATTATTATCATTAATGCAACAGGCTGGTATTGAGGGGCATGTAACAGCTTCTGACATAAGATTAAATCCGCTTAATGAGCTACTAAAACGTGCTAAAAGAGCCAACTTTAAGCAAATAAGTATTTCCCCATGGAAAACCGAGCAGCTGCCGGTTAAGTCAGACTTTTTTGATGGTGTGTTAGTCGATGCACCTTGCAGTTGTACAGGAACTTGGCGTAGAAACCCAGACATGCGCTGGATAGATGATGTTAGTAGTATAGAAATGAAGCCTCAGCTGCAATTAGATATTCTGAATCGCAGTGCTGATGCTGTAAAAGTCGGTGGGGAATTAGTCTACGCAACTTGCTCGCTTGCACAGGTAGAGAATCAACAGGTTGTGAAAGCATTCTTGCAAAGTAATGTTAACTTTGAACTGGTAATATTGACTCATCCTTTTGATGGTACACAAAGTAATATGATAACCGTGTGGCCACAGCAGGCCGACAGTGATGGTATGTTTGTCGCAAAAATGCGCCGAATAAAATAGTCATTCTTGCTATTAAAACGAAAAAACCATTACAGTTGTAATGGTTTTTTATTAACAAAGGCTATTTTTTATGCAACCGCAGCAGTAATTCAACCTCAGCTTTAGGCAATTCACATTCAAGCATAAGCTCTTCAATACCAGCGCCAAGTGCAATCATCTTCACTGCGCGCGAGTAAAGTTTAGCCTGCGGATCTTGTTGGCTTGCTTCATCAATAAGATCTGACTGTTTAGTCAATTTCTTCTCAATTTCAGCCAGTTTACGCCCCATGCCTATCGTACCACTGCGAAGCTCATTGAGTTCACGCTTGACAGCTTCTCTTTGACGATCGCTTTCTTTTACTAATAAAGTTAACGCTTCCACTTTGCTTTTTAACTTACTTGATTGTTGTTGCAAATAAAGCACTACACCTAAACAGGCAATGACATAGACCAAGGCTGCTATTAAAAATTCATCACCCATGTTTTACTCTCAAAAAACGCTTAAAACAAAAAGCCAGCATACTGAATGAGCTGGCCCTTTGTCACTGAAAAGTTTATTTAAATATCTGTTAACTCTTCCCACTCTTCGTCGGATAACAATTTATCGAGGTCTACTAAAATCAATAGTTCATTGTCGCGATTACTCACACCCTGGATAAACTTAGCACTTTCTTCGGTGCCCACGTTAGGTGCATTATCGATCTCAGAGCGGCGTAGATAAACAACCTCAGCAACACTGTCGACTAGAATACCAATAACTTGTTTTTCCGCTTCGATAATAACAATACGCGTAGAATCATCTACATCAGCAGGCTGCAAACCAAAACGTGAGCGGGTATCAATAACCGTCACTACATTGCCTCGCAGATTAATAATTCCCAATACGTAATGCGGTGCACCTGGTACTGGAGCAATTTCAGTGTATCGTAATACTTCCTGAACTTGCATTACGTTAATGCCATAGGTTTCATTATCTAATTTAAATGTAACCCACTGTAATACTGCATCGTCTGAACCTGCAGCTACAGCTGCTACACTTCTAGAATCACTCATAGTTAACCTCGGTCAATCGAATCCTGACAACCTAAACCTGCATCAAGCATGTCAATCAAAGCTTGTACATGCAATATGCCACACATTTGTTGTTTTACAACTCCGGCAAGCCACGGACGCTTACCAGGTTTCTCACGCCAATTGACGTGTGATTTATTAATCTTGACGGCATTGACTAGCGATTCACAAGCCAGTCCCCATCGACTATCGTCCAGCATCACCAGATACTGATAATCTATCGACTCAGCCATTTCAGGAGAATATTTCTCTGGCATCACCCAGGCACAAGTATCCACCACATTAATTTTTTGTTCTCGATAGGGCTGAACCCCTAAAAACCATTTAGGACGACCTATTAAATGGTTTATTCGTTCCACTTTTACAATACCACCTAAATTAACTAGGGGTACTGCTAATGTTAACCCTGCAACATTAAAAAACAGTACTTGAAACTCATCATCAAGCACTTGTTGTAAATCATGAGTGATACTCGGTGGTATTGCACCTAATTGTGTCTCAGGTACTACATCAAGTTTCTCTTCACTATTTATAATAGCTTCATTTACAGAACTTGGGGTTGTTTCTGTTAAATTTATATCGACTAAAGGCTTGATTTCTTTATTGGCATTTAGTGTTTTTTGTAATGAAAGAGGATTAACTGCAGTTTTTTTAATCGATTCCTCTATTGGCAGTCCTAAATTTTGTCTTACCTTATCTGCACTGGCCTTAATTTCCTGAGCTGTTATTGTCATTTTAGAAGAATCTGGCATAGCTTCAGTTTTGACGTCAGGTTTTACTTCAGGCTTTGAGACGGCCGACAATAACTTTTCAAGTGCTTGCTTATTAATACTCTCACTTGGTTCTGCAAAACTTCTTTCTAGAATCGAATTTAATGGCTGCTGATATTTAACTGCAGCATTTGGTTTATTTAACACCTCAAAGGAAGTTTTAGAGTATTTATCATCGATTTGATCAACACCTATCGCATCCGCCGTATCCACTCTTTTTGAAATAAACCTCGTCTCAGATAGTTTTTCTGGTTCAGAAAGGTCTTTTGCAAAATGAGAGTCTGGTAAGGTTTTTATCTCTGCTGTGGACTTTTTAGTGATTAAATTTGAAACTAACTTGTCAGAACTTGTTCGACTTATTTTACCTTTTGATATCAGCCCTGTAGAGTCAGAATTCTCAGATGCAACAAATCCCTGCTTTGCATCATTCGATTGCGCAGTTTGTGTATCCTCAGTAGTGTCCGAAGTCGGCTCAGTGAGGAGCATTGTAAAATAATCAAAAACAGTTTCATCAACCGATTTTGACATGTGCTAACTCCCGCGAATCAAGGTAATTTAACAGTAAATTGTAGGCTTTTACTCCACGGCTAGATGGAGAATAATGCGATGCAGGTAAGTGCGCTAAACTGGCATCCCTAAACTTAGTATCTACAGGGATCACATTATCTGGCCATAGGTTTTTATTATATTTTTCTTGCATATACGACAATGCTATCGGAGAAGCTTTTGTGCGTTTGTCATACATTGTCGGCACGACAGTATAGCTATACCGAGTCTTTTTAGAACGCCCCATTAGCTCCATCGTTTTAATCATTCTGTCTAAACCTTTAATCGCCAAAAATTCAGTTTGAACAGGAATAACAATATGTTGGCTCGCCGCTAATGCATTAACCATCAATACACCTAAAACGGGTGGACAATCAATAATGGCAATATCATATTTATCTTCTAGTAACACGAGTAGATTACGTAACACCAGGCCCATACCTTCTTGATGCCCTAATGCTCGGTCTAATGTTGCTAATGCCATTGTTGCTGGCAGTAAATCAAGCCCCTCAAGTTGAGTTGGCATAATATATTGTTGGATAAATTCTGCGGTAAGCGACTTATGATTTACAAATACATCATAAAGCGAGCCTGGAACCTCTTCAGAATCAATGCCTAAGTAATAACCTAGTGAAGCATGAGGATCTGTATCTATCATTAAAACACGCTGCCCACGCTTAACTATAGCGCCAGCTAAACTTGCCACAGTTGTGGTTTTACCTACCCCACCCTTTTGATTTGCTACGGTCCAGACTTTCAAATATTCATTCCTCGGCCTGTTATTATGAGTGAGATTTTATCATGCTAGCGTTTTGATTCAGTTTCTTTAGGTAATTCACGTGTAGTTACTCTTATACCACCATGAGGTAAGCGAATAACTTTTACACCATCAGCATTTTCAGACACTAACACATCTGTCGGTGGATTATCGTGAACCATTTGAGTAGCTGAAGGCTCAGTTTTAGAGAACTCTGTTGCTATTTGTGGCCCTAATAACACACTTTGCTGGGGTGAGTTTTCACCGACATTCCCATAAGTGCTGCTCTTATCACGACCTGCAAACTCAATAATTGTTTCAGTTTGATCTGGATGTTGCGCTAACCAATTTGCAATATCAGCAGCTTGCTCATCAGGTACCATCAGTAACACTTGTGAAGCTGCCAACCTTTCTACATCTGCCTTTAAAAGATCATTTTTTTTAAGGGCGTCAAAATATAAACTCGACAGCGCGATTACCGCTAACATTAATAAAAAAAGCATTAAATTGATACCGACGCTGCCACGGTAATATTTAAAACCTTGACTAGCCACGAGAAGTCTCTTTTAAAATTGACTCAGCCATGTTGTCCAAGCTAATAGAGTGACTAGCAATGCCTGCTGAGGCAACAGCTTGTGGCATACCATATACAACACAACTTGCTTCATCTTGCGCCCAAATATTGGCACCAGCAGCTTTCAGCATTCTAGCCCCTTCACGTCCATCTGCGCCCATGCCTGTTAATACTACGGCTAAAATGTCTCCCCCATAAGCTTTAGATGCCGATGCGAAGGTAATATCTACGCAGGGTTTATAGTTCATGTCACTGTTTCCAGGGATAACTTTTAACCGACCTGATATACCCGCTTTTTCTACTAACATTTGCATACCACCCGGCGCTAAATATGCACAGCCAGGCTTAAGCACATCGCCACTTGCCGCTTCTTTTACACTAATCTGGCAAAGGCTATCTAAACGAGTAGCAAAAGCAGGTGTAAACGCCGCTGGCATATGTTGAATAAGTAAAATGGGATGCGGGTAATTTGCAGGGAATTGAGTTAACACCTTTTGCAAGGCTACTGGACCGCCTGTAGAAGTACCAATTAGCAATAATTTATATGATTTACCACTGGCACGGATAGAAGAAGGTAAGTTCGGGACTGTTGATGCATTACCTAATGTTGAGCCTAACGTCGTTCGTGTTGAAGTGTCAGCTGAAGAAGACGATAAGCTCCTACGAGAGGTTAACGAACTTGCCGCATTGGCACTATTTAAGTTTGTGTTGGATGAGCTTAAGCTGCCTGTAAGTGAACTAGAAGACCTATAAGCTGTAGGAGCAGATGGTGATATACGGCTAACAGGTCTAAACACCCTTCTACGCCCTAACGCTTTTATACGTTGTTGTAGCAGAAGTATCGCATCATCTTTATTTGTAGCAATATCTTCAAAACGTTTAGGTAAAAAATCAAGTGCCCCAGCTTCAAGTGCATCTAAAGTCGATTTAGCACCATCATGAGTTAATGATGAAAACATAAGAATAGGAACAGGGGTACTTGCCATAATCGCGCGAACAGCACTTATACCGTCCATCACTGGCATTTCAATATCCATAGTGATGACATTCGGACTAAGTTCTGCCGCCATTTTAACAGCTTCTTCGCCATTGACAGCCACGCCCACAACTTCGAGTTCAGGATCTTGATTAACAATCTCACTGACTCGACGTCGAAAAAAGCTTGAGTCGTCAACAACTAATACTTTTATAGCCATTTCATTCCTTAAATAATGGAACTTTTATTTTTTATTTTTGGCGTACTGTTTTAATAAACCTGGTACATCTAAAATCAGCGCAATACCACCGTCTGAGGTAATTGTTGCCCCCGCCATACCCGGCGTACCTTGTAGCATACTTCCTAACGGCTTAATAACCACTTCTTCCTGTCCAATTAAACCATCAACCACAAAGCCAATCTGTTTTGTACCTAATTGAACAATAACGACATGGCCGTGCTTTTTATCACCATGTTTAAACTTAGTTTTATGGCTGTGCAACCAATGCTCTAAATAAAATAATGGTACGGCTTTATTGCGTACAATAACGGTTAGCTGACCATCTACAACATTGGTTTTGGTTAAATCAAGATGGAAGATCTCATTGACACTTGATAGCGGTAAAGCAAACACTTGCTTAGATACATCAACCATTAAGGTCGGCATAATAGCTAGCGTTAACGGTACTTTAATTTCTAAAACAGTGCCTTTGCCCTTCAATGAGTCGATATGAACAGTACCGTTTAGCTGAGTAATACGGGTTTTCACCACGTCCATACCCACGCCACGACCAGAAATATCTGATACCTCCACTTTAGTTGAAAAGCCTGGCGCAAAAATTAAATTATATGCTTCGGAATCTGTCATCCTAGATGCAGTATCCTCATCAAGCACACCACGGGTAATAGCGATCTCTTTCAGCTTTTGCGGGTCCATTCCCGCACCATCATCTTCAATTTTCAGTAAGATGTGATCGCCTTCTTGGCTTGCTGATAATGTAATAGTACCTGTTCTTGACTTGCCATTCGCCTCACGGGTAATAGGCATTTCAATCCCGTGATCAACCGAGTTACGCACTAAATGCACTAACGGGTCGGCTAAAGCTTCGACAAGGTTTTTGTCTAGATCGGTTTCTTCACCAATCATAACTAAATCAATTTCTTTATTAAGTGTACGCGCTAAGTCACGCACAACCCGCGGAAAGCGACCAAAAACCTTCTTAATTGGCTGCATACGAGTTTTCATTACTGCGCCTTGCAAATCAGCAGTAACTAAATCTAAATTTGCCAGTGCTTTTGACATTTCCTCGTCTTCACGAGTAACGCCTAAACTAACTAACCTATTTCGGACTAATACCAACTCACCGACCATATTCATAATTTGATCAAGTCTAGCGGTATCAACACGAACAGTTGTTTCTCCCTGAGGAACAGATGCAGCCGCTTTTGTTGGCGCCTTATCTTTAATAACCACGTCAACATTTGCTACAGGAGCAGGTGCTTTAGGTTGAGGAACTGGAGCTGGAACTGGAGCTGCTGCGGCCTTTACTGGCTCAACGGTTTTAGGTGCCGCTGTTTTAGGTGCTGCTGTAGAACTTGACGCAGAAGTATCTACTTTAGCAGGCGAAGAACCTTTACCATGAAGCTCATCAAGTAACTTCTCAAACTCGTCGTCGGTTATATCATCTGAGTCTACCATTTGAACTGGAGGCTCTACAGATTTAGCTGGTGCAGGTTTACTCTCAGCTGCACTTAATTTATTTGAACCATGAAGTTCATCTAACAATGCCTCAAATTCGTCATCAGAAATTTCATCTGAGCCAACAGGAGCTGGAGCTGATTGCTGAGGTGTTTTAGCTGTTGATGAAGTAGTTGCTACAGGACTATTACCTTGACCATGAAGCGCATCTAATAATGCTTCAAATTCGGACTCATTTATTTCGTCAATATTAGTGTCAGCGCTAACATTGTCTTCAATGAATTCTGGTTGATTGACAGGCGCGATTTCCTCTACGAGTTCTTCTACTGGCTCTTGAATCAGCTCTTCACTCTGCCCGCCCATTTCTGATGGCAAAGGTGCACCCGAACTGAGTAGCTTCAATTTATTAAGTAGTTCGACTTCAACAGGATCTTGTTCTTCGCCTTGCTGAGTTTGGGCAAACATAATGTTAATAGCATCAACTGCCTGCAAAATGATATCCATCAATTCTGCATTAACACTCCGTTTTCCGGTTCTCAATAGATCGAAGGTATTTTCCGCTTCATGGCAGACGTCTACCATAGGTTTCAAACTTAAAAAACCAGCTCCACCTTTTACAGTATGGAAACCGCGAAAAATAGCATTCAACAAATTACTGTCATCAGGATTATTTTCAAGCGCAACTAACTGCTCTTGAAGAAGCTCTAAAATCTCACCAGCCTCTACCAAAAAGTCCTGGAGTATCTCTTCATCAACATCAAATGACATTCAACTGACTCCTAATTAGAAACCCAGACTGGATAGCAAATCATCAACTTCATCTTGACCTGCGACCACGTCATCACGCAATTCTGCGTGCATAATTGGGCCCTCTGCCTCTATTTTATTCTCTTTTTTAACAGTTTCCGGTTGCGGCGTATAATCACCAAATACTGTCAACATAGAGACTAGATTATTTTCGACTTCGCGAACTAAGTCGATAACTCGACGGATCATTTGCCCTGTTAAGTCTTGAAAATCCTGCGCCATCAGTATTTCATTTAGTAATTGTCGTAAACGGGTTGTATCGTGTTCACTATGTGACATAAGCTGCTGAACATCATGACAAAGTTTTTTGAACTCACTCAACTCTATGTCTCGACGCATTAACTTATCCCACATAGGGGTAACAGATTTTATATTGGTAATTATTGTATCGGCCAAAGGTAAACATTCTTCAACTGCATCCATGGTTTTATTTGCAGCTTGTTCTGTCATATCAATAACGTAATTTAATCTCTCTTTAGCATCCGGTATTTCAACCTTGGCTAATTCTGATAAACGGTTATCTACCTGAAAATCTTGAAGTGCACTATGAAGTTGACGTGTTAATTTCCCGACCTCTTCAAATAATTCACGCTGTATTGGTGTAGCGAGTTCTCTAACAACGTCGTCAGCTTGATCTTGCTCCCCCGCAGTAAGCAGTTCGACAAGTTGCTGGGCCTGCTCGAGAGTAATTAACCCCGATATTATTGGCTGCATAACTTATCCTTGCTTAAGCGAGACGTTCAAAAATTTTATCTAATTTCTCTTTAAGGGTAGCCGCTGTGAAAGGTTTAACAACATATCCATTCACACCTGCTTGGGCGGCTGCAATAATTTGCTCACGCTTAGCTTCTGCCGTAACCATCAAAACAGGTAAATGTTTTAATGAATCATCGGCACGAATAGCCTTCAGCAAATCAATACCTTGCATACCAGGCATATTCCAATCTGTTACAACAAAGTCAAAATCACCTTTTTGCAACATAGGTAAGGCTGTTGATCCATCATCTGCTTCTTGGGTATTATTGAATCCCAAGTCTCGCAACAAGTTCTTTATGATACGTCGCATTGTTGAAAAGTCGTCAACAATAAGAATCTTCATATTCTTGTCCAAGGTTTCCTCCGGTGAGCTGACACTCTAGTGCTCTAATTAATAATTATTGTTGTGTCCAATGCTTGAGTTTGCCTTTTAATCTAAGCATAGCCTGACTTAATATCTGACTAACCCTAGATTCGCTTACTTCAAGAATTGCACCGATTTCTTTTAAGTTTAACGCTTCGTCATAGTACAGTGAAAGTACTAATGCATCTCTTTCTGGTAAGGTTTTAATTGCTTCCACCAGCGCTGATTTAAATTGCGTTTCAGCTAATGCTTCAAAATTATCATCTGGTATTCCATCATCTGTTACTAACACATCTTGCGAAATACCTAAATCTTCTATGCCTATGATTTTCCCAACAGAAACATCATTTAAAATATGATGGTACTCATTGAGCGACATATCAAGTTTTTCTGCAATTTCTGTGTCACGAGCATCACGTCCCAACCCTTGCTCTAGTTCGTCAATAACCTGCGCAACCCGGCGATTATTGCGATGAACTGAACGAGGAACCCAATCACCACGGCGGATTTCATCAATCATAGCACCGCGTATCCGAATGCCTGCAAAGGTTTCAAACTTAGCCCCTTTGGTGTCATCAAATTTTGATGACGCTTCAAGTAACCCTATCATGCCAGACTGTAGCAAGTCGTCGAGTTGCACTGAAGCAGGTAATCGCGCCAACATATGATGTGCAATTCTTTTTACCAGCGGTGCATACTGTTCAACAACGGATGTTTTATTATCGAACTGAGTATACGCGGCGGCTTTATTCACTCACTCTATCCTCTTGTGTTTCTTTGCGTTGGACTAAACGTTCAACAAAAAACTCTAAGTGTCCACCCGGCTGTTGTGGAACTGGCCAGCTCATAATTTTATTTGCCAGGCCGTGATAAGCAATAGCTGATGGCGACTTTGGATACGCCTCAACAACTAACTTTTGCTTTCGCACAGACTTACGTAAATTTTCATCAAATGGCACGGTTGCAACTAACTCTAAAGCAACATCTAAAAACCGATCCGTTACTTTACTTAGTTTAGCAAACAATTCCATTCCTTCACGTAAACTGCGTACCATATTAGCCACAATTTTGAAATGAAATACACCGTGTTCACGGCTTAATATTTTTATCAGTGCATAGGCATCTGTAATAGATGTCGGTTCATCGCATACCACAATTAATACATCTTGTGATGCCCTTGAGAAACTCAGTACCATATCTGAAATACCTGCCGCGGTATCGACAATTAATATGTCAAACTGTGTACGCATCTCACTGAAAGCACGAATTAATCCTGCATGTTGAGCCTGGGTTAACTCAACCATAGCTCTGCTTCCAGACGTTGCAGGAACAATACCAATACCTTTAGGGCCTCGAACAATGATATCGTCTAATTCGGCATCGCCAGATAAAACATGAGATAAATTTTTCTCGGCACGAATTCCTAACATCACATCAACGTTAGCTAAACCAAGATCCGCATCTAATACTAAAACACGTTTACCTTTTTCCGCTAGGGCAACGGCAGTATTTATAGAAACACTGGTTTTTCCTACCCCACCTTTTCCACCGGATACGGCAATTACTTTAACTTTTTCGTTATTTGGTTGATTCATCATACGTAAACCACTTGCTTGATCACGGGTCATATTCTTACTCGAATGCATAAGTCATTTCATTCGACCATGCGCTTGTGTCTTGAGAAATTACTTGTTCTGTTTCATTTAACGCGGCTAAAGCTTGCTTAGCCAGAGCTAAAGTATCTGCTACTTTTATGTCTTCAGGAACACGTTGGCCATCAGTCACATAGCTTAATGGTAACTCATTTTGTATCAGAACGCTCAATGCACCTGCAATTGATACAGATTCATCTAATTTGGTTAAAATTACACCCGCTAATGGAATGCGTTTAAAATGATTAACCGCGTCTTGTAATACCCTGCGTTGCCCTGTTGCCGACATCACTAAATAGCTGCGAATTGGGATCCTACTGTTTGCTGTCAAATTATCAAGTTGTTGATAAAGACGCATATCACGTTGCCCCATACCCGCTGTATCTATAAGTACTAACTTACGACTTCTAAATTGGTACAAAATCTGTTCTAGCTCGGTGACATCATGTGCTTGCTTTACTGGACAACCCATTATTTTGCCATAAGTTGCTAATTGCTCATAGGCGCCAATACGATAATGATCCGTTGTAATAAGTGCAACTTGATCTGCACCATGTTGTGCTGCAAAACGTGCAGCAATTTTTGCCAGAGATGTCGTTTTACCAACACCAGTTGGTCCAACAAAAGCCACAACGCCTCCGCGCTTTACAATATCATCACCTTGGTTATCAAGTAAGTTAGCCAAACTTTGTGGTAATGAACGCACTAATTCCGCTGGATTATAGTGTTGACTCAAAGATGAAAGTTTAGCTGCAACGGGTGCTGAAAACTCTGCAGCAAGTAGTTTACTTTCAAGCATAGCACCCACAGGATCTTTCCGCTTTTTTTGTTCAGTCATCAATGAAGATACTTGATGAGTCAGTAAGTTACGTAATGAAGCCATTTCTTCACGAAGCGCATCCATTTCAGTCGAACTGACTTTATTATTTTTTGACTGCTTATCAAATCCAGCCTGTTGCTGATACTGAGGTTTAGCTGGCTTGGCGTCAGCTGTCGCACCTTGTAATTGGCGCGCCCATTCAGGTAAATCAGAGTCATCTTGTTTAGGAGGCATTTGCTGACTTAAGCGGCTTTGTTGTTTCTCTAACAACGCTTGTAATGAATCTGCCGCTGGCGGTGGATTAATTTTTGTCTTTGCCTTGATTACAGAGTTAGATGCAAGTGATACGCGATCCTCACTTAGATCCATAAAGCCTGGAGTCGGTGCCGCCATAGCGGCACTCGCCTTAGGCTCATCGTAATCAACGGCGGCGACAATCTCGATCCCGCCTGCCACTTTTTTATTCGACATAATGACAGCGTCAGAGCCAAGGGTCTCTTTTACTTGCGCTAATGCTGCGCGCATATCTTTGGCAAAAAATCGTTTAATTTTCACTTACGCACCTCTTTTATCTGACGTTATCACTATTGGCCAACAGATGAAACAATCCGTATCTGTTTCTCATCTGGAATTTCTTGATACGAAATTACCCTTAAATTTGGAATAGTGTACTTAACAAATCGTGACAGAGTTGAACGTAGCATGCCTGATGTCAATAAAATGGCTGGCTGACCGACCATTTCTTGTTTCTGTGAAGCATCAAGTAATGACTGCTGCATGCGTTCTGCAAGGCCTGGTTCAATATTTGGCCCCTCTCCCCCTGTCGCCTGCATAGACTTATGCAACATTTGTTCCAACTCTGGAGCCAAAGTAATGACGGGGATTTCTAGCTCAGGTCCGGATATTTCTTGCACAATCATACGTTTTAGCGCGATTCGAACTGCAGCGGTAAGCACTTCAGTATCATTACTTTTGGTGCCGTATTCCAGCAAAGTTTGCACTATAGTACGTAAGTCACGCACAGATACACCTTCATTCAATAGATTTTGCATTACTTTAACCACATTGCCCAGCGACATTACATCCGGAATAAAGCCATCAACAAGTTTTGGTGACTGCTTAGAAAGCATGTCCATTAATTGTTGTACTTCTTCATAACCTAATAACTTAGCAGCATTATTACTGAGTAATTGGCTGATATGGGTTGCAACTACTGTCGCAGTATCTACCACTGTATAGCCTAGTGTTTGCGCATGCTCACGTTGCTCTGGTGCAATCCAAACGGCTTCTAACCCAAATGCAGGATCAGTCGTTTCTATGCCATCAAGCTTGCCATAAACTTGGCCAGGATTAATGGCTAATTCACAATCATGTCTGACTTCAGCTTCACCGACGACCACGCCCATTAAGTGAATACGATATGAATTTGGCGATAAATCTAGATTGTCACGGATATGCACTGCTGGCACTAAAAAGCCTAATTCTTGTGATAGCTTTTTACGCACACCTTTAATTCTACTCAATAATTCACCACCTTGGCCTTTATCAACCAAGGGAATAAGTCTATATCCAACCTCTAAACCGATAGTGTCAACGTGACGGACATCATCCCAACTTAAATCTTTTGGTTCTTTATCTTTGATGTCTGGTGGACCTTTTTTGACAAGCTCTAATGCTGCAGATTTTTTATCATTAATACGTTTGTGAACAAAATATGCCGCACCGGCTGTCAAAAATGCAAAGCTGATAAAGGCAACGTGTGGCATACCAGGCACAATACCCATAACAAATAACAAACCTGCAGCAATTGCTAACGATTTGGGCTTGTCAAACATCTGGCTCATCATCATCTGGCCCATATCACCAGATTCATTTTGACGAGTAACCATTAAAGCGGCTGCAATTGAAAGCAGTAAACCGGGTATCTGGGCGACTAAACCATCACCAATCGTTAGCAGTGTATAAACTTCAACAGCACTAGAAAAATCAAGCCCATGCTGGGCCATACCTATGATAAAGCCGCCCAACATGTTAATCACCAATATCATAATACCGGCTATCGCATCGCCTTTTACAAATTTTGACGCACCGTCCATTGCGCCATAAAAGTCCGCCTCACGGGTCACTTCTTCACGACGAATACGCGCTTGTTCTTGGTTTAGAATACCTGCGTTTAAGTCGGCATCAATGGCCATTTGTTTACCAGGCATAGCATCTAAGGTAAAACGTGCACTGACCTCTGATATACGGCCTGCACCTTTAGTTACAACAGCAAAGTTGATAATAATCAAGATTAAAAACACAACTAAACCAACAGCATAGTTACCACCAATAACCACTGAGCCGAAGGCTTCAATGACTTTACCCGCCGCGTCGCCACCATTATGGCCTTCCAGTAATACCACACGAGTTGAAGCCACATTTAAGGCAAGTCTTAGTAAAGTCGCTACTAAAAGTACTGTGGGGAAAGCGGCGAAATCGAGTGGTCTGTCGGTATAAATAGCGACAAGTAACACGACTAAAGCCAGTGCAATATTGAATGAAAACAAGATATCTAATAAGAATGGCGGGATCGGTAAAACAATCATCCCTAATGCCGCCAACACTAACAGAGGCGTACCAATTCCTTTAAAGGTTGATGGTCGGATTTGTTTAAATTGGCCGAAAACTGCTTTTACATCCATTCGCGAAAGCCTTTTACTGATGAATTTTTGACGCGTACAGTCAAATAGCAAGAATTAAGCCAACAAAAATTCAATGTCAATTTGATAACAGCATCTATGTAGTACGATTAAAAAACAATCTAAGAATGTTATTAATGCTTTAGTTCATCCGGAATGGGTTGCTTTAACGGGACTGGTATTGGACGACGCCCTTTACCTTTTTGGTATTGTTTTAACTGAAAGACGTATGCAAGTACTTGAGCAACAGCGGTAAATAAGCCTTCTGGCACTTGTTGATCTACTTTTGTTGTATGATAAATAGCCCTTGCTAATGGTGGCGCAGACACAATCGCAACGTTATGCTCACGAGCGATTTCACGAATCTTAAATGCAACATCGTCAACTCCTTTAGCAATTAAAAATGGTGCGGAGGAGCGTGCAACATCATATTTAACCGCAACAGCATAATGTTCAGGGTTGACCACAATAACATCAGCATTGGGCACTTCGGCCATCATCCTTCTTTGCGCCATTTCTCGTTGCAGTTGTCTGACACGACCTTTCACTTCAGGTTGGCCTTCAGAATCTTTATACTCGTCTTTAATTTCTTGTTTGGTCATTTTAAGTTGTTTATTGTGATTCCAAATTTGAAACGGTACATCAATAATCACAATGATTAACATCGAGGAACATAAGAGAATAAACATCCAAACTAATAAATCTAAAGCATGGTAAACATTGCCAGGTAAATGATCGCTAGACAGCATTAGAATATCGTAAAAATAGACCTTTAGTAAAAAATAAGCTGCAATGGCTACTACCGAAAATTTGGCTATACCCTTAGTTAACTCAACTAACGCCTGCGTTCCAAACATTCGCTTAAATCCACTGACGGGACTCATTTTACTGCCCTTGGGCATAAAAGCTTTTACAGAAAAAGACAAGCCACCTAAAACAATATTGCCCAAAAAGGATACCAAAGCGAGCAAAGCAATAAAACTCACCAAAGGCCATGCGAGCTCATTGCCCACCACGCCCCAAATTCGATACATCGAATTAGTATCAAAGATTTGATCTCGCTCCATGGTAAAAATTTGTTTCATTATGGTATACAAACTTTTGGCGATAGCTGGCCCAGTCATAGCAAAGCCAACCGATGCAGCAAGTAATACCGCAGCAGTGCCTAACTCTTTAGATCTGGCAACCTGGCCTTTTTCACGCGCCTGTTCAAGACGCTTACTGGTGGGCTCTTCTGTGCGCTCTTGACCGCTGTCAGCTTCTGACATTTACTGTGTCCTTAAAAAGCCACATCACCATCAATTTGGCATTGCAGTTGTAAAATATCACACATCAATAATTGGGCTGCTAACCATACTTCATCAAAATGTGCCATGATAGGACCTAATGTTAGCCACAATATCACTAATCCGCTAACCATGGTGACTGGAAAACCTATTGAAAAGATGTTCAGCTGTGGTGATGCACGGGTCATTACACCAAAAGATAAATTGATCAATAATAACGCAACAATGGCTGAGATAGACATAGTTAGTGCCGCGCCGAACATATAAGATCCCCATTCAGCAAGATTTTTATAGGTGGTAATATTAATACCTTCTGCCGATACTGGAATAGTTTCAAAACTGGCGACAATCATTCTAAACATCAGTAAGTGACCATCAACGGCTAAAAATATTAACGTCGCAAGAAGCAAGAATATATTACCCACCACAGGGGTTTGCTCACCAGAGCCCGGATCAACCATTGATGCAAAACCCAAGCTGGTTTGCATACCAATAATATGCCCTGTCAGCACGAATGTTTGCATCATCATCACACTCACAAAGCCCATTGCAGTACCAATTAAAAGCTGTTGTAAAGTAATAAACACTGAGCTGAGTGCAAATAGCTCTACATTTTCAACAGGGGGAGTACAGGCACAATGGCAAACGTAAAAGCCATTGAGAAAAGTAATCTAACGCGGGAGGGCGTTGTATTGGCGCCAAAGACAGTCATGGTCATCAACATGGCTGATATGCGAAATAGCGGCCATAGGTACATGGCAATTGTCTGACTGATTTCATCAAACAATATTTCCATCGGCCTACCCAATCACTACAGGGATAAGGTTAATCATCTCGAAGAAAAAATCCATCATAGTCTGTATAAGCCAGTGTCCTAGAAACATCAATGCAAATAAAGTCACCAATAATCTAGGTAGAAAACTCAATGTTTGCTCATTAATCGATGTTGCGGCTTGAAACACAGCAACCACTAGACCAATTGCTAAACCGGGCAAAATAATCGCTGATACAATCAATACAATTATTGATAGTGCTTCACGAAAAACATCAATTAAGGACTCGGGAGACATGTCTTCTCCTAAATGCCAAAGCTATTAGCTAGGGTACCCATGACGAGACTCCAGCCATCAACCAGCACAAATAGCATAATCTTGAAGGGGAGTGACACAATCATGGGTGACAACATCATCATACCCATTGCCATCAAGATACTGGCGACCACTAAATCTAATACTAAAAATGGCACAAATAACATAAAGCCAATTTGAAAAGCCGTCTTTAACTCACTGGTGATAAAGGCTGGCACAATGACAACCATTGGGGCTTGTTCAGGAGATTGAATGTCTTTGTAGCCTGAAATTTCAATGAACGTTTTTAAATCCGTGGTTCTTACCTGTGACAGCATAAAACTTTTAATTGGTTCTTTGCCAACATCATATGCTTGGGAAAGTGTCATCGATTCATTCATATAGGGTTCTACCGCTTCGGCATAAATTTTATCAAAAACGGGTGCCATGATAAAAAATGTCATAAACAAACTGAGGCCAATTAACACCTGGTTTGATGGAGTTTGTTGCAAGCCTAATGCTTGTCGAAGAATAGATAACACAACAATAATGCGGGTAAATGAAGTTAGCATTATCACCATAGCAGGAATAAAGCTCATGGCGGTCATCAGCAATAATATTTGCATGGTAACCGAATATTCTGTCGCGCCATCGGCACCTGTGGTTACGGTTAGCGCTGGCAACACCCCATCTTGTGCGATTGTACCTGAAGACCAAACTGTCGCAGCCAACACCGAGAACCAGAGTATTGCTTGAAACACTTTACTCATGATGTCTTTCCTTAGCATGTTGTAGGTTTTGGGCAAATGAATGAGTAGAGGCTTCAACGGGGCTTGCAAGTTTATCGATTAAATTAATTTGCTGGGATGTCACGCCGAGTAAGTATTGCTGTTGATTAATTTCAACCACCATCAACTTCTCTTTTTGACCTACAGGTGTCATCGCAATCGTCTTTATAATCCCATTTTGACTCGGAACAAGATTGAGCTTTTTAACGATATAGGCGAGTAATATAATAAGCGCAACTACAACAATAAGACCACCAAGCATATTTGCTAAGGTAGAGACTGTAGAGGTGTTATTTACCGATGTCGTTACATCAGCCACGGGTAACACTTGTGCTGTTGTAATGGCATTGGATAAAGCAACAGTTAGGTATGACACGGTTAATCCTTGAGCCATATGTCACTTAAGTGATTAATAAAAATATCAGCACTTAAGTGACCATTGATGATTAAAGAGCAATATAAAAAGGACTATAAAAAATAAACTAAATACATATTATTAATACTATTTTAGTTTTTTAATACGCTCAGTTTGGCTAATAACATCTGTCAGTCGGATACCAAACTTATCATTGACCACAACCACTTCACCGTGGGCAATTAAGGTACCGTTGACCATCACATCTAATGGTTCACCAGCCACCCTATCTAACTCGACAACTGAACCTTGGTTTAGTTGAAGTAAATTACGAATGCTGATAAAACTGCGCCCAACTTCCATTGAGATAGTTACCGGAATATCTAAAATAGAATCCAACTTAGCGGCATCTTCTTTAGAAATCGGCTTTGAATCATCAACTAATTCATCAAGCTCAATTTGTTCAGCTTCTTCAATTGCTTGCTCAGCCATTGCAGCTGCCCAATCATCGCCGGTATCTTCTGTGCTCATTTACATCACCTTATAATTCTGAAATATCACGCGACTTACCTTTGCGTGTTACCAATTGCAACTCAGACTTTACTGTTTCAGGTCGCGGAATTTTTTCACTAATTTTTAACGCTAAGTTATCGCGTGAACGCCCCAATTTACATCGGTAAGTGGGTAAATCTTCGATACGCATCATAATATGTTCAGGTAAATCTATCGGGATAATATCACCCGCTTTAAACCCCATAACATCACGAAGCGTCACTTCGTGTTCAATAATATTGGCGTCAAAACCAACCTTCACGTCCATAATTTCATCACGTAATGCCTGAGACCAACGCATGTCGGTATCTTGTTTATCACTTTGCACACCTGCATCAAGTAATTCACGTATAGGCTCTATCATCGAATAAGGCAGCGTGATGTGGAAATCACCACCACCGCCGTCCACTTCAATATGGAAAGAGTTGATCACTACCACTTCTGTCGGACTAACAATGTTAGCCATTGCGGGGTTAACTTCAGAGTCCAAATATTCGAACTCTACATCCATCACAGGTGCCCAAGCGTCTTTATAATCTTCAAAAATAATTTTTAATAATAACTGAATAATTCTTCGCTCTGTCGGCGTAAATTCACGGCCTTCAATTTTTGCATGAAAGCGACCATCACCACCAAAAAAGTTATCTACCAGTATAAAGACTAAGCGCGCTTCCATAGTAATTAGCGCAGTTCCCTTTAAAGGGCTGAAACGCACCATATTTAGGCTAGTTGGCACAAATAACGTATGCACGTATTCGCCAAACTTTAACATTTGCACACCGTTGATAGACACTTCTGCCGCTCTGCGCATCATATTAAACATGCTGATCCGTAGATGACGAGCAAATCGTTCATTGACAATTTCCAGTGTCGGCATTCGGCCACGAACGATACGATCTTGAGAAGAGAAGTCATAAGATCGCGCATCTTCGCCACCTATATCACCATCATCCTCATCAACATCATCAACACCATGTAATAGTGCGTCAATCTCGTCTTGACTTAATAAATCACTCACATGTTCACCTTAACTCTATCCATCTGGATTATTGCATCACAAAACCAGTAAATAGCACTTTCTCAACAAGAGGCTTTCCAGTAACAGGTTGCAAGGTATTTTGTACACTTAATAACGCCAATTGACGTACTTCGTCTTTACCCGCTTGTGTACTTAACTTTTGAACATCTGCACCGCTAAAAGTGGTTAGTAAAGCATCTTCAATTAAGGGAATGTGCTTTCTAACTGCAGTTTCATCATCAGCGCCACGCACCATTAATTGCACTTTAATTTCAACTAAACGAGATCTATCGACCCCAGGCAAATTGAACAAAAATGGTCTTGGCATACCGACATAATTTGCTTCATTAGTTGGTGCTTGAGAAGAGGATTCGGTAACCGCACCAACATCATCACTTTGAGCTGCTGCAGCAGGCTCGTCAGAGCCTAGAAAAAACCATGCTCCTCCCCCAATTAATAGTGCTGCAACTAGCCCTATTCCACCGAAAAGGATTAATTTTTTGGATTTTTTTGGTTCACTGCTTGCTTCATTAAGCTCTAACTCTTCAGCCATGGAGATCCCTAAACAAATTATGCGTATCAACTATGCGAATATCTAATAAGGGTAACATAAACCGCTTAGTTAGCTTATGAACCTTTAAGATAATAATTATGCTATAGATTACCGACTTAAGCGTAATAATCTATACCTGATTGCAAACTCTCTGGATGATTTTGAAACATTGAATGCTCTAACGCGGAATTTTCATCCATATCTTGCTGTTCAGCATAGCGTTCCGATGAGTCTTGCGGTTGTCCATCCCGTCCTCCGCCACCTTGAGAAACCTGGCTGTCGGTAAGTTGTAATCCTTCTTGCGCTAACATGTCTCTTAATCTAGGGATTGCTTGCTCAATCAATTCACGAGTTTGTGACTGCGTAACATGAAACTGTACTTGAGTTTGATCGCCATTTATCTGAATTTTAACCGTCAAGTGACCTAACTCAGGTGGATCAAGGCGAATTTCCGCCTGTTGAATGCCATTACTAACCATAGTGATCAATTGTTGCTTCATTACCGGTGAAAAACGTTGGATCATCTCCTGCATTTGAACTTGAGATTCACCCTGCTGCTTTAAAGATAATTGAAACTGCGGTACTTCACTTTTATGAATAGGAGTAAAACTACTTTGATTTTGCATCGCCTTTACATCAATCTCTTCATCCGGAGCACCAAAAACGTCAATACGAGCTGATTTGGCTAATTCGCTATCTATATTGGTTAACGCTGCAACAGAAGCTGTTTTAAGCGACTCAGCAGAAGCTGGCGTTTTTGAGTCAACCTGCGCCACAGCCATTGGCTCAATGACGTTAGCTGGACTAGGAGCTTCATCGCCCAAAATATTGCCACTATCTTGAGTGTCCACCGAGCTAAATAAAGCATTATTTTTTTGACCCAAAGAGTCATTCGCTAATTTAGTCGCATCACTGTCTTGAATGATATTGTTAGCCATATTGGTACTAGCCATAGCAGACATTGGAGCTTGAAGGGGCGCAATTGGAGAAGACTCTGTAATCGCTGGAGAGACATCATTAAGTGAATTAGCAGCAATAGGATCTAATTTAACCTCTAAATTTTTAGCTGCTAAGTCTAAAATAGATTCATCAAGTACCGGAGCTTGTAAATTAAAGTCAGCTACAAGGTTAACTAAATCATCATGGCTCAGCGCAATTAACTGCTCTGCTGATAAAGTTGAAAAATCGCTCAATGATTCTTTTTCTGAATCCGACAATGATGCCAAAAATTCGTCATTAGACTCACCTTCAACCGGCAATTGAATCATATTACTAAACAAGCTATTTTCTAATAGCTCTATGTCATTACTGGCGACTTGATTATCTAAAATGTCAAAGTCACTTTCACCATCAATGCCATCAATGCCATCAATGCCATCAATGCCATCAATGCCATCAATGTTGGATAAAGCCTGCGTTATAGCATCAAGACTGCCATCATCTGTAACATTACTTTCACCCTTAACCTCAAATATCGGCAATATTTGTCCGTCACCTTTTGACTTATCAAATGACTGCGCCATGTCTAATTGAGCGAAAATAAGCTCAATATCAGCTCCCTCTAGAGGCTCTGATAAATCAACATCAATAGTGGTGATTGCAGATTGCTCAGACTGTTTACTCGTATTAACAAGTTTAGCCGATTGAAAAGAAGACATTTGACTTGCTTGATTAAATTCATCTATAAATGATTTACTTTCAGACACTTGCATAGCATCTTTAGCCTGTGAGCCTGTAGACTTACTCGTACCAGTTAAGAGAATATTACCCATCTGTTGCATTATATATGCTCCACAAACTCAATCTAAAAGAAGATAATCAATCATCTTTTGTGTATTTAATCTACCGCCTAATAACACGCTAAACAAAATGTCACAACGCCACTTCAATGACGATTAATTATTACGTAGTAGATATTAAGCAATATAAGTGCCAACATAATAGTTGCAATTTGATTATCGTCTTATAAAGAAAGCTACTTATTTAAGCGCTGGCGAATATATTGCTGCATTGCAAACTCATCAGACATTTTTTGCTCGCGCTTAGTTTCTGCAATTTGTGCTTTTTCTGCTTTGTTGGCTAACAACATTTCAATGGCTTTACGTTTTTGTTGTTTTTCAAGCCAATGAGTTTGACGATAACTTATCTGGTATTCAGCATCTTGAACAGCTGTTACTTGTTGAGTAATAGCACTATCGACCTGTTTAATAAATTGATGAAATTGATGATATTGATTGGCGCTAATACTTTGCCCTTGTTGGCTTTTCATTTGCTTCATGTAATCGAGACGGTAGTTATTTAGCGCATCTAACTGACCTTGCCGTTTCTGTTTTTCAAATTGCGCCGACTTAAGCTGCATGGCGGCTTGGCTTTCAGCTTCGGTCGCTAGTTTGAGAACGGTAAATAACGGATCACTTGCCATAGGTTACCTCTTATCAACACACCAAATAAATCAACACAACTGATAAATCAACAGTAAAATAAATATTGCTTTGAATTAATTCTGACATTGACCCGCTATTTGCGTCATCATAATAGCGCTACTGTCAAAACTAATGGCTTCTTTATAACCCTGACGTAAAAAGGCATTCATTGCAGGTTGTAACCTAATCGCATTATCAATCCGCGGATCACTCCCTTGAGAATATGCCCCAATAGAAATTAAATCTCGATTCTGTTGATAAAGAGAGTACATTTGTTTAACGCGACGCATTGCCTCTAAGTGTTCATCACTGATCACCATAGGCGCTACACGGCTAATGGATTGTTCAATATCAATAGCCGGATAATGGCCTGAATCAGCAAGCCGACGCGATAACACCACGTGGCCATCTAAAATAGCCCGCGATGCATCAGCAATAGGGTCTTGCAAATCATCCCCCTCGGTTAAGACAGTATAAAAAGCCGTGATAGACCCCTGACCTGGGCCACCATTACCCGCACGTTCAACTAATCTAGGCAACTTAGCAAACACGGAAGGTGGATAACCTTTTGTTGCGGGCGGCTCACCAATCGCTAAAGCCACCTCACGTTGAGCTTGAGCATAACGGGTTAAACTATCCATTAATAACAATACGTTATAGCCTAAGTCTCGAAAATATTCTGCTATACGAGTCGATGTTTCGCATGCCCTCAAGCGCATTAATGGAGAGGTATCGGCAGGTGCTGCTACAACAACTGAACGGGCACGTCCTTCATCACCTAATATCTCTTCTATAAACTCTTTAACTTCTCGGCCACGCTCGCCAACGAGCCCAACGACAATAACATCGGCATTTGAACCACGGGTCATCATGCCTAATAAAACACTCTTACCCACACCAGAACCAGCAAATAAGCCCATTCGCTGACCCTTACCCACTGTTAACATGGCATTAATAGCACGAACCCCAACATCTAAAGGCTCGGTAATTGCACGTCGAGATAAGGGATTGATATAAGGAGGATGACGAGAAGCCTGTTCACTTGTGGTTAATGGGCCCAGCCCATCAAGGGGCTGACCGCTGCCATCTAATACGCGCCCTAATAAACTTAAGCCTACTTTTAAGCCTTCTTGCTCACCTAAAGGCTGCACTTTTGCGCCAGGTAATACCCCCCGAAGCTCTTCAACAGGCATTAAATATAATAATTTATCATCAAACCCAACCACTTCTGCCGTTAGCTCTCCCGCCATAGTTTCAATTGAACACAAACTGCCCACAGGTGCGCGACACCCAGTCGCTTCTAGCGTTAACCCTACAACACGCACTAACTGGCCGCTAGCAATAGGGCGTACAGGAGCAACCTTAAGATGATGGGTTTTAAGTTTATTCAGTAACTGATGTTGGCGGTCTTTCATCAACTTCACCTTGCTCAGTAATTTGCGTATCAGCGTGTTTAGATGAAGCTATGTCAATTGCTTCTGCTTCAAGAGATTGTGATTGTGAGTCTGATTGCTCTTTATCTATAGCCGCTTGTGCTGAACCAACTGCATCAGTTGGTGTTTCAGAAATTGACTCTGGCACATTGTCGATTAATGACGCTGTGGCGTCAGGCTCAGATACAGTCGAATGTTCGTCACTTGAATCATCATTATGATTTTTATCATGATTGTTGTCGTGGGTAGAACTAACATCAACAGATGATAGGTCGGTATCAACTTGTGTTGTGGTATAAACGCTATCTTCATGTTTTGCCAGCTGAACTTGACGAGCTAACTGAGCTGATTGTTCATCAAGGCTGCCAAATACCTGTAAAATACGTTGTGATAAACGTAAGTCAACATTTGAACGTGTACTATCAATAAATACATCACCTACCGATAAACTTGGGTCACTTTCTAGATGCCAATCATTTTGGGTTAATTGTGATTCACCGTATAAAGATATCACTAAAGCAACATCATCAGGATGCAATCTTAATTTTACGCGTTGCTCTTTTATTGGCAGAGCATCTACGCCTTGACGAATAGTGGCTGCAATATGCTCTGGATGCATTTTCAGTTCTTGTTGTACAACGGCTTTGGCTAACGCCAATGTCATTGCTAACACTTCTGACTCAACTTCAGCATCCAAAATAGCTAAAGGCTGTTGAAACTGATTGATTAATGAGGATAATTGCTCTGCTAGTTGATTGGCTTTAACCATTCCAGCTTCATAACCCTGCTCTTGCCCCTGAGTAAAACCTTCTTCATGGCCTTGGGCTAATCCATCTAGTCGACCTTGTTCAAGCCCCTGTTTAAGCCCCTCTTGTTTGCCTTGCTCAAATCCTTCGCTTTCTGCATCTGCTCGAATCTCTTCAATTTGAGCCATAGTCGGCATAGACACGACTTTATCAACCACGGCAACAGAAGACTGATATGCACCTTCTTTTTTACCGTATAGGTTTGAGGGTTTAGCTGAAATATCTTCGGTGACATCCGGCAGCTGCCAATGGCTGAACTCATGTTCATCCTCAACATTTAACACTTTCTTGGATATTTTTGAGTCAGTCATAGTTTAGCCAATGTTATATACATTCCTGCTGTGACATGTTGATTTTCGAGATAGATGTCGCTTCGAAAGTTCAATTGCCATTCGTCATGGGCTGAAGTGCTCCTTACAAGAACTCTTCACCGCCGCCACCGCCAAGCATAATCTCGCCACTATCAGATAAACGTCTGGCAATCGATAAAATTTCTTTTTGCGCCACTTCAACTTCACTGATACGAATTGGTCCCATAGCCTCAAGATCATCGCGCAGTAACTCTGCAGCACGCTTAGACATGTTACCTAATATTTTCTCTTTCAATGCATCATCAGCACCTTTGAGCGCTTTCATTAGTACATCTTGTTGTACGTCACGCAGTAATGCTTGAATACCACGGTCATCAACATCAATAAGATTTTCAAACACAAACATCATATCTTGAATTTGTTGTGCCATTTCTTCATCAGATTCACGCATGGTTTCCATAATCTGACTTTCGACACCCGTATCTAAGTAGTTCATGATATTGGCCGCAGCTTTTAAACCGCCCATTTTCGCTGCTTGCGCACCGCCTTGGCCAGCAAACTGTTTCTCCATAATATCGTTTAACTCTTGTAATGCAGCCGGCTGTACTTCTTCAAGGTTAGCAATACGCATCATTAAATCAAGGCGAGTATTTTCGGGGAACTGGCTAAAAATTTCAGCCGCTTGATCCGGTTCTAAATAGGATAAAACAATGGTTTGGATCTGCGGATGCTCATTTTGAATAATGGTCGCCACTTGGCGTGCATCCATCCATTTAAGCGAATCTAGGCCTTTAGCACCACTGCCCATGATAATCTGTTCAATCAAATTACCAGCTTTATCTTCACCTAACGCAGCTGTTAGTGCCTTACGCACGAATTCAGCACTGTTAAAACCAATTGAAGAGAACTTCTGAATTTCATCTAAAAAAAGCTTATGCACACCAATGACTTTTTCTTGACCAAAATCATCCATCGCCGCCATTGCCATACCCACTTTCTGGACCTGTTTAGGCTCAAGGTGCTTTAAAATTGACGCTGCATCGGCTTCGCTTAAACTCAGCAATAGAATCGCCGTTTTTTCAATTCCACTTAAAGAATCAGAATCAAAACCGACTTTCTCAGCTTTTTCTTTTTTATCTGTTTTATTATCAGCCATTGTCTTGTAACCAATTTTTAATTACTTGAGTGGATAATTCCGGCTCATTTGCAACCAGTGCCCTAATCGCCTTAATCATATCATCATCTTTATGTAAATTCGGAATAAGAATTGAACCATCATCAGCATAGCTGTATTCAGCATCTTTGGTATTTAGCATACCTAGCGTATCTGCAGCATATTGATCTTCAATTTCAGCAAGTTCATGCCCCAAACGAACATCATCCGGCATATTAACACCATCAGGGTTAACAAGGCGCTTAAGCATAGGGCGCACTACCGTAAGAATAAGAACTAAGACCACTAATGCACCTAGCACCAGTTTAATTGCACGCCAAAACCAAGGTTCTTCCCACATATCTGGCGCGGGGAGTTCTTCTAATAACTGATCCATAAACGGCACAGTTACCACTTCAAGCGCATCACCACGTTGGCTACTAAAGCCTACTGCACCTTCCAGCAACCGACGAATGTTAGTTAACTCTTGTTCCGTACGCGCAACCCGGCTAACTTGGCCATCTTCACCCGCCTCTCCTGGTTTAAAGTCGATTGCCACAGACACACTCACCCGACGAACTTGCCCTACTTGCTGGCGGGTATGACTAATTGTCGTGTCATAGTCAAAGTTACGGGTAGCTTCTCGATGAGTATCCGATGATTTTGATGATGCTGACCCACCGCCCCCAGCTTCAGTAGGAATATCAGACTCCATGGGAGGTTGATTGGTTAATGCACCAGGTATTCCGCCTACACTTCCACCAGATGATTTACTTTCAATAGTCATCTCACTGCTCAATGCAGGTAAATCAGGATCATAGCGTTTTGAGGTTTGCTCTATCGCAGTAAAGTCCATACTGACATCAACCTGAGAGGTGTAGTTTTCAGGACCAAGAATAGGCATAAGAATTGAATCTATCTTTTTACGGTATTCTGCTTCTTTTTGTTGCACTAACTCAAGTTCACGACGGGCACGTGCTGATACCCCATCTTGACTGCCCGAATTTAATAAGCGTCCATTAGAATCGGTTACTGTCACGCGCGAAGGTTCAAGACCTTGTACCGCGGAGCCTACGATATCAACAATAGCGTCGACTTCTTCTTGGCCTAGGCCGCCTCGACGCACATTGACTACAACTGTAGCACTTGGCTTAGATGCGTTACGGGCAAAAACATTCTCTTTAGGCAGTGCAAGAATAACTTTGGCACGGCTAATACTTTTTAATTCTTCAATAGCACGGGCAAGATTTAACTCTTGGCTGTGCTTTAATCGCGCTTGCTCCATACGCTGACTCACCCCAAAGCCACTATCCTGGCTTAAGTAGTCATCATTTTTGGTACTACTTTCGACCCCTGCACGACTTAACAGCAGTTTAACGTCTTGGTATTGATCTTCAGGAACCTTCACAACATCAACACTGATTTGGTATTTAATATTATTTTTATCAAGTACATCCAGTACCTGGATCATTTCAGCTGTTTCCATTTTACCCAATGGACGATACTCAGGCTCCTGTGCCCACATCATAATAAAAACAGCTAGGGCTAAACACACTGCTAACGCCAAAATCATAGTGATTTGACGCATCATGTCTGCCCCGCCCACATTGCTCAACAAGCCAGACTTATTCTCTTGCTGAATACCGGCATCAACTGCCGCATCTGAACCTACCATTATGTCTGTGCTCACAATATGCCCCTACTTTTATACTGCTTTAATAACGTCTTTGTGATGCAAGTTATACCGGCATACTCATGATTTCTTTATAAGCTTCTACCAGTTTATTTCTGACTTGCACACTCGCTTCAAATGCTACGCCTGATTTTTCGCGCGCAATGACGGTGTCAGATAAGGTCACAGTTGAATCCCCCATATCAAGACGAGTCGCTAAACTTGAAGATGATTTCTGTAAACCACTCACATGACCGACAGCTTGGGATAACAACTGGCCAAAGTCTGAACCTGAGGTGTTATTCACTTGCTGGATTAGGTTAGGGCTAATACCCGACCCCATATTCGAACGACCGGAAGGTGCAATTTCACCACGAAGTGACTGCATTTCTTGAAGTAATGGATTGGCGTTGATCTGCATGCTGAAACTCCCATTCGTCGAATATTTGACGATATTAAACTGTCTTAATAGGGATAAAGCAATTTTAGTGCCAGCATTATACGTAAAGTAAAAAGCTACGCGTGAAAGCGTAGCTTTGGTAGGAAATGATGAAAAATAAGTTCAGGGTGTTCATTAAACAAACAAATTAGTGATTATGCGGGCAATTGAATTCCCGCATCACGCATTTTAGCCATTTTATAACGCAGCGTGCGTGCACTTATACCTAGTTTTTCAGCGACAAGTTTTCGACTACCATGACATTGATTTAGGGTTTCAAGAATAATCACATGCTCTTGCGCTTGCAACTCACCGCCAAGACCTTCAACTTCAGCAGGCTTTTCGATACTGTCAATATCTGTGTGTAAAGCCACATCTGCCGAATCAATAATAATATCTTGCCCGCTTATTTCGCCACCATTACTTAAAATAAGCGCCCTTTGAATCACATTATCCAACTCACGAACATTACCAGGCCAACGATGGGCTAATAACCGTCTGGTGGCTACCTCTCCTAGAGTAGGAACGGGTGTAATATTAAATGCTTTAGCATGTTTAACCAGCAAATGTCTGGCTAACGGTAAAATATCGGCAGGACGCTGATAAAGTGCTGGCCAAGTTAATGGAAATACATTGATCCGATAATATAGATCTTCTCTAAATTCGCCTGAACTGATAATGGCTTTTAAATCACGATTTGATGTAGCTAATACACGCACATCAAGTTTAATCGTTTTACGACCACCTAATCGTTCCACTTCGCGCTCTTGTAAAACACGCAACAGCTTTGCTTGCAACCCCAGCTCCATTTCAGAGATTTCATCGAGCAGCAAAGTGCCACCTTGGGCCTGCTCAAATTTTCCTGGACATGCTTGATATGCACCTGTAAACGCCCCCTTCTCATACCCAAATAGGGTCGCTTCCAGCATATTTTCAGGGATAGCAGCACAATTGATGGCAATAAAAGGCGCATCTTTACGACTGCTATGATGATGAATATAGCGCGCTAGCACTTCTTTACCAGAACCGCTGGGACCTAAAATCATCACTGAAGCATCTGATATCGCAACACGTTGGGCTAACCCTAACAATGCGAGACTTTTTTCATCGGCAACAATAGGTTGGTTAGTATTTTGCTTCTGCGGCAAATATCTTGATACCTGATTAAGCAAAACTTCAGGCGCAAAAGGTTTAGCTAGATAGTCTACAGCTCCCAACTTAATGGCACTAACCGCACTATCAATAGTGGCATAAGCTGTCATCAACAATAGCGGTAGTTTAGGCTGAGCTTGCTGCAAATAGGTCAGCAGACCTAAACCACCAATACCTTCCATTTGGACATCGCTGATGACTAAGTCAAAATGTTGTGCTTTTAACGCTATAATCGCATCTTCTGCACAGCTAACATCAACACATTCATAATGCGCCAACAATAATGTATCAAGTAATGCTTCACGTAAATCAGCATCATCTTCAACGAGTAATAGTTTTGCTTCAGACATGATTACCCTCCTGCGACTGACTGTTCAATTCCGAATCTTTAGACATCGGAAAACTTAATCGCACCTGACAACCCATTTGCGGTTTACATGATAATTGAATGTTACCACCATGGTTACGCACCACGGATTGCACAACAGCTAACCCTAACCCAGTCCCCTGTGCTTTAGTGGTAAAAAAAGGCTCGAGCACTTGTTGCTGCATTTGAGGGTCTAGTCCTTTACCATTATCAATCACATCAATAATGACACTACCTTCAGCTTCCGTGGCGCAAATTTTAATTTTGGTTGCACCGGCCTCGATACTATTCATCACTAAATTATTCACCGCAGAACTTAACGCATCGCGATTAGCATATAAACTGGCATCAGTTGAGCATTGCTGGAATATCTCACAGGATTTTTTGTTGGCAATCACTTCACAATTAGCCATAACAATATTAATAATATCAGATACTGCTACGTTATCCGCTTTCGCATCTTGACGTCCTTTGGCCATCAAAAGCATATCGTTTACTTGACGCTCTAACTCATTTAAACGATCAACCAGTTTTGATTGAAAGCGAGTTCTAGAAGGCTCTGCTAGTTTAGTGTTACCTAAATTTGAGGCGTAAAGTAGTGCGGCTGATAGTGGCGTACGAATTTGATGAGCTAAAGTTGCTACCATTTTGCCAAGCGCCGATAAACGCTGTAAATGGGATAAGTTTTTTTGTAGTAAACGCGTTTCAGTTAGATCAGTTAATACAATCAACTGACCGGGTTCTGGGGTTAATGGCGTAATAGCCAACTTAACTCGACGTCCATTTTTCAATGACACTTCGTGGCCATCATCATCTTGGGGTGAAAAAGCGCGATTAATAATATCAAACCAACGTAACCCCTGAAGCGGTCGGCCGAGCAGCTCTGCCGCCATAGGATTAGCGAGTGTGACCACACCATCACCGTTAATAATAACGACACCAGACGGTAGCGCCTGAAGAATATGCGCCATTTGATTTGACATATTGGCAGCCTCTTTCACATGGGCAAACTGACTTCGGGTCAATTTACTGTCATGAAGGTATTCTGCTGAGGTGTCCACTCGCAAAGAAGCTACAGCAGATTGTTGCAGCGAATATTGAGTTTGCTGAAAATCTGTTGATTTTTGCTGGGTTACAGCGTGTGCAATTAGCATAGTGACTCCGTCAAAAGAACGACATTTAACGGGTTATTGCATTTAGTATGCCAAAATATGAACAAAAAAATAAAGCATACCTTTGGGGGTATGCTTTATCAGTTAATATACACAGTGTATAAAGGTTACTATTCTTTACCCATACCGTATTTTCGCATTTTTTCTACCAAGGTAGTGCGACGAATGCCCAACATTTCAGCGGCTCTAGCAACCACATTATCCTGTAATTCTAACGCCTGACGGATCATATCTATTTCAAGCTCTGCCAATAAATCTTTAAGGTTGACGCCTTCTGGCGGTAACTCTGTTGGAAAGCGTGTGTCAGGGAGTTCAATGGGCTCATCATCATTAAAAATAGACGCTAATGCATCACGCTCTAATTGCTCCTCACTTATCTCAACACAGTATTCTGGTACATCAATATAGCGATATTTATTAGGTAAATCGTTTACATCAACTAATCCACCAGGAAATAAGATAGTCAATCGCTCGACTAAATTAGACAATTCGCGAACGTTTCCAGACCAAGTGTGCTCTTTTAATGACTCAATAGCACGCTGGGTAAACCTCACTTTACCTCGGCCTTCATTAAAGACTCGACTAACCAATTCTTGCAATAACAATGGCACATCATCACGACGTTCAGACAATGCAGGCATTTCAATTGGAAAAACGTTCAGGCGATAATATAAATCCTCACGGAATTCATTCTCTGAAATCATAGTTTCTAAATCACGATGCGTTGCCGCGACGACACGCACATCCGTTTTGATTGTTTTACTGCCGCCAACACGTTCAAATACTCGTTCTTGCAGAACACGCAATAGTTTCACTTGCATTTGCAGTGGCATATCGCCAATTTCATCAAGAAATAGCGTGCCACCTTCGGCTAACTCAAAACGACCTTTACGGGATGATATTGCCCCGGTAAACGAGCCTTTCTCATGGCCAAACAACTCACTTTCTAACAACTCTGGCGGTATCGCACCGCAGTTAACCGGTATAAACGGTCCGTCACGACGTTCTGATATGTAATGAATATTACGGGCAACCACTTCTTTACCTGTACCAGATTGGCCAAGCACTAAAACCGTGGCATCAGACCCTGCGACTTGGCTAATTAAGTGTCGCACATTAGCTATACCCTGACTGCGGCCAACAAGACTGCGAAATAATTTAGTTTGATTACCACTGGTAGGAGCTTGCTCTTTTTTAGCTTGACCGAACACCTGACAAAAATGCAGTAATTCGGTTAATTGCGGATAATTAATCGGTTCTTCTATTACACCAAGAATACTGGACGCCTCAATAGCGGTATTGCCCAAAAGTAATAGGGGCTGCCAGGGCGCTATTGCTGCAATATTTTTAACACTGTCGAGCCCTACCGCATCGGAGTCTATAACAATGGCGCGGTATCTTGATTCTTCTATCAAAGGCAACAAAGCGTCAACGGCTAAAATGTCACATTGCTCACCTAAGAATTCAAAAATGCAGCACAGGCGAGTTACACGCTCAGAGAGGGTACCGACAATTAAAATTCGTTGTTCAATTTGCATCATTCAGAGGGCCAAAGCTTATTATAAGTATAAAAAATCCTGAGTCATTATTACGCGTTTAATAATAAAACCAAAGGACAAAATGGTCACAGTAAGTGACAAATGTTAAACAAAACATTAATTATAACCATAAAATGTCTATCCGAAGATGATTTTCTCGTTTAGAGGACTAATTGTTTCGCTTATGGGGTTAATTTTTCATTTACAGTACTAAATATGAATTAACCCCGAACCAGAAGCAAGTGCTTCAACGGCTAAATCATTATCTAAACTCATATTAGTGCACAATTGCTGATAATTCATGCAATACAATGTATTTTTTAAAAAAATATAAAAAAACGCCATTGAGATTTGCTCAATGGCGTTGAAATCTGTCACAGCATACCTGAATAAAACTAGCTTGCTTCAGAAGTTAGATGATGATCGCTTTGTGGAATAGCATCCCAACCTTCTTTCAGTGTCCTTAAAACACTGACAGCATCGTCGATAGACTGAGTATCGTTTTTCAGATTCGCTTCGGTGACTTTTATTAAAATAAAGTCATATAATTGACTAAGATTGCCAGCAATTTCACCACCAGCTTCCATATTTAAACTATTATTTAAACCGTTAACGATACCAATAGCTTTGCCGATAAACAGACCTTTATTTTCCATATCACCATTTTCAATGGCATAGCGACTTTGAGCAAGTCTTTCCAAGCCACCAGCGAACATCATCTGAATAATACGATGTGGCGAAGCAACTGATATTTCACTGTCAATCGAAACCTTACGGTATGACTGTAAAGAACTTCTCATAATAACCTACCTATTTGCATCAATGTTTTGATAAACTTTAATTTGTCGTTGATGAGTGCTTTTTAAATTTAATAAGTTTTGTCGATGGGACATTATTTTAGAAGCCCTGTTCACAAAGTCATTAGTGACTAGTAGCTGTTCTGATAAATAAGCAGCAAATGTGTCATCGACAGCATCATTAATCATTGAGTCAATATATAATTGACGCTCTCCTATACACTCAAGCAATAATGATACCAACTTATCAGACTGTTCATCTTCAGCAGGAATATTATCGATTTGATTTAACGTATCTTCAATAGTGTCGTTAATCAGTTTAAGTTTAGAGTGCAATCAATCATTCCTTTTATGTTCGAATGACGCCAGGTAGCGAATTGAGCCTATCTGACAAACCAGAACTTTGTTGATTTAATTGTGCAACAATCAAATCCATGGCATTAAATTGTTTAAGCAGTCGAGCTTGTAATTGTTCCATTTTCAAGCTAAACGTAGCTCTTTGATCTGTTAACCGACTTGATTGCTCTGTATAGGAGTTTTTTCGACCA
The DNA here is from genome assembly GCF_051164845.1 of Shewanella sp. HL-SH4. NCBI lineage: Bacteria > Pseudomonadati > Pseudomonadota > Gammaproteobacteria > Alteromonadales > Shewanellaceae > Shewanella > Shewanella sp. HL-SH4. The sequence goes on from NZ_CP195037.1 coordinate 752,220, forward strand.
TCAATCACACCACCAGCTTTAGTATAGGTCTGAACCAGATCATCAAATTTATGTGCTAAACCTGTATTTTCAGTAGAGAAAACCCCCTCAACTAACGACATGTTATTATTAATAGCGTCAGTTAAACGGGTATTATCAATATTGAGTTGACCTTTATTATCTGTCGATATTCCTAACTCATATAAAGCTGACTCTATACCATCAACACTGACTCTTTCACTCACCGTCTTTCTAAGTTGGGACTCTAATGAACGGATCATAGAATCACCTTGTAAAGCTGATGCAGTCTTTGTTTCAGCATTATATGAAGACAACTTATCAATAGATGATATAAGAGTATTATAAGCACTAACAAACTCTTCAATATTCTTTTTTACTGAATCGGTATCTTGTTTAATCGAAAGTGTTGAGGTGGAGGCTATGTCTGCCTTAGTTAGGTCAAGTGTGACACCAGTAATAGCATCATCAACAGTATTACTTTGAGAGGTTAACTTTTGACCGTCGATGTAAATAATAGAATTGGCTGCAGTTTGAAGTTCTTCAAGATTAGCGCCATTAAACATATCGCTTAACCCTGTACCACTGGTATCTGTTGCAGACATGGTAATTTGATTATCGGTCCCAGAGTCATTGGCGGTAAAAACGAGGCGACTACCAGCATCACTTTTAACCACGGTCGCAGTGATACCTGCATTATCTGAAGCATTATTAATTTTTGATGCTATAGCGGAAAGCGTATCAGCTGGATCGACACTAACCGAGAAGTTTGCACCATTAACAGATAGGGCTAAACTACCTTCACCAACGGCCTGACTCGGATCGGCAATATTGGCACCAGCAACTTTGTGGGAAGCCGCAAGCTGCTCAACCTTAATAGAATACTTACCTGGTTGAGCAAATTGATCAGCCTTGGCGGTAAAAAATGCACTGTCTCCAGTCGATACTGTACGCAAATTTAACAGTGCACCACTTTGTAGTTTTTTGGCTGCATCTTGAAAGTTTGACAAGCCACTTTTCAACGTTCCTATGGCAGAAACTTTTGCATTAATTTGGGTTTCTTGTCGGGTAAAGAGCGCTTCTTTAGGGCCTTTTTCAGCACCTACAAGTACGCTGACAATATTTGAAATATCTAACCCAGAACCAATACCCGTCGCAGTTAATGCCATAACAGCCTCCGTTGAGCCGATTAATTACCTAAAATGCTTATTGCCAAAAAATACCTACACAATTTAGTATACAAATTTTTGGAAAAAATTAAACTTCAATTGGCATCAATACCCCTGATACCTCACTGAGTTTTTGTGCTAACTGTAATGCTTCTTCACTTGGGATCTGTCTGATAATATCACCAGACTCAATATCTTGTACTTTAATAACTTGCTTACCTGAATCAACATCAACAGAAAACTTTAAGCCTTTTTGCATCATTGCGACCATATCAGTCAATTCTTTTGCAACAACCTCTAGAGACTCATTTGGTTTTTTGCTATCCGTTGATGTTTCTTCTTGCTGTTTTACAGCTTGAATTGATGATTCTCGATTTAATTCTACCTGGCTAACATCAATTTTTTTAGCGCTCAAAGGTACACTATTTAAATCAGATTTTGTCGACTCAGCCCTGGCAATAAAACTCGCACTGCTATTTGTTTGAATTTCCATGTTCCACCTCAACTAATACTCTTTTACCAGTTAATTAATCGCTTTAAATAGATATCTTTGAAACAACAAAGGGAGATCCGCCAGCGAATCTCCCTATTAATGCTTACAGAACTAACTTACATTATAGTAAAGATAATGCGATTTGTGGTAATTGGTTAGCCTGAGCTAACATTGCCGAACCCGTTTGTTGAAGCACTTGGTTTTTAGTCATCGTTGATGTTTCTTTGGCGAAATCTACATCTACAATACGAGACTTAGCATCTGCAACGTTTGCTTGAGTGTTAGCACTGTTACTGATGTTATGGCTTAGACGGTTCTGAATCGCACCTAAATCAGCACGTTGGGTGTCAATACTCTTAATTGCAGCATCAATCCTAGTTAGTACTGAAGCACGGCCAGCTGATGTAGTCACATTTAAAGAGTTAACGGATAAAGAACCGGCATTGGTTGTCTTAACGGTAATCTTAACATCTTCCCCTTCTTGATGACCAACTTGGAAAGTCTTACCACCAGAAAAACCACCTGCCATTAGTTTTGTATTACCAAATGCGGTAGTATCACCAATCGCAGTAATTTCTAATGCAAGTTGATCCATCTCTGCTTTCAATGCTGTTAAATCCGCTGAACTGTTTGCACCGTTTTCAGATTGGATTGCTAAGTCACGCATACGTTGAAGCATGTTAGTCTGTTCTTGCATGGCGCCTTCTGAGATTTGTGCAATTGAAATTGCATCATTCGCATTACGCATACCAACATCAAGACCACGAACCTGTGAATTTAGACGGTTCGAAATTGCTAGACCTGCGGCATCATCTTTTGCGCTGTTAATACGCATACCACTAGACAAACGTTCCATAGAAGTCGCAAGTCCACTAGAAGATGAATTCAAATTTTTCTGTGCTTTTAATGATGTAACATTAGTGTTTACTGTGATAGCCATGATTGCTTCCTCATATTATTTCTGACTTGAGATACGCCTGTTTGCTTTAGCTCAAGTCAGACAGGTCTTGCTCGTTACAATATATGTAACGGCAATTACTTTTTTTCTTTAGATTTTTTTTGATTTATTTTTGTTCTTAATCTGTTTAAAAAATAAATTCCAAAAAAAACAATATTTAACAGAAAAATAAAGTTCTAGAAATTAGAAAGCAATTGGGTCATAGATACCCTATAAACAAAATCAGCCTCTATATAGAAGCTGATAGAGGCTGATTTATTAGTCGCTTCAGATTATCCCAATAGAGATAATGCAACTTGAGGTAACTGATTTGCTTGAGCAAGCATTGCAGAACCTGTTTGTTGAAGCACCTGGTTTTTAGTCATAACGGATGTCTCTTTAGCAAAATCGACGTCAACGATGCGGCTCTTAGCATCTGCAACGTTAGCTTGAGTGTTAGCACTGTTAGCAATGTTATGACTCAACCGGTTTTGAACAGCACCTAAGTCAGCACGTTGAGTATCAATTTTGTTAATCGCGGCATCAATTCTACCTAATGCTGAGTTACGCCCTGCGGAAGTTAATACTGTTATGGCATTAACAGATAATGACGCTGCATTATTAGTCTTGACAGTAACTTTAACATCTTCGCCTTCTTGATGGCCTACCTGGAAAACTTTTCCCGCCGAGAAACCACCCGTCAATAATTTAGTATTACCAAATGCAGTACTATTACCAATAGCAGTTACTTCTGTCGCAAGTTGATCCATCTCTGCTTTTAATGCCGTTAAATCAGCAGTGCTGTTTGCACCGTTTTCAGATTGGATGGCCAAGTCACGCATACGTTGCAGCATGTTAGTTTGTTCTTGCATCGCGCCTTCGGCAATTTGAGCAATTGAAATCGCATCATTGGCATTACGCATGCCAACATCTAACCCACGAACCTGCGAGTTCAAGCGGTTAGAAATAGCCAAACCAGCAGCATCATCCTTAGCACTGTTAATTCTTAATCCACTTGAAAGACGTTCCATTGACGTATTTAATGCACCCGTTGAGATGTTTAGGTTTTTTTGCGCCTTCATTGAAGTTACGTTTGTATTTACTGTAATAGCCATAAATAATTCCTCATTCCTAGTTTTGTTGCCAAGACTGTGGAGCTTGGCTAAATTTTACAATTTAACGTGATTGCTTTTTTGTTATATATAATCAAACAATGAAAGCGAACCCACTTTACTAAACACACTCGATACAGCATTAAGTGCAAGTTGTTGTTTTTCAAACTCTGTTATCGCTTCTGCATAATCTAAATCTTCCAGAATTGATAACGCACTACTATTAATAATTTTCTCGTCTGAATGATTTGTTGAAATGCTCTCCAAACCCTTCAAATTATTACCCGCTATACCTCGTGCTGTACTGACTTGATTTTGACCACTATCTATACCATTCAATAGTTGTGCCAACTGTGACAACCCTTGTGCGCTATTTGTTGAATTTGGGCTTTCTAATAACGCTAAAGCCTTATTAAATGTATCAAATACGCTTACTGTCTCTACCGGTTCAATGGTAAAAGAGTCCCCTGCTACTGGCGATCCATCCAATTTAACGTCAATGCCATTGAAAGATACTGGGGTTGTTGAATTGAAATTGGTTACAGTTGCAACGGTTACACCGCCAGAATCTAATACCTGAAGATCGACATTGGAACCATTCGGTGTAAAATTAAAAGTATAAGTATCAGCCACATGAGATGCTTGATTGGTTATTTTCGCACTTGAAACAGTAAAGTCACCTTGTTGTGATGACAAATAATTGGCGCCGTAGTCACCAAGTGGATTAACAGCATTCATAAATGCCGTATCTCCTGGTATATTTGTCGCCATAACGATTCCAGATGCGACCACACTTTTTCTGACACCAGAGTCACCGCTGTAAACAATTTCATCATTAGCGTCAAAAGAAAAAGGTTTAGAATTTGTTTTATTGCCCGCAAACAAGTAATTACCTGATTCATCCTTACTATTAGCAATAGAAAGTAACTCATCTAAACTTGATCTCATTTCATCGGCAACCATTTGCCGCTCGACTGAACTAAGACTGCCGTTAGCGCCTCGTAATACTTGTTCGCGCATAGATGAAATTAATGTTTCTGCACTGCCAATTTTGCTTTCGCTAATGGATAAGTGATTTGTCGCATAATCAATATTTTTAGCGTATTGATCGACTAAAGCATTTTTTTGCTTTAGGTTATCAATCACTATTGCTGCAACAGGATCTTCTCCCGCGGTATTCACTTTTTTTCCGCTAGAAAGTTGTTCCATAATTTTGTTTGTTGCAGTTTGCTTTTGCAAAATACTGCTGGTGTTTTGATTAAACATTTGTCCGGTAGAAATTCTCATGATTTACCTCCTAACGAACCGAGCTTAATAAAGTATCGAAAATGGTTTGTGCTGTTGTCATTATTCTGGCGGATGCTTGATAAGCTTGTTGAAAACGCATTAAATTAGCGGCTTCTTCATCAAGATTGACACCTGATTCACTTTGGACTCGGTTATAAGCTTGCTGAAAAATAGCATCTGCTGACCCCGCTCTCACTTCAGCAGCTTTTGTTTTACTGCCAATATCTAATTTAGTGTTTTCAAACACACCGACGAGCGTGGTTGTTCCACCGTTCATTAATTTGGCGTCAGCCATTTCTGCTATTGCAACTGCATTGCTGTTATCACCTTCTGCAAACGATAGATCGAAAGTAAAGCTGTCAGTGACACCTGCTGCAGATGTGTCATCAATTTCGATGCTGAAGCCATAACCGGTATTGACTGTAGGAGGCGTAAAAGCGCTTGGCCCCGCTAAAGAAGTGCCTGATGCATTAAAAACTTCAAAGGTATTGGCAGAACTATCTACGCGAACAGTGAGCTCACTGCCAGTAAGCGGAAAACCAGCTGTAGTACGGCTAACAGCACTAACCTTCACTTCCATTTCACCTGAGTTTGTTGTACTAGCTGTAATCTTAGGTGCGGCGGCGGCAATACCTTTAGGGTCGGTCATTATCATGGTTAACCCAGCAGCTGCACCAGAGGTTGGGCGGATTTCAAACTTGTCGCCATCATTCATTGCACCAGTGCTGATATTGATGGTAAAGCCGTCACCACCGACTAACTCTCCAGGTGGATTTAATGTCAACGGGCTAACTTTACCTGTTTGGGTATCAGTTAATTTATAAGTCGCCGGGGCGGTGAAAGATAACTCATAGCCACCACCACTTAACTTGCCAACATCATCAACATTGACGCTAATTTTTGCATTACCTGTATTAGTAGAGAACTCACCAACCCTTCCAGATGACATTAATGGGTCATTAATGTCGCGAAATAGGTTTTTGCCAACATTGCCATTTAAGTCGAACCCTTTTGACTGCATTTCATTAAATGCATCAGCAATACCTAAAGCCAGCTGGCCTAGCTCTTGGCTGGCAGGCACTAAGGTTTCTGAACGAAAATCAAATAAAGCACCTAACTGTCCACCTAACTTAGAGGGATTAATAATCAGTGACTGATTGCCGGTGCTTGCGGTGATACGAGGCTCATTTGGATAAGGGTCGCCAGTGGTGACGCCAACTGACATCGACACTTCGCCCGATACCAACATCACAGATCCGCCTAACATAATAGACTTAGCACCAGTGTCTAATGGAATGACGTTCACCTGAGCATACTGGCTAAGCTCTTGAATTAGTGCATCTTGTTTATCTAACAATTGACTGTCATCACCACTAGACTTCATTAGTTCTAAGTTGAGGTTGCCCAACTCTTTACTAATTTCGTTAATGCGCACCGTCATTGACTCAATCTGGCTATTGGTTTGTTTAGTTTGATTATCTAAATGCGATTGCATTTGATTCATCGTTTTGGCCAATTGCTCAGCTGAACTTAATGCACTGCTGCGGATCCCTATGTCTGTAGGTAAATCAGCTACGCTATTGATACTGCCAAAAAAATTATTGAGTCCTGCAGGTACCATATTGCCGATTTGTGAATAAAGTTGATCCAATTCACTCATCTTTGAATAAGTCGCCTCAGCACCACTTAAGCTAGTTTGACCAATGCGTAACTCACGGGCAGCGAATTCGTTGTACACTCTTTTAACATCAGTGACATAAGTGCCAGTGCCATAAAAGCTATTGCCTAATCGTTGAGACTCGGTACTTGCTTGGTTCGCCACCTGACGGTGATAGCCTTGTGTATTAGCGTTGGCAATATTATTACTGGTAACCGCCAATTGTGATTGCGATGCCTGTACACCTGTACGAGCAATATTAAGTAGATCGATAGCCATTATTTAGTCTCCACAGGTATTACGGACTTAAGTCCTTCAGTTACAGACTGCATTACGCTGATCACTTTTTTGGCATATTGTGGGTCGGTGGCATAACCCGCCTTTTGCAAAGCATGAATAAATTGACGCGGCTCACTGGCCACTTTGCGCGCATCTTGATAGCGATCGTTTTGAGAAATAAACGACACAAAGTCATTAAAACTTTGCTCTAAGCTTTCATACATACGAAAATCAGCACGTTGTTGAACAGGAATACCTTTTTCAAATTCAAGTGTATTCACTGTGGTTTTATCACCTTGCCAACGTTTATCGGCTTTAATATTGAATAGGTTGTTGCTCATACTGCCATCTTGTTTACGAATAACTTTTTGACCCCAACCCGTTTCAAGTGCCGATTGAGCGATTAACACTTCTGGTGTTGTGCCTAACTGCTTAGCCGCTTTTTCGGCATGGGGATACAACACAGATATGAAGTGTTGTGGATCATTAAATTTATTGATTACCTCAGTTATTGAAGGTGTAGATGCTGTGTTAAGCATTGGTTTACTTATACGTTTTGAACTTACTACAGACTTTTCTTCCGCAGTAGATGCGACCGCTGTAGGCAATACTTTGCCATTAAGATGATCTGTGCCACTTGGCGATACCTTGCCGGCTAAGATTGAATCCATGGTTTGTTTATCTGAAATTGACGACACAGGTGTTGCCATTAAAATGTCGCTTTTACCTGCTAAAGTCTGCGAACTGCCTAGATTATTGTTCGCAGTCCAAGACGGAGAAAAAGAAGAGGTGTTGAGCTCATTTGCGCCATTCACAACCATAGCTGGAATGACATTCCCATCAATATTACCACGCAATACTGATGCAGGTGTCATAGGGCTATCCTCAGGAGAAAGCTGCTGGACCATTAGCTCTGCTAGGCCCAGCATGCCTTTGTTTGATAAATCCATCGACATTTGTTGGTCACGCATTTGCTCATAAAAAGCTGTGGCGTCACTATTAAAAGGGCTATCTGACTTAAATGCTTCGTTGGCATCTCGCATGCTTTTCATCAGCATTTGAATAAAAATACCTTCGAACTGTTTAGCCACTTCTTTAAGCGCGCCCTTCTCGTCTTTCTGGGCTTGAGCACGAAGTGAATCCAGTCCCCCTAGATCCAGAAAGTGCGAAGAATTTGACAGCTTTTCCATAGTAGTCCCGTAACAGAAGTCGGTCTTATTTAAATAATCACTTTAAAAAAGTGCCAATATTTAAATGATGATAAGTTCACCATGCAAAGCGCCTGCCACCTTTAATGCTTCAAGAATAGCTAGAACGTCTGAAGGAGCTGCGCCGACTAAATTCACTGCCCGCACTAATTCATCTAAGGTGGTTCCGGGGTTAAACATAAACATACGTCTATCATCTTGTTGTACGTCAATAGTCGTGTTGGTGGTAACAACGGTTTCTCCCCCTGCCAAAGCATTAGGTTGAGACACTTGTGTTGCTTCAGCTATAGTGACTGTGAGTCCTCCATGGGTAACCGCTGCGGGTAGTAATTGCACATTTTGGCCCACAACTATGGTGCCGGTTCTAGAATTCACTATCACTTTGGCTGACTCGTCAGCTGGTTCAACCTCTACATTTTCTAAGGTCGCTAAAAATGACACCCGTTGTGAGGCATCTCTTGGCGCACTAACTTGAATTGAACTGGCATCTAAAGCTCTCGCCATGCCTGGTCCTAACAAATCATTGATGGCATCTGCGGTTCTCTTAGCGGTAGAAAAATCAGCCCGGCGTAGGTTGAAGGTTAGGTGATCACCACTTGCAAACGGTGATAGCACACTGCGTTCTACAATTGCACCACTAGGAATACGTCCAACTGTTGGGGTGTTCTGTATAACGCTTGAACCGTCTAAGCCATCGGCGCTAAAGCCACTTACCACTAAACTGCCCTGTGCAATGGCGTAAACATTACCGTCGACCCCTTTCATAAAGGTTTGAATCAAGGTTCCGCCACGTAAACTTTTAGCCTCACCAATACTTGATACGGTGACATCTATTGTTTGACCGGGCTTAATGAAGGCTGGCATGTCAGCGTGAACCGCAACCACTGCAACGTTTTTCACTTTAGGTCTAACTGAATCGGGTAAATTTATACCGAAGTTTTTTAACATAGTTTTAAAGGTTTGTTCGGTGTACTGAGTTTTCTCACCAGTACCAGGCAAGCCAACAACAAGTCCATAACCAATAAGTTGGTTACTACGAACACCTTGCACATTGGCAATATCTTTAAGACGCTGTGCTTCAGTGGGTGTGGTAATGACCATACATGCAGTGAAAATCAAGACTAAAATAGGTTTAATATTCATGTTCTACCCCTTAAAAAGGCCACCACTCACCCATAAAGAACGAGCTTAACCAGCCCACTTTTTGGGTGTCGGCAAAGGTGCCGGTTCCGCTATATTGGATACGAGCATTAGCTACTCGTGTTGATTCGACTGTGTTATCTGGTGTGATATCTTGGCTGCGCACAATACCCGTCACGCGAATAAATTCATCGCCATTATTGATGGAGATCCATTTCTCGCCTCGAATAACCAGGTTACCGTTACTCAGTACTTGCATTACATTGGCAGAAATACTGCCATCTAAACTGTTCGATTGATCAGCATCAGCTTCACGTTTGGTATTCATGCTGTCTGAATAGCGTAAATCTAACGGTACCCCTTTAATAGAGATATTACCGCCACCAGCGTAAAGTGGATCGACACTTAATCCGGTATTTTTTTTCATTTCATTGTTGGCACTTTTGGTCGCCTGAGTAGACTCTTTCAATACAACGGTGATGATGTCACCTACTTTGTGGGCACGAAGATCCGAGTACAAACTTGAAGCTTGTGAATCTAAAAATATTGATCCCGTGGCTACCACTTGAGTCGAAGGTTCTTCAGGATAAACAGGCGCGTAAAAAGGATCATCTGGGATCGGCTTTTTCTGAGTAGAACTGCAACCGACTAACAGCATGGCTGTTGTAGCTAAAACAAGAAGTTTACTCATCACTGCCCCCTAAAGATTTTGATTAACATAAGACAGCATTTGATCTACTGCTGAAATAACCTTCGAGTTCATTTCATAGATCCGCTGACTTTGAATTAAATTAACCAATTCTTCTGTCACATTAACATTCGATGTTTCTAACGCGCCTTGACGAATTGCCCCTAAACCATTTTGTGAAGCAGTACCTTGAATAGGCGTGCCACTGGCACCGGTTTCGGTATAGAGATTCTGGCCCAGTGGATCAAGTCCAGACGGGTTGATAAAGTCTGTCATGGTAAGCTGACCGATTGTCTGATTATCTGTTGCACCAGCCAATTTAACTGACACTTCACCCTCAGCAGAGACAGTAATACTCATAGCATCTTCAGGAATAGTAATTGGCGGTTGCAATACGTAGCCTGAACCAGGGGTAACAATTTGCCCGGTATCATCTAAGCTAAATTGACCATTACGGGTATAGGCTGCTGTGCCATCAGGCATTTGGACTTCAAAGAAACCAGGACCTTCAATCATTAAATCTAATGAATTGTCGGTTGTGAGCATGTTGCCCTGGGTAAACACTTTTTGCGTAGCAACAACTTTGGTACCCGCACCTAAATTTAAACCATTAGGTAACTTGGTATTGTCGGCACTGATCCCACCGGCTTGGTTAATTGTTTGATAGAGCAAATCTTCAAATACCGCACGGCCTTTTTTGTAACCTATGGTGCTAGCATTCGCCACATTATTTGAAATAACCGCAATATCTGTTTGTTGGGCGTCTAAACCCGTTTTACTAATCCACAGAGCTGGATGCATAATAAATACTCCTAACCAATTCTTAGTAACGATGAAGATGAGCGATCTGCTTCTTCTGCATTTTTCATCATCTTCACTTGCATTTCGTACTGACGCTGAATATCTATCATCGCCACCATTTCATGTACAGGGTTAACATTACTGCCTTCAACAGCACCACTTTCAACTTGTACCATGGGATCTTTGGGTGCAGGCAAACCAGACATTAAGCGAAATAAGCCATCTTCACCGCGCATCATTTGATCATTGCCCGGATTAACAAATTTAATTCTGGCGACTTCCTCAATCACTTCAGCTGTCGCTCCCTGAGGGCGAATTGAAATGATGCCATCTTGTGAAATATGAACTTTATCGATTGGCAGTGGCAAAACAATTGGGCCTGCATCGCCCATAATTGGCGTATTACGACTATTAACCAGCAGTCCAGTACTATCGAACTTCAAATGTCCTGCACGGGTATAAGCTTCTGACCCATCAGCCGCTTGCACTGCAATCCAGCCATCACCTTTAATGGCAATGTCTAAGTCATTACCCGTCTCTCTGATAGGACCTGGAGAAAAATTAGACCCAGGGCTTTCAATCATTGAAAATACTCGCGTAGGCAAACCTTCGCCAAACGCCTGCATTGACCTTGCTTGGGTCATATCCGATTTGAAGCCATCGGTGTTGGCATTGGCTAAGTTGTTCGCACGAACGGCAAGAGCATTCATGCCTTGCTTTGCACCGCTCATTGCAACATACAAAAATTTGTCCATTTGCCGCTCCGTCAATAATGCTTTAAATAAAGATACTAACTAGACAAAGCAAAGGGCATGCCAACAATCACGGTCAATATAAGTAACTGATTTAATTAGGTGGGGATACGATTTAAAACATAGTATTGTGAATGAAGTGTCAAAAAAACACCGATAAGAGAAAGTGAAAAAAAATAATGAAAATAAAAGGCAAGGTGTTGCCGCTATGGGCAACACCTTATTAAAGCTAATATTATAAAAACCAATGAAACGAGTGCTGTCAGGAAGCTTATTATCTGATCTGCAATATCGTTTGGTTCAAGGTATTGTTAACTTCAAGCGTACGGGAATTGGCTTGAAAGTTACGTTGGGCAGAGATTAAATCAACTAATTCTGTAGTTAAGTCGACATTCGATTGTTCAAGTGATGAAGAACGAATACTGCCGAAAGTACCGCTATTTGCTTCGCCCGCTAATGCAGGGCCAGAATCTAAACTCGCCTTCCAGGCAGTATTCCCTACCTGAGTTAAACCTTGCTCATTTGCAAAGCGAACTAAAGCGACTCGCGATAAAGGCACAGTAGAACCATTACTATAGCTTGCTGTGACTAAACCATCAGCACCTATACCTACGTTAGTTAATCGACCTACTGTTGTACCATCTTGAGTTAACTCAGTGACTTCAAATGGTGAGGCATATTGTGTCGGATTATTAAAATCAATCGTAACAGTCTGTGAGCCATCAGCTCCAGGCCCTAATACATTGGCACCAGTAACACCCAGTGGCAGAGTTTTTAGCACTGTAGGATTGCTACCGGTATAAGTACCAGAGTCATTAAACTTTATGACAGATCCTCTCCAACCACCTGCAGTTTGTGCATCACGAGGTGCACCATCAACTAAACCATCACCCGTAGTATCAACACTATATTGGCCAGCTGCACCGTCTAAACTTACTGGTTTACCATCAATGGCATAAAATGCAACCCAGTTACTTTCACCTGTGTAGGAACCGTTTTCAGGCTTAATAAAGTAGCTGGTCATGATATGCGATTCACCCAGAGAGTCATAGATAGTCACTGAAGTAGAATTATTAAATGTATCTGCATTGTCAGGATCAAATGCAGCAGGGTCTAAAGGTGACTCACCGACATTTAGATTCATCTGTAGGCCGACTTTACTAGACATAATAGGACTTCCTGCTGTGTCTGGTACTTTAATTGCCTGTGTAGTGGTTAAACTCACTGAAGTCGAGTTACCGTCCTTATCCACAGGGAAGCCCTGTAAGAAGTTGCCCGCTGAGTCAACCATATAATTATTTGAATCAACCTTAAAAGCGCCTGCTCGGGTAAATGATTGGTCACGTGTGCCAATCCCTGATGAGGTCACAAAAAAACCCCCACCACTTATCGCCATATCCAAAGAGTTACTGGTAAGTTGTAAACTACCTTGGTGAAACTGTTGTGCTACTTGAGTTGTAGCAACACCGCCACCGACTGCAGTTTTGCTGTTAGAAAAAATTGAGTTAGCATACACATCGGCAAACTCCGCACGAGACTCCTTAAAGCCTATAGTATTTACGTTTGCAATGTTATTGGCTGTGGTATTTAGATCTTTTTGAGCGGCTGCAATACCACTTAATGCGATGTTAAAAGACATATTTCACCTCGAGTAATCAGGTTTTCTTTAATGACAATTTCTTGTCACAAGCGTTATTAAATTTATGATTCGGACACCGCAAGTACATCGGTCAATTTAATGCCACCAATACCTCGAAGATTGAGAATCGCCCCAGTTGCTGCTGTACCTAATGAAACACTCGTCACATGTGCATAAGTAGAAACAGGTAAATCTTGAGATTGTCCATCGACTTTACCGCTAGCTTTGATGACGTAAGCACCTTCAACCACAGGTTTACCATTTTTATCTAGACCGTCCCATGTCACGTCGACGTTTCCGCCAGCACTGCCATCAATATCAAAGGTCTTAATTAACTGACCTGACTCATCTTCAATACGAATGCTTATTTTATCAATAGCAGCAGGCGTGCTTACCACACCTTTAAGTTCAGGACTTGCCGGCGAAATAGATCCAGTGTCTGATGGGATCAACACTTTGCGCCCAACTAAACTAGAAGCTTGTAATGCCTGGCTTGAACTCATAACACCATTCAAATTGAGAATTTCTTTATTTAAATTCGAAATACCATCAACTGTTGAAAATGAAGCCATTTGAGCAATCATTTGATCATTATCAACTGGCTTAAACGGATCTTGCATTGAAAGTTGCTGACTAAGCAGTGCAAAAAAATCTTCCTGCTTAAGCATTTGATCTTTCGCAGCAGGTGTTTCAGGCGCATCAGGTAAACGAATACCATCTAAAAATGGGTTACCTGTTGTCGTACTCGTCGTGTTCGATTGGACGGTATTTTTACTGACCGTACCGGTATTAGACAATGCTGATGCCTGTTGTGGCAAAGATTGGCTACTATATGGATTAACGAGGCTCATCATTTACCTCCTACAATAATCATGTTATTTACCCATTCTAAGTGTTTGTTGCAGCATTGTTTTAGCTGCATCTGCGACTTGAACATTCATTTGATAAGAACGAGAAGCTGAAATCATATCAGCCATTTCTTCCATTACATTTACATTAGGCTTATAAATGAAACCGTCACCATCGGCCATAGGGTGATCTGGTGAATATTCTTTAACCAATGGCTTATCACTTTCAACAATGCCACTTACATTAACGCGATGAGAACCTGATTGCTGATGATTAGCTTTAGACATTTCAGCTTCAAATACAGGATGTCTGGCACGATAAGTTTGATCAATACTACTGGAAACAGAGTCAGCATTGGCAATGTTACTTGCGGTGGTATTTAAGCGGACAGACTGTGCTGTCATACCTGAACCGGCGACATTGAATATATTAAATAAGCTCATGATTAATCACCTCGTAATGCTTTACGCATACCTGAAAACTTACTTTCTAGGAATCCCAATGACATTTGGTATTCAATAGAGTTTTGCATAAAGGCTGATTGTTCTTGTTGCATATCAACCGTATTACCATCGCCAGTATCAGGCTGGTTAGGGACTCGGAATTTGACATGTTGCTGACTGAGAGCAGTTAAATCAAAATGCTTTTCATTAGTGGCACTCATCGTTAAACCTTTCTGACGAGAACTAGCAGCTTGCATTGCTGAGGCAAAATCGACATCGCGTGCCTTATACCCTGGGGTATTCGCATTCGCTATGTTACTTGATAGCACTTCAGCGCGCTGTGCCCTGACACCAAGGGAGTATTGATGTACCCCAAGTGCATTATCAAAATTAATCGCCATAAAATTGCCTCCATCAGCTAACTGATAGATATAAAGCAAAGGTTATGCCAATTATTTAATCAATGGGAGGATATATAGAGAGGAAAGCATGTGAAAAAAGTAACACATGCTTTTCAATAGGTTAAACTAGGTTTTCTTTTGGTAATATATACCAGGGTTACAGCGGACCATGTCAAATTCTTCTGTTAATCCGGAAATAGATTCTGATGCCCCAAGAAATAAAATACCTTTTGGGTTTAAAGCGGCAGCAAATTGCCGCAAAATTTTAGCCTTTGCCTCAGGCGCAAAATAAATCAATACATTACGACAAAAAATAATGTCGTATTTTCCTAAAAGCGTATAACTTTCAAGTAAATTATGCGCTCTAAAATTCACTAACCGCTTAACATTATCTTTGACTTTCATATTGCCATTAGGCAAAGCATCAAAAAACTGACGTTTACGTTCTTCTGATAATCCACGCGCCAATGCCAAGCCATCATATTCAGCATTTTTACAACGTTCAAGCATCGAAGGTGACAAATCAGTCGCTTGAATAGTCACACCACCAGGCAGTGCACCCGGCTTGCGTTGTTGATACTCTAAAGCGGTCATTGCTAATGAGTAAGGCTCTTGCCCTGAAGAACAAGCCGCAGACCAAATACGCAATGAACGACCTAACTTAGAATATTCAGGTAGTAAAGTATTATGTAATAAATCAAATGGATAACGGTCACGAAACCACAATGTTTCATTGGTTGTCATCGCGTCAATCACTTCCGCACGTAATTGACGTTCGGTGGGCTTCATTGAATGCTTAACCACTTCAGATAGCGAGGGTAAACTGTATTTGCCCATCAATGGTGCTAAACGGCTTCGTACTAGGTATTGTTTATTTTCACCTAAAACGATGCCGCTGTGTTGTTCTAAAAACAATCTAAATTGATTATATTCTGCTTCTGCGAGTGATTTATCTGTCACATTCACATCCTAATATAATGAGTTATATTTGCCCTATCATTAGAGCTTTTACGCATAACTAACATTCATGAATTTTCATGCTGCCTACTGCGTTCAATAGACAGAAAAGATTACAAACTTAAATGTTTGTTTACCGCTGCGGCTAATTCATCAGGATTAAACTTAGCAATAAAGTCATTTGCGCCAACTTTTTGTACCATTGCCTGATTAAATACGCCACTTAAAGAAGTGTGTAGCACAACCTTAATATTTTTTAACTTAGGGTCATCTCTAATTTCAGCTGTAAGGGTATATCCATCCATTTCAGGCATTTCAATATCGGAAATAATCAACGGGATCTCTAACGATACATCATCCATCTCTTTAGCTATAGCCTTGAGTTTGTTCAGTGCTTCTCTACCATCTTTGGCGGTATCAATTTGTAAATTTAAAGACTCAAGAGAACGAATAATTTGCTTACGTGCTACAGCAGAATCATCTATCACCATGACATGATAATTTTGTTCTCTGTCTATGGTTAATGTCTTATCAACTTCTTCACTGATTGCCGTTTTAACAGGAGAAATTTCATCAAGAATTTTTTCCACGTCTAAAATTTCAACCAACTCACCTTCAATTTCAGTAACGGCAGTCAAGTAAGAATAACGCCCAGCACCTTTTGGTGGCGGCATAATGGCAGCCCAATTCATGTTGATAATACGTTCGACAGAACTGACTAAGAAACCTTGAACACTGCGATTGTATTCAGAAATGATAATGAAGCAATTCTCAGTAGAAGTGAGTGGACGTCCACCTGTTGCAGCGCTTAAGTCAATGACTGAAATAGTAGCACCACGAATGTGTGCAACCCCTTTAACAAAAGGGCTCAGTTTAGGTAACTTAGTTAACGGAGGACATTGAAGCACTTCTTTCACTTTAAACACGTTAATGCCAAAGCGTTGACGGCCATTAAGCTTAAACAACAGTAACTCTAATCGGTTTTGGCCAACTAATTGAGTACGTTTGTTGACTGATTCCATGATACTCGACATAACACTGCCTTTTTTTATTAAAATATCCGAATAAATAGATACTAGCTTGTTTTACTTAAAAACATAAATCGAATCATGATTTGTCTTGATTAGTAGGATTAAATTTGTCCTTCCTGCTGCTCATGATTCGACTATGCACTGGGTCAAGCCAATAACTTACTACCGGCATGATTATTGCTTTTAAATTATATTAATTGCATTAGCAGAATAAATAACGAGATAAGTCAATATATTGTCGCTACAGCTTAGCAAACTATGCCGTATTTGATATCAAATAAGCACATACACAAGCGGCATCAATATTTTCAAAAGACTCTAGATCAATTTATTCTTTTTATCTTCATAGAATTTAAGTATAGGTGCATTCTGGCTAAACAAGCTAGTATCTTCATTATGAAAATATATTTTTTGTTATTTTTTTATTTATTGTTCAATTCATTAGCTGCTTTTGCTGATGAAGAAGCTAGCATACCCTCTGTATCGACCATAAGTGAGATGGCTGAAGAGGCTGTTAGAAAAAAATCCAATTAACACCTGATGCTCAGTTGATAATTACCCCTCAAAATTTAGAAGGTCGCTTAACGCCTCCGCGCTGTTATAAGCCATTAACAATCGAACTTGCAAGTGATCGGGACATAGCTAGGAATAATACGGTTAAAATAAGTTGCAACAGTCCTGACTATGATTATCCTTGGCAAATATTTTTATCGGTGAGAGTCGAAATCATGTATCCCGTTGTGGTCGCCAGTGAAATTATCTCGCCGGGCATATCACTATCAACACAACAACTGCACATAGAATATATTGATCAGTTCAGCCTTAGAGGTCAATTTTATTCTGACATCAAAGCCGTTTTAGGCAGTAAAACTAAAAGACGTATTAGTAAAGACGCGCCAATTTTAAATAGTCATTTATGCTTTGTGTGCAAAGGTGATGCTGTATCAATATACGCCAGGAGCGAAAACCTCCAAATTAAAACATTAGGTGAAGCGATGCATGACGGTAGTATCGGTGAATCGATTAGAGTTAGGAATGCAAATTCAAGCAGAGAAATAGAAGCTAGGGTAATTGGTGTTGGTGAAGTAGAAGTAAGAATGTAAGAATGTAAAATAGATTAAAGTTTTTTTCAGCTAGGTCGATAGCCTATTTGGAAAACCAAAATTAACGCTGGAGCCACTCATGGCAATTGACATTAATAAACTTAAAGCTGCAACTTCGACACCAATGCAAACGGCACGAGATGCTAAAACGACAGGTAATACCGCTCAAGCAGCTCCCAAAGCTGCCACTGTTACAGTAAAGACCGACTCTGTTAGCATTACGCCTCAGGCGCAAGAGTTGCAAAGTGTGCAGTCAAAAATGGCTAGCCTACCTGAAATCGATCAAAAGAAAGTAGCCGAAATTAAACAGGCTATTTCGGAAGGCCGTTATAAAATTGACCCTGAAAAACTTGCTGCAAATATTGCAAGCTTTGAATCAGAGCTAAGCGGGCTTAAGTTCCAAGAAGAGTAGTAAAGCACTCAATATTGCTGTGTGCATGAATGTTTGCTGTAGTCTATTCTTCTGAGCTGAAATAAATCAGAATACCGGTGCCTAATGGCATCATAGATAATTGTTTTTCAAGCAAAATAATTTGAGTAATAGCATGGCTGAACTATCTACACTGCTCTCCCACCAGCACGGCATATTGACGTCGCTGAAGTCACTTATATCTGCAGAAAAGCAAGCGCTGCAAGACCAAAATGCCGACAAGCTGTTGAAACTTGCCCAAGAAAAGCAGCAATGTTTAATCGCACTGCAAACTAATGACCAGTCGATGGCTAATCACCCTGAGCATGCAAGACTGACATCAGACCCCGAGCTTATTGAAAAAGTCACTTTATCGAAAAGTCTTCTTGCTGAATGCAAAGATATTAATCAGCAAAACTCTAGCTTAATAGAACTGAATATCGCTAGTTTAAATAGATTTTCTCAGGCACTGCAAGCCAGTCGAAATGCATCAAGTTTAACCTATAATGATAAGGGTAAAACCTCGACGATTTCGACCCTGGGTAATGATTTTAAAGCATAAACGTAGGCTAGGTTTTATGTGAAAAGCGTCACAGAACTAGCGTTTAATGAATTATCTATTGACCTAACATATCTTGTTTTAAGCTTTTTTGAGCAGGCTTATCTCCTAACCAAATTTTAATAAGCGCTTGACGAAATAACTCACCAGGGATTTCACCCTGTGGTTGATCATTTTTAAAACTTGCAACCCCTTTATCCCTTGTTAATACAAAAGTAAATTGGTCACCATCGATAATTTCAGCGCTAAATAAAGCCATAAACTGGTCTATTTCAGTTTGTAAGTGCACACTATTTCCATCAGTAGCTTCATCAAACCCATCTTTAATGGCATCGGTCATCTTATCTGAGGTGATCATCTCTGAAGTGATACGTAAACGGATAACTGCAACTGGCTGTTCAATTACTTTTTCCAGCTCAGATTGAACAGATGCAAGGTATAAACTGCCAATATACAAATCCATGAAAAACTTACTGCGAACCCCTGCACCATTAAGGACTAAAGATTGCTGATTAACGACGATGGAATCGGGCACATTTATGCCAGATATCATTTTAGCTTGCAGAATTGGACTAACGAATAAAGCGACGGCTAAACCTAAATAGGATAATAATTTCATACTA
This sequence comes from Shewanella sp. HL-SH4, assembly GCF_051164845.1. Lineage (NCBI taxonomy): Bacteria > Pseudomonadati > Pseudomonadota > Gammaproteobacteria > Alteromonadales > Shewanellaceae > Shewanella > Shewanella sp. HL-SH4. The sequence goes on from NZ_CP195037.1 coordinate 771,754, forward strand.
AATATTCTTGTAGGATAAATATTTGAATTAAACTGAGCACAACTTAGCTAAGCTAAAATTACGGAAATAAAGGGTAGTTAGCCGCGAGTGCCTAATTTATATTGTCCGTTTTGCTCAAACATAAGCGCTTGTTTTTGGGTAGGAGAAACCAATAAAGGGCCATCATCAAAAAACAGAAAACATTTCCAATTACGGACAAACACATCCCAGCGAGTTTCGATAACCTGGTACTTTTCATAACAAAAATAAACAGTTGTATCATCACTCCATTGAATATGCTCAATGATAGCTTCAGGTAGCACATTATCACTCGCATCCCAGGCTGCTTGCCAGTGTTCAGTCGCGCTCCATGCGTCCTGTTTCACTGGCCAATCACCTTTAGTGAATTGTTCTGCTCGGCTACTTTTATTACTTATCCATTTATTCCAGACTTCCATTGCGCTTTTATCAGATAAAGGCTTAATCATCACTTTATCCGTTTCGCTAACTGGTAAATCTTTATGGTTAAAAATCCATTTACGTTTATAGTTCTCAAATGAAATATAAGTATGTCCCACACGACCCCACTATTGAAATGTATAATTTATTCGCCTGCCATTATACGGTTTGACTGACGACAAAGGAAATTATGGTTATCGATAACTAACTGTACAGCATTGATTGTGTTTATTAACCACCAATCTGTTGCAGATAACGCATTGCAGCTTGATTTTTGACATCTAAGTTCAATACATTTTGAAAACATGATTTAGCGCTATCAATTTGGTTCATTTCAGCAAGAAAAATACCTAGCTTTAGCAATACCAGAATGTCCTCAGGGTACTTATTTAAATAATCGAGATAAATATTTAACGCTTCCTGCGGTTTATCACTCAATCTTAAAGCATGAGCATATTGTGGTAAGTATTCATCGCTATAGTGGATTATTTTTGCAAAATGCGCAGTAGCTAGTTCAAGTCTATTCAGTTGCAAAGCCAGCTTGATAAGCTGTTTTAATTCAGCTTCATGACAAAGATCTATCGGAATTTTCAATATTGTTTCTAACGCTAACTCAGGAGTCTTCTCCAACATTTGCTGATAACTTAACGCTAAATGATAAAGCCTGGACGCCTCTACATCAGTCTCGATAAAGGGAAAAGTATATTCCACAATCTTAGATATACCCAGTAAATGTCTATTATGAAACAGTATCTGTAACTTTTTAAAAGCGTTGCCCATTCTTGGTCCGGTTGATTTACTGGTGTTATTTATGTATTTTTTAACCACAAATTGTTCGAAATACGTTATTTGGGCCGTTTGAATTAGCTCAAGTTCTATAGCGGTTAAATTTGCATATTGATGGGGATGGTTAGCCTGCCAAATGAGCGTTCTTCCCCATTGTTTATCATCATTCCACTGCTTACATAAGACGCCAATGTCACTTTGAGGCTGATATTCATTCATCCTTGATCGAACTCGTTGAGTCGCTGAAATAATTAATTCCGATAGCTCAGTCGATATAGCCATAAATGCCTGGTAGTAAATCCGAGTATGGTTAACAACATCTTGCTGTGACCACTCTTCCTTTTTTTTGTAGACAAAAAGTGCGAGAACTCATAATAACCATAAAATTTAATAAGATGGGCAAGTGAAATAAATTTTTTATTAATACTCCGCTCTATATTATCGATCTTCTCTGCCAACGCTGGAATAGCTTGAGGCTTTTTCTGACTTTTTTCTATTTTGTTATTAAGTACTAATGCTTCTGACACTAAAACGTTAAGTTGTAGCAGTTTATCTTGAGTTGTAGTAAGAGCATCTAAGGTATCACTTAAGTACTTAAGTTTTTCTTGTGTAGAAATCTGATAAGTTTCAGGCTTTAACATTTTCCGCTGTTTATCCGTTATTGGCTTAAGCTTAATATCGTGACAAGCTTGATATCGCACACCTTTTACTTTAGCAGCATCTTTAGATAAGTTGATGTAAGTGGTATTTTTTTGACATGCCACTGAAGCTTGCAATGACTCTATGGCATGCATTAACTGAATTGGGGTTTCAGCCATCTCACCAGAATAGGTTTCCACCCACTCAAGCATCACACCAATGTTAGGGCCTAAACTTGCACCATAGGTCCCCTGAGTGTGCGTCACACCTTTTTGAGAATGGCAAAAATCGACACCGCACAGCAATACTTGCTTAAAACCCATTTCGGTTGCAATTTCAATGGCACTGTTGGTTACGGTTGGGCCAACTGACTTTATATTGTCTGCGTCGCTATCGTTGTTCCAAGGCAAACGCGTGCCGGTATAGAGTGCGGCGCCTCTCCATTGCCCCATAATTTGTGGTGCCACATGATAGGAATTAATCAGTAAAGCATTATGTTCTAACTCCATAAACTCTTTATTAACATCAAAACTATGAGATTGTGGATCTACCGATACCACTATATCAGCTTTGATATTGAGTTTAGCTAGTTTTCCCATTACTCGAGAAGCCGCTATAACCACCAACTGCTGGGAGTTCGCTTTAATCCAATCAATAGAGTCATCAAGCGACGGTCCTCCCCCTAATACAATGCAGCTTTTATCAGAAAATTGTTGTTTTAAAATAGTCGCTGGAATTAGATTCTCGGCTAGGTTATGTAACTGAGCTTGTACAAAAACTTTCTGATTAAAACCAATGCCCTGCTCAAAATATTCGTGTTCAAGCGTAGTCTCCACTTGAGCATTGAGCCTACAATAGGACTCAAGATAGTTTTCGGCTACAGCGATTGAACGATGAATTCTAAATTTCTGCTTCACAATATAGAGATTATTTTCATGCTCTTTGATGAGTGCAGAAAAACTATCTGGTGAACATATAGTCAAATCGCTTTGCAAAGCTTTGGGAACCTCGATTGTCAATAACGCTAAAACGTCAGACAATTCTACAAAAATATATTTACTTCCCTTCGCTAGCGGACGATCCATTATGTAATTAGCTAATAGACCAGAGTCTAAACCTATGATGACATGTAATGTGTCAACTGCGCCAAAGGCGTCCTTAAACTTTTCTTCATACAAAGAAACTGAGTCAATTTTTTCGAAGGTATGTCGATTAACACTAGGTAAGTAACCTTCTTCAAACTGGCTTATAGCAAATATTTTGGCTATTTCTGATGGTGTATTAAGCATGGTGCCCTCAGCGATTAATTGTCCATAGTTTCTGTCAATTAATTGTCATTGTTAATCGACTAATCAACCCAATTTAAACAGTTTATCTAAAATACTCATTTAAATGCGACATTTATGCCACAAGGCTAAACAAAATGTAATTTATGCCAGTTTATTTCAAATTTGTAAAAAATAACCAATTTTCACGACGCAGAAGTAAAATAAGGTTAGACAATTAGAATTAAGTTACTAAGATTACAAATGTTTATATAAGTTTGCTGGCTAAATTGCACTATCATATAAATATAATTTATGGGTAGCTGTTGTGGTTAAACCTATTATGGTGCAAAAATTGCTTTAACGGTTTGTAGGGTTAACAAGAAAAGTTGTCTTTTGCCAGCTTAATATCGCAATAAAAAGAAAGCTGGGCGACGAAGATAATAATTTGGAGAGTACATGTTTGACAATAAATCGATTCTAATAACAGGCGGTACAGGCTCATTTGGTCAGAAATATACTAAGACTATTTTAGAGCGATACAAGCCTAAGCGGTTGATTATTTTATCGCGCGATGAACTCAAACAGTATGAAATGCAGCAGGTCTATAATGCCCCCTGTATGCGATACTTTCTTGGCGACGTCCGCGATGGCGATCGGATGATGCAGGCCTTTAAAGATGTGGATTATGTTATTCACGCCGCGGCGATAAAGCATGTTCCGGCCGCTGAATATAACCCGATGGAATGCATTAAAACCAATATTCATGGCGCCGAAAATGTCATTAAAGCGGCTATTGCTAATAAAGTGAAGCGAGTCATTGCGCTCTCTACCGATAAAGCTGCTAATCCGATAAATCTTTACGGTGCGACTAAGTTAGTTTCCGATAAATTGTTTGTCGCCGGTAACAATATTGTTGGTGAAGGCGAAACACGATTTTCGGCGGTCAGATACGGCAATGTGGTTGGCTCACGCGGTTCGGTTGTACCTTTTTTTCAGCAATTAATTCGAAATGGCGCAACATCACTACCGATAACCCACCCAGATATGACACGTTTTTGGATTAGCTTACAAGACGGGGTTGATTTTGTACTAAAGAATTTTGAACGTATGCAAGGCGGAGAAATCTTCGTGCCTAAGATACCATCGGTGCGTATTACTGATTTAGCTGAAGCTTACGGTCCGGGGCTTAAACACGATATTGTCGGTATTCGCCCTGGTGAAAAAATGCATGAAATTATGTGCCCTGCTGATGATTCACATCACACCATCGAATTTGATGATCACTTTGTGATAACGCCAAGTATTTCCTTCTTTGGTCGTGAGCATGATTACTCTATCAGTCAACTCGGTGAAAAAGGAGCTTTAGTTAAACCGGGGTTTGAATATCACTCGGGTAATAACCACCACTTTTTATCTATCGCTGAAATAAAACATTTGGATGAGGGGAGTGTTTAATGATCCCCTACGGACGACAAGATCTAAATACGGCAGATATCGAAGCTGTCATTAGCGTCTTAAATAGTGATTATTTAACCCAAGGCCCTCAAGTACCACTATTTGAAGCTAATATTTGTCGCGAAACTCAGGCCAATTTTGCCGTGGCAGGAAATAGCGCAACATCAATGTTGCACGCTGCCTGTCTAGCATTAGGGGTTGGTAAAGGGGATATTGTTTGGACAAGCCCTATCACTTTTGTCGCCTCGGCCAATTGTGCACTCTATTGCGGTGCAAAAGTTGACTTTGTGGATGTAGATCCGTCAACAGCCAATATGTGTCCCGATGCATTAGAGAAAAAGCTTCTTGAGGCCGATAGGTTAGGAATATTACCTAAGGTTATTATTCCTGTGCACATGGCGGGTCACAGTTGTGATATGCAGGCGATATCTAAGCTAATAAAACCTTATGGTATAAAGCTCATTGAAGATGCTTCGCATGCAATAGGTGGACACTATGTTGATAAGCCCATTGGTAGCTGTCAATTTAGTGACATTACCGTTTTCAGTTTTCATCCTGTTAAAATTATCACCACAGCCGAAGGAGGAGTTGCAACCACAAATTGTCCGCAACTGTCTCAAGCAATGCAATCGTACCGCAGCCATGGCATAACTAAAACCGCTGATGAGATGCTAAGACCTGATGAGGGTGATTGGTACTATGAGCAACATAATCTTGGGTTCAATTACCGGATGACAGATTTACAAGCCGGATTAGGAAATAGTCAGATAACACGCTTGAGTGAGTTTGTTGATAAACGTAATCAGCTAGCTAAACGTTATAAATTACTACTTAATAAGTTAGATATTAAATTTATTCAACCTATTAATCACTGTCACAGCGCCTATCATCTGTTTATTGTGCGCTTGCCTGCAAATATCGACCGTAAGTCTGTATTCAACCTAATGCGCTTAGCTGGGATTTGCGTTCACGTGCATTATTTCCCTGTTTACCTTCAGCCTTTTTACATGAAAAAAGGTTTTCTGCCTGGCCATTGCCCTGGCGCGGAAATTTATTATAGCCATTGTTTAACGTTGCCACTTTACACAGAGTTAACAGAAAGTGAACAGAATTTTATCGTCAGTAATCTTACTAGAATATTAGGCTCGTAAGAATGGTCATGGCACTTAAACCATGCTGATTAAGTTGCAGGCACAAGATTATCCTGTTCAAAAAGCAATCAAATTGAAAGTTCTTATCATAGATATTTTAAGTTTAGCTTCCCTGTAAACTTAAAATCTATAATTCAAAACTATAATCCATAGGAAGTTACCTTGCTTAATTTTGTATACATTGTGGGTGGTGGAACATTTGCGATAAAACTCGCTAAGGTAATGACTGATGCTTCGATAGATTTCGAATTTGTCGATGAAATGTCAGCAAGCCCCCTTATAGGTAAAAAAGTACATCAAGCTTGCAATATACCTAACGTTAGTGCTGAATTTATCATTGCGATTTCTCATGTTGAACATGCTCAGCGTGCTATTGATAGGCTATGTTTCTCAGGCGTTAACCGCGCAAATATTCTTGCCTTGTATTACGAATCAGCAGCAAATGTTCTAGAATTTATGCTGAAAAAAGATAGACAGAAATGTCTCTATTTAATCGAAAATCAAGGTGGTGATTTTAAAAAAATAGAAAAATTATTCTTTGATAATGATTATAAGAATCTTTATACCTTTGAAAAATATTGTAAAAAAATAGGTTTTTACTATATTGGCAAAGGAGGCGGTTTTCGTTCCCATGTTCTAGGTTTGCCTAAAGAATTAAGTGAAACCTTCGTTGTTAAAGAATTTAGCGATCAACCTCCACACCCAACGGCTCTTAAATCATATCATGTGATGAGTGAGCAAAGTATGCTAGAAAGTACTTGGCCCGATTTGGTCATTAATCCTCATTTTTTTGAATGCTCGCCTGCCCATATCCCGAAACTAACTATGATGCATATGGTTTATGACTTTCTCGTATATAAAGATTTAGTTGCCAGAGTGATGGCTCAACCACAAACACACTACCTATTTATACCATCTCGGCCTAGTATGGAACTCCATCAAAAAATATGTCGGGACTATAACTTACAAAATAATGTGGTATTAATTCCTGGTGGTTACCCACGTTTAGATAACAGTATTGCTAGATTAGATGATTCAAAATTAAGCGATAAAAAATCCGAGTTTATTATTTATGCACCAACATTATCGGCATTAATGACATCATCTGAAACAAAATATACCTACTCAATTTTTGACGCTGTAGAATTCATACCTGCCATTTTAGCGGCATTTCCCGATAAGCAGATTATATTTAGACCGCATCCAGATGATCTTTCGGTCATAAAACAAGGCATTGTTACAAAACGCGCAAACGCATTTAGACAATTACTTAAATTATGTGATCTTGAGCCTAGATGCCATTTAGATTCTAATCAATCAGATTATATATCCACTTTTTCCAAGGCCAGAGTACTGATTACCGATACTTCAGCAATTGCTTATTCATTTGCATTAACGACGAAAAGACCAGTAATTTTTTACTCCGCAGATCAAGAAAAAGTTAAACAGTTAATGCCTGATGTAGCATACATAAAAGATAGAGAGAAGATTGGTTATTGCGTTGACTCTATCGAGCAATTAATTAATACATTAACTAATTGTTTTAATGAAGATAATGACATTGAAAAAATCGAATTCTGCGAACAGGTTGTTTATCATCGAGGTAGCTCGATGCAGTATCTAATCGACAATATTGAATATATTTTAACAGGCAAAAAACACCCGGATTGGTGGTATTGGCTTGATAATTGCTAAATAAACTTACTTATTAGAAAGGAGAAATTAATATGAAAACTGAATGGGACTACACAAGCCTAGCTAACGCTTATCTAGAACGACCTGACTACTCTCAAGCTGCTATTGATGCAATGTTGTCTGTGAGCCAGATTAAATCTCAAGAACAAGTTTGTGATGTAGGTGCAGGTGTCGCACATTTGACGCTTATGCTTGGTGCTAAGAATTTACAAGTCACAGCAGTTGAGCCAAACGATGCAATGAGAGCGAATGGTATTAAACGAACCGCTTCATTTGAAAATATTAAATGGTTTGAAGGCACTGGTGAAAATACAGGCCAAAAGAGTGATCAATTTTCATTGGTTACTTTTGGTAGTTCGTTCAATGTTTGTGATCGACAAAAAGCATTACAAGAAACAGCACGTTTATTAACTAAAGGTGGATGGTTTGCATGTATGTGGAATCACAGAGATTTAAATGACCCTATCCAGGCTGAAATAGAATCAATTATTAAAAATATAATTCCATTATATGGATATGGCACTCGCAGAGAAGATCAATGTCAAGTTATTGAAAAAAGTGGACTGTTCAATACTGTGGTTCACCTTGATGCAACTGTAGTCCATCAACAATCAATTGAGAAGTGTATTGAAGCATGGCGGTCACATGCGACATTGGAACGACAAGCTGGTGATAAATTCGCATTAGTAATTGATGCAATTTCGACATTTTTACAAGGGCTAAAGCAAGATTCAATTTTGATCCCTTATTCAACAAACATCTGGATGGCACAACTAAAGTAATAGGTTTAAAAACAAATGAGCCAAATGCCAAACATTAATTTCATCCTGGATGAAAAACATACTGTTTTTAAAATACCTGTCTATATTGTTGGTGCAGGCTCATTTGCTATTAAGTTAGCTAGTGTACTTATTAATAATAAAATTGATTTTGAATTTATTGATGAATATGCATCTTCACCTCTACTTGAGCGAAGTGTGTATAAAGCAGATGAAGTGCCAAAAATAAATGGTTTATACTTTATTGCAATCTCAATTGACGAATACGCTACAGCAGCAATAACAAGACTAACTAGAAAAGGGATTTTAGAAAGCCAATGCATCAAACTTAAATATGATTCCGATAGCATAATGCTTGGTCACATGTTTGAGGAAAATCATAATAAAATTATTGCTATACTATCTAGTCCTTTAACAGACTTTAGTAAAATAGAATCTGTTTTTTATAATAAAAGAAGTGACTTTTTTGAGTCGATGAACTTCGGAAAAAATGATTTGATTGGTATCAGCGGTTTAGGTCGTGGTGGTGGATATTTAGGCCATCTAGGTAATATACCCAATATTTTAGCAAAAAAATATAATACTGTTATTTTAAGTGATTCCATAATCAACGGTAATAATTACAGTAGTGAATCATTTTTAATGGGTCAGTCTGCTATGTGTAATGAAAGTTCGCTAGATCTTGTTATTACTGCACATGTTTTTCCTTGCTCACCAACGTCAACTAAAAAATTAAGCTTTAGTCATATGGTGTATGACTTTCTGATATTTAATGAACAAACCATTGAACATATACAGCAAGCACAAACTCATTATATTTTTGTGCCGTCTATTTCAAGCATGAAAATGCATCAAAATATTTGTTTAGAAAAAAAACTTGATAATAATATTATATTAATACCGGGAGGCTACCCTAAACATGATCACAATATTATTGAATATCAACAATACTGTGATGAACCTTCTGATATCGATAGTATCTTATATGCTCCGACTCTATCCTCTTTGCAGGCAGGCAATGAAACTGATGCTTGTTTTTCAATTTTACAAGCACATTTATTTATCCCTGAGATTTTAGCGCGTTTTCCCGATAAAAAGTTAATTTTCAGGCCACATCCAGAGGATTTAGCACTCATTAAGTTTGATCTAAATCACCCAAGAGCAATTGCATTTTCTAAGCTTGTTTCTTGGTGTACTCTTCATCCAAGGTGTGAAATAGACTCAAGTCAGAATAACTATTTACAAAGTTTTTCACGCTCAGAATTAATTATCTCTGATACATCTTCAGTTGCCTTCTCGTTCGCATTGTTAACTGGCAGACCGGTGTTACTATTTTCAAATGACCACGCCTCTTTAATGGATGATTATATAAATTGTCAGTTTATTGCTGATAGACCTAAATTTTCTCAATTGATCGATAATGAAGAAGATTTATATAAAGCAATTAATGATATTTTCTCTGGTGATAGGCTTAACACTTCAAGTGCCAAATTCTGTAAGAGCACTATATATAACTTAGGTTATTCAGAAAAGTATCTCTATGAAAACTTTAACTACATATTAAATGATCAACGCCATCCAGATTGGTGGTACTTGAAAGATCATATCGGAATTGAACAAATATGAATAATGCATGTGTATATTGGATTACTGGTTTACCTGGTGCTGGTAAAACTACTTTTGCTAAGGCTTTAGTTAAGCGCCTTAGGCGTAAACATTCAAACGTTGTTCATTTGGATGGCGATGATTTAAGAAAGGTATTTGATAATCATGATTTCAGTACTGGCGCAAGGATGAAGCTTGCAATGCAATACGCTAGAATGGCTGAATTGCTCGTCAATCAAAGTATGATAGTAGTGGTATCTACAGTGTCATTATTTCATGAGATTCATCAATGGAATCGCATAAATTTACTAGGTTATATTGAAATATATTTAAATCCCGGAAAAACAGTTTTAAAGCAAAGAAATCAAAAAAACCTTTACGATGATATGGAAGTTAATACTCGTAACATTCTTGGTAAAGGGATTGAACCAGAATATCCAAAATCACCGGATTATATTTTTAATAATGTTAATATTTCAGAGTTAGATTCGAATATTGAAAATATAATTAATCACGTTTAGCTCATTAATATCGATTCTCAGAAAGGAAGTAACACAGTGGATTCATATGACTTTTCAAATAAAGGCCGTACTTTAGAGCAATTACATGGGAAGTTAACTCATGCTGAAGTTTTGCCATTAATTGTTATTTCTTATCAACAATTCATTAGTCTTCATGACGGTTTTTTAAAGAATTTATTTAGTACATTACAAACAAATTGTTTGGTAGTGAGAAGCAGTTATAGCCAAGAGGATAGTATTAATGGTTCCATGGCTGGAATGTTTACAAGTATATTAAACATTGAAACATCAGAACAGCTTTATCAAGCTATTAAAGATGTTTTTGCTAGTTATCCTGCAGATTTTAATGTTAACGAAGAAGTATTAATTCAACCTATGGCTACCGACATTGTCAATTGCGGTGTTATTTTCACTAGAGAGCCAACTTCAGGTTCATCGTATTATGTTATAGCTGATGATACATCAGGAAAAACAGATACTGTTACATCTGGTGTTAATTCAGAAATTAATACCTACTTTATCAAACATGGTGTTGTCCCAACTATTCCGTTATTAAAAAAGCTTATACCTTTTGCTGAAGAGCTAATGTTATGTTTTAGCCATAATACATTAGATATAGAATATGGGATTGACAGTGTAGGTAGATTATTTTTATTTCAAATCAGACCTCTTTGCACACACAAAAACATCGATGTAGACCCTTCGTTAACAAAAGTAGACAGTATATTCAACAAACTAACGATGTTAATGAACCCTCATCCATTTTTATTTGGAAAAACCACTGTTTTTGGCGTTATGCCAGATTGGAATCCAGCCGAAATTATTGGCTTATACCCAAAGCCCTTAGCGCTAAGTTTATATAAAGATTTAGTAACCGACAGTACATGGGCTTACCAAAGAAATAATTATGGCTATAAGAATTTACGTAGTTTTCCATTAATGATTGATTTCTTGGGCCTTCCCTACATAGATGTTAGAGTCAGTTTTAACTCTTTCTTACCAAAGGATTTACGTCCAAAACTTGGTCATAAGCTAGTAGATTTTTATTTAAATTGTTTAAAAGAAAATCCTAAATCCCATGATAGTGTGGAATTTGATATTGTACTTTCTTGCTATACACCATCAATTCAAACAAAAATGGAAAAGTTAATTCAAGCTGGCTTTTCTGAGGCTGAGTGTGGTGAACTTTCATCTCAACTACTCAGTTTAACAAATCGAATAATAGATCCTATTACTGGCTTGTGGATCCAGGATTTACATCGCATTGAAAAACTTAAATCACTTCATAAAGTCACCATTGAGGGGTTTGATGATCCGGTATCAAGAATATATTGGCTTCTAGAGAATTGTAAACGTTATGGCACTCTGCCATTTGCAGGTTTAGCAAGAGCTGCATTTATTGCGGTACAACTTTTACAGTCTCTTAAGGATGAAAATATTCTGACCCAAGATGAGTATGATCAATTTTTATCATCCCTAACAACGGTAAGTGGCACCATGCAAAGTGACTTTGCACACTTATCAAAGGAACACTTCTTAAAAGAATACGGGCATTTAAGACCTGGAACCTATGATATTGGATCCGCAAGGTACGATATGGCTTTCGAGAAGTATTTTGCATCTAGCCATAATTCTGAGTCTCAGGAATCTATTAGAACAGAGTTAAAACTTGAACCGCATATTTATGAAAAGATAAATAACATGTTGATTGAGCATGGTATTAATCATAGTGCCAGCTCATTATTACACTTTATTAAAAGCGCTATTGAAGGCAGAGAATATGCAAAATTTATCTTTACCCGTAGCCTAAGCGATGCGATTGAAGACTTTGCTTTACTTGGTGAGCATCATGGTTTTACTAGAGATGACATGTCATTTGCAAATGCAAATATAATTAATCAATTAATGACTGGTAGCGACTCTCAATATGAAGTGATTAAAAATAGCATCTCGTTAGGCAAACAACTATATGCGGCAGCTGAATTAGTAAAACTACCACCATTGATTAATTCTCCTCACGATGCATATGAGTTTATGACATCAGAATGTGAACCAAGTTATATTACCCGGAAAAAAGTTATAGCATCTCCAGTAACATGCCATGATGGTGCTGATTTGACGGGTAAGATAGTGCTAATAACAAGCGCAGATCCTGGTTATGATTGGATATTTTCACATAAATTAAAAGGGTTTATTACCGCATTTGGTGGCTGTAATTCACATATGGCGATACGTGCTGCTGAGTTGAATATTCCTGCTGTAATTGGTGCTGGTGAGTATAAGTTTAATCAATGGAAGCAGGCTAAGTTTTTAGAGCTTGATTGTGAATCTAAAAGTGTGCGAGTCATCTAATGACCCCAGTATTTATTGTGCAGCAAACTAATATCGAGGCCCATGATGAGGTACATAATACTTTAGATAATAGGTGGTCTGAATTTTTTAACAATGCCAATATTTGCCCGATTTGTCTGCCTAATCAGCCAGATTTAGTCATAAAAATGCTAGAAAGTAATATCGCCCGCGCCGCAATTCTTACTGGTGGAGGAGAATTTAGTCATCAGTTATCTGATAAAAGAAGCCAGGTAGAGCGACTGGTTATGGCTTGGGCTGAAAACAATAATTATCCTATCATTGGTGTCTGTAGAGGAATGCAATCTATGATGCTCTATAAAGATGCCTTGTTAAGTCCCTGTAAAGGGCAGGTATCTCAGCAACAGCAGATAACCTTTCGTAATGAGCTTATAGAAGTTAATAGTTTTCATAATTTTGAATGTATTAATCTTTCACCTGAGTTTGAAATTATAGGAACAGGACATGATGGTGTCATTAAGGCTGTTATTGGTAAGCAATTACCATGGCTTGCTATTATGTGGCACCCAGAAAGATTGGTGCCTCAGCGCTCACAAGACCTTCAATTATTTAATCATTTTTTAAAACAGGATAATACATGCAAGGATTAATTTTAGCAGCAGGAAGAGGTTCGCGTCTCGGAGAATTAACATCATCAAACCCTAAAGGGCTAACCCCTGTATTAGGTGTTAGCATGCTTGAGCGTCAACTTATGGCGATGCAATCTGCATATATCCTTGAGATAGCAGCAGCATCAGGTTACATGAGTGAAAAGATAAAGGATTATATTCCTAAGCTATTTCATAATGCAGATTGGCAAACATCCAACATGGTAAGCTCCCTTTTGGGGTGTCATGAGTATTTGCAAACTGACACTACAATTGTCAGTTATTCAGATATTATTTACCCTACGCAGGTTATTAGTAACTTAATAAAAGCAGATGGGGATATTGTGGTTGCTTATGATCCTCATTGGCAACAACAATGGCAATTACGCTTTGACAATCCTCTAGATGATGCTGAAAGCTTTGCACTTGATAATGTAGGTCTACTTATGGATATTGGTCAAAAAGTGAAGGATATTGACTCTGTGCAAGGTCAGTTTATGGGGTTATTCAAACTGACCGTGAATGGTTTCAAGTTAATTAACGATATTACTGCCAACCTAGATTTATCCATCGTCAATAAGTTAGATATGACAGCATTATTAAAGATGTTATTAAGCCATAACGTAATTATTAACGTGATGCCTATCAATGACTTTTGGTTTGAAATAGACTCTCAAAAAGATTTAGCGGTTTGTGAAGACTACATGAGTAAAAATAATATTATATTATCCTAGAGTCAGTTTACCTTGAACCTTTATATCTGAAAAAGGCTTCCTGTCTGGCTATTCTGGGACGGAGTCTTATTACAGTAATTGTTTAACTTTGCTACTTTACAAAGCGTTAAAAAAGAATGAGCAGAATTTTATTGTTGCCACGTTCATTCAAAATCTGAATAAGGATCGATGATTTGAGCGTGCCAATTTTGAGACAGTTTTGTCATTCTTTCTCTAGTCGGCGCATAAATTGGCACAATATAGGAAGTATTAGCCACCAGTTCTAATGCAGTGCTAGATAAAATCTCTTGTCCCGCAAAGGTGTGACCTGCAAGCTCATAATCATAAAGCATTATTTGTTGATTCTCTATTGCCTTGAGTATTGAAGGATACGATTGTATTAATAAATAAAAATCTCCACCGATACCCCATAACCCGACTTTTTCTTGCTGCGTTAGCTCCTGCTGGATCCGATTAAATAGAGCACTCAAGTAACTATTATATTGAGAAAAACGCTGTTCAACAGCAAGTTTAGCCGAGTGTTTTATAGCGCTATGGTGACTTATTTGTGCCGTGGTCACTTTTTTTAATAGCAACAATAATCTGGGAATATTACCTGTGGTTAGCTGCTGTTGATTGATAATTTTCAGACCCGCTTTTTCAGCAATCAACTTGAGAGAGTCTTTAGTGTAATAATGAATATGTTGGCCATGAACTATATTGGTCACTCCCAATTTATCTGTAAAAGCATCTGGACTGCAATCTGGCACTTCGATAAAAATAATACCGTCCTCAACTAAACATTCGCTCATTTGCGTTAAATAACGCACAGGTTCGACTATGTGCTCAAGAACATGTGTGCTGATTGCGATGTTGATTGGATATTTAGCAAAATGAGGCAGGATTGTATCCAGTTGATTTAAGTTAGCATTAATATGTTCGACTTTATTCGATTGTATGTGGTCGTGAAAATCTACGCTAGAAAGCTTGATTGAAAACTCTTTAAATTGACTATCAATATGCTTCAGCGTCGCACCACCACCCGCGCCAAAGTCAACAATATGCGCGCCCATTTTTATATAGGATGCGAAAAACGCTGACATTTCCTCATAGGGAGACTTCTCTCCTTCAGGAGTATCACACCACATATCAGGCTCTAACGTATTGGAAAAATAAAGTGCACCAAATATTGCGTCAGTATAAGGGATGGTTACTTGAACATGGCTGCAATGCTGGCACTGTCCAATGGGGAAACGGAGCACTTGTCTTTTGAGTTCTTTAGCCAGCTTATCCCAAATACCGGAAGTCAGTGTATCTATATTTTGCCATGCGGTGTGACCGCATACTTTACATGATGTTTGCTTCGCAACTATCGTGCTCATCTTAATCATTCCCGGTATAAAAAGGGTCTACAACATTATGCCAATCTTGGCTAAGTGATTTCATCTTTATCCTTGTTTCTGCAAGTTGAGGGCTCATAAAAACGGTATACTTGGCCGAAGGAATTTGACTACTGCATAAGATGGGTTGCTGCTGGAGTATTCTGTCTTTTAGTGCTAAATCAAACAGCACAATATTGCCTTGCTTAATCAAGTCATTTATATCTACGTGCTCAGTCATCAAATTATAAAAATCAGCCCCTACTCCCCAAATACCAACCTTACCATCTCGGCTTATACTCTCACGCAATGCATCGGCTAGATTAGCCCGTAGTTGACGACATTGTGCTTGATAATGTTTGATCACATTCGCGGCATCAAATAAAGAAGATGATGGATGAGATTGGACTATTTCATCTGGGGTTAGTAATACCTGTAATCTGGGTATATAGCCTGTTGTTATGCGACTAATTTTGACCACTTTAAATCCAGCACGTTTAGCTGCAAAAGTTATAGAGTCTGCCGTATAGTAATGAATATGTTGTAAATTAACTAAATTACTCATACCAATGGATTGAACGGTATGGTGTTGTGAAAAGTCAGGGACTTCAATAAACACCGCCCCATTTGGGCTCAGTTGTTGTTTGATATGCTGTAAGAAGTTAACTGGATTAATTACATGCTCTAATACATGCGAAGCCATCGCTAAATCAATACCTTCTGGCCAATGTTGGTTTGGCAACTGATCGAGATTATTTAAATCGAACGAGAGATAGTGAATATTATCTTCAGAAAAACGGTCATTAAAATCGATACCGACTAGTGTACTGTCTGGCAGTCGTTTATTGGCAGCAGCTAATAGTTTTCCTTCGCCACAACCAAAATCGACGACAGTCTTAGGTGTCGAATCATTTAATGCAAAGTCTATCATCTCTTCGTATGGGCTATTATCACCCACTAAAGTTTCATGCCACATAACGGCTTCTTGGGTAGAGTGAAAATACAACTTTTCAAATAAAGCTGGTGTATATTCATGACTAATCTGCACGTGTCCACAATGTTTACATTTAGATAAAGGATAAACTGAGTTTTGACGGGAAAGTATTGTGCTACTTTCCTCCCATATCCCAAATGAAATATCTGAAAACGTTTGCCATTGCTGACGGTTACAAAGCTGACATGAAGTTATAGCCATAGGTGAAGTCCTAGTTGGTAATACCGCCGTCAATCGTCAGCGTCTGCCCAGTAATAAATGCCGCGTCATCGGACAACAAGAAACTGATTGCAGGGGTTATATCTGCAACAGTGCCCAAACGATGCATAGGTGTACGGCGGATAATTTGGTCGCGTTTTTTATCTGAAAGTGTCGACGACATCTCAGTGTCGAGATAACCAGGAGCAATCGAATTAACGGTAATATTTCGGCGGCCATTCTCTCTGGCAAGCGCACGGGTTAAGCCATCTAACCCCGCCTTTGAGGCAGAATAGGCAGCAAGACCAGTATAACCTCGACTACCAATGATTGAGCTTATATTGATAATTCGCCCCGCACTATTCTGCCTTAAGAATACCCTTAGCACCTCACGGGCAAAGTACAAAGCACCGTTTAAATTCACTTGCAATAACGCATCAGATTCTACATTAGGAAAGGTGGCTAACACCCCCTCTTTTGCAATGCCGGCATTATTGATTAGCCCCCAAAGTGGTACTTCTGCCCATTCACAGGCTGATTTTACAAATGTAGCGGTTTGTTCTGCATTACCGACTTCACATTGAAACCACTTAACATGTTCGTTGTTATTTACTAGGTCCTCGATCGCCGCCGTTTTATTGCGACTACAGGTAGAGACCTTATAACCTTGATTAAGTAAGTGAATAACTGTGCCTAAACCCAGTCCACGACTACCGCCTGTGACCATAATGTGTTTCATTGAATCAACCTCTGTTTTTTACCCGTCGCAGAAAGACTAATTTGCTCACTAAAGGTGATAATTCTAGGGCGTGCCGCAGGTTCTAATTGTTCAGCAAGTTCTTTAAGTGCTTCTTTAGCAATAGATTGATCATCAGCACATAACTCTACACAGATAAGTGCCCCTGTAATAGGGTTAGCTTTGGCGTAGACTCTTGCGTCAGTTATTCCAACCAATGCAATAATTTTTTGCTCTAAGGTTTCAAGATTAACCTTAACACCACCTACATTCACTAAACTATCTTCTCGACCGGTAAATAATACTCTGTCACCAGTGAGTGCAATACAGTCGCCGGTGTCGATAGACTCGTTAAGCCTGTTTAATTGTAATGTATGCGTAGCGGTTAATTGCCAGCCATTAAACTCTTGTTTTAGCCAAGTTCGAGGAAAGCCCGCTAATCCATCTTTAACTGAAAATATCACACCAGCTTCAGTGGTTGCGTAGATATGGCGCACCTTAGCCTTAGGACATTGTAACTTGATAGCATCTAAGGTGCGCTGGTCAGCTATTTCTCCGCCCAGAGTAATAACGGCCAATGGTGGTGATTTTGTATGCCAGCTCATTAATAACGCCCGCATCATTGAAGGAGTCGCACTAATGGCATTAACACTATGCTTTATCGCAAGCTCGGCTTTGCGTTGAAGATTGGCATCAACATCGGCAATCAACGTATCTTTACTAACAATAGCCTGCAAAATGACTTGTAAACCAGCAAAGCTCATTGGGTGATAACAAAGTAGCCACCTGCTAGCCCCTTTTTCGGTATTGTTAGCATTTTTAGGCATCAATTTGTTTAGCCGATGAAAAACTAACTTAGGTTGCCCAGTCGTACCCGATGTTAATAGTCCAATAGCGAAACCTGTTGGAAGATTGCTGTCATCAATATCTTGATTAGTTCGATTAAAAATAACTGGAATATCAGCTTGTTGTGCATCAACCATCGCCTGGATCATTTTCGACACCAGCGGGCTAGTTGCGTTGTCAGCAGCGCCATTAAGCTCGATGAACGTTTTGCTTTTACAGTCAGTACTGGGAGTAAAATCAATTCCACAGCACTGTAAGCCCGGCTCAATTAATAAGAATTGCTCATCGATAACAAACATTAAACTGCTGCACCTTCATAAAGCGCTATCAGTTCGGCAATGCTGTGAAACGTCTTAAATCCATCACGAAAGGGATCAATTCCGGTTGTTAATTCTAAAGTCACAATCAATGTTGCTAAGTCCAAAGAGTCCATTGGTAAGTCGACTAAAAACTCTGACTCGACAGTTATTTCAGGACAGACCTCGGCCTTATTTTCAATAATTTGACGGGTCTCATTGAGGATGATATCGGCTAAGTTACTCATATATTATTCCAATCATTAAAAGCGGCTGATATTTTATCTAAGCTAAAATGTTGCTTTTGGGTTAGCCAATCTTCTTTTAGCTGCTCAAAAATGTGCACATCCAGTAGCTGGCCATTTTTACAAATATGTTGCTTTAGGTGACCAACTAAACGCGTTTTATGCAATGTCTGTAGCTTGACCACTTTTTCATTTGCATCAAGTACATAGTTTACAATTTTGTTGAGCTTTAGCTGGTAAAAAACATAGTTACAAATATAAGTATGCATTGTTACACCATATTTGAGTCTCGCTTGACGCTCATAAATATAAGAACCCGTACTGCAGCGTTGGTGTTGTCTATCTATATCGGTAAAACACAAAAAGCCAATTGAAACACCATCATCTTGGATCATATAACCACGATAGTTGTCATTTTTTTCAAGTGACTGTATCCAGTTTTTTTGTTTGTCTAATGATGGATCTTCAAGATCACTGAACATGTGTTTAGTGATCTCTGGATCGGTACGCCACTTGAGCAATAACTCTGCATCACTGACATCTACACGTTTAAAATTTAACGCCATTATCTACTTCTTAATTTGCTAAATAGCCGCCTTCAACTGGCAGTGTGACAGCGTTTATCCACTTAGCAGCGTCGCTAAGTAAAAAGGCTACCGCATTGGCCACATCTTCTGGCTGCCCTAATCCCATAGGGTGTTGGTTAAGCATATGCTGATATTGTGCTTCGGTCATACTGTCTTGGGTGCGTTGTGCCATCTCTGTTTCAACGAGTGCAGGCGCAACACAATTAACCCTAATATTATCCCGCAGCAACTCCATCGATAACCCTCGAGTTAGCGACATTAAACCAGCTTTGCTTGCGCCATAAACAGTATTACCTGTTTGGCCTATAAGCCCCGCAATTGAGGACACAAAAACAATCGCACCTTGCTTAGAGCGATCACGCTTGAGCCTGAAACCTTTAGCTATAGCCATAGCGCTAGCTAAATTGACATGCATAGTTTCATTAAAAAATGCTTGGTCAAATACCCGTATAGGTTTGGTTATTTGAATGCCCGCACAATGAACAAACCCATCAATATAACCGTATTCTTTAACTAATGACTTTACCCAGTCAGAGAGTTTATCGGTATCAGCCATATCAAATGGCGCACAAACATGACCACTACCTTCAAGGCTTGATGCTGTCTTTTCAAGAGCGACTTGGTCGCGACCATTGAGTATCAAGGTTGCGCCCAATTTAGCGAGTAACACGGCGCATGCGCGGCCAATGCCTGCCGATGCGCCAGTAATCAATACTCGTTTACCGCTGAAATCCATAGGATTAAAGATCATCTCGGTACCGACTAGTTAATTATGCAGTTAAATGTTCTTCAACCAGTGCAATAAGATCCGCTACTGTGTTGATCTCTTCTAATTTGTCACCTTGAATGATGATGTCAAAATTCTCATCAGCCATCGCAATCACGCTCAGAAAAGCTAATGAATCCCACTGCTCAAGCTCCATCAATACTTCATCACCTTTTAAGGTGTTGTCATCAAGTTCTAATATCTCTTCTAAGTTGTTTAAAAATTCTTGTCTGTTCATCTTATTCACCTCTAATTTATCGTGTTTTTTTATTTACAGTGCCGCTAATAGTGTATCGGCAAAAATAGGTATTTGTTTATGTTAATGTGCTGTGCGTTGTGCCACATGGGCATTTATCTTTGCAAGCTGCGGATCATTAAGCAGCAAAGTGCAAATTTTGTCAGGACTCGCCTCAAGCCAGTCATTGCCTAAATGCTCAATTAGTTGTTCAACAAGATGAAGGTCATCTTGTTCATCAACGCAAAGCCTAAACTGCCCCCAGGCTAATTGTCCGGTTTCTATCGGTACAATATGTGCATCGGGTTTGCTGTAAAGGTAAAGGGTCACATGTTCTCGTTGTGGCTGAGTCGTCGCCTCTTTATAGGCGTTTGACAGGCTTGCCATGCTAAATACTTCCACATCAAACCCTCTGGGGAAATACGCGAGGCTAATGTGTGTGTACTGTGATATGTCCCCTTGACGATGTTGTTTCACTGCCTCATCAATAAGGCTGGGGCAGATAAGCGGGCAATCCCCCGTGAGACGGATAATAATATCCTCATCGGTTGCCTCTGCCGTTAATGCTGCGTGATAAAAACGATCGAGTACATCATGTTCGTCACCACAAAAATACGGCTGCTGATTGGCTTCACAATAGTCAACAATGGGTTGATCTGTCGACTCAGTAGTGGTGGCGATAATATGAATATCAACCAGTGTTGACTGTTTAACTCTGCCAATGTGATATTCCAACATAGGGCGGCCATTTATTGGCGCTAACACTTTGCCAGGTAATCGGCTCGATCCCATGCGAGCTTGCGTAATGCAAATGACGCGCATTTATTTCTCCTTTTTAAGTAAAGGAAAAGACAGATAAGCTTCTTTCATCGGCTCGCCAAAGGCGATATCTTGGGTAGCGATTTGGCCAATTATTTGAGGTAAATAGCGCGTGTGTAGCCCGTGAGCGGGTCTCACTGATCGCACATTGTCAGCGGTAAACTTCTGGCCTTGTTTAATCGCCTGCGCAATATACAAGGAACGCCTGAAATCTCTTCCACCTGCTTCACTGGGTTTTACTTCATAGCCAGCAACGCCCAGTGCACTGTGCACTTTATCCGCTTGTTGTTTTAATTGAACAAATTCATCAGGTTCTAATGAAAATGCAGCATCTACTGAACCATCACTTTTATCGAGTGTAAAATGCTTCTCAATAACACTTGCACCAAGCGCTACCGCGGTAATAGATGCGGTATTTTCAATGGTGTGATCACTCAAGCCGATAGGAAAATCAAACCGCTGACACAGATCGGTAATAGTGCGTAAATTACAATCTTCAATCGGCGTTGGGTAACCGCTAATACAATGCAGTAATGCCAACTGCGTGCCACCAGCTAAGGCAACAGCTTCAACAGCCTCTTCAATCTCTTCCAGTGTAGCAAGACCGGTTGACATAATGATTGGCTTGCCGGTTTTTGCTGCAGCGCTAATCAATCCAATATCGTTAATTTCAAAAGAAGCAATTTTATAAGCTGGGCAACCAAGGGATTCAAGCAGTTCAATTGCGCTAAGGTCAAAGGGAGATGAAAATAACGTAATATTATTTTGTTTTGCTCGTTCAAATAGCGCTTTATGCCACGCCCATGGGGTGTGAGCCTCTTGATAAAGATCATATAGCGTACGACCAGCCCAAAGGCCACCTTCAATACTAAACTCTGGGCCATTATGGTTAAGCGTTATGGTATCAGCGCTATAGGTTTGAATTTTGATAGCGTCAACGCCTGTTGCCGCTGCGGCATCAATCATCGCCAAGGCTTGATCCAAATTACCTTTATGATTACCTGATAATTCTGCAATAACATACGGTTTATGCAGTGGGCCTATTTCTCGGCCATCGATATTAATTGTGGAAGCAAACATACTTATTCTCCCGAACTTAACTGCGGTTTAATATCGCTACGCCAGGCGTCATGAAAATGTCGGATCCTGTCTTCACATTTACCCAATATGCCTGGTGTATTAACAGCAGGCATATTCGCTTGGCAAGATTCAGCCACTAATCGGTCCTCTTCCAAAATGGTATGATTAAACTCGGTAAAGTTAGCTTTAATGACCGCTTTTACAGCATCACTTGTGGCACTGCCATCCAGTCTTTTTATCATTCGTAGCTGAAAGTTCAGTTGCGATTGGGTGGATGTTAACGGATCATAGGTTTGTAGCGACATTAATGAGCCATTGGTTAATCCAATTGCCAAATTAGGGTAAATAAAGAAGTGATTATATTCAGTAAACTCGCTGCTTTGCTCAAGTTTTAGGTGCTTTCTCGCCCCTGCCCACCATTTTTTGGGAGTATCTTGTAGCGGTGTGTTACCTGTTGTGTGTCCATTAAAAAACTCAATATCACATTCTGCTTTGGCAAATTTTGCAAACGTTTCCGGGTGGACACCGGCGACATGATAAACTTCTAGTACCGTTTCACAGGCGATTTTCCAATTGGTATTCCACTGATAATGACCTTGTTGAACGGGATCGGTAAACTCAGCTGAAATACGGCTTAAAATGGCATAATACGGCCCAAGATAATCTTCAAGTGACGGGCCTGCTTTCGCGACGCGAACAAAGAGCAATTCTCCGCAACTTTCTAAAGCAAACTCTTTCAGTGATAACGCCTTTTTAGCAGCCTCATCTAAACCAAAATCAGTACGATTTTGTGGAACGCCAGCCAATGCGCCATCGCTTTTATAACTCCAACAATGATAAGGACATACTAGTGGCCTATTGCCCTGGGTTTGCGTTTGAAGCTGTGCTCTTCTGTGACTACAAATATTAAGCAATGCACTAACTTGACCATTAAAATTTTGCACCACAACTGGGGTATTACCCACTTTAAGGGTAATAAAATCATGATTTTTAGCCACTTGATCTTTAAAGCCAACAAATATCCAGTTTTTCTCAAACACTTCTACGCGCTCAAGTTCAAAGGTGGCCTGATCATAATAATGGGTAGGGTGAATGGCTTGTGTCGCTATCATTAAAGTTCCGATTTTTGTTGTATGCTGACAATCAACTGTTTAATTATTCGTTGACAGCCTTGGCTGTCAATCAGTTGACGAGCAATGTCACTCATGTCTTGTCTCAAGCATTTATCATGCCAGAGGTTTACAGCATCGACTTTGATTTTACTCATTAAATCGTTATTAATCTGAGTATCAGCTTGGTTACAGTCAAAAGCACGCGTATCGATAGCATAATACCAACTGTTATTCAGCGGTGAGTCAAGTGCGGGCAATTGATTATCAACCGTCACTAACGCTAACGTAGGGACACCCTGACTTGCTAACTCCCCCAATGTGCCACCTGCGGCGGATATGGCTAACCCTGATTGCATCATTATTTGAGCAACTGATGTAGGGTTACAAATAATCGAGAAGTTTGAATGTTGTTTAGCCAATTGCTCTAAAGCGCGCTGTTGCTGATGAACTTGACCAATCAACAAGCAGACATGCGCTTCAGGTAGTGCATCAATAATGGCTTTTGAAAGCGGCAGTGCAAAAGATTTTGGGTCTGTACCCCCTAAGGCGATCAGTAAATCTGGGCGCTCAGCTATTGGGATATAATCTTGAGTAGCAAACTCTTTACGTAAATAGGTGTATTGAGGCCCTAAGCAAAAAGTCGCATTAGGCGCTCGTTGTCGGTACTCTTCAAGGCTGACATTGGGGGCCGGATTAATGACAAAGTCCGCCCAAATAGGCTGATGGTCTAAGGCATCATCTAGCTTAACGATAAAAATAGTAAGTTGATTGAGTTGTAACCACTCATCTGTTGTCAGATCATAATCATCAACAATAATGGCGGTAAACGCATGTGGTAAAAGTTCATCTGTCGATAATGGCGCTGCTATTTGTAGCGTGTTGAAATTAGCCTGATGCAGTTTATTGAGTAAAGGCAAACTACAGGTTTTATAAATAAAAGTGATATCAAAAAAAACCTGCGCTGCCTGTGCAAGCGCATATAGACGCATAATATGTCCAGCGCCTATACCATGGGAGTTATTTCCGTAAAATGCGACCCGTGGTTTAACCGGCAAGAAAACCACCATCAACGGCTAAGGTAATACCTGTTGTATTAGCACTTAAGCCACTCAGCAGAAAATATACACTATTAGCCACATCTTGCGGCGAACTTAACCCTAATGGATGGGCATCGATTAATAGTTGGCTTTGCTGTTCGCCTAAAGTCGAAAATTGAAGTTCAGCTTTTGCACCACTTACCACAGCTGGTGCAACACAATTAACTCTAATTTTTTTACTGGCAAGCTCCAAGGCTGCTGATTGCACCATAGATGATAGTGCCGCCTTCGATGCTGCATATAGGGTTCTAGCCTTTAGGCCTCTTTGACCTGCTGCTGAACCTATAAATACAAAGCTGGCTCCAGAGTTAAAATGTTTCGCCTTAGAAAAAGCCGCTGTTAACATCACAGCAGCTGAAAAATTAACATCAAAATATTGGCTAATCTGTTTAGGTGAAATAGTTCTTAGTGGGCTATAGCCTTGATAGCTGGCGCTATGCACTAAACCGTCTATTGCACCATATTGGTTGATAAGCGATTTTACCCAAGATTGAATATCTTCAAGGTGACTCAAATCAAAAGGGGCTATTTGATGATGTTGTTGAGTTAATTGACGTTTTGTGTCAATAAGCGCCGCTTCTCGCCGGCCAACTAAAATGAGCTTTGCGCCACATTCATCCAGCGTTTTGCAAATAGCGAGTCCAATGTCTGAATCCGCCGCAGCACCGGTAACAACATATAACTTATTGGTTAAATTCATTATCGTTATTGCACCAAGGTTAATGGCTCAAAATCATCACTTATCTCTATAATTTGTGGCGCCAGTATTGGGCCAATATCGGTAATAATGGCTCCCCAGGACCAACCAACACCAAAACCGCCTAGCATGACTTTTTTTGTATCAGTTTCGAAAAAATTACCTAACTTATGGCAAATAGCTAGCGGCACAGAGGCGCTGGATGTATTACCAAAGTCAGCCATGTCGATGAGATATTTATCTGCTGGAATTTTGGCTTTTTTACGCAAATGTTCAAGAATAAACTGATTAGCCTGATGCATAACGACCATATCTAAACTGTCTGCTTCAATATTAGCTAAAACCAACGACTCTCTGATTAACTTGGGCACCACTTTCAACGTAAAGGAGAATACCGCAGCGCCATTTAAATAAAGTCGAGACTCTTTATATAGCTTTTGTTCTTCTTCACTACTTCTGGCTTCAAGTTCTGGCATGGTGGGGTTTCGTCGCCCACCCGCTTTTACTGCAATATGCTGCCCGCCAGTGCCGTCGGTGCCAAAAACAGCGTAGGAGTCAGTCCAATTCTCATCAAATTGTAATGCTGTTGCTACGCCCGCATCGCCAAAAAGAGGAAGAGTACCGCGATCATCAGGCAAAAGATGACGACTAGAAGTGTCGCCACATAGCACTAACGCCCGTTGACCATCAGAGCCATTAAGCATTTGACTCGCCATCCAGGTGGCATAAACAAAACCCGAACAGCCTAAACTCACATCAAGACATGCAGCATCCTGAGACAAACCAAGTCTGTGTTGCATTAAACATGCTGTGGCTGGGAGTGCATAATCAGAATCCTGTGAGACATAAATCAATACATCAACAGACTCTGGTGCCCAATTAAGGCGCTTTAATAAGGTTTCAGCAGCCGCAATACACATGTCCGATGCACATAGATGTTTTGGCAGGATTCGGCGACTATGTATGCCTGTGCTGGCATAAATTTTATCCGCCTCCTCCTGAGTGAAAATATCTGGTGTTTCAACATATGAATGTCTATGGGGAGGAACAGCGGCTTGCATACCTGCAATTTTGACTGACTTTATCACAGCTTTCATAGATAACCCTGTTGAAATAAACGAATAATGTTGGTTTTAACTATAACATTGAATAATATAGCTTGAAAGTGTCATGCTTGCGTCAAATTTGCACTAACCTTTTCTATATAGTGAAAAAATCAGGGATAAGAAATGACCATTACTACTGTTAACAAGATTTCAATTGCTGGCATTGTCTGTGTCTTACCTGAATTAGTTTGTGAAAATATTGATAAGTCTTCTGAGGTTGCTAGCCAAGAAATGGCACGAATTGTTGCCTCTACAGGTATTCATTCAAGACGTGTAACACCACCAGAACAGACGGTATTAGATCTAGGGCTAATCGCATGCGAATCGTTATTAAGCGAGTTAGCTTGGGATCGCGATGAAATATCGCTGATTATTTTTGTGACTCAAACTCCCGACTACCCATTACCTGGCAATGCGATACAGCTTCAACATCAACTGGGGTTAAATAAAGGCACTATCGCTTTTGACGTTAATTTAGGTTGCTCAGGTTTTATTTATGGATTGTGGCAGACATCGCAATTACTCAGCGGGCTACCAACAGGTAAAGCGTTATTAATTGTAGGTGATACTACCAGTCATCAGTACAGCGAAAGTAACCGAGCCGTATCATCATTATTTGGTGACGCAGTCAGTGCTATCGCTATTGAGAAGCGTGATAACTGCGATGAGATGGTCTTTTCACTAGGCTCAGACGGTGCAGGCGCACCTTATCTTATTCAACCAAATGGGGGTGCTAGAACGCCAAATCGCGCCCCAGAATTATTTATGGATGGTATGCAGGTATTTGTATTCACCCTAAGAGAAATACCCGCCTCAGTTAATGCTTGTTTAACCCATAAAGGCTGGCAAGTAGACGATATAGACTACTGCGTAATGCACCAAGCAAATGAAATGATGCTAAAACGCTTAGGTGACAAAATAGGCATAACTCAGCAGCAATTGATTATCTCAATGGGGGACATAGGCAACACTAGCTCGGCATCAATACCCTTAGCGTTGTGCTTAAGTCTGCAAGATGAATTGCTGCGTCAACCGACTAAATTACTCTTGTCGGGGTTTGGCGTAGGTTGGTCTTGGGGAACAGTTGCCTTTGCATTACAACCGCTCAAAGTATGTAAAGTAATTGATTTAAAAACATCAAATTAGCGCGTATTTTAACGCATCTAGACTGTAAGCAATACTGGAAGTTCGTGTTCTAAGTAATCGGCTAAACCTAGCCAGTCATGACGTTCTTGAGCAGCCAACATACTTGGAATAAGCGCGAGTATTTGGCTTGCATGTGGAAGGAAAGCGAGCATAGGTTCTAAGTGATTTAAACATTCCCGCAGGCGCTGTGCCCCTTCAGCCTCATGGCCGAGTCTTAAAGCATGTGCCGTGGCAATAAGTTTCTCTATTAAGGTATTTGGACTACATAATGTCATAGTGATAAATCCTTATACTGAGCACCGTGTATACGTGCTCCATCTAGGCTAGATTGATAAAATCTCACATGCTGCTTAGCGCTGATATAGTGCTCTAAACTGCGTAAATATCCCCTGAAATTCAGATCCGTTGCCACGCGTTCGCCATGTCCATTAATGACCCAATGGTGATTTTGATTATTTATGGAAGGCCCTAGGGCACCATCATGCCAAAATGCATGTGTTTTATTGCCAGGGTAGCTAAAATCACAGCCAAAAAGTGTTATCTCCTTAATTTTAAGATATACCGCTAGGTCAATCGCAGGATGAATAACACTGCCATTGGTAAATAGTCTTAACTTCGGATACTGCTTATCTAGCTTGTCATAAATAGGATTTTTGGAATAAGCAATAAACTTTGGCCCTGGCCATTGCCCGTGTATTGATGATGACAAGGTGGGGAAATAAACCAGCGTAATCGACGACGGAATTGTGTCAGGAAAATGCGCAGGGGTAATTTTATTGTCTATTGACACCACAATATCAGGAATAATATTTTCATGAATGAGTGCCTTCAGTGCAGTATCCACTGCAATCATTAGTGATCGCTGGCCAATTGGCAGCTTACGCTGTGCGCGTAAATAATCGTAATGATTCTCTAAAGTGGGGCCTGAACCAATCAAATGCGCTTTGTATTGCCCGTGGGGAAGAATTAATGTCGATGCGTCAGGGTCATTTGCTATCGCCTGTGCATTTTCATTTAGACGCTTCTGTACTTCAGGGTTAGCGGGTTGATGCTGACGATTCACATAAGCACGATTATTTTCCAGTACTATGTGATCGCGTAAAATGGCATTTTCATTATTAGCGAGTAGCAAATCAGCCGTGATAGCTATATTTGGCAGGTTTATTTTATGCTGATGAGCTTGATAAGCAACCTTAACTCGAGGGTCGCTTAACCATTCACTTTGGTCAGTAAAGCTCAACAGCAATGCTAGTAATGACAAATTGAGTGGTACCACTTCGATTGATTGTAATTGTTTGTTATCAATCAACAAACTCATCACATCTCCCATCCCAATGCCGTAAACAGTCACCTTGTCGCAAACTAAAGGCAATTGGTTAATCAGTAACTTAGCTTCAGCTATTCGGTTATGGCGGCTACTAAGCTGAATACCGTCAACACTAATAGTTTGATTATTCCCCTCCACAAGCTGAGCATCAAAATGATCGATAGATTCAAATTTAAGTGCCGACGCAAGGATCGGCCAACGCTGGCTGATGATATCAACATTCTTAGCAAAAAGATCAGTCATTGACACTGCCCTCGATGTATTACTTTAAAGTAAAAGTCACTAACAAATCAGATGCTTGAAGTTAGCCTATTACAAGATTAATCAAAGTTAGCTAGATACTATTTCTCAAAACAGTAACTCGCTAATCTCGTTTATAAAATTATCCGACAGGTGTCAAAATAGTTCGTCGATAACAATACAACCACAGCATAATTTTAACGCTAAGTAATTATGGCATAACAAATTACTTTAACCAAACAAGGGTGTGAGCCACGAAAATAGACGCTAATATAAGCTATAAATTTAGCGGTTATACTGCTCGATGAAATACATTGTCAATTTTAACTTAATTTTATCGACAGTGAAGAGTATGGTCTGGCGGAGCAATTTAATGAATTGATAATAAGTCGCAGCGTTAAAAGGGCAGCTTGATCGCGGTAGATATTGCTGTAAATATTAATCTTAATACAAGCCAAATAAGCATCCATATTTAATAGTAAAACCTTAATCGTGGCGATAAGATTTATAACTAGACTTAAGCATTCAAATACAATTCGGTTCTATTTCTGCCAAGTGTTTTAGCTTGATACATAGCATTATCAGCCTGAGTAAATAAACCTGTAAATGATATATCTTTTGCGCTAATACTCACCCCTATACTGACGGTTAATGCATTGTCACCCACTTTAATTTGAGCAATTAACTTATGCAGCCGCTGGCAAAATAATTCAGTATCACTTTTATTGGTATCCGGTAACATGATCAAAAACTCTTCTCCGCCAAATCGAGAGACGAAATCTGTTTGACGACAAAACCCCTTCAATAATCCGCCTAGCTCCTTCAACACTCGGTCACCTTCTAAATGGCCAAAGGTATCATTAATTTTTTTAAAATGGTCAATATCGAGTACTAACAAACCTACCGATTGCTTAGACCTTGCAGCTTGTTCAAGGGCTAAAGTGCTTCGATATTTCATTTCCCTTCGATTGAGTAAACCGGTTAACTCGTCTGTAGATGCCAGCAACTTCAACTTTTCGGCCTGATCCTCTAATGTTTCTCTCGTTTTGATTAATTCTTCATAGAGCTGGTCTCGTTTAGATGCATTAAAAAAACTCCAATATATACAGCCATCTTCACTTAAACGTGCGTTCACCGTTATCGGAATACGCACTCCAGAGGCATTGAATATAATCAGCTGCATTTCTTCGCAAATCTTTTCATGTAACAGTGTTGGAATTAAATAACTTTGAAAAAATATTCGAGAAGACTGAGTAAATATAACATCAGCACTTTTACCAATAAGTTCACCGGGCGGCCACATTAGCTCACTGGTAAAATATGAATTTACATAGGTAATCATTCTTGAGGGGTCAGTCACTAGCACCCCACACGGGAAACTATCCGGAGAGAAACCCATCGAGGTATCCCCCTCCAACTTAAGTGTTTTCAAGGTAGTTAATTCGCATATTCTATTATCGATTTAATAATAGCATCAGGATGTGTCATGTGCAGGCAGTGGCCATCGGCTGGAATAACTTTAAGCTGGCTATGGGCTATTTCACTGGCAATAAACTCACCAATTGAGGTTGATGCCAGCGCGTCGTTCTCACTTTGTAAAATTAATGACGGTTGCTTAATCTCTTTTAAAAGATAACGATAATCAGATAAAAAAGTCGCTTCTGCAAAGTTTTTGGCAATAACAGGATCAGTAGAACAAAAACTGCCAGATAACTCGCCAATCAGATCATCAGAGTTATTGGTTCCCATGACTAATGGTGCTAAATAGTTAGCCCAGCCAATATAGTTTTTATCCATTAGGTTCAATAATTCTTCAAGATCTTCTTTTTCAAAGCCACCCAGGTATTCTGGAGGAAAATTTAAAAAACACGGTGAAGGGCAAACCATGATCAAGTTCGAAAACAACGTCGGTTTCTCAATTGCAGCTATTGCACCAATAATACTACTGACCGAATGACCTACAAAAATAGCATCAGTGAGCTTTAACGCTTCACAAATCTCAATAATATCTTCAGCATATCCTTCAAGTTGGCTATAGCGTTTTTTGCTGTATTGAGAAATATCAGAAGCACCCGAACCAACATAATCAAACAAAACAATTTTGAAATGCTTTGCCAGTTCAGGGATTAAAAAGCGCCACATGTTTTGGTCACATCCAAAACCATGAGCAAGAAACAGCGTTTTACTGCCCTTACCGATTAACTTAACATTATTTCTAATCAATACATCATCTGCATTTAGCATACTTTGTCGTCCTTTTTATCAGGTCACCAATAATGAGCGCCTGCTGACTTTGCCATGGTCAATGTAATTTAGCCATAGCTAAGTTAAGTAAACCATTCAAAATTATCCATTTCATGTTCTGCATCGCCGATATTTTCCGCTGATGTAAGTCAGTCAGATCACGTTATCAGCAATGTAAATAGCACTTTAAAATACAATAAAAACCAGTCGCTATACACCTTGAAGTATTGAAGTTTTTGGACTGAGCGAGGTATTACGACAACACATTTACCTAGTAAATTATCACATAATTTTAAATAGGCGGGTTTGGCAGAAAATAGCAGAGATTATAACAGAAAAGGACAGCTTGAATTTTTATATGGTCTCCCCACAGGGGATAAGCCTAACTAATAGACCTATCTTAACAAACCTTACTAAATCTATATACAGCAAGACTTTAAGCCGCTTCAGGTGCTATGATAACCTTAATGAATATCTACCAAAATGACCCTTTATTTATCTCTCGGGTGGTCTATAGGTGGTTTATGGGGTGGTTAAATGGAACGAGTAAAATTTACTAAGAAAAGCATTGAAGCCCTTATAAACAAAGGTGTTGCGGTATGGTGCAGTGATTCCGAAATAAAAGAATTATGCTTTCAAACCACTTCAAAAGGTGGTCAATTTTTTAAGCTGATTAAAAAGTTTGAAGGTAAGAAGGTCACAGTAAGCCTTGGTAGCTTCGAATCAATGACCGTTGAAAAGGCGCGCACTGCCGCTTTAGATAACCTTGAGCTAATGCGAAAAGGCGTAAACCCTAATACCCAAAAGGCTGCAAAGAAAGCCCGTAGGCTAAGCAGTTTCACCTTTGCTGATCTATTCATGGTCTATAAAGCTGATTTTAATGTCAGAATTAAAGCTGGCGAACGTAGACCAAAATCATTAGAAGATGCTGAGTCAATCTTTAAGCTTCACACTAACCCGCTATTCAAAAAGAAAGATGTTCGAGAGCTAACCAACGATGAAGCGCGAAAAATCATTGCTGACCTTAAAACAGCAAAGACCCCTGCCGTCAGTAATAAATGCTTAACTCAAATCAAATCTATTTTTAACTTCGCAAAAAAAGAAGGTCTTATATCTGATAATCACTTTGCTGTTGCCAAAAAATTTGCAGAACAACCAAGAGAGCGAGTCCTAACAGCAGATGAAGAAACTAGATTGCTGGTGGCACTTGATGATGAACCAGAGATATACAAAGACATTGTGTTAATCGCTTTGATGACTGGTCAGCGAAAGAATTGTGTTCTATCTATGCAATGGGAAGAAGTTGACCCACAGCAACGTATATGGGCAATACCTGCAAGCAAAGCTAAATCAAAAAAAGGCTTAGTCGTTCCGTTAATTCCAGAAGCTATGCAAATACTACAAAGAAGAAGCAGCCAAGCGGAACAAGGCGAGAAGTTTGTTTTTCCAAACAAGCGCAGCAAATTAGGTTATGTGACAGAGAAAACGGGGCAAGGTTCGTTTTGGAGACGCGTAACAAAGCGTGCAGGGCTATATTCCGACAACAAAGCACAACGCCTCACCTTTCATGATTTAAGGCGTTCTACCGCCACCAGAATGGCGAGAGCAGGCATTGAGTTAGCAATAATTCAAAAGGCACTTGGTCATAGCTCAATAGCGATTACACAGCGCACTTATGCTCATCATGATTTAAGTCAGGTTCGTGCTGGTCTTGAACATATCAGAAATGAGCCACCAGCAACGATAGACATCTTAAAAGAACAGTTAAAGGCACTTACACCAGAACAACGTAATAAGCTATTAGAGGGTTTTTAGTATGAATGTAGATGACTTGTGGAAACGTCCCATCACCGATCAGAGAACAGAAGAAAAAAGACTAGCAGACTATGAAAAATCTGATGCTGGAACGCTGCAACGTGATGCTGAAATAGAGATGCTTGAAGGGTACACTGATGATGAATTCCGACTTTTGTTTCTAATAAGCTCAAAGGCTGCGAACGATCCATCCTCATTATTTATCGAGATAAAAAAGTGGATTGATGACAATCAAGCAAAAGATTATAAGGGTAAAAATAGTATTGAAGGAAATGCGTTAATTGCATTAATTTTAAAAGGATTATTTTTAGATGTAGAAGTCTTGCCAAAAATGAAGAAAAAAAGCAAAACATAGACCGACAAAACTAACTAATTCCCAGATATTAGATTTACTCAAAGATGTTCAAGCTACAAATGTTATTCAAGCTGCAATTAAGAATGGAATTACCAGAGAAACCCTTCAACTTAGATTAAAGAATTTTGCTAAAAGGTATCACTTAACTTATCTCGAGTTAAAATCGATGGATATTAAAACAATAAATCTCCTTATAGCCCAACTTGAGAAAGTGCAACATAAGTCTATTTAATTCCGTTGCATGCAATTTAAGTTATTAGACTTTTCTTGCAATTATTCAACATTTATTAAAGTGCCATTATATATCCCAGCTTTAAACAAACTTAACTGGTGATAATATGCAAGACAACAAAATCCTACTAAACAATTCCGAAGCAGCAGCTTATTTGGGCGTTACAGAGGGCACCATGATGGTATGGCGCTCTACTGGGCGCTATCAAATCCCTTTCATAAAAGTTGGTCGTTTAGTGCGTTACAGACTGAATGACTTAAACAACTTCTTAGATAGCAGAACCCAAACCAAAACCGCTTAGTTTTATCTCTTATAGGGATAACACATGGCATCAAACTACCTGAATAAATTGCTTTTAATTTTATCAGGTTAAATCTAGCCACCTATAAACCACTTTAACAAGTGGAACAAACGACATATTAAAGTCAATCAACAATCGAGGATACATCATGAGCAATAGAAAATACGGCACATCAATGGTACTAAAACGTTTACTAAATGGTGAACGATTAACGGCAGAGCAAATCAGTTTTTTTAGCTTTGGGGAGCAGCAAAGTAGAGTTATGGACGAATTAAGAAAGTCCTATATCCCTTGGGAATGCGACCAATCAGCTAATGATACGACTTGGTTTATTCCAAAAATCGAAATAGCCCGTTATTACCATTGCAGGGATGAGCAAATAGCGGCTGAAAAGTCGTATTTTTACGCTAAGAAAACGGTAAGACTTGACCGAGAACTAAAAAAGGCTATCAAGTGGCGCGGTCTTAACTGGCTTATTAATCGAATAAATGAAAAGGCGGCAAATGATGACAGCTTTGAAAAGCAAAAAGGCTCTGAGGAGTAAACTCAAAGCCTTCTGACATACACATGGTTAGTGGCTCAATCTTGGCGGAACGACCGCTAACCATTTTTCAAGGATAGCCTAGTCATGCTCAATCAATCAAGCGTTAAACACGCACTCCTAAATTTGCAGGTTTGTGACCCCTCGAAAAATAAGACATTTCATGCAGGCTGCATATCAGCGAGATACTATTTAAAGGTTTGTGACCCGTTTAAATATTATCTAAAGCAATTCCCTCTTAGCAGTAAGAGGTTTTAATGAGCTATTCAACCAGAAAGCTCAATTTGAAGTATGGTGATTATATTCTAGAGATCCCAAATGGTAATTTAGGTTGGTGCAGAAAAATAATGGTTGCAGGGCTTAACCAAATGGAAGCGATGCTTTCACGTACTGATAGAATTTTTGTGATTAGGATTGATTGCCATGCCGCTGCTTATTCACAGACCAACAAACAAATTAGTACTTTTAGGAGGCGATTATTTAAAAGGCTAAGAAGGCATTACCCTGACTTACTGATAGGGTATTTGTGGGTAAGGGAGCAAGAAAAATCGAAGAACCAACATTATCATTTTGTCATTATGGTTGACGCTGACAGAATACCAGCGGCAAGCGTTGTTATAAGTGCCGCCGTTGATGTTTGGGAAAGGCTAACAGGTATTCACCCTCATGTACCCAAAAAACCTTATTACCTAGTAAAGCGTGGCAACAAGCAAGGCTTTATGGAAGCGTCGAAGCGGATAAGCTATTTAGCGAAATCTAGGGGGAAAGGATACAGACCAGATCAAACCAAAGACTATGGTGCAAGCAAACTAAAAGCGGCTTGATTCTTAGCTGACATAAATATAATTAGTTTAGCTGTAATGGCTCATACACGATCTGACACTTCCGATGAGATGACTTGAACAGATCGTACAATGATCTACTGAGTTCTCACTAACTCACTTTTGGACATAAGTGAGTTTGAGCTAACGCCCTGTTAACAGACAAAAAGTAGTTGGTTAAAATTAGCGAAGAAGGAGCAAAACAAACTATTTTTTATCCTTGTTTAACAGCTTTTTAGGTGTTTTTACCAATTTGCTTTATTGTCTAATTTTTTATTGGTAACGTAAGATTCGATATCTTTTACTATTTCGTTAACTTGCTTTTCAGCGTCAGCAATACGTTCTTTTGAAACATGACTAACAGTATAAGTACTCTTGTTATCAGTATTTGTGTGCTCGATGATTTTTGTAAGCGCCCTAAATTTATTATCTTTAGTATCTATACGAACGTTATACTTGATTTTATATTGGATAATGCCAAAGGGATCTGAGCCAATGTTGGCTATGCCATTACCAATTATTGTACCTGACTCAGGATCTTCATAGTCAACTACAGACTCACCAGACACAAAATATTGAGAAAACCATTGTCTGGTTTTTTTAAATAGAGTTTTTTGATCTTGATTTGGTACATTCACTACTGATGTAACCTCAACGGCTTTATATTCAGTTGTAGCACAGCCTGCGAGTGAAAGTGATACAGCCAAAGCAGCTATAGTTAATGCAGATTTTTTCATTTTATTCCCTTTATGATTATTGATACAAAATTTGATTATGACGATGAAACACCTAACAGCGTTTAGCGAAAATTCCTATAAACACCCTAAGAAACGCACCAAAACCCAACATCCACATCACATTAATAATTAATAATTAATAATTAATAATTAATAATTAATAATTAATAATTTTAGTAACTTACCAGTTTAATTAACCCGAATCAATCACCCTTTTGTCTAGATAAAACCGAGAATTTAGATAACCGAGAATGATATTAACTCGTTATGTAAATAATTTTTTAAACAAAAGCTAACCAATTCAATTGGCTATATTTTCCCTTGAGATAAAACCATAAATGAATTGCGAAATATTAACCCAGATAGCACTTAGGCTCATTTTCAATTAATGATTTTTAAGTGAGGTTATGGCGAGGTATTGGTGAGGTTATTTAACTAAAAGCTGACAAAACTAGACATTCAAACTCAAATGCCAATCTTTAGGGGCTGTAAAAACCATTTAAACACTAAGAACTCACTATGAAATACACACAAATAACGTAAAGCAAGCAATTCACAATGATAGCTAATTTTATGATAAGTCTAGGTTAGGTCGAGTCAAGGTTAGAGCAAGGTTTAAGCACCATTAGCAATATCAAAATAAATCACTAAATTTATTCTAATGACTCTCAAGGTGGTTTATAGGTGGTTAAATTCCTGGAGTGATATATAAAACACTGATTTAAAATGATTTATTTTAATGCTGGTCTCCCCACAGGGACTCGAACCCCGATCGGCCGCTTAGGAGGCGGCTGCTCTATCCTGTTGAGCTATAGGAAGACGAAACTGATTATACTGGTTTTCAGCCTGATGAAAAGAGCTTATAGGCGATTAAAATCGTTAGGATTTAATTGCTTAATTATTAAACTGATTTAAATAAGACAAAAGTTGCTCACCTTTTGTCTTATTTACCCTAAACACTTAGAGTTTAATGGCTATATCGTGAACCTGAATGTTATCGGCGGCATCAACGTTTTCAATCATCGCGGTGGCTGTGCCTTCACTCACTTGATCTATCACTATTTCAGTGCGGTTTTTAGTCACAACTGCGCGCATGATATTAAGACGATCGGGAATATTTTTTTGCAAAACCAACTGAAATTTATCACCCAGTTTAACGCCATTTTTACGGCCTAAATTGATAATAACTCGATCCCCTTGCCTAGCGATAATTTGCCCTAGCAACGGGCGACACTTGAGTGCGTTATCAAGTGACATAACACTTAATTGCAGCTGGCTTGTGATTGCTTGACCATAGGATGAAGACCAAAAACGCTGGCTGTTTGGCATTACGGTTTCTTGACGTTCAAACTCCCAGGGGGCTGTGGTAGCAAATGTTTGTGACCACACCTCTTCACCGCTGATGCCATGATATAGGGTTAGTTCATAGCTAAATTGACGTGAGGGGACTTCATCAACAAAGCCCATAAAACTGCTGGTGTAAGGCTCTGTCGACATATCAGTAATGTAAGATTTCAATATATATTGGCTGTCGGTGATTTCACCAAGCCAACTAGGGATGCTATAGCCTTTGAAATTAACCAGCTCGTTGGCGGTATCTAAGCGTTCATCAGCGTGTACCTTAGCGAAACTTGCGCTTGATTGTTGATTAATGGCTTTACCAAATTGAAGCGTAAAAGCTTTATTAAAATCGGATAAATGACCATAACTTAGCTGAGTTCTGTCCGCTATATCTGCCTGCGGTAACATAATAGCCGCCTTTAAGGACTGTGCCTGACACTGCTCTGTTTCACTTTCATCATCAATATTAAGCGACAAAATAACCGTCATAATATCATTGCTGACTAACTCGCTGAGCAATTCAATATTATTGGCCGCGCCCATTCGTTGCATTGAAAAGGTATCCTGGGTGAGCGAGCCTTGAGTAATTTGCTGCTGGCTAGAAAAATTAACCCCGCCCCTTAGGCTGGCGTAATTCAATGCTTGGTTAATGGCGTCTTCGCGCGCTTTATCTATATTACCATTCACAATTTTGGCAGTACCTGTCACTTCAATTTGCTCTGCAATTGAATAAGGACTCAATAAAACAGGCAATAACATCAAGGCCCGACACCATTTAGGCCACGAGTATTGTGTTAACTTATTATTTAATGCATGTACCATATTTCACCCTGCGTCAGATATCTGTCACTTGTACTACAAAACAACACGTTACATCGCTGAAATAGCGCTGTCGTGAGTTACTAACAACTTATCAAGCAAAAACTGTGCCCAATCTATCTTTACTTTCGCTAACGACACTATGACTGACGCCACTATGATTAGCGCTACTATGAATAACGCCGCTACAATTAATGAAACTCTATCTAGTTTAAGTCTACCTAAAATGGCCTGAGGTTTATTGACTGCAGTTTTATAAGTAAACAGCGCTTTATAAAGATAAAGATTATTTAAGCGGTGCCGATATATCAGTATCAATTGAATAATATTGTTTTTTAGACAGACGCGAAGGACTCAATCATGCAGCACAAGCTTTCTATTCTCGCTCTGATGCTAGTCACCATAGGGCTTGCTGGGTGCGGTAATACGCTTAACCCCGCAGCAAACTTGGACTATGCACAAAA
This sequence comes from Shewanella sp. HL-SH4, assembly GCF_051164845.1. Classification (NCBI taxonomy): domain Bacteria; kingdom Pseudomonadati; phylum Pseudomonadota; class Gammaproteobacteria; order Alteromonadales; family Shewanellaceae; genus Shewanella; species Shewanella sp. HL-SH4. The sequence goes on from NZ_CP195037.1 coordinate 810,337, forward strand.
TGGCCAACTAGTGGGTTATCAAGACGCTGATGACGTGCACCAGGAAAAACTGGTTTATGATATTAATGCGTCGGGTTTAGCGCCCAAGGGACAAATTAATATTTGGGCTGAAAAATTAGTCAATGAGTTGGTGTTACAAAATGATGCCCTGCGTCCTGATCAACCCTTATTAATTGTTACCCCAGTAATGAGTAGCGACTTTAATCAAACTAATGAGTTAGCACTTCAGCTGCAACAGAGTTTACTGAGCGCATTTCACGCCCATGAATTCAATTTAGTTGATCTTAATGTGTCAACGTCACTGCGCGCGACAGAAAAAGGCGAATTAATATTAAGCCGAAACTGGGAACAACTTCCCGCTGACATGCCCGTGTCTCATGTATTAGTGTCAACATTAAACCTCACCAATGAAGGGGTGAATTTTAATGGCCGTGTGGTGGATATAACCAATAATCGTGTAGTGTCGGCGGTGCAGTCTTTTGTCGCAGGTCAAAGTTTATCCGGCTATGTTTTGCCAGCCAATAAAATACAAACCCGTGACGGATTAATTTATCGAACCGAAAATGTTAAACAGAGTCGTTACACTGTGATAGGAGACAAGCAATGAAAAATCTAATACTAATTACAGTGCTAAGCTTTTTAATGCTGGGTTGCACAAGTAATGATAAGTATGTGCAATGGGAAACCGAGGCTCCAAGCCACTTTCCGAAAATTTCAGCCATTGGTTATGCCCCACTCGCTACCCAACCAAGTAATATTGAGGCACATAAAGTATTGATGGCAATGCAAGCATCAAAAGTGGCCGCTTATCGTGAATTAGCAGAACAAGTATATGGGCAGAAGATTGATGCGGTTAGCAATGTCAGTGAGTGGCTACTGACTAACGATAGCGTTAAATCCTCTGTTAGCGGTATTATTCGTGGTGCAAAAGTGGTTAAAACCTACCCTTCTGGAGACTTTTATGTCACGGAACTTGAATTAGATTTTGAACAGGTTTGGCATTTATACAAGCAACAAAACCGCGCAAAACGGATAAAAGAAGTGACTTACTTTTAACCCGAACGCACTTAAGTTATTTCAACAAAACAAAACGCCGCGTATTATTGCGGCGTTTTGTTTTGAGTAACTGCATTTATAACAACTAAATGATTATCGTCAAAAATTAAAATTTCACTTTAAATGCCAACGCCGCTGCGACTTCATTACTGAGCACTTCAGTTGTTTGTGGCTCACTTAACTCCATCTCGCCACCAAAATAGTAACCAGTATAAGCATTCAAGCTAACGCTTTGGCTAATTTTCCAACCTGCGCGTAAAAAGCTAACCCACTCTTCAATTTCAATGGTGGTATCATCATTTTCAATTAAAAAACGTTCTGTACGACGAGAGCTACCGACACCAAAATCCCAGTCGGTTGAAAGCTGATACGTTAACTCTAAACCCGCGGGACCACTGAATCCGGCTTGGAACGGGTTAGCAAGTACCCACTTATCATTAATTTGCCAACGTACCGCAAGATAGGGAACGGTTCGCACCTCAGATATATCATTAAGATAAGCCACACCAAGACCTAGCATATTGCCAGATTCAAAACGGTACATACCTGAAGCAACTACGCCATAACTTTGAGCATTTGAAGATGATGCGGTATTGGCATAGGCATATTGCACTTTAGGTGCAAACATGAACATCCACTGATTATCAGGGCGATAAATCAAAGATAGTCCAGCGCTGTACTGATCAATAGAAGACCAGGGCACAGTGTTAGTTCTTAAGGGAGTTTGCTGGTTAATACGCCAGCCATAGTCAAGATTATCATAACCAATGTTAGCGCCTATCATCCATTGTTTGTTTAATGGCATGGTCGCGGATAATTTGGCATTCCATACATCACGCTTTAATTCATTACCATTATTACCCACAGTGGCGGCTTGCGAGCTAGTCCTGGCAACATTGAGCTCAAAAGGCGCACGATCTGGTGCTGATGTCGATGCTAAAGCACTCATACTTGTTAAGCTTAAACCTGCAACAACGCCTGTCACTAATAAAGGTAGCAAGCTCATTTTGGATAAATAATCTGGGTTAGATTTATTTGGCTTAAATTGATTTAGCTGTAAGTTAATGTGAAGTGCAGTTGTCATTAAAAGCATCCTTTCTAGGGTAACAAGTCGATTGATACTGCCTCAGGACAGTGTGGTATTTAAACTAGTACGAATTGTGCTACAAAGTGGTTCAATATCATCATATTTTTATAAAATACGATGATATTATTTTGTCCTTAACAATATTATTTACAGGCTCTTATTTATAGGCTCAAGTGATTATAGCTTGTGCGCTTTTAAAAACATCATCGCTGTTTCAGTTAAGTACGCTTGCCTTTTAGACAATAAATCCGCTGTTGGCAGGCCTAATTCTAAACGCATTCTCAACTCACCAAATAACATTAGACTTAATCGTACTGCACTGTCATGGGGGTTATTAAAATGATATTGGCCATGTTGATTAACCTTTTTAAGGTAACCACTGACTAAATTTAAAATATGTTTTGGGCCAGCATCATAAAAAAGTGCTGCCACTTCAGGATGAGTATCAACTTGTGCAACACAGGTAGTAAAGACGGTTATGGCTTCTTCTGACGCTATCATGGCACCAAAATGTTGAGCAAATGAAGTTAATACACGCTCAGGATCGGTAGCATCCACTAACAAATTTTCAGTCAATTGATGCACTACGCACTTAGATTCTATTGAGGCAACAAAAAGATCATCCTTCGAGCCAAAATGAGCATATACAGTCTGCTTTGACACGCCTGCGTGTTTAGCCACTTCATCCATGCTCGTATTAGGAAAGCCCTGATGGCAAAATAAATCAATAGCCGATTGCAAAATTTGCACCCGCTTCTGTTCACTTTTAGATAATGTCATTTGATTATTCTGGGTCAATGTTTGTTCTTCTGTCATCTTTTCCCCGTATGTTGTCACATCAGCTAAACAGTTAACACTATTTAATCATAAAATGGACTGGACAGTCTAGTTCCTTAAAACTAGACTAGGCAGTCTAGTTAACACTAACATTACATCATCAACCTAAACATAGACTTGTTTTATTAACGTGTAATACACGCTCGATAGCATTGGAGAATAAAATCATGGAACATAAATCGACCCGCTCAATGCATCGATATATGGTAGGCCTATTAAGCATATTGCTCGTCAGTAGCTGTGGCTCAGAGGTTAAGCAACATTCAGAGTCTGTTAGTTATCAAACGGTAGCAGTCTCAAACATTGTCGCATCCAATTATTATCCACATGAACAAACCTATACCGGTACTATTCGCTCTGCAAACACCACAGGTATTGGTTTTGAGCTAGCGGGAAAACTCAATGGCATAAATGTCGATAGTGGTAATAGCGTTATTAAGGGGCAAACACTTGCCACACTAGATACCAATTTACTTCAGGCTGAAAAACAACAACTTGAAGCAAGCCTGCAACAAACAAAAGCTGACCTAGACCTTGCCCAAAGCACCCTAAAACGCACCTTGGCCTTAAAAGATAAAAATTACGTCTCTGAACAACAATTAGATGAGACCAAGCAACAAGTTACCGGCTTGCAGGCTAACCGCCAAAGATTAAACGCCAGCTTATATGCCACCAATCTTAAAATTGAAAAATCCACCTTAACCGCCCCTTTTAACGGCAAAATCAGTAAAAGACATCATAATGTGGGTGAGGTTATTGGCTTAGGCAGTCCGGTGTTCACCTTAATTGGTAATGATCAACAACAGGCATATATTGGTGTCCCCATTACTGTGGCACAAGGACTAGCTAATCAACAACAAGTGCTTGTGCGTGTTGGTGAGCAAAGCCTCAATGGCAACATTGCGGGGATCAGTGGTGAAGTTGATAGCATTACGCGTACAGTGCAGTTACGGATAAGTTTACCCAATGATGCCACTGTGCTTAATGGTGAAATAGCCTACCTTGAATACAATCAAAACATTCAAGTTACTGGCTATTGGGTGCCTATTTCGGCATTAACTGATGGCGTTAGAGGGTTGTGGAATATATTTGTATTAAGTAAACAAGCTGACATGAGCGGCAGCAATCACTATGCGATTGAACGTCGTGACGTTGAAATTATCTATACCAATCAAGACCAAGCTTATATCAAAGGTGCAATAAGTGCTGACGACACCATTATTGTCGAAGGTTTACATAAGCTAGTGGTAGGTCAGGTTGTGACACCTGTTAAAACCGTGATGGCGGAGGCATTATGATTAAAGCCTTTTTAGAAAACGGTCGACTTACCAGTTTATTTATCGCCCTGCTTCTTGTGGCAGGTCTTGGTGCTATTTCTAGTCTACCGCGGACAGAAGATCCGCATATTACCAATCGTTTTGCATCCGTTATAACCCACTACCCGGGCGCTTCAGCTGAACGCGTAGAAGCTCTGGTCACGGAAGAGTTAGAAACTCAGTTACGTCGCTTAGAAGAGTTAAAGCTGGTTCAGTCTACTTCTCGCCCAGGGATTTCGGTGATTCAACTGGAACTTAAAGACACCATTACAGAAACCGATCCTGTATGGTCAAGGGCGCGAGACTTAGTTGCAGACGCAAAACGTTACTTACCCGCACAAGCACAAAACAGCACATTAGATGATCAATTTGGTTATGCCAGTACTGCTATTTTAGGTGTTGTGTGGGATGACGACTCGCCAGTAAGAAGTGATATTTTAAATCGCTATGCCAAAGAGTTAGAAAGCCGAATTAGATTATTATCAGGTACTGATTTTGCCAGACTTTATGGCGCACCAGAAGAAGAAATATTGGTTGAGTTAGATGGCAATAAAATCAGCCAACTTAAATTAACGCCCGGCACGATTGCACAAATTCTGACTAATGCTGACAGCAAAATTTCAGCTGGCGAAATCAATAACGATCAATTTCGTGCCTTGGTTGAAGTGTCTGGTGAGCTCGATTCACAAAGCCGCATTCGCCAAGTACCATTAAAAGTCGACGATGATGGTCAAATCATTCGCTTGGGTGATGTGGCAACCATTAGCAGGCAATCTAAAACTCCAGCCAGCAGCATTGCATTAATAGATAGTCAGCAAGGCGTGCTGATTGGCGCGACCATGTTAAATAGTCACCGAGTGGATGTGTGGCAACAACATGTTGCCGACACCATTGAGACTTTTTCAAAAAATTTACCAGCAAACATAAAAGTACAATGGTTATTTGACCAGCAAGGTTACACCAGCGTCCGTTTAGGTGATTTGGTGATTAATCTGCTGCAAGGTTTTGTCATTATTGTCGCAGTGCTAATGCTCACGCTCGGTCTGCGTAATGCACTTATTGTCGCGTTATCTCTGCCATTAACCGCGCTATTTACCTTAGCCTGTATGAAATACACTGGCTTACCTATTCACCAAATGTCAGTTACAGGCTTAGTGGTTGCATTGGGGATCATGGTTGATAACGCCATTGTGATTGTTGATGCCATAGCGCAACGACGCCAACAGGGGATGAGTAAACTAGAAGCCGTATCGAAGACTCTGCATCATTTATGGCTCCCGTTAGCTGGGTCAACCATTACCACCATGCTTGCCTTTGCACCTATTATGCTAATGCCAGGTGCTGCGGGTGAATTTGTTGGCGGCATTGCTATTTCAGTGATGTTCGCACTTTTAGGTTCATACATTATTTCTCATACGCTTATTGCTGGCCTTGCTGGACGCTTTAGTCGAAGCGAGCCCGCTACGGCATGGTATCAACAAGGGATGGCCTTTCCACGGTTGGGGTATGCTTTTAAAGCCAGTTTAGAATTTGCACTAAAGCGACCACTGTTAACCGCATTGTTGGTGGGTATTTTACCGATAAGTGGTTTTATGGCTGTAGGACAAATGACTGAGCAGTTTTTCCCGCCGTCTGACAGGGATATGTTTCAAATTGAAGTCCATCTTGCCCCGCAGGTGAGTATTGAAAACACCCGTCAGCAAGTGGATTTAATTGATAAAAAGCTACAACAGATAACTGATATTATTGAAGTCACCTGGGTTGTGGGCGGCAATACGCCTTCTTTTTACTACAACCTCACTCAACGTCAACAAGGGGCGACTAATTACGCCCAGGCAATGGTTAAAGCTGCAGACTTTGAAACCGCTAATCAATTGATCCCACAGCTACAAAATGAGCTAGACATTGCATTCCCTCAAGCACAAATTTTGGTGCGAAAGTTAGAGCAAGGCCCACCTTTTAATGCGCCAGTGGAGCTATTAGTCTATGGACCTAATCTTGACACATTAAAAGAAATTGGCGATCAGGTTCGCGCCCTGCTTATTGCTACGCCAGATGTTATTCATACCCGTGGCACCCTATCACCCGGAGCGCCAAAGTTATGGTTACAGGTCAACGAAGACGCTAGTTTGATAAGCGGCCTTAGCTTGACCGATATTGCCAATCAAGTGCAAATGGCCACAACCGGTATTATTGGTGGCAGTATTTTAGAACAAACTGAATCTTTACCTATTAGAGTCAGACTTGGCGATAACAGCCGCGAACAAGCAACCCGCCTAGCCGAGCTTAATCTGGTATCACCTTCAGGCACAGGCATTCCACTGTCGGCATTATCTTATAACGAAATAAGCGTCAGTCGTGGTGCAATACCCCGTCGTAACGGTGAGCGGGTCAATACCATTGAAGCCTATATCACCAGTGGTGTATTACCTGCTCAGGTGTTAAATGACGTGAAGCAAAAGTTAGCTGAGATTAATTTACCCTCGGGTTATCGCATTGAAGTCGGCGGTGAAAGCGCCAAACGAAATGAAGCTGTGGGGAACTTATTATCCAATGTGGTGGTGGTAGTCACGCTATTGCTGACCACAGTAGTGTTGTCATTTAACTCATTTAGGCTAACCGGTATTATTTTACTCAGCGCCATACAATCGGCCGGACTGGGGTTATTAGTGGTGTTTGTGTTTGGCTACCCATTTGGTTTTACGGTGATTATTGGTTTATTGGGTTTAATGGGATTAGCCATTAATGCCGCCATTGTGATTCTGGCTGAACTTGAGGACTTACCTGAGGCCAGACAAGGCAATATGGCATTAATTGTTGATACCGTTAGCAGTTGTGGCCGCCATATTGGATCGACAACCATCACCACTATCGGCGGTTTTTTACCGTTAATCATTGCTGGCGGTGGATTTTGGCCACCCTTTGCAATTGCGATAGCGGGCGGAACATTATTAACCACCATGTTGTCACTCATCTGGGTACCTGTGATGTACCGTTTACTTATGAAACCAAAATCTAGCCAGCTCTCTCTGTGAGAATTAAATGAATCAGTGACAAATATAAACCACTTTGCATTAGGCAGCATGGGGACTAAATAAATTATCATTAAAAAAGCCGCTTTATCACTAAAGCGGCTTTTTATGTTAATAACCTACATTTTATAAAACTAGGGCTAGCAATTACTCTTCGGCATTACGGTCCATGTTTTCAGTATTTTCAAGCCATAACGCATTGATGATACCGAAGGAACAAGCAAGCAACACACCTAAAATCCACGCAAAATACCACATAGATGATGACTCCTATTAATAAAGTGATGACTTGTTGTCTTCAATAAAGTTGCGACTTAAGCGGCCATACATCTTGTAGTAAGTCCAAATCGTATAACTTAATACAGTTGGAACAAAGATTATCGCTGCAAACGTCATAACTTTTAAGGTCATTTGGCTTGCTGTTGCATCCCACATGGTTAAGCTCACATTGGGTTCAAGTGACGACGGCATAACAAATGGGAACATAGCAGCACCACAGGTTAAAATGACACTCGCTATTGCTAATGCGCTAAAAAAGAACGCAAATCCGCTGCGGTTAAACCGACTAGCAAAAATAGCTAGCAACGGCATTAATAACCCTAAAGCAGGGAATAACATGGTAACTGGATACTTGTCATAGTTAGCTAACCAAGCACCCGCTTCAATCGCAACCGTTTTAGTGGTTGGGTTTGAAGGTCCGGCTAAATCAAGTGTTGAGGTAATCACGTAGCCATCAATACCATTGGCTAGCCACAGACCGGCAGCAGCAAATAATACAACCAACAAACCACCAAAAATTTGGGTCATGTTAGCCGCACGAACACGTAACTCGCCTTCTGTTTTCATTTGTAACCAGGCAGAACCATGCATCATGATCATGCTGACACAGACAAGGCCTGTTAGTAGTCCAAATGGATTAAGTAACCCAAAAAAACCACCATGGTATTTAGCCCGTAAAAACTCATCAAAGTTAAACGGTACACCTTGCAACAAGTTACCAAAGGCAACGCCAATAATCAGCGGGGGCACAAAACCGCCAATAAACAATGCCCAATCCCATGACTTACGCCATTTGGGATCTTCGATTTTTGAACGATAATCAAACCCAACAGGACGCAAGAATAAGGCAAACAATACCAACATCATCGCGACATAAAAGCCTGAAAATGATACGGCATAAACCATTGGCCAGGCAGCGAATAACGCACCACCAGCGGTAATTAACCACACCTGGTTACCGTCCCAATGGGGCGCGATGGTGTTAATCATAATACGGCGTTCAGTGTCATCTTTACCAATAATGGGTAATAACGCACCAACCCCCATATCAAATCCGTCTGTTACAGCAAAGCCAATAAACAGCACACCAATTAATGCCCACCAAATAAATCTTAATACTTCATACTCAAACATAATTAGGTCCTCTGATTAAGCATCTTGGTTTTCAAAATGATAACGGCCGGTCTTCATGCTACTAGGGCCAAGACGGGCATACTTAAACATTAAGAACATTTCTATTACCAGTAATATTGCGTAGAACAAGGTAATTGAAATAATACTGAACCACAGGTCTGCCGTCGTTAGACTTGAGGCTGACATAAAGGTCGGTAACACTTCAGAAATGGTCCAAGGTTGACGGCCATACTCAGCCACAAACCAACCACATTCAATGGCAATCCAAGGTAATGGTAAACCGTATAATGCAGCTTTAAGTACCCATTTTTTCTCTGCGATTTGATGACGCGTACTTTGCCAGAATGCAGCAGCAAAGATAAACAGCATTAATACTCCAGAACCAACCATGATACGGAATGACCAAAATATAGGTGCTACATTAGGAATAGAATCTTTGGCAGCAGCTTTAATTTGCTCTTCTGTTGCATCAACCACATTTTCGGTATAGCGCTTTAACAAAAAGCCATAACCTAAATCATGTTTGGTTGCTTCAAAATTATCACGCAGTTCTTGGCTTTGATCACCAGCACGTAATTGGGTTAAGAAGGAATAAGCAATCATGCCGTTACGAATACGTATTTCGTGCTCATCGATTAAATCAATAATCCCAGTAACCTGCTCATCTAATGAACGGGTCGCAATGATACCCATCGCGTAAGGAATTTTTATCGCGTAGTCTGTATTCATTGTTTCCTGGTTAGGAAACCCGACAACAGTAAAGGCAGCAGGAGCAGGTTCAGTGTGCCATTCAGCTTCAATTGCGGCTAACTTTACACGCTGTGCCTCACCGACTTTATAACCAGACTCATCACCTAACACGATAACAGATAAAATAGAGGCCATACCAAAACTTGCTGCAATCGCAAATGAGCGGCGCGCAAAAGGTAAATCACGGCCCTTTAAAATATAGTATGAACTAATTGCCAGAACGAACATGGCACCAGCGACGTAGCCAGATGCAACTGTGTGAACAAACTTAACCTGTGCAACTGGGTTGAAAATAACCTCAGCAAAGCTGGTCATTTCCATACGCATGGTTTCGTAGTTAAACACTGAGCCTACAGGGTTTTGCATCCAACCATTGGCAACCAAAATCCACAACGCAGACATGTTAGAGCCAAGCGCAACCAACCAAGTAACAGCTAAATGCTGACGCTTGCTGAATCTGTCCCAGCCAAAAAAGAACATCCCCACTAGGGTTGATTCCAGGAAGAATGCCATTAAGCCTTCAATCGCCAATGGCGCCCCAAAAATGTCACCTACATAATGTGAGAAATAGGACCAGTTAGTACCAAACTGGAATTCCATTGCCAAACCGGTAGTGACACCTAGGGCAAAGTTAATTCCGAATAATTTACCCCAAAATTTAGTCATGTCTTTATATATCTGTTTATCAGTCATCACATAAAGTGACTCCATGATCGCCAGAATAAAAGCTAAACCTAAGGTGAGGGGAACAAACAGAAAGTGATACATGGCTGTCAGCGCAAATTGTAAACGCGATAGCTCAACAACCTCTTCGATAATCATTGGCGACTCCTTACTTCAGTACAACCAAATACTGCATAGCAACATAATTGCTATAATGACGTTATACCTGAAAACAGTCATATTGACGCAATAAACAACTCACCAATGTGTATAACATGATAAATTAATCTGTTTGCCTGCGTTTTCAAGTCCAATTCTAAACGGTATATATATTAAGGTATAATTAAGCAAAAGGTCATGTTTTTTAATCAAAAATGTGATAAACATTAGATTTTTCGAATGAATCTACTTTTAATATAAATAATCATCTACTTAGCTCAAAACCGACTCTTACTAACTTTGAATTTAATGTCAGACAGTTCACAATTTAATCATAAAAAATCATCTCCCCGACTATCACATATATCACCCCCCACTTTTAGGTATTGACAAAAACATGCCACTTGCTAGGAAACAAAAAACGCATCGACCTTAATCAACAATAAAAGTCACAACTTACACCAATTGTTAATAGAAAGTATGAAATGGTAAGAGTAACCAATAATGGATTAATTATATAAATATTATAAAATTAAAAATCATATATAAAAACCTTAATAATCAATTGCAAAACAAAAAACACAACAAATTAAAACAATAATATCACAAGTCAACCATTAGATTATCTAATGTCTAATAATCATTTTTACTCGTTTGAACCCAAACTTCAATCTCAGTATGATATACGTATTAAGAAAACGAGCAGCATACATGCCAGGGAGTCGTTATCTTAAGCCCAAGGTGTTTTTTATCGTTCAGTTACTGAACTTATTGATCTAAGAGATGTTGCTATGACTAAATTATTTGAAAACGTTGTCAGCTTATACAAGCGTGCTTTTGTTGAGATGTACAACGCAAAAGAAATGAAATAATTCGTTTTATCCTATTTGATATTTTGTTAGCGCAAAATAGCCAATCATTGTCTTTTTAAACAATACGATGATTGAGACAAAAAAGCCCATTCATCACTGAATGGGCTTTTTTACGCCTAACAATTCTACCACTAGTCGTAACGGAATGTTTTAGCGATAAAAATAGAAAAGGCGACTATAAATAGTCACCTTTTTATTAGTTCAATTTACAGCGCTAAGCTTAAGACTAACTAGCCAATCTTAACTCGAGCATTGCGGAACATACGCATCCATGGGCTATCTTCGCCCCACTCTTCTGGGTGCCAAGAGTTGGCTACGGTTCTAAATACACGCTCAGGGTGCGGCATCATAATCGTTACACGACCATCAGTCGTACACACACCCGTTAAACCATTTGGTGAACCATTTGGATTTAAAGGGTATTGAGTAGCAACTTGGCCATGGCCATCAACATAACGCAATGCAATAGTGCCTGACGCCTCAGCTTTTGCTAATGCTTGTGCATTGGCAAATTCAGCTAAACCTTCGCCATGTGAAACAGCGATAGGCATACGCGAACCGACCATGCCTTCAAAAAAGACAGATGGCGTTTGTTGCACTTCAACCAAACTGAAACGTGCTTCAAAACGTTCTGAACGGTTACGGACAAAGTGTGGCCAATGTTCACTACCTGGAATGATTTCTTTCAAGTTAGATAACATCTGACAACCATTACATACACCTAAAGCAATGCTAGCGTCACGCTCAAAAAATCGGCTAAATTCATCACGGGCACGACTGTTGAACAGAATTGACTTAGCCCAACCTTCACCAGCACCTAATACATCACCGTAAGAGAAACCACCACACGCCACTAGGCCTTGGAATTCTTCCAAGCTAATACGTCCTGATAGAATATCTGACATATGCACATCACGGCTTTCAAATCCAGCACGGTCAAATGCCGCAGCCATTTCAATGTGAGAGTTAACCCCTTGCTCACGTAAAATAGCCATCTTAGGCGCTAAACCTTTTAAGATATAAGGCGCTGCAACGTCAACACTTGGATCAAAAGCTAACTTAACGGTTAAGCCAGGTGCATCAGCTTGTTGCTTAAGCGCGAACTCTTCTTTAGCACATTCTGGGTTATCACGTAGCGCTTGAATGCGGTAAGTGGTTTCAGACCATAACGTCCGTAAAGCGGTGCGAGTATCGGCAAAAATAATGCGCTGACCATCAGTGATGCTAATCATATCAGCGGCTTGTAGGCCACCAATGTTATGGCAAGTTACCCCTTTAGCTTCAAACAGAGCAGCTATATTAACAGCGTCACCTTGGCTAACTTGAATAACAGCACCTAACTCTTCGTTAAATAAACGCTCTAAATCAGTACCGTTCAAGCTGGCTAAATCGATGTTTAAGCCAGTATTACCGGCAAAAGCCATTTCCACTAATGTGGTAAATAAGCCACCGTCACTGCGATCGTGATAAGCGATAACAGCTTGGTCAGCCACTAATTTTTGCATCACTTCAAAGAAGCCTGCTAGGTTAGCAGTTTTATCCAATGTTGGCGCAACATCGCCTAATTCACTGTAAACCTGAGCTAAACAAGAGCCACCTAAACGGTTTTGACCATTGCTTAAATCGAGCATTAATAAAGCGGTATCGCCTTTATCGGTGCGAAGTTCTGGCGTGACTGTTTTACGAATGTCTTGTACTACACCAAAGGCGGTGATCACTAACGACATAGGTGAGGTCACGGTTTTTTGCACGCCGTTATCTTCCCAGGCCGTCTTCATTGACATTGAGTCTTTACCGACAGGAATGGTAATACCAAGTTCAGGACAAAGGTCCTCGCCAATGGCTTTCACAGCTTGATATAAACCGGCATCTTCACCAGGGTGACCTGCTGGAGACATCCAGTTTGCTGACAACTTAATACGTTTAAATGTGCCAATATCTGTGCCCGCAATGTTCATGATTGATTCAGCCACCGCCATACGGGCTGATGCATCAAAATCAAGCAAAGCTAACGGTGTACGTTCGCCCATAGACATAGCTTCACCGCAGTAGCTGTCATAGCTTGATGCCGTTACCGCACAGTCGGCAACTGGCACCTGCCAAGGGCCAACCATTTGGTCACGGTTAACTAAACCGGTAACTGAACGGTCACCAATGGTAATCAAGAAACCTTTATCTGCCACTGTAGGCAAGGTTAAAATACGCTTAACCGCTTCTTTAACATCAATTTTAGCTTGGTCTAACGCGGGTGAAACCGCTTTAGCAGATACTACATCACGGCTCATTTTAGGCGCTTTGCCTAATAAGACTTCAAGCGGTAAGTCGATTGGCTTGTTGTTAAAGTGACTGTCTGCAAGCGTTAGATGCATTTCTTCAGTCGCTTCACCAACAACGGCAAAAGGTGCACGTTCGCGGGCACAAATATCTGCAAATTGCTGTAGATTCTCAGGCGCAACAGACAATACATAACGTTCTTGTGACTCGTTACACCAAATTTCAAGCGGACTCATGCCTGGCTCATCTGACGGCACGTTACGTAAATTAAACACCCCGCCACGATCTGCATCATTTACCAATTCAGGGAAGGCATTTGATAATCCACCAGCACCCACATCGTGAATAAACTGAATTGGATTCGCATCACCCAACTGCCAGCAACGATCGATAACTTCCTGACAACGACGTTCCATTTCTGGGTTTTCACGTTGCACTGAAGCAAAATCTAAATCTTCACTTGATTGGCCTGATGCCATAGAAGATGCTGCACCACCACCAAGTCCGATGTTCATTGCAGGGCCACCTAATACAATTAGCTTAGCGCCAACGGTAATCTCGCCTTTTTGCACATGCTCATCACGAATATTACCTAAACCACCCGCTATCATGATTGGCTTATGGTATCCACGTACTTCCACACCGTTATGGCTAGACACTTGCTGCTCATAGGTACGGAAATAACCTGTAATAGCAGGACGGCCAAACTCGTTGTTAAATGCCGCGCCACCTAATGGGCCTTCAAGCATAATTTCAAGTGGTGTGACGATACGGTCAGGCTTGCCATAATTATCTTCCCATGGGTGAACAAAACCCGGAATTTTCAAGTTAGAAACCGTAAAACCGGTTAAACCTGCTTTAGGTTTTGAACCGCGACCAGTCGCACCTTCATCACGAATTTCACCGCCAGAACCTGTAGCCGCGCCAGGATACGGGCTAATTGCGGTTGGATGATTGTGGGTTTCCACTTTCATCAAGATATGCATAGGTTCGGTGTGGTAGTTATAAACGCCATCTGGATCAGGGAAGAAGCGACCCGCAACAGGCCCTGTCATTACCGCAGCATTGTCTTTATACGCTGACAGCACGAAATCTGGAGTCACTTCAAAAGTGTTTTTAATCATTTTGAACAATGATTTTGGCTGAACTTCACCATCAATTGTCCAATCAGCATTAAAGATTTTATGGCGGCAATGCTCAGAGTTTGCTTGAGCAAACATCATCAGCTCGATGTCGTTTGGATTACGCTTCAAACGCACAAAGTTCTCGACTAGATAGTCAATTTCATCTTCAGCCAGGGCTAGACCTAATTTGACGTTAGCCACTTCTAATGCACGGCGACCTTCGGCAAGAATATTAATACTTTTGAACTTTGCAGGCTCTGTTCGAGTAAACAACACATCTGCAGCGGCGAAATCGTTAAGTACAACTTCCATCATGCGGTCGTGTAGCAAGCTCACTAACTGGGCATATTGCTCAGTCGTTAACACTTGTGATTCAACATAGTAGGCAATACCACGTTCTAAACGCTTTACTTTACTTAAGCCGCAGTTACGGGCTATGTCAGTAGCTTTAGAAGACCAAGGCGAAATAGTGCCAGGACGAGGCGTGATAAAAATTAATTGTCCTTGTGGGGCGTGGGACTCAATGGCAGGGCCATAGGTAAGAATTCGTTCAAGCTGAACACGCTCATTATCATCTAATTGTTCAGTTAAATCAGCTAAATGCGTATATTCAGCGTAGATACTTTTCACAGGAAGATCTGCGCTGTCGCAGGCCTCGATGAGTTTTTGAACTCTAAATGCAGAAAGTGCTGGGGCTCCGCGAATGATTTCCATCACGTCTATTCACCTTATAAATTATATAGGAGGGTCAGAATTGGCGCTATTATAGGGAATTGCACAGTACAAATCACCTACCATGCTGTTTGAAAACAGTGTTTCCTAATAGACAAAATATCGAGCCAACAAAGCAAAGCAAAACCCAAAAAGTCAATCTAACCTCTATACTAAAGGTTATGGATAATTAGCCTTGTTAAGCACCCTAACCGTAACATTGGCATAACATTGACAAAGCAATTTCATCATTTAGCTCAGCATAATCGCTGTTATTTTAACCAGCACTATGCGATTTTAATAACTCCTGCTAAAGTAGGCGGCATAAAATACCCAACAGCTTAGCGATTAACTCTTTCTGCATGAGCTTACAATAGCCATTTATTTTGATTCCCAACAACCTTTTCATTAAATAATCTATTGAAATATATGATAAAAAAAATACTTTCCATTTTATTTGTTATTTTTATCTCGGCATGTCAACCAGCCGAAAAACAACAAATAGAAGACATTATACCTTCAGCACCAAAGCACACTGAACTTCGTGTCGGCACGCTTTATGGTCCACAAATTTATCTTAACTCGGAAGAGTTGGGAGAGTCAGGCTTTGATTTTGAAATGGCAAGCAAGTTTGCTGATTATCTAGGTGTACCATTACAAATGGTACCTTTTACGGACCGTAAACAATTATTTAGTGCACTTAAGCAAGGTAAAATTGACATTATTGCTGCCGGTATCGCGAAAACCCCCAACCGCATAAAGCAATTTAAACTTGGCCCAACCATGTACAAGGTTAATCAAGTACTGGTTTATAAAGAAGGCACCCCAGAACCTAAGGATATTGCCAATCTAGCGGGTGAGATCACGGTTGCGTCTAATTCGTCTTCTATACACACGTTAACCCAGTTGCAAAAAAATCATCCCGATTTAATGTGGAATCAAGTAAATGATAAAGACTATGAAGATTTATTTGCCTTAGTGGCCAATGGCGACATCAACTACACTATTGCAGATTCAAACAGTTTATTAATCAACCAACGTTTTTTACCCGAGTTACGTGAAGGTATGATTTTAGAAGAGAAGCTTGAAGTCGTGTGGCTTTTACCACCTGATGAAAGTGATCGCTTAATGAGCAAATTACTGGCTTTTTGGCATAATGAAAAGCGCGCGGGCACCTTAGAGCATTTAAACGAAAAGTATTTTGGTCACGTTAAACGGTTTGATTATGTCGATACCCGCGCTTTTATCCGGGCTATCGATAATGTGTTACCTGAATACCGTAGTATGTTTGAACAATATTCTGGCGACTTTGATTGGCGTAAATTAGCCGCTGCCAGTTATCAAGAATCCCATTGGAATCCTTCAGCTCGCTCACCAACTGGTGTTAGGGGCATGATGATGTTAACGCTTCCTACAGCGGCTTATGTGGGAGTCGATAACCGGCTTGATCCAGAGCAAAGTATTCGAGGCGGTGCATTTTATTTAAAAGATATGATGGAGCGCTTACCTGATACTATTTCAGATAATCAGCGAATTTGGTTTGCCCTAGCCTCATATAATATTGGTTTAGGACACGTGGAAGACGCCCGTAGACTAACAGAATCGATGGGAATGGACCCCGATGCTTGGCGAGATGTTAAAAAGGTATTGCCTTTATTACAGCAATCTAAATATTATAAACAAACGCGCTATGGTTATGCTCGTGGAAGTGAAGCTGTGCATTACGTTGATAGTATTCGTCGTTATTATGACACGCTAGTCTGGATTGATGATCAAACTAAGCAAATAGACATTATCGACTCAGAGCCAACGCCTGAAGCCGTTGCCGACAATATAGAACCACTAGCAGACTCAACAACAACCCCTAAGGGTTAGCATTGATGTTATAATACCAGTCGAAAATGTATATGGAGTCATTATGAAAAGACCACTAGCAAGTAATTTTATGTCTCGCAGACGGGTAATGTTAAAGCTGCAAAAAAGACGTATCAAGAATAGACAGCATATTTTCTTCTCTTTCCAAACTCCGGATGCCTAGGCATCCGTTTTTTTATGTCTATTTTGATAGCTTTAGTTACATCACTTATTGAACCATCAGTTATTAAAATCATAGAGGCTGGAAAGAAAAACTTTGATATTTAACAAATGATTTTTTGCTAAAAAAATATGCTTAACGGCCTTTGATACCATCAGGCTCGATAGCTAACTGCCGTGCTTGTTTTAGGGCTTTTTTCTCAGCTCGGCGACGGGAGAAAAAAGCACTTAACTGATTACCACATTCTGGCGCTAGTACACCAGAAGTCACTTCGAGCTGATGATTAAATGCCGGATGTTGCAGTATATTCATCACACTCCCCGCTGCACCTGTTTTTAAATCATCTGCACCATAAACCACCCGCTTAATACGGCTGTGGATCATGGCTCCCGCGCACATAGTGCAAGGCTCTAAGGTGACATATAAAGTGGTCTCTAACATACGATAATTAGCTAACATTTGACCCGCCTGGCGAATACATTCCATTTCGGCATGTGCGGTAGGGTCGTGATTTAAAATACTTAAATTAAAGCCACTGGCAATCATCACATCATCTTTGACTAATACAGCACCCACAGGCACTTCGCCCTTTTGCTCTGCTAGCTCAGCAAGTTGCATGGCAACACGCATCCACTTAATGTCGATAGCTTCTTGAGTGTCTTTTTCTGGGGTGTTTATCACTTTATTAACCTAGGCAATGATTGTACGGCGCTATTCTAGCAAATAAAAAAGACGCCGAAGCGTCTTTTTTATGAATAAGCAGGCTTAATGCTGACGCATTATTCCCATTCAATCGTTGCTGGAGGCTTACCTGATATATCGTAAACTACTCGTGAAATACCATCTACTTCATTGATAATCCGGTTAGATACACGCCCTAAGAAATCATAAGGTAAGTGTGCCCAATGCGCAGTCATAAAGTCGATTGTTTCCACTGCACGCAATGATACAACCCAATCATATTTACGGCCATCACCCATCACGCCAACAGAACGTACAGGTAAAAACACGGTAAACGCTTGGCTGACTTTGTTGTATAAATCTGCTTTGTGTAATTCTTCAATGAAGATAGCATCAGCGCGGCGCAGTAAGTCACAATACTCTTTCTTCACTTCGCCTAATACGCGTACCCCAAGACCAGGCCCAGGGAATGGGTGACGGTAAAGCATATTGTATGGTAAGCCTAATTCAAGACCAATTTTACGCACTTCATCTTTAAATAACTCACGTAATGGCTCAACTAAGCCCATTTTCATATCGGCAGGTAATCCGCCAACATTGTGGTGTGATTTAATTACATGCGCTTTACCTGTAGCACTACCTGCTGATTCAATTACATCAGGATAGATAGTACCTTGGGCTAACCATTTAGCATTGGCGCATTTTTTAGATTCTTCATCAAAAATTTCAACAAATACGCGGCCAATAATTTTACGTTTAGCTTCTGGTTCTGCTTCTGATGCTAATGCATCTAAAAAGCGATTCTCAGCATCGACATGGACAATTTTGAGTCCAAAGTGATCGCCAAACATCTCTAATACTTGATCAGCTTCGTTTAAGCGTAATAAGCCATTATCAACGAACACACAGGTTAATTTGTCACCAATAGCACGATGCAGCAGCATGGCCACAACCGATGAATCTACTCCGCCAGATAACCCTAAAATAACTTCATCATCACCGATTTGTTGCTTTAAACGCTCAACCGCGTCTTCAATAATCGATGATGGTTTCCAGTTGGCTGGACAACCACAAATTTCAAGGGCGAAATGCTCAAGCATACGCTGACCTTGACGAGTGTGGGTTACTTCTGGATGAAATTGTACGCCGTAGAATCTTTTGTCTTCATTGGCCATTGCCGCAAAAGGACAGGTATCGGTTTTAGCGACAGCAACAAAACCTTCTGGAATGGCTGACACTTTATCACCGTGGCTCATCCACACATCAAGAAGAGGCTTACCTTCGGCGCTAACAGCATCTTCAATGCTTTTAAATAATGCAGAAGTAGTTTGTAACTCTATTTGAGCATAGCCAAACTCACCTTCACCTATGCCTTGAATGACTTTACCACCAAGCTGCTCAGACATAGTTTGCATGCCGTAACAAATACCTAAAACAGGTACGCCAGCGTTGAACACGTACTCTGGAGCACGTGGAGAATTAGCAGCTGTCACACTTTCTGGACCACCCGCTAAAATAATACCATTTGGGGCAAAACCGCGGATTTGCTCTTCGCTTACATCCCAAGCCCAAAGTTCACAATAAACGCCAATTTCACGAATACGGCGGGCGATAAGTTGGGTGTACTGAGAACCAAAATCAAGGATCAGTATCTTATGCTCATGGATATTACTCATGGATTACCTTCAAATATTGATTAATGCATAACCTAAACACAGTGTTTAAGCCATTTGAAATAGTGTCAAACAGAGCGACTTTGTGTCACTCTGTTATCGGAAACTAATCGATTAAGAGCCTGAACGGTAGTTCGGTGCTTCTTTAGTAATGGTCACATCATGAACATGTGATTCACCCATACCAGCTGAAGTCACTCTAACAAACTGCGCTTTTTCATTTAAATCTTTAATGGTCGCACAACCAGTTAGGCCCATACATGAACGTAAGCCACCCATATGTTGATGGATAATTTCTTTCAGCTTACCTTTATAAGGTACGCGGCCTTCAACACCTTCAGGAACTAGCTTGTCTGCAGCGTTGTCGCTTTGAAAATAACGATCTGATGAGCCTTGAGTCTGACCCATTGCGCCAAGTGAGCCCATACCACGATATGACTTATAAGCACGGCCTTGGTAAAGCTCGGTTTCACCCGGAGCTTCATCAGTACCAGCAAACATAGAACCCGCCATGATACATGATGCACCAGCAGCTAATGCTTTGGCTAAGTCACCAGAGAAACGAATACCACCATCAGCGATAACCGGAATACCCAGTGCAAGCACAGCTTCGGCCGCATCAGATACCGCAGTAATTTGTGGCACACCGACGCCAGTTACAATACGTGTAGTACAAATTGAGCCAGGGCCAATACCGACTTTAACCGCGTTTACGCCAGCTTCCACTAACGCTAATGCGCCAGAAGCCGTTGCCACGTTGCCGCCAACAATTTGTAAATCAGGGTATTTAGCGCGGGTGTCACGAATGCGCTGTAATACGCCTTCTGAATGTCCGTGTGATGAGTCAATTAATAACACGTCAACACCAGCTTTTACGAGGGCATCAACACGTTCTTCATTGCCAGGGCCTGCACCAACCGCAGCACCGACACGTAAACGACCTAATTCGTCTTTACATGCGTTCGGCTTACGCTCAGCTTTTTCGAAATCTTTAACTGTGATTAGGCCTTTAAGTTTAAAGTTACCATCAACCACGAGAACTTTTTCAATACGATGAGAGTGCATTAATTTTTGCACTTCATCTAACTTAGTGCCTTCAGCGACAGTCACCAAGCGATCTTTTGGCGTCATCATGTCAGCAACAGTTTTACTCCAGTCAGTCACAAAACGTACGTCACGGCCGGTAATAATACCCACAAGTTCATGGGCATCATTCACCACAGGGTAACCGGCAAAACCATTGCGCTCTGTTAACTCTCGTAGGTCTGTTAAGGTTGTTGCAGGGGTTACGGTAACCGGGTCTTGAACGATACCAGCTTCATAACTTTTAACTTTACGAACTTCTTCGGCTTGTTGCTCAATACTCATATTTTTATGAATAAAACCTAAACCGCCCTCTTGCGCCATAGCGATAGCAAGACGAGATTCAGTCACAGTGTCCATAGCAGCAGACACAAGTGGAATGTTTAGTTCGATTTTATTGGTTAAACGAGTTTTAAGCACAGCGGTATTAGGGAGTACGGTCGAGTGGGCAGGAACCAACAACACATCATCAAAGGTTAGTGCATCTTTCAGTAAACGTAGCATGGCAACATCTCCCTAGTAAGTAGGATTTGAGGTGAAATATTGCGGCGAGATTATACCTTGCATATTGCAGTTGGTAAATGGAAAATAGCTTTTTATTACCCTTAGAATAAGAACAGTCATGAGTGCCACAAAAAACAATGTTTATACCGTCTCCAAATTAAACGGCGAAGTCAGGCAAATTCTTGAAGGTCAATTGGGTAAAATTTGGCTTAATGGCGAGATTTCAAACTTCTCATCGCCCTCATCTGGCCATTGGTATCTGACGCTTAAAGATAATTTCTCTCAAATTCGCTGTGCGATGTTTAAAGGTCGTAATCAAGCAGTGCGTTTTCGCCCTGTTAATGGCCAGCAAGTATTAGTCAAAGGCGCGATCAGCGTTTATGAGCCCCGTGGAGATTATCAATTATTAATTGAATCTATGTTGCCTGCAGGTGATGGTTTATTAGCGCAAGAATATGAAGCGCTAAAAATGAAATTGGCAGCAGAAGGATTATTTGCCGCAGATACTAAACGCCCACTGCCTGATAACATCCAGCGTATTGGGGTAATAACCTCTGCAACGGGTGCAGCCCTTCGCGATGTACTGCATGTACTCGCAAGGCGAGACCCCTCTATTGAAGTTATTGTTTATCCGACACAAGTGCAAGGCGGTCCGGCAAGTCAGTTGATTTGTAATGCGATTCAAATAGCCAATCGGCGCCTTGAAGTGGATGTATTACTATTAACCCGTGGTGGTGGCTCGCTAGAGGACCTGTGGTGCTTTAATAGTGAATTACTCGCCCATGCTATTTATAACAGTTCAATCCCTGTTATCAGCGCTGTGGGGCATGAGATAGATACCACCATCAGTGACTATGTTGCCGATGTACGCGCGCCAACGCCTTCTGCTGGGGCTGAACTCTTATCAAAAGACAAAGGCAATAAAGCCGAAAAGCTGGCATTGATGTTGTCGCGTTTACAACAAAGTATTCGTCATTACCAATTACATCAATCAAGTCGGTTAAATCAACTACAACATCAACTACAACGTCATGATCCCGCGAGACGCTTACAGCAATTTGAACAACGTTTTGATGAAATGCAAATGCGTTTACAACATGCCTTACAACATCGTTTAAACCGTTTGGCGATGCAACAGCAACAATTACACAGCAGGCTACAACAATGCTCACCAGTGAATAGTTTAAAAGTTGAAGCTAATCGCTTACAGTTTTTAGAGACGCGCTTTAATGACGCAGCCAAACAGTATTTTAACCATGCCGAGTTACGCCTCAAACAAGCGGTGCACCACTTAGAGACTGTTAGCCCATTATCAACATTAACCAGAGGATATTCGATAACCAAACACAATGATCATGTGTTAACTGATGCCACCAAGGTGAACTCAGGTGACCGGCTTACAACCCAGTTGAAAAACGGGCAAGTGATATCAAAAGTGATTTGAGCCCATACTATGCTTTAACCCTGTAACGTTTAGGTTGCGGATAATATAATGAAAAGATAAGCTGGAAAATAATGTTATAGATAAGGACTTCTATCAATGAGTATTGATGCAACTTTTGTAGGCCAATTTTTTATTGTTTGGCTAATTATATCTACCGTTATTATAGCTTTACTGGCAAAACGTAAAACAGATAATCCAGCGATGACTACCGCAATAGGTTTTATTGCCAGTTTCATCCCCTTTTTAAGTATTATTATGATGATTGTATTAACACTTAAAAAAGATATATCAGTCAAAGACTCCAAAGAAGTGCCTGCCACATACAAATAACCTCTGACTGCTTATTGAGCTTATTAGTTCGAAAATAAAAAACAGCTTAAACACAAAAGCCACCGCAAGGTGGCTTTTGTGTTTGTTAGCGCATTACGCTGCTAACGACAGCGAGTGTCCAACTACTTACCCATAGGGGTAAGCACAATTTCAACACGACGGTTTTGCGCACGACCTTGCTCAGAATCATTGCTGGCTATAGGGCTTGATTCGCCCATACCTGTAGAAGATACACGTGAGCCACTGACTTTTTGGCTAGTAATATATTGAGCAACTTCGCTGGCTCGCACTTGCGATAAACGTAAGTTATAAGAATCAGAACCTGAACTGTCGGTGTAGCCAATGACATTTAAGCGGGTGTTATCATATTCTTTGGCAACTAATACCACACTGTTTAATACTGATTTAGCGCGCGCACTCAGTACAGTTTGATCAACCGCAAAGGTCACATCATTAGGCATATTAAGGATAATATTATCACCATTACGGGTGACACTTACGCCAGTCGATTTTAACTGCTTGCGTAATTCAGCTTCTTGCACGTCCATGTAATAGCCAATACCACCACCTAACGCAGCACCCGATGCGGCACCAATGGCTGCACCTTTAGCACGATCTTTTTTACTTGATGATGCCACGCCAATAACGGCTCCACCTATTGCACCAATAATGGCACCGTTAGTTGCTTTGCTGTTTTCAGCTTCACCTGTATAGGGATTAGGTAGTTGGCAACCCGATAATAAAAGCGCACCTGATGCGAATACAACTTTAACAACATTGCTCATTACTTTATGACTCATTATTTACTCTCTTTTTAAAACATTTAGCGGCTATTAACACCACTTTTTAACATCACCTGTAAACTTAGTACGTGGCAATGTTCGAAATGAAGGTGATTGTAACGATTACTCGCTTCTTTACTATCTTTATTACTTATGATTTTTTAGAGACATCACCTGTCTGCTGAATAAGCCTGCAAATAGTAGTAATAATACGCCCCATGACAGACTTCCCCCCTCAACTATCACCACTTCTTCAACGATGACTTCTTGATAAATTACATCACGATCACTGCTTTCTAATGCCAAGGCATATAACCCATCAGATTGATCTGCGCTTAAGGTTGCAACCACATCGGTATAACCGTACTCATATAAATCGATTAGCACATCGTAATAATCAGTTTTATACCCTTGGCTCAATGTGGTCAGCACTTCAAAATCATCATCTTCTGATTCACCATAAATGGTAAATACATCGGTAGTGTAATAATACTCCCAAGGCCCTCCGTTACGGCTTAAATACATCTCGGCATACACATTGGCCGGTTCATTAAGGGTATAACCATACACGTCAGCATCGAATGTCACGCTAAAGGTTTGGTAGAATCCGTCTTGATCAATATCGTCAAACAAGCGGCTATGGGCTTGATAGACAGAGAAATCGCGATAACCAACATAGGTTTGCTGTTGCTGCTGAACCTGTAATTGAGTTACCTGAGTCAGTTTAGTTGCATTCTTAGTTAGGGCGGGCTTTTGCTCAGATAACTTCAGCTCAGGTAGCGCGATTGTTCCTTGTTGATATGCTGCAATACGTGCATCACGGTCTATCAATAATGGTTTACTTACACTTTGGTTGTTATTGAGTCGCTTTGCGCTTTGCTTAAGCTTTTCAATTTGATTTTTTCTGTCTTCATTAACAAAAGTCGCAGCTTGATTGTTAACCACTCGACCTTCACTTACAGCATGCGGCGTAGATATATTATTATCGGCGATAACCAATGACGATGCGCATAAACTGCCCATAATCATGCTACCAATAAGAACACCCTTTACTTGTGTCGCTAATCTTGAGTAATTCGACTGCATAATAATTCCTTAATGACTTCTCGCTTAAGTGCATTAAAGACTATTCAAAATGAATCGAAGCTGAACGAATAGAAAAATTTTATATTCAGTCTGTATTCATTTTCATTATTCGATAATCAATCTTATCGTTTGTTAACGGTTTCTAAACTGAAGAGGATCTTTTACACTGATGATTGATTTTGCAAAAAATGACTCACCATTATTGTGATCGCAGTGAATCCTTCAACCGCGTACTAATTTGGCTAAATGGAATAACACATGAATCTGGCTCCCTTAAAAAGCGTAATGATATTGGTATCCCTGCTGTGTAGCTTGCTATGCATTAGCTTGCCTAGTTCCGCTCAAATATCGTCAGTTGTGCTTAACCTTGCCGTGTTGCAGCAACCCGGACCACAAAATAATAAGCAGCAAAATTTAGTGATAAGAAGCCCTCAACAAGCCTCAAGTCGTGCTCAAAGCCAATTTGGTGGCAAAGTATTGCGGGTACAGTCAAGCCAAGTGAATGGCAACCCAGGGTATAGTGTTAAATTACTCAGTAATGATGGCGTAGTGTTTTATGCTAGCGTAAATGCCGTTACCGGCGCAGTGTCGAGGAATTAACAATGCGCATATTATTAGTTGAAGATGACTTAAGCTTACAAGCCAATCTAGTCCTGCATTTACAACAGGCAAATTACAGTGTTGATGTAGCATCTGATGGTGAGGACGGCTTATTTCAAGCCCAAGAAACTCTATTTGATGCGGCGATTATCGATGTCGGCTTACCTAAAATTGACGGCATTAGCTTAATTGAACAATTACGTCAGCAAGGGATCAGCTACCCTATTTTAATTTTAACGGCTAGAGATGGTTGGCAAGACAAAGTAAAAGGTTTAGATGCTGGGGCTGATGACTACTTAACCAAGCCTTTTCAAGTAGAAGAATTATCCGCTCGTTTAAATGCACTGATTCGTCGCTCTGCCGGGCAAGCCAGCCCTGTTATCAATAACGGCCCTTTGCAATTAAATACCCGAACATTAGCGTTAAGCCTTCTGCAACAGCCAATCACCCTAAGCAGTTCTGAATTTAAATTGTTTGAATATTTGATGTTGCATCAAGGTGAAGTTATTTCAAAATCGACTTTAATTGAACATATTTACGACCAAGACTTTGATTTAGATTCTAATGTTATTGAAGTATTTATTCGCAGGCTTAGAAAAAAACTCGACCCCGACAATCAATATCAATTGATTGAAACCTTGCGTGGCCAAGGTTATCGCCTGCGTTCTTTGCAAGATTAACCATCATGACAGCAACTAGGCATTGGCGACATTCACTCAAAGCCCGCTTTGTATTAAGTGGCTTGTTACTGATAGTGGTGTTATTGCCAGCTATTGGTTTTACGGTCAATAAAGCCTTCGAGAGACAAATCGCCTTATCGATAGAAAACCAGCTAAATGCCTATATGTATAGCATATTGGCGGTCACAGAAGTCGACAATGGCGACGTCAACATGCCTCCTCATTTGGTCGAAAATCAATTCAATGTTATTGGCTCAGGTTTATATGCATTGGTCAGTAATGAACAACATAAAGTGGTGTGGTCTTCAGGGTCTTTTTTCGGCCTTAAAACCCCAACGCTACAACAACCACCGGTCGGTGAAAGCCAGTTTTACCGGATTAAAATAGATAAAACTAAACATGTTGTGTTTAGTTTTACCGTTAGCTTTGCCCTTAACAAGCAACTTATTCCCATAACAATCCACATCATTAAAGATGAATCAGATTATCAATTACAGGCCCGTGAGTTTAATCGTACTCTGTGGAGTTGGATTGGTATATTGATGCTATTTTTAGTGGCAATTCAAGCTATTTGGCTGGCATGGACACTTAAGCCTTTACGCCAGTTCAGCGATGAAATAACCCTGGTTGAACAAGGTAAACTGACTGAACTTAATCAACAGTATCCCAATGAATTAAACATTCTTGCAAAACAGCTCAACGTGTTATTGCATACTGAACAGCAACAACGTAAACGCTATCGTAATGCCTTATCAGATTTAGCCCACAGCTTAAAAACCCCATTAGCAGTGATTAAATCTCAGCCCGAATTAAATCAAGATAGCCATGAGCAGCTTGATCATATCAATCATATTATTGGTTACCAGCTGAAAAAAGCACAAAGCGTCGCCGCAAATGCCTGGCACTTAGGGGTTAATGTCGACGACACCGCAACAAAGTTAGTCCGTACCTTAAGTAAAATTTACCATGACAGTCACAAGGATATTGATTATCAGCTCACGCAACATAATGACCAAGCTGCGATTTTCAAAGGCGACAGTACAGACTTAAGTGAAATGATAGGCAACTTACTTGATAACGCCTGTAAAGCAGCAAAATATCAAGTATTACTAACTGTTGAAACCACCATAGATTCCTTACATATCATTGTAGAGGATGATGGACCAGGGCTGACTGAAGTACAGCAAACCTTAATATTTGAACGCGGAGCGCGTGCTGATACTTATCAGCAAGGTCACGGTATTGGGCTGGCGATAGTGAGTGACTTAGTCAATAGCTATCAAGGAAAACTGAATGTCGGTAAATCAAACGATTTAGGTGGCGCAAAATTTAGCCTAACATTTACATTATAAAATTCTGCTTTCAGCTTATGTTCATTTTCAGTTTTGTATTATCACCCTAACTTAGCCAGAGTGTTGGAGATAATATGAAATGGACTAACTCACTACCGTCACTATTTATACGCATATTTGCGATGATGTCAGTTGTCATTATTGCCATGCCATTGTTTAGTGCCCACGCTGCTCAATCAACATCTGAGCAAAGACAACAAGGTATCGCTGAAGAGACTATTTCAGAAGCTGAACTTGCGCAAATACTCGCCCCTATCGCGTTATACCCTGATAGTCTGTTAACTCACATTCTGATTGCCACTACCTATCCATTAGAGCTAGTCCAGGCTAATCGCTGGGTGAAAAAACAAAAAGATCTCGATGTCAGCACCAGAATGCAGTTTGCTGAAGGTCAGTCATGGGACCCTAGTGTTATCGCATTAACCGCTTTTCCTAGCGTATTAGAAAAGCTAAATAACGACCTTGATTGGGTTCAAAACCTAGGGGATGCCTTCTTGCAAGATGAAGAAGCCGTATTAGCCATGGTGCAAACCTTGCGCCGCCAGGCGGATGACGCTAATAGCTTTGATAACATGGACAATATGCGAGTCACCAAAGTAGAGAAACAGATCATTATTGAGCCTGCTCAGCCAGAAGTGATTTATGTGCCTTACTACGACACTCGAGTGGTTTATGGTAACTGGTATTGGCACGCTTATCCGCCAGTATATTGGTACACCCGCCCAGTCTATGCATACCACAGACCCATTTATTGGGGACCTAGTGTCTATGTTAATTTTAACTACTTCTTTGGCTCTGTACATTGGTCTCAACGTCGTGTGGTTGTGATTAATCACCGTCATAGCAATTACTATCAACCTTCACGTAAAATTGCCTACAGCAGTGGTGCGAAGCGCTGGAAGCATCAACCTACCCATCGCCATGGGGTAGCCTATCGCAGCAGCTCGGTGAGTAAACGTTATGATTCACCACAGCGTTATCAACAACACCAACAGGCGAGAAGCATGCGTAATAACACGCAGCAAGCACAAAGCAGAACACTGAACAAAGAGCCACGTTCACATAACAGTCAAGCGGCTTATAAAGTGGATAATTCACCTCAGCATAGAGTGAATCAATCATTACAGCTAGCGGGCAAAGAACGCCAAAATTATTCAAATAACAAAATGACTCGAGATGATGCATTCATCGGCAATCGCTCGGGCAATATCGAAGAGCGCCAATTAAAGAATAGAGAGTTAAATAATAAACAGTTGAACGATAAACAGCTGAATACTAAACCCAATACTACTCCTGGCCAACACGACCGAGTCAGTCGCGAACTGCAGCGCCAAAAGGAACCTGCACAATATAAAAACAATGATAGAAACACCAGAACGACTACACAAGTTACGCGTACACAAAACCAATAACGCTGACCAACAGCCAGCTAAAGCGTCGAGGGAGCTGAATAATACCAGAGAGCTGTCGCGTCAAAAACCGAGTAATCAGAGCTTTAATAACCAAATATCAAGTAAGCCGAGCCATCAGGTAGCACAGCCGCCAGCAAGACAAGAGATTAACAGGCAGGCCAGTAGTAATAGGCAAACAGATAGCAGTAGGCAGTCATCGGCGAGAACTGCGCCACAGAGACAACCTAGCCATAATACCAGTGGTTCAAAATCGCGTGGAATCGAGCGTTAATAATAATAATAGTTTGTCTAGTGCAAAAAAGCTAACACGATTGTGTTAGCTTTTTTTGATCATCATTTGGCCCATAATTAGCAGACTTTACTAATCCGTTATAGTTAAGCTTGAGCGCTAGGCTAATATTAACATCATAGCGCCATCGTCGTGGTGACAGTAAAAATGCGAATTAAAACGGATGATCAACCATTATCCACACATTAGTGCCTTCATCCGATTTTGCTAAGTCAGTGCGGATAACTAATCCAGCCATCATGGCTCGAATTGATACCCCATAGTCATATTTTATATCGCTTAATAATTCACTCGCCTTATACGACTCTGCCACTCGCCCTGCTTCAACAAAACCCACTAACTGAAACCAATCTAAGTGCAAAAAACGTAACCAACGGATATCTTCGATTGGGTTGGCCTTCAAGGTATAACGATACTCAGCAGTGCCATAAATAACCGCTTTATCATGAAAACGATTTTGATCGTAGCCGCGCATACGATAAAAACCACCTAAAGTAGCCCCTTCATTATAGGGGGCGCTATTTGTGACTCGGCGATCATTATTGTCATTATATTCTAACTCCCAGGACGGCGAGTAACCGGTCCAGAAATTCAAAGCAATGACCCTTTGGCTAGCATATTCAGAAGGACCTATAGAGAAGTACTTACTAACATCTAAATTGATAAAAGACCACTGGCTATCTGACTCTAACCATCCTGCATCATGGGAAATGGATAAGTATTGACTGCTACCGTATGACGGGTTAATCGGAAAATCAGTATTGTCGTATAAAATGCCTAACTCGATAGCATGGACTGCCCCATCGAGTTTGTCATTTTCAAATTCAAAACTCTGGTAGCGGTTAAATTGCCTAAGCACTAATACCGAAGCGCCAGTGGTTAATGGGTTCCATTGACTGCCACCGCTTGGCGCTGAAACTAATAAACCATTTTTAATCTCATAATTGACCAAGCCACCTGCTTCCGTGGCTCCCCAAGGTAAAGCGTATTCTAATTTAATATCAAACCAATTGGACGAGCCATTAGCTTCTAAATATTGCTCCGCAGAAGAATCATTACTACCTGAAAGTGGCATATGTTGATCAATAAAACTTTCTCTAGGATCAGCATAAGCGCGCTGCTGTGGATAATAGCCGATCATGCCGTAGACACTTAAAAAAACCGATCGGTTTTAGGTAACATAAAGTTCCATACCCCACCACCAATCCCGCTACTGACATCACCGGTAAAACCCGTTAACCCCAGCGTCATTTGATCTTGATAGTAACCACTTAACATGGCACCCACACCTAAATTAACTCCCATAGTATCGGTGCTAAAAGCATAAGGTAAAATGAGTTGTTCTCTCACTTTTGCGCTATTGTCTATCCGATTCACTGAAGATTTAACATTCGCAGCGGGTGCGGCATGAATCATCCCAGGATAGAGAAAAGCCAAAACGATTAATACTCGGTATTGTCTGTTCATTAAACTCCCTAGCGGCTAAATCTATAGAGACTTAAAAAATCACATAAAATATTGAAACGCTCAAAAATATATTAGCTATCATCGAATCATTATACCGCTTCAGTAGCCCATACTAGAAAGCTTGATTTAATATAAACATCATTAAGCTTTATCTAATAAGCAGACCAATAGGCAGGCATGTTAAAAATAAAAAAGCCTGAACAAGTCAGGCTTTTTATGAATCACAATCTTATTTGCGATCACGAATATGGCTAGTAGCACGTTTACGACGACGCTCTTGGCTTAAAGTTAACTTCTCGCCACGGCCTTCAAACGGGTTAGCACCTTCATGGAAACGTAATTGAATTGGCGTACCAACCACCTTCAATGAACGGCGGAAATAATTCATCATATAACGCTTATACGAATCGGGTAACTTAGTTACCTGGTTACCGTGTATCACGACGATTGGCGGATTATAACCACCAGCATGGGCATACTTAAGCTTAACTCGGCGACCATTCACCAATGGTGGCTGGTGATCATCTTGAGACATTTGCATAACACGAGTCAACATTGAAGTACTCACACGACGTGTCGCACTATCATAAGCTTCTTCAATAGATTCATACAAATGGCCTACACCCGTACCATGAAGTGCAGAAATAAAGTGAATACGAGCAAAATCGATAAAACCTAAACGGCGGTCTAATTCGCTTTTTACGCGGTCTTTAATATTTTGATCAATACCGTCCCATTTATTTACCGCGATAACTAATGCCCGGCCAGCATTTAGGGTAAAACCTAACAAACCTAAATCTTGCTCGGCAATACCTTCATGGGCGTCAATAACAAGTAACACAACGTTACAGTCTTCAACGGCTTTAAGGGTCTTAATAACAGAGAATTTTTCAATGACCTCATGTACTTTACTGCGGCGACGAACACCTGCGGTATCGATAAGGACATACTCACGACCTTCACGTTCCATCGGAATATAAATACTGTCACGGGTGGTACCAGGCTCATCATAAACAACAACCCTTTCTTCACCTAAAATACGGTTAATAAGCGTTGATTTACCGACATTGGGTTTACCAATAATCGCTAACTTTATCGGCAAGCTTTGTAAGCGAGCTTGTTCAGCCTCAGCTTCTTCTTCAGTATATTCACGCTCAACTACATCACCGGTATCTTCTTCGATACGAACAATGCCCATAGCTTCAGCATAAGGTGTTAAGGCGTAATCAATCATGTTGGTAACGCCACGGCCTTGAGCCGCGGCCATTTGATACACTTGACCTAAACCAAGCGACCAAAACTCAGCACACTCAGAGTCACCGTCAATACCATCGACTTTATTAGCCACAACAAAGGTGACTTTATCGCGACTACGTAGATGTTGAGCGATAGCTAAATCAGCAGCCGTTAAGCCTGCTCTTGCATCGGTCATAAACAAAACAACATCAGCTTCTTCAATAGCAGCTAATGACTGCTCTGCCATTTTAGTTTCGATCCCCTCTTCTGAGCCATCGATACCGCCGGTATCAACCACAATGAATTCATAGCCAGCTAAAAACGCTCGGCCGTATTTACGGTCACGAGTTAAGCCAGGAAAGTCGGCGACTAATGCATCACGGGTGCGTGTTAGACGATTAAATAACGTCGATTTTCCGACATTGGGTCGCCCAACAAGGGCCACTACAGGGATCATGATTTTGCCTCTAAAATACTTCTCAATAAAAAGCCCCCAGAAAGCTTCCAGGGGCTCTAATAGAGTACATTATACTCTATTGTCTAAAAATTGCTGCTGCGAAATTATTCGTCAGCAGCAACTTCTTCGTTTGTTGCAACACTGCCGTCACCGTTTAGGGTTACAACAGCTAATGTACCATTGCGAGTTTGTAGATAAATTTTATCATCTACAACCAAAGGTTGGCCATATAAGCCATCGCTATCAACTTCAACTCGGCCAACAACGGCACCGTCTTCACGATTTAATACATGAAGATAACCTTCAAAATCGCCTACAATTAAGTACTGACCAATAATGGCTGGTGAAGTAAGTTCACGATTTTTAAGGGTCGAATTGCTCCAAAGTTCCAGTCCATTGCGGCGATCAACCGAATAAATTCGGCTACGATCATCCACTAAATATAAACTTAAACCGGCTTCTGCAAGTTCGTTAAAACTTGAATACTTACGTGACCAAATCACTCGACCAGTGCGTAACTCCATGGAAACTAAATTACCGTTATAGCTAATGGCGTATAAATTGTCCCCTAAAATCAATGGCGTCATATCCACATCAGCCATGCGGGTAAATTCATTACCGCCAGTTGGGGTAAAAATAGCTTGCTCCCAAGCAATTTGGCCACTGTTTTTAACTACAACAGCAATTTTACCATCAGCAGTACCAATAAAAAATCCACCAGCTTCATATGCCGCCGACCCTGTACCGCGTAGGGTTAGATTCGGAAGCTGCATGTCATGGCTCCATAACTTTTCGCCACTGTCGATATTAAATGCTTCAAAAGCACCTTTACTACTGTGAACAGTCACGACATCTTCTGCAACTGTGGGCGCAGATAATAATTCACCGTTAGCTTGTACTGACCAAACAACATCACCTGTTGCTTCATCCAATGCCACTAACAGACCGGTTTCACCGCCCACAAAAACTTTGTCACGTGCAGCGGTAATACCGGCGGCTAAACGTATACCTTTGGTTTTAATGTTCAGTTTTTCTTCAAACTCGCTAGAAAAGTCCTTTTCCCATACTAACTCTAGGGTTTGCTGATCATAGGCACTCACATTGCCGTTGCGATCTGCTACAAAAATTTTGCCATAACGTATTGCTGGACGAAGTTGTGAGTAATAATCACCTACGCCATTACCAATACTGGTACTCCAACTCACTTGAGGGAATACACTTGCTTGAATTTCGACTAGCTCACTAACCGGCTCTTCTTCAACATCGTTTGAAGAACACCCAGAAATAAGGGCCATACCTAACCCAACGGCAAGGAAATTTTTACACCATAACTTCATTGGGTAATTCCTTATGCTTTGTTTAGGTTATCTAACTTCATTGTCAATGCTGGATTAGTTAATGCACCGCCATTATCAATTGCTGTTTGATATGCCTGTTTTGCACTGTCTACATCGCCTTGACGAATCAAAAAATCACCTTTTAATTCTTCGCGTTGCGATTTGAACGCATCATCAGTGACAGCCTCCAATGTTTTTAATGCAGTGCCAACATTGTCTTGCTCAGCTTGTAAGCGTGCTAAACGGATCGTTGCCACCATATCTATACCTGAGCCAGGCTTAGCGACAATAACGCGCTTATAAGCATCTTCAGCCTTAACAAAATCACCAGACTCAACAGCCGCTTTCGCTGTCATTAATTCCAGTAATGCTTGGTAACCTTTTTGGTCATGAGCTTTAACGAAGCTTTCAGCACCTTCAATAAATAATGCTGGATTGGCTGCATTAACAACCAATTTATCAAAAGATTCAGAGGCTTCTTCTGATGCGGTCACTTTCATATCAGAATAAGTATTCCAGCCATATAAACCGCCTAAACCTACTACAGCGCCGACTATAATAGATGCGCCATAATCTTTACCGAACTGCTTGATAGCATCTACTTGTTGTTCTTCTGTGCTATAAATTTCCACGCGCACTTCCCCTTTCTAAATCAGTTCTGCAATTTTAGCTACCAGCTCACTGCGGGTAACTAATTGTTGTTCGTTATTGTTTCTTAACGGCTTAATAGCCACTTGATTATTGGTAATTTCATTCTCACCAATAATTAACGCAAATTGTGCACCGCTTTTATCAGCACGCTTCATCTGCTTTTTAAAATTACCACCGCCACAATGACTCATGACTTTAAGGCTTGGTAGCCCCTGACGCAACTCTTGCGCGACTTTAATCGCTTCAACAAGACAATTATCGCCCATTGCCGTGACATAAATATCAACTTCTGGAGCAATATCATCATTAAGCTCTAAGGTTTCAAGCAGCAATACAATGCGCTCTAATCCCATAGCAAAACCCACTGCGGGAGTATCTTTTCCACCTAATTGACCAACTAAGCCATCGTAACGGCCACCGGCTAATACAGTACCTTGCGAGCCTAAACTGCTTGTTACCCATTCAAATACTGTGCGGTTGTAATAGTCTAATCCACGCACTAAACGCGGATTAATGGTGTATTGGATACCCACAGCGTCTAAGAGTTCACATAATGTTGAAAAATGTGTTTTCGAGTCTTCACCTAAGTAATCCATTAACGCTGGCGCATCGGACAATAAAGCCTGCACTTGCTGATCTTTAGAATCGAGAACACGAAGTGGATTAGTATACATACGACGCTTGCTGTCTTCGTCAAGCACATCTTTGTGTTGTTCTAAAAACGCAATTAATGCATCACGATACGCGGCGCGCTCTGCTGGATCACCTAAGGTATTTAATTCTAATGATACGTGATCTTCAATGCCTAACTGCTGCCATAATCGCGCTGAAAGCATCAAGACTTCTGCATCAATATCAGCACTACCAATACCGTAAATTTCAACACCAAACTGATGAAATTGGCGATAACGCCCTTTTTGAGGACGTTCATGGCGGAACATAGGTCCCATATACCATAAGCGTTGCTCTTGGTTATAGAGTAAACCGTGTTCATTACCTGCACGCACTGTTGATGCAGTACCTTCAGGTCGCAGTGTTAAACTGTCACCATTACGGTCCTCAAAGGTGTACATCTCTTTTTCAACAATATCGGTGACTTCACCAATAGAACGTTTGAAAAGTTCGGTACTTTCTACAATCGGAGTACGAATTTCGCTATAACCAAAAGCACTCACTGAAGAGCGAATAATCGACTCGACTTTTTGCCAAACTGGACTTTGGGTGGGTAGAAGATCATTCATACCACGAATTGCTTGGATTTGTTTTGCCACAGGTAACTCGTCCATTCTGTTGCTAAGCTAACTGCATCTCAGTTAGCTGATAAAAAATAACCAATACTGTAACCCTAAAAGAACCTTAGGTTTAGTAAAGGCATAAAGTTATTCGGTTTTATCGCTGATAGCAATTCTGTTAGCCATTAAACGGGCTTTTGCACGAATTTTAGCTTCTAGCCCATCAACAATATTATTATTGTCAAAACGCTCTTTTTGACGTTCACCATCATCATAGTAACCACTTTTGTTACTGCCACCCGTTAGGCCTATGTGGGAAACCAAGGCTTCACCTGGTCCATTAACAACGCAACCAATAATGGATACATCCATAGCTGTTGTGACATCTTCTAGGCGGCGTTCTAATTCATTTACTGTTGCTATCACATCAAACTCTTGACGAGAACAAGATGGACAAGCAATAAAGTTAATACCACGGCTGCGAATACGCAGTGACTTTAAAATATCGAATCCGACTTTGATTTCTTCAATTGGATCTGCGGCTAACGAAATACGTATTGTATCGCCAATACCTTCGGCGAGTAACATGCCTAATCCAACTGCTGACTTAACGGAACCAGAGCGTAAACCACCCGCTTCAGTAATGCCTAAATGCAATGGTTGTCTAATTTGCTTAGCCAATAAACGGTAAGATTCGACCGCAAGAAATACATCGGAGGCTTTTACGCTGACTTTAAATTGATCAAAGTTAAGACGGTCTAAAATATCGACATGACGCATAGCCGATTCAACTAGCGCTTGAGGTGTGGGTTCACGGTACTTATCCATGAGATCTTTTTCTAATGAACCACCGTTAACCCCAATACGGATTGGAATATTTTTATCGCGTGCGCATTCTACCACACTGCGGATACGGGCTTCATTACCTATATTGCCGGGGTTTATGCGTAAACAATCTGCGCCGTATTCAGCCACTTTTAATGCAATACGATAATCAAAATGAATATCAGCCACTAAGGGTACATTCACTTGCTGCTTAATGAGTTTAAATGCCTCGGCTGAATCCATAGTCGGTACTGAAACACGTACAATGTCAGCACCCACTTTTTCTAGGGCAAGAATTTGCGCAACTGTAGCGGCTACATCATCGGTTTTTGTATTGGTCATCGACTGCACAGCAATGGGTGCGCCGTCACCAATCGGGACGTTTCCAACATAAATGCGTGTTGAAGGTCTGCGGATAATTGGAGATTCGTTATACATGCAATATTGCTCTACTAATTTTTGTCAATTTGGTTTTATCAATTTGGCTAATCAATCAGCGTAAAAAATTGATTCATCAGAATGCATAAGCAATTGAGTTAGCAAAATAACAGCAAACCCAAACTAGGACTATGGCTTAGTTAACGTTAATCGCGCCACACGGCCATTAGTATACTCAGATAAATCAATATTATTGCCATCAACGGCTAACGTTACCGACTGTGGCGCACCCAAAATCAACTTGAAAGGCGCTTCACCTGTAACTTTAACGTTATGCCCTGATTTTTTAACACCATCGATCAACACTTTACCAGTAACATCGACAAGGTTAATCCAACAATCAGCTGTCACATCCATAGTTACAACTGAGGTACTAGCACTAGAAACTGTATTATTGTCAGCCATAGCAGATGGTATTGAAGCTATAGGCGCTGGCACAGTGACACTAGGCTGTTGAGTCGCGCTTAGGTTATCGCGATTAGCAGAACTATTGTTACTAGAGGCATTACTATTGCTAACAAGGTTATCAGTTTGATTGACTTCACTTGTACCTAGATTGGTTTCTGCAGCATTTTGAATTAATTCATTCTCTGTAGTACCTACTTGCTCAGATTGCGGATTAGTAGGTTCAATTGCCTCGATGGAACCAGTCGCGACATCTCTTTGAGTCGGCACTAACACCCCAGATTGAGTATTGGCAGTTTCAGCTTGTATTTCTTCAACTGTTGGTAAAGCGAAGCTAGGCTCAGTTAATACATCTGATTTCTGTACCCACCATAACACCAACATAGCTAGCAAAATAATCACAATCGCATAGGTGACCAAGTTTACTCGGCTATCCCTAGCTTGACGGGTTGTTTTACGCGAGAAACTTTGCATCGTTGGAGGGACATATTCAGGAATTTGCTGATCTAGGCATTGCTTTATTAAAACAATATCGGCATCAACAAAACGCGCGTAGTTCTTGATATAACCACGTGCATAGGTATTAGATGAAATATTAGTAAAATTATCAGCTTCGATATCATTCAGAATTCTGGGACGTAAATGCAGCTGCAATGCTACCGCCTCAACAGTAACACCTTTTTTCTCACGCGCTGCTTTAAGTATTGCCCCGACGGTGGCAATGTCATTTAATACTGCTGCTACTTCAGTAGTTTCGTCTAATTGTTCTTTTATCATTTAAGCAAGTTTGCTCTATATTCTTTGGCTTGAGAAGATGTTGGAAATTTGGCTATCAAGGTAATACCAAATCGTTTCATGGCGTTAATGTCGCCAATTTCCTGTTCTATTTTTATCCCTAACGCTAAGCTTTCTGCAGTTTCATTCGCAACCTGATGATATCTTGATAAAATATTGCGAGCGTCTGCATAGTCGGCATCATCCATGGCCAACTCTGTCAATCCAATTAATGTGTTGCCTCGACGCGGATCGTATTTTAACGCCATCTTAAAATACTGTCGCGCTTTTTCTGGTTCACCGTTATTACGGCTGCACACACCTAAATTTTCATAACTTGATGCGACTCGGGTATATTTGGGTGTTTCTATCGCTTCTAATAGCATGGTTTCAGCGCGAGCATATTTTTTCTGCTGGCATAAAAACACACCAAAATTATTTTTAGCATCACCAGACGCATCACTGGCTTTAATTGCATCACCGTAGGCGTCTTCTGTGCGTGTTAAATCTCCCACAGTTTGATAATAATAAGCCATAGCAACATGAACTTCACTTATGTGTGGTGCAAATTCAATCGCTTTATCTAAATTATATTTAGCTTGCTCGCCATTACCAAGACGTAAATACGT
This sequence comes from Shewanella sp. HL-SH4, assembly GCF_051164845.1. Taxonomy (NCBI): domain Bacteria; kingdom Pseudomonadati; phylum Pseudomonadota; class Gammaproteobacteria; order Alteromonadales; family Shewanellaceae; genus Shewanella; species Shewanella sp. HL-SH4. The sequence goes on from NZ_CP195037.1 coordinate 849,033, forward strand.
GAGCCCTAATTGCATACGTTCACGCGCTGCAGCAACTTTATCAATATCTCGCTCTGCAACAGGTATGTCTGTACCGGTGTAAGTTCGTTCGGTAACACAGCCACTTAAAGATGCACCTAATAAACCCACTATTGCAATGTACTGTATTCCTTGTTTCATTTTATGGCCTATTTATTGTGCAAAACAAAGAGTTAATCCATTGTGACTGAAATCTGGTTTTGTTGCATTTGTTTTTTTGCTAAACGTTTGGTGCGGTCACGGATATCACCAGCCAGTTGACCACATGCTGCATCAATATCATCACCACGGGTTTTACGTACAATCACAGTTAAACCGTACTCCACAAGGACTTTAGAGAAACGATCAATACGTGAATTAGAAGAACGTCCATAGGGCGAACCTGGGTAAGGATTAAATGGAATTAAATTTATCTTACAAGGGGTGTCTTTCATTAGTTTGGCTAATTCGTGCGCTTGATCTGTACTGTCGTTGATATGATCGAGCATGACATACTCAACAGTAACGCGACCACGATTAGCATTAGACTTAGCTAAATAACGACGAATGCCGGCTAAGAACTCTTGTAATGGATATTTTTTGTTAACTGGAACAAGTACATCACGTAGCTCGTCATTAGGCGCATGGATACTGACTGCTAACGCCACATCGATTAAATCACCTAGTTTATCAAGTGCAGGCACAACACCCGATGTTGATAGAGTTACTCGACGCTTAGAAAGACTAAACCCAAAATCATCTAACATAATGTCCATGGCTGGGATAACGTTAGCAAGGTTTAATAACGGCTCGCCCATTCCCATCATTACTACGTTAGAAATAGGACGGTCGCCGGTATCCTTATGGAAACCTAAAAATTGCGATACACGCCAAACTTGACCGACAATTTCAGACACGGTTAAGTTACGGTTAAATCCTTGCTGCCCCGTAGAACAGAAAGTACATTCAAGTGCACAACCTACTTGAGAAGACACGCATAAGGTTGCACGTCCTTCTTCAGGTATATAAACGGTTTCAACCTCTTGACCTTGACCGACGTCAATAGCGAATTTAATTGTGCCATCATTTGATTTTTGAAAACTGGCAATTTCAGGTGCAACAATTTCACATCTAGCAGCAAGTTTAGCTCGCAATGCTTTGTTTATATTGTTCATTTCTTCGAAGTCGCTAACGCCAAAGTGATAAATCCACTTCATTAATTGATCGGCACGGAACGGTTTTTCACCCATTTCGCTGAACAATGCTCGCAGTCCTTTACGATCAAGATTTAATAAATTGATTTTCTTTTCACTCATTAGCCTAACCTCAAACACCTAAAACCTGTAACAGGGCGGCGAATTATACAGGCAGCGTCACGTTTTAGCCAGTATATCTGGATTTAACAATATGAATATATGATAATAGGCCTTGGCAATATTGCCTGCTATTAGGAAGTTTTCACCACATATATGTTAACTCTGTTTTTTATTGTATTTATCGCTATTGCGATTTCGTTTTTTTGTAGTGTTTTTGAAGCGGTTCTTTTATCTGTAACCCCGAGTTACATTGCCAATTTAAGAGAATCCAATCCTAAAATTGCCGCTTTGCTTGATAAGCAAAAAAAGAATGTCGAATCTCCTCTCGTATCAATTTTAACCTTAAATACCATCTCTCATACTGCCGGCGCAGCGGTTGCTGGTGCTCAAGCCTCTGTGGTATTTGGCAGTGAAATGCTTGGGGTATTTTCTGCGGTATTAACATTTTTAATTCTATTCTTGTCAGAAATCATTCCTAAAACTGTAGGTGCCAATCATTGGCGAAAACTTGCGCCAACGGTGTCGGTATGTTTGTTTTGGATGGAAAAATTAGCACTTCCGCTAATTTGGATGTCACAAAAAGTCACGATTCTTTTGGGTAAAGGTGAACAAGGCCAATACATTCGTCAAGAACTCAGCGCTATGACCAAAATGGGTAAAGACAGTGGCGAGTTGGGTGAGCAAGAGTCACAAATTTTAATGCAAATGCTGTCAGTAAAAGACATGAGTGTTGCTAATATAATGACGCCTAGAACGGTAATTTTTAAACTGCCCACTCACATTAGTCATTCAAAGTTTATTGACCAACACCTAACCAGTCCTTTCACTCGTATTCCTTTATATGAGGGTGACCGTGACAATGTGATTGGTTATGTTAATCGTAATGATATTTTGCTCTCGGCCCGCCAGACACCAGAAATGCCAATTGGCGATCTGCTAAAAAGCTTACTGGTTATTCCTGCATCCGCAAAAGTACTGCCACTGTTTCAAATGATGATAAAACGTAATGCAAAAATGGCATTAGTGGTTGATGAGTATGGTTCAAGTGAAGGCATTGTCACTATTGAAGATATTATCGAAACGTTAATTGGTTTAGAAATTGTCGACTCCAAGGATTTAGCGCCAGACATGCAAGCATTAGCGCGAAAGCTATGGTTACGTCGAATTGAAAGTAAAGGCATAGTGCTATCAAATGATGGCGAAACCCATTAATTCATAATCAAATAAGATTCAGATAGCGTATAGGCTAAACTGAATCATAAAGCTAAGTTTATCCTTGCTTAACGTTATCACAGCTAAAGTATCCCTAAGATGATACCGTTGAGTGAGGTAAATTAGTACCTGCTGATCTAAAAATGCTAGCATAAGGGCAATCAGCTGAGGAAAAAAATGTCAAAATCTTACCGTTTATCCATTGCCCACATTAATGATACCCACTCTAACTTTGAGCCAAGCCAGGTCAAGTTTACCCTGCAACATCAACAGCAAGCTTACAGCCTAAAAGTCGATACAGGCGGATATGCTCGTCTGGGATATCGCATTGAACAAGCGCGCCAGCAAGCACATGCTAAACAACAGCCGTTCTTATTTCTTCACGGTGGCGACAGCTTCCAAGGCACACTGTATTTTCGTGAATTTCAAGGTTCAGCAAACGCCCATTTACTCAATTTACTTAAACCCGATGCTATGGTACTTGGTAACCATGAAATCGATGCTGGTAACAGTCCAGTAAAAGCCTTTTTAAATCGCATCGAATTCCCGTTAATGGCCGGTAATATGGACTTAAGCCAAGAAGAAACCGAAAAAGAAGGTATATTGCGTGATCACCCTCAATTATTAGATTACAACGTTGAGCAAGGCATTGCTAAAACCTTAATCAAGCCTTTTTATGATACGCAAATGGCCATTATTGGTATTACGTTAGATCAAATGCCGCTGATTGCCAGACCTGATCCTGACACCTTGTTTGTCAACGCTATTGAAACGACTAAACGTACCGTAGATGCATTACATCAACAAGGGATAAAACATATCCTAGTGTTAAGCCACTTAGGGTTAGATCAAGACCGAGAACTTGCCAGTAAAGTCGATGGTATCAGTCTAATTATTGGCGGTCATTCACATACCTTACAAGGTGATTTTAGTGCCGTTGGCATGTCTCACCTTCCCTACGGCGAAACCGTTAATAACACTCCTATTTTTCACGCGGGAAAGTATGCCGAAACCATAGGTCTACTTGAGCTATCTTTGGATAAAGAAGGCAAAGTGTGTCAATTTACTGGTGATAACTACTTTATGCTCGGTAACAAGGTGGAAGTGAGTCAAGCATCTGATGAGGTGGTAGCGGACACACTACAACACACACTCATCAATACTCTTCGCCAGCATCCGAATATGCTTAACGCTGCGCAAGATAATGCCATTGATGAGGTGATTCAATCACAGTATCGTCCTGCTTTAGTGGCATTAGAAAGTCAAATATTGGCCCATATTCCAAAAGACTTTATTCATACTCGCCTGCCCAGTAAACATTTTCCCCACGGCAGTGAAATTGCGCCTTGGGTCAGTAGAAGCATGTTTAAAGCGACTCAATTAGTTGAGCCTAAATTGGATTTTGCACTGCACAATGCTGGTGGCGTAAGGCAATCACTCAGTAAAGGTCAGCTTTCCGTAGCCGATGTATTTGGCCGTATATTACCTTTTGAATTGCCCCTAGTGACCTATCAAATCAAAGGCGAATACATAATTGAGGTGCTAGAGTCGACCATTAACGCCGCCACCAATAATGGTGTAATAGGCACAGGTGCAGGAAGTTTTCCATACCCATATGGGATCCGTTATAGCTATGATGGGACCCAACCTTTAGGCGCCAGAATTACCCTTATTGAAGTGTATCGAAACGAGCAATGGGTGCTATTACAGCCTAATGAGCTTTATATCGGGGTATCCAGTTCTTACACAGCGACTGGACGTGAGGGATATGGTGCACTTTTAAAAGCCCTGTGGCAGCAACCGGTAGAAAGTAAAAACCTACCTGAAGCATTTATTGACTTTGTTTGCCAGTATGGTTACAAAATAGGTCAGCAACAAATTGTGAATATTAATTACATTAGCCATAGATAATTTTTGGCTTGGATCACAGACGGTAGCTATCTCGCGTGTTTTAATGACGCCAATACTAAAAACAATTAAGGAACATTAATGAAAACAAAATTGATTAAAGCACTCGCCGCTACAATGCTTGTTTTAGGTGTGTCATCGGCCTGGGCTGAAGGTGTTGTCCATCAAGGTGAAGTTATTGATACTATGAATGGCGGTGGTTATACCTATGTTCAAGTTAAAGAAGCCGATAAAACTTATTGGGCTGCGGGTCCTCAAGTTGAAATCGTGAAAGGCGACAATGTTGAAATGTCTGAACAAATGTGGATGAGCGACTTTAAAAGCGCAAGCCTGGACCGTACCTTTGATGAAATTATGTTTGTCGGTCATATTATTAAAAAGTAACCATCGATTTATGGCTGATACTGCAAAAAATTTATACTTTAATAATCGGTTAACCCTAGCTAAGTTAACTTAAACTGAGTTGACCGATTTTTTAACCCTCCTGATAAAATACCATGACCCAACTAAACATCGTTAGTTTCCTGCCTAGCCACGCTGCTGATATCAGCCATATTTATCATCAGTCAGTGCAAGCCATTAACCATCCTAGGTATAATGATGCCAAAAAAAATGCTTGGTCTGCAGCGCCTCGCTCAACCAAGTATTGGCTGCAGCAATATAAACTTAGCAAAGCTTGGGTCATTGAAGATGAATTCAAAAACGTATTAGGATTTATTGGTCTTGAAACAACATACCAAAGCCGAGGATATATAGATTGTCTTTATGTGCACCCAGGCTACCAACACCAGGGTTTAGCCACTCAGTTGCTTCAACACGCGCAGCAATGGGCGACTGTGCAACACTATAACCAACTCAGCGTTGATGCATCATATCTATCTAAACCCCTATTTGAGAAAAATGGCTTTGTATTAGTTAAATCAAATTTACGGGTAAAGAAAAATCAAACTTTAGCGACGTTTAACTTAATCAAATCGTTGTGATTTTTTATTTAAAAGTGGTTGTAGCATGCCTTCAAGCCCATTCAACTTCACCTCGTACATTAATGCTAACTGCTGACCTAACTTGCCTTCAGGAAACCCTTTGGCGTGAAACCAGACTAAATAGGGTTCGGGTAATTCTAATAACTTTCGCCCGGCATATTTACCAAAAGGCATAGTCTGGTTAATCGCTTCAAGTAGCTGCTGCTCATTCATGTGTCTGCTTTGCCTCGATATAAAACAATTATTTATATTATTTTGAAATAATAAAATAGAAAATAGTTATATTTGATTATATTAAAACAATCATTCTATTCAAGCACCTTAATTTAATAAAATCGTTTTTTAAAATATCCGCTTCAAGCGGCTCATTTCATTAACCTTTTGGCAACATTGACACTGTCTTCCCATCAGGGTCAATTTTTTGTCTAACAACAGAATAGCGTCAACAAAAAAACATCTAGACAGTTTATAAAAAGTGTCAAAAATCAGCTAATTGACGTGCCATACCACACAAGATTAAAGTAAAGCCATATCACTCAATAATGAGGGGCAGGTAAATGATTATTCTAGTTGGTGGCGAAAAAGGCGGTAGTGGTAAAAGCTGTCTAGCCCAAAATATCGCTGTATTTCTTACCAAAGAAACAAAAGCCAGTGTCATTATGGTCGATTGTGACCCACAACGAACAACATCAGATTGGATCCAAGCGCGTAACAATAATCCACAACTACCGCCGATTAACTGTGTGCAACTTTACGGAAAAATCCGTAATGATTTATTAAGTCTAGAGCAGCATTATGACTATGTTCTGGTTGATTGCGGTGGTCAAGACAACCTTGCCCTTAGAGCAACAATGTCAGTTGCATCACATGTACTCATGCCACTTAGGCCAAAACGACGTGATCTTAAAACCGTCAGCCATATGGATGATATTGTGTCTACTTGTATGATGATCAATCCTAAAATGCGCGCCGCCTTTGTGATCACTCAATGCCCTAATTTACCTAATCAAGCTGGGCGAATTTTAGAAGCAAAAGAGGTCTGTCGTACCTATGACATTGACGTATTAGAGGCAATTAATTACTGCCGCAACATTTATGATGACAGCGAAGAATCGGGTTTATCGGTTATTGAAATAGAACCTAATGGTAAAGCGGCTGAAGAAATGCGCGCAATAGCATGTGAGTTACTGCAAGCTGAAAATGCTAAGCAAATAATGGAACAGCGGTTATCGCCGCGAAATGTCACTTCACTGAGGGGGAATTATGGCACTGGCCGATCTCAAGAAAAACGCCTCGTCATGTAAATCGAGTTTTAAGAGACAGATGTCTGTTGAAGAGTTTATCGACACTGCCAGCTTATATGCACTAGGACAAACCCATGAGTTTGCTCGGTCCAGCAACGTTGTCGACTTTTTACAATGTCGTGATAACAAACGCGCAATAGCGTCTATTAATGTAAAAGCTGAATCAGTAACCCCCCAGGTCAGTAAACAGCCTTTTAGACGTGCCACATTTACCTTAAGTGAACAGGCAATTAATCAGTTGGCTCAGTTTAGCCAGGCGAGTCAATTAGCTAAATCAAAATTAATCAGGCATTTGATCGCAGAACACAACCTGTTATCTGATGAAGATAAACAAAAGCTTTATCAAAAGTTTGAATTAGAAACTCAACTTAAATCTATTCCTACATAGTCATAAAAGTAGTATTGCTCTATCCCCACCCTTTTTACTGGCAGCATTAATTGTATGCCAGTTTTTTTATCTGCTTGAAAATTGATTAACATTACCCCATCTCTTGTTTATCACCTAAATTAGAGCCTGCTCATGATTGCCATTATAATTGTCTCCATTATTGCTACTGCAGCAATAGGTTGGATAACCAGCGCCTCATTTAGACAAGAACGTCATCGCCAAAATGTTTGCCAGCAAGCTTTCCCTAAATCATGGCGCATTATATTGCGTCATCGATTTCCGTATTTTAAAAGCATGCCAACTGATTTACAGCTACAGCTTAAGAAACATATTCAAATTTTTATAGATGAAAAACAATTTATTGGCTGTGACGGACTGATGATTACCGATGAGATGAAAGTCACGGTTGCTGCACAAGCTTGTTTACTGCTGCTTAATCGTAAAACGGACTACTACCCTAACCTCAAGCAGATTTTAATTTACCCACACGCATTTATCGTAGAACAACAAAAAGTCGATTTTGCTGGTGTAACATCACAGCATAGAAGTGTCTTATTAGGTGAGTCGTGGGGAAATGGTAAAGTTATTCTGTCATGGCAAAACACGTTAAATGGCGCAGCAGACCCTTATGACGGTGAAAATGTGGTGATCCATGAATGTGCTCATCAACTCGATCAAGAAAATGGTCCCGCAAATGGCGCGCCGGCATTAAGACAAATTAAAGATTATGCCCATTGGTCATCCACGCTAGGTAAAGAATTTAATCAGTTACAGTATTGCGCGTCACAGCAAATACCGTCATTATTCAATTACTATGGTGCGACTAATCCAGCAGAGTTTTTTGCGGTGATAAGCGAAACCTTCTTTGAAAAACCAAAACAGTTCTTTCAACAACATCCTAAACTGTATAACGAGTTAAGTCAGTTTTATCAATTAGACCCAATACATTGGCACTAAAAGTATCATTTACTCAAGGCTAATATATTGCCATATACTTATCAAAAATACTGAACATCTGTTTTTTTACAAACAATAACAATGATAACAACACCACATTAGTTTTATTTAGCAGGGATAACCATGCAATCAATTATTCATAAACTTGGCTTTATCGCAGTATTACTCACAACGGTTAGTGCATTTGATATTAATGCTAATTCGCTACAACATCTCGATAGTGAAACCACTGCAGAGCAAGCGAGTAAAGCGGTAACAAATAAAAGTAATCAACAAACACTTGCAAGTGAGCTAAGCAGTGATGAAACGCCAGCTGTTATCACAAACCTAAACCAAGTTGACCAAGCATTAGATAGCCAGGGCTTAACAGAAGAAGATAGTCACAATGTTAATGGCTTACTCAACCAGCTACATGAAAGTGCCATGTCGGCTGACTGGGAAAGCTATTTTAGCTTATATCACCCAGATGCGATTTTTATTGGCACTGACGCCAATGAGCGTTGGAATATGGAGCAATTTAAACAATATGCAACACCCACTAATGGCTGGCGCTATGATCTTCAAGCTCGTCATTTACTTCAAATTGGCGATGTTATTGTATTTGATGAACAGCTTTATAGCCCCTCGTACGGCATTAGCCGTGGTACTGGTGCGCTAATTAATACTGAACAAGGCTGGAAGATAGCGCAATATCATTTAAGCTTTCCCATTCCAAATGATAAAGCCAAACGTATCACATCGTTAATTAAACAATAATACGGCTATTACTAATCGAAAAAACTCAAATTAGTTATATTAAAAAGCCCTTAGTGACTTATCATTAAGGGCTTTTTTTAAGTCGATAAATAATGTAAAACTTATTTCATTGCCACGCTAAAGCACACATTAGCAAGTTGTGAAAAATGGGTAAAAGCATCAAAATCAGCTTGTTCAAATCGTCTAAATGAAGCATGCCTATCAGCATAAAAAACACCTAACACCTTAGTGCCAACCATTAGCGGTGCAATTAAAAAGCCTTCTCGCGACAAGTCTTCAGTCAGATCACTAGCCAAACTTTGTGGCTCAGACCCACTGACTTGAGATACCCAATAGGGTTTCTTTTGTTCAATACACTGGGCAAAAATAGATTTGTGATCCGTTAACTCAATAACAAAATTAGTTTTCATGGTTTGCGCATCATCACCCATGGCGACTCTTGGCAGCAGCGTTTTTCGATTAGGTGACAATAACAACACCCCGCAACGGTCTACCCCTACACCGGTAAATATCCCTTCTAACGCAGTTTGCATTACCTGATTAAAGTCGGTTTTAGTAATAGCAAAACCCGTTAACTCACGTAGTTTAGTCAACTGAATCGATAAATTGGCCTCACGCAGTATGCTTTCAGGTTGAGGAGCATCAAGTGATTCAAACACTTTTTCAGTATCGGGAATAAATTCAACTAATATTTTAGCACCATAATCGACCGCTAATTTATGGGTAACTTGATTACAACGCACTAAGCGTAAGTTAAACTCTTCAATGCTAATATCAAGCATATCAGCTGCTTGCTTTAACCGTTTTTGAAAACCTTGCGGATCTAACTGAGGCTGGGCAATAGACTCAGCCAGTTTATCGGCTATAAAAATACACCGAATTTCAGGCATACGTTCATCGGGGTTATTCAATGCTTTAAGTAGCATGCCACCTAAGCCCCAGTTTCTGGCAATGCCTTGGGTTAATTGATTAAATGATGTCCCAAGCTCACCACGGATAATACTTAACTGCTCAACACTATCAGGATTGGATAGCAATTTTGCATCCAATTCATCCACCAATGTGCCACCCGTACTCCAAAAAGCACTTTCACCAATGCGATAGAGTAATGTAGCAATAAACACTTCTTCTCTTAAGGCTTCATCACGATCGCTCACCATCATACGGGCGATCATTGCCCCATGAAACGATTGGGCCATCAGCTTTAATAAGCGTTTAAATACACTGTCTGAAAGGTTATGACTTTCAAGTAAACTGGATAACAATCTAGCAGTTAGGCAGATATTTCTAATGGTATCAAACCCTAGTACCACAGCCGCTCGGCTAACGGTAGACACTTGATTAATACCTTTATTGTAAATTGCGCTGTTAGCAACCCGTAAAATGCGTGAAGTTAATGCATTATCGTGCATCACACTGCGACCGAGTAACGATAAAGAGGAGACGTCATCCTTGGCAAGCTGCTCTAAATCTCTAACGGTTGAACATAGGGCTGGCATCTCTTGATCACTAATGCGCTTGGTCCAATATTCAACACCTTTATGAGATTGATTGGCTGTCATAGTTGTCTTTTTTGATTAAATAATTGTTGATATATTGTGACAAGTATACTCAAGATAACCCAGTGATGGAGATCTTATTAATATCCAAGTTGATATTATGTGATTTAGCATAAAAAAAGCGGCCCATAAAGGGCCGTAACACAAACGAATTGGTTAAAAACTTACGGGTAGGAAGTACACCAACAATAAGAATCAACGACAAAGCTTATGGGCTTATGATCCAAAAAGGTCGGATAAAAGTCCCGTGCGGCCTGTAGGAGAACCGCACGGGGTTACAACAGTCGCAAAGCGACTAAACTGTAAAACGGTACATTTAAAACTTAAAACGGCTCTTTTCAGTTGAACCAGTTAGTGCTGTTACTGAAGGCTTACCACCTTGAATACAGGTTGTGGCTTGGTCGCAATAACCTGAACCCACTTACTGCTGGTGAAACACGAACATATTACTTTTTCTCTGCGACTGCGAGTCAGTTATCACGGCAGCACCTAAGATTCTATAATTAAATACTGTTATATTAAGCAGTTAGTAGCTCATATCCTGGTAACGTTAAAAAATCTACCAATTCATTTGATGTAGTAATTTGCTCAAGTAATTCAGCGGCTTTTGCAAACTGGCCAGCTTGATAACGTTCATCACCTAATTCTTGTTGAACATTCACTAGCTCTTCTGCCAGCATGCTTCTAAACAAATCTTTAGTGACTAATTTATCGTTAGATAATGTTTTGCCATGCTGGATCCACTGCCAAATTGAGGTGCGTGAAATTTCAGCGGTTGCAGCATCCTCCATCAAACCGTAAATTGGCACACAGCCATTACCTTGGATCCAGGCTTCTATGTATTGCACAGCTATACGAATATTAAGACGCATGCCTGATTCAGTGCGTTCACCATTGCATGGTTCAAGTAATTCAGAGGCAAGAATTGGCGCGTCAACATCACGGGTAATGTGCAATTGGTTAGTTCTATCGCCGCCAATATAATCATTGAATATTTTCATTGCGGTATCCGCTAATCCTGGGTGTGCCACCCATGTACCATCATGACCGTTACGGGCTTCTAGCTCTTTGTCACTACGCACTTTTTTCAGTACAAGTTCGTTAGTTGCTTCATCTTTTGCTGGAATAAATGCCGCCATACCGCCCATGGCTAGTGCACCACGTTTGTGACAGATTTTAATCAACAAGCGTGAATAAGCGCTTAAAAATTTGGTGTCCATGGTCACCGCCTGGCGATCAGGTAAGACTCTGTCAGCATGGCGTTTTAAGGTTTTAATATAACTAAAAATGTAATCCCAACGGCCACAGTTAAGTGCAACTATGTTTGAACGCAGTTCATAGAGAATTTCGTCCATTTCAAACACAGCAGGCAAAGTCTCAATTAAACAGGTACATTTAATCGTGCCAGGTTTTAAGCAAAAACGTTCTTCAACAAAGGCAAACACTTTTGCCCACCAGCGCGCTTCAACATGACTTTCAAGTTTAGGAAGATAAAAATAAGGACCTGAATTATTAGCCAATAGCTGGTGATAGTTATGGTAAAAATATAAGGCGAAATCCATCAAACCGCCTGGAATAGCTTGGCCTTTGTATTCAACATGTTTCTCTTTTAAATGAAGACCACGAACACGGGCAATGAGTACCGCAGGATCGGGGTTTAGCTTATATTGTTTACCATCTGGCGAGGTAAACTCAATATCACCACGAACCGCATCACGCAAATTGATTTGCCCTTCAACCACTTTCTGCCAGCTTGGCGCTAATGAGTCTTCAAAGTCCGCCATAAACACTTTAACGTTAGCGTTTAAAGCATTAATAATCATTTTACGGTCCACAGGACCGGTTATTTCGACACGACGATCGGTTAAGTCGTGTGGAATACCACGAATAGACCAATTACCATCACGTATTGCACGGGTCTCAGGTAAAAAGTCAGGTAATTCACCGTTATCAATACGCGCTTGTTTTTGTTTACGCTTTTCAAGCAGCTGTGGCACTTCTGCGGCAAAACGGCTACATAAGCTATTAAGTAATGCTAATGCACCTTCGTTAAACACATTTTCTTGTCCTGCTATTGCTGGACCAGTAATCACTAGATCTGACGAGCCGCGGGGCTGTTCAGATGTTGTCTTACTGTACTGTGCTATTAATTGCTCTGCCGTCATAACCAGGCTCCCTTGACGCGACTGTCATTGTTTTTCAAACTGGTTGAACATTTCTGTTTGGATTACCGCTTTGAATGAAAAGTGACTAATAAACTCAATAATTCAGAGTAACTAAAGTTGTTTGCTTAACATGCTGCAAATTAATCTGAGCGACTTACGTTTACCGGTAAAACTTTAATTCAAATAAAACCATCAAATGTTCGTTTCGAAGTAAAAACTACGCAAAAACAGTTGTATTTGCAACAGTTACCCCTTTACCAATTCGGTAAAAAACCATCAACACCCTCAGTTTTAAAATGGTCATACCAAAAGAGAATTTCCACAACAAATTATTGAAAAAAAACAATTTAAATTACTTTCAAACTGTGTAATCAACCCTGTAAAATTAAATGGTCTTACCTAATTACCAATAAAAAAGATAGGTAATAACACACGTAATAAAAAAACATGTCGTAAATAAATAATTACAAAACTTTAGTAGAACAAACCTTTACAGCAATAGCCTCTGCGTTTTGTACTCACCTTAAGGTAACCTAATTTTTATCAATATAATCAAATGCTAATACCCTAACCAACAATCATCAAATTAAAACACTCGTTTTAATCTTACGTTAACGTAAAGTGGAGCTTTTGCAAGAACTTAATCACAGCAATAAAGATGAACGTTATCCGATCATCAACTCTATTCTTTGTGGTTTTATTGAAAAATAAGTTAATTTATTTTCATTTTTTTCGACTTTTTAGTCATTTAGCTTAGTATTTAAGCAAAAAACAGACTTAACACGATTTTCAGCGGGCGTATTTGTTACTATTTCGCAACATCAACTCAGTAGAAATACCCCGTCGCACGTAGCACTAATATACCTACGAATATCATTCAATGGCTCGATAAATCATCAAACAGATATAGGCCCTACCTGCAAGCCACACACTAAGGACCATGCTATTTGATATCACAGCCAATTCAACATCCTAAAAGGAGCAAATAACTCTCTGAAAATGTCAGCGGTGGTGACTGGCTATAAACACCAAAAAACATATCAATTTGAATAGCCGAAAGCTGGATGATTGGATGATTGAGTTATCGAGCTGCTCGACGAATGGTCTGGTAAATAAATTAATCAGCAGATAAAGCAGCTAACGATTAACCTTGCCTATTAGATATTAGCAATGATGGGAGAATGACAAACATAAACAGTGATTAGCAAGTGAAAGGTTATTTGATGAAAAGTCGGCTTTCTGAGGTCTTTTTAGGCTTTTTCTAGGCTCTTTAAAACACTAGTCAAAAACATGTACCCACTATTGTCACAGTAATAGTATAAGCGATGATGCTTATTAAAATAGCGACAACCACTATATATTCTTAATGCTAGTAACTTGCAGAATTGCAAAGAGAGTTAATTAAAGCAGCTTTTAGGCGAAGCTAGGGTGATATACCAGCACTTTATTGCGTCCTTGATGCTTACATTTATACAAGGCAATGTCAGCACGACTTAATAATGGGTCAATACTTAAATCATCACGCGTTAACGAGCTTACCCCAACACTTAAGGTTATCGAAAAGTTATGACCAGAATACTTAGTATTAATCTGTTCAACTTCTTTACGTATCGATTCAGCTAGTTTAAAGGCTGTCTTCTCGTCGGTATTAGGCAAATAAAGTACAAACTCTTCACCGCCAAGGCGACAAAAAATATCGCTAGGACGAATAACATCTTCAATAACTTGGGTCACTTTTTTTAATGTCCAATCGCCAGTTGCATGGCCAAAACGATCATTAATCGACTTAAACAAATCCAAATCTAACACTAGTACAGAAAAGTGGCGATGATTAGATAACGCTTGTACCAATTCATTTTCAGCTAAATCTTGACCTGTTTGGCGGTTAAAAATTCCGGTTAATCCATCCCGCTGGGCCTGGCGCATAAATTGATTCCGCTGCAGCCATGCCGTTAACAGTAAAAGTAATAAGCCAATACACACCCCGAACAACAAGGTCGAAAACATAATCGATGAGCTTTTCTCTTTTAAAAACAGATCTTTTTGCTGCACCATTAATTCATGTTCTTGCAACAAATTCTTATTTTCACGATTTTTCTCAGCACTATCAAAACGGGCCATTTGATAAGCATTTTGTTTATGATTACTTTCATCTAAATCTTGTAAATCTAACGCATGGGCTACTACCTGATACTGATAGGCTTTAGCATATTCCCCATCTCGGCTGGCTAACATGGCCAATACTTCATTGGCTTGCTTTTTAACATGATTATTAGACTTATCTTCGTTTAATTCGTTAAGTTCATTAGCATATAGCGCCGCTTTTTGATAATCGCCCTGGTAGAAATAAATTTTACTCAAAAAGGCTTTCACGCTGTGTATTTCAACTTGAAATTGAAATGAAAAATACCCTTCAAGAGCAGCTTCAAACAGCGGCTTAGCCAGGTCTAGTTGGCCCGATTCAAAATAACTCTCCGCCTGTCCCTTAATAGACATAATTTCTATTAACGGCTGCTCATTACTGGCGCAATACATTTCAGACTGCTTAAATAAATCATTCGCCTCGCTATAGCGCCCTAACCTTAAGGTGGCTACCGCTAAATAGACTTTGGTATAGCACTCATGTTTAGTGTCTTTACCTTGATTAAGGTTTAACACTAACTGTGCGGTACTGAGCATCTCTTCATAGGCATTTAAATCGAGCAAGATATTTAACAGACGAACATAAGAAGCGACTTTAAGGCTGGTGTCTTCAACACCTTCAATGCGGGCTAGATTTATTTCCAACATAGCAAACGCTGCTTCATAGTTTTTAAGCATCAAAAACACAGTTGTTTTATAAAGATAAATTCGAGTAAGCGACTCTTCCGACGGGGAGTAAGTTAACGCTAAGTCAAGTGCTTGGTTGGCTTGTTCCAATTCTGATAAATAAACGTATTTTGAACTCAGCAGCGTATAAAACTCAGCCAACTGAGGATGGGACAACTTATCAAGCGAACGCTCTATATCTACAATCGCGGACTCAGCTTGAGTAAAATCTGTTTGCAGTAATTTTTCAATTCGACTTAAAGACTCATCGTAATTTTCAGATGCAAAAGCACAATTGGTCAATACCAATTGTGCTAATAAACAGAAAACTAAGCCTTTATATTTCATTTGTTATTCAGTTGGCGTTGCAACCATCACATAAGACTGCATTAAACTATCGCCAAGTAGTGCTTTTAAAGCATCTAAATCACCTGACATCACTAAATCGGCCTCTTGAGCTGTTAAGCCATGTGCCAACATAACGCCTCGAGGATCCGCTTTATAAGCTTCTAGTAACCCAGCATCGACCGATAGCGCTTCGGCAAATTTTTGTAACTTTGACATGACATTCCTTTATAGTTTTTGTAATTATTTTAATAACTAGCCGATAGTATCAGCTGTTATACCTAATTTATCTAAAATCTGTTGATTTAATGTTAACTTCTTTGATGGAGGTATCATTAAGGTACTAATTGACCTAAGTTCTGCAAAAGGTAAATCACTCAAAGCAATGGTGTCAATTCTGGGTTGTTGAAATGGCAAGGTAGCCGCTTCATAAATCACCACGGGATGTTCTAACGGATACCATTGGCTCAAATGCTCAACCAATATCTCAAGTTTTGCAGTAGTGGTCGAAAACTGGGTCAGCGTATGTTCACCGGCCAAGGCAATTTGCCATAACAATAAGTGAGTGCAATTATTGGGGATATGGTTATAAAGTAAAAACTGCGTCGCCTCAAAACTTTGATGACCGACATTAGCCGGGTCTATACCTAAATCAGCCCATAAACAGGCTTCAGCAGAAATACCTGGTAGCATATTCGACTCAAAACCCTCTGCCCGGGCTTGTTTTATGGCCATATGTGCCACACAGGCAAAAATACCTGGATGACCATAAAATGCGCACACCACCAGTTTACCTTGACGTACTTCAGCTAATATAGCGTTTACCATTTCACTATAGGTATCACGTCGATTTTTAACTTCATCAGGTTTGGCATAAAAAGACTGCAGCGATCGCACATCAGCGTTTATAGCATCTAGCCATCGCGCTGCAAAACCATCGGTTACCAACGAAAAAACCACATCGGCTATTTCAATATAACTTTTACTTAAGGTGCTAATTTGACCCGCCAAGTGCATGCCTGTACCCACGCACACCAATCGGCCGACATTTTTTGACTGTTCAGATTGAGATGTTATTTCAGTATTCTGAGCTTTCAACATGACACCATTCATTGTTTATTCATTTTTATTATTAAAATACCGTAAGGCAGTGCTAAATAACATTTAATTTATTGCTCAAGCTAAACAATTTGAGTAAAAATTCCAATGTTTTTTTGCTTAAAAATACAATAAACCATTGAACTTATCACCATGGGATCAATCAAATTAGCCGCAAGTCACATCCGCCCCTTGTCATGATAGGGTTTGCTTGGGTATGATGACCAACAGAATTTAGGAACTAGCACAGACAATGATTAACAAAAAACAAAGTCTTACTCTGTTAAGCGCAGTAGCATTATCTATCTCATTAAGCGGTTGTGGTGTATTTGATTGGCTAATTTACAAGCCAGATGTCCCGCAAGGGAACTACATGGAAAGCCAGCAGGTCGATAAATTACGTATCGACATGACAAAAGAACAAGCTGAATATATTTTAGGTCGCCCAGTTTTACGTGACAGCTTTGCCGACGATACCTGGTATTACGTGTATCACTTTAAAAGTGGTCGTGATGCAAGCATTATCCATAAAGAGTTAATTATTCACTTTATTGATGACAAGGTTAACCGTGTTGAAGGTGATTATGATTTAAGTGCAGATTTTAATACTCCACTAGATCAAAGCAAACTACCTTCAAGCAATGAGCCAGAAGATGATCCGCTTATTCCGGAAGCTCGACCAGACGCTAAACCTTTAGTTGAAGAACAACGTGGTTTAAACGGCACGATTAACAATAAAAAATAAACCTTAACTTAACGTTACAGGACACAAAAAAGCAGGGAGCCCATCCCTGCTTTTTTATATCTGAAATTCAACAGTGTTTAACTCAACTTTGCGCCGGTAATTTTATTAATTCGCCCTTCATCTTTAGCTTTTTCAGCGCGCTTACGACGTACATCTTTTGGATCGGCAATCAGCGGCCTATAAATTTCAACACGCTGACCAGGCACTAAAATCTCATCATGTTTCACCTGGCGACTAAATACCCCAAGCTTTACCTTGTCTAAATCAATTTCAGGGAAAAAAGCGCAAATATCACTTTGCCTAACCGCCTCAATAAAACTGCAACCCGGTGCAACCATCACAGTAATAATTTTTTGTTGGGTTGGCAGCGCATAAACCACATCAACAGCAAACGGTTGTTGTTCAATTGTCACGATAAATTACCTTAGCTCGGTCAGTAAATGCGGTCACCATAGACAACATTAATTGTTTAAATACCCGCCCGAAAGCTAAATCAGACAGCGGATTAGCAAATTCAAAATCCAAATCAAACTCAACTTTGCACGCATCATCGGTTAGCTCAGTAAACACCCACAAACCTTGCAGGCGTTTAAATGGGCCATTTTCGAGTGTTAAAGTAATCCGTTTACCTGCTTCCACATGATTACGTGTCGTAAAAGTCTTTTTGATGCCAGCTTTACTCACATCAACCGATGCCACCATGGTTGTACCATCAAACTCCAATACTTTACCGCCCACGCAGCCGGGTAAAAAAGCATGGTAAGACTCAACATCATTAACCAACTCATACATCTGCATGGCACTAAAGCGCACCAACACACTCTTGGAAATCTTAGGCATCCGCACTCACTTTTACGAAATAATAACGCGATTTTATCACGATAAATGAAAAAGGCATCTGTTGCAGTACAACATAGACGTACACAAACCAATAATTTAGGTATAATCGTTGAATTGTTAATACTCTCCCCCCATATCTGTTGTAGAACTGAATGAAAAAGTTAACACAACAGCGCTTTTAAAATGGGCAAATTGCAGGCGATATACGCCTAGATGGTAAAAAAGCATGGTAAAGAAATCGGCAAAAAATCCCTCAGCAACTATCGCACGTAATAAACGCGCGACATTTGAATACCGCATAGAAGACAAAGTCGAAGCGGGATTGCAACTTATGGGCTGGGAAGTAAAATCTATCCGCATGGGTAAAGTTAACTTATCTGATTGTTATGTATACATAAAAGAGGGTGAGGCCTTTATGCATGGTTGTACTATACAACCCCTTAATACCGCTTCAACCCATGTAATATGCGATCCAATAAGAACCAAAAAACTGCTATTAAAGCGCAGTGAAATCGACAAACTTGCCGGGTTAATTGAACGTCAAGGTTACACCCTTGTGCCCTTGTCCATGTATTGGCGTAAAGGTGCCTGGGTTAAAGTTGAAATTGGCTTAGGTAAAGGTAAAAAAGATCACGATAAACGTGAAGACACCAAAGAACGTGAATGGAAAGTAGAACAGTCTCGCGTAATGAAAAAGAGCAGACTGGACGGATAATAACCAAACGATGATATTTTGTTAATCGTCGCTAGGTATTAACCAAACAACACGTTATGATATTACTAATTGGGGGCGATTCTGGATTCGACAGGATTCACGAAACCCAAGGAGCATGTCGAGGGGCGGTTGGCCTCGTAAAAAGCCGCACCGTTATAGTTGCAAACGACTCTAACTACTCTCTAGCAGCTTAGGCTAGCTAGCCATCACCCACACGTTTCGCACGTGGACAGTGGATCATGATGGTCATATTACAGTGTGCTAGCGAGGGAACTCCGTCCGGGGGTGAACCGCGAAACAGTACCGGACTCACCAAGTAGCATCCTGTCTTTCGGAGACTCCTTGGTTAAATAAAAGAGAGACTAAACATGTAGTGCCGAGGATGTAGGCTTTCTGGACGCGGGTTCAAGTCCCGCCGCCTCCACCAATTTATAGAAGGGCTTAGCAGCAATGCTAAGCCCTTTTTGTTTGTTTTTTTACTTATATTGTTACAGCGAAAATCGCTTTCTATTTTGATCCGATTCAGATGTGGCGGCGGGACTTGAACCCGCGTCCTATTTGTATCGCTAAACCTCAATAACGCCTTTAAACCTTGCAAAGGTATTCATTGACGTTGTTGATAGCATGTCTTGATAATCTGGATTATTAGCACTTAAAGTGTACTGACCTTGCCCCAGTTTTTTCACTTTACGTAATAAATATTGGGGATCACCGGTTTCATCTAATAACTCAATCGCAAGAGTATGATTGGATATTGAGCCCGCACTAGTTGAAGTAATCCACTCAAACAGTAAATAATCGCCATCACAAATAGGCTGTTTACCTCCATTCATTGAGTCGCCCTTTGCGCGCGCGATGAAGTGTTTCTGAGAATTTAAGTTGCCATAGTGTGCTGGGACTTTAATGGTACGAACTTGTTCGGCTGAACTGGTTTTAAAATGTCCGCACGCAATTTTTAAATCTTCATAGAATGGCAGGTATATAACATTATCTTGGGGTGCATCATTTAGCATAGATAACGCACTGGTTGATAAATTCAGCGAGGTTAAATCTGATGGTTTTAATATAATATCGAGTTTGGCATAGTAATCTTTTAAGTCAGTTAGCATTTGTTGATTAATCTGTTTTAGATCGCTCTCTTCAAGCTTTTCCCATAGTACAGTGTCAAAGGACATTAAACTGAGTTCATTACACTGATAAAAGAACCGTTTCCGCTCAAATTTTTCAAATGGATTACTGCCTATACTGCGTTTAATATAAGCATTATCAAATAAATTTTCATGGCGGTTAAGCGGATTATGCTCTTTTTCACTTCGACCATATTGATCTAACATAGTCTGGTAAAAGCCGCTGTAATGTTGAACCATTTTATCAATGTCGACTTCACCTTGCGGATTATGATGGTTAATCATGATCAGCATAAAGATGATTTTATATGAATAGGTATAATCTCGTTTTTCAATAAACTCTATAAAATCAGCTTTACGGGTATCTTGGGTACGAATAGGGATATTTTTATCTTGTCTAAGATCATCAAGCTTTTGCTGGCTGAAATAATTTAAGGTTTTACTGCCAAAGGGAATCGTTTTACTTGCAATAAGTTCACCTTTTCTCATCCACGCTTTAACAGTACCCGTTGATATAAAGAGTTCTCGTGCAAGTTGCTCTTCATTGAGTAAATCACTAAATTCTTTTTCAAAGTTAAAGATATTAATTGGCTCAATTCTGCGCTCAGACTCCCACAAGCCATCTAGGATAATCAGATCATGCTGTAGGGTGCCATGGACATCTTTTACCACATCACCAAAGGGTTGATAAAATCCTAAATTAAACAATCCATGAATTGACCAAGGCTTAATCACAGCGCCATAACTATCAACAACGTCAATCACATATAATGCTTCTTTTCCTGGATGATTTCTTGTTCCCCGGCCTAACTGCTGGGTATACAGCACCTTTGACATAGTCGGCCTTGCCATGACCAATATACTGGTTTGTGGGGCATCCCAACCTTCATTCAGTAACTCGCATGCACAAATTATTTGTACTTTCTTTTGCTGGTATAAATCAAGGCCTGAGCGATCTTTACCGCTAACTGCCACTGCTGTTATGCCTGACTGATTCAACAATGCAGCCATTCGTTGGGTATGTTTAATATCCACACAAAAGATAACGCCCTCCTGGGCACTAATTTTGTATTCGCCATGATGAGTAAAGAAATACTTCTTCAACATATCAACAATGAGTTGATCCCTTGAAGGTAAGATGACTGTTTTTTGTAAGTCACTTTTAACAAATTCTTTGCCATTGAAACGCACTTTTGAAAAGTCGATATTTGACTCTAGTCGAAAAGCCCTTATCTGAGGAACTAGCTTTTGCTGAATAGCTTCCTCCAGTGTCATTTCAACTTCATACTGACCAAAAATATCAGCCAATTGACGCTGATCATATCGCTGATGCGTTGCCGTTAAGCCTAATAAGGTTTCTGGAGAGAAATAACTTAACACTTGCCTTAATCCGTCTGCACCAGCTCGATGAGCTTCATCAACTACAATATAGTCAAAATAATCTTTAGCTAATTTACGATAATGCCGCAATACATAGGCGCTTGTTTGCACCACAATATCCAATTGAGTATTGGATAACTCAAGACCAACGTTGATATTTGGTAGACGCTTTTGTATTCGCTCTATTAATTGCTGACGTAAATCTCGGGTAGGTACGATGGCAAGTACCTGTTTAGCTTTGGATTGCTGAAACTGTAATCTAAAGTCTTCGATAAATACTTCGGTTTTCCCCGTTCCAGTTGGCAACACGACTAAAAAGCTGTTGTGACCGTTTTCACGTTTTAAAATGAGATTATCTACTGCATCTTGTTGATGTTGATATATCTCGAAATTGTATGCTCGTTGTGCCCTATAAAGCGGCGACTTTTTAAAGCTATTTGCATCACCAAAATAATCTTTTATTTGGTCTTCAAATTTAAACTCGTCACTCATCCCCCTATCAGACCATCGATAAACCAAGTAACCATCTTTAACTAATGAGTTCTGCTTAAACAGTTGTGAGCGGTATTTATTTTCAGTCACTAAAGCAGATAAAGGGTGATGATAAGTTTCACCATTGAGTTCAATAGCAATGGGATTAGTGGTGCGTTGGAGAATGTAGTCGACGTAACGTTTATGACCTAACCTATCAATATAGGGTACTTCTGCTTGCAAGGCATGGATAGATGCTGCACCATAAACTTGTTCAAATAACTCGGCAAACTTATATTCTGGTGGCGTTGGGTCAATATGATCCTCAGATCTATTCGCACCAAACTTTCTTAGTTCAATATCTTCAATTTCATCAAGTAGAAAGTTTTGCCAATCATTGAGTAATTGCAGCTTATCAGATGCACAAAAACGATAAAGCCCCTGATATCGATGCATGAGTTTGTTTTGATACCTTGTATAGCTTACATAATGAAATGACGTTGGTGATAAATCGTATAATGTGTGATCAACCAATACAGCAGGTTTATCTAAAGCAGAATATTGACTTCCTCCACCTGTATAAACATACAAACGACCAACATCAACCACATCTTTAAGTTGATACTGAAAACCAGCAGCTATGTTATCTATGTCATTTCCAGTGATAGCCATGGTGTTACCGTTTTATCAAAATGGCATTAAGCCACTTATCATCTTGCCTATCGGGTCTGACATCCTGAGTTATCCATGTTTTGTTTATTGATAAATTAGAGTTAACAATAAACGAAGCTAATCTTTGTTCATTAGCATTGGTAAAGAAGCGACCGCCTCGATTTATATCATCATCACCATACTTAAATGAACAATAGAAAATCCCCCCAACGGCTAAATGTGAGGCTAAACGCTTAAAAGTATTGGCGATTAAAGGGCTAGGCACATGTAATAATGATGCACATGCCCAAATGGCATCAAATTTCAGTTTAGTGTCAAAGCTATCAAAAGTGGCGAGTGAGACTTCAAGGCCTGTATATAATGTCGCTTTCTTAACTAGGGCTTCGCTAGCGTCAAATGCGGTGACCTTAAAACCCTGTTGAATGAAGTAAGCACTGTCACGACCGCTGCCACAACCTGCATCAAGGATATGTCCAGTTAACGGAATGAGTGGAATAAACTCATTATAAAGGGCTGTCATATTCACATTAACAGTATCAGAATAAAAAGCATCAGAATGCTGGTTGTAGAAATCTATGGTCATACTGAGTTTAGTTATTTTAGGCGCTAGACATAATTCCAAGATTAACATAACCAATTGAAAGGTATAGTAACTAATTCATATTACCGCAACAAAAAATACCTGCACTTGGCAGGTATTTTCGTAAGCTTAAAAAGAAGCAAGGCTAAAGTATTAACCCATACCTTATTTCACTAGCTCTGCTTTTTAACAAATTTCGATTTCAACATCATTTGGCCGTTGCCATCTACTTTACAATCGATGTCGTGGTCACCGGCGACAAAACGGTTAATAACCGCTTTTGTGCCGACTTTTAATACCAAAGAAGACCCTTTTACTTTTAGATCTTTGATTAAGGTGACTTTGTCACCTTCAGCAAGCAAGTTACCTACGGCATCGCTAAGAATGATAACGTCTGGGTCTACTACCACTTCATTTGGGTTCCACTCATTAGCGCATTCTGGGCAAATTAATAACGTGCCGTCTGAATAGGCGTATGGTGACTCACATTTGGGGCATGGTGGGATTGTATCGCTCATCACTAATTCTCTTTAATTAACATACTGTAACAGCCAGAACTTTATAAGCGATGCTGACTCAATAACGAGTCTATTGGGCTTTAAGCTGCATTCTGACTAAAATGATAATGGCATTATAATGAAATTATCATTTACACTCAATCCAGCATCATCTTTTAAGACTGAAAATGGTGGTTAGCTCTTCACTTTTGGGTTATTAGTCGGCTGTTGATCACCATAGCTCACATCATGTTGCTCAAGATAACCGCGAATTAGCTGACGCACTACTTGCGATGGCGTTAGGTCTTGCGATGCGCACAGTTGCTCAAATGCCTGCTTTTTACTTGGATCGAGTAGCACAGTAAAGCGTGCCGTTTTATTTTCCATTAAGGTCACTCCCATTAAAACATTATCATTTGATGATAATACCCTATACGCAATTATGCAGATACTCATTTACATAAAAGCACTTTATTTTCAGTTCAACTACACTGATTTTTATCTTCCGCAGGCCCATCATTCTAGCTGCCAATTGCAACTTGTATTACCACTCTTATGGCAGTAATTGGCAAACTAAAATATCAGGTTAGGATGTTGTTTTTAGTTAATACTAGGCTTGACCGAATCAGTTTTGCACCGCATATTACAAGTAACAAAATACTTACATTTGATTTTCTGGTTAGTATATCCGTCAGATGTTCTATTACTCGTATTAAGGATGGCATGTGTCGCGGTTTCATTCGATAATTTTTGACTAAGTGATGACACTAAATGATTGCCATAGGCGTCGCCAGTAAATGAGTTTAATTGCCCATTATTTACATAAGTGGAAATTCAGAGTAGCCATATTAATTGGCTTATGTTTACTGTGGCCGATACAAAGCATCATCATTAGCGCCTTACAGTCTGGGGCGCTTGAACCCTATCGTATTCAGTTGCCGGTCAATGTTGATAACACCACTCGTGATAAGTGGGGCATAAAGCATGATGCAATTATTGAAAAGATCTTTGTGAGTGGCAGCTTCAGCGACTGGCATATTGACGACACTTTCTATCAACTAACACAACAAAACCAGCAGTGGTACTTTGACTTACCGGTCTACCCTGGGGATCTTGAATATAAATTAGTGCTTTTTATTCAAAATAAAGTCGAACCGGTGTGGATTTTAGACCCTAATAACCCTCAAACCAGTGTTAACCCCTGGGGTGGAGAAAATTCGCTTATACGGATAGCTGATTGGCCAAAAATCACTTTAATTAGCCAAATTCTTACCGCAGCGTTATTAGGTACATTTTTACTCTTTTGTATTCTCGAACCCTTTCTTTACTGGTTACTGCACCAAAAAATACCGTTTCATCGTAAATTAGTACTCAGCAATATTCTGATATTGGCCTGCGCGCAACTATTATTTTTCAGTTATCAACTGCATCTAAATAGACAATTAATTAAACAAGGTTTAATCGATAGCGTGCACGCTATGCATCTGATTTTACATGGTGAGGGAGTGGATTTTGAACAACTGGACACACAAGCAAACAATATCAATAGGGGGTTAAGTCAGTTTTTTTGTCCCTGCTACCACGCGCATTGATAAAACCCAAAGTAGTTTATTTCAAATTACCCTTTCCGATTTTGCTGTGTTGGATAAAAATGGCCAGTTAATTACCCTGCGCCATCGTGGGCAAAATGTACAAATCCAACAGTCTCGGGCTGAACAACTGGGTTTTAATAATAGCCGCGACTACTTTGTTGACGGTATGTGGCGTGACTTGCTGCCCAAAGCAATAGCTGAAGCGCAAAAAGGCCAGATAGTAATAATGTCACGACCGCAGAATATGAATGGGGTTGAAACATCGCGGACACGGACTGCTGAGTTGATACTTGGGTTTAGTCAGTTTGTGCAGCCGATTGTATATCGCGGCCAGTTAAAAGGCTTCTATGCGGGGTCTATTCAAGTAAAGCTTTACGGTGACGAACTGCTGAGAATGTTTCTATTTCAGTTACTCTTGCTTGGCGGGGTAATTGTGTTATCGAGTTGGTTATTCACCCGTGTGGGTAAAATGGTCACTGAAGATATTTTAAAGTTAACCAAGTGGACTCAAAATATTGTTAAGGGCGATTTGTCACAGGTGTTAACCATCAATAGCCAGGATGAAATTCAGCAATTGTCTGAAAACTTCAATAACATGCGCCAGTCTTTACAGGACAGCTTTACCCAAATAGCAGAGCAAAATAGTAAGTTATATCAAGAAGCATATTTTAATGGTTTAACGGCGCTACCTAATCGAAAAAAATTATATAGTGATCTTGCAGAGCAATCTATTGGCGCTTTGCTGGTGATTAACATTAACGATTTTGGTGAGTTTAATGACTTTTATGGTGTCGATACCGGTGATGAAATTTTACTGGAGGTCGCCAATCGATTAGCCGCTAAAAATAGGCCGGTTACCTTATATAAAACTGGCCCTGATGAGTTTGTCGTAACATTAACAACTCAAATATTAACCTCAGACACAGTATCAAATTTTGTATCAACCGAAAGTTCAAATAATCATCTACAATTGGCAAAACTTGGACAGCTTTTATTTGACGATGTTTGTCAAAAACCTCTGCTTATCAAAGATAGTGAATATTATATCTCCGTCAGTATTGGCGGAGCACTGTTATCGGTTAATCAGCAAGTATTAGCTAAAAATATACCTGGTTCAACCATAGCTAATTCAAGTTCAACAACGTCAGCAAACCAACTACATCGGCATGCTGATTTAGCAAGGCGCTTTGCTAAAAAACAACAGCTGACTTATTGCTGTTTTAGCAGCGAAATGGCTAATTCAGCAGCATTTGAAGAAAACATGCGCCAAAGCAGAATGCTAGCTAAAGCAGCACAAGAGCAATGGGTAGTGCCCTATGTTCAACTTATTCAGCCTTTAATTGATGCGCCAATAAAGTTTGAGTGTTTGATGCGGCTCCAACTACCCGATGGGCAAATATTAGCGCCGCACCAGTTTATGGCAGCAGCCAGACAATCACGCATTTATCCGCAGTTAATGCGCTGTATGCTGCAAAAGTCAATTGCACTGTTTAAAAATCAGCCCTATGAGTTTTCCGTTAACATCACGTTAGATGATATTGCCATTGCACAAAATTTGGAGGCTATTGTCAGTTTACTTAAAAGTGAACCGGACACCACGCAGCGGATAACCTTTGAATTATTAGAAAGTGAAGAAATAACTAACTATGAGGCGGTGGAACATTTTATTAAGTTAGTCAAACCGTTAGGCTGCAAAATTGCGATTGATGATTTTGGCGCAGGTTATTCGAACTTTGTGCATTTGCTCAGTTTAGATATTGATATTATCAAAATAGATGGATCATTAATCCGCCATTTAGATAGCGACCCTAAAGCGCAGTTGTTGGTTGAAACCATAGCTATTTTCGCCCATAAAATGGGTAAAAAAACCGTCGCTGAGTTTGTCGAAAACGACGCTATTCTCAGCTTACTTAACCAGTATGAAATTGATTATGCCCAAGGATACTTACTGGGCAAACCTGCAGCAACCATAGCTCAAGCATTAGCGATTTATTCAGCTGAGTAGCTGTTTAAAAATCAGCTCAAAATCAGGCCGCTGTAAAACATCCCCTTGCATGCAAGTCTTTGCTAATATTGCTAATTCAGCATACTTGGAAGTTGACTGTTGTGGATGATCTGGCTTAATTAAGCATAACAAATCATCAATCAAACAACCTAATGCACGCACTTCAATTTTGTGCATTTTCAGGCGCTGTTGCGGCGGTAAGTGAGCTAAATTAGACGCTGCGCCAAAATCACCAAATAACACCTTAAACTCATCATCCACCATAATATTATGTGCATAGATATCGCCATGACTAACCTGCTGCATATGCATATGGGCCATGGTGTGACTCATTTGTTTTGCAATATGCGCTATCGCCTCTACAGAATACTGCGTATCAGCGTTAAAAGTGTCTCGGGTACAGGTACTTAATGAGGGTGGCAGGCCTAAATTTTGATAACCCTCTGGAATAAGCGCCATTACTAACCCCAGTTGTTCACCATGATGAATTTGGCCTATGGCGGGAATTAAATTGTCATGTTCACCCGTTGTTAAACAACAATCAAGCTCATCTGCTGGGTAACCGTCGCTGGTGATAGCGCCTTTAAACATTTTCACTGCCACATTGTTGGGCAAATGGGCTTGGGAAACGGGTTTATCAAGCCAATGCGCTTTATATATAATGCCCGATGCCCCCTGACCAATTTGAGCGCTAAAATGCAGGTGTTCTGGGTGGATCATTGGCACGCTGTTATTCAAACACTCATCAACATGGCTAAAAGGGTTACCCGCAAACGCTAACCAACTTAGTTTGGGTAAGTTGAGCAACCAATCGGGTAAATGGCTCAGTTTGTTGGCCGATAACCGCACTAATTCCAACTCACGACAGTTAGCCATACTGCCAGGTAATTCAGTTAGTTGGTTACCGGCTAGCATGAGTTTTTTAAGTTGGGTTAAGCGGCTGATTGAATCTGGTAAATGGGTTAACTGGTTATCAGTTAATATCAACCAACGGGTATGGTCGGGTAAAGCCTGTTCACTCACGTGGGTAAGTTGATTGGCTTTAAAACCAATCATTTCAAGCTTAGAGCATCGACCTAATACTTCAGGTAATTCAGTGAAGCAATTTTGTGATAAAAACACGATGCGCAGCTGGCTTAATTGATCAAAGTCATCGGGTAGGCTTGATAATTGATTATTCGATAAGTCTAAAATCTCTAAACTGTCAGCTAATGAGAATATCGCTCTTGGAAACTCGGTCAGTTCTGCCACTATTTGCACACGTGCAAGCCCTTTAAGTTCGCCTGATTCAAGCTGAGCTAAGGTATGCATAATGATATTCCTGTCGAGGTCGTAATGTGCTAAATGGAGGCGGGATTGTAAAGAAGCTGTTGCTTGATAGCAAATGTCATCAGATTCATATTGGAATGGTAGGCTGAAATGACAGGCAAAAAAAACCACTGCATAAGCAGTGGTAAAATGGATACTAAAATTGTCAATTGGGGTTGATTTTTAGTTTTATTTTCATCTGAATGAAAATAATATCCTAAGTGATCTCTAACAAAGCAGATCAAACAATGGTGTTAAATAAGTTCAGCCAACATAGCGTCGTTGTATTCAACAACCGCTTCACCTTGACGCACTTTGGCTACGTAATCTGGGTTAGCAATAAATGGACGGCCAATAGCCAGTAAATCAAATTTGTTGTCTGCTATTGCTGCACTGCCAGTTTCGGCAGTATAGCTACCCACACCCACTAAGGTGCCAGTGTAAACACTGCGCAGATAGGTCGATATATTGCCACCTAAGTAATCAAACTGCATTGAGTCGTCAAATATCCCAGCATGAACAAAAGCAATATCACGTTTGGCAACCTGTGGTAATAAATAATCGAATACCTCACGGTCACGTTTGTCGCCTGCCATATTGAAATAGGCGCCCGGTGATAAACGAAGACCTGTACGATCTGCGCCAATACGTTCAACAATTGCGTCAAGCACTTCTAATGCAAAACGAGACATATTTTCAGGCGTTTGGCCATATTCATCATCACGACGGTTACTGTCATGGTGTAAAAATTGATCAATCAAATATCCGTTAGCACCATGAATTTCAACACCATCAAAACCGGCATCAATTGCATTCGCTGCAGCCTGGGCATAATCTTTAACTAACTGCACTATATCTTCTTTAGTGGCAGCTTTAGGTGTTTGGTATGTCAGTTCACGCATTCTTGGGACACTGCCCTCAACCGCAACGGCTGAAGCAGATAACACATCGCCACCACCAAAAAAGTGTGGATGCGCTACACGACCGGTATGCCATAGTTGGGCAAATATTTTGCCACCATTTTTATGCACCGCATCTGTTACCACTTTCCACCCTTGAATTTGTTCAGGACTGAATAAGCCAGGGGTATTTGGGTAACCTTGACCGTCAGGTCGAATAATAGTGGCTTCACTAATGATCAATCCAGCTTCTGCACGACGTGCGTAATAGTCAGCAATTTGTTGGGTTGGTACTAAGTTGGCATCGGCCATACAACGCGTTAATGGCGCCATTAAGATTTTATTGGCTAAGGTTAATGAATTATTTAAAGCGTAAGGCTGGAATAAATTGGCTGACATGACAGTCTCCGTTCTTGAATATGCGTTCAAGATAATCTTATTTGAATATTCATTCAAGTAATTTTTGAATGTTTATTCAAAATTGGTTAAACTCACCCAATAATCACTAATGCTAAAGAGAACGCCATGAGAAATGCAGAGTTTGATCGCCAAGTTGTACTGCGTGCGGCCATGCGAGCATTTATGATGAAAGGTTATGCGAAAACCAGCATGGCGGATTTAACCAAAGCGACTGGATTGCACCCAGGATCAATTTATTGTGCATTTGAAAACAAAAAGGGTCTACTGCTAGCGGCAATAGGCCAATACCATGCTGACCGCAGCGCGCAATTTCAACTATTGTTTGCCAATAACAATAACCCGTTGCACAACTTAAAAACTTATTTAGCGGGCATTGTAGAAGAGTGTTTGAGTTGTGATGCCACCCAGGCTTGTTTGCTAACCAAAGCGTTAAATGAAGTGGGTGAGCAAGATGAAGATATTAGCCAGTTGATTAATACCAACCTTAACGCCTGGCAACTCGGCATTGAGCAGGTGTTTGAAGCGGCAAAACTACAGGGACTAATCGACAGCGACACTAATAGCCAATTACAGGCGCAGTTTTTAATGATGGGCATTTATGGTTTGCGCACATTTGCCCATACACATCCTACAAAAGAAGTGTTGTTACCACTAGCTGACAAATTATTTAATAGCTTGCTTTAAAAACAAAATGACGCCTTTAGCGTCATTTTTATTGAACTCGAATATGGGTTTAGCTTGCTATTAACCAATTACTTTTTGAGAAAATACTCGCTCGCCCAAAGCGTTCAAAATAGTACACTCGCCATCTAATACCGCAATAATCGATTTTCCGCGACGAAAGCTATCAGGGATCATCACCCGACCAGACTCACTAATGGTTAAATCAGTTAATACTGTGTTATGCATTTCAAGCCCAGCGGGTGCTTCATAAAATAATATTGTCACAGTGGCTAATGACGGTTTATCGCTATTTGCATCTTGCTTTGATTCAGATTTCATTCTTTACTCTCGTACCAGTAGACACTAGTTAAGTGAAGGATTAATTAGCCAATATTCCGTATTCAGTCTATCAATCTTTTTCATTTATATACTGTGGTGCGATTAAGCCATAACAAAAATCACATCACTTTTAAGTTTAATAATATGCTTTTTACCGCGTTAATCCTATACAAAAAGAAACAAAGGTAACCAAAATGTTGCCAAAATCACCTTTGTTGATTGAATATAACCTCGCTTAAACCGACATATGTTGATTTAAATATAGATTATCTACACGTTTTTTAAAGTCTGATCTAAACAGCTTGAATGATTCCTGCTAGAATCGATGACAATTTTTAGCATTAAACATTTAATAAAACGAGATTAAGATGGGCAGAGCATATCAAAATAAAAAAGAGTCCATGGCGAAAACCGCTGGCCAAAAGACACGCATTTACTCACGTTACGGTAAAGAAATTTACATTTGCGCTAAAGGCGGTGTTGACCCTGATGGTAACTTAGCACTACGTAGCTTGATTGCCCGCGCGAAGAAAGATCAAGTTCCAGCACATGTTATTGAACGTGCTATTGAAAAAGCCCGTGGTGGCGGTGGTGAAGATTACGATACGGCTCGCTATGAAGGTTTTGGCCCTGGTGGTTGTATGGTGATTGTTGACTGCCTAACGGATAATGGTAACCGTACTTTTACTCAAGTTCGCCAGGCGTTTGTTAAAAATGATGCCAAGCTAGGCGGTCCAGGTACTGTTGGCCATATGTTCGAGCATCAAGCGGTATTTGTGTTTGATGGTGATGACGATGAAGCGATTTTAGAACTGCTTATGATGGCTGACGTTGACGTTGCCGATGTAGAACTTGAGGATGGCATTATCAGTGTATTTACACCGGTATCTGAATTTAACAATGCCCGCACAGTGTTAACTGAAGCCTTCCCAGAAATTGATTTCAAGGTAGAAAACTTAGCTTTTGTACCACAAACCATGACTGAGATCAGCGGCGAAGATATCGAAAGCTTTGATAAGTTTTTAGCGGCATTAGATGATTGTGATGACGTACAAAACGTGTATCACAATGCTGAGATTAGCGAATAAGTTAATCACCGCATACAGGCTAGAATTTATTAAAGCCTCTAATAAAAAACGCAGCTTAAGCTGCGTTTTTTATTAGAAACTGGATCCGTTAACTCAATTAACGTAAATCCATCTCTTGTACTTTTTCATACGCAATTTCTGGCGCGGTAACTTCAGGCTTAGCATGCAAGTCTGCTTTTAAATGGCCTTTACGGTGTTTAAGTGCTGCGTCTAATTTTTTAGCAGCACTGGAAATAGCTGGGTACATCACTGAATCTAGGCCTTTAGCGGCAATTCGAGTACCTTCATAATTGGTGCTAACTTCTACATCATATTCGCCGTGTTCTTTAGCGATAATAATGTCTAATGCAATAAGGGTTGGAAAATGGTTAGCAAGCTTGGCGAACTTTTCTTCTACATGTTGTTTGACAGTGTCAGTAACATCTACATGGTGACCAGAAAGATTTATTTTCATAAAGTGTCCTTAGCGTTATAACGTTTCTTTAATGTCATATTAATTGACTGTATAAAAGAGAACTTGGGGCATTTACTGTAGATTTCAAGGGATTAAATCAAAAAAGTGTCAAAATGAGTATAAAGTCACATCTGTAATTTAATTCTGTATTGCTTGCATCAGTAAAGTTAGATCAAACTAGTTGAACAACCTTGTTCTCAATTTGAGTTAACATCACCATACACACTTAGTATAGACATAAACAAGTAACTTTGTTCACTACTTTTACTCGCTTTACAACACAGCTCACAAAGCCATCTAATAAGTGGCTTTTTAAGTTAAAATTTAACCAGTTAAGTTAGTTGTACCCTACTTTAATAAACTTAAATTAATCTATAGGTTAACCCAATGTCACTCAAAACCCTGCAAATAGATATTGTCTCAGATGTTATGTGTCCCTGGTGTATCGTTGGCTATAAGCGACTTCAGCAAGCCTTAATCTCCTTTACCGATCTTGAGGTGCAAATCACTTGGCACCCTTTTGAGTTAAATCCCAATATGGGCAAACAAGGTCAACACCTTGGTGAGCATTTAGCTGAAAAATACGGTTCGACACCGTTGCAAAGTCAGCAGAATCGCGCCAATTTAACGGCTATAGGTAAAACGCTGGATATTAAGTTTAACTTCACCGACCAATCGCGTATTTACAATACCTTTAATGCCCACCAGCTACTGCAATGGGCAAAATCATTTAATAAACAAACTGAGCTTAAGCTCGCCTTATTTGATGGCTATTTTACCCAGCAGCAAAACCCTGATGATATTGCAGTATTATTAACCCTTGCCGACAGTGTTGGATTAGACCGTGCCGAAGCTGAGCTAGTATTAGCATCACAGCAATTTGCCGAGTCGGTTAGACAAGAGCAGGCCTTATGGCAAAGCCGAGGCATAACTGCTGTACCAGCGATTATATTGAATCAAAAGTATTTGATTTCAGGTGCACAAAGTGCGGATTACCTCATTGAAGCTATTAAACAGTTGGCAGCAGAGTAGATAAACTCAGCCTCAGCTTGCTCAGCCTCAGCTTGCTCAACTTTAGCTTGCTCAACTTTAGCTTGCTCAACTTTAGCTTGCTCAGCCTAGCCCCATAAAAAAACCAGCTTGCGCTGGTTTTTTGTTATTGATATTTAATCAACTTTGTTGCGCTATATCGGTTAATTCAATTTAGTCACATTCAAGGTCGGTGAGTCGCTACTTGGACCGTTTACCGTAAAGCGATAGGTTGCATTACTGGCGACAGATAACTTCATGTTAGCGCCCTTCTTAGCTAAGGTTTTAATCGCACCTTCAACAACTGTTTCATCAGCGGCAATAGCACCAAAGTCGACGGTAGACCAATCACCTGTGGCGATTTTGAACTCGTAATCGCCGGCGGCAATGGCGATATCAACCGTGTAAACAGATGAGCCTTGATAAGCAAGCGCATCAACTTCACCCCAACCATTCATGCCACCGCGAATATAAACGGTATTACCGGCAAACATATCGGTTTTATCTATGGTTAAGATAGGTTCGTTACGGTTACGCATGTCAAATGTGAAGCTGTACATGGCATCGCTATCAAAATTAAAGCCTAAATTAGCCCCTTTGACCGCTAACGCTTTAGGCTGTCCTAATTGAACCGTTCCATTAGCATCTGCGCTACCATAATCTACGCTGCTCCAGTCACTTGAAGCGATTTTGAAGCCTTTAGTGCCTGCGGTTACCATGATTTCAGCGCGGTATAAGCTGCCACCTAGATAAACCATTTCACTGTCAGTAGACCAACCATTCATGTCACCACGTAGGTAAACCGATGTGCCGACAAATGGCTCTTCATTGAACACAGTTAATACTGGGTTGTCTTTGTTTGCAGCATCTAATGAGAACACATAGGTGGCATCAGCAGTGGCCGTAAAGGTCATGTTGGCCCCTTTCGCGCTCAGTTGCTCAGCTATGTCCTCGTCAACCGCTGCAACATCGGCTGAAACAGCGCCAAAGTCAACAGTACTCCAGTCAGCAGAAGCTATTTTGAACTCATAACTGCCTGCGGCCAGTGTGATCGCAATGCGGTACTCACCTGCGCCCACATAGGTGAACTTATCCACTTCACCCCAGCCATTCATGCCACCACGAACAAATACATCTGTGCTGCCATAAGGCACAACATCGGGTGCACCTGCTGTCGCATTGGCACTTAAGCCTTCGCCTTGAACATCACCTTGTGTTTTAACAAATACAGCTGTGGTGTAAGCCGGCACAGTAAAGGTACCCTCGGTATCACCCTGACTGAAGCTTGCGTCTTGCACAATGCTGTCAATCGACATCATTTGTTTAGCATGTAAGCTAAAACCCGCTGCGGTGGCTATGGCATGTGATTGCGTTTGTGCGCTACCGTTTACCATCACCACTATGGCGTCAACCGCGGGGTCAATATCGGTTAGCCCTAAGCCGTCATCGATGCTCATGACTATCACGCCCTGCTGCTGGTTTTTACCAATATTATGGAAACCCACTCGGTCGATAATGTCTTGCGCCTTGGTTAAGCGGAACAACTTGCTTGATTGACGAATCGATAGAAACTCATTAAACACACTTGATGCAAAATCAATTTCTGACATTGACGCGGCGGCATTAGGGTTAGCTGAAATACCGCTAATCACCGACCATTTATCTTTATTGTCTTGTGCTAAAGGTAAGCCAACATTCCAGTTATTACTGTTTTTGCTAAAGTCGACCCAGTTAAACCAATCGCCGGCATCGTAGGTATTACGGTCCATTGATTTTGAGCGCAGCATTTCACCGCCCATTTGGAAGAATGGAATACCTTGGCTCATTAACGGAATGGTGGCGGCAATATTCTGCACTCGAACACGGTGTTCTAACGATAAACCGACGTTATGCTTATATTGTAAAATGTCCCATAGGGTTTCGTTATCATGCTTTGACACATAGTTAATGCTGTCTGCCGGGTCTAAGGTGTAACCTGTTGGTTGGTTGTTCCAGCTAAAACTACTGCCTTTGGCTGAATTGCCGTTAAAGTCTTTTAGGATGTAGTTTTGTAAGTTACCCGCCATAGATAAGCGCAAGGTATCTTGATCACGTAAGTAATCATCTTTTTGCTCTGTGGCAAATAACGCCCCACCACGCACGGCCTCACGAATACGATCGTTAAAGGTGCCCACTTCACTGCCAGCCATATTGGCTTGGGTTGCCTGTTCGAATAATCGATTATCAGCCACCTCACCAAAGTTCCAACCTTCGCCGTAGAAGTAGTTATCGGCATCAACCGCTTGAACAGCTTCACGAGCCGCTAGAATGCTGCTTTTAGGCATATGGCCCATGACGTCAAAACGGAAACCGTCATAGCCATATTCTTTGGCTAAAATCACCATTGAATCAGACACAAACTTGTCCATCATTCTATGTTCTGTGGCGGTATTGTCACAACAGGTTGATGATTCAATTTTGCCGCTGATTTCGTTATATCTGTGGTAATAACCCGGTACCACTTTATCGAGTACTGAGTTGTCCCATAACCCTGATGAACTGGTGTGGTTATAGACCACATCAAGTACCACGCGTAAACCAAGCTCATGCAAAGCTTTGTTCATTGCTCGCAACTCTTTTACTCGTGCAACCCCTTCAGGGCTTGAAGCATAACTGCCTTCTGGTGCAATAAAGTGCTGTGGATCGTAACCCCAGTTAAAACCATCGTATCCACGCATGGCATTGACTAGATCTTGTGCATCCCCTGAACCAGGTAAAAAGTCCGCTAATATATCAACAATTTTGGCGGCTTTATCTTCTGTTTTACAGGCTTTAGCATTGTCAGCAATCTTGCTGCATAACATGCCTAAGGTATCGGTAATTTCAATCCGCTTAGTCACATCTTCTTCTATGGTGGCAATATCGGTTACTGGCAATACATGAAAATGGGTAACACCGCTTTCAGCAAGTTGACGTAAATGCTCAACCGGCGCGCTGCCTTGTTCAGTAAAGGCTAAATACTTACCACGATTAGCGGCTGATGTGGTTTCATCTCTGATACTAAAATCACGTACATGGCCTTCATAAATAACGATATCTTCTGGGTTTTCTACCGTTGCAACTGTGTGCCCGTCCCAACCATCGGGTTTGGTGTCATCGTCAGATAAATTAATAAACTGACTGTAACGGCCATTGGTTGATACGTTCAGTGAATAGGGATCTGTGGTTTCCAGTGTTTCAATTTTTTTCGACACTGGATGATAGACTTTTACTTCATAGCGATAATATTGACGGTCTAAGCTCATGTCGCCACTAAATGACCAAATACCGCTTAGGCTATCTAAGGTCATGGGCTCAGTTTTAGTCAGCTTTTTAGCACTGTCATATATCTTCAAATTAACCGATTGTGCCGTCGGCGCCCACACTTTAGCGCTAATACCGTTGTCGTACATAATGCCTAATGACGCTTCATCGGCATCCGCATCGCCCTGGGTATAAAGTGCATCTAACACTTTAGCCACTTGAACATGAGTTGCGGCAGCGGGCTTGTTATCACTGTCGTACGCCACTAACACCAATTGTTCTTTGGCGATATTTTTCGCTTCATCAAGGCTAAAGTTAGCTTCATAAGCAGGCCATTGTGCTAAATGTGGCACAAGGGCTTTTTGCTCGTCAGTCAGTGTCGCTTCGGTTAACTCAACTTGAATGCCGTTGATATTACTGTCGTTATCAGCTTCAATGCCTGCTGTGGCCGAATGATGTAATACAAATTTAGCGATACCCTCTGGTGATTCATTCCACACAAAGGTGTTTTGATCTAACCAATGAGCGCTGGCGCCATCAATGGCAAAGCCGACATCCAAAATAGGATAGTCATACACATCACTTTCACCGTGAATGGTGAAGTTAGCACGGTTAAATTGTGCTTCAGGGGCAGAGTCATCGGCAAAAGACTTAAGGCTCATCACTGAATCGCCATCGCCTAATGCTTTGCCTGAACCTTCAGTGCCGATATGAATGATAAAGTTAGCGCACTCGCTGTAACCTTCTTTTAAATTGATTAACCAGTAAGCGCCGTAGTTTGGGTCGATACCATCAAAAGAGTGGCCATTAGCCCAGTCAGTTGAATCAAAGGGTGGCGCATAGGCGTCACAGGTATCATTGTTCCATGAATGGAGCTTATAACCGGGATAATTAGTATTACCACTGCTGTTATCTTTATCTTTAATGCGGTTGTAATACAACACAGCCTGATTAGGCCCAGCAAGTACAGAAGGCATAGGCAAGTCGGGGTTGTAACCGACAATACAGCTTTCATTATTAGCATCGGGAAATTTAGGTGCAGGGCAACTTAATGGTGGTGGCGGCACACACTCTGTTCCCCCTGCATTAGGTACGTTTGGTACATTACAAGTTAGTAATACTGTGCCTGGCTCGGTTGAGTCACTGCCACACCCCATTAGTGCTGTCATACTCAATGCAAACACACTGAATGTCGTAATTGTTGACTTAGTCATCATGACTGACTTCTCCCCATCACTTTTTGCTGTAGAGCAACCGCTTGGTTGGTATTTGTTGTTATTGTTATATTGGTAACTTTGATAATTGCTAATTGATTACATCGCATAAGTGAACCCCATATAGAATTCGCGACCAAAGTACTGCAAGGTGCCGGTTTTGTTTTCGGTGCCGAAGTAACTTCTGGTAGGCTCGTCGGTTAAGTTATTCACCTGGAACAACACCCCTAGACCGTCAGTGACTTGGTATGACGCCTGGTAATCAATCACGGTTTCGCCGTCAAAGTTAACCACTTGCTCATTAATAGCGACCTGTTCCGAGACAAATTCATCACGGAAACGCGCACTTACGCGGGTTTCAAAACCTTCATAGGAATAAAACAAAGTGGCACTGACAACGTTATTAGACAGACCAGGTAAAGCTTGGGCTGTCGTATCGCCGCCAAGGTTAGTAATTGATTGCACTTCAGATTCTGTGTAGGAGTAACTCGCATTAAAACCTAATCCAGACCAGGCATCGGGTAGCGAGGCAAACACTTGGGTGTAAGCCAGTTCCAAGCCTCGAATGTAACCGCCTTCAGCGTTGTTCACTGCGGTGGTGTAAGTACCATTGGTGGTGGCAATTTGCTCTCCGCTGATTTCATCAGTGATATATTCAGGTACGTTGAATCCATTGCCTTTAAAGTCAAAGTTTTCAATCGCGACGGTATCAATGAATGAATCAATGTTTTTATAGAAAATGGCCGCAACAAATGCGCCTTCATCAAAATACTGCTCAAAGGATAAGTCGTATTGATCAGCATAAAATGGCATTAAAAAGGGGTTGTTGGTGCTTGAACCATTAATTTTGCCATCATCAGATACTGATGCACTGATATCACCGGCTAAACGATTGATCGGTGGACGTGACATCACTTTGGCTGCAGCAACCCGTATTTGTGAGTCTTCAGCCACTTTGAAGTTTAAGTTAATCGATGGCAGATAATCGGTATAGCTAACCCCTTGCACCGTTGGCGCGTAGTTTTTGTTAATAATACCTATGCTGTCAGCAATGTTTTGTGCGCCGAGATTTACATCGCCTTCAACGTTTTGCAGCATGGTGGCTGATTGATCGGTATCAACCATACGCACACCAAAGTTACCGGTAACAGGAATACCCGCTATTTCAGAATCGATGTTAGCCATCACATAAGCAGATAATACTTCTTCATACACTTCACCGCTTTGTAGCATGGTCCACGAGTAGTTAGTGGTGTAACCCTGAGGGTCGATAACGCCACCCGCATTGCCCCAGGTTTGTACCGGTTGTGGCACACCATTTGGAAACCAGGCATTTAACGCGGAATTTAAGTCAATGGCTAAATAAGATGGGAAGTAACTAAAGTCACCTTGCCAATCGACCACTGTGGTCATGTCGTCGGTAAGTTTTAAGGGCGGCTGAGATTTAGAAAACGCACCATCGTTACCGTATTCAAATACCGAGCGGTCATTTGAATAGTTACGGTCAGAATAACGCGCGCCAAACTCAACGCTGGTAATCACATCCATTTCTAAGTCGTATTTAAAGTCGACACGATAGGCTTTAACTTCATCTTCATTCAGAAAAGGATAAATACCGTATTTACTGACCATTACGCGGTCTATATCAGAAAAAGCATCGGCTTGATTAAAACCCACATCGGGTAAATCTAGGCCATTGAGTAAATAACTGATTGACACATTTTCATCAAAAATAGGGGTTTCTGCATTAGCATCTTGGGCGACATTGGCCCATAACAAACCGTTGCGAAAATCACTTTTAGCCGATGATAACGACACGTCAACATTCACATTTAAACGGTCAGTCACTTGCCAGTCGGCATTAATGCCAAAGTTGTTTACTTCATCAAAATCTTGATTGTCATCGTTAACAATTTCTACTCGGGTATAGCTTTTTGAGGTGCGATTAAACGTGCCGCCAACGACGCTGTTACCGTCAAATACCGGATTAGCAACACTGGCATTACGGCCACCTAATTTGGCGCGAAAACCGCGGGCAAACGATTCACTGTCAAAACGAGACATAAACGCATCGGCTTTAAGCACAAAGTTATCTACTGGTGCCCATTCAATGGCGCCCATATAACCATTGCGGGTTTCAACGCCGCCTAGGTGCTGCATTTCAAAACCTTCACTAATATATTCATAGCTTGGGTTATCAACCGGGCCGTTGGTGTCGTTCGCTAGGCCATCTAACTCTTTAGAGTCGTTATAAGCCAAACCAATAAACTGAGTTGCTACGCTAGGTTGATCTAAACGGGCATAACCAATCGCAATACCTACCGTATCTTCTAAAAACTTACCTTGATAGGAAAAA
This sequence comes from Shewanella sp. HL-SH4, assembly GCF_051164845.1. Taxonomy (NCBI): domain Bacteria; kingdom Pseudomonadati; phylum Pseudomonadota; class Gammaproteobacteria; order Alteromonadales; family Shewanellaceae; genus Shewanella; species Shewanella sp. HL-SH4. The sequence continues at coordinate 889,505 of NZ_CP195037.1, forward strand.
CTTAAGCGGCTGCCATATTCTTCAGCACCAAACACTTCACTGGCGCGATCGTTATGCATGCCACGGGCATTGACCACAAAACTATGGTCTTTATCTATGCTTAACGGACTAATAGTTTGTAGCTCAACCGTACCGGCAACACCACCTTCAATGAGTGAAGCTTTAGGGGATTTATAAACGGCGGCAGAGCTAATAAGCTCTGAAGGATACTGGTCAAACTCAATACTGCGTGAACCACTGGTAGAGACTTGTTCGCGACCATTAAGTGTTGAAAACACAAACCCGCCAGACATACCGCGAATGTTAATTTCAGCGGCCTGGCCACCGGTTCGTACCGCGGAAATACCCGGTAAACGCGTTAATGCATCGGCCATTGAGACATCGGGCAAGGCGCCTAAATCATCGGCAGATAATTGCTCGGAAACCGTGTCACTAAATCGTTTAGAGTTAAGTGAATCAATAAGGCTGCGGCTGTAGCCTTTGACGGCGATGCGCTCGATTTCTTGATCATTTTCTGCAAGCGTGTCATCTGCAATAACATCACTGTCAGCTTGATCACTGGTGGTTTTATTCACTTCAAGGCTAGCATCAGCTTTAACTGTTTTTTGTTGCACTATGGGCTTTATATCATCTGCTGCATTAGCGCCATAAGACATGAACATCACGCTCATACCTGCTGTTGCTAAAGCCAATGATAAAACACTGGGTTTACTTTTGAGCATTGGTTTTCCCCTTCACCTTTAAGGTTTTTATTGTTGTCCAATACTCGGATATACCACCCACATTATGCAGAATACCGGACACTTATTATTCCGATATACTAGGCTTCTCTCCCTTTTGATAACAATACAATGCATACGTATTCATAACATTTCGGTAACAATTGGATTTTCAACATCACAGCTAAAAAGCTAACTTGTGTATTTTTAGTGATATAAATTAATACTTTGTAATTAATTTGGGGTGCGCCATATTCTTTTGTGTTAGTGCTCATATGAAAATCATTTAAACCGAGCACCTAAAAGCATAGATAAAACATGGACATTAGCGCCCAGTTAGTGTTGAATCAGCACCGAATAACGCATTGTGAATGCAATGTGGTCGCTCAAACTAGGAGTATCAGATGGGTTTTAAAGTCACTGTTGATTGGCACACTTCACCTGCACCAGAGGGTGAGTTTAATCGTGACCATCAAGTCAGTTATGGCAGTGGTCAAGCGGTTCAAGCTTCATCAGCGCCGGAATATAAAGGCAATGCCGATAAAGTTAATCCAGAGGAAAACTTATTAGCTGCGCTATCTTCTTGTCATATGCTGACTTTTCTGGCCATTGCACACCTAAAACGTTTACCGGTTGATAGCTATACTGATAACGCCATTGCTGATTTAGGTAAAAATGATGCAGGTAAAATTGCAGTGGTTAAAATGACCCTTTATCCTCAGGTTGTGTTTGCCGATGGCCTTGAAGTAAGCGAAGAAACCATCGCTAAAATTCATGAAAAAGCCCACGCCAATTGCTTTATCGCTAATTCTTTAGCCTGTGAAGTTGAAATTAAGCATTAATTTTTAGCTTAATTATGCTGTTTTGATTGTCAACAATCATGCGCTAAACATAAAGCAGCAAACACAAAAAAGCCGCTTTCGCGGCTTTTTTGTGTCTACTTATCCATATCTATTTATGCTTGTTTTAAAAGTGCCTATATCACTACAGGCACTTTAAGTATGACTATTTAATATCATCCGCTTTGCCACTTTTTGGCAACGGCAATGCGTTAAGTGGTAACATTGGCTGCTTAGCTTGCGCTTGCTGTAAGTATTCAATCGCGGCGGCTAACTGAGCATCGTCCCCCTGGTATGTTGCATAGGGTAAGTTACTTACTTCAATATCAGGTTCAACACCATGGGCTTCAACCACCCAGCGTCCGTCCATTGCATATTGTGGATACTCTGCAACCCTTGCCATGCCATTGTCAGTTACACTGTTACGACCCGATAACCACACCCCTGCACCTGCTGTTTGCTTACCGATTAGTGGCGCTATACCAAGAGCTTTAATACCTGCAGAGAAAGTTTCCCCATCTGAATACGTCATTTGATCAGCCAATACCACTAGATCGCCGCGGAAGGTTTGTTGCATATTAGTGTTAGCGCTACCATGGGTGGGTTTCCAGAATGCCCACGCTTTACGCAGTAATTTTTCAATAATCCAACTATCAATATTACCGCCTCTATTGCGACGTACATCGATAATTAACCCTGGTTTGTCGTAGTTGGTGTAAAACTCACGGGCAAAACTTTCGATATCGCCCGCGCCCATAGCGTATAAATGCAAATAACCAAACTCACCCTTCGATGCTTCGGTAACTTTAGCTTGATTATGTTGCACCCAATCTAAATAACGCAATGTGGCATCAGTGATAGTGTCGGTAGGTAACACCACGGTTTTATGTTGATTTCTACCACGCTCTAGGGTTAATAACACTTGTTTGTTGGCTTGGTTACGCAATAGCTGTGTTACATCACCTAAATTTGCCACTGGCTTACCGTTAATGGCTTTAATGATGTCACCCACTTGGGCATCAACTTCAATACGGGCTAATGGTGAAGCCTGGCTCGGTAACTCAGGATCATTTTGATAAATATGGGCTATCTCAACACCTTTGGAACTCAGATTTAACCGTGCACCGAGTGACGCCGATTTAGCCGCATCTTTATCCTGCACCATATCGCCACCGCGCACTTGCGAGTGTAGCGAGTTTAGCTCGCCCATCATTTGTTCAAATATATCGTTTAGCTCGTTACGTTCGGTGACCCTTTGCAATAAAGGTTGATACTTAGCTTTGGTTGCTTGCCAATCGAGTCCGCGCATTTGGGTATCAAAAAATTGATCGCGATGCATTAACCACGCATCTTCAAATATTTGCTGCCATTCTTGCATAGGTGAAATGCGTAATTGCCATTGATTTGTTTTGACCTTCGCCTGACTCACATCTGCAGGTAACTTCTCACCCGCTGCAACAATCAATAACTCTTTCGGATTGGCTTGTTTGCGCAGTAAAATAGTGGATTGATCATCCGCTAAGGTAAAGTCAGCCACATCGTCAGCAAATACGTCCACTTTTGGCGCGACATTATCGAACTTAATCCACTTTAAAGCGCTTTTATCATTCACACTATCAATAACATACAGACCTGATTTTGATTGTTGTAAACGGCTGTAATTACCAGACTCTACCGGCACTTGCCATAGTCGTTGCGCCAAGCCTTGCCATTCAAGTTTTATGTCGGCTGTTTCAACTTTGTCCTCATCTTCTTTGTCATTTTGTACTGATAACTCGGTTGTTTTAGCAAACGGAAATAGTGCTTTTTTATTTAACGCCAGGGCAAACACTTGGGTGCGTTTATCAAACACCGGGCCCATGTTTCTGTCGCCCCAAGGTGAACTTGGCGTGGCATTGAAATCACGATTAGATAAAAAGTATAGCCAGTTACCATCTAAACTAAAGCTTGGCGCAAATGACTCATATTTATCAGAGGTGAGTGTTTGCGCTTTAGATTCATTAACTGAATACAGCACGATTTGTGGGCGTTGTTTACCGATTTCAGCTTTAGTTAATGCGATATATTCGCTGTCTTGTGACCAGACAATATCTTGATATGGCCCTAGACCTTCGCCATTAACGGCAATTTTACTATTTTTACTCGTGGTTAAATCCAGTAGCCACACATTACCCATATAATCGTCATGGACTAAGTATCGACCACTCGGTGACAGCGTTAAACTGGTACGTAACGTATTACCATCTTTAGTCAGCTGTTTTGCACCTTCGCTGCCATCGGCAGGGAACTGCCATATTTCTTGTTCGCCAGAAGCATCACTTATACCGTAAACCCATTTACCATTTTTACTCAGTAATGCATCACGTATTCTGCTATCAGGTGCCGATGCTATTTGCACTAAGCGACGATCATCTTTATTGGCAATAGCAACATGGCTGCGAGCAGTTATCACCACTTGATCGCCTTTAGGGCTTAAGCTGGTTGAGGTAGCGTAATCCATTGGATCGTTAACCCAGTGCTCACGTCGATGGGGAAAATCACTGCTTAATTCAACATCCACAACCGAGTCTTTATTACTGGCGAGATCAAATAATTTGATGTCTGCACCCTGCTGGAAAACCACTTTACCTTGATGTAACTTAGCATCTCTGACCTGCCAATCAGTATATTGGCTATGTTGCTTAATGTCGCCTCCGGTTAATGACATAGACCAAATATTATCATTACCTGATGCATCACTAATAAAATAAACTCTGTCCTGCCACAACATGGGTTGACGTACTGACCCTTCATGTTGGGTGGTTAATTGCTGTGCTTCTTTGTCTTGGCCTAAACCAAAACGCCAAATTTCACCTTTGGCGCCGCCACGATACACTTTGGCATTATCACCACTGGCCTGCAGACCAAATTGGGTAAAATAAACATATTCGCCTTTAGCATCAATCACACCTTCTATCGCATCGGCAAGCGGTAAATTAGTTACCGTTAATGTATCAGGATTAATGGTTTTTAATACCCAGAAGTTTGCTGGGCCAAAGGCATTGTCTGTGGAATACAGGATCTCACCTGTGGCTGTCCAGCCTTGTAGTCTTATCCGCGAGTTTTCAAAGCTGACTCGCTTGGCAACGCCACCAGCCATAGGCATAACATACACTTCTGTCGCGCCTTCGTAGTTAGCGCTAAATGCAATCCATTGTCCATCTTGGGAAATACTGGCATCGGTTTCTTCCGCCGCTTGAGTGGTTAACCGACTGGCAACTTGGCTATTAAGCTGGGTTTTCCATAAATCCCCCTCAGCGGTAAACACTAAGGTATTGTCATGTAATGCGGGGGCGCGATAATAACCATTACTGGCTTGCACCACTGATGAGAACGCACTAACACAACCTAGGGCAATCATGCAGCTTAATACTGAGCGACGAAGTTTCATTAAGGGTTTATTCCATATTATTTTTGTTAGCAGATAAGTTACCAGAATGTGACTTTTTTAAAAGCCTAAAAATGTAACTAATGGCAACAGATTAATCGCCTTTATTGCGGTATCTTCATAACGCTAGACTCACTTATTTTGGAGAGAGGAAGCTCAATGGAAACGATATTAAGTGGCAAAGGTATCAGTTGACGTGAAGTGCTGTGATAAATATCACCGCTAAAATAGGCGCTAAGAGACATGTCCCATAGAGCCTATTTAGTTTGATTTATAAAACATCACTTTACAGTTAATTGCTGCTTAATCTTGTTGTAATCTTCATGTAGTGGATGATTAAGATTATTCAACTCAGGAAACCGTTGCTCCATCGTTAACATGTAGCGCTCAGCTTGTGACAATTTTTTTAATTTAACCAACTCAGTTAACCTTAGCATCGCTTTATCAGCGGTATCTAAGGTGATCATACCTGAGTCTTTTAAATATTGATTATTAGCAACTTGGGTAAGTTCACTGTGTTCTGATGGTTTGAGTTCCGACATCATTTTTTGCTGACGACTTTGCTCAACTTGCTCAACCACTTTAGCGGTTTCATTCGCTTGTTCAGCTTGCTGCGATAAACTTGTTTGCGACGATCCTTTACTGCTAAATCTATCATCTGCGCTATGAGTGTCGACGATGTTTTGCTCTTGGGCGAATGACGACAATTGAGGTGCTGTAGACATAGGTGCTGCAGAGGTATTAGGTGCAGTCGAGTTAGGTGATGACATGGGCGCAGACTTAAGCGCGGCAGAGGCTGTTATGTCATTAGCTTGGTTATCAGCCACTGGCATATCCAATGATAACGCCTCAAAATCTGATGACTTTAGACCGGATGGATTAAGCTCTAATGAATTATAGTGCTGCTTCATCGGCATCATAATAAACAAGCCTGCCACCAGCACCACTGATGCTGCGGAAGACAGTTGCCAACGATATTGTCGCCAACCTTTTATGCTTACAACATTCGTTTTGTCCTGGTTTTGAACCGCTAGCGTTAGTGCCGCTGACTGACTTAAGCTTAATTCGGTTTGTGCTTGGGCTAAAATCGCTTCATCTAGTTGCGCTGATGGCTGCGGTTTGGGGCCTTGATGGTATAGCTTAGCGATTTCATCTTGTAAGGCTAAAAATGTTTCATCATGTTGTTGAGTCATCTTTATACCGCCTGTAATTTTTGGGTGACACAAGATTTAATACTTTGATAAGCATAGCGAATACGACTTTTAGTTGCTTCCACTGTCACTTGCGCAATATCGCTAATAACAGATGCGGTCAGGCCTAATTCGACATTAAGTAAAAAGGCTTCTTTTTGTACTGCAGGTAACAAATCAATACAGGCTTGTAATAATCTTGCTTGCTGTTGTTGCTGCAATTGGCTATCAGGTTCTACATTTGACGCAGCGTTAAAGTTGTCCATGGTTTGATCTTCTGCCAACTCTTGCGTGTCATCCAAGGGCTTTACCGCGCGAACGTGATCGATAATTAAGTTATGGGCAATTTTATATAGCCAGGTGGTGAATTTAGCACTGACCTGATAATTTGCCGCCGCTTTTATTACCTTGCCCCACACCTCTTGATATAAATCTTCCGCCAAGACATTATCGTATAGCTGACGCACAAAGTAACGATATAGCGGTCCTTTATGTTTAGTATAAAGGGCCTCAAATGCTTTTATATCGCCCGATTGGTAAGCTAACATCAATTGCTCATCGCTTTGCGCATTAACAAGATTTACGTCTAACTCAAGGGTTTCACTATTATTTGCTGTCATGCACACTCTCTTAAAAATCCGTTTGTTTACCCATAGGCTAGAGGTTAAGTGCCACCAGCCTATGGATAATAGTGTTAATTGGTTTGCATCGTTTTTGGCACTGGGCGAGTTACTGTGGGAGAAAGCGCTGATGAATACTCTGTTGGCTGTACCTTGTCATAAAAGCCTCCTTGTTGCCCGACACCCTGTTCAACGAGCAATTTAGCCGAACGCATTAATTGAACAAACTCATGCCGATAGCCAAATCTATCTTCGCCTAATCCCGTTTGAGCGAGTGTTATCAACTTATCATAATCAGTATTATGCACATAATGATTATGGTTGAGTAATTGCCCAAATCCCGCGACTGCGGCGGCAAATCTGAAATCATCACTGGTTTGTTGAATGCCTTTAACTTCGATGTCGGCATAAATAGGTTGGCTGATTAACTGGCTGTCATTTGCAGCGAGTTTGCCCCCTGAAAAAGGTTTGTAACGCAGTTTTAAGAATGCTATTTCGTTACGGGTAAATGGCTTACCCACCTCCCCTGAACTCGGCTCACGGTTTTGTTTATAGCGTAACGGCTCATGCATCAAACTTTCACTGTCGTTATAACGTAGCTCGTAAATAGCTGTCACGTTATGGCCGGCGCCAATTTCGCCAGCATCGACTTTATCATTATTAAAATCTTGACGTTGTAACTGGCGGTTCTCATACCCGATTAAACGGTATTCCGACACGATGGCGGGATTAAACTCGACTTGAATTTTTACATCAGACGCTATGATATCTAACGTTTGCGATAATTGATCATGTAACACTTTACGTGCTTCATTGAGGTTATCAATATAGGCATACTGACCATTAGCTTGATTAGCCAGTTGCTCTAATAAAACATCGTTAAACTGGGCAGATTGTGAGCTTAAGCCAAAGCCTAATGTGGTTAAACCAATACCCTTATTTCGTTGTTGGCTGACGTAGTTTATCAAATCTTCTTGGCTGGTCATGCCGAGATTAAAGTCACCATCGGTTGCCAGTAACACCTGATTAATACCTTGATCAATAAAATGCTGCGCCGCTAAGTCATAAGCGAGTGCCAAGCCTTTACCACCATTGGTGCCGCCACCAGCTTGAAGGTTATTTAACGCCTGTTTTATCTGCTGGGTATTATTGCCTTTTGCGCCACTAACTACTTGGTGTACGCCATTGGCATATACCACAATAGAGACTCTATCTTGCGCGGTTAATGATTGGGTTAACATTAATAAGGCTTGTTGTAATAACGGTAATTTATCCGCTGCAGACATTGAGCCTGAAACATCGATTAAAAAAACTAAATTTTTAGCTTTTATTTGATCCGCTGCTAGCTTAAATCCTTGAATGCCTATGCGCAGAAGCTTTGCATCTTGGTTATACGGCGAAGGAGCTAATTCGGTATTAATGCTAAAAGGCGCTTCATTTATGGCTGGTATGGGATAGTCATAATCAAAGTAGTTCAGCAGTTCTTCCACACGAACACTGTTCTTTAGCGGTAATATTGCACGGTTTATTTGCTGTCTCATGGTGGTATAACTTGCAGTATCAACATCAATTGAAAAGGTCGATATGGGCGTTTCTGCGGTGACCATATTGCCATTTTGCACATAGGCGGCAAAATTTCCGATGGCACCGATGCGATTTTCATTCGACACTAGATGATATTTGTCATTCGCATTTTGATGAGTAAGTACAGATGATTTAACCCAATCTGATTTAGCCTGACGTTCAGCAATATCTGTGCTGGTTTGCGCTAACGAATAAGCAATACCTTCACTGACGTTGGGCATTTTTTGTTGCTGGTTTATTCGCTTATCAATCTGCCCAGCTTCAAGTGGCATAGATTCGGATTCAAGTTTTTGCTGACAGCCCACTAATCCGAAAGCACCGATGAGCAATAAGCCAATTGGCCATTTTGCTGCAGAATAACAGTGCTGCTGCGAAAGTAAATGCTGTGACTGGTTATATCTTGAGAGTCGTAATGAAGTAAAAATAGTCATGGTAAAACCCTTATTTGAATACGCTTGTGTTTTATAACGTAATCAAAACTAAAAAGGGTTTTTCTAGATAACCTAAACACATTATGGCTGCAGTAATTTATCCAATTCAGGCCTGAGTAAAGCTTTCTCATCATCATCAAAATTTTGAAGATGTTCTTCAATAAAAGCCTGTTTAAAAGCCGGCGTCGCCATAATTAAATCTATATTTGCGATCAACTTTTCACCCGCAGCTGTTTTTGAACAAGCCATATAGCCAAAGTTTGGCCGCATCACACCTTTAATCGGAATAGCTTGAAAATCAAAGTTCAGCCCCTGTAAATCCTGAATTAAACTGGCCTCTTTTGAATACTCAATAACACCAACTACCCGCTCTTTTGTGAGCATTTCTAAAAGCTTAAGCGTCGAGCCCATGCCACTGCGAAAATAAAAATACTCTGGGTGGGCCAATAATGTTGGGTTAATCGCTTCACCATATGAGCGTGATGTCACTACACCGATTTGACCTTTTAAACTTGGGGGTAAATTGGCTAAGTCGATTTGTTGTGGAAATTGTGCCGCATACTTTTTCAACACAATTAATCTCAGCGGTGGAAATATGCTAATCGGTTTTTGGCTGAAATAAGCCACTTGCTCACGATCAGTTGATTTCAACTTGTTATACATACATGCATTGCCAAGCTTATTTAAATCACTCCATGAGCGAGTATAACTCGCCTGATGTTGCTCGAAATGAAATAGATTTTGGTTATGTTGCAATAAAATAGCAAACATTCCCATCGGTTGCTCTTGGGTTAAGTCGTTTTGAGTAGTGTCAATTTCAGCTAATAAAATTCCCGGCAACGGGCTGGCTTGGATTGATTGTAGTAAGAAGGGAAATATCGGGATCAATAACATTAGCTTTAGGCTCAAGCATATACGCTTAATCATTTTAGCCGTAAATAGAGACTCTTTTTTAAAGATTGAATAGCTCACATAATACTCCTGCAAAACAGTCGTTAACGTCTATCCATTTTTAAATTAATAATCCTTTACAGCGGCGTTTTTGCTTTAACCTTAATTATTCAGGTTGCCCAAAGATACTGGTTAACTCAGAAGTTAATAGTGATTTGTCATCTATAGATGCAAAATCATTATGAATAGAGATTAGCTCATTTTGGAAAGGTTTTCTACTCATCGCCTGATCAATCGCATCAATCAATTGTTTTCCATAATCTGTTTTAGAACAGACAATATAACCTGGTGAGGGTTTATCCACTCCCTTTATGGCAATGCTTTTAAAATCGAAGTTAATTTTATTCTCAGTAATATGAGTATTAACCGAATCAGCATACTCGATAAATCCATCAATTCGATTAAGCGCTAACATGTCTACTAGTTTGCCAACTGAGTTTGCCCCATCACGAAAAAATAGTAACTCTTTTTTAGCTGAAATATCTATGTCGAGCATTTTGCCATATGAGCGACTTTTAGCCACCGCATAACGCATATATTGCTGCGGCTCAATCGTCGATAAATCAAAGCCTGCTGAATATTTATCGGCATCAGCTGCCCGTATAATCAGTCTTAATGGTGGGTATAGGGTAATAGGATATTGGCTATAATAAGCAATTTTTTGCCGCTTTTCGGTTTTGACTTTGTTATACATACAAGCATTGTCAATTTTAGTGATCTCTAACCAACCGCGTGGCATACTCATTTGTTGAAAAGAAAAGGCAATATTTTGTGAGCTGTTTTTTTTCAATAGGGCCAACACAGCCATAGGTTTCATTTGCGTCACATCAATAGCGTTTTCAGAAAACTCACCTAATATTACAGCTTTCAGTTCAGCATCATAAGCAAATGAGTTTGATAAAAGCAGTCCAAATACGACTCCACCAGCAAATAAACTTGATGCCGTTTTTATGAATGAAGATTTAATTGATGAGTGTTTGATAGTCAAGGTTCAGCTCTAAATTAGTGATTATAGTCAGTCAATATAAAGTTAAACTACTGATAAGTTTAACTCGTTTTTAAAATTATTCTATGATGATTATATTTCGGCATACACCATTCCATTATTGCCAAACGGAATCCTTGATCCACAAATAACAATATAACACCTTTTGGGTATCATTTTACTAACAAAGCCAGATAACTCACACTTTTTTGATCTTTATCATTTTTGTGAGCAAGCGGTTCAAACCTCACTCTGTAGAGTTTTCTATTTTACAAACTAAGTGTTAGCCGCACGAAACACTAAACAGCAGCGAAACAAAAGTCATCATGCTATTATCTGTCCCCTTTTTTATCGCCTTAATATTAATGCTGTAATCACTTCGCCACTAACTGGGTAATGATGAGCTAAATATACCAATAAATAGTACATTAAGGAGTAAACATGCAAGCCCTTGTTGCTGTAGTTATGGGTTCTAAAAGTGATTGGCCAACGATGGAAGCTGCGGCTGAAATTATGGATAAACTCCAAGTGCCTTATCATGTTGAAGTGGTTTCAGCTCACCGTACTCCAGACAAGCTGATGGACTTTGCCAGTACAGCTGTCGACAAAGGTTACAAAGTCATTATTGGCGGCGCGGGTGGCGCGGCGCATTTACCTGGCATGATTGCTTCAAAAACACGTTTACCTGTTCTGGGTGTCCCGGTGCAAAGTAAAGCGTTATCAGGCATGGACAGTTTATTATCCATCGTGCAAATGCCAAAAGGTATTGCCGTAGGTACTTTGGCAATTGGTACTGCAGGCGCATTTAATGCAGGCTTGTTAGCCAGCCAAATTCTTGCAATAACCGACAGTGAGCTTGCTGCTCGACTGGAGGCGTTTCGTGAAGAACAAACTCGCATGATTTTAGACAATCCTGATCCGAGAGAAGCGTAATGAGCCAACAACATACTGTTTGGGTGTTAGGTGATGGTCAATTGGGTGCAATGCTCAGCCATGCAGGTCAACCTTTAGCGATAGATGTTCGCCCGGTTGACATAATGGCGCCAACAGGCGACACCTTACCCATTGATGCATCACACATCATTACCGCTGAACGTGAACAATGGCCAGAATCAAGCACTAGCTTACAACTCAGTACTCATGCGCACTTCATCAATGGCCCTGTATTTGGGCGCCTAGCCGATCGTTTCACTCAAAAAAGTCTGTTAGATGAGCTCAACGTTGCCACATCACCTTGGCAGCTAGTTGACGATAAAGTGCAAGCCGATGACTTACATCAAGCCTATGGCGATCGTGTGTTATTGAAACGTCGCACTGGCGGTTATGACGGTAAAGGTCAACATTGGTTAAAACAAGCTGAAGCGACCGGCATTCCGAATGACTGGCGCAATGAAGCCATTGCCGAGCAAGCGATTAATTTTGACGAAGAAGTATCTTTAGTCGGCGTGCGAACTCAAGATGGCCGCTGTTTATTTTACCCTTTGACATTAAACTTGCATCAAGACGGTATTTTAATGGCGTCAATTGCGCCATTAGCTCGTCTTAGCCATTTGCAAGATGAAGCTGAAAGCATGCTTTCAACTATCATGAATGGCCTTGAGTATGTCGGTGTTATGGCCATGGAATGTTTCCGTATCGGCGAACATTTACTGGTAAATGAACTGGCTCCACGGGTGCATAATTCAGGGCATTGGACTCAAACGGGTTGTCATATCAATCAGTTTGAATTGCATTTACGTGCTCTATGTAACTTGCCCACTCATACCCCACAAGTAAACTTCCAGTGTGTAATGGTGAACTTAATTGGCATTGAAAAAGACGACCGCTGGTTAAGCCTGCCTAACGCTGAACTGTTTTGGTATAACAAAGAAGTTCGCCCAGGCCGCAAAGTGGGTCATTTGAATCTATCAATACATAATAATGCAGCGTTAAATGAAACCATAAACCAATTAAAAATATGGATGCCAACGCAATATCAAGCACCACTTGATTGGATATTGGCTGAGTTTGCTTAAGGTTTATTAAACATCAGTGAAATACAACAAGGAGCCTAGGCTCCTTTTTTTATGTTTGATTATTTTTGGTCTGGCGTCGCAGCAATTTAATCACACGGCGCCTAAGTGATATTTCAGTCTATTTTTTATTTTTAATCTGATAAAGATATGGATCACGCGAATGATACGTTGTAACATAACCAAAAATCACTTCGAGATCATTAACCGTGCTTCAACAACAAAAACTGCCTGTGACGGTACTTTCTGGTTTTCTGGGTGCAGGTAAAACCACCCTGCTTAGCCATATTCTGAATAATCGTGACGGTAAAAAAGTCGCTGTTATCGTCAATGATATGAGTGAAATTAATATTGATGCAGCCACAGTCAATAATGATATATCGCTTAATAGAAGCGATGAAAAGCTGATCGAAATGAGCAATGGCTGTATCTGTTGTACATTACGTGAAGATCTTCTTATCGAAGTCAGTCAATTAGCCAAAGAAGGTCGATTTGATTACCTAGTCATTGAATCAACCGGCATATCTGAGCCATTACCTATTGCTGAGACCTTTACTTTCGCAGATGAAAATGGCGTATCGCTGTCAGATATTGCTACGTTAGACACTATGGTGACCGTTGTGGATGCGGTGAATTTTTTACGCGACTATGAGGAAGCGCAAGATATACAAGAAACAGGGCAATCACTTGGGGATGAAGATGAAAGAAGCGTTGCAGATTTACTTATCGATCAAGTCGAATTTGCTAATGTTATTTTGATCAGTAAAACAGATTTAGTTGAATCACCCGAGCTAGAAAAACTTACCGCGATTCTCAAAGCCTTAAACACCACTGCTAAAATTATTCCCATGTCAGAGGGGAAAATTGATACTAGCTTGGTGCTTAACACCGGCTTATTTAACTTTGAACAAGCCCAATTAGCGCCAGGCTGGCTTAAAGAGATGCGTGGTGAACACATTCCTGAAACAGAAGAATACGGCATAAGTAGTTGCAACTTTCAGGCACGTCGTCCATTTCATCCCGACAGATTTCATCAGTTTATACACAATACTGAACCGTTTGGAAAACTACTCAGATCCAAAGGCTACTTTTGGTTAGCGTCACAACCAGAATTTGTCGGTCAATGGAATCAAGCAGGAGGAATTGCACGATATGCTATTTCAGGAATGTTTTGGAAAGCAGTACCAAAAGAAGATTGGCCCACTGATGAGGAGTCTCTTATGGAAATACAAAAACAATGGCTTGAGCCTTTTGGTGATATGCGTCAGGAACTAGTCTTTATTGGTCAAAAACTAGATAAAACCGCCATGATACAAGCATTAAATGACTGCCTGTTAACTGATGTTGAATTACTAAAAGGCCAAGATTATTGGGTGACACTCAATGATCCCTTCCCACAATGGGGAGATGAACAATGAGTCAGTTAGAAGCCGTACACCAAGAAAAAATTCATAGCACTCTCTCTCGGCGCTCAGTAAAAGGAGATGACTTAGCCATTTTCACAGATATTTACCAACCAGAAACGAATATGGTGATTTGGCAACGTAGCATGTCTGAAGCCTTATCTTTAGCCGTCAGAACATTTGTTAATACCAGTACCACAAAGCAAACAATATTGGCCGTAACGCCTCAAGATACCCAACAAAAACTCTACGATATATTTGGTCAAACCGATGCGGTTACTTTGATCAGTCATGACATTTCTCAGCTAGTTGATATGTTTTGTTGTTTATTTGATCAAAAGCGTGTCGGATTAAGGCTAACCATTTTAGACCATGCCATGTGCCCTCGATTTCATGTCGATCGTATCCCTTGCAGATTAGTCACCACGTACCAAGGCATAGCGACTCAGTGGCTTGAGCATAAAGATGTAGTAAGAAGCAAACTGGGTGCGGGTAATCAAGGTCACGCTGATGAAAACTCAGGACTATTTGATCATCAAAACAAAATTCAACACTTAAACACCGGTGATGTGGCATTACTAAAAGGTGAGCTTTGGGATGAACATCAAGGGGCTGGATTAGTTCATCGCTCACCACCATTAACGGTTGGTGAATCTCGTTTACTATTAACTATCGACTTCATTAATTAAGGTCTGCGGGTCTTTTAAAGCCAACTTCACAGCAATTTGCTGCAAGGCATTCGCTTAGAAGACTCGCCATCGTTTGCAAGAACATAGTAAGGGAATCATCGCCAAATGGAACACAGTAGTATTAGCATGATTAAGCGTTATTGGCGTAACACCATCATACTGATAATAGTGACTTGCTCACCCGCCAGTTACGCTCATCTTGATGCCCATGTCAATGGATTAGCACAAGTCACGATAGCGATAGAAGACCAGACGATTGAAATTGAAATAAGCGCTCCAGCGGCGGATTTAGTTGGTTTTGAACATGTGGCAAAAACGGAGAGTGACATAAAGTCCGTTGCGGATTTAGCAACAAAACTGGCTAAAGATGCCGATTTATTTGTGCTTAAAGCCGGAAATTGTAAACTTGTAAATAGCACTATCAATACCTCAAGCATGACAAACCAGAACAGTGGCGTGACAGATAAGGTAAATAAGCCATCACATAATGACGGCCATAGTGAGGTTGTTGCTCACTATCGTTATCACTGTAAAAAAATAGAAAATTTATCTACCATTACTGTTACAGTATTTGAAAAATTCCCTAGTATTGAAAAAATACAGGCTATGTGGGTTACCAGCACTCAACAAGGTGCTATCACCCTCAACATCAAAAACAACATTATTAGTTTGAGATAAAAATGGTATATAACGTAGACGTCATTATAAAACATGCTGAACAAAACTGTAAAAGTCATGGTGCGCGATTAACTATCAAAAGAAAACAAGTATTGGCTTCATTAGTTCAATCCGAAAAAGCGCTGTCGGCTTATGACTTAATCGAATTATACCTCACCAATTTTGGCGAAAAAATTCCCGCTATGTCCGTATATCGCATACTTGATTTCTTAGAGAATGAGAACCTAGTACATAAGCTCAATTTGGCCAATAAATATGTCGCGTGCTCGCACATTACCTGCAGCCATGATCATGGTGTACCGCAGTTTTTGATTTGTAGTTCATGTAATCAGGTAAAAGAAATCACCATAAATAAATCAACCATCGCTGAACTTAAAAGTAATGTTGAGCAGGCCGGTTTTCACTTAGTTACCCCTCAATTAGAAATGAACTGTATATGTCATACCTGTTTATCAACAGCGGCTTAGCCCGATAGTGTGATAGTCCTCTTAACGAGTAAAGCAAAGTGTTTGACTCATATCTGCTTTATTTACAAACCGTTCACAGGATATAACAATGAAAGTCGTTCAAAAAATAACAGACCAGTTTTCAATTGGTTTGTCGCTATTATGCGCTGTACATTGTTTATTCTTACCATTATTACTGGTACTACTGCCAGGATTAGGGGCACTGCAACTCGACAATGAAGCCTTTCATTTATGGATACTCATCGCCGTTATTCCCATTAGCCTAATTGCATTGTCTTTAGGGTGTAAAAAACATAACAGTTTCAGATTATTGATATTAGGCAGCACAGGGCTTATGTTACTTTTATTTGCTGCGATTTGGGGACATGAGTTAGTGGGAGATACTGGCGAAAAAGTACTGACATTAATTGGCTCCTGCCTTGTAGCTATTGCGCACTTTGTCAATTTAACCCGCTGTAAACGTAATCAATCACAGTGTAATAATGCCTAATGCCACTACAAGAGCTGGATGCACAAAGCGGTCAGAGTGATAAGGGCGAAGCGCCAACCTTGGCTGCAAGGCTGAAAACCCTAGCCCGCAGCATGAACGTCAATAAACACAAGGCCATGGCCAGTGAGTATCTTGCCGAGCAACAGGTCGAACAAGCAGCCGAGAAACAGATCGAGTGGTCCAACGATAACGAGCTAGCAGCCTAAGCCAGAGATAACAAAGCCCGAAAATACGGGCTTTGTTATCTCTTTAACTGACAGACTAAATATTTTAACTATGGATCTCGTTAATTTTTCTTATCTAACAAATATCAATCTAATCGGTATAAAATACAACAGAACGATGCCTATTAAGTAGTCTAATAACACACCATGCGACGGTACATCGAAAAATAAAAGCCATGTCGATATGCTGCCTAAGACCAAAGTAATAAACCTTATTAAAGCAATAAAATTAACATCAGAAACTCTCTTAATTCTGACACCTATTGTAAGGATAAGATCCAGTATAAACAGGCCTGGAACGAGCAAAATTAACATATTGTTAGTCAGCATTGTGCCTCATCCCATATTGAATAACTAACCCATCATTAATTGCTAACGATGACCCAGTAACTGTCTGATAATTTCTTATGAAATCCCCCCTAAAATAAACGTTACTTCGCCCCAATGCATTGTTTATATTACTTGAGTGATGAATTGTTGACGTTCTTGAAGCTTTTGCACTAAATTGCCCTAATTTCCTCCCCAATGCAGACCAACCAGCACTCGCTATATCAACCCCATAATACGTATAATCACCATATTGTTTTCCTAAAAGCCCACGCCATCCTTTCTGAGCATAATTGCTGCCACTCAACCCAGTACCTTGAACTGTGTTAGCGAGACCGTGAGCAAAAAGTATAGCGCCGGGAACAAAAGTGACCGGATTACTCATCAACCCTAATCCAAATGTAGTTTGTCCTACACCACCAATTATTTGAAGGGCATTCATACCATAATTTTGAATGTACTCTAACCCTGAACGTATACCAGTAACATTAGTTTGCTTTTTTTGTAAATTTGAAAATTAGTGTGAAAATTAGTGGGGTCAGGGTAAACATTTTAAGGGAGTTAATAAACGCATGTTATTGAATGGCTTTTTCTTCCCTAAATGGCGCGCTCGATGATTATGTTCGAGGTTACCCAATTTTGTCCTTAAGTTTTCATACTTTAATCTACTTTATAGCTTTAATTCAATGTTTTAATACAAGTTAAATTAGGTAGATTAAGTCAGTTCGTGACTTTAATCTAATCAATTGCCTGCCGCAGATTCTTATGCAGATGATATTTTCGCTTCTTCGATTTAACTATGTTCGTAACTAACTAGACGCAAAACTACAAGGCTCAATTTGAATTGAGGTCATCGAGACAAGGCCGTGAGCTTGGCATGGATGCCACGCTAGCTTTCGTTGGGCCAGGGACGGCTCATCGGAAGCGTTAGGATATTTTTTATATTAGGTGACAATGGCCGACGCTGGATACAGATGAAGTTTAAAGCTGGATCGATCCCCATCGAAAATTATGCGCTTTTCAGCATTTTTCGTCTGGGGCGCTGAGGGTTTCCAAAGGGGCGCAAGCGTTTTGCCCCTTTGGTCTGGTGTGGGCGAAGCGCCACGACGTTGACTTTTTTTCAAAATGGCAAACAAATTGAACTTTTATCAACACAGTACTTCAGTATCCGCTATTCGCTTTATGGCCTATCAATAAAAAAGATAGGCCATCAAATTATCAATAGATTACACGCATACTCGCCCAAGTACTTGTTCTAGTTTATCTGAGGTTTTACTTTGAATTTGCGCACTTTCGACAACTACTTTTAACCCTTGGGACACTTCTTGGCTAAGGCGCGATATTTCATTGGCGCGCTGATTAATACTTTCAGTAGAGGACTGCTGGCCCTGAATACTGTAAGTCATATTACTGGCTACATTATCTAGCAAGCCATAAGCCTGTTCGATATCTTTAAATGCGCGTGTAACACGTTGACACTGTTCGACACTTCCATGGCTAATACGCTGACTTTCACTGATGCCATTCACGGCATTTTTAGCTTTGGTTTGTAACTGCTCAACAATGATTTGTATTTCTACTGTTGACTCTTGAGTACGGTGTGCAAGTGCTCTTACTTCATCGGCAACTACCGCAAATCCTCGCCCTTGCTCACCAGCTCGTGCAGCTTCAATGGCAGCATTTAATGCCAGTAAGTTAGTTTGCTCGGCAATACTTTTGATCACCTCAAGTACATTACCAATCTTTAAACTGTCTTGATTCAATAAACTGACATCATTGACCATACTCTCAATTCCGCTAGCTAAAGCGGTCATTGCCGTTTGATTTTCAATGGCATCTTTATTACCGATTTGCAGTAATTGGTGTACTTCTGCTGACGTTGACTTTAACTCGTTTGCATTAGAGGATAATTCAGAAGCGGTATGGGTAATTTCTTGCAGTGATAAGGTTATTTGTTGGTTTTCATACACGCTTTTATCAACCGAACCTTCTGCATGGTGCATTTGTTCAGTTAATACTTTAGCACCTTGTTTGAACGCTTTGGCATCAACTCGAATAACATCTAATATGACTTTAAGGCCTTCAACAAACTGGCTTAAGTCATTGGTGATTAACGCAAGCTCGTCAGCTTCATTATCTTTAAGCGGCCCTGCTGGCGCTTTTTCTGTATTAACCACCAGCTGTAAATATTGATGTAATTTAGCCAAACGTGCTTGTAAGTAATACTCCATTGACCATAATCCGATAGCCAGCTGACACACCAGCAATCCAATCAGTAAGCTTAATATCGTAGTCTTAGTTATTTCAGCGTCCAAAAAGCTAATAATGATTAAAAAAGGCACTATTGTTAATAAAATAGGCGCTAATAACTTACGGTGTATCGATTTTTGGAATGTCGTATTCATATTATTTTCCGATTATCTTGTTATTATTCTTCAATCTGGAGGGGCTGTGTTATCAACAATATTGGTATTATTCATCATAAGGTAAATGCATTGTTAACAAGCTAGTTACATTGTATCGGCAAACAAGGGCGAAGTTAAACTAATAAAGTTTCATAAAAAAATACCACTCAAAAGAGGGGAATTTTTTTGGTTGTTTTAGCAACAAATAGGCTTATTCTAGCCAAAGAAAACTCGCCATAACCATGATGAATCAAGATCATCCTTACATGTTTGATATTGCTGAGCATAGCGCCTGGCGCGATCATCAACTTTTTGAGCAACGGGTGTTAACCATTTTTTGGCTTTATATGAGCCACGTTTATAACCGCCCCAGCCTTCGTGATAATTGAGATACTGATTTTTCGCATCCCATTTAGACACGCCATTAATCTTATTGGTTTTATAAATAAACCAGCCCATGAAATCCATCGCATCATCAAAGTCGCTGCGACTAGACCAGGAATTCCCAGTTTCTCGCACATAATCATCCCAGGTCATGGTTTTAGCCTGCGCATAACCGTAGGCATCGCTGGCACGCCCGGTAGGAATAAAGCCCAAAAAGTACTCCATGGGTGGAGCGGCGTTATGCTTGAATGAACTTTCTTGGTACATCATGGCTAAAGGAACATGCACAGGCACGCCCCACTTTTCACGGGTATCTACCGCAGCTTCATACCATGAACGATGTTGTTTAAAAATGGAGCAAAGGTTTTCAGGTTCAGCAGGAGGAGAGGTCGCACAACCGGATAATACAATTACACAACACAAACTGACCATGTATAAAAACGGTTTCATAGCACCTCAATTAGCTCACTTAATAAAAATTAAGTGTCACATTTATGGCCTACTAATGCAATTTATGGTTTGGGATTTAACTCACACTCAAAGAATTCTTGCTTAAATACCACGGGTTGCCAGAAATCTTTATTACTACCAACGTAAATTTTGTCGGTATTCATTTGAGCGGCTATATGGTAACGCTGATCCGTTTCAACATTCACAGTTAAAGTTTTTGGACCTCGCGCGGACAGTGACACTTTTAGCTCAGGTGAGTTAATTAATTCCACTACCGTAAATTGATGCTCACCAGTTTGCAGCAAGTAATTAGGGCGAGAAATAACAGGCACCCCATCTAAGTGGGTCACAATAGTGCGATAAAGGTACTGGGTTGCATCAGGTTTTATATAAGCAGACACAGTGCCACATTCAAGGCCATTGTCAGACGATGCACAACCAGACAGCAACATAATCGTTGCTGTTAGGCTGAGGAACACCCCTGACTGTGGGTTCAATCGTTTTACTGCACCCATCAGACTTTATCGCCCTTCATTATGCTTTACAACCACTATACAACTCTGGCGAAGCAACTTCTTTAAAGTATTCTTGCAGGAAAATATCAAAATTAGGCATAGATTCAGATTCAATCTGCTGCTGTTTGTCTAATGATGATTCTGCCTCATCCTTATATTGCTGCTCAATTTCATGACTTAATGGATAAGTGCATAAAAAATCATGGTAATTATTAGCGAGTTGTTTAACCCAGTCGCCATGATCCACATTTTTAGTGATAATTTCATTAAGGACACGGCCAGAAAGTGTTTGGCTAGGATCTTCAATCGCCCCAGCCCAATGGCTTAATGCGTTTTGATAACTGTAGCCATGCTCACCGTCTAATAAAGTGGCGAGTCGAGACAAGTCAGCAAACAAATCGGTTAGCCACACTTTAATATCAATATCCTGGCCATTTTGCTTAAGCATTAGTCCAGGCTTACGTCCTTCTAACACTACAGCTTTTAGGTTTGCCGCAATTTCTTTCTCGCCTTGATCATCGGTCAGTGCTGACGGTGACAATAAGCAATACAGTAAGAATAAATCTAAAAAGCGTACTTGAGTGGCATCAATACCAACCGGGCTAAATGGATTAACATCCAGTGCTCGCACTTCAATATATTCAACCCCAGCACGCATCAGAGCCTGTGAAGGTTTTTCGCCCGATTTTGTCACGCGTTTAGCACGAATAGGCGAGTAAAATTCATTCTCAATTTGCAAAATATTATGGTTTAGCTGACGGTATTCTCCGTCCACATTAACGCCAATTTGTTCAAACTTTTTCGATGGCATTTTAATCGCAGCTTGCACACCCGCTAGATACTCGGGCAGCGAGTTATAGCTGATATTCAGCGTATCTTGTTCTTTATTGGTATAGCCTAAATCACTCATGCGTAATGATGTGGCATAAGGTAAGTAAAGTGTGCCTTTTCCGGTTTTTTTAAAATCAAAATCAACGGTTTGATCTTTCACAAACGATGAACATAATGCGGGAGTAGAGCCAAATAAATATGGCAACACCCATACCAAACGGCGATAATTTCGGATCAAACCAAAATAAGATTCAGAAATAAACTCACAACGGCTTAATGAGTCTGAACGCATCTGCGGATTATTAGATAATTTATTATCAAATAAGGTTTGCCATAGCTCTGCTGAGACAGAAAAGTTAAAATGCACCCCAGAAATTATTTGCATCAACGCACCGTAACGATGAGTTAAGCCTTTTCTGTAGAGGGTTTTCATCAGGCCGTTATTTGACACACCGTATTGCGCCACAGGAATATTTTTTACATCGCCAATATAACAAGGCATGCTCACTGGCCATAATTTTTGGCCATTTAAGTTCCGTACTGTGTAGGCATGGGTTTGCGTTAACTCTTCAAGTAATTCATCAATGTCATTGTGGACAGGGGTAATAAATTCAAGCAAAGCTTCACTGTAGTCAGTGGTAATTCTTGAGTGTGTTAATGCAGAGCCTAAAGCTTGTGGATGTAAATCTTGTGCCAACTGGCCGTTACCTTCGATACGTAAAGCTTCACGCTCAATACCACGGAGCATACCGAGTAAGGCTTCGCGCCCTTCGCTGTCGCCAAGCTGGTCGACAATTTCATTGAAAGATTTCAATATTCTATTCTCTATTGATTAATTCGCGTGATTAAATACGATTGGTATCAGTAGACCCGATGATACCCGAGATTATTACCAAATTGGCAAAAAAACTGTAAACAAAAACGGCAACAGAAATTCTGCCGCCGTTTTAACTAGAATTAATACTGATATTGGGGTAAATCAGATCAATTCAAGTCAGCTATATAGCCAATTAATTTAACACTTCAATTGGATAGCCCAATGGCGCAAGCTGTGGCTCAATCACCTTTTTATCGCCAACCACTAATATCACCATAGTATTGATATCAAGCAAGGATTTAGCAAGTGAGTTTAATTCAGTGGTGGTCACTGAATTAATGATCTGAGTTTGCTCAGCGGTAAATTGATGATCTAGCCGATAACGCTGAATTTTACGAATAAAACCGGCCTTTTGATAAGGTGTTTCAAAGTCTAACGCTTGTCCTTGAGTAATAGAATTGCGTAAAAATGCCAACTCTGTGTCATTCATACCCGACTGCTGATAGATTTGAATTTCATTAATAAACTCGCTAATTGCCGCGCCTGTGACATCGCTTCGCACACTGGCGGAGGCGATAAACTCACCACTGTCTTCTTGGCCACTGAAGCTGGTTCTGGCGCCATAGGTATAACCTTTGTCTTCGCGTAAGTTTAAGTTTATGCGACTATTGAATGCGCCGCCCAATGGGTAATTCATCAAATTGGCTTTAAAATAATCACCGGTGACATCATAGGTTAACGCGCGTTTACCAATATTAATCACCGACTGCGCCGCATCTGGTTTATCGATAATATAAATGGTCGCAGGTTTAGCGTGGATCCGTTTATCAATAGGTGACAGCGCACTGGCGTTACCCGCCCATTGACTGAACCCACTGAGCATCGGCATCACATCAGCTTTGGCTAAATCAGACACCAACACCATTTGGGCATTGCCTGCGGTAAATTGCTGTTGATAAAAATCTTTTACATCATCAAGGGTTAATGCTGATACCGATGCCACTGTGCCTAAATCGCTACTGCCCATGGCAGTATTATTGCCATATAACAAGGCAGAAAAACCATTACTGGCCAGGAAACTCGGATTAGTCATTGCTTGTTGTAAACTTTGTAATTGCTGCTGTTTAACGCGTTCAAAGTCAGCACTGACAAAACCAGGCTGGAATAGACGTTCTTCAACAATACTTAAGGTTGCGGCAAGATTTTTCGACAAACTAGACACTTGTACATAGGTTTGTGACTCACCTGCGCTAACACTGACACTTGAGCCTAACATCTCTAATGCTTGAGCTAGCTCTTCTGCAGAGCGCTTATTGCTTGATTCATTCATCATAGCGGCAGTAAGCTTGGCTAGTCCGGCTTTTTCAACAGGCACAGTACGGTGGCCGCCTTCAAGGTAAATCACTAGCTCGACTGTCGGTGTCTCTTCACTTTCAGTGCCCATCACCTCAATACCATTGCTTAAGGTGGCAGACCAAAGTGTGGGTACCGTCAGTTGTGGAGCGTCACCCGGAGCAGGTATTAAGGTGCGATCAAAACTTGATACAACAGGCTTACTATCAACCAGTCCCGTTACCGCATCCTCTGCAATGGCTAAGCTTTTGGGCTCAAAATTATCTGCTTTGGCAATTAATTGTGATTGGCCTTCAGGCACCACACTCATCACCACTTTAGGTTTATCTTTGATGTACTGATTAAATACCCGCATAACATCTGCTTTAGTCACACTGTTATAACGGGCTAAATCTTTTGCTACTCGATTAGGATCACCATAGAAAGTTTCATTTGAAGCTAAAGTCGCCACCTTGCCAGCGACGCTTTGCAACCCAAAAATAGTAGTGGCTTCAAACTGTACTTTAACCTTTTGTAGGTCTTCGTCAGTCACACCACGTTGCTCAAATTCGGCAATAGATTCATTAATTTTAGCTTCTAACGCATCCAGCTTGCCACCATTTGCAGGATTAGCTAGGGCATATAAAGTAAATTGGCACATCAATTCTTGACATGGATGACTAACAGATGATTGCACTGCCAACCCATCTTTAACTAAGTTTTTGTATAACAATGACGTTTGACCACCGCCAATGATATTCGCCAGTAGATCTAATGCGGCTTCATCAGGGTGACCGGCATACACGGTTGGCATACCCACATATAATAAAGGCAAATGTACTTTATCTTCCATTGAAAGATAACGGGTTTTATCTAAGGTCACCGCGGTTTTGGTGGCCGCATCTACTTTAGGTCCTGAAGGGATTTCACCAAAATATTGGTTAATCCAGGCTAAGGTTTGCGCTTCATCAAAATCACCACCAATAGTTAATGTGGCGTTATTAGGCCCATACCAACGCTGGAAAAAGTGCTTAACATCATCAACAGTGGCACGTTCAAGATCGTCCGGCCAGCCAATAACTGGCCATGAATAAGGATGGCCTTCAGGATAAAGGGCTTGTGCAAAACGTTCGCCTAAACGACCGTAAGGGCGGTTATCAATCCGTTGTGCCCGCTCATTTTTAACGGTCTCACGTTGTACTTCAAATTTTTCGCTGGTTAAAGCGGGTAACAAGAACCCCATTCTGTCGGACTCTAACCAGAGCATTTTTTCTAACTGATTTTTGGGCACAGTTTCAAAATAATTAGTTCTATCGGAATTGGTTGTACCATTTAGTGTACCGCCCGCTTCGGTAACCACTTTAAAGTGTTGTTCATCGGCGACATTTTGTGAGCCCTGGAACATCATATGTTCAAATAAATGAGCAAAACCACTGCGTCCGGCTAATTCCCGTGCCGAGCCCACATGATAAGTCACGTCAACGTGTACAAGGGGATCTGATGTGTCTTGATGCAAAATCACCGTTAGCCCATTTGCGAGCTGATATTTTTTGTAAGGGATGCCAATGTTACTGTCAGCGATAGTAACCGCTTCAACTAGATTAACGCCTGCTGGTAAGCTTGTTTGCTGTGCGATTAGCTTAATGTCATCATTAACATTGTCTACTGCACATCCGGTAATTGCCGCACTAATCGCGACCGCAAGTATCCACTTTTTCAAAAAACACACTCCTTGAGCTTACATAACTGCATTATCAAATTGCTGCCATAAATATAAAAACAATTAAACTATAGCGTACTGTTTTACCGATAAAAATCATTACTGTTGAGCTTACCACTGGTAATTTTAACCACCCAGCAATTAAGCATAAAATATCACCAATAAGCGGTAGCCAGGACAAGAGTAACGCCCATACGCCAAAACGTTCAAACCATCCCAGCGAACGCTGATAGTACTTGTTATCAAAATCAGCTGGTGATTTTGCAAACCGTCCCGCTCGGCCTAAATAATAACTCGTGACGGCACCTAAGGTATTGCCCAAACTGGCAACAATCAATAAACCTAACCAAGGGTCACTGTTTTGCTGTAACAAACCAATAAGTAAAACTTCTGATCCCCCCGGTAACAAGGTGGCAGCTAAAAAAGCTCCAGAAAACATCAGCCATAACTCAGTCAAAATATACCCTTATGATTTTAAAACACTTTTTTATTTATAAACGCTTTATTTTAAAAGTTATTGCACAGTAAAAAACTTATAATTATATTAACATTGATATATATAATTATAAGTTATATCAAATTGACGTTGTTTGTCTTTATTTGCCTCTCTAGAATGCCATTAAATTTGATTCATCTGTCTAGAATGGGTAACTTACACCGCTGGTTCACACCGCAATAGACGGATGAATTATGCATAATCGCCCATTCATCTTATCAATACGCCTAACAATAACCATAAAATGAGAACCTCGATGATTTTAGACACCTTTAAACGTATTCCATTTTGGCAAAAAGTTCTCGCTGGCTTCATCTTGGGCACTCTTGCAGGTATCGCTTTGGGCGAATCAGCAATTGTGCTTAAGCCTCTTGGTGACTTATTTATTAGCGCGATCAAAATGTTGGTCGCCCCGCTTGTCTTTTGCGCCATTGTGGTCAGCATTACCTCTTTAGGCAATCAAACCAACTTAAAGCGCTTAAGCTTAAAAACCTTAGGCCTATTTATGCTGACGGGCACGATAGCTTCATTTATTGGTTTAGCGGTTGGCAGCTTAATCGACATGGGTGGTTCACTTGAATTAGCCACTACCGAAGTGCGTGAACGTGACATTCCCGGATTTGCCCAAGTATTACTCAATATGATCCCGGTTAATCCTTTTGCTTCTTTAGCGGAAGGCAAAGTGTTACAGATAATTGTGTTTGCAGCCTTAGTCGGTATTGCAATTAATGCCGTCGGTGAAAAAGCTGAACCATTGAAGAAGGTCATGGAAGCCAGTGCTGAAGTGATGTTTCAATTGACGCGCATGGTATTAAAACTGACCCCGATTGGTGTGTTTGGCTTAATGGCTTGGGTTGTTGGCGAGTACGGTTTAAGTACCTTACTACCATTAGGTAAATTTATTATTGCCATTTATATTGCTGCGTTCATTCACATTATTTTTGTTTATGGTGGATTGATTAGATTTGCCGCTGGCTTAAGCCCGGTAAAGTTTTTCCGCAAAGCCATGCCTGCTCAGCTGGTTGCCTTTAGTACCGCATCGAGCTTTGGTACCCTACCTGCTAGTACACGTTGTACTGAAGCAATGGGCGTATCAAAACGTTACAGTGCCTTTGTACTACCGTTAGGCGCGACCATGAACATGGACGGTTGTGGTGGTATTTACCCTGCTATTGCCGCTATCTTTATTGCTCAAATCTACGGTATCCCCTTAGATATGACTGATTACATGCTGATTGCCGTTACCGCCACGGTTGCCTCTGTAGGTACCGCTGGCGTACCCGGCAGTGCAATGGTGATGTTAACTGTTACCTT
Source organism: Shewanella sp. HL-SH4 (assembly GCF_051164845.1). Taxonomy (NCBI): domain Bacteria; kingdom Pseudomonadati; phylum Pseudomonadota; class Gammaproteobacteria; order Alteromonadales; family Shewanellaceae; genus Shewanella; species Shewanella sp. HL-SH4. The sequence goes on from NZ_CP195037.1 coordinate 916,805, forward strand.
AGGCGTTATCGGCTTGCCCCTTGAAGGCATTGCATTTATTGCCGCCATTGATCGCATTATTGATATGATCCGCACCGCGACCAATGTCACCGGTGACATGATGACCGCGGTTGTTATAGGCAAAAGCGAAGGTCAATTAGATATTGAGCAGTTCAACTCTGAAGAGACACTCACTGAACAGAAAATCGCTTAACCAGCGTTGAAAGGACTTATGTTTGATTGAGTACCTTTAAGTCTGTTGATGCTAAAGCAATAAATGCCAATATCACGTTAATGATATTGGCATTTTTTATCGCCTATCCCGCAGTCTAATTCGGTTCATAATAGGGTTATTCTGCATGCGGTCTTTTTACATAACCTCATCTACAATAACGTCAAAATCTTATACTCAGGTAACAAAAAAACCAAAAATATCCTGCTAACATATTTATTTTTACAACAAGAGTCTTTGTTGCAAGGTGTTCGCTGAGTAAGAAAATGCGTATTTCATACTTACGCAGCATTCTTGTATAAAGCACAAAACAGTTTATCTAGAGCATATAAATGCAATATTAATATCATTAAACTGTCACGCAAGTTAACTAAATTGTCCGCTTTATATTACAGAATTCTATTCAGGACGTTAGTTTATGAAGCGATTTACTCAAGGTAAGGTAACACTTTTAGTGTCTGCAATTATGACCACAATGTTATTAACAGCATGCAATGGTGATGATGGGCAAACAGGTGCCGCGGGGACTAATGGCGCAAACGGAACTGATGGCAGTATAGGATTATCAGCATTAGTCGCGGTAACCCCCATTACGGCAGGTCATGCGCAGTGCCCCTTTGGTGGACAACAAATTGAAACCGGATTAGACGCCAACAGTAATGGCGTACTGGAGTCTAGTGAAGTTGATAGCCTACAAACTCAAGTGATTTGTAATAACAACCTAAATACCCTGAGTGTTGATTTAGTCGGCCGTTATCAATCAGGAGTCTATGGACTTAGCGCCGCTGAAATCGTTGACTATCACTCGACTAGCCAAAGCGCATTTGTGGTCAATGCCCAAAGTGGCAAGGTTGATGTGTTAGATTTATCACAATTGACTCAAACACCCGTTGAAGCTGAAGCAGGTTATAGTTTAAATAATATCACCAAAAAAACTGAATTGAATATCAGCGGCGATACAGGGTTAACTCTATTAGGTGCAGTTAACAGTGTCAGTGTGTCGGGTAATTTATTAGCCACGGCCGTTGAACGTGCTGATTCATTAGGTAATGCGACTCAAGGCAATGGTATTGTTGCCTTTTATCAATTATCAGGCAGTGAATTACCTGTCTACTTGTCATTTGTTGAAGTGGGTGCGTTACCTGACAATGTCGCTTTCACGCCTGATGGTAGTGTGTTGTTAGTTGCTAATGAAGGTGAGCCGAACAGCGCTTATGATGTCGATCCTGAAGGGTCTATTGGGCTTATTGCCATCACCAATGGTGTACCGGCAACATCGGCTACCATGATTGATTTTAAAGATTTTAACCTAGGTGGTTTACGTCATGCTGAACTTAGCCCATTAATTAAAATCAATGGTCCAGGAGCTAGCGTAGCGCAAGACTTTGAACCTGAGTACATTTCAGTCTCTCCTGACAATCAATATGCTTATGTTAGTTTACAAGAAAACAATGCCATTGCGGTGATTGATATCAAGGCGGCAAAGGTAAAAAATATTATCGCATTAGGCCTTAAGAATTTTGGCTTAGATACCAATAAAATAGACGCTAGTGATAAAGACGATGCGATAAACTTACAAGCTTACACTGGTGTTTATGGCATGTATCAGCCAGATACGATTGCCAGTTATCGCTGGAACAATGCTGACTTTATCGTGACAGCCAACGAAGGCGATGCTCGAGATTATGCAGGGTTTTCTGAAGAAGCTCGCGCTGCGGACCTAAGTTTAGACCCTAACCAGCCACAGTTTGCCACCGCACAAGATAAAACCCAACTGGGACGTTTAAAAGTAACCACCAGTATGGGCGATGACAATAATGACGGGTTAATGGATAAAATTGTTGCCTATGGTGGTCGTTCATTTTCAATTTGGACAGCTGATGGTCAACAAGTATTTGACAGTGCTGGTGACTTTGAGCGTATTACTGCGGCGTTATTAGGGATGAACTTTAATAATAACAACGATGAAAACAAAGGTGACAGCCGCAGTGACGATAAAGGACCAGAGCCAGAAGCTCTCGCTATAGGTCAGATTGGTTCAAATACTTATGCATTTATTGGTTTAGAACGCACTTCTGGATTTATGATTTACGACATCAGCAATCCTTTTGCTGCGTCATTCGTAGATTACGTTCATAATCGTAACTTTGATGCTGATTTTGCCATTGATACCGACACTGGTGAAGTTGAAGGTGATGCATCAATGGCCGGTGATTTAGGTCCTGAAGGGATGATATTTATTGCTAGCCAAAACAGCCCAACAGGGGTGCCACTACTACTTATTGGTAATGAAGTCAGCGGCACAACTGCAGTATATCAATTACGATTACAGTAAGGTCATTGCCTCACTCAAGTAGATCCTAAATATATAAGGTTTACTTATCGCTACATAATACAAAACGCCAAGCATAATTTGCTTGGCGTTTTGTATTTATCCCTATTTTATAGAGATCGGCTATTAAATTTAAATTTCAACAAAAATAGTTACTGGATTATTCGTCATCTAGTGACATAGCTTCTTTTATTTCATCACTGCCAAAACCTTTACGGGACAAATACGCATACGCTTTCGACTTTTCTTTATAATCCGATAAGTTATAACGTTTTTTAGCTAGCTGATCTTTACAGCTTTGATAGAAATCAACCTCTTCTGTTAAGGTTAACTGGTAAAGGGTTTCTTCAAAATCAGTCACGTCAATCAATCGCTGTTTAAGCTCCTGCAAGATAAGTGTTTTACCTTTGCCTTTATTAAATAGCTTGATAATTTCTGTTGTTAAATCAACTTTGTCAGCTTTTATCGCCAGCTTACTGCGCAATGTGTCACTTTCAGGGTGGTGGGATAATGCATGATCAATTTCTGCGCGTGAAAATCCTTTTGTAGTCATCTGGGTATAGACTTTTTCTTTACTGGTGCCATTAAAGTTATCAAATCTATTAAGTAGTCTAGACGCGGCCATTTCAAAGGTATCGACCTGTTGCTCGTGCATTACTTGCTCTATTGCTGTTTCAATGTCTGTTGCTGATAGACCGCGCAGTTGTAGTTTGCGCCTTATTGCGCCTGCACCTAGCTCACTGCTAAAGGCCGACTGGCAATAACGTACAGCGAAGTCGAAGTCATTTTTTAAATAACCACTTTCTACTAGTCTAGCCAGTACGATATCAATCCATTGTTGATTATCAGTTTTACGCGCTAGCTTGGTGCGAATTTCATTAATGGTGAAGTCTTGCTGACTAAGATGCCAGTAAGCACTGTTAAAGACATTATCGATAGTTTTGGCTTGACGTAATGGGGCACGCTGCATAGAAATGGGTCTTTAAGTAGCAAGTAATCTCAAACAGTGTAGCAGTTATGGCTAATGATGATTAAGCAAAAAATAAGGCCAGTACATGATGTACTGGCCTTATTTTAATAATATCGACACAGATTTGTAAGCGCTACTTTAATGTGTAGATATATAACTTTAAAACGATATTAGCCTAATACCGCTAATAAGACCCCAGCAGCAACGGCACTGCCTAACACACCAGCCACATTCGGGCCCATAGCATGCATCAACAAGAAGTTTTGATGATTAGCTTCCAAGCCAACCTTGTTAACCACTCGGGCCGCCATAGGCACGGCTGACACGCCTGCTGCGCCAATTAATGGGTTAACCTTACCGCCAGATAACTTACACATTAACTTAGCCATCAACACGCCTGTAGCGGTACCAATAGAAAATGCCACTGCACCTAGAAGTAAAATGCCTAAGGTTTCAATTCGTAGAAATTGATCAGCTGACAGTTTAGATCCCACAGCTAACCCTAAGAAGATAGTGACGATATTGATAAGTTCGTTTTGTGATGTTTTAGATAGACGGTCAACTACACCCGATTCACGCATCAAATTACCCAAACAGAACATACCCACAAGTGGCGTGGCGGCAGGTAAAAACAAAATGGTTAACCCAACTACCATTAACGGGAAAATAATTTTTTCACGTTTACTGACTTCGCGAAGCTGCTCCATTTTAATGCTACGTTCAGCAGGAGTAGTTAACAACCTCATAATAGGCGGTTGAATTAAAGGCACTAACGCCATGTACGAATATGCAGCTACCGCAATTGCGCCTAACAAATCTGGCGCGAGCTTGGAGGCCAAAAAGATAGCTGTGGGGCCATCTGCGCCACCAATAATGGCAATAGCAGCCGCATCTTGCATAGTAAACTCAAAACCTGGCACCCAATTTAATGCAATCGCACCTAACAATGTGGCAAAGATACCAAACTGTGCTGCGGCCCCTAAAAGTAACGTTTTAGGGTTAGCAATTAAGGCTCCAAAATCGGTCATAGCGCCAACGCCCATAAAGATCAATAACGGAAAAACTCCCGTTTCAATTCCAATATGGTAAGCGTACCAAAGCAAGCCGCCTTCGTCGGTAAAGCCTGCATTGGGAATGTTGGCTAAAATGGCACCAAAGCCGATAGGCAATAATAACAAAGGCTCAAAGCCACGTGCGATGGCAAGATAAAGTAATAAACACCCTACGCCCATCATTAATACTTGCCCACCGGTGAAATGAGCAATACCTGTTTCGCCCCAAAAGGCCATTAATCCTTCCATAATGTCCTCTTACGCCAAATCTAATAATGCTGAGCCAACCGTGACACTGTCGCCTTGCTTAACCGCAAGATTAGTGACCACACCGTCTTCGTTCGCACGCACTTCAGTTTCCATTTTCATAGCTTCAAGAATGATAACCACTTCACCGGCTTTAATCGCTTGACCGTTAGCCACAAGCACTTTAAATATATTACCCGACAGTGGCGCTGTCATACTGTATTTAACTGCACCAGTAGGCGCTGAGACGACTTGAGTAGGGGTAGCAGCATTAGAAGTAGCCACAGGCACTATTTGACTGATCTCACCCCCCTGGCTTACCTGAACAACAAAACTTTGACCTTCTACATTAACGGTATAGGTTTCAGGGTCTTTTTCTTTATCCGCTTTAACCACTAAATCATCTGCTGAGGGCACAGGTTCAAAGGCATCAGGGTTACCCCGATTTTGTAGAAACTTAAGACCTATTTGATTAAATAACGCGTAGGTCATTACATCGTCGTCAGACTCAGCTGCCAAAGTAAAACCTTCTTCTTGGGCTTTAATGGCTAGCTCTGTTCGGAGCTTATCGAGTTCAGGGGCGATTAAATCAGCAGGACGACAAGTAATAGCTTTTGCTCCATTTAACACACGAGCTTGAAGTTCAGCATTTACCGGAGCGGGTGTCGCGCCATATTCACCTTTTAACACACCTTCGGTTTCTTTAGTCATCGATTTGTATCGTTCACCCATCAACACATTGATAACCGATTGGGAGCCAACTATTTGTGATGTTGGTGTCACTAAAGGTAAGAAACCTAAGTCTGCACGTACCCGTGGGATCTCAGCTAACACCGCATCCATCTTATCTGCAGCGCCTTGCTCTTTTAGCTGATTTTCCATGTTGGTTAACATGCCACCTGGCACTTGGGCGCGTAAAATACGTGAATCAATTCCCTTAAGTGCGCCCTCAAAACGGACGTACTTTTTACGTACTTCACGGAAATAAGCGGCTATCTCTTCCAAGAGCACCATATCGTAGCCAGTGGCCCTATCGGTATCTTCTACCATGGCAACTAACGTTTCGGTTGCGCTGTGGCCGTAGGTTTGGCTCATTGAAGAGATTGCAGTATCAAGCACATCAACACCCGCCTCGATGGCCTTTTGGTATGTCGCTGTGCTAAGACCTGTTGTCGCATGACAATGCATCGATACCATTAAGTCAGTTTGCGACTTTAAGCGGCTAATTAAATCATAAGCTTGCATCGGCTTAAGTAAGCCAGCCATATCTTTAATACATAATGAATCCGCGCCCATGTCTTCTAAGCGCTTAGCCATATCAACCCAGGTATCAAGGGTATGTACTGGGCTAGTGGTGAATGAAATCGTCCCCTGCGCGTGGCCACCTACATTTTTAACCGCTTTAACTGCCGTTTCTAAGTTACGCACATCATTCATGGCATCAAAAATACGGAATACATCTACACCATTGGTGTGAGCACGCTCAACAAAACGGGTAACAACGTCATCAGCATAATGACGATACCCTAATAAATTTTGTCCACGTAACAACATTTGCTGTGGCGTGTTTGGCATGGCCTTTTTGAGTTCACGAATGCGATCCCACGGGTCTTCGCCTAAATAGCGAATACATGAATCGAAAGTAGCGCCACCCCATGATTCTAATGACCAATAACCCACTTTATCCAGCAAAGGAGCAATGGGTAACATGTCATCAATACGTAAGCGTGTTGCAAGTAGAGATTGGTGGGCGTCGCGCAGGACGACATCGGTGAGTAATAACGGCTTGCTCATAAAAGCTCCCAAAATAAATCTTACGCGCGATATTGATGAATCGCAGAAGTAATAGCGGCGACTAACTTAGGATTTAATCCTGTCGTTGATCCTGTGTTGATCTTTGGCTCTGGTGTTGGCTCAATAGGAACTGGACTGTATTTAGCCACTATTCCAATACCAACAATTAAAATACTCAAGAAAATGAACACTAAGCCCATTCCCATCACCATAATGCCAAGCGCATCAACTAATTGTTGGCTGATCGATGCCATAGTCCCTCACTGTAATAAATACGACAAATGTGTTCCATTGGGTAACATGCCAAGCTTTGACATGCGTATTAAGGCATGATGACTCGCGGCCTCGTTATTTAGCATTCTTTTATTCAAAACCATTTTCAGAATAAATATTCAATTAATACTTGACCAGCTAATCGAGCCAACTTTAACAGAAACTGAATTCATATCCATTTTAACGACTTCATATGTTACAAAATATACACAAATTATAACAAAATCACTATCCAACTGTAAAATGGTCTTACCATAAATAATTACCAAAAATAGAAACAAATAAGAATTTGATAATAAAAGCAGCCGTTAACTAAGGATTACACAATAAAGCTCACTTCCCCTCTGACACATAAGGGTGTTAAATTATTGTTAACCAAACTAAACAGGCAACCACCAACGATTTACCGCCACTTATTTCCTCCAATCTTGAACGTTGAATAAAAATTTACTAAACATAAAAATAAAGTCACTACTTTGTGATGGAGTTCATTATTTCTAGTGATCAAAGATGATAAGTAGATTGAAAGATCACCAGAATGTCTATCGAAGATGAATATGGATGATTAAACGCAGCTAAATGGAATGATTAGAAATCGAAGGCAAAAAAAAACCTGCTAATTAATAGCAGGTTTTTTTAATGTGGTGCGCGTGGGAGGAGTCGAACCTCCGACCGCCTGGTTCGTAGCCAGGTACTCTATCCAGCTGAGCTACACGCGCAAAATCTTACTTATTACTTAATGCCATCATTACATCATATTAAAGTGCAGTGCACTATAACATCAATGAATGAATGGCGGAGAAGGAGGGATTCGAACCCTCGATGGGAGTTAAAGCCCATACTCCCTTAGCAGGGGAGCGCCTTCGGCCACTCGGCCACCTCTCCGTCAAATATGGTGCGCGTGGGAGGAGTCGAACCTCCGACCGCCTGGTTCGTAGCCAGGTACTCTATCCAGCTGAGCTACACGCGCAAATTTGTTCTATACAGTCTTTCTACTTTGAATGGTGCGGATGGAAGGAGTCGAACCTTCGACCGCCTGGTTCGTAGCCAGGTACTCTATCCAGCTGAGCTACATCCGCATTCAAAATCACAACAATAGAAATGGTGCGGATGGAAGGAGTCGAACCTTCGACCGCCTGGTTCGTAGCCAGGTACTCTATCCAGCTGAGCTACATCCGCATCGATTTAACTATTGTAAGAAATGGCGGAGAAGGAGGGATTCGAACCCTCGATGGGAGTTAAAGCCCATACTCCCTTAGCAGGGGAGCGCCTTCGGCCACTCGGCCACCTCTCCGTTTTCTTGGCGCACATATTACTGTTTGCCGAAAATAAGTCAAACCCTTTTTCCAAACCGCTAACCATTTGAACTGTTTTTAAGCACATTGAGGGGTTTAACAGCAAATAAGACTCCAAATGCTCTACTTATTAAGTGAATAAATAATATTAGCTAAATAAAATACTTTCTCACCTATTACAATATTTGCAGTCAAGCTAAACAAAACTTTACCGCGTTTAAAAACAAAAAAGTCAGCAAATGCTGACTTAGTCGTTTCAATATCTAACAAAAACTGCTTAGAAGTTACCGCCATCAGATGAGTCTGACTTTTCAGATTGGATCCGTTGGTAAATCTCTTCACGGTGAACAGATACTTCTTTGGGTGCATTGACACCAATACGTACTTGGTTACCCTTGACACCTAATACTGTGACAGTGACTTCATCACCAATCATCAATGTTTCGCCTACACGACGAGTCAAAATTAGCATATTGGTTACTCCTTTAGTTCACACTGCATAACACGCTTTGTCCGTAATATGCGTTATTATAGGGTTTGCTCAGTAAAAGTCATAGTAACTTCAAATACAAAGTTTGACTATTAAGCACATATAATTCAAAAATTAACAAATGATCTAACACCAACATAAAAATGCATCGACATTAGATCATACAAAATGACAATTACGATAAATAGTTAACAAACCCGTTATGCACGACATATTAAACCATTTTCGAACCAACTTAAGTGTTAAGTTAACCGCGCTGTGATAGTGACCAGCAGCAAAACTGTGTTAACTATGCCAAAAGTGTCAATGACACTCAAGCCTTAAAGTGTAATAACCCTGCTTTAAGACTTGATTTAAGTATTATTTTTCGTTCACGGCGATTGTTTAGCCTAAGCGTTCAGTCAACCAAGGTAATACTAAAGCTAATGCGGCATCTAAGTTCTCAGGCTGAGTACCACCCGCTTGTGCCATGTCAGGGCGTCCACCGCCTTTACCGCCGACTTGCTGAGCAATCATGGCCACCAACTCACCGGCTTTAACTTGCTTGGTTAGATCATTACTGACACCGGCAATCAAATTAACTTTACCTTCTGTGGCAACACCTAATACGATAACGGCAGACTTTAACTTTTGCTTAAGCTCATCTTGCAAACCACGTAGTGATCCAGCATCAACACCTTCAAGCTTTTTCACTAGGACTTTAATACCATTTATCTCAATAGCATCACCCGCTAAATCAGCACTTGCTGCAGCAGCAAGTTTATCTTTCAGTTGCGATAAATCTTTTTCAAGCTGTTTCACTTTATCTAGCTGCGCTTTTAATTTAGTGATAACAGAAGCACTGTCTGACTTAAGTAACGCTGCGGCTTCTTCTAACTGGGCTTGTTGATCTGCCACATAGGCCATTGCTGCAGCGCCAGTAACAGCTTCAATACGACGCACACCTGCAGCAATACCGCTCTCGGAGGTTAATTTAAATAAGCCAATGTCACCCGTGCGACTAACGTGCGTACCGCCACATAACTCAATAGAGAAGTCACCCATGGTAACAACACGCACTTGTGCATCATACTTCTCGCCAAATAACGCCATTGCGCCTTTTTCTTTGGCTTCATCGATACCCATTTCTTGGGTATTTAATTGATGATTTAGACGAATTTGAGTATTAACTAACTCCTCAATCTCTTTAATTTCAGCCGGCTTGACACCTTCAAAATGTGAGAAGTCAAAACGTAGACGCTCAGGATTAACTAAGGAGCCTTTTTGAGTCACATGACTGCCTAATACTTGACGAAGTGCAGCATGAAGTAAGTGAGTCACTGAATGGTTAAGTTCAGTGCTTTGACGCAGTTTTTTATCCACTAATGCGGTTAACTTAGCGCCTACTTTTATACTGCCTTGAGTCAGTTTTCCCTGATGACCCGTTGCCTGGCCAAATTTCTGCGTATCAAGCACCTCAAAGCTAACGCCTTGTGCGTTTAGCAGACCTCGGTCACCGACTTGTCCGCCAGATTCTGCGTAGAAAGGTGTGTTATCGAGTACCAGCACAGCTTCCTGACCCGCTGTCACTTCAGTCACTTCGTTGCCATCAACATACAAAGCAACTACGGTCGCATCACCGGTTAAGCCTTGATAACCACAAAATGCGGTTTGCTTATCAATAATCAATTGCTTGTTGTAATCAGTACCAAAGTTACCAGCAGCTTGCGCACGGCTTCGTTGCTCAGCCATTGCCGCTTCAAAACCAACTTCATCGACAGTAATGTCACGCTCACGGCACACGTCTGCGGTCAAATCCACAGGGAAGCCGTAGGTATCGTAAAGTTTAAATGCGGTGTCACCATCAAGCACCTTGCCAGATAAGCTATTAAGCGCGTTATCAAGCAGCCCCAAACCACGCTCTAACGTGCGGGCAAATTGCTCTTCTTCAGCTTTTAAGGCTTTTTCAACAATCGCTTGCATTGCAGCTAGGCCTTTAGCTGCATCACCCATAACGTTGATTAAGGTAGGTACAAGCTTATAGAAAAACGCATCCGTAGCGCCAAGCTTATTACCATGACGTACTGCGCGGCGAATAATACGACGCAGTACATAACCACGGCCTTCATTAGAAGGTAAAACACCATCCGCAATCAGGAAAGAGCAAGAACGAATATGATCAGCTATTACGCGTAATGATTTATTTTCTAAATCAGTAACGTTAATTATTTCAGCTGTTTTAGCAATAAGTTGCTTAAAGATATCAATTTCATAATTTGAATGTACTCCCTGCATGATAGCTGCAATACGCTCAATTCCCATGCCGGTATCTACCGACGGCTTAGGCAAAGGTAACATCTCACCGTCTGCTTGACGGTTATATTGCATAAATACGATGTTCCAAATCTCGATAAAACGATCGCCATCTTCTTCAGGTGAACCAGGACGTCCTCCCCAAATATGATCGCCATGGTCATAGAAAATTTCAGAACATGGACCACAAGGACCGGTATCACCCATTTGCCAGAAATTATCTGACGCATAAGCCCCACCTTTGTTATCGCCGATGCGGATAATATTCTCAGCAGCTACGCCAATTTTGTTGTTCCACAGTTCAAACGCTTCATCATCGGTTTCATAAATGGTCACGCATAAACGATCTTTTGGTAGTTTCAATGTTTCAGTTAAAAAGGTCCACGCAAAACGGATCGCTTCTTCTTTGAAGTAATCACCAAAACTAAAATTACCTAGCATTTCAAAAAAAGTATGGTGACGTGCGGTATAACCCACGTTATCTAAATCATTATGCTTACCACCGGCTCGAACACAGCGCTGTGATGTCGTCGCACGAGTGTAGCTGCGTTTATCCATCCCCAAGAACACATCTTTAAATTGGTTCATGCCGGCATTGGTAAATAGCAGTGTTGGGTCGTTAGTTGGAACCAGCGAACTACTGTCTAAAACTTGATGTCCGTTATCTTCAAAGTACTTTAAAAAAGCACTTCTTAACTCTGCAGTGGTCTGAAACATGGATGCGTCCTGATATAGAGAATACAAAAGTGTCTAGCTTGCTATACAAGCCAGTAAATGAGGGCATTATATACTGAATTTACGCAAAAATGCGAGATGAGTAAGGCGATTATCATCTGAACAATATTCGATTAGCTTATCGCAAAATATGAGTGCTGTGGCATAAGATTAACAATCTTCTCAATTAGCTTTCAATCTGAATATAGGTGCGTAAACACTCGCTTTAAGGTAATTTGTAGTTAAACAGTCCTTCATATATTACAGCTAGTATTACATCTAGGCTTTAACTTAGGGTTTGTTATGCAAACCAGAATGTTTTAAAAAGGAAAAGTAATGAAGTTTAGCTTTAATGGCGAAGATGCCAGCCAAATTTTTGTCGGCGCATTTGCGCTTGCGGTCCCGATTTCGTTTTCAGAGGAAGCGTGGCGATTAGGTGAAACCCTCCCTTTTTTCAATTTATTAATGCTTTTTTTATTATCGGTTATTTTTCTAGGGCTATATACCTATCAAAGTGTCTTTCAAAATAATATTAGCTCAAGAAAATTAGTGTTTATTTTCCGTATTGTTATCGCTTATCTAATGACAGCATTAGTGGTTGCATTAGTGCTATTTTGTTTAGACAAATTACCCTTTTGGGTAGACCCATTAACATCGTTAAAACGGATAATAGTCATTACTATGCCGGCATCGATGGGCGCCATTGTGGTGGACAGTTTTGATAAAGAATAATGTTATATCGGATGAACTAGAGGCTATTTTATTTGGTTTGTTATTGTTCTGTGGCTAGCGTATCAATCTACTAAAAGAATAAAATTTCAATTGATTTAGTTAGTTATCTAGTTATCTAGTTACTAGTTATCTAGTTATCTAGTTATCTAGTTATCTAGTTATCTAGTTATCTAGTTAGTGGCGGGTAAGTCTAGTCAGTATAGCAAGGATAACAACAGAGTGTTTTTTAACTGAAGCATAAAAAAGTCGCGATACGTAAAATACGCACCGCGACTTAAATCGACACATTAATTGCTAGGATAAATCTTATTTAGAAAACTTCACCGGTTTCTAAATCAATATTTTCATCTGTAGATGATGCTGCTGCGGTACCTGTTCCAGAACCAAGCAACATTTCACGTAATGTCTTATCAATCTCTTGTGCAATCGCTGGATTTTCGGTTAAGAATTTACCGGCATTAGCACGGCCTTGACCAATTTTTTCGCCTTTATAACTGTACCAAGCACCCGCTTTATCAACAAGCTTATGTGCAACACCTAAGTCCACGAGTTCACCAGTACGGTTAATACCTTGACCGTAAAGGATTTGGAATTCAGCTTGCTTAAATGGTGCTGCAATTTTGTTTTTAACCACTTTAACACGGGTTTCGTTACCGACGACTTCATCACCATCTTTAATCGCGCCAGTGCGGCGAATATCTAAACGAACTGAAGCATAAAACTTAAGTGCATTACCACCGGTTGTCGTTTCAGGGCTACCAAACATTACCCCAATTTTCATACGAATTTGGTTAATAAAAATAAGCAAAGTATTTGATTGCTTAAGGTTACCTGCAAGTTTACGCATAGCTTGGCTCATCATACGTGCCGCTAAGCCCATATGCGAATCACCAATTTCACCTTCAATTTCAGCTTTTGGTGTTAACGCAGCAACAGAATCGACAACAATAACGTCTACCGCACCTGAGCGAGTTAAAGCATCACATATTTCTAATGCTTGTTCACCTGTATCTGGTTGTGAACATAATAAGTTATCAATATCTACGCCTAGTTTTTTAGCATAGATAGGATCAAGTGCATGCTCAGCATCAATAAAGGCACATGTTTTACCTTCACGTTGTGCTGCGGCAATAACTTCTAAGGTTAGTGTTGTTTTACCTGATGATTCTGGGCCGTAAATTTCAACAATACGTCCCATTGGTAGTCCACCTGCGCCCAACGCGATGTCCAATGAAAGTGAGCCGGTAGAAATAGTTTCTACATCCATGGTACGGTCTTCGCCCAACTTCATGATAGAGCCTTTACCGAATTGCTTTTCAATTTGGCTTAACACTGCGGCAAGTGCTTTCTCTTTATTTGGATCAACCTTCATTTTCAAACCCTTCCAGGCAATAACTTTGTTCACAATTAATGGTAAAATTGCTGTGTATAATTTAGTTTGTAAGTGTCGTTAATATCGTCACTCATCTCAATATGTTGTTCAGTATACTGTATAGTCATACAGTATCAAGCCCTGAGGTTACTTTTTTTTATTTATTAATAAAATCATAAATTTAGTAATTTCACGTCAATATAATGAATTTGTATTTCTCCAACAGGGGCAAATTTTGTTAAGATTAGCCGCTATAAAAATCCCATGCTAATTCCCCGAATGCTTAATGAATTACCACAGATGAACAAAAAGAGTATTACACAGCCCATGACTGAAATTGTTAGCTTAGATTTAGAAAAACATACTCCGATGATGCGTCAATATTTGACAATGAAAGCCGCTCATCCTGACATGCTGTTGTTCTATAGAATGGGGGATTTCTATGAGCTATTTTATGATGATGCTAAAAAAGCCTCTGAAATGCTTGGTATTTCATTAACTGCACGGGGTAAAAGCGGTGGTGACCCGATCCCAATGGCTGGCCTGCCTTACCATGCGGTAGAGGGCTATTTGGCTAAGTTAGTACAAATAGGTCAATCGGTCGCGATATGTGAGCAGATTGGCGATCCCGTGACTTCAAAGGGTCCAGTTGATCGCCAAGTTGTCCGTATCGTCACCCCGGGAACATTGACAGATGAAGCCTTATTACAAGAGCGTCAGGATAATTTATTAGCCGCGCTTTACGAGGGTAAAGTCGGTTACGGCTTTGCCACATTAGATATCTCTTCTGGCCGTTTTGTTATTTCAGAATTAGATTCAAGAGAAGCACTAGAAGCAGAGATCCAACGTACACGACCAGCGGAATTACTTTACAGTGAAGACTTCACTGACATGATACTCATCAATCACTTAAAAGGAATTCGCCGTAGACCTGAATGGGAGTTTGATTACGACACTTGTGTCAATTTATTATTAACTCAATTTGGCACGAAAGACTTGCATGGCTTTGGCATCAACGATGCTCGTTTAGCACTACAAGCGGCCGGCTGTTTGATGCAATATGTTAAAGACACTCAAAAAACAGCATTGCCACATATCAACTCTATTGTACGTTTTAATCAAGCTGACTCGATTATTTTAGATGCTGCCACCAGACGAAACCTAGAGCTAACCCAGAATCTTTCAGGCGGACGTGAAAACACGCTTTCATGGGTATTAGATAATACGGCAACCCCCATGGGGAGTCGCATGCTACAACGTTGGATCCACCAACCACTGCGCGATCGTAAACTGATAACCCAACGCCATAATGCGGTGCAAGAATTGATCGAACAGGATTTGTACCCTGTTTTACATGAACAACTGAAATCGCTTGGTGATATAGAACGAATAATGGCACGTTTGGCATTAAGAAGTGCCCGCCCACGTGACTTTGCTCGACTTAAACAAGCATTAGGCTTATTGCCAGAAATTAAACACACACTGCAAATCTGCCAACAGCCACAGATGACTAATTTGGCTACCCTATTAGGTGAGTTTCCAAATGAACATGATTTACTGACACGGGCAATTATTGATAACCCACCGGTATTAATCCGGGATGGCGGCGTAATCAAAGATGGTTATAACACTGAGTTAGACGAATGGCGTAGATTAAGTGAAGGAGCCACT
The DNA here is from genome assembly GCF_051164845.1 of Shewanella sp. HL-SH4. Taxonomy (NCBI): domain Bacteria; kingdom Pseudomonadati; phylum Pseudomonadota; class Gammaproteobacteria; order Alteromonadales; family Shewanellaceae; genus Shewanella; species Shewanella sp. HL-SH4. Next base: position 932,249 of record NZ_CP195037.1, read on the forward strand.
GATTACCTGGCTGAAATGGAAGCACGCGAGAAACAGCAAACTGGTATAAATACTTTGAAGGTGGGTTATAACCGCGTTCATGGCTATTACATTGAAGTGAGTCGACTACAAGCAGATCGTGTTCCGATTCATTATCAACGCCGACAAACATTAAAAGGTACAGAGCGTTACATCACCCCCGAGCTTAAAGAACACGAAGAGAAAGTACTTTCAAGCCAAGGTAAAGCGCTAGCATTAGAAAAACGTCTTTGGGAAGAGCTGTTTGACCTACTGCTACCTAAACTTCATGAGCTACAACAATTTGCCAACGCGGCTGCCGAACTTGATGTAATCAGTAACTTTGCAGAACGAGCTGAAACCTTATCCTATCATTGCCCTACAATGACCAATGATATTGGAATTACTATTGAAGCAGGACGCCATCCTGTGGTCGAAAAGGTCAGTCAAAAACCCTTTATTGCCAACCCTGTAAATCTATCACCTGCGCGAAAAATGCTGATTGTGACCGGACCTAACATGGGCGGTAAATCAACCTATATGCGTCAAGTCGCGCTAATCACCTTGATGGCTCATATCGGTTGTTTTGTGCCAGCACAAAGTGCAAAAGTTGGTCATATAGATCGTATTTTCACCCGTATTGGTGCCTCTGATGACCTAGCATCAGGGCGGTCAACCTTTATGGTTGAAATGACCGAAACGGCTAATATTCTTCATAATGCCAGCAAGCAAAGTTTAGTATTAATGGATGAAATTGGTCGGGGGACATCGACTTATGATGGTTTATCTCTAGCCTGGTCAGCTGCTGAATATCTTGCCCAAAAAGTGGGGGCTCTGACCTTATTTGCAACTCATTATTTTGAGCTTACACAATTGCCAGAATTAATCGATGGCGTGGTTAATGTCCATTTGGATGCCATTGAACATCAAGATACGATCGCCTTTATGCATGCTGTACAAGATGGTGCAGCGAGTAAAAGTTACGGTCTGCAGGTTGCAGCTTTAGCAGGTATTCCTCAGCAGGTGATCAGTGCTGCTAAACATAAACTGCATCAATTAGAAAGTCGCGATGATAAAACGGATATTAATCTTAATACATCGGCACAAATGAGCTTAAGTATGCCACAAATTGATTACTCCCCTCTGGCTGAGAAGTTAGCATTTATTAATCCAGACGAGTTAACCCCCAAACAAGCGCTAGATTATTTATATCAATTAAAGCAATTAGCTAAGTCTATATAAAACTAAAACGCCATATGAAATGTCATATGGCGTTTTGAGATATTATCACTCTCTGCAAACAAATTAATCTTGAAAAAGCGCTTCAACTGACAGGCCTTGCTGACCTAATATATCTTTGAGACGTTTTAATGCTTCAACTTGAATTTGGCGCACTCTTTCCCGGGTTAAGCCAATTTCAGCACCGACATTTTCAAGCGTTGATGGCTCGTAGCCTAATAAACCAAATCGACGGGCAAGTACTTCACGCTGTTTGGTATTTAATTCGTTTAACCAACCCACTATAGAATTAGATAAATCTTCATCTTGAACGCGGTGATCAGGTCCTACTGAGTCATCATCGGCAATCACATCGAGTAAGGCACTATCATTGTCACCACCAATGGGCATATCTACTGAGGTGATACGCTCATTGAGCTTAAGCATTCTGCTTACATCACCGGTAGAGACATCTAATTTTTCAGCGATTTCTTCAGCGGTTGGCTCATGATCTAATTTTTGCGCAAGTTGTCTAGCGGTACGAAGGTAAACATTTAATTCTTTTACAACATGAATAGGTAAGCGAATAGTGCGCGTTTGATTCATGATGGCACGCTCGATGGTCTGACGGATCCACCAAGTCGCATAAGTTGAAAAACGGAAACCTCGTTCAGGATCAAATTTTTCAACCGCTCGGATCAGTCCTAGGTTACCTTCTTCAATCAGGTCAAGTAAGGCTAAACCGCGATTATTATATCTTCGGGCGATTTTAACGACGAGACGAAGATTACTTTCGATCATTCGGTTACGAGATTTTGCGCAACCCTTGAGGGCTTTACGTGAAAAGAAGACTTCTTCCTCTGCGGTAAGCAGTGGCGAAAAACCAATTTCACCTAAATATAATTGAGTGGCATCTAAATTTTTGTGTAAGTCATCTTGGACTTTTTCTTCAATGTCTAATTGTTGAACTAACGTATCAGTAGTTACAACGTCTTGTGGTTCTTTAGCTTGATCAACAGATTGTTCTGCTATGGCAGTACTTTTTTTCTGGCTCATAATTGCTCTCCCAAACCTTAATTGTGATGTTTAAAATCTACACTTGATCATCCTCCGTTATTAATGTGACTAAACAATTACTGCTTAGGTAGATATCGTAATGGGTTTACTGACTTACCATGATGGCGAATTTCAAAATGTAGCATCACTTGGTTTGCCCCGGTACTGCCCATTTTTGCAACTGTTTGGCCTGCGCTAACATATTGCTTTTCTTTAACCAGAATCCTGTCGGCGTGTGCATAGGCACTTAGATATTCATCGTTATGTTTGATAATCACTAAGTTTCCGTATCCACGTAACGCATCTCCTGCGTAAACGACTCTCCCATCTGCCGCAGCTTGTATAATATCGCCACGGTTTCCTGCAATCTTTATTCCTTGATTGCCTTGCTCGCTAGAAGAGAAATAACCTACTATTTTTCCTTTTACGGGCCAGTACCACTTCTGCACCTTACTGGGTAAATCTGCTATCAGTGAACTTTCAGTTTGGTTAATTTTATGTTGGGTAGTTGTTACAGAATACGCAGGCTTAGCTTTGTGATCAAGATCTTTTTTCACTGTTGTTACATTTACTATTTGGCTAGGCTCTATGCGGGTTTGCTGTCTATCTAAATTAGAATCTTTACTCAAATTCGGACCTGAGTAAGGTAATGTTGCAGCCTGAGATGTTACAACTGATGTATTATAGTTATTATTTTTTGCCGTACTATTTACTGACAAATTCGTTAATTCAATCTTCTGGCCTGGGTAAATAGTATAAGGCATCTTAAGATTGTTCAGTCTTGCGACTTCGGTGAAATTACGCCCAGCACCCCAAGAAATAGAGTAAAGAGTGTCACCTTTTTTAACTATATAGGCAGAATTGGCCAATGAACCGCGATCATATTTGGGGTTATAAGTATTAGATGAAATATTTTCAACTGGTGCAGGCTGACTCGCCTGAAAGCTACATCCAGATACAATTATCGATAATACGAAAAGTCGAAGCAAAAGCGAACACATCAAATACAATCCTTTAAGCTGAATAGCACGAAGATAAACTTATGCTAGATCGCCATTAACTAATGGCACAAATTTGACCGCTTCAATCACTTGAGATGTAAATTCATCCCCAAGGCGGGTTATTTTCAGCAATTGTTGGGTATCGTCACCAACAGGAATAATTAATACTCCTCCTTCTGCAAGTTGCTCTAATAACGCTTGCGGCACACTCGCGGCGGCGGCAGTCACCATAATGCCATTAAATGGACCGCGATTACTCCATCCTTTCCAACCATCACCATACTTAAAAGAAACGTTATGAAGATCTAACTTTTTTAATCTTTGCCTTGCTTGAATTTGCAAAGACTTAATACGTTCTATAGTGCAAAGCTCTGGCACTAACTGCGCTAACACCGCGGCTTGATAACCTGAGCCTGTGCCGATCTCTAACACTCGTTGTGGTTTGGTCTGCAATAATAGCTCGGTCATTCTTGCGACAATATAAGGCTGTGATATTGTTTGGCCTTGCCCGATAGGTAAAGCGGTATTCTCATAAGCTTTATGCGCAAGTGCGTTATCAAGAAATAATTCTCGTGGTGTATTGGCTACAGCATCAAGTATTGCTGGTGACTTAATCCCCGACTCAGCCAGTTTTTTAGCTAAATTTACTGCTCGCGCAGATGAAACTCCTGTCATATTTTCGTTACCCAGTCAGCTAACTTTGTTAATTGATTATAAGCCGTTAAATCAACAGTCAATGGCGTGATCGAAACGTATCCATCGGCAACAGCACCAAAATCGGTTCCCTCACCAGAATCTTGCTCAGCGCCGACTGGGCCAAGCCAATATATATCCTTGCCTGCAGGGTCTTGGGTTTTAACCATTCCTTCGGCTTTATGGCGGGCGCCAAGTCGGGTGACTTTAATGCCCTTAATTTGCTCAAGCGGTAAATCAGGTACATTTACATTTAAAATTTGATTCGATTCAATAGGATGCGTGAGTAAATTTTTAACTATTCTGGTAGCATAATCAGCAGCGCTTTGATAATGCTGCAAATTTTTACCTACTAATGAAATCGCAATTGCAGGTAGTCCTAAAAAACGGCCTTCCATCGCCGCTGCAACGGTGCCTGAATATAAAGTATCATCTCCCATATTCGCACCGGCATTAATGCCCGATACGACAATATCAGGTTCAACTTTGCATAATTGCCTAATGGCTAAATGGACACAATCAGTTGGTGTACCATTAACTGAAACATACCCATTAACTAACTCATTTATTCTTAATGGGTTAGTTAAGGTTAACGAGTTACTTGCACCGGAACAATTTCTGTCGGGAGCCACAGTTAACACCTTTGCGAACGCGTTAAGCGCATCACTTAATGCAATTATTCCAGGTGCATTAACACCATCGTCGTTACTGACAAGAATATTGATCATTTGAGTTGATTCATCCATTTAGTCATTAAGCTTACGAGATGGCTTGCGCTTGCTGATCTGCAACCATGTTTTTCCACTGTTCATCTTTGATATCTTGGTAGTCGACTAACTCACGTAATACCGATGTAGCGTAGCTTCCGGCAGGTAACATAAACTCAATAGTGCAAACATCACCATCAACCCGTAATTTCATTGCCTGCGGCTTTAATAATAACAAGCGCCGCTCTTGACTAAGCCCTGCATTTTCAAGCCCGTGCAAATCATCTTCAAACTCTGCTATCGCAGCCGCTTCCATGGTAGCAGCTTCAGTCAAAGCAAGTGGTTGCCCTCGTCCCCATAATGGGACTGAAAAACCAATATCCTCTTCCTCTAAACGTTTCAGTAGTAATTCATCCCACTGCTCGGCGACAAAATAACTCTTGCTGCCCGCTAACATGACGCAATCTCCAGCTAAAGGCTTGAGCAGATGATGCTGAAGACGGTAAGAGGCAACCTGATTAAATATGTATGATCGCACCGCAGATAAGTACATGCTTTTCTTCGATCTATCGTGCACTTTACGCGCACCCGACAGCATTTGCCTACCTTGCTCTAAATTTTTACCATTGTGACCAAAGCGTTGCTCACCAAAATAATTAGGCACTCCAAGGGCTGCAATTTGATTAAACCTTTGTTGCAGGGCGTCGATGTTAGTCACATTACGCAGCGTTAGGGTAAAACGATTACCCAGTAGGGCACCAATACGCAGTTTTTTACCGTGACGCGCACTGGATAAAATAGTCAGTTGATCACTGTTAAGCTGTTGCCAATCGGGTGTTTCTTTTCCAGGAATACGAATACCAAACCACTGTTCAGTTTGGGCATTTTTGTCTTTTTGACCCGCATAAGTCACTTCTTTTGGATGAACTTTAGCAAATTTCGCCAGCACTTCAGCCACATGCCCAGTATTGAGGCCATCTTTGCGAATATGCAGCATATGGTGCTCACCCTCACCAGTAGGTGAAAAAGGGAGAATCTCCTCTACGATGAAATCACTATTATGAGTACGTAAGTCAGCGGTACTGGTTGGTTTTCCATATAAATAATACAGATCAGTTATCATTTTTATTATTCCTATTTCTGTATCATTAATACAACAGATTCAACAGCTATGCCTTCTTTACGTCCAGTAAAACCTAACTTTTCTGTGGTAGTTGCTTTGACGTTAATATCGTCGATGGGTGTTTGTAAATCGAGTGCTAAACACTGTCGAATAGCTTCGACATGAGGCGCCATTTTCGGGGCCTGTGCAATCACAGTCACGTCCAAGTTACCGATTTTGTAACCCTTTTTCAACGCTAACTCATAACAATGACGAAGCAATACACGGCTATCGGCACCTGCATACTCGGCATCGGTATCGGGAAAGTGTTTGCCTATATCACCCAATGCCATCGCCCCTAAAATAGCATCACTGACAGCATGTAAAATTACATCGCCATCTGAATGTGCAATAAGACCTGTTTCATATGGCACAATCACACCACCAAGAATAAGTGGCTTATCTGCACCAAATTTATGCACATCAAAACCATGACCAATACGCATTTTCATTTTGTTATCCTGTCTATTCTGATATTGATTGCTGCTGCAGAAAAAGTTGAGCCAGCTGTAAATCATCGGGATGAGTAATTTTGATATTATCAAATCGTCCCGGTACTAAACCCGGCCAAATACCAGCCCATTCCATGGCACTGGCTTCATCTGTAATTGTGGCTTTAGCCTGCAATGCGTGCTTAAGGTTTTGTTTTAAGGTTAATACTGGAAACAACTGCGGTGTTAATGCATGCCATAATTGAACCCTGTCGACAGTGTGTTGAATAGTGCCATCAGCATTTGAGCGCTTCATCGTATCTCTTACCGGCGCGGCTAAAATTGCCCCTTGCGGGAACTCATCTATAGCATTAATTAGCTTATCAATATCTTTGTGAGTGATACACGGCCTTGCAGCATCGTGGACTAATGCCCATGCATCAACATCCGCTTCCTCAAGTGCGGCTAATACCGAATCAGCACGCTCTCCGCCGCCAAGCACTTGCACCAACTTAGGATCTAATGCTTGGGGTAAACTTGCGAAAAAAGTGTCTTGAGGATGTAAAGCGACAATCACTGTATCAATGGCTGGATGAGATAATAAGCGCGTTAAAGTGTGCGCCAAAATGGTTTGATCACCTAAGGTTAAATATTGCTTAGGAATATCTGCCCCCATGCGGCTGCCGATACCAGCAGCAGGTACAATTGCTACAATATGAGTAATAGGAGTTGTCATGAAATTATTGACCCAAACTATTTCGATCGCGTAATTCAGCAGCAACTACGCGATAAAAAGTTTCACCTTCTTTTACAAGGCCTAATTCGTTACGAGCGCGTTCTTCAATCGCTTCAGTGCCACTTTTAAGATCGATAATTTCCGCTTTAAGAATTTGATTTCGAGCAATCAACTTGGCGTTGCTATCTTGTTGTGCTTGAATTTGTGTTTGAAGCAGAAAATATTCAGATAAGTTATTCTCGCCCATCCATAATCTTAATTGGAGCAGCGCTAACAAAGCCGTTAGTGCGAATAAAAGTTTCTTCATGGTAGCTAAGCAAATTATCCGAAATGATGAATAAGCTTATGATACAACAAAAAAGGCCACCGAGTGGTGGCCTTTTTAATCAACAAAGCAAAATATTAACCTTGGCCTTTAACTTCTTTAAGACCGTTATAAGGTGCTTTTGAACCTAGCGCTTCTTCGATACGCAGTAATTGGTTATATTTGGCAACACGATCACTACGGCTTAGAGAACCTGTTTTGATTTGTCCAGCGGCGGTGCCCACAGCAAGATCGGCAATTGTTGAATCTTCTGTCTCGCCACTGCGGTGAGAGATAACAACAGTAAAACCAGCATCTTTAGCCATTTTGATTGCAGCTAACGTCTCAGTCAAAGAACCAATTTGGTTAAACTTGATCAAGATTGAGTTAGCAATACCATTGTCGATACCGCGCTTAAGGATCTTAGTATTGGTGACGAATAAATCGTCACCCACTAATTGGATTTTATCGCCCATTAATTTAGTTTGGTGAGCAAAGCCTTCCCAGTCAGACTCGTCTAAACCATCTTCAATAGATACGATTGGGTAACGTTCAGTAAGGCCTTGTAAGAAGAAGTTAAATTCTTCAGAAGTAAATTTCTTACCTTCACCTTTAAGATCGTAAATATTGGCTTCTTTGTCGTAAAACTCAGATGCCGCACAATCCATCGCTAAAGTGATATCTTTACCTAACTCATAACCTGCGTTGGCAACCGCTTCTTTGATTGCAACAAGGGCTGCTTCATTTGACTCAAGGTTTGGTGCAAAACCACCTTCATCACCTACCGCAGTTGAGTGACCAGCCGCTTTTAATACTTTAGCTAGGCTGTGGAATACTTCTGCGCCCATACGTAAACCTTCACGGAAGGTCGCAGCGCCAACGGGCTGGATCATAAACTCTTGGATATCAACACTATTATCAGCATGTTCGCCACCATTGATGATGTTCATCATAGGCAGTGGCATAGAATAAACACCTGGAGTACCGTTTAAATCAGCAATGTGAGCATATAAAGGAACACCTTTAGCTGCAGCGGCTGCTTTTGCGATTGCTAAAGAAACAGCTAAAATAGCGTTTGCGCCAAATTTTGCTTTATTTTCAGTACCATCTAAGTCAATCATAATTTGGTCAAGCTGTGCTTGAGCTAATGCATCTTTGCCTTTAAGTGCTTGTGCAATTGGACCATTAACAGCAGCAACTGCTTTTAATACACCTTTGCCTAAGTAACGAGATTTGTCACCGTCACGCAGTTCTAATGCTTCACGGCTACCCGTAGAGGCACCAGATGGCGCAGCGGCCATACCAATAAAACCGCCTTCTAAATGCACTTCGGCTTCAACAGTTGGGTTACCGCGTGAATCCATGATTTCGCGACCGATGACGTTAATAATGTTAGCCATAATTCCCTCGTAAATAATGTCAGTAATACTGAAAGTTTTAAATAAAATAAAAAATTAACACCAATAAAAACCCAGTTAAGCTTCAATTAACAACTTATTATTGGTATTAACTTTCAATTTGGTAATTTAAATCCGTGAACACTAGGATAAATCTAATTCGGTTCAGCGGCAACTATCAATTTAGTCACAAGTCGATCTAGCGCATATTGTGTGTAAATAAATAGTATAAAAAAAGCCGCTGATTTAATGTCAGCGGCTTATAGATATTAGTTTAAATCTTTTTTCTGATAAGCAAACGAAGCAGCAATAAAGCCTTCAAATAATGGATGCCCATCACGAGGTGTTGAGGTAAATTCAGGATGGAATTGACCAGCAACAAACCAAGGATGATCTGGTAATTCAATCATTTCAACTAACTTACGGTCAGAAGACAGTCCACTAAATACTAAACCTGCTGTCTCTAAACGCTCAACGTAATTGTTATTCACTTCATAACGATGACGATGACGTTCTACACAAGAAACACCTTTGTAGGCTTCGGCAGCTTTCGATCCTTCAAGTAAATGACAAAGTTGTGCACCTAAACGCATGGTGCCGCCTAAATCAGATTCTTCATGACGTTGCTCTACATCACCGTCTTCATTGATCCATTCGGTAATTAAACCAACAACAGGATAAGGTGTATTCTTGTTGAACTCAGTCGAATGTGCATCAGCAAGATTAGCCACATTGCGGGCAAATTCAATTAACGCAACTTGCATGCCTAAACAAATACCAAAATAAGGTAGATTATTTTCACGTGCATACTGCGCCGCTAAAATTTTACCTTCAATACCACGTTCACCAAATCCACCAGGAACAAGAATACCATCTAAGCCTTGTAGTACTTCAGTGCCTTTAGCTTCAACGGTTTGTGAATCAATATACTTAATATTGACGCAAACACGCGTTTTAAGACCGGCATGCTTAAGTGCTTCATTAACAGACTTATAAGCATCAGGTAATTCAGTGTACTTACCAACCATACCAATAGTTACTTCACCATTTGGATTAGCTTCTTGGTAAATAACGTTTTCCCACTCAGATAAATCAGCATCAGCACATTCAATATTGAAACGTTTTATCACAATATCATCTAAGCCTTGTGAACGTAACAGTGCTGGAATTTTGTAAATACTATCAACGTCTTTTAATGAAATAACCGCACGTTCTTCCACATTACAGAATAACGAAATTTTCGCTTTTTCGTTGGCAGGTACAGCACGATCGCCACGACAAATAAGTACGTCAGGGGCAATACCAATTGAGCGTAATTCTTTAACAGAATGCTGAGTTGGCTTAGTTTTAATTTCACCTGCAGCGCCTAAGAATGGCACTAAGGTTAAATGGATAAATAAGGTACGCTCACGTCCAAGTTCTGCACCTAATTGACGGATAGACTCAAGAAACGGTAATGATTCGATATCACCTACTGTGCCGCCAATTTCAACAATCGCAACATCATGACCTTCGCCACCAGCAATCACTTTTTCTTTAATCGCATTAGTAATATGAGGAATAACCTGAATGGTTGCCCCTAAATAATCACCACGGCGCTCTTTGCGAAGTACTTCTTCGTAAATACTGCCAGTGGTGAAGTTATTACGACGATTCATTTTTGTACGAATGAAGCGTTCATAATGACCTAAGTCTAAGTCAGTTTCCGCACCATCTTCAGTCACGAACACTTCACCGTGCTGAGTCGGGCTCATTGTACCCGGATCAACGTTGATGTATGGGTCCAGTTTCATAATGGTTACACTGAGGCCGCGGGCCTCTAAAATTGCCGCTAATGATGCTGCTGCAATGCCTTTACCTAGTGATGAAACAACGCCACCAGTAACGAAGATATACCTTGTAGTCATGCTGAACCTGAGAAAATGTGTTGGAAAAAATACGTGCTTGTAAGAAAGCACTAGGACGGGGAGACATTGTACCAAAGCAAGGACGATTCGACAAATCAAAACAGTGATCATTTAGACGATAAACACTCAGGCTGTTGATTAGCCTGAGTGAAAAATAAAGAATTAACGCTTTTCTTGCTGCTTTACTTGATTCCAGTACAAATCTAGTTGCTCAAGGCTATGGGCATCAAATTTTTTCCCGCTTTGTAGTACACAATCTTCAACTCCCCGAAAACGACGCTCAAATTTGCTATTGGCTTGTCTTAGCGCTTGTTCAGGATCAACATTTAAATGACGTGCTAAATTGACTACCGCAAATAATAAATCACCGACCTCATCCAGCACTCTGGGCTGATAGCGCTCAGGATCGGTATCAAGTAATTTAGCTTCAACTAACACTTCATCTATTTCTTCGTATATCTTTGCCACAACAGGGGGAAGTTCGGGCCAGTCAAAACCGACTTCAGCCACCCTTTGTTGAATTTTTGCTGCTCGTTTTAATGCAGGAAAAGCATGAGGAATATCATCTAATAACGACAATTGCTGTTTATCGGCGCGCTCTTGCGCTTTAATCGCTTCCCAGCTGTGTTTCACTTGAGTCGCTGTTTGCACTGCTGAGGTGTCTTTATTACTGAAAATATGTGGATGTCTGCGAACGAGTTTAGTGTAGATTCGGTCGATTACGGTCGCAAAGTCAAACCTACCTTGCTCGGTAGCAAGTTGGCAATAAAACACCACCTGAAACAATAAATCGCCCAACTCATCGGGTAATTCATCCCATGCGGTTCGCTCAATGGCATCTGCAACTTCATAGGCTTCTTCTAAGGTAAAAGGCACTATAGTGTGAAAGTCTTGCGCTAAGTCCCAAGGGCAACCCGTTTTAGGATCGCGCAGTTTTTTCATTATATTAAGTAAGGGTTGAATATCCACTTGAGGTGTTACATCCATTCTGGTTTCACTCACTTATAAAAATTTTCATCGACTCTATTAAGGCAATCACGTTTTTATCAAATAGAAAGTCTACTTACAACCAAAGCGATCTACGCTTGAAACAAACAACGGATTCAAAATCCGTTGTTTCTATCAGTCAATGTTAATACTCAGGAGATAGCAAAAGACTAGCTTATAAGCGTCTTGATTCTATCACACCCTCGACTTGAGACAGTTTAGACTGCACCCGCGACAAGTCATCAACATTATAAAGCTCTAACTCCAGCTCAACTGTTGCGGTTTGCGTTTTCACATCAGAGGTTGAACTCATCGCCATTACGTTAGATTTTTCAGCGGCGAGCACTGCTGTTAAATCCCGTAACAATCCACTGCGATCATGGGCAACCACTTTAACCCGGATACGATAACCGCCTGAGTAGTTCTCGCCCCAAACCACATCAACACTGCGCTCAGGGTGAACACGCATTAATTCTTTCACTTGTTCGCAATCACTGCGGTGAACAGAAATACCGCGGCCCATGGTGATATAACCAAAAATTTCATCGCCAGGAACAGGCTGGCAACAACGGGCGATATGGCTAAGTAAATTGCCGACCCCATTCACCTCAACTTGTCCTTTACCCACTTTTTTAGGGCGATGAATTGCTTTCTTTAAAATGTCCTCAACAATCTCTTCTTCAGAATTAGGCTCTTTACGCAGCCTAGTGTCAATATAGTTAACCACCTGGTTTAGGCGTAGATCGCCTCCACCAATTGCCGCTAGCATGTCATCCATGCCATTGAGATTAAAGCGTTCAACGGCAATGTTTGCATCTTTTAGTTTATACCCTGCACGATGCAACTCGGTTTCCAGCATTTCCTTACCTGCGGCAATATTTTTGTCACGGTCTTGCTGTTTAAACCAGTGCTGAATTTTCGAACGTGAACGTGAAGATTTGATATAACCTAAATTAAGGTTAAGCCAATCACGTTTAGGGTTAGCTATTTTAGAAGTAATAATTTCAATGCGTTCACCGGTTTCAACCTGGTAAGTAAAGGGTACAATTCTGCCATCTACTTTAGCACCAATGCATCGGTGGCCTACTTGAGAGTGAATATAATAGGCAAAATCTAAAACTGTTGAACCCAATGGAAGATCTACCACTTCACCACTTGGTGTAAACACATAAACGCGGTCTTCAAAGACTTGGCTTCGAACCTCATCAACTAAATTGCCGCTTTCAGCTACATCTTCCTGCCATTGCAGAATTTTACGCAGCCAATTAATTTTTTCTTCATAGCCAGTTTGTTTGGTATTGCCTGCACCTTCTTTATATTTCCAATGCGCCGCTACACCGAGCTCAGAGTCTTGGTGCATTGCTTCTGTACGAATTTGAATCTCAACCGTTTTACCCTCAGGCCCAACGACTACTGTGTGGATTGATTGGTAGCCATTAGGTTTTGGGTTGGCCACATAGTCATCAAATTCTCGCGGGATGTGGTGCCATAAATCATGCACTACGCCTAAGGCGCCATAGCAATCTTGCAATCGATCGGTGACAATACGAACCGCACGCACATCAAATAGCTCATCAAACTTAAGGTCTTTACCCTTCATTTTTCGCCAAATGCTGTAGATATGTTTGGGCCTGCCATAAACTTTGGCTCGAATGTGGTCATCATCTAGACGTTTTTGCAGTTGGGTAACAAAAATATCGATATAGACCTCACGGTCCATTCGTTTTCCGTCAAGTTGCTTAGCGATATCTTTATAGACCGTTGGGTGCAGATAGCGGAACGAAATATCTTCAAGCTCCCATTTTAGCTGGCCAATACCTAGACGGTTAGCCAATGGAGCGTAAATATCGGCAATTTCTCGGGCAAGTAATACGCGGGTTTCTTCATCTGCATTTTTTACCGCTCGCAGTAAACAGACGCGCTCGGCAAGTTTTATCACCACAGCGCGCACATCTTCGACCATAGCTAACAACATTTTACGAATGTTATCTATTTGAGGTTCAGCACTACGACCATTAGACACTTTTAATGCGCCAATGGCATTCATGGTCACAACACTGGCAACTAATTTAGCTAAAGGTGGGCCATAGGACTCAACAATTTGTTCTTCATTGATGCTGTTAGCGTCTAAAAGGACAAACAATAATGCTGCCTGAAGCGTTTCTAAGTCCATATTGAGTGGCGCTAGAATTTCAATCATTTCACGCGCGCGAGCAAGTAATTGTGTGTGTGCCAATTTATCTTTAATAGGCAGCGCTTCAATGTTCTTGAGCATGTCCAGGAGAGTTTGTGCGTCGTTAACATCTTCGATGTAGCGAGCAACCCAGTCTTCAAGATTGAAATCGTCTGTATTAAAATGCGCTTCGCGAACTGAAACCATGTTTTATCCTTACCCATTGGTGCTTATATTCGCAACAATGTTATGTACTTTTTTGCCAAACGGACTATAAAATGAACAAAGCGTAATGTGAAATTAGAAAAATATCAAACACCTCGCAAAATTCAACTCACCTTGGTAATAGTCCCAAATTTTATAAAGTCTATATTGAGCGTATCGCTGCTATTTATCAATTCAATAAAATGTAAATGACTATGTTTACTCATTATTTAGCGTTACTCAGCTTTATATCAATATAGATAACTGTCCTACTCCCTAGTAAAGTTGGCTTTACTCGACATTTAATTCAAATAGTGCCATAGCTTCAATATGATGAGTTTGCGGGAACATGTCGACCATCCCTAATTGTTGCAGTTGATACCCTTGTTCAATCAGCACTTTACTGTCACGGGCTAAACTTGCTGGATTACACGAAACATACACTACCTTTTTAGGGCGCATTTTTTTAAGCCATTGCAAGCTTTCAAACGCGCCAGCTCGAGCAGGGTCGAGTAATAGCTTGTCAATTTTACCCAACCACTTTTCATGGGTCAGATCTGCACTTAAATCTGCATGATGAAAAGAGAGATTATCTAGCTGATTCAATGCCGCATTATCTTTCGCTTGTTGTACCATTTCAGGCACACCCTCCACCCCAATCACTTTCGATGCGCTTAACGCCAAAGGAAGAGAAAAGTTACCCACACCGCAAAATAAATCTAATATGCGCTCATCTTTTTGTGGATCTAACCAAGTAATCGCTTGCTGTACCATGGCATGATTTATTTCACCATTAACTTGCACAAAATTGCCAGGGGTAAACTCACAGCGCAATGGCTGCTCTGTGTCTGCACTTCCAGCTAAAGGGTAGTAAGGCAAAGTCACTTGTGCGTTAGCCTCATCGACTTTGGGATGCAATTGAGTTAATTGGTTGTCATTATCTTGAGTCAATAAACAGATTTGATGCTTTGCAGCAAACTCAGTTAACCAACGAATATCGGATGCAGGTAACACCTTAGTGACGCGCAGCACCGCAAACAAGCCATTTTCAGCGATACTTAATTCTAAGTGACCTAGACTAGCTTTGGATTTTAATTGGTTTAAATTCACCGCAAACGGGGTGATCAAATCAGATAAGGGTTTAGCCAACACGTTACATTGGGTGATAGAAACAATGTTACTGGATGCTGATTGACGAAAACCTAGTTGCAAATGATTGGTTTTTTTGTCAAAAACAGCAGCCAAACGCGCTCTTCGTCGATAGTGCCACGCATCGCCTGTTATTGCGGGTGCTATAATGTCCGGCTCTAAGGTGTTATTACCCAATTTGGTCATTAGCTCAGTTAATGCCTGCTGTTTAAACTCACGCTGGGCATCTACATCTAAATGTTGTAAATCACAGCCACCACATTGCACATAATGGGGACAAAGAGGTTCGCGCCTTGCGGCACTCGCTTTATCAATTTTTATCAATTTAGCTTTAGCATAACTTTTCTTTTGCTCTGTCAGCTGCACTGTGACTTTTTCATTAGGAAGTGCTCCCGCAACAAACACGACTTTGCCCTGATATTGTGCCATTCCGGCACCCAAATGATCCAATTGGGTAATATCAAGGCTAAGCTTTGCTGATAATTGCTTAGATTTGTTCGGTTTAGCTTTAAAAAATTGTGCCATTTCGGCCTCTAAAAGTGAATAAAACACTAGTCAAGAGTGCGCGCTTTCTGGCAGTCTAGACTGAATATCAATAAATTATTGCAGGAACCTCGACCAAGACCATGAAAAGTACCGAAAATATGACTAAATATAGCCTTCGTTCGTGGGTACTGGTACTGGCATTGGCTCCTACCATTGTGGTGGGTATTCTACTTGGAAGTTACTTCACCATAAACCGCTTTTATGAACTTGAAGACACACTCATGGCAAAAGGCAGTAATATTATCGAGCCATTAGCCATAGCCAGTGAGTTTGGTATTGTCACCGAAGACAGAGAATCAACAAAGAAACTGCTTTCAGCAACACAAATGAAAAATGCCTCATTAATACTTTCCATCGCGATTTTCGATAGCCAAAATCAACTATTTGTTACCTCTCATTATCATAAAGACTTCGAGGTCATGCGCACCCAGCAGCCATTGTCTGAGTTAGATGCGACTGAGTTTAATACCTTGGAAGATATTTTAGTCATTCGTAGCCCTATTGTTTCCAATACGCATTTTAATCCACTGACTTTTATTAATAAGCAATCAAATAAAGATCCGCTTGACTCCCTTAATCAACAAAATACGGTTCATAGCCAAAGTATGGCAAAACCTATATACAACAGTAAGCAAGAACAAGTTATTGGCTATATCGCGATATTAATCAATAAAGAAAATGCTCTATTAGAGCAACACAGGGCCGCCATTGCCGCGTTTATTATTGTGTTAATCGGGGTTCAGTTTAACCTATTCTTTACCTTTCGCTTAGTTAAACACGTCAATCATCCCATTACCGAAATGGTCAGGGTTGTGGCAAAAATTCGCGAAGGAAAACTTGATACTCGCTTAGATGGTAATTTGATTGGTGAATTAGACTTACTTAAACGAGGCATTAATGCCATGGCGGGCTCCTTGTCTGAATATCATGACGAGATGCAACAAAATATTGATCAAGCAACTTCAGATTTACGGGAAACCTTAGAGCAAATTGAAATTCAAAACGTTGAACTAGATTTAGCTAAAAAACGTGCACTAGAAGCCAGTCGAATTAAATCTGAGTTTTTAGCCAATATGTCACACGAGCTACGCACCCCGCTCAATGGCGTAATAGGATTTTCAAGACAGTTAATTAAAACTCCGCTTCATTCGAGCCAACTCGATTACATTAAAACAATTGAGCGAAGCGCCAGTAATTTATTAGGGATCATTAATGACATCCTTGATTTCTCTAAACTTGAAGCGGGTAAAATGGTGTTTGAAAAAATGCCTTTTGCATTACGTGAAACCTTAGCTGACACCTTAAGTCTTATCGCCGGTAGCGCAAGGGAAAAAGGCTTAGAACTTATTATTGATATTGATTCTAATGTACCGGAAAGTGTTAGCGGCGATGCAATGCGAGTGAATCAAATTATTACCAACCTGGTCGGCAATGCAATCAAATTTACTGATCAAGGTAGTGTAATACTAAAAATTACCCTTGTTGGTAATAATGAAGATACTGTGACGCTGCGATGTGAAGTCATCGATACAGGTATTGGCATTAATGAAGGCCAGCAGGAATATCTATTCCAAGCTTTTGGCCAAGCAGATTCATCGATATCTCGCCGCTTTGGCGGAACAGGATTAGGTCTAGTGATAACCAAACGCCTCATTAACCAAATGGGCGGTCAAATCGGATTCACCTCAAGCCCAGATAAAGGCTCAAATTTCTGGTTTATTTTACCCCTTAGCACAAGCCAATTTGACATAGGTGAAGTATTACCAATGGATGTACTGCAGGGTAAATCTATCCTGTTATTTGAACCAAGAGAGCTGACACGTGACACCTTGAATAGGCGCCTAGAATCGTGGCATTTAAAACTGACCAGCGTGGGACAATTAGATCATCTCAATACAACCCTTGAACAAAAAAATATCCATTTTGATTATATCTTAACAAGCTGTCATGGTTTTGATAGTCCTGAGCACATTAGCTCACAATTACAGGTCATGAAAAATCATACTCAATGTCTGATTTTACTGCATGATTGCATAGACCAAGACATCATTAATCAGCATTTAAAACCCAACAGCGACTTACTCCTGAACGTTCCAATCAATGATATGGAATTAGCAAGGCATTTAATTTACCCGCCGACCCCTAAAGCATTACAACAGTTATTGCCTATCGCACCTGGCACTAATATCGAACGTTTGAATGTATCTGTGTTAGCTGTAGATGATAATATTGCCAACTTGAAGCTTATTGATACTTTATTACAAGAATTAGTTGTTAACGTCACCACAGCTAAAAATGGTCAAGAAGCCATTAAACTGGCGAGGAGTAAAAGCTTTGAATTAATCTTTATGGATATTCAGATGCCGGGAATGGATGGCATTACCGCAACCAAACGCATACGTCATGAATCAATGAACCGCCACACGCCAATAATTGCAGTCACAGCCCATGCGATTGCAGAAGAAAGAGAAAATATTTTAGCTGCGGGTATGGATGCCTTTTTGCCCAAACCCATAGATGAATCATCGTTAAGAAAAGTGATTAATCGTTGGGTAGCCAAACCTAAATTTACCCATTTTGAGCTTCATACCCTTAATTGGGAGTTGTGCTTAAGCCAAGCAAGCCAAAAACCAGACTTAGCACTTGAAATGCTTCAGATGCTGGTAGACTCAATTCCCAGCACAATCGCAACAATTGAGTTGGCACTGCAACAGCAGGATCAAGCACAGATGCTACAGGCAGTCCATAAACTGCATGGGGCAAGCTGCTATTGTGGCGTACCGACAACCCAGAAGCTTTGCCAAGAAATAGAATCTGCTTTAAAGCACAAAACCTCGACCAGTGAGCTAGAACCGGAAATACTTGAGTTACTTGATGAGCTAACTAAGGTAGAATCAGCGGCAACTCAAGTATTAGAACAGTTATCGATGGACATCACGCATGACTCATAAACCTGGATTTTTTCAACGTTTAAAAGCGTTATCTTTACCTCAAAAACAATTATTTGCTATCGCTTTATGCCAGCGTATGCTACCTAATTACCAGCTATTTTCTGAGGTATGCGAGTTCGGCCAACCAGCTGTCTTATCAACAGCTCTAGACTTACTATGGCAAAGCCAGTACGACAAGAAAAACAAATACAATGTAGATGTTCACTTACAAAAATTAGAAGAAAACACCCCTGACCCAAGCGATTTTGAAGCTTATGGTGTTTATCCGGCTATGGATGCTGTGGTAGCAATCTCAACCTTAATGAGTGCTATTGCGGATAAAATTGAAGATGACATAATCAATATCAGCAAACTTTCTTCCAGCACTGTGGCTAACTATATTGAAGCCCTTAGTGATGAGAACTTAATGGATGAAGCATTAGATGATTATGTTTTTGCCCATCCTGTGATGCTAGAAGAAAAAGGGCTACAAAATATGCTGTTAGATATTATTGAAGCAAATCCAGATATTCATCCAGACTTAGTTAAAGGCTTACGTAAAGATATTATCGAAGCTGGTGCATCTAATATTGGCATTAGTCTGTAGTACTAACCTACTATCACTAAAAAATATTCAAAAGCCTGATATTATTCAGGCTTTTATCGCACTATCTTCAGTAAATTTAAGCTCTTCAGTAACATTAAACCTAAAACTGAATAAATAAACACGTGTTTAACTTTAGCCTAATTGCATCCTCTTATTAAAACAAAGTAAAGTAGACTTACTATTATTTTGTTAAGGAATTGCGAGGGATGTCCAGTATTCTTACCCCGCTGATCGCTGTGTTTATTATTATGTTACTCGGCGGTATTGTTCAAAAATTAAGATTTCTACCAGCAGATACCAATCTAATCCTCAATCAATTTGTTTACTACATTGCCTTTCCAGCAATTTTATTGATTGTGCTCGCTGAAACGCGCATTGAAGATATTATTCAGTGGGGATTTATAGGTGGATTTAGCCTGGCGATGATCATCACCTACGCACTCGTGATAGTCGTATCCTTATGGCGCAAACCTAAGCAGCAAGCTATTGCAGCTATGCGCGCATTAAATGCCACCTTTGGCAATACAGCATTCATTGGTATTCCATTACTAAGCCTGTTATTTCCTGGTAACAAAATCGCATTAGTCGCGGCAGCCATCGCCAGCCTGCTGTCGGTATTTATGTTTGCCTTTGCACTAGTCTCTATCGAACTTGCCAGCCGCGACAAACAGTCCGCAGATCATGCTATCGTCATTATGGCTAATGCATTATATAAAAATCCGATAGTGCTAGGCAGCATGATAGGTATAAGCTTATCGGCATTGCATATCACCTTACCCGAAAGCCTATCATTGGTGCTGCACCAAATAGGTAGTACCTCTAGCCCTTGCGCACTATTTGCCATAGGAATGGTACTTGCTAAAGCGTTTCAGCATCAATCTTTGTCAAAGCTATTCAGCCTTAGCCTGATTGCAGAAATAAGTTTAATCAACTTACTCAAATTAATAATTCAACCTTTTATTGCCTTTGGATTACTGAAACTCTTTAGCGTAGAACATGAACTACTGACTATGGGAGTCCTGTTAGCCGCCTTGCCAACGGCAGCAAGCGTCTATTTATTGGCCGAACGATACCAAATAAATGCTAATAGCAGCGCACAAGGTATTCTATATGGCACATTAATGACCTTTGTTAGCTTACCTATAATAGAAACTCTATTAAAATCTTATGGTTAATTAACACACTCAGATAGTCTAACAAATAACCAAAGATAATTTTCTGGCTACTACTTTACTGTATAAAAAATCAGTATATACTGTTTATCAATACAGTGGTTTGATAGTTTCATTGATAGGAATTCATTATGCTTTGCCAACTCAGCATCAACAATTTTGCTATTGTACGTTTTTTAGAATTAGATTTTAAAGCCGGTATGACCACCATAACGGGTGAGACAGGTGCAGGTAAATCTATTGCTATTGATGCGCTTGGTTTATGTTTAGGTAACCGCAGTGATGCCAATACGGTGAGACCTGGAGCTAATAAAACCGAAGTCAGTGCCCGCTTCACATTGCATGATGTGCCGCAAGCTAAGCGCTGGTTAGAAGATAATGACCTAGATAATGAAGATGACTGCATTTTACGCCGCACCATTAACAGTGATGGTCGCTCACGAGCTTATATCAATGGCAACCCAGTACCTATTGCCCAACTTAAAAGCATAGGCCAATTACTCATTGGTATTCATGGTCAGCATGCTCACCACGCAATGCTAAAAAGTGAGCATCAACTTACCCTACTAGACAGCTACGCCAACCATAAGCTGTTAATTGACACTGTACATGCCAGCTATCAACGTAATAAGCAGATCGAAAATGAGCTTAAAATGCTCGAACATGCGCAACATGAGCGTATATCCCGCAAACAGTTACTCCAATATCAAGTTGAAGAACTAGATGAATTTAATTTAGCTGACGGTGAATTTGTTGAAATAGAACAAGAACATAAACGCCTTGCTAATGGTACTGAACTGATTGAAACCTGTCAGGCCAGTTTAGATCTACTGACCGAAGGTGAAGAATTCAACATAGAATCACTGCTAAATAAAGTGATCCATTTAGCAGATAATTTACAAAGCGTGGATGAAAAGTTAGCCCCTGTAGCCAGTATGCTTAATGAAGCATTAATTCAGATACAAGAAAGCACAGTTGAAATTGAAGACTATCTTAGCCGTTTAGAATTAGACCCTGAACACTTTACCTATTTAGAGAAGCGTTTAACCACTGCAATGCAACTTTCACGCAAGCATCATGTGAGTGCTGAAGACTTATCAGCTCATCATGCACAGCTAAAAGCTGAGCTGGTTGGGTTGTCTGATGATGAAACTAAATTAGATGAGATTAAACAGGCGTTAGCTTTCAGCCGTGAGGCCTATTTAACCCATGCCCAAAAGCTCAGTCAAAGCCGGGCTCGCTATGCTAAAGAGTTAGATAAATTAGTCACTCGTTCAATCCATGAATTAAACATGCCAAAAGGCCAATTTAATATTGCGGTAAACTTTAACCCTGAAATGAGTAACAGTTTGGGTTGTGACCAAGTGGAGTTTTTAGTTAGCACCAATCCAGGACAGCCATTACAACCGATTGCTAAAGTGGCCTCTGGGGGCGAGCTATCGCGCATAGGCTTAGGTATACAAGTTATTACCGCTAAAAAAGTCTCTACCCCAACATTAATATTTGACGAGGTAGATGTGGGTATTTCAGGACCTACTGCAGCAGTGGTTGGCCGAATGTTAAGAAGTTTAGGGGATTCAACACAAGTCTTTTGTGTTACCCATTTACCGCAAGTGGCTGGTAATGGTCATCAACATATGTTTGTCAACAAGTTCAACAAAGGTGGGCAAACTGAAACGACAATGCAAAATTTAGATAAAGAGCAGCGCATAAACGAATTAGCCCGTTTATTAGGTGGCGATATTATCACTGAAAACACCCTAGCGAATGCCAGAGAACTGTTGCAATAAAGAGTTAAATACCACTAATATGGGCTTTCCCTAAATTCACTATAATGATCAACGAAATAGGGCCTGAATTAAAAGTATAATAAAATCAAGGGTAAGAATGCTTAAGTCAATACTTAAAATAGCCGTCTATAGTATAGCTTCAATCATATTTTTGCTGGCTCTTATCTTTGCTGTTTTAGTTTATATTAATATTGAAGACCGCTACTTGTCGGTGAATACTCAACAATTGGAAAAGTGGGCTCAACTTGAAACGGTTAATGAAAGTCAGAACGCTTTTGTATTAGCGCAGCAGATAGTAGGTACACAGCAAGCCCCTTTAATCCTTCCTTTGTCAGATATGCAGCACTTATTGCTGCAACAATATCAACAAACCTGCCATAAAGAATTAATTGAAAATTGTCATAATTTTATAGCGGGTAACTTAGTAGATATTAAGTTTATGCTGACAAGTCATGTTGATTTAATTAATCAATATCAACAGATTATTACGTTGCCTTTGTGGCATGAAAGTCTAGATAACTCAGCAGATAGACCACAAATTAATTTCACTAACTTATCTAATATTCAGATGCTTGCTGAGCTAAATGCATTATTGAGTTCACGCACTGGCAGCCCTAGTTTTATTAATGACTTTATTGATGCTGATTATCGATTTTGGAACAATATTTTTCATTCATCAAGCGACCTTGCAACCTTCTCTTTAGCGGGCAGTAAAATGCAAAAAAACCTAGCCTGGGGAGTGAAAATACTTGCTGCAGAAGCACCTCTTAATGGCACTTACCCTGCAGCGTGGAAACTTAGCAGTAAACTGTCAGAGGAAAGTATTCAAAGAGTATTTGCAGCAGAATATCTATTTGTAAAAGCTGTGATGATTGAAATGCTGAGTAATACCTACCCTTTATCTGATATTAACTATTATCAACAATGGCTTATTAGCCTTTTTTTCAAGTTAAATGACAGCCTTAACATGAATGCCGAAAGGGTCATGAATCAATACCAACAAGTCATCAAAAATCAATTAAGTAAAGCTATGGTGAGAGATTCAATGGCTGAATTAAAAGCAAAGGATGAGCAGAACGAGCAGAGTTTTGCGTATTGTGACTATGACTCAACGATAGAAAAAATTTGGGCGATGAAATATAATCCAATAGGTAAAGTGATCAGCTGTTTAAACACGGATATGGTTAAATACTTTGAGCAATCGGAGAAAATAACACAATTACAAAAACAATCAATACAACTTAGAAAAGAGAGCAAAAAACGTTAAAGTTGTATTATCCGAAAAAATAAGCACATGCCTGCAAACACATAAATGCAAAAACACCTGCTAAAACATCATCAATCATAATGCCAAAGCCACCATGTACTTTGGCATCTAACCACCTGATTGGCCAGGGTTTGAGGATGTCAAAGAACCGGAAAAAACCAAAACCGACTAATAACCATATCCATCCTGCTGGAGCTGCAATTAACGTGATAAGTAAACCTGCCACTTCATCCCACACAATAGCTCCATGATCATGCACTTGCATATCACTTGCTGCCTTATCGCAAATATAAAAACCCACCAGCACGATTAATAGCGTCAAAGCTAAATATATTGGCAGACTTAAGTGACTCATTAATAGATATAAAGGTATGGCTGCAATAGTGCCGAAGGTGCCAGGGGCTTTAGCCGCTAAGCCGCTGCCAAAACCCAGAGCAAGGAAGTGAATAGGATTAGATAGACGTAAACGTTTCACCGCCGGGTCTTGAGAGAATAACTTCATTAAAAATGCTCGAAACCTTTAAACTCTGGCATGAAGGGCTGGCCGTCTAAAGTGAATTTGACTTTATCACCAGAACAAATCTGACCAACGTTAACAAACTTCACCCCCGAATGAATTAAGGCGGTATCTATTGCGCCACGCTGTGACTCGGGTACGGTGAATAATAGCTCATAATCTTCCCCCCAGTTAGAGCATAGGCTAGAGCTTGTTCAGCTGTCACGCTGTTTTTTAGTGAGCTAGACAATGGAATTGCATTAGCATTAATAGTCGCACCTACATTAGATGCTTTAAGAATATGGGACAGATCTGAGACTAAACCGTCAGATAAATCAATCGCACTAGATGCAAGACCACGTAACGCTTGTCCTGCTAGCACCCTTGGGGTGGGATAATAATGTCGGTTCAGTAAATATTCTTTATACTCTGGCTTAACCGCTTGCACTCCCCGCAGCATATCGAGTCCAAGGGCTGAATCCCCTAAAGTTCCGGTCACATATATCCAGTCACCGACTTTTGCACCGCTGCGCTTTAACGATTTACCTTTGGGAATTTGCCCATTAATGGTCAGATTTATACAGCGGGGTCCTCGAGTGGTATCGCCCCCCACTAAAGCAACACTATAGTAGTCTGCGATTTCAAATAATCCATTACTAAAATCAGCAAGCCATTGGGTATCGACCTCAGGTAAAGATAGCGCTAATGTCATCCAGGCAGGCTCAGCTCCCATGGCAGCTAAATCAGACAAATTCACTGCCAGTGATTTATAGCCAAGAGCATGTGCTGGCATATCAGCAAAAAAATGCACCCCTTCAACTAAGGTATCGCATGAAATAGCAACCACCTTACCTTCGGCGGGCTGTACCAAAGCACAATCATCGCCAATGCCTAAGATGACATCACGACGCTTTTGTCCACGGTTTTTAAAAAATTGTTCAATAAGTTGGAATTCTTTCACGCTAGCACTGGTCGGAAAACCCGCCCACCTTATTTTTAAGCATGTTAATACAAAAAAAACGGTATCCGAAGATACCGTTTCTAGGATTACTTATTTCTAACGATTTTATCTAACAAACCGTTGACGAACTTGTGACTATCATCAGCTCCAAAAGCTTTAGCAAGTTCGATACCTTCATTGATGGCAACCTTAAAAGGGACATCTTTTTTGAAGGTCAGCTCAAATGTTGCTAAACGTACTATGGCTTTTTCAACCGGTGATACTTCACTAAAATCACGGTCTAAGTGTGGTTTTAGTAATTCATCTATCTGAGCGACTTTAGCTGTAACGCCCGCTAAAAGCTCACGAAAATAAGCAACATCAACACCGTCTAAACTTTGTTCGGTTAAAAACTCATGTTCAACATCAGCAACATTGTTGTCTGTTAGCTGCCATGAATAAATAGCTTGAACGGCTAAACGGCGTGCCTTGCGGCGCTCTGAAGGCTTCATTAAATTTCCTACTATACCAACTGTTTTTCTAACTCTTGAAGCACGTTAACCATTTCAAGCAAGCTTAATGCAGCTTCGCCGCCTTTATTGCCCGCTTTTGTACCTGAGCGCTCAATGGCTTGCTCAATGGTATCAGTTGTTAACACACCAAAAGAAACGGGGATGTCGTACTCTAATGCTACTTGAGCAAGTCCCTTATTACATTCACCGGCAACCATATCAAAATGAGGTGTTCCACCGCGGATCACAGCACCAAGTGAGATAATGCCATCAAACTTTCCACTTGCAGCAACTCGACGAGCAGCTAGTGGTAATTCTACGGCGCCAGGTACGCGCACAACAGTAATGTTTTCATCTGGAACCTGGCCAAAACGTTTTAAAGTATCTAGTGCGCCACTTAGCAGACTTTCAACAACAAAGCTATTGAAACGCGATACTACGATCGCCACTTTTGCATTTTTCGCTTCGATATTACCTTGAACTATGTTCATTTTTATCTTACCTAATTTAGCTAAAGCACCCAGCCTGGGCGAAAGAGGCGGTATGATAACACAGCCGACCACTCTGAGCGCAATGCAATTATTGAAAATTTTAAATTGAATTTATTAACAATTTATTCCGAAATATATTCAGTTACTTCCAAGCCGAAACCCGACAAAGAATGATACTGCTTAGGCGAACTCAACAAGCGCATACTGGTGACACCAAGGCTTGATAAAATTTGTGACCCGACTCCAACACGACGTGACGTACCTTGCCACGGAGCCGGGGCCATTGCTTGACCATTATCCTCAGCTTCAAATGACTTCACTTTAGCAAGCATGCTGCTGGTGTGTTCTTGATTTCCAAGTAACACTAATACACCACCTTGCTCGGCGATTCGCGCCATCGCTTTTTCAAGCGGCCAGCTGCGTTTTTGATCGCGTTCTGAATGCAATAAATCATTGAAAGTATTTTGTAAATGGACACGTACGAGTGTGTTATCACCCACATTGCCTTTGATCAAAGCATAATGGAGTTGGTTATCGATAGTGTCTCTAAATGTCACCATGTCGAACTCGCCAAAACGAGTCGGTAATTTACATTTTGCTTCACGTACAACGGTGGTTTCTTTGTTATTACGATACTCAATTAAATCGGCAATTGTGCCAATTTTAATACCGTGCTTCTCACTAAATACTTCTAAATCAGGACAGCGAGCCATAGTGCCGTCTTCATTCAAAATTTCAACAATAACACCTGACGGCTCAAACCCGGCAAGACGGGCTAAATCACAACCCGCTTCAGTATGACCTGCGCGGATCAATACGCCACCATCCTGTGCCATCAAAGGAAATATATGCCCTGGTTGAACTAAATCTGATGCTTTGGCGTTTTTGGCCACAGCAGCTTTTACAGTTACCGCTCTGTCGTGGGCAGAAATCCCTGTGGTAACACCTTCAGCCGCTTCAATAGATACGGTAAAATTAGTTGAGAATTGAGCGTTATTGTTGGTCACCATTAAAGGCAAATTTAGCTGCTGACAGCGTGCTTTTGTCATTGTTTGACAAATTAGGCCACGGCCGAAAGTGGCCATGAAATTGATGGCTTCAGGCGTGACACAATCGGCTGCCATGATCAGATCGCCTTCATTTTCACGGTCTTCGTCATCCATTAAGATAACCATTTTACCGAGACGAATGTCTTCGATGATTTCTTCTATACTGTGTAAAGCCATGTAGGGACCTTTATTTGTTATTTAGGGTGATTATTTATGCTCAGCTCAATATATTCAAAGCAAAAACATGAGTCAAAATACTGTTCTATAAAGCGTAGAATAGGTTCTTATAAAGCTCAAAGCACTTTCTGATAAAATTCAACGGACTATTTCATATAGCCAGCATTGGCTAACATGGACAGAGTGACACCTGATTTAGGTTGCTGATCATCCTGCGGCTGCATTAATCGTTCAAGATATCGGGCAATTAAGTCCACTTCAATATTTACGTTAGCGCCTGCTTTTAATTCGGTTAAGGTCGTTTCGCTTGCCGTGTGCGGCACAATAGTAAGTCTAAATTGATGACCTTTAACCTCATTTACGGTCAAGCTCACACCATCTATGGTAATTGAACCTTTGTGGGCAATGTATTTAGCTAAATCAGCAGGAGCTGACAACCAAAACTCAATCGCTTGTCCGCGATACTGACGCCCATCAACTTTAGCGATACCGTCAACATGGCCGCTGACCATATGGCCACCTAAACGCGTTGTTGCTGTCACTGCCTTTTCTAAGTTAACTTTCTGGCCAACCTGGTAATGTGCAAATCCTGTTAAAGTAACCGTTTCAGCAGAAACATCGGCAACATAGCCATCAGCTAAACATTGTACTACGGTCAAACAGACGCCGTTTGTGGCAATGCTGTCGCCTAATTTTACATCGGATAAATCGAGTTTACCGCTAGCCACAGTTAACCGAATATCGTTACCTTTGCGCTCAATTTTGCGCAAGGTGCCTAGGGCTTCAATAATGCCTGTAAACATAGAGAGTCACTTTTCCTATTTCTGCCCAACAGAATTGAACATTAATGATGAGATATTTTAGCTTAAACCAAATACAAATCGTGTGTCTTGGCCGACATTTCGTTGATCTTTTAATACTATTTTAGGTATTTGATCCATTGATTGATAATCAGTTAAGGTCAGCATGTTGCGGCCTTCACTGCCTAATAACTTAGGCGCTTGGTATAAAACCAGTTCATCGACCAGATTATGCTCAATAAAACTGCCAGAAAGTGTCGCACCCGCCTCAACCATCACTGAGTTACAACTTTCGCCCAAATATTTCAACAAGATATTAAGACACACACGCCCTGCACTATTTGCTTTTACCTGCAGCAAACTAACATGGTTAGGAAAAAGTGCTTGTACAGCATCAGAGTAGCCACAGGTTGAAACTAATAGAATCGGTGTTTCAATACTGAAAAGCATAAAATCTGCGGTTAATCGGGCTTGGGAATCTAACACGACTCTTAATGGCTGCTGTAGAGATGTGGGTGAAAGCGAACTTTTCAAGCTGCCAAGTTCTTCATAACGCACATTTAAGCTAGGATCATCTGCAATAATAGTTTCAACGCCCGTGATTAACGCGCAATGGCGGGCACGCATTCGTTGCACATCTTGTCTTGCTGCGGGACCGGTAATCCATTTAGAAACACCATTAGACAAGGCAGTTTTGCCATCTAAACTGGCGGCAACTTTTACCGTAACCCAAGGCAAACCGGTTTTCATCCGCTTCATAAACCCTAGGTTTAACGTCAAAGCTTCAGCGGCTAATAAACCAACCTCAACTTGAATACCTGCATCTTGCAACATGGCAATACCGTTATCGGCTACTTGAGGGTTAGCGTCTTTCACTGCAATAACGACTCTAGCAACCTGGGCATTAATTAACCCTAAGGCGCAGGGCGGAGTACGTCCATAATGACTACAAGGCTCTAAAGTCACATAGGCTGTAGCGCCAACGGTAGAATGTCCTTGTTTAGCGGCATCAGCCAATGCATTGACCTCAGCATGTCCTTGACCCGCAACTTGATGATAACCTTCACCAATAATAATTGAGTCTTGGACAAGTACGCAGCCAACAGATGGATTGGGGCGCGTAGTATAAAGACCTTTTCGCGCCAGCTGGATCGCACGACCCATCATTTGGGTATCAAATACACTAAAGCTAGTCATAAAAAGTTACTCAAGTCCTAGGGGAAGTTTATTTTTGCAATTTAGCAATCGCTTCGCCAAATTGTGACACATCTTCAAAAGCACGATAAACAGAGGCAAATCGAATATAGGCGACTTTATCTAGGCTCATTAATTGATCCATCATTAAATTACCTATCATCTCAGAATCAATTTCACGCTCACCTGTCGCGCGTAATGTGGACTTAATTTTAGTAATTGCTTGTTCGATTTCATCCATAGATACTGGACGTTTTTCCACCGCACGTAACATACCACCGCGAAGTTTTTCTTCATCAAAAGGTTGGCGGCTGCCATCGCGTTTTATCACCCTAGGCATGACTAGCTCTGCACCTTCAAAGGTTGTAAAACGTTCATGGCATTCAGTGCATTCACGGCGACGGCGAACTTGGTGGCCATCTGCCACTAAACGTGAATCGATAACTTTAGTATCAGTCGCGCTACAAAATGGACAATGCATTGAACCTCCGAAAATAAAATGGCCACTAAAATTAGTGGCCATTAAAGTTTATCCTATTTACTCATCAAGGTTAAGCTAACCTTTAGGGATAGCATTAGTGATGAAAGGATATTCCGTGCAGCAGGAATTATCCGTAAACAGGGAACTTAGCGCATAAGGCCAACACTTGACCTTTTACGCTATCAATCACAGCTTGGTTTTGTGCGTCATCTAAAATGTCACAAATCCAACCCGTTAATTGCTTCGCTTCAGCTTCTTTAAAGCCACGGCGAGTAATAGCAGGGGTACCAATACGAACACCTGAAGTGACAAATGGTGAACGTGGATCATCAGGTACTGAGTTTTTATTAACCGTGATATTGGCACTACCTAACGCTGCATCAGCTTCTTTACCGGTTAAATCGCGACCGATTAAATCAACAAGCATTAAGTGGTTTTCAGTACCGCCAGACACAATTTTGTATCCGCGCGCTAAAAATACTTCAACCATTGCTTTAGCGTTTTTAACAACTTGTTGTTGGTAAACTTTGAACTCAGGCTCTAGTGCTTCTTTAAACGCAACCGCTTTACCTGCAATAACATGCATTAATGGGCCGCCTTGGCCACCAGGAAACACTGCAGAGTTTAATTTTTTGTATAAGTCTTCATCATTAGCTGCAGAAATAATGATACCGCCACGTGGGCCAGCTAATGTTTTATGCGTTGTAGAAGTAACAACATGTGCATGAGGTACTGGAGTTGGATAAACACCTGCAGCAATAAGGCCCGCAACGTGCGCCATATCCACAAAAAAGTATGCGCCAATTTTATCCGCTATTTCACGCATTCTGGCCCAGTCAACAATACCAGAATAAGCAGAGAAGCCACCAATCATCATCTTGGGTTTATGCTCTACCGCTAAACGTTCCATTTCGTCATAATCGATTTTGCCCGACTCATCAATACCATAAGGAATGATGTTATATAATTTACCGGAAAAGTTAACTGGTGAACCGTGGGTTAAATGACCGCCGTGAGCTAAATTCATACCAAGTACAGTGTCGCCAGGCTTCAACAACGCCATAAATACTGCACTGTTTGCTTGTGATCCTGAATGCGGTTGTACGTTGGCGTATGTTGCGCCAAATAACTCTTTAGCACGTTCAATGGCTAAGGTTTCAACAACATCAACATACTCACAACCACCGTAGTAACGCTTACCTGGATAGCCTTCAGCATACTTATTGGTTAACTGTGAACCTTGAGCTTCCATAACACGTGGACTGGTATAGTTTTCAGATGCTATTAACTCGATGTGCTCTTCTTGGCGACAAGTTTCATCTTCAATGGCTTTAAATAATTCTGGATCGTAATCCGCTATATTCATCGCTTTCTTAAGCATGGTAACTCCAACGGTAGGTTTTATATTAGTAGGGTTGCGCGGTATTCTACTCTGCAAATGCAAACAATCCCAGCCTTTACAGTATGAATTTAGTTACTAAACAACAATAGAAAATCTCATGCGAAATTAAAAATCACCTTAATTTACAATCGGTAACTTTTTCCACCTAGGCAATTTAAACATTTTTTTAAGCTGCAAAATGCGTAAAACAGTCACCAAAAACACTGTTCTATTTTTACGACTCTAAATGCTTATATTTAGCAGGTAAACATAACTGTAAGTTCAGCTTGCTGATTAGACTAAATTCTAGCAAATCCGAGTTAACGCGTCACAAGATATAAAAATCGACTTATAACAATCAAAATCAGATTTAAGTTCGATTAAGATTCCATTAGAATCATCCTATCCTGTGTTAATCAATGTTGGAAGCTCATGGCTCAATTTGTATATAGCATGCTAAGAGTGGGCAAAATTGTCCCACCTAAAAAGCAGATTTTAAAAGACATCTCTTTAAGTTTTTTCCCTGGCGCGAAAATCGGCGTATTAGGTTTAAACGGTTCAGGTAAATCAACACTGCTGCGCATTATGGCTGGTCTTGATACTGAAATTGAAGGTGAAGCTCGCCCTATGCCTGGCCTTAAAATTGGTTACTTGCCACAGGAACCCAGGCTTAATGAAGCGCAAACCGTGCGCGAAGCGATTGAAGAAGCGGTCGGCGAAGCTAAGAATGCCATTAAACGCCTCGATGAAGTCTATGCTCTTTACGCTGAGCCAGATGCAGACTTTGACGCCCTAGCCAAAGAGCAAGGCGAGCTTGAAGCCATCATACAGGCCCAAGATGCTCACAATTTAGATCATATCCTAGACAGAGCCGCCGATGCGCTGCGTCTTCCTGAGTGGGATGCCAAAATCGGCGTGCTGTCTGGGGGTGAACGTCGCCGCGTGGCTCTTTGTCGCCTATTACTTGAAAAGCCTGAAATGCTATTGCTCGACGAACCAACCAACCACTTGGACGCCGAATCTGTGGCTTGGCTTGAGCATTTCTTGCAGGAATATTCCGGCACTGTGGTGGCCATTACCCACGATAGATACTTCCTCGACAACGCAGCTGGCTGGATTTTAGAGCTTGATCGCGGCGAAGGTATTCCATGGGAAGGTAACTACTCATCTTGGCTTGAACAAAAAGATGATCGCCTAAAACAAGAATCAGCCACTGAAAGCGCCCGTCAAAAGACCATCGCCAAGGAATTGGAATGGGTACGCCAAGGCGCTAAAGGCCGTCAATCTAAAGGCAAGGCCCGTATGGCGCGCTTTGAAGAATTGAACACCAACGATTATCAGAAACGCAACGAGACCAATGAGCTCTTCATTCCGCCAGGGCCACGTTTAGGTGACAAGGTAATTGAAATCACTAACCTAACCAAATCTTATGGCGATCGGGTATTAATTGATGATTTAACCTTCACAGTACCAAAAGGCGCCATCGTCGGCATTATCGGTGCTAACGGCGCGGGTAAATCGACCTTATTTAGAATGATTTCAGGCGATGAGCAGCCAGACAGCGGCAGCATCTCAGTGGGCGAGTCAGTACAAATTGCCTCGGTAGAACAGTTCCGCGACTCAATGAACGACAAAAACACCGTTTGGCAGGAAATCTCTGGCGGCCAAGACATAATGCGCATCAACAACATGGAAATCCCAAGCCGTGCCTATGTGGGCAGGTTTAACTTCCGTGGCGGCGATCAGCAAAAAATCATCGGCACCTTATCCGGTGGTGAGCGTAACCGCGTCCACTTAGCCAAGCTATTACAAGCAGGCGGCAACGTGCTGTTACTCGATGAACCCACCAACGACTTGGACGTTGAAACCTTGCGCGCACTGGAAGAAGCCTTACTTGAGTTCCCAGGGTGCGCTATGGTGATATCGCACGATCGTTGGTTCCTCGACCGTATCGCCACCCATATCTTAGATTATCGCGACGAAGGCAAAGTGAACTTCTATGAAGGCAATTTCACCGAGTACACCACTTGGCTGAAAAGCACTTATGGTGCTGATATTGTTGAGCCGCATCGCTTAAAATACAAGCGAATGACAAAATAAAATAACGTTATTAACAAAAGGGGCTTCGGCCCCTGTTTTATTATTGTTTAATATTTGTGAGATAAAACACAACGCGTTACGTCAATTTTTTGTCATTTATACTCAATCCTTGCCATAATCTGTTTGTAAACCCCTAACAAGTTAAGTATTATCACTTATTAATGGATTATTTTGTGCGTTGCTGATTTTTGTTAACAATTTCATTTTGCAGCGATTGTATAAGCTAATAGTTATTCAACGGAGATATCAGTGAGATACGGTTCAATTAGCCTTGCGTTATTGTGCTTATTTGCGAGCAACTCTTTTGCTGCATTAGAAGTCATCAACCCAGAAGAAGAAAGACGTCTAACTCAAATTGAAGATCAATTCGATATTGATGCGCTATTAATTTCAGTTAATAACAAATTTACCCAACATAATAAGAAAGCCTTCGATATCGAAGAGTTAGTTGAAAAAATTGAAAGTGAAAAACTATCGTATGATATGTTAATTACTGATTTACCTAAAAAAATTATTGCTAAAGATAATTTACCTCAAGTCTATAAGCAGATTGAATCAACAGTAAATAAGATTGATGAGCTTGAAACTCGCTCAGTTCAAGAGTCAGCAGCGTTAGAAGCTGAGAACACTGAAATTTTGGCAGAATACAACGCGATTAATAGTAAGCGTACTGAACAAAGTAAACAGTTATTTAAGCTAAAAACCGATATCACTAATCGCTTGATTGGCGATTTATCAAAATCAAGCAGCAGCCTACCGGTTAATATTAACGGTTCGACTGAGTGTTCTAAGTACCAGTCTATTACTGAATGTTTGAAAGAGTCTAAAAGCTTTATTCTAACTAACACTCGTAATGAGTCACCATTTTTGAACGATAAAAGTGTGCTGTTGTCGTACGAAGTAGTCGATGCCAACATGAACATGAATGGCAACTTAAACTATAAAGTCGCGATGAAATTTAAACCATCATATAACAACAAAATTGACCAGTTGCTCAATGAACGATTAGGCTTAAGCTCAGCCATGATCACTCTGGTTAGTAATGTGCCTGCCGATTGGTTTGTTAATGGTGTAAAAATTGGTACTGGTAAAGAACTCTTCCATGAAATTCCATTAGGTAAGCATGGTATTTTGGCTTCATACCAATCAAAAGATAAATCAAGTGTTGAGAATATTGAAGGCAACGGCGTATTTAATTACACCTTTGACTCATCAGGTTCAACCCTAAGAAAAACTAATAACACTGAATCTCCTCGGGTTGCCGCTGAATCGCCTAAAGGTGAGATCAAGCAAAAACCAAAAGCTAAATACACTTTAATGGCAGATCAAACAAGCATTAAAGAAACCAAAGAACCAGAAGCGAAAAAGTCACTGTCTGATCGAGGTTATGAGTATTTTATGGGTGTCACCCCCTCAAATAAAAAGCAAAATTTTGAATTTACCAATGAACCGGTAGAAAAATAATTTACTCTATATTAGCTTAACGCTTAACCAAGCCATGCCACAGTGCATGGCTTTTTTATTACGCTATTTTATCCACGTATCAAAATATCCCTTACCTGGGCAATACACTGACGACTTGCTGCACCAATCGTGATTATGGCTTGTCTTGGTGGCAGTTAGTTACTGTTGTGGCCAAACAATTAGAAGAGACGATTGAAAAACGTCAGGCAAAGCTTACATAATGCTTAAGTTTAATAGTGCTTGGCTTAATATGGTAGCATGCACTATTAATGCTTTATTAAACTCATGTATCAAAAGGTTGATTAATGTATAAAATTGCTGTGTTTGTTGATGTTCAAAATGTTTATTACACCTGTAAACAAGCTTTTGATCGCAGCTTTAACTACCGTGAGTTATACAAACAATTAGCTGACAGGGGCGAGATTACCCATGCAATTGCTTATGCAATTGCGCCAAATGATGATGGTCAGGTCAAGTTTCAAGATGCGCTAAAATACATCGGCTTTACGGTTAAAACAAAACCCTACATACAACGCAGTGATGGCTCAGCCAAAGGTGATTGGGATGTAGGGATTACCATTGATATGCTTGAACTGTCCGCCGACGTTAATGAAGTTATTTTACTGTCAGGGGACGGTGATTTTGACTTACTGATTAAAGCGATTAACCGAAAATATGACTGTTTAACCCATGTGATCAGTGTGCCACGGTTAACGGCAAAGTCGCTCACAGATCAATGTCAGCAGCATACCCCAATAGATTTTACACTGCTGCGATAATCGGCAAGTTATTCAAAGCTCTTTATTTAGCACTATGGCTGACTAAAGTAGGGTTGAGTAAATTATCGTGTACCGGACAGCGATGACATACTTCATCAAGAAATGCCTGTTTTTGTTGTTCATCTAAATCTGCATCAATCGTCGCAATTAAATCAATCTGCTTAAAGCCAATTGGGTCATCCGTTGGCTGTCCTGATAATCCTGCAGTATTTACCACAGCTTTAACTTGCATATCAAACTGACGAATATGGACTTTTTTATCACGCGCAACCATTTTGGCAATGGCAGAAATACATCCCGCAAGTGAAAATAAAAACGTTTCTAATGGGTTTGCCCCTTCATTACC
Source organism: Shewanella sp. HL-SH4 (assembly GCF_051164845.1). NCBI lineage: Bacteria > Pseudomonadati > Pseudomonadota > Gammaproteobacteria > Alteromonadales > Shewanellaceae > Shewanella > Shewanella sp. HL-SH4. The sequence continues at coordinate 967,893 of NZ_CP195037.1, forward strand.
CGCTGTGGGTTGATCTATGATCAATGTGTGCTCACGAATTTGGGCAGTCACTTTCCAACCTTCACCCATAGTGGTGTTTACTTCAATAATTTTGTCCGCCATAGAGCACCATCCATTTCAACAATATTAAATTTACATTAGAAAAATCTTATGGATTTAATTATACCTTTGATTTTTGCATAATGGCAATGGTTACTAAAAATACCATTATTCTATGTTTAATATATTCACTGAAAAGTTGTTCAAAATCCTCTACACTGCCATCGTTTCATTTCGACTTACACGCTAATAATGCACCGTTTTATACAAACGATAAAACAGTTAGGAAAATTATGAACAAACCTGCTAATCACAACTCGCTCATTTGGAGTGATACCGCTCACTTTGCCGTACAAATTTATTATGAAGACACTGATTTTTCAGGCGTGGTTTATCATCCTAATTTTTTAAAGTACTTTGAACGTGCCCGTGAACACGTTATTGGGGCGAGTGTATTGCAACAACTTTGGAATGAACAAGGTTTGGGTTTTGCTGTATATAAAAGCGATATGATTTGTCATGACGGGGTCGAATTTGCGGATATTATTGATGTTAGAACTCAATTTTGCTTTGAAAGTAAATATCGCACTATATGGAAGCAAGAGATATGGCGCCCTAATGCCAATAAAGCAGCGGTGACCGCTAATATTGAAATGGTTTGTATGAATAAAAACCGACAACTCGCACCGATGACATCTGACTTAATTGCCTTGCTTAATAAGACTATGCCTTAATACTATTAAGGCCTGTTTAATCGGTAATAGTTTTATTAAGGTTATCAGGGTAATGAGTCATATTAACGCTATATAACTTTAGCGAGTGACAATAAGTACCATCACTAATTATAAATAAGCCTGAAATTGGGATAGCTTTGGGTAAGCAAAGGCAAACTCAGTGGCATCACAAGGCTTAGAAAAGTAATCTCCTTGAATACGGTCAACACCAAACTCAGTTAACGTTTGTAAAATACTGAGCGTTTCAACGCCTTCAACTGTTACTTCAAATCCCAGTTCCTTAGCCAGCGCGATGGTCATTTTTACAATACTTTGCGCTTGTTTTTCATCTTGAAAACCTTCCAAAAACGCCTTATCTATTTTGACTTCATTGACCGGTAAATGGCGTAAATAAGCCAGCGAAGAATGACCTGTTCCAAAATCATCAATAGCCACTTTCATGCCTATTGCCTGTAAAGCCTCTACCGTACTGATTACGTGCTCAACAGATTCCATCAAGGTGCTTTCGGTTATTTCAATCATCAAGCATTCAGCCGGAACTAAATAACGTTGCAGTGTGGAGGTAATATTATTAACCAAGTGCTCATTGTGTAAATCTGCACTGGATAAATTAATCGCCACTTTGACATTAATCCCCTGCTCTCGCCACTTAGCCTGCTGAGATACCACTTGCTCTAATACCCAATCGCTGATCATTCCGATCATACCGGTTTTCTCAGCTAAAGGAATAAACTCATTGGGTGAAACATCGCCCAAACCTTCATGATGCCAACGAATAAGAGCCTCAACTTCAACACACTTACCGGCCTTAATATCTAACTTCGGCTGATAAACCATAAACAGTTTATTTTGCCGTAAATTTTTGGGCAAACTATTTATAATCAATAACTCACGATACTGTTTCTTATCGTCATCTTTATCGTAGTAAGCGATATGATTACGGTGCAGCTTAGATTTTTTTAACGCTAAATCTAATCGACGCAGCATAATGCTCACATCGCCATGATGTTCCGCTACAGCTAGTACCCCTAACTGAACTGTAACACTGATCGGTTGTTTTTCTATTTCGAATGGCTGTTGCAACAGCAGCTTTATTTCAATTAAATATTCATCGCTTACGCTATTGGGGAAAAATAACAAAAATTCGTTGCCATTCATCCGAGCAATAAACTGAGCTTTTTCCGGTAGACCCTCAACACGATGAGCAAAGGCCTTCAACAAAGAGTCACCAAAAACAAAACCGAATAAGTCGTTTACAAAGCGAAACTGTTTAATATCAATTAGCACAATCATGCCTTGTTTTATCGGCATACGACTCAGCATTTTGCGCTTAAAACCGACTCGATTTGATAAACCGGTGAGCTTGTCGCGTTCAACGTTAAAAGGAATGGATTTCTGTAAATTGGTTAACACAGTAATAAGTGGAGTGAACGCTTTGGGAGCAAGGCCAAAATCAACGGGAGAAATCATTTGTAGCTGGCGTTCTAACGTGTATGTCAGATGGCGTAAATATCGTTTTATACGCCAACAATAAATGCCACCAACAGCCAGGATAATGGCGAGTAAGGTAGCAAACATGAGCACACTAAATAGATATACTGTCTGAGTCATTAAATTGTTTTATTCACGTTATACCAGCACAAATAATTATTATCATCCGCAATTGTTAGTATTAATTATTCATAACTTTCTTTAATTGAATGATATAGATCAGTAAACACATCACTGCCTAAATCCTCTGGCGTTACCGGTAATCCTCGATCAGCGAAAACACTGAGACGCTGCTCTAACTCTTCACCCGCACGCAACTCTCCGGTATAAAAAGCGGCTGAGCGAATAAAGTCTAAATAGGTGACGCGCTCTGGCAAATAATGTAAATCAGCCCATCGTTCAACCACTTCAGTCACTTCAGGGGCAAAGTCCCAACTTTTCAATACAGCTCGACCTATAGGTCCTTGCATTTTACGTACTAAGCCGCGTAGCTGATCGATACTGGCAAATAACTCTGGGTGTAGTTCTGCTTCAGACAATATCGGTAATGCACCAATATTATGTACCAATCCCGCTAAGGTAAGGGTTTCGCGGTCTAATTTTTTACTTGGATTACGCTTATTATAAATCTCTAACATTGCACAAGCCGCTGCTGTCACTTCAATAGATGTTTTCCATACTTCATCCATGACTTCCCAGACCATTTCATTAGTCGAGATAAATAGCTGCTCCATTGCAACAGAAGTCGTAATTGATTTGATTTGAATTAAGCCGATACGGTTTACCGCTGCAGTTATATTCTCGGCTTTGTTGCCTCTTGAATATAATGCGCTATTAGCCACTTTAATGATCCGGGCAGAAATAGCCGCATCTTGGCCAATAATATCACCCACTTGTTTCAAACTAGAGTCAGCACGGGAAACCACTTCTTGAACTCTCATGGCCACTTCAGGCAATGTTGGAAGTACTAATGAGTCGTCTTTTAGTTTTTTTAATAAGCTGACTAGTAGTTGATGTTCAGTAGACATATTGTCTCCATCAAAAAAAGAAAATCGTTAAGAATAGAATTGTATACCGAATACAGGCTAATGTGCGAGTTAAGCTAATCAAAATCATTACAATGTTAAAACTTTACTAACAAAATTATATTACCACCTCAGCACAAGTTTAATATACATCTATATCACTGTTGGTAAGCTTAAAAGGAGAGTTACCTCACATAACAGAGGGCTATGTTTGCTCCACGGTTATATCTTAAGTACGATCCTGCCCCCGCGATTGGTGCGTTTTTAAAGCTAGATTGAGAGTAATTATGTTTAAACCAGAGCTATTGTCTCCTGCCGGTACCCTTAAAAATATGCGTTATGCCTTTGCTTATGGTGCAGACGCTGTATACGCTGGCCAGCCTCGCTATAGTTTACGGGTTAGAAATAATGACTTTAAGATGGAAAACCTAGCCTGTGGTATTCAAGAGGCACATTCTTTAGGTAAAAAACTTTATGTTGTGAGTAACATTGCGCCCCACAATGCCAAATTAAAAACCTATCTAAAAGATATGGAACCTGTGGTTGCGATGAAGCCCGATGCGCTGATCATGTCTGACCCCGGACTAATCATGATGGTACGTGAAGCATTTCCTGAACAAGTGGTTCACCTTTCAGTACAAGCTAATGCGATTAACTGGGCATCGGTTAAATTTTGGCAACAACAAGGCATTAAACGAGTCATTTTATCCCGAGAATTGTCACTTGATGAAATAGAAGAAATTCGTCAACGTTGCCCTGATATTGAGCTTGAAGTGTTTGTTCACGGTGCATTATGTATGGCTTATTCTGGTCGCTGTTTATTATCTGGTTATATTAATAAGCGCGATCCGAATCAAGGTACTTGCACTAATAGTTGCCGCTGGAAGTATGATGCCCATGAAGCCAAGCAAGATGACAATGGTGACATCATAGCACTGCAATCAAGCCCTTCAATTTATAATCCAAGGGATGCACAAATTACAGTACCTACCTTAGGTGCAGGTGCACCTACCGATAAAATGTTCTTACTCGAAGAGCCCGGTCGTCCAGGTGAACTCATGCCTGCCTTTGAAGATGAACACGGCACCTATATTATGAATTCAAAAGACTTGCGTGCGATTCAGCATGTCGACCGATTGACTAAAATGGGCATTAACTCATTAAAAATTGAAGGTCGAACTAAGTCTTTCTATTATGTGGCTCGCACTGCACAGTTATACCGTCAGGCAATTGAAGATGCCGCTGCGGGTAAGGACTTTAACCGAACACTTATGCATAATTTAGAAGGCTTAGCTCATCGAGGCTATACTGAAGGCTTCCTTCGCCGCCATGTGCATGACGAATACCAAAATTATGAACATGGTTATTCTGTTAGTGACACTCAACAATTTGTGGGCGAGTTTACCGGTAAACGAAATGCCGATGGCCTGGCCGAAATTGATGTTAAAAATAAGTTCTCCGTTGGTGATAGTGTAGAAATTATGACACCACAGGGTAATATGAACCTAACCATTAACCATCTTGTTAACCGTAAGGGTGAACAAGTTGAAGCTGGGTTAGGTTCTGGGCACTTTGTATTCCTAAAACTACCACCAGAAGTCAGTACTGATAAAGCAATTTTAATGCGTAACTTGCCACAAGGTCAGGATACTCGTAATCCTCATCAACAAGGTTAAACTATTATAAGGTTAAACTATGGCTCTACTCATCGACGATAGCTGTATTAACTGCGACATGTGTGAACCTGAATGCCCAAATTCAGCTATTACTATGGGCGAAGAAGTCTATGAAATCGATCCTGAACTGTGCACCGAATGCGTAGGTCATTATGATAAACCGACTTGTATTTCTGTGTGTCCTATTGATTGTATCGCCATTGATCCAGACTATAAGGAGTCTCAAGATGAGCTCCTTATTAAATATGCCGAACTTACAGGGCCACACGCAAATTAATCGCTACAAAAGCCTATTTAAGTCAATAGACTAGACTTCAACTAAACGCCTAAATACTCAATAGCTGAAGGTAGAGATTGGCTTAATTACTGAAACAAACAGAATTATCAGGCATTTTTTCGATCTCTTTTTGGCTACTTTGAATATTGCTATCAGCCGGTTGCAGTCTAAGTGCTTTTTCAATCATTTCCATTGCTCGCGGTTTACAGCCTGACAAAGACAAACTATAGGCATAGTTATTTAAATAGGCAGCCTGTTGCTCAGAGTGTTGTTCAGCCAGTTGCTCAGTATAAATGAGTCCCTGCTTATACCAAAAATCAGCCTTGACGTTATCAATGGCTAAATAATAGTTTCCGAGTAAAAAGTAGCTTAGCCAGTAATCTGGCCATTGTCGGGTGGCATTTTCTAAAGCTTCAATCGCGTAAGTGCTTTTACCAATACTAAATAGATCTTGAGCTGCACTGGCATAAACGAACGGATCAAAATGTAAACTTGCGGTATCAGTTGGCACTGCCGCCAGCAACCAATACTGGCCTCGCTTCCAGGTTTGTTCAAATACTTTAAATTCGGCTATTCGGTCTTTATTGGTACCTGAATGCAAGACCACATGCTGCTTATCTAGGTCATAGCCTGTAACCACTGCGTAGTGCCACATGGGATACCATGCTGTGGATAAATTTTGTAATACAATAACTGGAATATTTTCACTCACCAAAGAAAGTAGTTGTGTCAGACTACCAGACTCAGCATAAGCAAGCAGCCCCTGTTGACGTGTTGCAGCAACCATTTCAATTTGTAAACTGCCCTCTAAATCTGGAATAAAAAGTGCTGGTGCAATTTGCTGTGGCGTTTTAGTCACTCCATAAAAATTAAATACTTCCGATAGCGTCGTGGGACCGCAAAAATAATCCTCTTGAGGATAAAAAGGCACGTCGGCTATTTGATATTTAAGAGGGATATTAGGGGGATTTGCTAACAATTGCGATGTTTGAGGTGTAACCGATGAACAGCCACTCATAAATAAACAAAAGCCAATCAACAGAATGGCTTTTTTGAATATGCTATATTTCAAAATACAAGTAGCACTGATATTTGAAGAATCGATTTAGTTTATTGGCCGAATGAAGGAAAATACGTCGGTAACACCCACCAAATCGAGTACCACTAATACCACTAATACAGTGACGACCACCCCAACGATGCCACCTGCTGCTGCAGGCATATCATTCATTTGGGTATTCAATTGATTTAATTCCTGGTCCGTCATACTGGCGATACGGATTTCTGCATCTTCAATACTAACACCAAGAGCCACCAGTTTATCTTGAACTTCAACGTTGTTAAGCATTTCAATAACTTGTTGCTTATTATAAATACTTTGTTGCTGGACTATAACCTGTTCTGAGGAAATAACACCTGCATAAGTACTAGTAATACACACTAAATAAGTTAATATTACTGAGGCAACGACTAGAATTTTTCTCATTATATTTCCTTTAGTTGAACGAATTTATATACCTAGTAAAGAGTAAAGTGAATACTAAGTAATAACAAGCTGTATCGAGCTTAGGCACAGAATTGTAGTGGCCAATCTAAAACGCACCAACACTTTAATATCAATATTTTATCTAACATTACAGCCTTACTGTGCAATATTTTACATTCAAGCACACTGATAATAGTCTACGATCTACATCCCTTGAGTAAAACCTTGATGTTTTGCGTCGGAAAATCAAAGTCCGTTAGCCCTTCTTTGGCTTATTTTTATACCGTGACTATTGCCTATCTAACACACCATTAATTTAAGTTCTTATCAGAAATAGCTATTACAGGCTTCAGTAAAATGCCTATACTTATTTAATAACACAGAAAAGCTGTGATCAAAACGAATTCAGATTCTGGGCCTGACTTAAATTAAGCAATTTTCACTATAGCAGCTTTGGCCTGCAACGTTTCTAAACTGAATAATAACTTGCCAATTGCTACGCCTATGGGTTTAGGTAAGGTATCGAGTTCTATAGACAAAAGCAGATTTTTAGCCTCTAAACCCAGCTCAGTATCCCCTTCAATCAATAGTTTACGTTGAAAAAAAAGGCTATCGGGATCTTCTTTACCTGAGGCAATTAACAGCAGTTCAGGCATATTTCCGCTGAAGGTCACATCTGTTTGGTTTAATTCTCTCACGACCACCTTAGGCTGGATTACTTGGCTTATGCTTATCGCAAAATCTAGACCAATATCAAGCACTTTTATACCAAGCCATTTACCTGCAATAAAATCCATCTCACCTGCTGAAAGTTGTTTTTCGAGGGCTAAATTGATCAATTTAGTTATCACCTCCCGCTTGAAGCTCTTGGGTAAAATAGCTAAAGAATGACGCGTCATTACAGGTGCTGAAGTTAGTATTTTTTTAGATAGGGATTGCTGTAGTCCATTTAACATGAAGCTCTCCTACAGGGAATGGGTAATAATTCAAACCAGTTTACCCAGATTTTATGCTTAGAAACCTGTTCCAAATCAAACCTTGTTAACTCAATCGCTTTTACACTCAACGCCCTATCGACAATAACAACAAAACTGCGAGAAAGATCATGGAACTTTTATGTCCTGCGGGTAACCTTGCCGCCTTAAAAGCGGCATTTAATGCTGGCGCAGATGCCGTTTACCTTGGATTAAAAGATGACACCAATGCTCGATCATTTGCTGGACTTAATTTTTCAGCGGAGCAAATAAAACAAGCGAGTCAATTGGCTAAACAACAAAATAGAAAACTTTTCCTGACGCTAAACACCTTTGCAAAACCTGGGCATGAAGGACGTTGGAAACAAGCCATCGATCTCGCCGCGGATTTAAATCTGGATGCGGTAATTTGCGCCGATATTTCATTACTCGAATATGCCCATCACCATTACCCTGGTCTACCCTTGCATTTATCTGTGCAAGCCAGCGCGACCAATGTTGCCGCGCTTTCTTTTTACAAAAAGCAATTCAACATTGAACGTGCAGTTTTACCTCGAGTACTGTCCATGAAGCAAGTTAGAGAGTTAGCTAAGGTCAGCCCGGTTGATTTAGAAGTATTTGCCTTTGGCAGCCTTTGTATTATGGCCGAAGGTCGCTGCCAGTTATCCAGCTATGTGACAGGCCAGTCGCCCAATACCGGCGGTTCTTGCTCACCAGCTAGTCATGTTCGCTGGCAAGATTCTGGCACCGACAAATTAACCCGCTTAAATGAGGTGCTGATTGACAAAGCCAGTCAAGATGAACAATTAGGGTATCCGGTGGTGTGCAAGGGGCGTTACCAAATAGATAGCGAAATGACAGCTGAATATATGCTGGAGTCACCGACTAGCTTAAATACCATCGGCCTTATTCCTGAGCTTGCCAAAGCAGGTATTAGCTCACTTAAAATTGAAGGGCGTCAACGTAGCCCAGCTTATGTCACCCAAGTCACTCAAGTGTGGCGCCAGGCAATTGATGCCTACTTTCAATCACCAGAACTCTTTAACGAAAAACTTAAAAATCAACATCAATGGCATTCAGCACTCGATAAAGTGTCAGAAGGCCAAGTCACCACTTTGGGTGCATATGAACGCCAATGGCAATAGGGACTAATGACATGAAACTTTCTCTCGGGCCCCTGACATATTGCTGGAATAAAACCAGCATATTTGAGTATTACCAAGCGATTGCTGACACCAACATAGATACCGTTTATTTAGGCGAGGTCATTTGCAGTCGCCGTCGTGAAATGAAATATAAAGATTACCTTGAATTGGCTCATATGCTGGCGGCTAAAGGAAAAAAAGTGATTTTAACCACCATGACCTTAATTGAGTCGCACTCAGAAATTAATGAGCTTAAACGCATTATAGATAATGGTGAGTTTGTTATTGAAGCCAATGACATGGCGGCTGTTAACCTTGCTTCAGAAGCGAATATACCTTTTATCTGCGGCCCATCATTGAACCTCTATAATCGAGGTTGTCTTGATATCATGCAAAAATTAGGCATGACAAGATTTGTGATGCCCTACGAGCTGTCCCGAAAATGGCTCGAGCAAGTATTAGCACAAAATACAACACCATTCGAAACTGAAGTTTTAGGTTATGGCTACATGCCATTAGCACACTCTGCCCGTTGCTTTACTGCCAAGCATCATCAAAAACCTAAACTCGATTGCCAGATTGTTTGTCTGCAATATCCCAAAGGGCTATTGACCCAAACCCAAGAGTCACAACCTCTACTGAGATTAAACGGTATCCAAACTCAATCGGCAGCAAAGGTTAATCTCATTAATCAGATCCCTTCAATGTCTAAAATCGGCGTCGATTATTGGCGATTATCACCAACTGGACTGGAGGACATAGGATTAATTAATCAAATAGCATCCAGCCAGCACAGTGAATTGATAGCGATAACACCATCACATTCAGCGATAGAGTGTAATGGATACTGGTTTGGTGAAGCGGGGATGCAAATAAATCAAAGTACTAATGCACTATAACCTTTAAAAGCCACTATGTTTTAACAGATTTATTTAACCAAGGCAGCAGTGATAACACCCAACAAACCAATGTAATATCACTGCACCATTGAATGAATGCCTGCCACCAAAGCTCGGGGGTGGGAGATAACGTTGCAGATGCTGCGATAATATCCACGAAAGTCGTCACCTGAGTTGGAGTCGAAATAACATTTGCATAGGGGAGAATAAACGCACTGAAATTAAGTAGTAAGCAAATAGAAGCAAGCAGAGATGCAATCTTAACTCGCTGCCAGCCCATATCAATCGCATAAAGGATAAAAGTCGCACTAGCGACAGTTGAAAATATCATTAAGTAGCTTAGGCCATGAATATGTAAATGATAAACATTTAATGGAAATAGGCCTGTGATTGCCAAAGCAAGAAAACTAGCAGCGAAACTCAACCAAAAAGGATATTTCAGCCAACCTTTGGTCACTTGCAAAGCAAACAAGCAGGCTAATGCGATACTCAGGCTACCAAAAAATATTCCCCCATTCAAAAGCAGTGCAAATTCAGAATGACCATAATGCCCCAGTTCACTCACACTGCTTTGCAGTAGCAAGAAACCTGCAAATCTATCGCGCGAGATCTCTAAGGTGCTGGCGATCACCAAGCCTAACAGTAGCCCAAAACATCCTAATAAATTAAAACGTACAGCCAACTGGACAATTTTGTGTTGATTTGTCATAACACCATTTACTGTTAAACGCATGCACATGCAGTTTAAATGACATTGAATTATAAAACTGAGTGCTAAACAGCAAAACTATTGTTTAATTATCGCGCTTTTAGATAAAAACTCTATAATTTAGTAGTATTTTTATTGGCATATTGGCGTTACAGATGTGTGAATATGTACCTACAGAGTCAATTTAAGACAACTCTGATACCTAAAACAGAATAAAAGTAAAAAAACACCAGACCTCATTAACAAGTGTAACCTTCTGATTACATTTATTTTAAGTACATAAAAGCTTTTTTAAGATACAATATAAATAATCAAAAATAAGTGCTAACTATTCGTTTAATTGAATCATTTTACTTAAACTTGAATAGACGGTAACCTTGCGGCAAAAATAACTATCATAAATACTTTTAGCCATACTCTTATTGGCAGGACTTGGTAATTTATTGACTGCCTCAAGTAGGTAGATTTAAGGTATTAGACGTGAACCAACAGAAACCAATACATAATCTCAAGACAATATTAACTTTTATCATACCGTCTCTGATCGGTTTGTTACTTTTTATTGCCCCTATTAGCACAGACAACGGCTTAACCATACCTATTGCTATCGTTTCTAAAGCGTTACAGTCCGCAATGGGAAATACGATTCAACTGATTGTCACTGGTATTGTAATTTTTATGGCCTTTATTTCTGTTCTGGCCAGATTAATCAAACCTAAGTTTGTCAGACAAAGTCATTTTTTACATGCCTTGCTTAATGTGTCACTGTTTTGGTTACTAATGCGAGTACTAGGTGCCGTATTTATTGGCTTAACGTGCTTTGAAGTTGGCCCTGAAGCTATTATTTCAGGTAATACTGGTAGTCTAGTGTATAACGACTTACTGCCTGTGCTTTTTTCAGTATTTGTATTTGCAGGTATGCTATTACCCCTACTACTGAATTTTGGATTGCTTGAATTTTTTGGCACTATGCTAACAAAAGTTATGCGGCCAATATTTAACTTACCCGGACGCAGTGCCGTTGATTGTATCGCCTCTTGGTTAGGTGACGGTAGTGTCGGGATTTTAATGACGTCTAAGCAGTATGAAACACGCTTTTATACGCAACGAGAAGCAGCGGTTATTGGTACCACGTTTTCTGCAGTATCAATTACATTTAGCTTAGTGGTAATTTCACAGGTTAAATTAGAGCACTTATTTGTACCATTTTACCTGACTGTCTGTTTAGCTGGCATAGTCGCTGCAATCATAGTGCCTAAGTTGCCCCCGCTTTCTTGGAAGAAAGATAACTATATCGATGACACTCCCCGCCACCCAGATGATGAGATGATCCCAAAAGGTCATGGAGTATTTTCTTGGGGTTACCATCAAGCATTAGAACGCGCATCACAAGTCACTAGTGTTAAACAAGTGATATTAGATGGGATTAAAAATGTCGTCGATATGATTTTTGGCATAATACCTGTGGTGATGGCCATTGGCACAATGGCGTTAATACTGGCAGAGTACACTCCCATATTTGATTATTTAGGCATGCCTTTCATCCCTTTATTGGAACTATTACAAATCCCCGATGCTGCCCTGGCCTCTAAAACGATTGTTGTCGGTTTTGCTGATATGTTTATTCCTTCAATTTTAGCCAGCTCAATTGAGTCGGACCTGACGCGTTTTGTGATTGCTGCTTTATCGGTGACCCAATTAATTTATATGAGCGAAGTCGGTGCTCTGCTTATTGGCAGTAAAATTCCAGTTAACTTTTTAGAACTGTTCGTCATCTTCATTTTACGTACAGTTGTGACCTTACCTATTATTGCGTTAATGGGACATATCATTCTGTCTTAAGTGATTACTCAGACTCAACTAATAAAAAAGCCGTCATCAGACGGCTTTTTTATTTTATAATCAGCTAACTTGAGGTTTATGTTTAGCGTTAAGCCTAAACAGCCCGCTTAGCGGCTTCAATTGCTCGACGTTTATCTCTGGCAATAGGTGTTATTTCTGCATCTAATTGTTTTTCCCAGCCAAACATAAAATACAGTTCAGCCATTAAAAAAAATGGCCCAATAAGTAACTGATTTAAATCATCCATAAAAGCAGGTTTAGCTTTTTCATATTTATGACCAATAAATTGAATCACCCAACCAATCACAAATATGGATATGGCTAATACAAAAGGATGGGCGGTATGTACTGCCATTTCAGAGGTAATTAACACAGGGACGATAAATAACGTTAGCCCTATAGCAAGCCTAACATGCAGCTTGAAGTAATAACCAAGCACAATCAACATCACTATCATTGCCGCACTGAATTCGAAGTCACCGTATTGAAAGCGTAATGTTCCAAACATTAAAAATGCTGACCAAATGATCATTGGCACTCCAAAAAAATGGGTTTTAATATTTTTCGGGTTCAAATGAACACTTTTATAGGTGGAAAGTTGTTCTACTGCTGATTTCATTTTGAGTCTCTATTTTGAGTTATTATCTTATTAATTTAACGTATGAAATCTAATTTGCAAAGCCATTAAAAAAGGCGCCAATGCGCCTTAATAATATGAAGGGTAAGATAAATCTAAAATGGATACCCAATCAACTCTCTAACACCACAGTTGCCACCGCATAATGTTGTTCATCAGCAATAGTAATAAAGCCATGACGCCCCTTTAATTGCTCAAGTCGTGCTTTTGCTCCCAGGGTAAAAGTGACGATGGGCGCACCATTGGCATCATTAGCAATGTGAATATGTTGAAATGACACCCCACGCCCAATGCCTGTTCCTAATGCTTTAGCGGCGGCTTCTTTTGCGGCAAAACGTTTTGCCAGAAATCGCTCTGGTATTTTTGATGCGGCATAAAGTGCAAATTCTGCATCTGTCAGCACACGCTTGGCCAATTTGTCACCAAGTCGATCACGTTGATCACGTATGCGCGCAATTTCAACAATATCAGTACCTATGCCGACAATCGCCATTACTCGCCTCTACGACCTTCAAGCATTAATTGCTTCATATCACGTACCGCTTTATCTAAACCATCAATGGCCGCACGCGCAATAACAGCATGGCCAATATTTAACTCATATAACTCTGGGATTGCAGCTATAGGTTTAACATTATGATAGTGCAAACCATGACCTGCATTAACGACTAAGCCTTTACTGTGCGCATAGGTAGCCATTTCTGCAATGCGTTTTAACTCTTGAGCTTGTGCTGCATCAGTATGTGCGTCTGCATAACAACCTGTGTGAATTTCAATATAAGGTGCACCAGATGCGACAGCTGCATCTATTTGAGCTTTATCGGCATCGATGAATAATGACACTTTAATGCCTTCTGCAGCTAAACGAGTCACCGCTGCAGTAATTTTATCTAACTGGCCAGCCACATCTAAACCGCCTTCAGTGGTTAACTCTTCACGCTTTTCTGGCACTAAACAAGCGTAAGCAGGCTTGACTTCACAGGCGATAGCAATCATCTCTTCCGTGACCGCAAATTCAAAGTTCATCCGTGTTTTAAGGGTCTTTGCTAATAAGTAAACATCACGGTCTTGAATGTGGCGACGGTCTTCACGTAAATGAATCGTTATACCATCGGCACCGGCATGCTCAGCAACTGCAGCAGCATGAACAGGATCAGGATAATGGGTGCCACGAGCCTGACGTAGGGTGGCGATATGATCGATATTAATACCTAAAAAAATGGCGCTCACGGTAGGTTCCTTATCATGATGATAATAAAATTATTGTCTGGCTATTGTACTGATAATGGTGAGTTAATTCGAGATTATTATCCGCATTATTGTACTCGCTAGGGCTTAACGAATAATTGACGACTCAACAATGGTTTATTGCCTAATAGTGGCGTGAGTAAAAAACGCATCAAACCTTTGGCACTATTGAGGTGCTCTGCTGATAACTGCTCATTTTGCAGCTCAATTAACATAGCACCCGGCACTACACTTCGACTGTGATTAAATGTACCTGCACTATGTTGTAGCACTGGAATAAAACCACAATCAGTTTCTAATCGATACGCACTAGTCGCTTCAATTGTATTACCGTCAACATCATATTGCAGCGAAGGTAATGCACCGAGCTCAAGCAATAGTGCTTTTTCAAAAAAACGTAAATGGCTGGAGCAAAATGACTCGGCTAGGGATATTAAACTGCGATGATAAGCTATAAATAAGGGTTCGGCCTGATGCTCAACGGTTAACAGACGCACCAATAATTCATTCAAATAAAAGCCTGAATATAGACTATTACCACTGAGCGGAATAGCAGGTGCGGCGGCTTCAATGTGAGTCACGGTTTTTAAAGAAAGATTTTTAGCTTCTGATTGGGCACTAAATTGAATAATAAGTGGCTGAAACGGTTGCAGTATTGATTTAATTGAACGTTTACCACTGCCAGTACGGGCAATGGCATCAACACGTCCGACACCGTCAATCAGTAAGTTAACAATAACACTGGACTCGCGATAAGCCCTGTGATGTAGCACATAGCCACGTTTCATCGTGGCCATGTTCGTATGTTTAGAGTGACAAAAACAAACGGTTTAATCGTCGCCATAACCTAAACTACGCAGTGCGCGTTCATCGTCAGCCCAGCCAGATTTAACTTTGACCCAAACTTCAAGAAACACTTTATTATCAAACAAGGTTTCCATGTCTAAACGTGCCTGGGTGGCAATGGTGCGAATTCGTTCACCTTTATTACCAATCACCATGCGTTTTTGACCATCACGTTCAACTAAAATAAGCGCATTAATCTGGTAAACACCGTTTTCCATCATCTTAAATTGCTCAATTTCGACGGTACAATCATATGGCAATTCATCACCTAAAAAGCGCATTAGCTTTTCACGTACAATTTCAGATGCCATGAAACGCTGTGATCGATCTGTCACATAATCTTCAGGGAAGTAAAATGGCGCTGTAGGTAATGAAACCTGTGCCAGTTCCAATATACGTTGAACATTGGTGCCTTTATTGGCAGAGATTGGCAATATATCATCAAAATCAAACTTCTTACCTAACTCTTCTAAATAAGGAAATAACGATTCCTTATCTTTAATGTTATCCACTTTATTGATAGCCAGAACAATTTTACGACCATCATTGTGATGCTTAATTTTTTGCAGCACCATTTCATCATCAGCAGTCCATATCATGGCATCAACAACGAATATAACCATGCATACATCCGCTAATGAACTTGCTGCGGCACGGTTCATTAAACGATTAATAGCACGCTTTTCTTCAATATGCAGACCTGGCGTATCGATAAAGACTATTTGTTTTGGGCCATCGCTGTGGATCCCCATAATACGATGACGGGTCGTTTGGGGTTTTTTAGACGTAATGCTGACCTTTTGGCCTAGCAATTTGTTCAACAGAGTCGACTTGCCCACATTAGGGCGACCAACAATGGCAACCATGCCGCAGTAAGTCACATCATATTGAGCAGTGGCTTGTGGTGCTGCAAGGTTCATCCTTGACAATAATTCATTTAAGCTTGGCTCTGGTGCAACCTCAGCTTGTTGACTTGGCAAGTCGGTTTTTTTGGTCATTTATTCAGTAACTCCAACACCTGAGCAGCCGCTAGCTGTTCAGCTTTTCTTCTTGAACTTGCCACGCCAGTAACGACATTAGCTAAGTCTGTAATACGACATTCAACCGTAAAGGTTTGATCGTGGGCTTCACCTTCTACTTTGACAACTTGGTAGTCAGGTAAAGGCTTTTTAAAACCTTGAAGATGTTCTTGTAAAATCGTTTTAGGATCTTTTTGATTGATACCTGGCTTAATATTGACTAAGCGCTGTTTATACCAGTTCAGTAATAAACTGCGGCATGCATCTATGTTTGCATCAAGATACACCGCACCAATAATGGCTTCAACGGCATCAGCCAGAATAGACTCTCGACGAAAACCGCCACTTTTAAGTTCCCCAGGCCCTAGAAACAAATAATCACCGAGCTTAAATTCTTGCGCAATAATGGTTAAAGTATCACCTTTTACCAGGGTGGCGCGCATGCGACTTAAATCGCCTTCAGTCGCTTTTGGAAACTGGTGATATAAGGCATCAGATATAATAATCGATAAAATCGAATCACCTAAAAACTCTAAGCGTTCATTATGCTTATTCGCTGCGCTGCGATGGGTTAACGCTTGAGTTAATAAGTTAATATCGTTAAATTCATAACCTATAGTACGGCACAATCTAGGCAGGTTTTTAATCGGTTCCATTACTTTATTCCGCCTGTGCGCTCAAAACGGACACCACTGGGTACCCATGTTGGTAACAATCCACTAGCGTCACGGTCAAATTCAAAACTGATCCAAATTGCCACGGCTTTACCGACTAGATTTTCTTCAGGGACAAAACCCCAAAAGCGACTGTCGGTACTGTTATCACGGTTATCACCCATAGCAAAATATTGCCCTTCTGGCACAATAAACTCACCTATTTGAGTACCTGACTGCTGATAAAAATGTTGTCTGAAATCAGGACGAGAAGGATTAACTAAAATGTCGTGTTCAAGCCCATCTGTCGTTTCTTTGTAACGGATTAATGGAACACCTTCATGGGTAAACTCGCCACGATTAACTTCCACATGTGCAATACTGACAGGATCAGGACAAACGTTATCGCTGCTACATTTGGGCTGAATAGTTAATTGCTTATTAGTGTAAGTCACTTTATCGCCAGGTAAGCCCACCACACGTTTAATATAGTCAATTTTTGGGTTTTCAGGATATTTGAACACAAATACATCACCACGCTCAGGCTCACCAGTTTCAATCAGCTTAGTGCGCCATACAGGGTCGCGTAATCCATAGCTGAACTTTTCAACTAAAATAAAATCCCCCACCAGCAATGTTGGCATCATAGAGCCCGATGGGATTTGAAAGGGTTCGTAGATAAATGAGCGCAGGATCATCACAAACGCAATAACAGGAAAAATTGAATGCGCTGTTTCAACCACCACAGGCTCACGAATAATTTTATCAATTGCTTCTTCACTAAGCTGTTGTGAACCAGACTGGGCTAAGGCGAGCTTTTCTTTGCGTTTAGGCGCAAAAAATAGCACATCAATCAGCCAAATCAGACCACTGATAAGGGTGACTAGCACGAGAATGGTAGAAAAATAAGCTGCCATTATTGGTAGAACTCCTAAAATAAGTCTTACACTTTGAACGTCATTATCAACACAAACAGTGTAAGCCATTATTAACGGCTAAATACTGAAATCATTTTGCAGATAAATTAGATTTATTATAACGATAACGCCGCTTAATGCGGCGTTATCTTTGAAGCTTTTGGGTTAATTATGATTAATCATTTAACTTCAATACTGCTAAAAATGCCTCTTGTGGCACCTCAACATTACCCACTTGCTTCATACGTTTTTTACCTTCTTTCTGCTTGTTTAGTAGCTTCTTCTTACGCGATACGTCACCACCGTAACACTTAGCGGTAACGTCTTTACGTAAGGCTTTAATGGTTGAACGCGCAACAATTTGGCTACCTATAGCGGCTTGAATGGCAATATCAAACATCTGTCTTGGAATAAGCTCTTTCATCTTTTCAACCAATGCAAGGCCACGATGACGAATGTTTGTGCGGTGAATAATCATCGCTAATGCATCAACACGATCGCCATTGATTAAAATATCAAGACGGACCATGTCAGCAGGGTCAAAACGAATAAAGTTATATTCAAGTGATGCATAACCACGGCTAGTAGACTTCAAGCGGTCAAAGAAATCCATTACCACTTCTGCCATTGGCAAATGATAAGTCACAGCAACTTGATTACCGTGATAGACCATATTGGTTTGCATACCGCGCTTATCAATACATAAGGTAATAACGTTACCTAAGTATTCTTTTGGCACTAAAATATTAGCTTCAACAATCGGTTCACGGATTTCGGTCACATTATTAAGTGGTGGCAGATCCGATGGATTATCTACATAGATAACTTCACCGCTGGTCATTTCAACTTCATACACTACGGTTGGCGCTGTGGTGATCAAGTCAAGATTGTATTCACGTTCTAAACGCTCTTGAACAATCTCCATGTGCAACAAACCAAGATAACCAATACGGAAACCAAACCCAAGTGCACCAGAGGTTTCTGGTTCAAAAAACAGTGATGCATCGTTTAACGATAGCTTATTTAATGCTTCACGGAAGTTTTCATATTCATCTGTCGAAATAGGGAAAACACCGGCATAAACCTGTGGTTTTACTTTCTTGAATCCAGGTAATGGCAATTCAGCGCCATGCTTAGCATGTGTTAGCGTATCCCCTACCGGTGCGCCATGAATCTCTTTAATACCAGAGATAACATAGCCTACTTCACCAGCTTTCAATTCTGCAGTATCTTTCTCTTTCGGCGTAAAAATACCCACGCGATCGGCGTTGTAATTTATGCCTGTAGACATAACCTTAAACTTATCGCCTTTCTTTAATACACCGTGTTTAATGCGTACTAATGACACAACACCTAAGTAAGCATCGAACCAAGAATCAATAATAAGAGCCTGTAAAGGTCCATCGATATTACCTTGCGGTGGTGGAATTTTGGCAATAATCTCTTCAAGTACATCTTGAATACCTACACCGGTTTTTGCTGAACAGCGCACAGCATCCATGGCATCAATACCAACGATATCTTCGATTTCTGCCGCCACTCTATCTGGCTCAGCTTGTGGTAAATCAATTTTGTTCAATACAGGTACAACGTCTAGATTCATCTCTAAGGCGGTGTAACAGTTTGCTAATGTTTGCGCTTCAACACCTTGGCCGGCATCAACCACTAATAGCGCACCTTCACAAGCGGCAAGCGATCGAGATACTTCGTATGAAAAGTCAACGTGACCAGGGGTATCAATAAAGTTTAACTGATAAGTATTACCGTCTTTGGCTGTATAGTCCAAGGTAACGCTTTGGGCTTTAATGGTAATGCCACGCTCACGTTCAATGTCCATTGAATCAAGAACCTGAGCAGCCATTTCGCGGTCACTTAAGCCGCCACAAACCTGGATAAGACGATCAGATAAGGTGGATTTGCCATGGTCGATATGGGCAATAATTGAAAAGTTTCTAATGTGTTTCATTATGAGGCAATGACTACTACTAAAAAAGGTGAAAAATATGGTGTCAAATTGTACCTGATTAGGGTAGTAATACCAATCAGATTAATCATTGATGTTTAAATGAAGGTAGAAATAGCGCTAATTGATATGACGCTGCAAGCATAAACCATCAAACTTGACGGAATAAACCCACTTGCTGGCCTAAATTACTGATAATCACAGGTTGAGCATCGGTTTCAATTCTATGGGCAAAATATTTACCGACTCGCCAACTTAATGCGCTACCAATTAATGCCATCAACATGGCACTGATATTGGTATCAAGTGCCAGACCTAGTCCTAATAGATGACCAAAAGTGGCAAAGGTAAATAGTCCCAACAAAGGGAGAAGATACACTAGTGCTGCCGCTTTAATAATTACACTTTCTGGTAAGCCAAGTTTGAGCATATCGCCTTGTTGATAGGACTTATCACTGGCAATAGCAAAACGTTGAGTTTTAACAGAAAAGGCTTTAGCTACCGCAGATGTGCCACAGTTTTCACTGCTACTACAATGATTACATGCGCTTTTTAATTCAACCTCAACCATAACCCAACCAGGTTGATATTCAACCACACGTGCGAGTTCCTCCATTAAGCCACTAGACTCTAGCTGGCCATTTTGAGGTGTTTTAGATTGAAACTTAGAAGCGTCTGACATAGTCATTAATATCTATTTAATAAGGTTTAATCGCTTATTTTAGCGCTAAACTTCTGGCAATGCGCTCTAAAGTTGCACTGGGCACTTTTCCGATTGCGACTACTTCAGCATTGCCCACTTTTTCAACCACCATAGATAACCCATTGCGGGTGACGAGTTCATCTGGCATTGGCCCTTCTGTCGCACGTGCAACATAAACTGAGATATTAGCCAAGCCATCAGAAAGTGAAATATATTCTACAGGCTCATGAATACCGATAAGGCGGTGATTATCACTTACCACCATATTGAAGCCTTCGGGTAACCAGGTAAACTGCCAATCCTGCGCATCTTTACGATCGCCTTGGTTAATCACTTCTGGCCATTCATGTTTACTGGCCTCGACGAGAATGCTTGGAGACTCAATAAATTCAACAAGCTCAATAACCATAGTCTGTTCAAGCAATTGTTTATCTAGATTTAATGTGTCATATCGCAACGGTAAATATGTTTCCATATCAACCCAAATCTGTGCGTCATAACGATGTTCATCCTTAGAAATAAATCGGATCATTTGTCCTGCTCGACCTGCTATGCGGCTTCGACCTCCCAAAACAAACTGATATCCCTGTTCTAACTTTGTGATATTACCAGAAAGTGCAGCAGGCCAGACTCCCTGTATAAGGTTAGAAGTAACGCTATAGGGCGGTTGGTCATGTTCTAAAAAGGTCACTTTGTTGCCGACTTTAACGGCATTTTTGGGCGGGCCATTTAGATACTCTACGTAAGAAATATGCTGTTCACCGACAAGACCTTGAACAAAAACTAAAGGACGTACGTGATCGGCTTGAACTTGAATGATAGAGGCTTTGAATTGTTTCTCGCTAAGAGCTTGACTCATATTAGTCAGCCATTCTTTAGCAGACAACTCTTCAGCATGGCTAAGGGGAGAAAGTATTAACAGTGCTAGCAGGATAATGCGCAAGCTAACTCCTAAAAGGTAAAACAGCAATGGCCAATTAAACCATTGCTGTAGGAAGAATAAAAGTTATTGGTTTACATCAGCAGTGTTAGCTTTTTGCGCTTCAACACTCGGATTTAAACGTTGTTGTAGCATGTGATCTTGAATGTAGGCGTTAACTCTTCGACGCTGCTCAAGCACTTGCTCATTACTGTAACCTTGTTGGTTAGCCACTGGACCGGTTTGCAAACTTACCGGTGACATGGTTCCCACTAAAGGACGAGTATTAAATACAGGTAGCGGTGATTCTGGATCTTGGTTATAAGATTGCACACCAACAATTGCCACAAGCGCTACACTGGCTGCTATTGCATACTGGCCAAACTGTTTGAATAACGAAACCACGTTTGAAGGTTTATTTGCCGTTACCACTGCACCTTGTTCAGACTGACTCGCCTTAGGCGCCATTATTGTAGGCTCTAGTGCGATAGCCGCTGCAATGCTTGCTGTAATATCTAAGTCAATGGCCGCAGGTAATTCACCGCGCATCGTATCACCAATCATGTGATAACGTTGCCATTCTTGATGAGATTCAACATCAGATGCTAGTTGGGCCAATGTTTTATCATCAACTTCACCGTCTACCGCTGCAGATACCCATTCTTGACTTGATTTAACCATTTGTCACCTATCTTAATAAATAGAGGTTGTTACTTTTCCAGTAGAGGCTGGAGCTGTTTATCGATTGCTTCACGGGCGCGAAATATTCGCGATCTTACTGTGCCGACCGGGCAATCCATGATATTAGCTATATCTTCGTAACTCATACCATCAAGTTCACGTAACGATATCGCCATCTTTAATTCTTCAGGCAATGTGTCGAGGGTATCAAAGATCACTTTACTCATTTGATCTTTCATTAATAACCGCTCTGGCGAAGCAAATTCTTTTAAAGCATCACTGCCTTCATAGTATTCAGCTTCTTCAATATCAACATCACTTCCAGGGGCTTTACGACCTTGTGATGTGAGATGATTTTTTGCCGTATTAACTGCAATTCGGTACAACCAAGTATAAAAAGCACTATCACCACGAAAATTTGCAAGTGCACGATAAGCTTTAATAAAAGCCTCTTGTGTTACATCCTGCACATCCGCTTGATTTCGAACATATCGTCCGATCAGGCTCATCACTTTGTTCTGGTATTTCATTACCAACAGGTTAAAAGCGTTTTTATCGCCTTGCTGTACACGCTCAACTAATTGTTGATCACTATATTGTCCACTCATCCGAGCCGACTACTCCTAAATCTGTATAACTGATATTCAGTCGCTCGAATCCTGTTCATATAAGTAGACAGAGCATTTTGATAAAAGTTCGATAAAATATAAAAAAAATTCATTTTGCTGGCTCTATGCCACATAAATACTAAATAAACGCGTCTAGCATGCACAAAATATCGGCTTAATGTACCCAAGTATGGTGTTTTGATTTACCATTACTGAACCATTTCTCGACCCATGATACCCGATGACACAAGCAGTTGAATACCAATCTGACATTTTGGTTATAGGTAGCGGTGCTGCAGGGCTTACTTTAGCATTGCATTTAGCAGAAAAATCGTCAGTTATTTTACTTTCTAAAGGTCCTTTAGCCGAAGGCTCAACCTTGTATGCACAAGGTGGAATTGCGTCGGTTTTTGATGAAGATGACACCATTGAATCTCACGTTAGCGATACCCTAATTGCTGGTGCCGGATTATGTGATGAAGCGGTGGTAAAATTTACCGCTGAAAATGCTAAAGCTTCAATGCAATGGTTAATAGATTGCGGCGTTGCTTTTGATAAAGAAGAAACGTTAGGCAATCAAAAAGATGCCCCCTATCATTTAACTCGTGAAGGTGGGCATAGCCATCGTCGTATCTTACATGCTGCAGATGCAACAGGCAAAGCAGTGCAAACCACATTACAAGAACGCGCCTTAAACCACCCTAACATTAGAGTATTAGAACGGTATAATGCGATCGATTTAATTACGTCTCGCAAGCTAAATCGTCCAGGAAACAGAGTGTTAGGCGCTTATGTGTGGAACCGAGATAGAGAACACGTCGAAACTATCACAGCCAAGTTTGTTGCACTTGCCACCGGTGGTAGTTCAAAAGTATATCAATACACTTCTAATCCTGATATTGCCAGTGGCGATGGTATTGCCATGGCCTGGCGTGCAGGTTGCCGTGTCGCCAATATGGAGTTTAATCAATTCCATCCAACGTGTTTATACCATGCTGAAGCTAAGAACTTTTTGCTCACAGAAGCACTGCGTGGTGAAGGCGCTTACTTAAGGCGTCCAGATGGTAGTCGTTTTATGCCTGAATTTGATGAACGAGCAGAATTGGCGCCAAGGGATATTGTTGCTCGCGCCATCGATTATGAAATGAAACGCTTGGGCTCAGATTGTGTCTATTTAGATATTAGCCATAAGCCAGCTGATTTTATTATCAAGCATTTTCCAACCATCTATCAACGTTGTTTAGAATTAGGTATCGATATTACCAAAACCGCAATTCCGGCTGTACCGGCGGCACATTATACTTGTGGTGGCGTAATGACAGACTTGCATGGACAAACAGATTTAAACGGCTTATATGCAGTCGGGGAAGTTGCATATACAGGACTTCATGGTGCTAATCGTCTTGCGAGTAACTCACTACTTGAATGCCTAGTGTTTGCCCGTGCAGCATCGCAAGATATTGAAAGCCAATTGCAAAAAATTAAAATGCCAGAAAATGTACCGGTGTGGGATGAAAGTAAAGTCAGTAACTCTGATGAAGAAGTCGTCATTGCACACAACTGGCATGAATTAAGGCTTTTTATGTGGGATTATGTCGGCATTGTCAGAACCGATAAACGCTTAGAGCGAGCAATGCGTCGTTGTATGATGTTACAACAAGAAATTCAAGAATATTATTCAAACTTTCGTGTTAGTAATAACTTACTGGAGCTACGTAACCTTGTGCAAGTTGCAGAGCTGATTATTCGTTGCGCTATGGAACGTAAAGAAAGTCGCGGGCTTCACTATAATCTTGATTACCCTGAGTTGCTTGATAATCCTCAACCGACTATTTTGCAGCCAAATTGATAGATTAAATGCTTAACTACTCGCTGTGGATGACTAAACCCGTATAGCAAGCCGTTAAACGGCTTGCTATACGTGGCTACTTTGATTGACAAGGCGACACAAGGTTCTGTATTGAGAGTCATCTAGCATGTCTGCCCAAACACAGCATATTTGACGCGACTCGTCTTCAAACTCTAGATAAAGTAAGCAAAATAACGGGCAAATAAACGCCGCTTTACCAAAAGTAAATGATTGACCATTTACTAAGCGCCCACCTAATTCCCCATCAATTATTATCTGACACTGCCATTTTCTTAATACCAATAGCTGCCAAGCAAAAACCACAGGCACAAGCAGTATCAATATATAGAAAAAGCTATTAAATAAAATTGAGTCCATTTGTGGCCAGGCAATAAAGCTTGTCATGACAACAGCAAAAATTATCCAGTAGCATAAGTACTGATTAAACGACGCACTCAACACAAACAAGCTTGTGTGAGTGCTATTTGAGGCTTGTTTACGGTGCTGGACGTCCACGAACTTTTACGACCATGGCTGCAAGCAAAGTATCTGGACATTGCTCATGCCCCATAAACCAGGCAAATAATTCTGGATCCTCGCACTCTAGCAGACGAATAAAAGTTTGCTTATCTTCATCGGACATATCTTGATATTGTGCCTCAACAAACGGCTGAAGCAATACATCAAGCTCTAACATTCCGCGGCGACAAGCCCAGCGGACTCTGGCAATATTCATTAATTCCAACGCAATACTCCTGCGAAAATTTAGGTTAACCTCATTGAGGTTAGTCCACTAATCCTATGCGATTATCAAAATCTTGTACTTGCTGATCCAATCCTAAAAATAAATCGGTAAAATCAGTTTCAAGCAAGCTTTTCACTGCCGGATGTTGGATCATCCGTTCAGCAAACATGACATGATATTCTTCTTTAATATCGGTGGTTTCGCCTAACAAAACCATTCCTTGCGAAAGTATATCATGACGATAAATAGACGGGGCGACAAAAATACCTCGTTTAAAATATCCAAATGCTTTCATCATAGCTGCATCATCAAACTCGCCTAAAATACTGACATTAAGGTTTTTTTCAGCAAACCAGCGATGCAACTGCTGCCCAAGTGATGTTCGGATCCCAGGAATTAGCAACTTTTCCTGCTCTAAACACGCAGGGAATTCAGCATCAATAGGATGCGCACAAAAAAAGCTTACCCCACATTCACCTAATTTTTTAGATAAAATATCAGTGTACTTCAATGCCCCACCAGCACAATCTGACAGTATCATATCTAGCTGATGTTCACGTAATCTAGCGATAAGGCTTTCATGAGTCGACTCATAACACGCAAGATGTATCGAACCATCATGTGGAATAACAGTTAATAGCACCCTGCTCACCAGCGCTTTGGACAAAGCATCAGCAATTCCGACTTCAAATAGTACAGAGGAGTCTTTTTGATAGTTAAGCAAATCAAGCATTTCATTACTTAAATTAAACATTTTATCGGCATAACGATAAACGACTTCACCGAGTTCAGTAGCCTCTAAATTGCGCCCAACTCGCTTAAACAGTGCGCCCTTCAACCTTCCCTCTAGTAAACGCATTTGGCCAGTGATAGTTTGAGGCGCTAAACACAATGCTTCAGCAGCTTTAACAACTGAACCTTTTCGTTTAACCATCCAAAAATAGTAAAGATGATTATAATTAAGATGTTGCATAGAGTCAGCCTTTTAAAAAATACATCTTTTTCAATGAAGGTATAAACACCTTCAACATTACAAACAGTTTAATTTCACTTAATGTGACAGTCACTGAGTCAGTTCCTGTGAAACAAAAATCGCCCACATAAGTGAGCGATTTTCTATATAGGAGCACAGTAAAAGTGAAGTCGTTATTGACTACGACAATCCATCAGTGAATTAATCACAGTTTCAAGATCATCACTGTTGCTAACGTTACCCATAGAAACTTGCTCAGTTAATGCATCAACAATATCTGAACTATCAGGAATATGGCTGACACAGTATTTTGCGTTTGCTTTTTGATAACGTTTGCCAGCACGGTATTTAAGTGCACGCGACTCATAACCCCCGTCAGCATTAACCTTCTTTGCAGGCACATTTTTACGGTACATCAAAGCACCATCTACCACACCTTCAAGATAACTGTTACAGCTTGGACTGTCAGAGTCGGTTAAACAGACATCAAATGAATTAGCAAAAGCTGGGGTGGTAAACACTCCAATAGTGACTGTAAAAGCGATAACGGATAGTAATTTCATTATTTTGCTCCTTTCTTAGGTAACACTTTGTCCAACCAGAAATAGCCGATTAATGCTGCAAGTAAAGATCCGGTTAAAATACCAAGTCTTGCAAAATCACCAAATGCTGCTGGAGAGTTTTCAAAGGCAAGTGAAGCAATAAAGACTGACATAGTAAAACCAACACCACACATTGCAGCAACAGGCGCTATTTGTCCCCAGCCTATCCCTGGTGGCAATTCAGCCCACTTTAGCTTCACGGCTAAATAACTAAACAATAGCACACCAATTGGCTTACCCAATACTAGACCTAAAATAATACCAATCGTTATTGGTTCAGCAAATGAGCCTAACGTCATATTAGCAAGCGATAACCCAGCATTTGCAAAAGCAAATACGGGCAGGATTAGGAATGTGCTCCAAGGATGTAAACCATGTTCTAAATGCTCAGAGGGTGAAGTACCATCTTTAGCCCTTAATGGAATACAGAATGCAATAATTACCCCGGCAAGCGTCGCATGTACTCCCGATTTTAGAACCGCTACCCATAATATAAAACCAAGCAATCCATAAGGCGCTAATGAGGTGACCCCTTTACGATTAAGCGCAATCATTAACACAATTGCGATAGCCGCAATGATCAAGCTCAACATCGACAAGTCTGTACTGTAAAATAATGCAATAATAACGATAACACCAAGGTCATCGATAATCGCCAAAGCCAATAGAAAAACTTTAAGTGAAACAGGTACTCGGCTACCCAATAGGGCCATAATACCTAAAGCGAAAGCAATGTCAGTTGCTGCTGGAATAGCCCAGCCGACTTGAGTAGCAGGATCTGAATAGTTAAACATCAGATAAAATAATGCCGGAAATACCATCCCCCCGATTGCACCAAAAGTGGGTAAAGACGCTTTAGCAACAGTTGATAACGCGCCTTCCAGTAATTCACGTTTAACTTCTAAGCCGATTAACAAAAAGAACAATGCCATCAAGCCATCATTAATCCATAATAATAATGGCTTATTAATATCCAGTGAACCGACACGAACCTGAACGCCTGTATTTAAGAAGCCTTCATAAAAACCCGACAGTGGTGAATTTGCTAAAATCATGGCCAAGGCAACGGAGATCATCAGAATAATCCCCCCTGCTGACTCTTGGCTCAAGAAGTTTTTAAGTGCTCTTTCCATATGTAACTCCTAAAAATCGATGCTTTGAGTCTATACTAAATGAATAACATAAATATAATCGAATGTTTCGAGCTAATACCTCGAAAAAACCGAGTTGGCTTAATAATACATCATAATTTTTATATTAAGCCGCATTAATGGGTCTTAAACACTACAATAGCCTGTTTATTCTTATTAACACCACTAGCTTTATGATTTACTTATTAATAAAGTTCAATCGCTTTATCTTGCCTGAATTACTGTGCATATTTCAACCGTTCCAATTAACTGCATTAAGTTATTTATGCTCAAACAACTCATAGGTATAATCTAAACCTATAGCACATTAAAAAATCAGGGATATCATGAGACAATATTTGGATCTTTGCCAACGTATCGTAGACGAAGGCACTTGGGTTAATAATGAAAGAACCAACAAACGCTGTTTAACCGTTATTAATGCCGACCTGAGTTATGATGTTGCCAATAATCAATTCCCGCTTGTTACCACTCGGAAAAGTTTTTGGAAGTCGGCCATAGCTGAAATTATCGGCTATATGCGCGGTTATCAAAATGCCGCTGACTTTCGTGCGTTGGGCACAAAAACCTGGGACGCTAATGCAAACTTAAATGAAGCATGGCTTAACAACCCTAATCGTAAAGGCGAAGATGACTTAGGGTTAATTTATGGCGCTTTAGGCAGAGCATTTCCAAAACCGAATGGCGGTCATGTTGATTTATTGCAAGGTATTGTCGATGATCTTTCAAAAGGTATAGATAATCGAGGCGAAATATTAACTTTCCTGCACCCTGGCGCATTTGATCTAGGCTGCTTACGCCCTTGTATGTACGAGCATCACTTTTCATTATTGGGTGACACTCTGTATTTAAACAGCACTCAGCGTAGCTGTGATGTGCCGCTTGGCTTAAACTTCAATATGGTTCAGGTCTATGTATTATTAGCATTAATGGCGCAAATAACCGGTAAAAAACCCGGTATGGCTTACCATAAAATTGTTAATGCTCATATTTATGAAGACCAATTAGCCCCCATGCGCGATATCCAACTGAAGCGTGAACCTTTAGCTGTGCCCAAATTGATTATTAACCCAGACATAAAAAGCCTCAAAGACATTGAAACCTGGGTAACCTTAGAGGATTTTAAGGTAGAAGGATATGAGCATCACGATGCTATTCAATACCCGTTTGCGGTGTAATTAAGTCGTAAATCAGTAGATTCAACTTAGGGCTGTGAATAAAGCTCCTCGTTACGATAACAGCTTTCAACTGAGAAAGTTGTCATTGTAATGGGGCTGGTAGCAGTTGAATGGAAAATTGACTGAGTGTATTTTTACTATGATGATTTTAAAGTGTATTAATCCTGAAAAGTCATCCCCAGAATAGCTACCGATTTCAATTATTAACTTTCAAGTAGATTGATGTGAAGTCTCACCAGTTTGTATTTTTCATCGCGTATATTGCTTAAGGCTTTGGCTTAATACGACATTTTCCTGATATATCACGACTATCCTCTTTTTCTTATATGGGCTTTGTCCACTCTCATGGTTTAACTCTGATTGTTTAACTCTCATAATACTTACTCAACAATCAACATGCCTTTATACATTTGCATCTGACAATGAAATGGATATTCGCCCTTTTCCAGTGCTGGTAATGCTATCGTCGTGGGTTTATCCAGCGCTAAATCCTGGCTAATCTCTAAGTCGGGTAGCAAGACGGTGGCTGAACATCCGGATTTATCTTGGCGTAAAAAGGTTATTTCTGTAGGTGTATTAGCCGCTATCTTAATTCGTGCTGGCTTATACACTCCGTCTTTAACCAGTATCGATGTGCTAGCGTCAACCTTAGTTTCATTTGATGGTTTATATAACCAAAACCACCAAATAATAAAACCGATTAATGCGATACACAGTAAATTGATTAACATCTTGAGCCTCCTAGTGTTCTTTAGCTTTAAACAAACGTAAGCGGTTAGCGTTACTCACGACTGTCAGTGATGAAAAGGCCATCGCCGCGCCGGCAATCACTGGGTTTAGCAAAATACCAAACACTGGATAAAGCACACCTGCCGCGAGGGGAATACCCGCGACGTTATAAATAAATGCGCCAAACAAGTTTTGTTTAATGTTGCGCAGCGTTGCTTTACTAATGGCTATCGCATCGGCTAAACCATGAAGCGAGCCGCGCATTAAGGTAATATCAGCGCTTTCTATCGCAACATCTGTGCCCGTTCCAATAGCAAAGCCGACATCAGCTAAGGCTAACGCTGGAGCGTCATTAATGCCATCACCGGTCATACCAACCACTTCATTTTGTTGCTGAAGTTCAGCGACTTTTTTGGCTTTATCTTCTGGCATTACTTCGGCGAAAAAGTCATCAATACCGACTTTTTTAGCCACAGCGGCCGCGGTCGCGCTATTATCTCCGGTTAACATAATCACTTTGATGCCACTGTCTTTGAGTCTCGCAATCGCTTCGATGGAATCAGACTTTATCGGATCTGATACAGCAATAATGGCCAACAACTGCCCTGCAAGTGCCAAATACATCGGTGTTTTAGCCTCTTCCGCTAATACCTGGGCTTTAGCTTCATGGAGACCAATATCAATGTGTTTGTCTTGCATTAATTTGAGATTACCAAACAATAATGTTTGTCCATCAACCTGCGCCTCTACACCTTTGCCAGAAATGGCAGTAAAGTGGTCAGTATTGATCGCATCAATACCTCTAGCACGCGCGCTTTCAACAATGGCTTGGGCTAATGGGTGTTCTGAGTGACTTTCAATCCCAGCAGATAAAGCAAGGACCTGCTCTTCACTGTCGGCATTAACCAAAATAATATCGGTAACTTGCGGTTTACCTTCGGTAATGGTGCCGGTTTTATCTAAAATCATGGCGGTGATTTTAGACGCAGTTTGCAATGCTTCACCGTTACGAATTAGCACACCCGACTCAGCCGCCTTACCCACACCGACCATGACCGACATTGGTGTGGCCAGTCCTAGCGCACAAGGGCAAGCGATAATTAATACTGTTGTTGCAGACACGATGGCAAATACGCTCGATGGTTCAGGACCAAAGTTAAACCACACCATGGCACTGACAATAGCGATGATCATAATGGCTGGCACAAAGTAAGCGGCTATGACATCAGCTAAACGACCGATCGGCGGCTTAGAGTTTTGCGCCCGTTTGACCATACTAATAATGCGCGCCAGTGCGGTATCTTTACCAACACGAGTAGCTTTAAATATGATTGATCCAGACTTATTCAAAGTACCGGTTACAACGTTGTCATCAACAGCTTTTTCAACCGGCATTGGCTCCCCGGTCAACATTGACTCATCAATGGTACTTTTACCTTCAATAACGACCCCATCGACTGGGATTTTTTCGCCAGGACGAACTCTTACGTGATCGTTAAGTAATACATGAGCAATATCGATGTCGACATCTTTTCCATCACGGATAACTCGAGCCGTTTTAGCTTGCAGGCCAATAAGACGCTTAATGGCTTCAGAGGTCTTACCGCGCGCTTTCACTTCTAGTGCTAAACCAAGATTAATTAACCCAATAATCATGGCGGTCGCTTCAAAGTAAACATGCCTTGCCATCTCAGGAAACCACTGCGGAAATGCCACAATTAACATCGAATATATCCAAGCCGTTCCTGTTCCTAAGGCGATGAGGGTATCCATATTGGCGTTATGGTTTAAAAAAGATTTCCAAGCACCAATATAAAAATGCCTACCTGATATCAGCATAATGGCAAGAGTAACTGCACCAACCAGTCCCCACACCACTTGCTCTGATAGGCTTGACACCGTCATTTCGCCAATAAAAAGTCCATAAATCATCAACGGAATACCGACTGATAAGGCGATAATGGTATGGCGTAATAGACTTTTATAATGCTGTAAATCAGCCTGCTCTTTTTCGTTCATGGCATCTTCTGCCGACTCAGCTTGGATTTGAGTGGCGTTATAACCGGCACTTTCTACCGCTTTTATAATCAACTCGGCAGCAACTTTACCCTTAACCAGTACCGTTCTGTCGGCAAAGTTCATCTCGGCCGAATCAACGCCTTGCACGCTGTTAATCGCTTTTTCAATTTTGCCCACACAACTCGCGCAGCCTGCTCCGAGGATATTGAGCTGCATAGTTGAGTGTGTTGTGTTCTCCATTACTTAATCTCCCTTAACATCAATTTGATATTGTCATGTTGAGCAACGCTTGATTTAGGGCTGTCAATTTGATTTGTACCTTCAATCAAGTTACAAACCATGTTTCCTGTCAACAAGTTATCTGCCATGGTTGACCATTGCTCAACGGCTTGTGAAAGCCTTGCTCTTAGTTTGACCATTTCATTAAATTGCTGCTGTGTTTCATCCAGCTTTTGTTTCACTAATGCCCGCACAAGATGACAGGCACTTTCACCGTGGTCGGTCTTAAAAAAATCACTTTAATTTCATCGACTGAAAAATCAAGCTTACGAGCGCTTAAGATAAATTGCATACGCGACTTATCCTCACCGTTATAAATTTTATAACCATTAACGGGCGATTTATTGGGATTAAGCAGTCCAATACGTGTGTAAAAGCGCACTGTGTCGGCGGTGATACTTAATTCATTAGCAAGTTGATTCACTTTCATATTGCCTCCCAAAGCTAGCATTAAACATTACACTAACTTGACTATAAACCTATGTGTTACACACAGGTCAAGCAAGGTTTGAATATTAAAATAATAGAGCGCATTTGAGCGTCCTATTATTAGAAGGTGGCTGCGGCATCATTTTAGTATGTTGTTTCATGATGATAGCCATTAACTCTTGATGATTAACTAACTTGACGGCTTCACCTTTAATAGTGGCGCTTCTAATGTTATAAACGGTGATTTTTTGAAAAAAGGTAGATGATTATGGGCCTGACATGACCATTGCAGTAGACATTGCTATTGAGGAAGATATCCTCAGTTGTGAAGATTTAAGCATTTTATTAGACAAAGCGAAGCTAGAGATAAAGAACTGCCCTACTAGTGATAATATTATCGCTATATTTAACAAAACCTCTTGCATACATTTCGTCCACTCAAATCAACATAACGACGGTAGCAAAGTCGTGTTAAACAAACGGCTAATTACATCGCAGTTAATTGAAAGTATAAAATTCCCTTTGATTAATATATGAATATCTGTGGACTAGTCTCATTAGCTAAAAATCAATTTCAAACCTACTA
The DNA here is from genome assembly GCF_051164845.1 of Shewanella sp. HL-SH4. Lineage (NCBI taxonomy): Bacteria > Pseudomonadati > Pseudomonadota > Gammaproteobacteria > Alteromonadales > Shewanellaceae > Shewanella > Shewanella sp. HL-SH4. The sequence continues at coordinate 1,000,924 of NZ_CP195037.1, forward strand.
CCAACAAAAGACCTGCAAAGGCCTTTTTTAGTATTGGCGTAGGTAAGGTGCTAGCTGCTTTGACGCCAACAGGGGCAAAAATCATTGAGCTAATGATAATACCGAATAATGCTGGTAGATAAATGTAACCTAAGGTACCAGAGGGCAAATCAGGCGCATCAAAACCTGCAATGACATATCCCGTCGTTCCAGCGATAGCAATTAAAAAACCGCTTGCCGAGGAGAAACCTACCGCTTGTTTCATTTGTAAACCGCAAACGGTTAAAAAGGGGACTAATAATACCCCGCCACCAATTCCCATCATACCTGCGACTAATGCGATTAAAATAGACACAATAAACAACACCCATGAAGGAGGTAGCTTACCTTCGCCTTTTGACTTAAAGGGAAATGCCATTTGAATGGCCATCAATATCACAAAAATCGCAAAAGCTTGCTGTAGCTGATCCGATGGGATCATTTCTGACACAAAACCCGCTGACAATGCCCCTAGAACAATACCAGGGAATATTGGTTTAAATAACGCCCAAGGAATGTTACCTCGTTTATGGTGTGCGGTTGCTGAAGATAAAGAGGTTAAAATAATGGTGCTCAATGACGTTGCAATAGCGACATGAGTTAATAAAGAAGAGTTAATGCCTACCCAAGGCAGAATATACAATAATGCGGGTACGATAATCAGCCCACCGCCAATACCTAATAATCCAGCCAAAAAACCTACAATTGCCCCTAATCCAAGACATATTGAAAAAACCAGTAACAAATTTTCCAAGGTATTCCCTTAACATTGATAAATATAAACTAGTGTAAAATATCTTCTAACTGATGTTGTTGAGTAAATTCAAACAGCACTTGTTTCACTTGGGCGGCATTAGAAACAGATAAACAAATTGTCAGTACTTGGTTTAATTGGGAGTGCGATACTCGTCGAAGAAGATAATTAATTCGCGCTAAACTCGCCTGGTTCATACTGAGCTTGGTGTATCCCATAGCCACTAATAAAAGCGCACCATAGGGTTCACCCGCAAGCTCACCACAAACACTAACATCTAAATCATGCAGTAGGCACTCATCCAATGCGCGCTTTAGCGCCCTTAAAATACTGGGATGATAGCTATCAAACAATGAGCTTACATTAGGATTATTACGATCTACAGCCAACAAGTATTGAGTTAAATCATTACTACCTACAGAGACAAAATCAACTCGCTTAGCCACATCATCTAATTGATACAGCAATGCAGGCACCTCAAGCATTACACCAATTTTTGGTCGTGTCAGCATACTATTCAATTCAATATTTAACTCATCATAAGCCTGATCAAGATATTCTATAGTTTGATCTATTTCATCTAGGTTACTGACCATAGGCAATAGAATTTGTAACTGTTTACCTTTACCACCCGCTTGTAACATCGCTCTTAATTGCATTAAAAACAACTCAGGATGATCAAGCGACAGCCTAATTCCTCGCCAACCTAAAAAGGGATTGTCTTCTTTAATGGGGAAATACGGTAAGGGTTTATCTCCACCAACATCAAGTGTACGCATTACAACAGGACGATCACCCGCTGCATTTAATACCCTTTGATAGACTTTAATCTGCTCTGCTTCGCTAGGGAATCGTTGATGCAACATAAAGGGAATTTCGGTGCGGTATAAGCCTATGCCATCGGCTCCATCAGCAATATCAGACTCAATCCCACTCAATAGACCCGCATTCAAATATAAATGAATACGTTTGCCATCAAGTGTCTTTGCAGGCAAAGACAGCTCGGCAGAGAAGCGTTTTTGTTTTTCAGCATCGACTCTTATAAGTGCTTGATATTCGGCCACCACTGCGGGTGATGGCGACACCAGTAACTGGCCTCGGTTGGCGTTTAGGACCAATAGCTTATTATCTATATTGGTCTCTAATACCTGCTCAACACCAACCAATGCAGGCACACCTAGAGCTCTTGCAAGGATTGCTGCGTGGGCATTAACACCACCCAGTTTAGTCACAATACCGGCTAACTTATGCCGTGGAAATTCTGCCAACATAGTCGCATCGACTTCTTTAGCAACCAGAATGACCGGTGTTTCAGGTTCAAACTCTAACCTATCGGGCTCAATTAACTGACGCAGCACCTTTTGACCGAGCTCGCGAATATCACTAGCTCGTTCTTTAAGGTAGGGATCATCCATTGCCAAGAATTGATCAATATATCGGATAGATACTCGACTTACTGCAGATTCAGCTCGCCAACCTGCGGCAACTTCTCGAATATATTCCCCCCCAAGACTACTGTCATCGAGCAACAGTTTAAAAGCGGAAAAAATAGAGGCCACATCTTCTGCTTTATCACGTTCAAATCGCTGTGAAATAGCACTTAACATATCTTTGCTGCGACTAATGGCTAATTTAACCCGAGTGGTTTCATGCTCTATGCTTTCACATGCTAAATCAGCTTGTTCTAGGGAAATAACCCCCCCGAGTACCAATCCCTTAGCGATTGCAATGCCACTTGATGCTGTGGTGCCATTAAAGACCACTTGGTCTTGCACATTAGTAATAGCCGCTTTATTTTTTAAACTGCGGATCACTACGGCTAATTGCGCCGCTAATGTCATTAAAAAGGCTTCTTCACCCTCGCTAAACTGGCGAGGATTGGGTTGCTGAACCACAATGACACCTACCACCATTTTTTGATAAATGATCGGTACAGCAAGAAAAGCGCGATACTCTTCTTCTTCAACCTCAGGGAATAATTTAAAGCGCGGGTGAATTCTTGCATCAGCTAAATTAACCGCTTCTTCGCGTTCAGCAGCTAATCCGACTAACCCTTCTGTTAATGGCATTCGAACATGGCCAACAGCAGATTGATGCAATCCTTCTGTAGCAGAAAGCACCAGCTGCTGGTGCTCAAGAAGATAAATAGAACAACACTGAGTGGCCATAGCATGCTTAGTTTGCACAACCAATAGCGATAATGCCGCTGTTAATGTGTTAGCAGCGGCAACGGCCTGTGTAATATCCCTAAGTGTATTTAACACTTTATTTATCCTTTAATGATGGCCCTTAATTTCGGTTGCGGCCTCTTCGCCTATTGTGATGAATCTCTCTGGTTTGCAAAGCTAGCGTGATTATTGCAAATTCCTTCATCACCTTCCGGTATACGTCTCGCTTAAAAGACACCACTTGCCTAACAGGATACCAATAACTCACCCAGCGCCAATCATCAAACTCAGGATGGCCTGAAGAATTCAAGTTAATGGTATTGTCATGACCTTTTAGTTGTAGCAAAAACCATTTCTGTTTTTGTCCGATACACACAGGTTTACTATCTTGTCGAATTAGCCGCTTCGGTAAACGATAACGTAACCAAGAGCGAGAAGTAGTCAAAATTTGAACATGTTCAGGTAATAAACCCACTTCTTCATATAATTCGCGATACATGGCTTGTTCGGCTGTTTCGCCTTCATCAAGCCCACCCTGTGGAAATTGCCAAGAATGCTGACCAAATCGTCGCGCCCACATAACTTGACCAGACTGATTACAGATAATGATGCCCACATTTGCGCGAAAGCCGTCGCTATCAATCACATGGACTCCAATTTCACAAAAATTTTCATTGATGTGATTGTTTCACAAAGCTTGCTTATCAGCAAACCCCTATTTGCAGCATCCTATGGGATAATTATAGCTTTTATGCATTCTTATCAACAACTAAATGTTCTCAACAGACTCGTTATCCACAAAATCTGTGGATATGTCTGTTTGAAACTTGCGTAAACTTAATAATTTGATTAAAAAACCACTTGTTACAAAGTGTTTTTAAATTTAACCAACAAACATTAAATACATTAAAAACAATAGATTGAACAACAAAAAAGACTATTTTACATTAACGAAATAAAAAGAGGTTACTTTTTAATCACCACCAAAGTTATACCAAGACACTAGAGCTATAACTAAAACTTATTCACAAATGACAACTGATTTTTTGAAATAAAATGCCTTTTTTGGCCATAAAAGTCATTGACTCACACTTTTACATCGGTTAAAGACAACAACTTTAGCATGTTATGCAACAAATCTGTGGATAACTATGTGGGAAAGACTAGGGATAAAAGCGTGTAACTTTTTTAAAGTCGAATTACTCCATAAATTAAAATGCGTTAAATTGCTTTATTTCATCAACTTAAATGACTTTCTGGCGGATAAATAACACCACCCAAAATAAACGACTATTATTTAACCAACCCGTTATTGTTCCATTAAAATCTACAATAACATCGCTATATTCATCAGAGTTATTTCATCAAACTGTTGAAGGGTATTTCTCAATTGTTCAACACAAACGGTTGCACTAGAGGCTAATATTGATAATCTACTGCCATAACTCAACATGATCAGCTTAAATGTTATGCCAAAACCATCACCACAAAGTCTGACAGAACTTATGCAAAGGGCCCAAGAAATGGCCGGTGTGTCTCTAGCTGACATAGCATTGGAAAATGGGATTAACGTGCCTCAAGACCTAAAACGGGATAAAGGTTGGGTAGGACAATTAATAGAAATGGAACTTGGTGCCTTAGCCGGTTCAAAACCTGAACCTGACTTCATCCATTTAGGAGTAGAGCTAAAAACAATTCCAATTGATCACAAAGGTAAACCACTGGAAACTACCTACGTTACCGTTGCCCCCTTGACTGACATTCATGGCCTCACTTGGGAACAAAGTGTGGTGTTTCACAAGCTTCAATCTGTCCTTTGGGTTCCCATCGAAGGAGAACGCCATATTCCGGTTGGGCAAAGGCGGGTTGGTACTCCGCTACTCTGGTCGCCATCAACATCAGAAATGGCCTTACTAAAGCAAGATTGGGAGGAAATCATGGAAAAAATTGCTCTGGGGCAAGTCGAAAAAATTACCGCTCGCCATGGTGAAGTGTTGCAATTACGACCTAAAGCTGCAAACAGTCAAACATTAACCGAAAGTATTGGTCCAGATGGGGCTATTCAATTATCCAATCCACGTGGATTTTATTTGAAAATATCCTTCACCCAACAAATTCTTGAGAATGCATTTTTGTAAAAATATATTAATAAACTTTAGCAAACACTAATAAACCTCCTATTAATCATTATTAAGCTAAAAAAAACATTTTCTGTCACTCTATTGATCTAGATCACAAATACGACTAACACAAGTAGGGGTTTTTCGTTAAACTGCCGCTCTATTTGATGCTCATCTCGGATCTGATTTTTACTCTTGAAAGCCAAAAAACAACTTAAAAAACTCATCTTTGCCATTTTAGCTTGGTGCTTTGCCATGGCTGCATTTGTGTTTTTCCGATATGCACAAACGCCTGAGCTGCCACAATGGGCTATTGGCAATGGTGATCTTGCGACTCTAGCTATCTTTATGGGCTGTGTTTTTGGATGCTTACATTGGATGTCAAATCTAATAGCCGACTTTAGTGCAATTAGTCGTTTACCTTATATTTTCTCGGTTATTTTTAAGGGCTTATTTCTATTATTAGGTGCGACCACTATTGCCTATGTGACCCAATACTTAAACATGTGGGCTATTGAAAATCATATGGTTACCTTAAGACAAATGCTGACCGCGCATGTTCTTTACAGCCCTTCTTTTCAAGCATTAGTGGTTTATTTAGTCGTTGTGAGGGTTGGGTTGGCCTTTATAGAACAAATGGCCTTACTGGTTGGTCCAAGGGTGTTATTGAATATTGGTCTTGGTAAATATCATAGGCCCCGCTATGAACAACGCCTATTTCTATTTCTTGATATGGCTTCGTCGACCTCACATGCTGAAGCACTGGGTGACTATCGATTCTCACGCTTGATCCAGGACAGTTTTAGTTTATTAGCTGATACTGTGATCAAAAATGATGCAGAAATCTATCGATATATGGGTGATGCAGTGCTGATTTACTGGCCACTTGAAGAAGGCATAAAAGAAGATCGTTGTTTAAATATTTACTTTGAGTTTTGCACTGAATTGCAATGGCAAAGAAAGTATTTTGAGCAACAATATGGTTTTGTGCCTAAATTCAAAGCTGCGGCCCATTGTGGTCAAGTTGTCGCTGCGGTTGTAGGCGTACACAAACAAGAGATTAGTTTCTTTAGTGATGTGTTAAACACACTGGCAAGACTGCAAGATCAATGTAACCCATTAGGACAAAGAATGCTGCTGTCAGGAGATGTTGCCCATCGCCTAGAGCAGCAGGACAGCCTCTATCAACTTAAAGATTTGGGTTTAGTCCCACTTAAAGGCAAACAACACCCTATTGAAGTCTATGCTGTCAGTACCAAACAAAAATCTATATGACTTGAAACTGTGCACAAAAAACTGTGTACAAAGTCATTGTTGAACTCTGAATAACTAAGGACGGCATAGCCAACTGGTGTTTATATCACTACGTTAAATAACAATATTAAGATTTACTCATCGCTTGGGGCATTAATTTTTGCTGCATGGCCAAACCTAAGGTTCTAAAGGTACTTATGCGGCTGGTTGTTTGACGCCATACTAGACCAATTTCACGATATGGGGCATCACCTGGTGGGTCAATCACCTTAAGTTCAGTATCGTTTAAAATCCCCGCATCAATAGCCATCTGAGGTAAAAAGGTTGTCCCCAGCTTACTGTCCACCATCTGCACTAACGTGTGTAGACTAGTCGCGGCAAAAGGATTGATTTTTGCACTATTACCTAACTGGCAAGCGGTAATAGCATGACCCGTAATACAGTGTTCAGCTTGCAGTAAAAAAATACTTTCATCAGGCATCAATTGGTAATCAATTGGCTGCACCACATCATATGAGAGCTCTCGGTGCATCACCATTTTAAATGGATCGATACCCACTTTCATACTATGAAACCCACTCGTATCCACAGGCAATGCTAGAATCAATAAATCCAATTCTCCCTTAGCTAGCGCGTCTAATAAACGTTCAGTGGTATCTTCTTTCAATAATAGTGACAGCTGTGGATAGTCCTTTTGACAGAGTTTAACGACTCTGCTCAACAAGAATGGCGCGATGGTAGGAATACAGCCCAAACGTATTTCCCCTGTCATCGGGGCGCCTTGGTTTTTAACCAATTCAACCAGGTCATCTACATCGGTCAGAATATTGCGAGCTCGCTCAACAACTTCTTCACCAATAGCGGTGAACATAAAAGATTTATGATCACGTTCAATCAATTGATAACCAAGCTGTTCTTCTAAATTCTGAATACCACTAGACAGTGTCGACTGGCTGACAAAACATATTTTAGCTGCACGATTAAAATTTTGCTCTTGATGTAAGTTAGTCAGGTAATAAAGATTTTTTAAACTCGGAAGACTTTTCATATAATCGATTATATCAAAGGATAGTAATTTGAATAATGAATTAACAACGGCAGAAAAACAAGGTTATCATGATGAACTAGGACACAAAGTTTAAAAAAATCGAAAAAAATACCCCTAAAATGAGGGGTATTTTTCAACAGCGTTCAACAAAAGACTAGAATGGGTTTAAGCTTTAGCTTGTAAAAATAACTTAAGTTGCTGTAAATCGCTTTCAGCATGATCAACTATTTCAGCTAACCAAGTTTTGTGTTCATCTGCCCACTTAGCTTCTTCGCCATGCTGTAGCAGCTGAGCAAACTGTTGAATACGCTTTAAACCAACAGAACCCGCTGCACCTTTAAACTTATGCGCTTCAGAACACAAGGCCTCTTTATCACCGTCATCGTTAGCTTTAATCAAACAACCAAGATACTCAGGCATCAATTGTTCGAACAACACAACACTTTTCAATAATGTACCAGCACCGATTGCACTGATGTATTGCTCAAGCGTGTTCAAATCCAAAATTGCATCTAACGGCGTTACGGACATTTAGGGCACCTCTAATTAATTTAAAATTCTAAGTCTAAGCCTATAAAATTAGCTTTATAATACCCCGTCCTTGCCCCTATGCAAGCTTTGCTAGATGTAAGCCTCTCAAACCTGCTAAGTGCAACATTTTGATAACAATTAAATAAACAACCTTATCCCATGCTTAAAAAAACATCTTAACAATTCGCACTATAATCTAGGTTTAAGATGATGAAAATTGAACAGCGTAATAGCAGCGAAACAAACTTAATATAGTCTGATAATAGCTTTCACGCCTTTTATTACTGAGTTATACGGTCCATTTTATCTCATTAACTAGCGGCATTAACTCGACCTTCAAATAACATAGAGCTAAGCATCTAATTAAGCTATTTTAGAAACAAAACAGCTCGAGGTATTAAAGTAAATCAAACAGTTGTTTTAGATTTGAATCAAAGAAAACCAACACAACCACTGATAAAATCGAGGTCATATCGCCTTTGGGTTAATGTTTTAAACAAAATCAGCATATTTTAAATTACTAAAAGTGAATATTTAGTCAAAAAACCAATTGGTGGCCATTGAGACTGTATTTGAAATAAAATTCACTATTTTTATTTCAAAAACAATTCAAGGCAGTTGTTACTAAAAAGTTATTAAATATAAACAGACATTCTAAAATTCTTTTTATTCATAAGGTTATACAGAAAATAACACAGTTTACGTTAACGTAAACCTGATGCAATATTACAGTTATTTAGTAATAAAATTTCACAACCATGCAATAATTGCGTTTGACCTTTGTACAAACTCAGTTTAATTTGAGAGGTTCGGGTGCATATCTATGGAATTTCTTCACATTTACCCCGAGTCGTATCTAGTTAGAGGTTTTAGGGGGTTTTTTGTATGAGCTTATATCATCCCAGTTTCGAGCGGGACAATTGCGGGTTTGGATTGATTGCGCAAATGGATGGCGACGCCAGCCATAGAATCGTGCGCACTGCAATTCATGGACTCGATCGCATGAAACATCGTGGTGGTATTGCAGCCGATGGACGTACAGGTGATGGCTGTGGTCTATTAATGCAAATGCCAACCGAATTTTTTGAAGCAATAGCAGCTGAAAATGACTGGCACTTAAGCCGTAAGTTTGCTGTGGGCATGTTTTTTCTAAGTCAAGATCAGCAAAAAGCTGACGAAGCTAAGTTTATTTTAGAAAAAGAATTACAACGAGAAACATTAAGTGTTGCCGGCTGGCGTAAAGTGCCTGTGAATCCAGATGTACTGGGCGAAATTGGTCGCAACAGTTTACCGCAAATTTACCAGGTACTAATAAATGCACCTGTAGGTTGGCGTGAAAAAGATTTAGAACGCCGCTTGTATATGGCGCGTCGTCGTCTTGAACAACAAATTACCAATGACGATGATTTTTATGTTGCCAGTTTATCGGGTCAAGTCATTGTCTACAAAGGCTTGATGATGCCTGCTGATTTACCGTCATTTTATAGCGATCTTGCCGACATCAGATTAAAAAGCGCGATTTGTTTATTTCACCAGCGCTTTTCAACTAACACCTCGCCTAAGTGGCCTTTAGCACAACCGTTTCGTTATTTAGCCCACAATGGTGAAATTAATACCATTACTGGTAACCGCCAATGGGCCCGTGCACGTGCTTATAAGTTTAATTCACCTTTGTTGCCTGATTTACAACAAGCGGCTCCCTTTGTGAATGAAACCGGTTCTGATTCATCCTCTTTAGATAACATGCTAGAAATGTTGTTATCTGGCGGAATGGATTTATACCGCGCAATGCGTTTGCTTATTCCACCAGCATGGCAGTCAAATCCAGAAATGGATGATGAATTAAAAGCATTTTATGACTTTAACTCTATGCACATGGAGCCATGGGATGGCCCTGCGGGTATCGTAATGACCAATGGTCGTTATGCGGCTTGTGCAGTTGACCGTAATGGCCTACGCCCTTCTCGTTACGTCATCACTAAAGACCGTATTCTTACCTTAGCCTCTGAAGTGGGCATTTGGGATTATGCTGCTGATGAAGTGATTGAAAAAGGCCGTGTAGGCCCAGGTGAATTGCTGGTGCTTGATACCTTAAATGGCCGTTTACATCAGTCATTTGAAATTGATAACGATTTAAAACGTCGCCACCCATACAAAGAATGGATGGCTAAAAACAGTCAAACTCTGATACCTGCTGAAAGCATCGACCCATCAAAACAAGGCTCAAGCCGTTTTGATGCCAAAACCTTATTGCAATATCAAAAGCAATTTGGTTTTACCCGTGAAGAACTTGAACAAGTGATATGGGTATTAGCCAGCAAAGGCGAAGAAGCTATCGGTTCAATGGGTGATGATACTCCCATGGCTGTGTTGTCGAAAAAATCACGATCATTGTATGATTATTTCCGTCAAAAGTTTGCCCAGGTCACTAACCCACCGATTGATCCATTGCGTGAAAAACACGTTATGTCGCTCGCCACTTGTGTCGGACGTGAACAAAATTTATTCAGCGAAACCACAGGTAATGCTTACCGTGTGATGTTTAACTCGCCCATTTTATTGTTTAGCGATTTTAATCAACTATTGGGATTAGACAGTACTAACTATCGTGCCAATACCGTTGATTTAAACTACGATGCCCATGAAACGCTCAAACAAGCTATTCATCGTATTACCGATGAAGCTGAGCGTTTTGCACGCAGTGGCACCACCTTGTTGATTTTATCTGATCGCGCTGTCGATAAAAACGCCCAGGTGATCCCTGCAGCAATGGCTGTTGGCGCAGTACAGACCCGTTTAGTCGACAAAAGTTTACGTTGTGACACCAACATTATTGTTGAAACGGCGTCAACACGTGATCCGCATCATTTTGCAGTATTAATTGGTTTTGGTGCCACGGCAATTTATCCATACCTAGCCTATGAATCCATTGCGGCGATGGCTAAAAAACACGCCATTGAAGATGTGACGTCCTTAATGCTTAACTTCCGTTATGGCATTGAAAAGGGCCTGCGTAAGATCATGTCAAAAATGGGCATCAGTACTGTGGGCTCTTATCGTTGTAGTCAACAATTTGAAGCCGTCGGTCTAGCCAGTGATGTGATTGAATTATGCTTTAAAGGCGTGATCAGTCGTATTGAAGGGGCAAGTTTTAGCCATATTGCTGACGATCAAAAAGTACTTCATACCGCGGCATATCGTGCGCATGTCCCCTTGCCACAAGGTGGTTTACTTAAGTATGTCGAGGGTGGCGAATACCACAGCTTCAACCCTGATGTGGTAAACAGCTTACAGGCATCTTTGAAAAATAAAGATTATCCTGCATACAAACAATTTGCCCGATTAGTAGATGAACGTCCTATTGCGACTCTACGTGATTTGATTGGCGTGAAAGGCTCACTAGCCGCAATTGAGTTAGACAAAGTAGAAGATGCAAGTCATTTATTTAGCCGCTTTGATAGCGCGGCTATGAGTATCGGTGCGCTAAGCCCTGAAGCTCATGAAGCGCTTGCTGTGGCAATGAACCGTTTAGGCGGTCGCTCTAACTCTGGTGAAGGTGGTGAAGATGCACGTCGCTTTAACACTGAACGTAACTCTGCCATTAAGCAAGTTGCCTCTGGTCGATTTGGTGTCACCGCGCATTACCTGGTTAACGCAGATGTATTGCAAATCAAGGTTGCTCAAGGGGCAAAACCGGGTGAAGGCGGTCAATTACCGGGCCATAAAGTCAGTGTTGAAATTGCCGGATTACGCCATGCTCGTCCTGGTGTCACGCTTATTTCCCCACCACCACACCATGATATCTACTCAATTGAAGATTTAGCCCAGCTGATTTTTGATTTAAAACAAATTAACCCTACCGCTTTGGTCTCAGTAAAGTTAGTTTCTGAGCCTGGTGTTGGCACCATTGCAACCGGTGTGGCTAAAGCCTATGCCGATATGATCACCATTTCAGGCTATGACGGCGGCACAGGCGCAAGCCCGATAACATCAGTGAAGTATGCCGGTTCTCCATGGGAATTAGGCCTAGCTGAGGTTCAACAGTCGTTAGTTGAAAATGGCCTACGCCATAAAATTCGTTTACAAGTTGATGGTGGCCTAAAAACCGGTACCGATGTCATTAAAGCTGCACTTTTAGGTGCTGAAAGTTTCGGTTTTGGTACCGTGCCTATGATCGCATTAGGCTGTAAATACTTGCGTATTTGTCATCTTAATAACTGTGCCACAGGCATAGCAACTCAGGACAAGAACTTACGTGATAACCATTATCATGGGTTACCTGAACGTGTTATGACTTACTTTGAATTTGTTGCCGAAGAAGTACGAGAGTGGATGGCCGCACTGGGTGTCAGTCAATTTGAAGACTTAGTGGGTCGTAGCGAATGGTTATATGCCCTTGAAGGCCAGACAGCTAAACAGCAAGGTCTAGATTTATCACCCATTCTGTATAAACCTGTCGTGCCAAGCACTTCATCACTCACGTGGAAAGAAATTAATCCGCCGCTAGATATTGGTCAACTTAACCAGACTCTGCTAGCTGATTGCAAAAAAGCCGTTGATGAAGGTGATAGCTATGCCTATCAATATGCCATTAATAACACCGACCGCTCTGTGGGTGCTGCACTGTCGGGTTACATTGCCAAGTTACATGGTGTAGCAGGCACTAAAGAGCCAATATCATTGGGCTTTACTGGCAGCGCAGGTCAAAGCTTTGGGGTATGGAATAGCCCAGGGTTAAACTTGAAACTGTGTGGCGATGCCAATGATTACGTTGGTAAAGGTATGTCGGGTGGCAAGATTGTTATTCACCCGCCGATAGGTAGTCCGTTCCAAAGTGAACGAAGTGCCATTATTGGCAACACCTGTTTATATGGTGCAACTGGCGGTAAATTATTTGCCGCAGGCCAAGCGGGCGAGCGATTTGCAGTACGTAACTCTGGCGCCATTGCGGTTATAGAAGGCTTAGGTGATAACGGCTGTGAATATATGACCGGCGGTATTGTTGTCGTATTGGGTAAAACCGGGGTGAACTTCGGCGCTGGTATGACTGGTGGCTTTGCTTATGTATTTGATCAATTCGGCCGCTTCAACCGCCGTGTCAATACTGAGTTAGTCGATACCTTGAAAGTTGAATCAACCATTCATCGCCAGCACTTAAGAGGCTTAATCGAAACTCATGTTGCCGAAACAGGCAGTGAGCATGCCCATTTGATTTTAAGTGATTTTGACAATTGGATAGACTGCTTTGTCATGGTTAAACCTAAAAATGTTGCCGTTGCTGATCTATTAAAAATCGAGCAAAAAAGCCCTGAATTAGCTGTTAAGGCGGGATAATAAACATGAGTAATGATTTTCAATTTATCGAAGTGGGTCGTATTGACCCAACCAAGCACGCGGCAGAAAAACGTGCGACTCAGTTTATTGAGATTTATCAGCCGTTCACCCAGCCAGAAGTCAGTGCTCAAGCCGATCGCTGCTTAGACTGTGGTAATCCATATTGTGAATGGAAATGCCCGCTGCATAACTACATCCCTAACTGGATTGAGCTAGCCAAACAAGGACGCATAATGGAAGCGGCAGATTTGGTGCATGAAACCAACACGCTACCTGAAGTTTGTGGCCGAGTGTGTCCACAGGACCGCTTATGTGAAGGTGCATGTACCTTAAATGATGACTTTGGTGCAGTCACTATAGGCAGCGTAGAAAAATACATTACCGATACCGCGATAGCCCAAGGCTGGCGTCCAGACTTATCCAATGTAACCCCGCGTAAAGAGCGCGTGGCAATTATTGGAGCCGGCCCTGCTGGTCTTGGTTGTGCTGACATTCTTGCCCGTAACGGTGTACAAGCGGTAGTTTATGACAAATACCCTCAAATTGGTGGTTTACTAACCTATGGTATTCCATCATTTAAGTTAGATAAAACAGTTATGGCCACCCGTCGCTCTGTAATGGAAGGTATGGGTATTCAATTTAAATTGAATACCACTATTGGCAAAGATATCAGTTTTCAAAGTTTATTAGACCAATACGATGCGGTCTTCTTAGGCATGGGAACTTACACGGCAATGCCAGCTAAGTTACCTAATGAAGATGCACAGGGTGTATTGCAAGCTTTGCCTTATCTGATTGGCAACACTCACAAAGTGATGGGCACAAATGACAACAGCACGCCTTATATTAGCCTAGAAGGCAAAAATGTGGTTGTACTAGGCGGTGGTGACACTGCCATGGATTGTGTTCGAACAGCGATTAGACAAGGCGCCAAAAGCGTCACCTGTGCTTATCGTCGTGATGAGGCCAACATGCCAGGGTCTGCACGTGAAGTTCAAAATGCCCGCGAAGAAGGCGTTAAATTCCTTTTTAATCGCCAACCGGTTGCTGTTACAGCTGATAATGGCGTGGTAGTGGGTATTGAATGCGTTGAAACCCAAATGGGTGACGCGGATGCCTCTGGACGTCGTCGTGCAGAAGTGATTGCCGGCAGCGAGCAAGTACTAGAAGCTGATGCGGTTATTGTGGCGTTTGGTTTCCAGGCCAGCCCTGCGGCTTGGTTTGATGATTTTGGAATCGAAACCAATGAATGGGGATTAGTTAAAGCGAAAAAATCTGATGCCAATCCATTCCAAACCACTAACCCAAAAGTGTTCGCTGGTGGCGACATGGTCAGAGGGTCCGACTTAGTGGTTACCGCTATTGCCGAAGGGCGTGATGCTGCATTAGGCATTTTAAACTTTATTGACTAAACAAAAGAGTTTACTTGTGAATTTGCACACCTTCTGGTGTGCTTTTTTTTGTCTATTGATAACTCATCTCCTTTTTTGGAAATCATAAAATCGACAAACCCTGTTACAAACTCACCTACCAACCAGCTACTTATTGATAACAACCCTTCTTAAACATAGCGTATGATAAATTCCAATCCTTTGAATCTCATATAACAATAAAGGAGCCATATCTAATGGCCTTACTAAAATCGACTTCACTTAAATCAACCATAAATAACGCCCTACTTCTCGCTTTAGGTTTATCTGTTTCAAGTGCTGTTTTAGCACAGGATACGCTTATTATTGCCGATGCCTATGTTGATGTAGCCAAAGGTAAAACTGTTAAAGATGTGGCGATTATTGTCACTGACAATCAAATCAGTAAAGTCACTAAACAAGCTGATATCACCAATCAGCAGGATTACACCGTCATTGATTTAAGCGGTAAAACCTTAGTGCCAGGGGTAATGGACATGCATGTGCATTTATCTGGTGATGCTGATGATAACTTTCTCGAAGCTCAAAATGATTCCGTGCCCCGTCAAACAGTAAAAGCAGTTAAAAATGCCCAAAAAACCTTGATGGCAGGCTTTACCACTGTGCGAGACTTAGGTGCTTCGGGTTACTCAGTCATTGCTACACGTGACGGTATTAACGCCGGCGATATTATCGGACCGCGCATTTGGGCGGTAGGTCACGCCATTAGCGTGACCGGAGGCCATTGCGACGACAACTTTTCTGCCCCAGAAAAACAGTCAAAAGCACAGGGCGTAGCCGATGGTCCATGGGCCGTGCGTGCAAAAGTGCGCGAAAACATCAAGTACGGCGCTAATGCAATTAAAATATGTGCCACTGGCGGCGTATTCTCAAAAGGGACACAAGTCGGTATTCAGCAATTAAGCGATGAAGAAATTAAAGCCGCTGTGGATGAAGCCCATATGCAAGGCATGGTCATTGCAGCACACGCCCATGGAACGAGTGGCATCAAAGCGTCGATCAAAGCGGGAATTGATAGTATTGAGCATTGCAGCTTTATGGATGCTGAAGCGATTAAGATGGCTATTGATGCTGGAACTTACTTATCCTGCGATATTTACAATACCGAGTATACCTTAGCATTTGGTGAGGCTAATGGTGTACCAGAAGCGAATATCAATAAAGAAAAGCAGGTTTCACAAGCGCAGCGTGACAGTTTCAGAAAAGCCGTCAAAGCCGGCGCTAAAATGGTATTTGGCTCTGATGCAGCCATTTATCCCCATGGTGATAATGGCAAACAGTTTTCGCGTATGGTGACGTTTGGTATGACGCCCATCCAAGCATTGCAAGCCGCGACCATCAATAGTGCCGCGTTATTAAAACAACAAAACTTGGGTCAAATTAAAGCAGGCTTTTTAGCCGATATTATTGCGGTTGATGGTGATCCCCTTGAAAACATCAGCCTGATGGAAAACGTCAGCTTTGTGATGAAAGACGGTATTGTTTATAAAAAATAGTTCGGGGATAGCTGGCTGTATCAACAACCAGACAAACTGTGGCTATAGCCGCAGTTTGTCGTTTTATCGTTTTATATTAGATTGAGTTTTTCACAAAGCACACTTCTGCATGGTATATTATTGGCCTAATAAATTTGCATAAAACTGTTTAAGGTCACCCCCATGAAAATCGGTATTATCGGCGCTATGGAGCCCGAAGTCGTTCATCTTGTCCAAGCTATTCATTCTCCTGTGCATACCACCATTGCCGGTATTGAGTTTATAAGTGGTAAAATTGCAGATAAAGACGTGGTTGTTACCCGCTCAGGCATTGGCAAAGTAGCCGCAAGTATTGCGACAACGTTACTGATTGAAAAATTTTCAGTCAGTCATGTAGTTAACACCGGCTCTGCGGGCGGATTTGTTGATGACTTAGCCATTGGTGATATTGTTATATCATCTGAAGTGCGTCACCACGATGTTGATGTCACCGCATTTGGTTATGAAATTGGCCAAATGGCACAGCAACCTGCGGCATTCATTCCAAATGCTGAATTAGTCAAAGCGGCACAACAAGCGGTTTCATCTCTCGGTGAAGTTAAGGCTATTGAAGGGTTAATTTGTACTGGCGACAGCTTTATTTGCGATCCAGAGCGCACTAAAATCATGCGTGCTAACTTCCCAACAATGGCAGCATGTGAAATGGAAGGCGCTGCTATTGCACAGGTTTGTCACCAATTTAACACCCCGTTTGTGATCATTCGCTCACTGTCTGACAATGCTAATAATGACTCACCTGTCGATTTTGACTCGTACATCATTAAAGCAGGCCATCATTCGGCTATGATGGTCATGGCACTGCTGCAACAATTGTAATGTCACAACAAGGTTAACCCTTAACGGTATGAGTTTGCGAAGGATACCAATATGAGCAATCTACTTTTGCAAAATGAGCTCATACAAGGCTGCTTAGTGCTTATAGCGGCCATTGCAGCGGCGCAACTTGCGCCACTGCCCAAACACTGGCAACCCTTATTATGGTTTAGGTTATTAGCGACTCAATTAGCGGCAAAGGTGAATCACCCAAACCGTTCGATATCGCAGCAAATGACGGCGGGAATATTAGCGACTTTATTGCTGGTCATTCCCATCACAACGATCGCAGCCTTTTTTCTTGAGCTTGCAGCCTATGGTTGGTTTTTTGATTTTCTGCTATTGTATGTTTGCATCAGCGATTACCAATTTACTCATCAAGCAAAGCGCATTCAAACAGCGCTTGAAAAAAATAACAATGCCTCCGCCAAAGTCATACTAGCGCCATGGGTCAGTCAAAGTACCCAACGGCTATCCAGCATGGGGTTATGTAAAACCACTATTGAAAAAACACTGAGTGCGCCTATTTATGGCAGTATTGCCAGTGTGATATTTTTTGCTATAGGTGGCTCAACTATGGTTATCGCTGCGCATCTACTTAAACAATTAGAGCTGTGCTGGCCCCCCTACCAACCTAAGTTTATTAACTTTTCTAGTTTTGTCGGCCAATTTAATCGGCTATTGTTTTTTATCCCAAGATTATTGTGGCAATTTTCATTAGCCATACAGTTTGGTCAGCTCGGCGCTAAAAGCATTGCTATTACCGACAAGGTCACTCAAGGGCTAAATAATGATTTCAGTGTGATACACCTAGGTGCTAATTTACTGAAAGTTGAGCTTGGCGGACCGCAACAATTTATAATACAGCCATCGGCTTCTAAAACACTCAGTTATACAAAAGGGGTTGCTGTTGAAAACGCTTTTGAAAAAGTGAATTTAACCAAAATTTTAGCAGGACCTTTACCTCAATATCAGCATATTCATATTGCGATCAAAGCGGCTCAAAATGGTAAGTTTTTCTTTTTAGCATTAGCTATTTTATTGCCTTTGTTATGGGCATTACTGCAAAATATGTAAATCGTTAGCCAAAAGCGGTATCATCCGCAGCTGCTTGTTTTATATATCCTCGTTTATAGGAAAGTGACCTTGTTCGATAATTTACATGTTTCATTAACGACTCCGGCCTTATTGTTTCCGGCAATTTCGTTACTTTTACTGGCGTATACCAATCGTTTTTTTGCACTAGCGGCGCTTATCCGTCAGCTAAGCGAACGAGGTAAACCTGTCAATGACGAACAAATCAAAAACCTCAAACAGCGTATTAATCTGATCCGTAAAATGCAAGAAGCGGGGGTCAGCAGTTTTGCTTTGTGCGTCTTATGCATGATTTTTTTGTATACCGGATTTAATCAAATCGGCTCAGTTATTTTCGGATTAAGCCTACTCTTGTTACTTTACTCGTTGATTTTATCAGTGATTGAAATTCGTATTTCGGTTGATGCACTTAACATTCACTTAAAAGAGTTAAGTAAATGATCCAGTGGATTTACTTTTTTGATCTCTGCGGGACAGCAGTATTTGCCCTATCTGGGGCCTTAGCTGCAGGCAAGCATCGTATGGATCCTTTCGGCGTAACGGTACTAGCCTCAGTAACCGCAATTGGCGGCGGCAGTATACGTGACGCATTATTGGGTTCTACACCGGTTTTTTGGATTACCGATCCCAATTACATCATAGTGATTTTAGCCACTGTTGTTGCTTGTTTGATTTTGGTCCGCAAACCCCATAAATTACCCAACATTACGCTACCTGTTGCTGATGCCCTAGGCTTAGCACTTTTTACCGTTATTGGTGCTCAAAAAGCTCTATTACTGGGTCATTCAGGCATGATTGCAGTAGTAATGGGATTAATAACTGGCGTTGGTGGTGGCATTATTCGTGATGTACTATGTCGACAAGTTCCCATGGTATTACGGACAGAAATTTATGCTACCGCCTCTATTATTGGCGGGATCTGTTATACCTTGAGCTTACTGTCAGGAATAGATAGTATGACCTCGATGTTTTTAGCCATGGCTAGCACGCTTATCATTAGATTAAGTGCAATCCGCTGGCATCTTTCCTTACCAGCATTCGATTTAAAAACAAAGAGACCTTGATGTGCGTTTAATTAGCCTACTATTTTGCTTGTTATTGAGTGTTCAAACTCATGCGAATATTGGTGATATGCCAGCAGAGCAACAGCTTGCAATTCAATATATTGAAGCCTATACCGACCACGACTTTAGAACGTTAAAACAGTTTTATACCCGTGAGAGCGTATTTTTTGATAAAACCGCTGGGGTAGAATATAAAGGCGAGCGCCAGATTATTGCTTTTCTAACCCGCGCCCATGAAGGTGTACTTGAATACCGACTTAATATCGAGCATATGTTTAACAATGGTGCCATTGTGGTCATCATCGGCAGCTATAGCTTACGTGGTCCAGGGGATCAGTATGGCAAACCAGATAAAATTATTGATATAGCGGTTCCGGGGGTTACTACCCTAAAGTTTGATATGAAAACCCAACGCTTAATAGAACATATGGATCTGATGGATTATCAAACAATGGCCGATCAACTGGAATCTCAATAAACAATTCGCCTTAACCTTAAATTCAGACAATAAAAAAGGCTCCAAAGAGCCTTTTTGTTGTCTACACTGTCGCATTTAATACAGTGGTGTTTAATTAAGCACGACTTTAGCAAACTTGCGTTTACCGACCTGAACTACGGCTTCAAAACCTGCGTTAAACACTTGACGACTATCTTCTACTTTCTCACCATCAAATTTCACCGCACCTTGTTTTATCATCCGCATACCATCAGAGGTTGAGCCAACTAGACCTGCATCTTTAAGTAAGTTAGCAATCGCTAACCCCTCGCCAGCAGCAAGTGTTACTGTTTCAATATCTTCAGGAATCGCACCTTTTTGGAAGCGATTAATAAACTCTTGGTGGGCAGCTTCTGCTGCTGCTTCATCATGAAAACGTGCAATGATTTCTTTGGCTAAGGTAATTTTAATATCACGCGGATTTGTGCCATTTTCCATATCAAGCTTGAAGCCTGCTATTTCTTCTAGCGGGCGGAAAGACAGTAATTCAAAATAACGCCACATCAAGTCATCTGAAATAGACATAATTTTGCCAAACATTTCGTTTGCAGGCTCACTGACGCCAATATAGTTGTGGGCTGATTTAGACATTTTCTTTACACCGTCTAAACCTTCAAGCAGAGGCATCATAATCACAGTTTGTGGTTTTTGACCTTCTGCTTTTTGTAATTCACGTCCCATAAGTAGGTTAAACTTTTGGTCGGTGCCACCTAGCTCAACATCGGCTTGCAATGCTACTGAATCGTAACCTTGCAATAGTGGGTACATAAATTCGTGGATCGCAATAGACTGTCCTGACGCATAACGTTTTTTAAAGTCATCACGTTCCATCATACGCGCTACCGTTTGCTGTGAAGCTAAACGGATCATTCCAGCAGCGCCTAATGGTTCTAACCAACTAGAATTGAACTCAATACGTGTTTTAGCCGGATCTAAAATCTTATAAACTTGCTCTTTATAGGTTTCAGCATTAGCAAGCACTTGCTCACGTGTTAGCGGCGGACGAGTGCTATTTTTGCCACTCGGGTCGCCAACCATGCCGGTAAAGTCACCAATTAAGAAAATGACTTCATGACCAAGCTCTTGGAAGGTACGCATTTTATTTAAAATGACAGTATGCCCTAGATGGATATCTGGCGCGGTTGGATCTGCGCCTAACTTAATCCTAAGTGGTCGTCCTTCTTTAAGTTTTTCAATGAGATCAGCCTCAAGTAAAATTTCATCCGTACCACGTTTGATCTCTGCCAACACTTGATCTAATTCAGCCATCTCTACTGCAACTCCTAGAGCGTAATCATTAACAAATAAAAATAAAGAGGACTATGTTACTTGTTAGCCACAGCAAATGAAAGAGTGTACACTTAGCCAATAACAACAAGAGTGAGAAATTGGTAACTGAGTCAATGGCAAAGCTGATTACATTATTTAAGTTGCTGCCTAAAGCACACCAAATAGCCTTAGCTACATTAGCTATATTTACTTCTATGATTTTGGTATTTCCATCAGAGGATGCACAAGCTTCTAAGCAGACATCATCAGATGAATTATCATTGCTAACAACCGACTCAGGTTCATCGGTGCCATTAGCTTTTAGAAACCCTAGCGCACCAAAAGTAGCAGATAAAAATAACCCACCATTATCAGCCCCAACAGCAGATGATGAAATTTTTGCTGCACATTTAAATACCCTGTCACCAGACTCAGAAGCAGACCAGGTGATTGACAATTTAGCTAGTGAGTTAGAAACCCAAAAGCAGGCAATTCAACAAGCCAATGAAGCGGCTGATCCTAATGCTCTGTATGCTGAATATTATGAAGTGGCAAAAGGCGATACATTAGGGGGGTTATTTAACCGTGCAGGCCTAACGGCTAAAGATGTTTACGACATCACTAGTTTACCTATCGCGAAAAAGAATTTACTTAAAATTATTCCAGGTGAAGAAATTGCTATCAGCAAGAATGCCCAGGGTGAATTAGCCGAGCTAAGTTACCGCATGGATAAAATATCGACCTTGGTAATTTCTAAAGCAAACGATAAATATCAAGAAGTGGTGAATAAGAAAAAATTAGAAACACGCCAATCATTTATTACTGCCAAAATTAAAAGCAATTTCTGGACAGCTGCTGCTGATGCAGGTTTGTCAGCAAATCATATTATGCAATTGGCTAACATCTTAGGCTGGGACATAGATTTTGCGTTAGATATTCGTAAAAACGACCATTTCTCACTTATTTTTGAACAAGAATATGCCGACGGCCAGTTTATTCGTACTGGCAACATTCTTGCGGTAGAGTTTGTAAACCAAGGCGAGCGCTATACCGCCATTCGCTATAAAGATGGCCAATATTACTCGGAAAACGGCAACAGTATGCGTAAACCATTTTTACGCTCACCCGTTGATTTTAAATACGTTAGCTCTAACTTTAACCCAAGACGACTGCATCCTGTAACAGGTCAAATAAAAGCCCACCGTGGTGTAGATTATGTTGCGGCTATTGGCACCCCAATTAAAGCTGCGGGGCGCGGTAAAGTGGTTGAGGCGGGTTATAATCAATTTAATGGTAACTATGTGTTCATTAAGCACAATGATACCTATACCACTAAGTATCTGCATTTAAATGCTCGTAAAGTTAAACGTGGCGATATGGTAAAACAAAGCCAAGTAATTGGAACTCTAGGACGCACAGGTCGCGTGACTGGCGCGCATTTACACTACGAGTTTATCGTCAACGGTGTACATAGAAACCCTAGAACAATTAATCTACCCAAGTCTGAACCCATTGAGCGCAGTGAAAGAGGCAAGTTTGCAAATGTAAGCAAGCTATTAATGGCTCAACTAAAATCACACCAAACACAAATGGTTGCCAGTAACTAACGCACTCAATAATCAGCTTTCAATTTATTAACCAATATAAGCGTTAACGACTAACCTTATATTGGTTAAGCATCACTTTTACCTCAATTAAGGAAATTTTTCATGTCTGAGCCAGAATATTATATTGGTCTTATGTCCGGTACGAGCATGGATGGTGTTGATGCAGTATTAGTTGATTTTAGTCACGGTTATCCGCAACTTGTTAGTGCTCATACTGAAGAAATTCCGGGACATTTACTCAGAGGTCTACAACGTCTTTGCCAACCCTCAACCGATGAAATCAACCGCTTAGGTCGGTTAGATCGCAGTATGGGTTTGTTATTCGCAAAAGCTGTTAATCAGCTACTAACCCATGCCAGTGTTAGTCCGAGCCAGGTTATCGCGATTGGCTCACATGGCCAAACGGTCAGACACATGCCTAATTTAGAAATGGGTTTTACCTTACAAATAGGTGACCCCAATACTATCGCCGTAGAGACGGGTATTGATGTTATTGCTGACTTTCGCCGCAAAGATATTGCATTAGGCGGTCAAGGCGCACCTCTGGTTCCGGCCTTTCATCAACAAATTTTTGCCAAACCTGATACCCGACGAGTCATTTTAAATATTGGCGGTATTGCCAATATCACCTACCTTCCGGGTGATTCTAATAAAGTTATCGGTTTTGACACTGGTCCTGGTAATAATCTGATTGATGCTTTTATCCAACAAGTCCAAGAACTCCCTTTTGATAAGGATGGTGAGTGGGCAGATTCAGGTAACTCAAACCCTGACCTATTAAAACAGCTTTTGTCTCATTCTTATTTTTCGTTAGCTTACCCTAAAAGTACTGGGCGCGAACTTTTCAACCAAGCTTGGCTTGAACAGCAGTTATCCGAATTTAGTCATTTAGACCAAGAAGACATTCAATCTACATTGCTTGATTTAACTTGCCAGAGCATAGCAAACGACGTTAATAAGCTGAGTGCCACAGGCGAGCTTTATGTTTGCGGCGGCGGCGCACTTAACAAAGCACTAATGCGTCGACTCGCCTTATTAGTACCTGGCTATAAGGTGGCTACCACAACAGACATAGGTATTGACCCTAAATGGGTTGAAGGATTTGCCTTTGCCTGGCTTGCCATGCGCTATCACCGTCAATTACCGGCTAATTTACCTGCAGTCACAGGTGCCAGTAGAGAAGCAGTGTTGGGCGGACGATACTCAGCAAAATAATGTGTCGTAATGTCTGTTTGATCTCACATGCTTAATTCAAAGTGGGTTATTTGAAATTGCATACCATCAATACTGTTTAAACAGACCAGATTTAGGCTAGTTTTACCCCATCACATTAATCATTTTGTGTTCAACGTTCAATTCATAAAAGTCCGCATAACTGCGGACTTTTCTTTTTCAAATAATCCTGTCAGTGGTATCATGCGCCAATATTTAGTTTTTAATCGGCATACGCATAACTGTATTGCTGATTGCTGCCATATGAGAATCGCATGAGTATTAAACAAAAAAGTGTTGCCGAATTACTACAACTAACGCCTGAAGGCCGTTATGACTATATGATTGAGCAAGTCAAAAGTCACAAAATGATTTGGTCTTTGCAAGATAGTGATGGTTGCGTCATGCTAACCACTGAAGATGAAGACTGTATTCCGATGTGGCCATCAGAAGAAACGGCTGCACTGTGGGCAGTTGATGACTGGAAAGATTGCGAGCCATTAGCCATTCCCCTTGATGAATTTCAAGAGCGCTGGGTTAGCGGCATGGAAGATGATGATTTATTTATTGCAGTATTCCCAGTACAAGAAGATCTAGGTGTCGTTGTGCCACCTTTTGAAGTAGATCAACGCTTAACCTCTAAAGACACCACAAAGCATTAACCTTATGAATAATCCAATGGATGCTAAAGCCAAATTAATCAACGAGACAGCTGATGATATATCTTCGAAGGTTGATATAGAACAAGCCAAGGTTGATGAAAAGAGCAAACCTGATGTCATAAAACCTAAGTTGCCAAAGCGTTTAACGGCATTAATGTTGGTTTACACTTTGGCATCCATTAGCGGTTTAATGGCTGCGGGTTCTGTTTCAGAGTTAAGTGCCATGCTATGCCTGTTAACATTACTAATGGTTGTGGCGGTATTTGGTCGTCAAAAAGCAGCCCTGTATATGTTAAGAGGTTACAGCGTTTTGCAATTAGCATTTTACAGTTTTTTACCCGTACTCATGTATGACCCTGATAATTTAGTAGCCGGGCCAACAACAATGGACTTTGGGTTATTTCAAGCGGTAGTATCTGACTGGGTCATTTTTAGTGCGTTGATTATAATAGGTATAACACAGGTTTGGATTAGCTTTAATGCTAAGGTTAAGGCGTGGTTTAAACCACGGCAGAATATGAATATCATGAGTTAGTTCCAATAAGTAAATCCTAAGCACAAAAAAAGCCGTCTGATGACGGCTTTTTGTTTTCGTGCTAAGTATCAATCAATAAGATTGGCTTATACCGAGAAGATTGGCTTATACCGAGAAGCTTGCGCCACAACCACAGGTTGTTGTGGCATTTGGATTCTTAACAAAGAAGCGTGAACCTTCTAAACCTGATGTGTAATCCACTTCACCACCCATAAGATACTGCAAGCTCATTGGATCAACCACTAGCTGTACGCCTTGCTTTTCAATAGTGAAGTCACCTTCGTTTACTTTCTCATCAAAAGTAAATCCATACTGAAAACCTGAACAACCACCGCCGGTAACATAAACTCGCAGTTTTAATTCAGGGTTCTGTTCTTCTTCTAACAGCCCTTTTACCTTGCTCGCCGCCGCATCGGTAAATTGTATCGGCATTGCTGCATCAGTTTGTTCAGTCATTATTACCTCTTACTTCAATTTTCTGCTGCGAATTATCTAATACCTGACTGTTTTGTTCAAGTATTACCCGCGCTTCTTTTTTACAGCCTGTAACTTAAGTACCTGTTGAAACGATATCTTCAATATTATATACCTGCTCAACCACCCCGCCTTTAATACCACGGGCGGGCTTAACCTTCACTTTTATTCTAACACGCTGCAGGGTAAAGCCGTCCGGCAAAGTAACATCGACATCCATTATATGGAAATATTTAAAGTCGATATTATATTTTTTACCTGTCAATTTAGTTAAATTCAACTCAGATACTTGATTGTTTTGCACACCAATAAAATCAGCATCAATTGCCGCGGTTAAATTAGCTTGGCGTTTTTGTTGTTGAGTTAGAATAACTTTAAGCTGCTGTTGCTCTGGTAAGATACCGCGGTTAAGCTCTACCCCATGAATTAAAACACCTTCAACCTCAGCATCTGGCACCATTAAGCTACGATAAAACGACAGCTCTTTTTCAAGACTTTTTTGATGAATTAATTGATCGCTAAACATTTTCTGCAAGTTTTTATTGGCTTCTTGTTCTATAGTTAGCGCAAGGTTACGACTGGCGAGCGCTTTGGCTTGCAGATCAAGTTCGAGTATAAGCTTACGTTTACCACTTTCACTATTAGGTGCAGCTTCAGGTGCAAATGACAACCATATTTGATGACATAGTGCACCAGTGATAAATGCAATGAGCACTAATGTAATTAAATAAGTGCTTGAAGCGCGCTTTTTACGCTCAATTACTTTTAACTTATCCAATAAACGATGATAATTTAGCATTAGGTAACAAGCCCTTAATAAAATACAATGTCCAAGTTAACACAGGGAAGCAAGAGCATCACAGTGCAACTTAAACTCAACAAAGCTGCCATTATTCACGCCAAGAGGGCAACACGCAAATATCTGAATAATGAATTTCGCGATAAATTATCACAGGCGAAGATCAGTGTTCAATTATGTGCATTAGCATTACTGTTTGCGATTATTGCATCCAGTGTGATTATTCTATTCCGTTTACTGCTAGTTTGGGCAGATATTTACAGTCATACCGACGCCACCCACTTAAATAATATCCTTGTAGACTGGCGTACCTACCTGCCTTTAATTGGCGCCTTGCTCATTTGGTTATTATCGCTATTGGGCTCTAAGCGCTATCGCCGTATGGGCATAGCTTATGTGTTACATAGATTCAAAATGCATTACGGTAAAGTGCCACTTCAATCTGCTGCTGGACAATTTTTTCAAGCATTAATTGCACTCGTCACTAACTTCTCAGTCGGTCGTGAAGGCCCTGCGATTCATTTAGGTGCTGTGAGTGCCAGTGTAATGGCCGAGAAATTTAAATTACCTGACAACAGTGTCCGTATTATGTGTGCAAGTGGTATTGCAGCAGGAATAGCCGCCACCTTCAACGCCCCATTAGCCGCAGTGCTTTTCGTATTTGAAGTGATTGTCAGAGAATATAAAATACATTACTTTTTCCCGATTATGTTGTCAGCCATTTGCGGTGCGGTATCAAGCCAAATTGTATTTGGTAATGTGCACGAATATGACCTGATTAACGTTATTCGTATTCCACTAGACCATTACCCTATTTTATTACTGGGCGGTTTGGGCCTAGGTTGCACCGCCGCACTGTTCAACCACACTTTATTAAAAGTCACTGCCACGGGCCAACATTGGCCATTAATATATCGGTTACTCATTGCGGGAACGGTTACTACCATCATTGGCATATTATTGCCCCAAGCACTCGGTTCAGGCGATTTAGCGATACACGAAGCCATTAGCGAATCACCTAGCTTATGGTTTTTAATCGCCTTATTGTTAGGCAAAATGTTAGCGACAATTGCCGCCATTGGTTTAGGCGTACCTGGAGGATTAATTGGCCCCTTATATGGTATAGGGGCTTTGGTTGGCGCTATTTTAGCCTTAATCAGCAGTGCTCTATTTCCATCTATTGCGCCCTATGTAGGTCTTTATACCGTAATAGGCATGACGGCTATGATGGGAGTATGTTTAAGTGCGCCACTTGCTGCATTAGTTGCTTTACTTGAGTTAACCAATGATGCCTCCATTATTTTACCGGCAATGTTTGTCACAATCCCCGCTTTTTTAGTTGCTTATCAAGGATTCAATACTAGCTCTATTTTTATTAAACAACTTGAAATAATGGGATTAGATTATAAAGTCGCGCCGATGAATCAGGGGCTGCAGATAAAAGGTGTGCGGGTATTGATGAATAGGCGTTTCGTTGTAGTCAATGACGATAACGAATTATTACTTGAAGTATTAAAACGCGCCGAAGGTCGACCTGTGTTAGTCCGTAATGCAGAAGGCCAAATTGAAATGTTACGCTTAGAAATTCAGTCATTTGAGGATGCAACCACCCTATCCCGCCACCCAATGGTTGGCTTACCTGACTCAGCTACACTGAATGAAGCTTATGAAGCATTAGCGGCTAAACGCACTGGAGAAGTGTATATTTACCGTAACAGCCCTAATAATGTCATTGGCGTGATCAGCTGGGCAAACTTACTCCAAGAAATACGCTCTGGACAAGAATAGGTAAAATATATGAAGATAATAAGCAAAAGAGTATTGGCGTTTGTGTGCTTATTGGCCCTATTTATAGCAATTTATGTTGCCATAATATCAGCAAAAAATACCACTTCAAAAAACGATACACACGAGTCAGCTAAGCATATAGCAACCGTGGCAATAGAAATCGAAGCTAGCAATAATGATCAAACTTCCTCATTGGATATTCAGGTTGCACCTTTAACCGAGTTTACTGATAACTTACCCGATCAACTGCAAAATAGTTTTGCGTTAATCTCAGATAATCGCCCCACAAAAAAACCTAAAAAAGTGCTGGTATATTCTCTAGACAACATCAAAAATTTATTTGATTCGATTAACTATAACTCAAAAAGTTGGCAGCAAGGTAATCGCGAAGTTCCTCGTTTGACCTTCGAAACCGTCACTGAAAAATGGCAGCAAAACGCCCATAACATTCCGGTTGATGAAAAGAAAATGATTTTCTTCCGCCTAATGGCACCCCTCATTTTACTCAGTAATGAAAAAATGTTGCTAGAACGGCGATATATTGAAATTAGCGCTAACGATGACGACACAGTATTGAAGTTAGCTCAAAAATATAAAGTCATCGACTCAACCGCATTAGAGAGCAAGACAACTCTAACCGATGAACAAAAAGCGACTCTACTTAATAGAGTTGATATTGTGCCGCCTTCGTTAGTCTTAGCACAGGCAGCGGAAGAAAGTGGCTGGGCAACCTCACGTTTTACCGTTGAAGGTAACGCTTTTTTTGGCCAATGGGACTTTAGCGGTAACGGTATGATGCCTAAACAGCAACGCACAGAATTAGGTAATTACGGTATCGCGCGTTTTGATTCGCCACTTGAATCCGTTATAGGTTATTTAATCAATATCAACACCCATGATGCCTATCAAGAACTGCGTAATTTACGCGCTAAATTTCGGCAAAACAATCAACCCATTACCGGTCTTGAACTTGCTGGTACATTAGATAAGTATTCTGAACGTGGTCATGCTTATATTGACGGTCTGCGCAACATGATTAGCTACAACCAATTAGAACAAGTAGATGAGGCCTATTTATCTGACGATGATCCCATTCATTTGATGACAGGTAATCCGTAAGCTAGTTTATCTGTACAAAATAGTCTGCTACAATTTCGTCTCAGCCCCCCTACATAACTTGGGTAGATTAACTGCTTCCAAAAGTCAGTGATTTACCCCCTAAACATTGGAAATTAGGCTGATGACTCAGTTCGAAGGTTCGCATATCCTTTCCGTAAACCAGTTAAATCTGGATTCAATTGCCACTATTTTTGATGTTGCTAATAAAATGACCCCCTATGCTTTGCGTGAAAAACGCACCAAAGTATTAGAAGGCGCGATTCTGGGTAACTTATTTTTTGAACCCAGCACTCGAACCCGTGTCAGCTTTGGTTGTGCATTTAACTTACTAGGCGGACATGTACGTGAAACAACAGGAATGGCGTCTTCCTCACTATCTAAAGGTGAATCCTTGTATGACACTGCTCGCGTGTTATCGACCTATTCTGATGTGATCGCCATGCGCCACCCAGATGCCTACTCAGTAAAAGAGTTTGCTGAAGGCAGTCGAGTACCGGTAATTAACGGGGGTGACGGACCAAATGAGCACCCGACACAGGCATTACTGGATTTATTTACCATTAAAAAAGAACTCAGCCATTCAGGCATGGGCATTGATGGTATGCATATAGCTATGGTCGGTGATTTAAAATACGGCCGTACAGTGCACTCGTTATCACGTTTGCTTTGCATGTATAAGAACATTCAGTTCACATTAATTTCACCCACTGAATTAGCAATGCCTGATTATGTGATCACTGACATTGAAAATGCTGGCCATAAGATCAAAATAACCGAACAACTTGAAGGTAATTTACATCAGGCGGATATTCTTTATTTAACCCGAATTCAAGAAGAGCGCTTCCCTTCGCAGGAAGAAGCCAACAAGTATCGGGGTAAATTCCGTTTAAATCACAATATTTACACCCAACATTGCAAGTCAAACACAGTGATCATGCATCCTTTGCCACGCGACTCTCGTGAACAGGCAAATGAACTCGACAATGATTTAAATAGTCATCCTAGTTTGGCTATTTTTCGTCAAGCCGATAATGGCCTGTTGATCCGCATGGCATTGTTTGCACTAACCTTGGGTGTTGAAAATCAACTCGAAAAATATGAGTGTCCAGTTAACTGGTATTCACGTAAAGCTGATCGTTAATCAGCGGCAATAAATTAAGGATTAAAGATGACCCGTTCCGAAACACTATTTGAACAGGCTAAAAAAACCATTCCAGGCGGCGTAAATTCGCCAGTTCGCGCATTTAACGGCGTTGGTGGTTCACCATTATTTATCGAAAAAGCCGACGGTGCTTATATCTATGATGCCGATGGTAAAAAATATATCGATTATGTCGGGTCATGGGGACCGATGATTTTAGGCCATAATCATCCTAAAATTCGCCAAGCGGTACTCGATGCTGTTGAAAATGGTTTATCTTTTGGTGCACCAACAGAGCTTGAAGTTAAAATGGCTGAAAAAGTCATTTCAATGGTGCCATCAATAGAACAAGTTCGTATGGTCAGTTCTGGTACTGAAGCCACCATGAGTGCAATTCGTTTAGCCCGTGGTTTTACTAACCGTGACAACATTTTAAAATTTGAAGGCTGTTACCACGGTCATGCTGACTGCTTATTAGTAAAAGCTGGTTCTGGTGCATTAACGTTAGGACAACCAAGTTCTCCTGGTATTCCAGAAGATTTTGCTAAACACACCTTAACTGCAACCTATAACGACCTTGATTCTGTGCGCGCTATATTTGAACAGAATCCTGAAAGTATCGCTTGTATCATCCTTGAGCCTGTTGCCGGCAACATGAACTGTATTCCACCAGTGGAAGGATTTTTACAAGGTTTACGTACAATTTGTGATGAATTTGGTGCGTTACTTATTATTGATGAAGTCATGACAGGTTTCCGCGTCTCTATGAGCGGTGCACAGGGTCATTACGGCGTAACGCCAGACTTAACCACACTAGGTAAAGTCATTGGCGGCGGCATGCCTGTAGGCGCATTTGGTGGCCGTAAAGATATCATGCAGTTCATTGCTCCAACCGGCCCTGTCTATCAAGCTGGTACCTTGTCTGGTAACCCTATTGCAATGTCAGCAGGTTTAGCCCAAATGGATGCATTATGTGAGCCCGGTTTATACCAAGCGCTTGCAGATAAAACTAAACGCGTGGCAGAGGGCTTCAAAGCTGCTGCAGACAAGCATGGTATTCCATTAAATATTACTTATGTGGGCGGCATGTTTGGTTTCTTCTTCACTGAAGATAAAACGCCAATGACCTCATTTGCCCAAGTGACAAAATGCAACATGGAGCACTTCCGTCATTTTTATCATGCGATGTTAGATGAAGGTATTTATTTGGCGCCAAGTGCTTATGAAGCAGGCTTCATGTCAATGGCCCATGGTGATGCTGAAATTAAATATACTCTAGCAGCCGTTGACCGTATTTTTGCGGCAATGAAATAAATCGGCCTTATCGTTTAAGTCTATTTTAGCTTAGACAAACTGTTGATAACAAAAATAGGATAAATAACTCAGTTGTTTATCCTATTTTTATTTGTATTAACAAATTCCTACTTATCTTCTCTGTAATCATTTTTTATCCACTACTTTGGTCGATTATTAACAAAATAACTGTGATCTCAGTTGCGAAATCCGCTGTTGTGTGATTTGATCGCCCCGCCATACGGGAAGCTTAATTTAACCTTAAAATGGGGTTGAGTTAGGTTAGCAAAAATTCACGGTAATGATGTTGATTACCTACAACACAAAAGTTGGAATTGCAGTCATGCTACACACATTTCTTATCTCACTTGCGGTACTTGCATTGTTAAGTATCGTGCTTGAAGAAGTTACCCATATCAATAAAGCCAAGACAACCTTGTTTTTAGGCTGTATTTCCTGGATAACCTTATTTATTGCAGCTCAGACCCCTGAGAAAACAGCTATTATCTCAACAGAATTAAATGAAAACATATTAGAAATTGCCACCTTATGGCTCTTTTTAATGTCAACAATGACTTTTGTGGCCTATCTGAATGCCAAAGGCATGATCCAAATGGTAGTGCAAAAAATATTCCCGCAGCAGGTTTCTGTTCGAGTACTAATGGTACAAGTGGGTTTTTTCTCACTCATACTCTCAACATTTTGTGACAACGTCACCGCGACCTTAGTGTCATTAGGCTTATTAACCACCTTTAACTTAGACAGCCAAATGCGTCGTCGTATGGCGGTGTTAATTATTTTTGCGGTTAACTCAGGTGGTGTGGCACTTATTACGGGCGATGTAACTACCTTGATGATTTTCCTCGCTGGTAAAGTGCATATTTCAGAGCTGCTAGTGCTGTTAATTCCTGCTTCTGTAAGCGTATTGCTCTTGGCGGTATTATTCTCTTTAAAAGCAGAAGGCTCTGTTAGCACCACACCCGTCACACAAACATACCAAACCATTGACATTATCATAGGGTTAATCTTTTTAACCACAATCGTGCTTACTATGGTGTTAAACGTGTTATTTGGCATTCCGCCGGTACTGACTTTCTTAGCTGGTTTATCTGTGATGTTTTTAGTGGGCCGCAGCAGCAAATCTAAAGATGAAGAAGTACAGATTTTAGAATACATTCGTCAAGTCGAATTTGATACTCTGTTATTCTTCCTTGGTATTTTATTACTGGTCGGTATGCTTAAAGAAATTGGTACATTACAATTATTGACTGAAGTCTATTCAATGTATGACCCCAATATTTCTAACTTCTTTGCCGGTGTAGGTTCTGCAATATTAGATAACGTACCGTTAACGGCTGCTTTACTAAAAGCGGATCCTATTTTAACAACCTCACAGTGGCTAGGGTTAACCTACTCAGTTGGTGTGGGCGGATCGTTATTAGTGATAGGTTCGGCGTCGGGTATCATTGCGATGAGTAAAGTAAAAGAACTGACTTTTGTCAGCTACTTGAAATACGTCCCAGCATTATTCCTTTGCTATTGTATCGGATATTCCCTGACATTATTTTTAGCTAATCATCTGCATGGCTAATATTAGGTGCAGTCAGTTTTAATTAACTTACTTCTCAATAAAAAAGGCGCTCTAAGCGCCTTTTTTATTGTGACATAACGACTTATATCGCCGGCACTTTAAACTCATTTCCGTTAATGTCTAAGATAATATCCCTTGGACGAATTTCAATAATTGTTAATTTTCCTTGGATCATGTCACCCTGTTGTAACTCTTTTCCATCAACATTTAACCAACGATTATTAGGGTCGCTTGAATACACATGAGCAACAATATTAAATTCAGGCACGCTAAGCTGAACACTGGCTGGCAGATCACCGTATTTCGGAATACCTTGTGGCTTGGTGTGAGGAATTGGGTCTAATTTGGCTTCAGTAACATCTTTGTTTGCTGATTGCTCATACTCAACATCTTTCAATGCCGCCGCAAAAGCATTTGCTAGATTACTGTCACGATTAGCATCACGGCTGGCATCGCGACTACTCTCAGATTGACGCACCGATTTAAAATCCACTTCATTGGCAGCCATATTAACTTGTAACTTCAACGCTTCTAATTCTTTTAATCCGCGCTGATTAGCATTAGCCCCTAAAATAATTGGCTCAATCTCTTCAATATCATTGTTTTGAATCACATTAGACTGCTGATAAGCCTGCTGTAATTGTTGATCGTACTGCTGACTAAGTTGTTGTAATTGAGTTAACGACAACTGCTTATCATCCATATTAGTCCCTTGCTGGGAGCTATCATTAAATGAGTTAGTTGATGCTTGATACATCAAGCTAGGTTGCGAGTCTTCAATTGCTACAGCTGCCAATAGAGGCTTAGCCATAGGTAATGCGACCTTACCCGCTAAACTAAACTCTTCACTAACATTGGCCTCGGGCATCACTTCCAAAGCTTGTGACACAACAACTTGCGGAGCGGATTTTTGTTGCGCAGTAGCAGGCCGAATAGCGGCTTGTTGAGTGTTCTCGCTAACTATTTGAGGCCGCTTATGAGATGCATCCAACAAAGTATCTAACGCCCACGCGCCTACAATTGCCGATGACACAGCGACTCCAAGAAGAGTTAACTTCATAATCATTGGTCGCTTGGGTTTAACCGATGGCAAAACCGGACGCGGTGTCATTATCGCGTCATGCACACCCGTAGATTGTTGTTTTTGCTTACTTACAGCATCTAATAGTATTGACATTATCGGCGCTCCGCCGCGGTCAATCTTGGTCCAGTTTGGCTTAAATATAAGTTAAGTTGGACTAATGTTTGACTACCGGCTATGCCATCGGACTTTAAACCATGCAAACGTTGAAACGACATTAAGTGCTGCTCAAGCTGACTATCAAACTGATTGATTAAACGTGCAGGGCGCTGTTCAATCATCGCCAAGCTATTTTCTAACCACTGCACTTGCGCTATGGGTGAGCTTTGACCTATTTCTCTTGGCATCGCTTGCTCCGACTGCCACAGTATTTCAAACGTGCCACTAAAGTGGCGATCAAACCAATCCTTACCAACCCAAAACTGTTGCTCGCCCAATTGCAGTAAAATTTGCTCATATTGGCGCTCAACAATCACGCCATAAAAAGGCGTGATTTTTGAATCTTGCAAATAAACGACCGCAGGATAATTAAGACGCATAATGCTATTCCAATTACCTTGTTGCTGGTAACACGTTAATCCTTGTTGCAGCGCAGCCTGACACGGCGATAATTCACTGATAGGCTGCATACCCCATAAACCAAATAATGCCGCAAACGCCACATCAATATTTTGGCTTTGCATCATAGCTTGCTGCATCACCCGTTGTTCTGCATTCAATGCACCGGTATTGGCTGACACAACTGGAGGCGATACTTGTGCAGTCTCTGAAGTCGGTAATTCAGCCAATGCCTGCTGAGCTTGGTTTTGAAGTGCGGGCGTATTAACCGCTGAGGTTGTCACCTCTGAGGCAACACTTATATCTTGACTACTTTTATTAAATAGATAAAAAGCCCCCGCAAAAGACACTAATGCAGCTGCTGCAATTACACCATACCAAAGCTTATTATGACTTTCTTCTATATCACCTAAAACTTCCTTAGCGGCTTGATCAACCATTTTATGATCAATTGGCACTTTTGATTGGCCGTAACCCGCCATTAATGCCCTTTCACACAACAGGTTAGTTAAGCGTGGAATACCACCACTATAGTGATGTAATCTTCGGATAGATTTAGCGGTAAACAAAGGCTCATGTCGTCCAGCCACTTGTAAACGATGCTGAATATAAAGAGCTAACTCAGCCCCATCTAAGGGCAAAAGATGGTAGCGAGCGGTGATCCGCTGTGCCAGTTGGCGTAAGTCTTGGCGTTTCAGTAATTGTTGTAATTCAGGCTGGCCAATCAAAATAACCTGTAATAATTTTTTGGTATCGGTTTCAAGGTTAGTCAGTAATCTGAGCTGCTCTAATACCTCAGAACGTAAATGCTGTGCTTCATCAATAATCAATACTGTATTGCGGCCATTTTTATGATTATTCAATAAATACTGACTTAATAAATCAGTCAGTTTTTTTATACTCGGATTATCAGCATAGGTAATTCCCAGTTCATCACATAAAGTCGCTAATAACTCTTGCTCAGTTAACGAAGGATTAAGAATAAAAGCGGTATCGGTATTATCAGGTATTTGTTGTAATAAACACCTTGATACCGTGGTTTTTCCGGTACCTACCTCACCTGTTAACAATACAAAACCACCGGTTTCGCCTAAGCCGTAAGTTAAGTGAACCAAAGCCTCACGATGACGATCACTTAAGAACATGTAATGCGGATTAGGAGCAATGGAAAATGGATTATCATTTAATCCATAAAAAGCTTTATACATACTACTTAGCACCCTTAACAAAAACTGACGGCTCAAGTTAATGCTTGCGAGGGAGCTTGTCAAAAGTTAGCCGCAAAAATCTAACTCTGGTAAGCTTTAACCCATCAATTAGTTAAAAGTGATGTCAAATGAAGATCTTTTTAGTCGGTGGCGCTGTGCGCGATAAATTACTTGGCCTTGCCATCAAAGATAAGGACTTTGTGGTGGTTGGCAGTCATATTGACGAAATGCGGGCACAAGGTTATCAACAAGTCGGTAAAGACTTCCCGGTTTTTTTGCACCCTAAAACCCAACAAGAATATGCCCTTGCCAGAACAGAACGCAAAACGGGTACTGGTTATCAAGGTTTTAGCTGCGATACTTCTAACGATGTGACATTAGAACAGGATTTGCTTCGTAGAGATTTAACCATTAATGCCATTGCAGAAGATACGTCAGGCCAATTATTTGACCCTTATGGCGGAGTGAATGACATTAAGCATAGATTACTGCGTCATGTGTCGGATGCGTTTATTGAGGACCCGCTAAGAGTATTGCGAGTAGCACGTTTTGCAGCACGCTTTCATCACCTTGGTTTTACTATTGCCCCAGAAACCAAAACCTTAATGCAGCACATTTCAGACTCAGGCGAACTAGCACATTTAACGCCTGAGCGCGTGTGGCAAGAAATAGATAAAGTACTTAGTGGCGATAACCCAGAAATATTTTTCAAAACATTACGCGACTGCGGCGCCCTAAAAGTTATTTTACCTGAAATTGATATTTTGTTTGGCATCCCACAACCAGAGAAGTGGCACCCTGAAATTGATACCGGTATTCACACTTTAATGGTACTGGAGCAAGCTAGCTTGCTGACAACCGACAAAGCGGTTCGATTTGCGGCATTAACCCATGATGTAGGTAAAGCTGTTAGCCCAAAAGAAACCTTGCCCAAACATCATGGCCATGGTCAAAAAGGTGTGCCTATTATCAAACGACTATGTCAACGTTTGCGCGTGCCAAATGAGCATTGTGATTTAGCCATGCTAGTCAGCGACCAGCATCAAAATATTCACAATGCAGCAGAATTACGCGCCGAAACCATTATCAAAGTATTCGATAAAGCCGACTTCTGGCGTAAACCACACAGATTAAAGCAGCTTTTGCTTTGCTGTTACGCTGATATGCGCGGCAGGACTGGTTTTGAACATGCAGATTATCCCCAACAGCACTATCTAGCCGCATGCTTTAAAGTGGCCAGTAATATTGATGTACAACAGATTATATCTGCAGGATTTACCGGCGCCGAAATTAAACAACAGTTACAACTTAAGCGGATTGAGGTAATCAGTGAGTTTAAGCAAGCTCAAACCTGAAGAATCGACATATAATGCTTATAAAAAACAATAACAAAAATAGGATAAAGCTGTTTTTATTACAGCATTTTTAGGATATTTCACTATTGACATCGATAATGTACACGAAAATACCTAATAAACACCTAAATACTTGCATTTTTCATTTATTTAGCTACTTTAGAGGAACATTTTTCTTTTTGCCTCTAGCATAAAATAAAATGTGTGACATAATTACGCCGCTGCAAAGGCATAGGCTTTTGCGCCCAAACTACAACCTATATTTTAAAGGATTTACCCATGAACAAGAAAGTACTGATGATTGCTGGTGTTGCTATGACTGCTTTACTAGGTGGCTGTGCTAACACTACTGCTTTAGAAGAAAGCGTTGCAAACTTAGGTAACAAAGTTGATCAACTATCTGCAGAAGTTGGTTCTTTAAAGTCTGAGCAAAGCAAATTATCTGCTGATGTTAAAGGCGCTAAAGCTGCATCTATGGACGCTCAAGCTGAAGCTAAACGTGCTAATGACCGTTTAGACAACATGGCTTCTTCTTACAAAAAGTAAGAATTGCTATACAGAATTAGCTTATATACATAGGTTGATTATTAGGGCTTGAATGTAGTTCAACTGTTATCCAGTATGAACCAACTTCAAGCCTTAATTGTTTCTGCTGTTTAGAAGGACATAGATTTTAGAAGGACTTAGATTTTAGAAGGACTTAGATTTTAGAAGGACTTAGATTTTAGAAGAATTTAGACTTTAGAAGATTTAGATTTTAGAACGCTTAGGCTTTAGAAAACTTAGATATTATAAGGTATAGATTTAGGCGAAATTGTCAGCTCATACTAAACAAGACCCTATCAGCGATAGTAGTTTTACCTATTTAACTCTCTCCCTATTTTCTCTTACGTCATTTGTAACACAATATCCATTAACACCAAGCCTCACTTAACAGCGAACTAGCAGAACAGTGTTCACTTTTTATCAAGAGCAAACACTTAGAAAAAGTCCCGTTACAGCCAGCCCGTAAACATGATTAGCACCCTAGATCTTTTTTAGCACTATTACTTCAAACTCACATTTTAAACCACTGATTGGTGATGACTTAATTTGGTGGCGAATTTCATCATTAGCTCGCCAAGCAAACAATGAACTATCTAATAAATTAACTGCTTGTTCACCTGTAACATCAATTTCAAAAGAGACTTGTTGCAGTGACTCAATGAGCAAACGTTTAGGGATATTAAGTTGTGATGGCTTCTCGACTAAATCTGGATAAACATGTTGTTTAATTTGCCATAAATGCTGGTTACTGGGCTGTACTAACACTATACGACCCGCATCTTTTAATACCCGAAGGCATTCTTGCCCTTTGATAGGTGCATCAAATAAGGTCACCACGTCCATACTTTGATTGGTAAATGGCAGCACCTTGGTAGAGCAGAAAATCAAGCTTGCTGGCGTGTGACCTTTTGACGCTGCAAATAACGCATTCTCGGCGTCTGACACGCCCCAAACTGACATAGGTTTGGTTATCCCATGTGTCATTAAATATTGATGTATTTGCGTTAAATAAAACCCATCACCGCATTGATAATCAAGCCAATTGATTTCATTTTCAACCGTTGCTGTTAACGCCAACATTTGTTGTTGCAACGCATCCACTAAAGGCTGAAATACCCCACTTTGTAATAAAAATTGGCGCGCGCGCATTTGTTGACGAGAAATAGAAGATTGCGGTGTTTTCGCCTTCACTTTAACTAAAGGGTAGTAGCCCTGCTCAAGGCGATCGAAATGATGTTTAGCTTCGCAATAAAAGCCTTTAGAAGCTTCATGTTGATGCAAT
This sequence comes from Shewanella sp. HL-SH4, assembly GCF_051164845.1. Classification (NCBI taxonomy): domain Bacteria; kingdom Pseudomonadati; phylum Pseudomonadota; class Gammaproteobacteria; order Alteromonadales; family Shewanellaceae; genus Shewanella; species Shewanella sp. HL-SH4. The sequence continues at coordinate 1,040,104 of NZ_CP195037.1, forward strand.
GGTTGAGAACAGGTCGGGCAAACTAAAGGTAGGGTCATCATATTTTAAATAAACTTTTAATGGGGAAGATAAAAACTAGCAATAAAAAACGGGTAAATTTACCCGTTTAGTTCATTATTCACTAACATAATCAGCTAAAGGTACAATAGACCAAGCAGTATGCTACCTAATATTAGTCGGTAAATCACAAAAGGGGTCATACCGATTTGACTAATATACTTTAAAAAGTAGTGAATACAGACATAAGCTGCAGCAAATGATACCACCAGGCCTAAAATTAGTGCTTGATAGTCAATTGGTAGCGGGCTTTGGGCAAGATCTTTAATGACTAAAATAGCTGCGCCGCAGCTAACCGGTATCGACATTAAAAATGAAAAACGCGCCGCGGCTTCACGGGTCAGCCCTAGCATTAGCGCCGCTGTCATCGTCGCACCAGAGCGAGATGTACCAGGTATTAATGCCATCGCTTGCGCAATACCAATTAATAACGCTTTTTTCCAACCCATTTGAAATTCATTCAATTGTGCCTTTGACATGCGATCTGCAACCCATAATAACAGCCCAAAAAAGATGGTCGTTATTGCAATAACGAGCGTATTGCGTAAGTGTGTTTCAATAAAATCTTTTGCTAAAAAACCCACTATGACCGCAGGAATTGTGGCTAACACAATCCACCAGGATAATTTACTTTCCTGGGTTTGAGTCTTTGTCACCAAACTCTTGGTCCACGCCTGTGTAAGCGACACAATTTCAAGACGAAAGTAAATAATTACAGCAAAGAGTGAACCGGTGTTAACCGCCACATCAAAAGAGAGACCTTGATCTTCCCATCCAAATAATTGGGCAGGAAGAATTAAATGTCCCGAACTTGATATAGGTAAAAACTCAGTTAACCCTTGAATTAAAGCTAAAAATATAACTTGTAGCGATTCCATACTTGTCCTTGTTTAGATTACATTTTTGTATTTTACTAATATTTACATACGCTTAAAAACTTTACATATACTTAAATTACGGCAGTAATTGAACAGCCATCATGTGCACATAGACTCAGGCTTAAGCAATTTTATGGTGTAACTGGGCTGGGAAAACAAAATTAACAGGCCATAACTGTTGTTGCTGTTTGTCATACTGCTGCCAAAGCGTTTCATACGAAAGACCCACTGTAGGATGTAAAACATTAGGTGCTAACTCCGCCAATGGCCAAAGTACAAAAGCATTAAATAAAATTTCACCACGGGGTAACTCAACGGGCTGAACAGTCACTTTGTCGTCATAGAGTAACAAATCAATGTCTAAACTACGCGGGCTAAACTTTTTCTCACTGCGAATACGACCATTGGTTTGCTCAATCATCTTAAACACAGCCACAACTTCTGCAATAGACATATCAGTGTCTGCACTGGCGACCATATTTAAAAAGTTAGTCCCTTTAAAACCCACAGACTCACTTTCATACACTCGTGATAAAGATAGTTGGCCAAAATGCTGTTGTAAATCTAACAGACCAGCTTTAAGGTGTTGTTCAGGTTCAATATTTGTTCCTAAACTGATATAAATCTTCGCCATTAAGTTTATTCGTCCACGCTATGTTAAAAAGTGACTCGTCATGAGCTAAAATTAAATGCTGCCACGCTCAATGACAACACCAACAGAATCGGCATGTTGCACTGCGCCAGGCTTCATAACCACAACCTTGACCCAAGGTACGTTAAATTCACTCAGTAAACACTGGGCAATCATCTCCGCAACGGTTTCAATTAACTCAATAGGTTTTTCAATGATCAGCGCAGTTAAACGATTTGAAACGGTTTCATAACACAAGGCGTGTTGATAATTGTCACTGGCCGCAGCTAAACGATTGTCCCAAGCCATATCTAAGTCAATCAATAGGGTTTGATGGATCTTTTTTCCCATTCATAAATCCCTATCACAGTATCAATTTTTAACTGCCTAATAAGCACTTTATCCATCTGAAGCTCCATAAAATAGCCTTAAGAGACCTTGTTCAAAATTAATTCCAGATAAACAGTGATATTCTCACCATCTGGTCTTTTGCCAGCACGCTTAAAGCAGTAGGATAAGCAAATACAAAAACAAAGGTAACGAATTTAATTCATACCACGGACCGTTTTTGATTTTTGCAAAATTATTTGCAACAGCGCATTAAAAAATTATGCGCGATAATACCCTAAGACGAGTAAGGAAACCAATTTGAACACCATAGCTTTGACCATTTTGATGATAATAATCGCTTATTTAGCGGGTTCTATCTCGAGTGCGATACTGGTTTGTAAAATGAGAGGTTTACCTGATCCGAGAGAGCAAGGTTCTGGCAACCCTGGCGCTACAAATGTGTTACGCATTGGTGGGGCAAGTTCTGCAATATTAGTGTTATTTTTCGATATGCTTAAAGGCGCTATCCCATCTTATTTAAGTTACCTAATGGGATTAGATGCAGCCTCTCTAGGCTTTATTGCCGTAGCAGCATGCTTAGGTCATATCTACCCTATCTTTTTTCAATTTAAAGGCGGTAAAGGTGTTGCTACAGCCTTTGGTGCAATGGCCCCCATTGGTCATGATCTTGCTCTGTGTTTAGTCGCGACATGGATAGTATTGGTTATTATTACCCGTTATTCATCTGTATCGGCCATGGCAGCAGCTTTACTGGCACCGGTTTACACTTGGCTATTAGACGAGCGTTTTGTACTTCCTGTGGCAATGTTATCAACACTGATATTAATTCGACATAAAGATAATATTGAGCGTTTACGTATTGGTGAAGAAAGTAAGCTCACCCGTAAAAGAAGCAATAAAAAAGCTTAACGGTTTAAAACACGCTAAGCTTTTCTGATAACATAAACAATACAAGATTACCCGTAGATTACACCGCAGGTAAGGTATCAAGCGGCCAACGAGGTACACCTTTAACCGCTAAATCTTCAATTTGGCCCGCTTTTAAGCGCTGCATTCCGGCGTAGGCAATCATGGCACCATTATCAGTACAAAACTCGCCACGAGGGTAATATACCTTTCCGCCCATATCCTGCATCATTTTCGCTAATGACTCCCTTAGGCGCGTATTAGCGCTCACACCGCCAGCAATGACTAATCGTTGATAACCGGTCAGTTTTAATGCACGTTTACATTTAATAGCCAGCGTATCAACCACAGCCTCTTCAAATGCTCTAGCGATATTGGCATGTGTTTGTTCATCACTTGGCTCAGCAGCAATGGTATTAGCCGCAAAAGTTTTTAGGCCAGAAAAACTGAAATCAAGCCCGGGGCGATCGGTCATTGGACGTGGGAAACGATAACCCACATCGAGCCCTTTAGCGGCTAATTTAGCTAAACGCGGCCCACCTGGATAATCCAAACCTAATAACTTTGCCGTTTTATCAAATGCTTCACCAGCTGCATCATCAACAGACTCACCCAACACTTGGTATTGGCCAATTCCTTCAACCTGCACCAGCATTGAATGTCCCCCCGACACCAGCAAAGCCACAAACGGAAACTCGGGAGCATCATCCTCTAGCATAGGAGCAAGTAAATGCCCTTCCATATGATGAACACCAACCGCGGGTTTATCCCAGGCATAAGCCAGCGAACGCCCAACACAAGCACCCACTAACAAAGCACCAATTAGGCCAGGTCCTTTAGTAAAAGCAACCCCATCAATATCATTAACAGACGAGTTAGCTTCAGCTAAAGCTTGCTTAATTAACGGAACGATTTTACGCACATGGTCACGAGACGCCAATTCGGGGACAACGCCACCATAGTCTGCATGAAGCTTTACTTGGCTATACAATACGTGAGAAAGTAACCCTTGCTGATCATCATAAATCGCGATGCCAGTCTCATCACATGATGTTTCAATACCAATAATGCGCATAATGTCTCGTTTTCAATAAAGTAAGGCGGCCAATTCTAGCGCTTGAAGCGATTTTTCTCCAGATAAAATCTGTATCGTCTTTAGTGGTATACGCGCCGATCATTTTTGATCGCCGATCTAATGACAAAAACAACTAGTTATTGTCATTAGGCCCGATGATGTGCAGACAATCAGAACAAGGGGTTTACAAAGACCCTTGCCTCGGTGTAAAATTCCGCACCATTTTAATTAGCCTTTGGCTATTTAAAAGTTTAAGTTAAAAAACTAAAACATTTAATATCCAACTCAACTACACCTAAGGGGTGATGGCGTATGCCAATTATTAAAGTACGTGAAAACGAACCATTCGACGTAGCTCTACGTCGTTTCAAGCGCTCTTGTGAAAAAGCTGGTATCTTAGCGGATGTGCGTGCTCGTGAATTCTACGAGAAGCCAACTACTGCTCGTAAGCGTGCAAAAGCTGCTGCAGTTAAACGTCTAGCTAAAAAGCTTTCTCGCGAAAACGCACGTCGCGTACGTTTATATTAATCTCATTATGAGCCTAATCGATCAGCTAAAAGAGCAGATGAAAGATGCTATGCGTGCCAAAGAAAAGGTGCGCTTAGGTACTATTCGTATGGCACTCGCTGCCATCAAACAAGTTGAAGTGGATACCCGCGAAACCTTGAATGATGAACAGGTGATAGCTATCTTAACCAAAATGGTCAAGCAACGTCGTGATTCAATGTCTCAATATGAAGCAGCGAATCGCCCAGAGCTTGCACAAGTAGAAGCGGATGAAATTCAAGTAATTGAAACTTTCTTACCCACACCATTAACTGAAACGGAAATTGCGGCGATTATCGACGCAACTATCGTAAAAGTAGGTGCTACTAACATGGCGGATATGGGCAAAGTAATGGGAGCATTAAAATCTGAAGTTCAGGGCCGTGCTGATATGAGTGCCATAGGTGCTTTAATCCGTACAAAATTGAAGTAATCAGGGGTTAATGTTGAATAAGCCGTGCACCTGCACGGCTTGTTTGTTTACATCAATTGATAAAGTGACTTCGAGAAAATATAGCAATCAATGGCGATCCCCCGTGATTTTATCAATGAACTTATTGCTCGAACAGATATTGTCGATCTGATCGATCGAAAAGTACCATTGAAAAAAGCTGGTAAAAACCATTCAGCTTGTTGTCCTTTTCATAGTGAGAAATCACCGTCTTTTACTGTCAGCAGAGATAAACAGTTTTACCATTGTTTTGGTTGCGGTGCCCATGGCAATGCAATTGATTTTATAATGGAATATGACCGCTTAGAATTTGTTGATGCTATTGAAGAACTAGCGGGTCAACTCGGATTAGATGTTCCACAGGAAAATGGCAATGCAAAACGCCAGGATCATGGACTCAGTCGAGATTTATATCAGTTAATGGAAGAAGCAAGCTTGTTCTACCAAAGCCAACTGAGACAGCATCAAGACAAACAAAAAGTATTAGACTACCTTGATTTTAGAGGGCTTTCTGAAGATGTTATTAAACACTTCGGCATTGGCTTTGCCCCTGACGGCTGGGACGGATTATTAAGCCGCTACCGTCAAAATCAAACATCACTGGATAAACTACTTACTGCTGGCATGTTAATAGAAAATGACAGCGGTAAACGATATGACCGTTTTCGCGACAGGTTAATGTTCCCCATTCGCGATAGACGTGGCCGAGTTATCGGCTTTGGTGGAAGAGTTTTAGGTGAAGGTACCCCTAAATACTTGAATTCTCCAGAAACGCCCATATTTCATAAGGGTAATGAACTTTACGGTTTATACGAATTAAAGCAACGACACCGCGATCCACAGCAAATATTAATTGTTGAAGGTTACATGGACGTAGTGGCACTAGCACAATTTGAAGTTGATTATGCCGTCGCCTCACTCGGCACCTCAACCACAGCTGAACAATTTCAGCTTTTGGTCCGTAGTGCTAAAGAAGTCATCTGTTGTTATGACGGTGATAAAGCTGGTAAAGCTGCAGCATGGCGAGCATTAGAAACTGCTCTACCAATACTAAAGCCTGGTAACCAAGTACGGTTTATGTTTTTACCTGAAGGCGAAGATCCTGATTCGTTAATCAGAAAAATTGGTAGAGATAATTTCGAAGCTAAATATGAACAAAGTAGTACATTAGAAGAATTTCTATTTAATAATTTATCTATAATGCATGGAAATGATGAAGGTGCATTAATTAATGATGCGATTTCCTACATTGAAAAAGTACAAGATAGTGTTTTACAGAATATATTATTAAAAAACTTAGCTTATAAAATGAAAAAAAACAATATTTTAGAGTTAAGAAGAGATTTAAAAATTAATGTAGTTAAGGATAATATTAATGTAAAAGGGTTACAAGGTCGCGGTACACCTCTGAGGTTAGCCATCGCTTTGTTAATACAAAAACCCAGTTTAGGTTTTGGACTAGCACCACAGCCTGCATTAAACAAAATTCAAATGGCTGGCATTGAATTGCTTAACCATTTGCTTGAAATAACTCGAACTCAGCAATTTAATAGCGCACAACTACTTGAAATACATAGAGAGCATCAGCATAAGAGCACTCTGATTAAGTTGGCCCAATGGGATCATCAAGTGGCGGATGAAAATGTGCTGACCGAGTTTAAACAAACCCTGATATGGTTGACTAACCAATATATAGAACAACGCTATCAGGAACTTAGTCTAAAACAAACTTTAACAAAAGCTGAGAAAGTACAGCTAAGTAAGCTGATTTCAATAATGAAAGGTGTTGAGAAGTAACCCTAAAGTAAACAAACTTTAGCGGTTAAAACCACACCATGGACTAGCTAAGATGAGTCCACGCAGCTATAATTGACGATTTGCGCGACACTAAGCTAGGCTAAGTGTCCCGTCGTTATTTCAGTTCCCCAAACTTGGATGATATCTATGGATCACACTCCGCAGTCGCAACTTAAACTGTTGCTCGCTAAAGGTAAAGAGCAAGGTTATTTAACCTATGCAGAAGTGAACGACCACTTACCTGCAGACATGGTCGATTCCGATCAGATTGAAGATATTATCCAGATGATAAATGACATGGGTATTCGAGTGTTTGAAGAAGCACCGGACGCCGATGACATGATGATGTCGGAAGACAACACAGACGAAGATGCAGCGGAAGAAGCCGCGGCCGCTTTAGCCACAGTTGAAAGTGAATTAGGCCGTACAACCGACCCTGTGCGCATGTACATGCGCGAAATGGGTACAGTTGAGCTTTTAACTCGCGAAGGCGAAATTGTAATTGCAAAGCGTATTGAAGAAGGTATTAATACCGTTCAATGCTCTGTAAGTGAATACCCACAAGCTATTGCAATGATCTTAGAGCAATTCGACCAGTATGAAGCTGACGAAATTCGCTTGTCTGATATTATCTCTGGATTTGTAAACCCTGACGATGACGATGTCGCCCCTACCGCCACTAACATTGGTTCTGAAGTCCCTGATAGTGATGATGACGATGATGACGATGATGACGATAGCGACGACGATGAAGATGAAGAAGAAGGTCCAAAAGGCCCGGACCCTGAAGAAGCAAAAGAAAAATTCACTCAATTACGCGAAGCTTATGAAAAAAGCCTAGCCATTATTGCTGAAAAAGGGCGTGATCACCCTGAAGCCATTGGTTCACTCTTTGTCATCGGTGAGCTATTTAAAGAATTCCGCCTAGTACCTAAGCAGTTTGATCGCTTAGTAAAAAGCATGCGCACCATGATGGATCGCGTACGTATTCAAGAACGTCTAATTCTTAAACTTGTTGTTGAACAAGCTAAGATGCCGAAAAAGAACTTTGTTAAGGCCTTCACAGGTAAAGAAACCAATCTTGATTGGTTTATCAAAAGAAGTCGGCAGCAGCAAGCCATACGCAGAAGGTTTACGTATGGTAGAAGATGATGTTAATCGTTGTGTTCATAAACTTGACGTCATTGAAAAAGAAACAGACTTAACTATTGCTGGTATTAAAGATATCAACCGTCGTATGTCAATCGGTGAAGCGAAAGCCCGCCGAGCGAAAAAAGAAATGGTTGAGGCTAACTTACGTCTGGTTATCTCTATTGCTAAAAAGTATACCAACCGTGGTTTACAATTCTTGGACTTGATCCAGGAAGGTAATATCGGCTTGATGAAAGCGGTTGATAAATTTGAATATCGTCGTGGTTATAAGTTCTCAACTTATGCAACCTGGTGGATCCGTCAGGCGATTACTCGTTCAATTGCTGACCAAGCGCGTACTATTCGTATTCCAGTACACATGATTGAAACGATCAACAAGCTAAACCGTATTTCACGTCAAATGCTTCAAGAAATGGGCCGCGAGCCGTCTCCTGAAGAATTAGCTGAACGTATGATGATGCCTGAAGATAAGATCCGTAAGGTACTGAAAATCGCTAAAGAGCCAATCTCAATGGAAACCCCAATCGGTGACGATGAAGATTCGCATTTAGGTGATTTTATCGAGGATACTACCCTCGAATTACCTTTAGACTCTGCGACTAGCGAAAGTCTGAAAAACGCAACCCACGAAGTGTTAGCTGGCTTAACAGCCCGTGAAGCAAAAGTACTGCGTATGCGTTTTGGTATCGACATGAATACCGACCACACGTTAGAAGAAGTGGGCAAGCAGTTTGATGTAACGCGTGAGCGTATTCGTCAAATTGAAGCGAAAGCGTTACGTAAATTACGCCACCCTTCTCGCTCAGAAATCTTAAAGTCATTCCTAGACGAGTAATTGTCAGAAATAATTTAGAAAAAACCTGCTTCGGCAGGTTTTTTTATCTGTCAAATCAGTCATATTGATTAACAGATAACCAATTAGAACAAGATATTATAATTCAATGCAGATCACGGGTGACAAGCAAGAATAAACTTCGTATAATTCCCCCCGCTTTCGATAGTGACGACTATCTTAAGTCGGCCCCTTAGCTCAGTTGGTTAGAGCATACGACTCATAATCGTCAGGTCCCCAGTTCGAGTCTGGGAGGGGCCACCAATTCAGATAAGACCCATGAAGAAATTCATGGGTCTTTTTCGTTTAAGGGCCGGTCCATATCCGGTAATACTACTAGCTGATTAATCTCAGCGAAGTATTAGCAAGAATTAACCCACAAAATTGCCATATGAATTATAGTCAGGACATTACTACTCATGCCCATCTATAAAATCATATAAAAACAACTAGTTAATTATCAAGCATGAGCTAGAGTGAGTCAGTCTGACATACTCAAAATAATGTTAGCCTGGTATCTATAATTTTCAGCTAAAGGCCTTATCAGAGATAATCAGAATGTAATATGATGTCCTTGTCGTCGAAACTAGCCTAGATTAAAAGACACACAGAAACGTGACAAAAACAGCAAAATAATTATTCCTATCTGATCGAGCTCTTGATGATAATTTGATCGACACTCACTTAGATCTTGCAACCGATACCAAGCATCAAAGGCAACTCAAAGTTGCTTTAATACCTGTTAAATCCAATGTCTCAATATGTCCACCTCATTAGATGAAACAATAACCAGGTCAATAGATCCCTCCTTAAGTCTCAATATAGTGTTCAGCAATAATCGATCAAATTTGACCATTTAGCCTGAGATCCGGCTTGTTGCTTTTCTATTGTGAGGGTCTATCGAGCGAAAAGGTTATTGCAAAATTAAAAAAACAAAAAACCACCTTATTGGATCTTAATTAGCGATTAAGAGTATGATTTAACGATAAATAAATACTATTATTTAATTGTTAATTGTTAGAACTAGATCCTATACTGGTTGAATGATGAAAATACATACGAATTATCAACGACCAATAAAGTCTGCCTTGTGGGTAGTGCTTTGCTTTGCCCTTATTCTGGTAATCAATTGGTTATTGGCCCCTATTCCATTTTTGGCAACTATTGCCAATTACATACCACTACACACTTTTTTAGAATTATTGTCTATCATCGTCTCTGCAATGATTTTTGGTATTTTTTGGGCCAATATACCTAACAATAAAAACAGTCGAAATCATCTTATTCTGGCTTGCTCCTTCCTCGGTGTAGCGATTCTGGATTTATTACATGTACTCTCATTTCCTGGAATGCCAGACCTCATTACCCCAAGTAGTCCAGAGAAAACGATAAACTTTTGGTTAATGGCCCGCTACCTATCGGCCTTGAGTTTAATTGTAGTTTCCATGTTTTCCTGGCGTACCCTTGCCACACGACTTATGCACTGGATAATATTGACTATAGTTTTGCTATTGGTCAGCATACTCATCACCATTGGCCTATTTTATCCTTCATTGCTCCCAAATACCTTTGTTGAAGGCCAAGGGTTAACCTCATTTAAAATTATCAGCGAATATTTTTCAGCCGCTGTTTACTTACTTGTTTCAATTAAACTTTTTCATTCAATGCGTAAGCAACAGTCCTATGATGTAGTGAATTTATTTATAGCCGTCTGCTTAATGTCAATGAGCCAAATTTACTTTACGCTATATTCCGACATGAATGACAGCAATGCTTTGTTAGGGCATATCTATAAAGTTCTTGCCTATGGCATGGTTTATAAAAGCTTCTTCATCAGTAACATAGTAAAGCCTTACGAAGAGCTTTCTAAATCGCGTAATTTACTCAGTACCATAATTGAAGCCATTCCAATGAGTATCTGTTGGAAAGACTCTCAATCACGTTATTTAGGCTGTAATACGCAATTTGCGATAAATGCCGGAGTGAACAGCCCTGATGAAATAATAGATAAATTTGACAGTGAACTGGCCTGGGGCGAACAAGCTGTCAAATACCAATTAAATGATCAACAGGTCATAAGCTCTGGCGTGCCACAATTGAGCTACGAAGAAAGTTATATCAGTCCTACCGGTGAGCTTTTTTGGATAAACAAGTCTAAAGCACCCATTCACGATAAAAATAATGCTGTTATCGGCATGGTAGGTATCTATGAAGATATTACAGCTAGGCGCATCTCACAGGAAAAGCTTCAACTAGCAGCCAGCGTGTTTACATACGCCAAAGAGTCAATCTCCATCACAGATACTGATGGACTTATTCTTGACGTCAATAAGGCTTTTACACGGATGACTGGCTATAGCCGTGAAGAAGCAATAGGTCAAAACCCTCGCATTCTCCACTCTGGTCGACAATCTGCCAGTTTTTATGCTGATATGTGGAAAGCAATATTAAATGAAGGTTACTGGTCAGGTGAACTTTGTAACAAACGTAAAAATGGTGACATCTATATTGAAAGTAAAACAATTAGCGCCGTGCGTGATAAAGACAATAATACCACCCATTATGTTGCCTTAGGTAACGACATTACCCCAATGAAAAAATATCAAGACCAATTGGAACACATTGCCCACTATGACTTACTGACGGACTTGCCCAACCGGGTATTACTGGCAGATCGCTTAGGTCAAGCCATGCTGCATTGTAAGCGTGATGGGAAGTCACTTGCGGTAGTATTTCTTGATTTAGATGGTTTTAAAGCCGTCAATGATGCCTATGGGCATGATGTGGGTGATGAGTTACTCATTGCACTATCTTTACGCATGAAAGATGCATTACGCGAAAGTGATAGCTTAGCCCGCATTGGAGGGGATGAATTTGTTGCTGTATTAACAGATTTAGCGATAGTTGAAGATTGCAAGCCAGTATTAGATCGACTGTTATTAGCGGCTTCTGAGCCTGCCACGATTGGTGATGTTATTTTCAATGTCTCAGCCAGTATCGGCGTCACCCTGTACCCACAAGATAATACTGATGCTGATTTACTAATGCGTCATGCTGATCATGCCATGTACGCGGCTAAAGAGTCAGGGCGTAATCGTTACCATTTCTTTGATACAGCCCAAGACGATGCGATTAAATTGCAAAAAATAAACCTTGATGCTATTCGTTACGCCTTAGATAATCATCAATTTGTACTTTATTATCAGCCTAAAGTGAATATGAAAACTGGTACTGTGATTGGCGTTGAGGCACTTATTCGCTGGCGTCACCCTGAACGAGGATTATTAAGCCCAATTGAGTTCTTACCCGCGATAGAAAATAATCCTATAAGTATCGAAATAGGCGAATGGGTTATAAATAGTGCATTAACACAAATAGGCCAATGGCAAAAAATGAACCTTAATCTCACTGTTAGCACCAGTGTAAACATTGCTGCGGTTCAATTACAGCAAAAAGACTTCACCCAGAGACTCGCTGCGCTATTAGCTGGCCACCCAGATGTTGAACCTCATTATTTAGAGCTAGAAGTGCTAGAAACGAGCGCCCTAGATGATGTTAATCATGTATCCTCAACCATGCAAGCATGTATAGCACTAGGGGTAAACTTTGCCCTAGATGATTTTGGAACAGGCTATTCATCCCTCACTTATCTTAGACGATTACCCGCTAAGTTAATTAAAATAGACCAAAGCTTTATACGGGACATGTTACATGATGCGGATGATTTGGCTATTGTGGAAGGGGTGATAACCTTAGCTAAATCGTTCAAACGTGAAGTCATTGCAGAAGGAGTTGAGTCGATAGAACATGGCACAGCCCTGTTGAAGCTAGGTTGTGATTTAGCCCAAGGTTATGGTATTGCACGGCCTATGCCTGCTGAAGATATTCCTGCATGGATAAATGAATGGAAACCTGATAATGCTTGGAAGATTTAATCTTAAACTCAATTTAATACCTGTTTAATTACCATCTGTCTAGTCCTAAAATAGGTTGACGGTTTTTATTAAGCCAGTTGGAACTCCCGACTGGCTTTTTCATGCACCTCGTTTGGGGTTTTCATTCCTAAACTAAGGTGCGGTCTTAACTCGTTATAAGTCCTAATCGATTCTTTGATGAGTATTGCCAGCTCCTTCATCGTTCGACAGCGATAAAGTAAAAACTCTTGCTTCAAAATACCATTCACTCGCTCAGCTAACGCATTCTGATAACAATCATACCCATCTGTCATCGATGGCCTTATCGCATTCGCAGCCAATTTATGTTGATATTCTGCTGAGCAGTACTGTATCCCTCTATCTGAATGATGAATGACATCATTGGTTGTCTGACGATTCTTTATCGTCATCTCCAATGCTTTAACAACATCACTGGCTTTCATTTCATCACTTAATTCATAACCCATTATTTTTCTTGAATATGCATCTGTGACTAATGATAAATAGTGAGTTCCTTCGTCTGATTTTACGTAGGTTATGTCACTGACAAACACCTCTTCAACTCCCTTCACCACTCTGTCTTTGAGTAAGTTTGGGTGTTTTCTCAACCAATGATGGCTATGGGTTGTCTTGGTGTAATTCTTCCTAGGCTTTACTAACATATTGTGTTGTTTCAAATACCGAAATAGGCCGTCTCTACCTAGCTTTATGCCTTGTTCAAGTAACTGTGGCTTGATGAGTTGATAAAGCTTACGCGTACCCACTCTGGGCATGAACTGACGCCAATACATAACCATCGTCATCACCGGTTTTAATATCTCAGCTCTTGCTGCTAAGCGCTGCTTCCATTGATAAACAGCTTGTCTTGATAGGTTAAACTGCCGACTCGCTGTCGCTAGCTTTACAGTGCCTTTTTCTTTGGCAAGCCAGAGCGTTCGGCTAAGTACTTTTTTTCTAAATCAATTCCGTACTCATTTTTAAGTAAGTCGACCATATCGCCATAAATCATATTTTTCATTTCGAGATTGGAGACTTGTTTCTCTAATCGTTTGATTTTCTGGGCGGGTGTTTCTGTAGATTTGGACATAGGTGAATGCTCAATCGGCTGGGACCAATCTAATCTACCATGTTTTCGTAACCATGTTAGGACGGTACTTCTTCCTTGAATGCCATAGTGGTCTTGAGCTTGCTTATACGTTAGCTCGCCTTTTTCTACTTGACTAACAACCGCTAATTTAAAGCCTAATGTGTAATCTCGTTGAGTACGTTTTATATTGATTGATACTGAAGGTTTCATAGATAAGTCTCCAATGTGTCAACTTATCTCAGGACGGGACAATCAATAGAATATAAAAAGCCCATTTGAAATGGGCTTTTGTGTGTTAAAAGGGTTATCACTTAGCTTTATTCATTCATTCTATATGCAGGGTCTTTTTCTAAATGTGCTTGAGCAAGGGTAATAGCTTGAACCGCGCGGGAATTAAACTCACGTTGATAAAGGGTATACACCACAAATAAATTAGCGAAAATAAATGCTGATGGATGTAGGAACCAACACAAAGCCGCCATCGCAAAATAGTAAGACCGTAGGCCATAATTATACGAGTGGGCAGCTTGATCTTGTACTACTGCCATTTGCCTTGCATAACCGAGCATATTTTTATCAGTACCTGTTTTATCCAATGGTGCTGCGCCAATCATTACATTAACGAAACCATACTGACGCATAGACCAAGTAAACTGAAAAAATGCTAACACGAAAATACCCGCAAGTAAGGCCAACTTAACTTGCACCAACGCATGATTAGGAGATACAGAAAAAGGAATAGAGCCAATTACCATTTCAAGCTTTTCAACTTGTGAAAATAGCGTTAATACACCGGCTAAAATAAGCAATGTCGTCGAGGCAAAAAAAGCGATATTACGTTCAAGGTTAGCCAACAACGACGCCTCCCCGACTCTAATCTCTTTTGCAATGACTTGCGTCATCCAATGAATACGCTGTTGATGCATCACTCTAGCGATGCAATTAGCGGTTTTAGCTTTATGTTTTGAAAAGCGGGTATAGCCAATCCAGCTAACTAAAAAAGTGAATAACGCTAAATAATCCAGTGGTGAACCAATCATATACTTTCCCTATCTAGCTAAGAATCCAACACTTTTAATTTGAGAGTTTATTATGCATCAGTTTTATTTCTGCTTGAATAACTATTTAAAGACAAACAAGAATTAAAAAGGGCTAATACATTGAGTATTCATTCGCTCGCCACTGACAGGATGGATGAAAGAAAGCGAGGTAGCATGTAACATTAGCCTACTAGCCAAAGATTGTGATTGACCAATAGGGTAGAGATCGCAGCCAATAATTGGATGCCCTATTTGCTGACTGTGTATGCGCAGTTGATGGGTTCGACCTGTTATTGGTGTAAAAGTCACTTTTGTCACTTGCAGACCACCAGTTATGTGCTCAGAGTCAATAACTTGATAGTGACTATGGGCCGCTTTACCCGTCGCACTGCAAATTTTCATTAATGGAAAATCATCTTTGGCGATCGGTAGTTTAATTTCCCCTTGATGACTTGGCATCTCACCCAATAATATCGCTGTATAGGTTTTCTCGACTAAACCGTTTTGAAATTGCTGAGTTAACAGTCCATTTATCTGCTTATTTAATGCCACCAGCATGACACCTGAGGTACCAAAATCCAAACGATGCACCAAAGTACAACCTGGATAGTCTTTCACTAAACGATAGTGAACCGAGTCGATATTAAGCGGATTTTTACCTGATAAACTTAATAGGCCAGAGGGTTTATTAATGATCAATAAGTGCTCATCTTGAAACAATATATCAATATGACCAAGGCAAGGTGGAGCGATAAATTCTATCATTAGATAACCATAAAAAAATAACAACGCAGCATAAACAAAAGGTGGCCATTGGGCCACCTTTTAACTGCAATAGCCTAGAATATTAGGTTCTTAACTTACCTAACTCACTATGCTGCTTTTGAACTAACTCAGCAAGCGAATGACTGCTTTGCTGCGCCTCATCTGCTAGCTGTGATAATTCTGCAGCTGAATCAGATATACCTGTAATATTGCGGCTCACTTCTTCTGTGACCATACTTTGCTCTTCTGCTGCAGTGGCAATATGAGTCACCTGTGAAGACACCTCATTAATTTGAACCACTATGGCATTAAGCGATGATAATGCCATTTCAGTTTGCTCAACGGCTAACTGAGCGCCTTTAGCCCCCTTATCGATAATTTTTGAAGCGTTGACCACTTCTGATTGAAGTGCATCAATCAATTTAGTGATTTGATTAGTTGAGTTTTGAGTTTTAGATGCTAATGCTCTGACCTCATCGGCTACAACGGCAAAACCTCGCCCTTGCTCACCCGCCCTTGCTGCCTCAATAGCCGCATTTAACGCCAGTAAATTGGTTTGATCTGCAATAGAGCTAATCACCTCTAAAATCCCGCTAATGTTGCCACTGCTTTGAGAAACTAACTCTACGGCCTTTTGTGCTTGAGCAGATTCTATAGACATGTCATTTACATAACCCATGGCTTGAGTTAAACGCTTCTCGCCTTCTTTGACATTTTTGGTCATCGATTCTGTTTCATGCGCAGTTTGTTCAGAGGCTTTGGCCACTTCTAATGCTGCGGCACTCATCTGGTTTACTGCCGTTACAACACTGTCAATTTCCGCATATTGGCGATTTACACTCTCACGGGTTAACTGAGCAATCTTGGCTGATTTTTGACTTTCTGATTGCGAACGATCGGCCAAACCTTTAAGACCAATAATCAAATCCCTCAATTTGGTAATAAATAAGTTAAAACCTTTGGCTAGTGCAATCAGCTCAGCATGGGAATCTACATGAATAGATTGAGTTAAATCTCCTTCTGCACTGCCTAAATTCTCTACCCTTTGCTGGATCATATTCAGTGGTGAAATAATGCTGCGGATAACAATACTAATCACACCGATTGCGACTACTGACACAATTACGCCTAAAACTAACAATAAACTGCCTAATGAAGTCGCCATGTCATCCATAGCAGTATCCATTTTAGTGATAGCAGCAAAGGCTTGTTCTTTTGGCACTTCAATAACCAATGACCAGGTCGCATTGGCGAGTGGAATTAAAATGGGGAATGCCACTGCTATGATGTCATCATCACTATAAATTTTATTATTTTTATGCAGCTCGATTAATTCAGACGCTTTTTGAGGAGAGACTGATTCAGCAAAAGGCCGAGCCATTTTATTATAATGACTTGCTGCAACCACAAGTCCTCGTTCACTTAATAAGGTTACTTTTGCCGTACCCTGATAAAGGCTTTGAGATAATTTATCAATAAGCTTTTGAAATATAGGCAGATTAACATCAACTCCGACCATGCCTTTAAATTGATTATTCACTACAACAGGAACGGTAAGTGAAGTCATTAACGCATTATTGCCTGGAGATATCTCATACAGGTAAGGTTCCATCAAACAAGGCTTTTTAGAATCTTTAACACACAGGTACCATTCAGCTTCCCTGATCCCAAACTCATTTAATGTCGCGACATACTTTTCTGCAGCATCTTCAACTTGTTGATGCTCAACAGTACCATCATCATTGCGAGTGTAATAAATTTCTAAGCCACCATTACCAGGAACGCTATGACTAAAGCCATTTAAATATTCACTATCACGCCCATCATAACCATTGGATTCAAATTGAGCATACATTGATGATATTTGGGAATTTTTGCGTAAATTAGCTATCAGCAAGTCTGCCAACTTTGAACGGGCAAGGGGATCTTGAACAGACGTATACTCAACCATACCAGAAAAAGAATAAGGGATACGGTAAGCCTCATTTATAAATCCAGCAATTTGTTGGCCATATTCAGCCGCGCTAGCGGATAGCTTTTGATTTATTTCTTGTTGTAACGTGGTATCCATCTCTTGCGCTAAAATTTTATTTTTGTCGCTTAACCCCCACCATAAGCTTAGTGATAATGTCAGCACGATAAGCAAAAACAACCCTGATGTAATCCAAAGTAATTTCGTTTTGACAGGCAATGCCTTCATATTGTTACTCCACTTTCTTATTATGTCTTTATAGGTATGCCAAAAATTTCACATACGACTTTAAGTGTAGTCAAGATTCTAATAATAGGATGGAAAAACGATAAAAAAAGCGATAAAAAATGAAAAAAAACCCTATTTCTCAATAGGGCTCACTTTGCACTTAACGTATTGGGACGTTAATTATATTTAGCCATTAAAAACAACATTAAAGACTTCATCCATAATCGCTAAACCCGCATCAACTTGTGCATCAGGCGCTGTTAAAGGCACTAATACTCGCAGTACGTTTCCGTAGGTGCCGCAAGATAGTAAAATTAATCCTCGGTTACGGGCTTCGGCTAACACTTTGGGACAATATTGTGGTGCGGGCTGACCATTTTCCATCAACTCAATGGCAATCATTGCACCTAAGCCACGCACTTCAGCAATTTGGCTATACTTACTTTGCATGGTGGTTATTGAGGCTTTAATGTGTTTGCCTAAAGTGTTGGCTCGCTCAAGTAGCTTTTCTTGCTCAAACACTTCAATCACCGCCAAAGCTGCTGCACAAGCAAGTGGACTGCCACCATAAGTACCGCCTAAGCCACCGGCAGTAATAGCGTCCATCACTTCAGCGCGGCCAGTGATACCTGAAAGCGGGAAGCCACCCGCTATCGATTTAGCAAAAGTGGTAATGTCAGCGGCTACGCCCATTTGTTCCATGGCAAAAAAGGTTCCGGTACGCCCAGCACCAGTTTGCACTTCATCAGCAATAAGCATTATGCCGTGGGTATCGCACAATTCACGTAAACGTTTCATAAAGCTTGGCGTGGCGGCATAAAAGCCCCCCTCACCTTGTACAGGCTCTAAAATAATGGCGGCAATGTCACTCGGCTCAGCATCATTTTTAAAAATACGCTCAATTGAAGCCATTGCGGCATCTTCAGACACACCATGTAACTCACACGGAAACTCAGCCCTAAAAACATTAGCAGACATCAGTCCCATGCCTTTGCTGTAAGGGGCTACTTTACCGGTCAATGCCAATGCCGCGATAGTACGGCCATGATAACCTGAGGTAAAAGCAATAACGCCTGCACGCTTTGTGTAAGCGCGGGCAACTTTAACCGCGTTTTCGACCGCTTCAGAGCCGCTAGTAAACAACGCTGTTTTTTTAGCAAAGTCACCTGGCACTAACTGATTTAATTTCTCACACACTTCTACGTAGCTTTCATACGCTAGCACCATAAAACAAGTATGGGAAAAATCATCTAACTGCGCTTGAACCGCCGCTTTTACTTTTGGGTGTAAGTGGCCAGTGTTAAGCACCGCAATACCGCCTGCAAAATCGATATATTCACGACCTTCAACATCCCAAACGGTAGCATTTTCAGCTCGCTCTATGAAAAGCGGATGAATTTGACTTACGCCTTGCGCAACAGCTGCCTGGCGACGAGCCATTAATTGTTCATTTGTTTTATTCATTGCCTATACCCTTACACAGACATACAGATATATTTCATTTCGAGGTATTCCTCGATGCCAAATTTTGACCCTTCACGGCCTAAACCTGAAGATTTTATTCCGCCAAATGGCGCAACTTCTGTCGAAATAAGTCCAGTATTAACACCAACCATGCCGTACTCTAGTGCTTCTGCCACTTTATAAACCAATGAAATATCACGGCCATAAAAATAGGCTGCTAAACCAAACTCAGTATCGTTGGCCTGATTAATTACATCGTCTACACTATCAAACTTGAAGATTGGCGCTAAAGGACCAAAGGTTTCTTCGCGGGCAACTAACATGGTTTTATTGACATCACGCACTATGGTGGGCTCAAAAAAGAAACCGCCTAATGCGTGGGGGTTGCCACCGGTAACCACACTGGCACCTTTTGCTAACGCATCATCTAAATGACTTTGCACTTTTGCTACAGCATTGGCATTTATCAGTGGTCCAATGGTGACACCTTGTTCAGTGCCATGTCCCACTTTCAATTTTGCGACAGCATCGGCAAATTTTTGGATGAAAGTGTCATACACTCCCGCTTGCACATAGATACGGTTAGCACACACACAGGTTTGGCCAGCATTGCGATATTTAGCAATCATTGCACCTTCGACTGCGGCATCTATGTCGGCATCATCAAACACAATAAATGGCGCATTACCGCCTAATTCTAATGATAACTTTTTAAGCGTCGGCGCACATTGCGCCATAAGCTTGATGCCAACCCCAGTTGAACCTGTAAATGATAATTTTCGCACAATAGGGCTTTCACACAGGGTATTACCAATTTCAATAGCTTTGCCTGTAACCACACTAAATACCCCAGCAGGAATACCGGCCCGGCGGCTTAGTTCAGCTAATGCTAATGCCGTAAAGGGAGTTTGCTCCGCAGGTTTAACCACCATAGTACAACCAGCAGCTAATGCCGGTGCTGCCTTTCGGGTAATCATAGCAGCGGGGAAATTCCAAGGCGTAATTGCCGCAGTAACACCCACAGGTTGCTTGATAACTGTCAGTCTTTTATCAGCTTGATGGCCAGGAATAGTATCACCATAAATGCGCTTAGCTTCTTCAGCAAACCATTCAATAAATGACGCTGCATAAGTAACTTCGCCTTTTGCTTCAGCTAACGGCTTGCCCTGCTCGGTGGTCATCAGCAACGCAAGATCATCTGCGTTTTCAATTATTAACTCAAACCAACGACGCAATTTGCTGCTGCGCTCTTTAGCCGTTAGTGCACGCCAGGCAGGTAATGCTTTATTTGCCGCATCGATGGCAGCCGATGTCTCGGCCGCGCCCATTACAGGTACATGGCCGATAATGTCGTGATTGGCAGGGTTTGCTATCGCAATGGTATCACCAGAGTTTGCACTAACCCATTGGCCATCGATATAGCATTGCTGTTGTAATAAGCTTGGGTCATTCAATACCATGATGATCTCCTTAATCTAAATACCAAAACTTATACGCCAAACTTATCGCGCATAGTGTAATACCAGGCTCCAATAGCACTAAAAGGCACTCTTAAGGCGTGTCCACCAGGGAATGGATAATGGGGTAATGCCGCAAATGCATCAAAGCGAGTTGCTTGGCCATTTAGCATTTCTGCGATCAATTTTCCCGCAAGATGTGTGTATGTCACACCATGGCCGCTACAGCCTTGAGAATAATAAATATTGTGGCCAATACGGCCAACTTGTGGCAAACGCGACAAGGTCATTAAGAAATTACCTGTCCAAGCATAATCAATTTTAATCCCTTTAAGTTGTGGGAATGTTTTCAGCAATTTAGGTTCTATAAGCGCTTTGATATTGGCGGGATCACGCGCGCCATATACCACGCCACCACCGAATATTAGACGTTTATCTCCGGTTAAACGGTAGTAGTCGAGTAAATAGTTACAATCTTCGACACAATAATCCTGCGGTAAAATACTGGCAGCCATCTCATCTGATAATGGCGCTGTAGTCACTACTTGAGTACCACATGGCATAGACTTAGCGTGTAATTCAGGCAGCAACTTACCTAAATAGGCATTACCAGCAACAACGACGAACTTACATTTAACTTGACCTTGCGCTGTATGCACAACCGGTGAGGCGCCATCGTCAATATTAATAACAGCAGAGTCTTCAAAAATTAATCCACCTAAAGATTCAACCGCACGGGCTTCACCTAATGCTAGATTCAAAGGGTGAATATGGCCGCCACTTTTATCTAATAAGCCGCCAACGTATAGGTCCGAATCAACCACTTTACGAATAGCATCGTGATCTAAAATTTCAAGTTGTTGATTATGTCCATGGGCTTCCCACAAGTCTTTTTGTGACCGTAAATGGCCCATTTGTTTTTTATTCATGGCGGCAAAAACGCCACCATTCTTTAAATCACAATCAATATTATATTTGGCAATGCGTTCACGAATGATACGCCCGCCTTCAAATGCCATTTCACCAAAAAGCTTACCTTGCTCTTTGCCAACCACTTTTTCAATACTGTCTATGTCACGGCTAAAAGAGTTAACAATTTGACCGCCGTTTCGGCCAGATGCACCCCAGCCAATTCTGGCGGCCTCAAGGATAACTACCCTCATGCCACTTTCTAAAAGATGGAGCCCCGCTGATAAGCCTGTATAACCTGCGCCAACAATACAAACATCTGTTTCAATAACAGATTCTAAACGAGGGCGTTCAACTTTATCGTTGGCCGATGCGGCGTAATATGAACTAGTATGAGGTGTAGCAGACATAGCACTTCCTTTATATGTACATTGCAAAATATAACTGTCTCATCCTACACCTAGGTCATCATAAAAACTAGCCGAAAAGGTATAATTATTTACAGTTTGTTGAAAATATTAAACACTCTAAAACCATAATCCTGCACTATTATTAGCATGACTAATAGGTACGAATACAGCTTATTTTGAAGAGTTTGGGTTATCTAAATTTGGGTTATTTACATTTTGGTATCTCAGTCATGGTGGTCTAGTTAAACCGACAAGTGATCCACAAAAAAGCCCATCAAAGATCAATTACTCGAGAGCCAATTAAAGACGTTTAATCCAGATTAAGACTCGAGTGATGACTTATTATAGATAATAAAAAAGCGCGTTGATGAATCGAAATATCATCATGACGCGCTTCTATTATTTCAAGTTAATACCCTATGACTCCATCGCTTTTTGCGCTTTCTTTTCTGCCCGTCGAGTAAAGTACCAGGACAGGAATGCAACAAGAGACACCGCAAAAATAATGATGGTCGCTAACGCATTAATCTTAGGCGACACCCCTAAGCGCACTGATGAAAACACCACCATAGGCAAGGTTGTAGAACCCGGACCAGAAGCAAAGCTGGCTATCACTAAGTCATCTAATGACAAACTAAATGATAATAACCAACCAGCAATTAACGCTGGCGATATCATAGGAACCGTAATCAAGAAGAAGGTTTTTAGTGGCGTAGCCCCTAAATCCATCGCGGCTTCTTCAATTGATCTGTCTAGCTCGCGCAATCTTGACGACACCACAACGGCTACGTAAGCGGCACAAAATGTTGAGTGTGCAATCCACACTGTTAGCATTCCGCGTTCAGTTGGCCAACCAAAAGTATCAGCCATTTGCACAAACAGTAACAGTAAAGATAAACCGGTAATTACTTCAGGCATAACCAATGGTGCGGTGATCATGTTAGATAAGGTTAATTTAGCCCATGAGCGACGAAAACGTGTCATGACAAACGCTGCCATAGTGCCAATAATGACCGCCATAGTTGCACTGTAAAATGCGATACGTAAACTCACCCACACGGCACTTAAAATCTGCTCATCTTGAAACAGTTCACCGTACCATTTTGGTGAAAACCCACTCCAGACCGTGACCAGTTTTGATTCATTAAAAGAATAAATAACCAAAATAAGCATCGGGGCATACAGAAAAAGTAAGCCGAACCACAACATGATTTTAGAGAAACTTAAGTTTTTCATGCATCGTTCTCCATATCACGTGACTGATAGCGATGGAACAAGGTAATTGGCACAATTAACAGTGCTAACATGACAATAGCCAATGATGAAGCCACAGGCCAATCACGGTTATTAAAGAACTCTTGCCACAATACTTTACCAATCATCAATGAATCAGGGCCACCTAGTAGCTCAGGAATAACAAACTCACCAACAGCTGGAATAAACACTAGCATTGAGCCTGCTACCACTCCCCCCATTGATAAAGGCAGCGTAATTTTCCAGAAGGTATTGAGACTACTAGAACCTAAGTCAGATGCGGCTTCAATTAAGCTCATATCCAGTTTCACTAAAGTGGCATATAAGGGCAAAATCATAAATGGCAGGTAGCCATAAATAATACCAATATACACGGCAAAGTTAGTATTGAGCATTTGAATAGGCTCAGAAATCACCCCAAGCCAGATTAAGAAGTTATTCACTAAGCCAGTGTTACTTAAAATACCCATCCAGGCATAAATACGGATCAAAAATGATGTCCATGATGGCAGCATCACTAACAGTAATAACACAGGTTGAAATCGGGTTGGCGCTCTAGCAATGGCATAAGCCATAGGGAAGCCTAATAACAAACAACCTAAGGTGGCAATGAGTGCCATTTTAAGTGAGGTTAAATAGGCAACATAGTACATTGAATCCTGTAGCAATAGTAAATAGTTACCAAAATTCAAAAAGATGGATAATGTCTCATCAATAAAGCTAAAGGTTGCCTCGTAGGGAGGAATAGCAATCGCAGCAGTTGAAAAACTCAGCTTCAACACAATGGCGAAAGGCAGTGCAAAGAACATCAATAACCATAGGTAAGGTATACCCATGGTCAAATGTCGGCCTTTTAGGCGTTTAAATGGATTCATCATGATTGCAATACAACCCCGCTGGTGTCTTCCCAACTGATAAAGACTTCTTCTTCCCATGTTGGGTGATCCGATCGGCGTTCACGGTTAATCATTGAGCACTGAACAATTTGCTTGTTTCTTAGCTTAATATAAAATACTGAAACGCCACCTAAATAGGCAATATCATGTACTACGCCTCTGGCCCAGTTATACTCACCTTCAGGCTGTTCACGGGTAATGATGGTTTTTTCAGGGCGCACAGCAAGCATCACAGTCTTATTATCTAAACTGGTAGAAATACCGTGTCCAATATAAAAAGGTTGTTTTAAAGTGTGTGATTTAATAATGGCGTGATCGGCTTCATCGGCAATAATATCGCCTTTAAATAAATTTACTGTGCCAATAAACTCAGCAACCATACGGCTATTAGGCGCCTCATAAATGTCTGTTGGGCTGCCAGTTTGTGCAATCCAACCTTCATTCATAATAGAAATACGCCCTGCCATCGTCATGGCCTCTTCTTGATCGTGAGTTACCATGACACAGGTCACGCCTACGGCTTCAA
The DNA here is from genome assembly GCF_051164845.1 of Shewanella sp. HL-SH4. Lineage (NCBI taxonomy): Bacteria > Pseudomonadati > Pseudomonadota > Gammaproteobacteria > Alteromonadales > Shewanellaceae > Shewanella > Shewanella sp. HL-SH4. The sequence goes on from NZ_CP195037.1 coordinate 1,064,723, forward strand.
GAATATCGACCACTTCTAACTGCATTTGAGTACGCAGTTTTTTATCTAATGCGCCCATAGGCTCATCAAGTAGTAATAGTTTAGGTCTTTTAGCTAATGAACGAGCCAAGGCGACACGTTGACGCTGACCACCCGACAATTGATGTGGTTTACGCTTAGCATATGTTTCCATGTGCACCAACTTGAGCATTTCCTCAACGCGTTGAGCAATATCAGCTTTGGGCATTTTGTCTTGTTTTAAGCCAAAGGCAATATTTTGTTCTACCGTCATATGTGGAAATAATGCATAGGATTGGAACATCATATTGATAGGGCGTTCATAGGGAGGCATGTCGGTAATATCGACACCGTCCAGAAAAATACGACCTTCAGTCGGCTTTTCAAACCCGGCCAATATACGTAATAGAGTTGATTTTCCTGAGCCTGAGCCACCTAATAATGCGAAAATTTCACCTTGATTAATGGTCAGTGACACATTGTCGACTGCGCGGACATCATCAAATAGTTTACTAATTCGATCAATTTTAAGGAGTACTTTATCTTGCGTCTTTGTGGTTGGTTTATTAGTGACGCCCGAGGTGTTTTCCATGATACTGCTCCGCCTAGTTGGAGTATGTGTTCTGTAACATTGATTATTATTTGGGGTTACAAAGAACATTAAAATCTGATTGATGAAAGGGCTAAGTATTTAGGGCAAGTTACCTTGCCCTAATATGTGGATCTGACTACTGACCAGATTTCACTTTAGTCCAAGCACGTGTCACAACTCGTTGAATTTTCATTGGGCGAATATCACCAATGTACAGCTTGTCGATTACGCTTTGTGGTGGATAAATTGCTGGATCATTTTTGATTGCATCATCAACTAGCGCCTGTGCAGGAGTATTAGGGTTAGCATAAGCAACATAGTTACTGATAGGTGCTATTACCTCAGGACGCAATAAATAGTTAATTAACTTATGGGCGTTATCAACGTTTGTGGCATCTTGTGGAATCGCTAACATATCAAACCAAAGGTTTGCACCTTCTTTAGGAATTGAATAACCAATTTTGTTACCGTTACCCGCTTCATCTGCTCGAGCTGCGGCCTGGAATACATCGCCAGAGAAACCATATGCGACACAAATATCGCCATTAGCGAGATCTGAAATATAACGCGATGAATGGAAGTAGGTGATATACGGACGAACTTTGGCAAGAACTTCAGCGGCTTTTTCATAATCAGCGGCATTTTTACTGTTCGGATCTAAACCAAGATAAATGAGTGCTTGCGGCAGCATGTCGTCAGCAGAATCTAGCATTGAAAAACCACATGATGCGATTTTTTCTGCGTATTTAGGATTAAAAATAAGCTCTAATGAATCAAATGGCGCATCTTCACCTAACACAGCTTTAACTTTATCGATGTTATAGCCAATACCATTAGTGCCCCATAAGTAAGGTACGGCATGTTCATTAGCAGGATCGGCTTTCTCAAGCTGCTTCATTAAGTCCGGTTTTAAGTTGGCATAGTTAGTCAACTTAGTACGATCGAGCTTTTGAAAGGCACCCGCTTTGATTTGCTTAGCCAAAAAGTGATTTGATGGAACCACTATGTCATAACCACTGCGACCAGAAAGCAATTTAGCTTCTAGCACTTCGTTACTGTCGAACACGTCATAAATAACGCGAATGCCAGTCTCTTTTTCAAAGTTTGCTAAGGTATCTTCTGCGATATAGTCAGACCAATTGTACATCTTGACAACTTCTTCAGCATGCAGCGAAGTGCTGGCAAATACCGACGCTGAAATAAGCGCTATGGTAGACAGTTTGTTAAGTAGCTTCATATGTTCTCCCTTACTTGGATAATGGTCAGGACTGTGCTGACAGTTATTCGCTTTTAAAGCGTTATTATCATTCCCTTATAAAAAGGAAATTATCCAATGCTACATCATATTTCTGCATCGGTAACATCACAGCAAAATGCAAATGCTATAATTTTTTTGGATTCTATCAAAAACCTTTTTAATTACTAGATAGTAACAATCTAATTGCTTAAAAAACCACTAATTACTCATAAACATGCAACAAGCTTTATTAAGCGTGCAAAAGTATTTTTAAAGTCAATATCATTGCTATCAATATGCTTTACTGGCTAAACATTTAGTATAGGTGTCATTTAGGGCCATTAAAGCCTTATCAACCAACTCATCGATCTCTGCCTTGGTAATAACCAGTGGCGGAGAAATAATCATAGTATCGCCCACTGACCGCATCACCAAACCATGCTCGATACAAAAATCTCGACACCAAGTTCCCACACCAATCTTGGCTGAAAAACGCTGGCGTTTCGCTTTATCTTGCACTAGCTCAATCGCAGCAACCAAACCTAAGCCTCTTACCTCACCCACTAATGGATGCTCAGCTAATTGTTGTAAGCGTTGTTGAAAATACGGTGCCGTTTCTGTAGCCACTTTTTCAACTAATTTTTCTCGTTTGATAATATTGATATTTTCTAATGCAGCAGCCGCAGCAACCGGATGACCTGAGTAGGTAAAACCATGGGTAAATTCACCACATTGCTGTTTAATCACATCCGCGACACGGTCTGCAATTATTACGCCACCCATAGGTACGTAGCCAGATGTCATGCCTTTTGCTATCGAAATAAAATCAGGTTGTAGGTCAAAGTATTCAGCGGCAAACCAATGCCCCGTTCTGCCAAAACCACTAATCACTTCATCCAAAATAAGTAACACGTCATATTTAGCTAAAATACGTTTAATTTCAGGCCAGTATGTGGATGGAGGAATAATTACGCCACCAGCACCTTGAAAAGGTTCGGCAATAAATGCCGCAACATTATCTTCACCTAGTTCTAATATTTTAGTTTCTAGTGCTTGGGCAGCTTGTAGACCAAATGCTTCGGGCGTTAAGTCACCCCCTTCGGCATACCAATAGGGTTGTGCGATATGCACTACTTTGGGGATAGGTAAATCCCCTTGTTCGTGCATGCCAGACATGCCGCCTAAACTTGCACCCGCTACTGTAGAACCATGGTAAGCATTGTGTCTGCTGATAATGGTTTTTTTATTGGGTTGACCTTTTAAATCCCAATAGCGTCGCACCATGCGTAAGTTTGTGTCGTTTGATTCAGATCCCGAACCGGTAAAGAACACACTATTCATGTGTTTAGGGGCAAGTTCGGCAATGGTTTTTGCTAACTCAATAGCGGGTGGGTGAGTACATTGAAAAAAACTGTTGTAGAAAGGAAGTTTTTGCATCTGCTGACAAGCGGCATCGACAATTGATTGTCGGCCATAACCCACATTTACACACCAAAGCCCCGCCATTGCGTCTAATAATTTATGACCTTGGACATCCCATATATAGACACCTTCGGCGCGCTCAATCACACGAGTGCCTTTCTCGCCAAGGGCTTTAGAGTCTGTAAATGGATGAATAAAATGTGCTTTATCTGCTTGCTGTAAAGAGGCTAAATTTGTCATACATGTTCCTTTAAGCTGGCAAAAATGACAACTTACCAGTCCTGACTGCAGTTATGTAATCATCTGAAAATATTATTAACTCTTCGACTGACGTAATGAGCCACTCAGCTTTTAAAAGCTGGAATGGCTAGCTAACTTATCAAACTGAATAGCGAAGTGATTCACTCCGCTATTCAACTGTTATTAACTAAACCGTTAATAACAGGAACTCACGCTCCCAAGAGCTCACTACGCGGCGGAAGTTTTCAAGTTCAGCTTGCTTAACCGCCACAAAACCTGTGGTGAAAGACTGACCTAAATATTCAATACACGCTTCACTTTCTTGCATTGCAATCAAGGCTTCTTCTAGGGTCAGCGGTAAACAGTATTCGTTACTGGTGCGACTTTCATTTGAACGACCTGTCACAGGATTTGAAGGACGTAAGCCTTTTTCCATACCAATGAAACCAGCCAATAAACTCGCTGCAATGGTTAAGTAACAGTTTGCATCAGCACCTGGAATACGGTTTTCAATACGACGGTTCTCTGGTGATGATTCTGGAATACGTAGACCACATGTGCGGTTCTCTACGCCCCACTCTAGGTTCACAGGTGCAGAAGTACCCGGAAGGAAACGACGGAAAGAGTTAACACTTGGTGCCATTAATGGTAATAATTCAGGAATATAGGTTTGTAAGCCGGCAATATAATTTAAAAACAACTGGCTTTGAGTACCATCTTCTTTAGTAAAAATGTTTTTACCGGTTTTTTTATCAATCACACTTTGGTGGATGTGCATCGCACTGCCTGGCTCATCAGTAACCGGCATAGCCATAAAAGTAGCACACACATTATGCTTTAATGCCGCTTCTTTAAGTGTACGTTTAAATATAAATACTTGATCGGCTAACGATAATGGATTGCCATGGCTGAAGTTAATCTCCATCTGCGCAGGACCATCTTCATGGATTAGGGTATCAATATCTAAACCTTGAAGCTCACACCAATCGTACATATCTTCAAACAGTGGATCGAATTCATTTGCGGCGTCGATTGAAAATGATTGACGACCAGCTTCAGGACGGCCAGAGCGACCAATAGGAGGCTTAAGCGGTAAGTCATGGTCATCACTACGTTGAGTTAAATAAAACTCCATTTCTGGTGCAATAACGGGTTCCCAACCTTTATCTTCATAAAGTTTAAGTACTTTTTTAAGCACATTACGTGGTGATAATTCAATTGGATTACCCATACGATCATAACAATCGTGAATAACTTGTGCGGTAGCTTCTACAGTCCAAGGTAGCATGAATACTGCATTCTCATCCGGCACGCACACAAAATCGATATCGGCTTTATCAAGTAATGAATAGAAAATACCGTCATCGATAAAATCACCCGTCACCGTTTGCAGCAATACGCTTTCAGGTAAACGCATGCCTTTCTCATCAATAAACTTATCTACTGGGGCAATTTTGCCTCGAGCGATACCTGTCATGTCACTGATCACACATTCAACTTCGGTAATTTTTCTATCTTTTAGGAACGTAATTAACTTATCCATTGGTTATTTCTCTCGTTTAGCTGCATGCAAACGGCACGCTTTGCCGAATGCATCAAAAATTGATGAATAAAACTGATTATCTTGCACTTTCCATTCTGGGTGCCATTGCACACCTAACGCAAAAGCCTTAGCACCTTTCACAGAAAATGCTTCAACTAACCCGTCTGGCGAATGCGCCTCTGGTATTAATCCCGAGCCTAATCTGTCGACGCCTTGAGTATGCACTGAATTCACTTCAGCCTGTTCACTGCCCCACGCTTGATGGAGTAAACCACCAGGCACTATATCAATAGCATGTGACAAGCCATACTGCACATCTACTGGAGCCGTTTTATCTTCTCTGTGTTCAATAAATTGGCCAACTTCATGCAGTTTTTGGTGCAAGCTGCCACCATAAACCACATTCATCTCTTGAAAACCACGACAAATTCCGAATACAGGCACACCCGCATCTATGGCTGCTTTGATTAGGGGTAATGTAGTCGCATCGCGCTTAGGATCATGGTGAGTGCCTTCTGCACTAGCAGGGCCTTGAAAATGATGTGGCTCCACATTAGATGGTGAACCGGTAAATAAAATACCATCCAGGCGAGAAAGTAATTCTGCGGTGGGTACGGCTAAACCCAAAGAGGGGATAACTAAAGGAAAGCCTTTCGCACCGTTAACGACACTGAGTAGGTATTTTTCACCCACAATATTAAATGGGTGTAATCCTATTTGTTGATTACATGCCACTACCCCAATCATTGGGACTTTTGACAAAGACATATCACACCTACACTGTTGAACTGCAAATATGCAGCATTTCTTTCAAACACTTGGAAAGTATTGATCATTAAACACTCAAAACTGTGATATTTCCACAATATATAATCTATTTAATTAACTAATAATTTGTGTTCGTTTTTTCACACACTACACTTAATTTTAACACTAGGCAATAGCAATAATACAACTGGATAAATTTTTATAGTTCCAGCATCACCTAATCAAGCAAGCGCAGTAAAAATAGGAATAAACAGTTGTAAACCAGAATAAAAATATCTTGGTACAATCAATTTCAATATGGAATTGGAGGCTTTTTAAAAACAAAGTTTCATATAGAGAACAATATTATGCTTAATATTATTTACATTGTAGGATTAGATTGCAGCGTATTTATAGCCCAAAAACAGACTTAAGAGGTTTGCAAAGTAATGCGCACTACTTTGCAATCAGTCAGAAAATACTAAAAATCACCCGGCGTGGTTGCACTAACCAAGCGGCATGGCTCTTCGAAGGGATTCGCGAACTTATGTGGCAGTTCACTATTAAAGTAATAGCTATCGCCTTTATGCAGCACAAAGGTCTCATCGGCAACGGTAAGTTCAATTTTACCTTCTAGAATATAAGCCCCTTCTTCACCACGATGTTGTAGCATCTCATCGCCTGTACTTGTTTTGGGTGGATAAGTTTCATACATCAGTGACATTGCACGATTTGGAAAGTCTCTACCAATAAGCTTATAAACTAAATCACCGGTACCAATATCGAGTAACTCTTCAGAGCGATAAACGACTTTTTGCTCACCGACAGTGCCCTCCTCAATAGAAAAGAACTCAACCAATGACATAGGGATCCCAGCGAGAACCTTCTTTAAGGAGCTAATAGAAGGACTAACACTGTTTTTTTCAATCATTGAAATAGTACTATTGGTCACGCCTGCACGCTTAGCTAACTCGCGCTGGGAAAGACCGCGCATTTTCCGAACAGCTTTTAAGCTTGCCCCTATATCCAATTTCTGACTCCTGAAAATAATAGCCGTTTCGAATGACACTAGATGACATCGAATATGTCACAGCAATTTATCATTGTATTTACTAACGTGAAAGGAATTGTATTCTAGCTTAATTCAGTGTTAAATAAAATGCACAATCTGTCGATTAAAAATTACCGATAGATAGACCCTACGACTCATTAATCATTAGCCTTTAAATTGGAGACGCTATGTCACAGCCCTCACCGATCCATAGCGATAAATACCCAGATTCTTTTTACTTCCACAGTGCGAAAGAACTATTCGATTATCCACAACTAACAGAATCTATCACTGTCGATGTTTGTATTGTTGGTGGGGGGTTTACGGGTATTAATACTGCAATAGAGCTTGCTCAAAAAGGCTTTAGCGTGGCGGTTTTAGAAGCGAAACGCATCGGTTGGGGAGCGTCAGGGCGCAACGGTGGAGAGTTAATTCGCGGTATTGGCCATGATGCCAGCCAGTTTAACAATGTCATCGGCACTGAGGGCGTCAACGCCATCACGCAAATGGGCTTTGAAGCAGTTGAAATTGTTAAGCAACGCGTACAACAGCACAACATCCAATGTGACTTACAAATGGGTTATTGTGACTTAGCCGTAAAACCTCGGCACATGCATGAGTTAGAGCAAGAGTTTACCGACTTAAAACAAGCGGGCTATCAACATGATATTCAATTACTTGATAAAGCACACATCAGTGACGTTATCCAATCAGATTTCTATCAAGGTGCGTTAGTCGACATGGGCAGTGGCCACTTACACCCGCTGAACTTAGTGCTGGGTGAAGCAAGAGTTGCCCGTGAGTTAGGGGTAAAGATTTTTGAGTACAGCCCAGCAGAACATATATACAAAGGCGATAAACCAGTGGTTAAAACCGCTAAAGGTGAAGTTAATTGTCAATTTTTAGTGCTGGCCGGTAATGCGTACATTGGTCATAAACTGAATGATTATGTCGGCGGAAAGGTACTTCCCGCAGGCAGTTACTTACTGGCAACAGAGCCATTAACTGCAGCACAATGCCAAGCTATTATTCCAAAGAATATGGCATTTGCAGATATGCGCGTAGCCTTAGACTACTTTCATTTATCCGCTGATAATCGGTTATTGTTTGGCGGTTTATGCACTTACTCAGGAAAAGATCCCAGCAATATTGAAGCAGCACTGCGGCCCAATTTAGAACATGTATTCCCGCAACTTAAAGGGGTTAAAATTGATTACCAATGGGGGGGATGATAGGTATTGGTGCTAACAGAATGCCGCAAATAGGGCGTTTGCCTGATGCTAAAAATATTTTCTATGCCCAAGCTTATTCAGGACATGGCGTCAATGCTACTCATATGGCAGCAAAACTCATCGCCGAAGCTATCACGGAGCAAGCCGAACGGTTTGATATTTTTGATAAGATAAAACACATGACATTTCCAGGCGGGCCATATTTTCGCTCGCCTATGTTAGCGGCTGGTATGCTATATCATCGCTTTAAAGATATTTTCTAATATGAATTAGGGCTGTTGATTTATCCTAATCAACAGCTTATAACCTAGCATAGACGGCTATTGCGTCATGATATAACCGACCATACCCAGCCCAAAACCAAGTACTGCTCCGCAGGGTGGAAACCAATGTTGCTCTAACTTTACTTGGGGAGCAATATCTTGAAATACTGAATAAAGAATACCGCCTGAGGCAAATATCATTATTACTCCAATAACCTCAGGTTGGTCCGCTAACCAAACATAACCAATAATGCCTGCAATAGGCCCAAACAAAGCAATTAGTGCAAAAATACCTATCAATAACCTAGGCTTAAAACGATTATGTTGGTTTAACTCTCGATAAGCATTAAACCCTTCTGGTAAATTTTGTAATCCAATTAATGCTGCTAATAAAAAGGCCGTTTTACTGCCGGTAGCCAATGCAGCGCCTAAAGCAATAGATTCAGGAATAAAATCCGCCAGCATGGCACTTAATTGACTGGCTGGGGTATTGATTTTAACCAGTAAAATATCTAACGACATGAACGCTAAAGCGCCTAGCCCAAAAAACAGAACTGCCAATGGGAGTGATAATACCTCAACACTTTCAGGCACTAACACCAAACCGACTGCAGATAACAGCGCACCGCCACCAAAGGCCATCACGCCATGGCGAAACTCCTGTTGCAACCAATCAGACTTGATGTGCTCCATCTGAGCGATAACCGCACCAAGTGGCATAGCCAACCCTGCTAGTAAAGTAACACCCACCACGATCAATACATCAGACATAGCCTTCACTTCTTTATGACATTATTTTTACGATCTTTATATAAAATGCTTATGTATTACGCTACGGGTAAATGATCACTTGCCCCCCATTCAGCCCACGAGCCGTCATACAATATCGACTGTTGATGACCTGCCACCGTAGATGCAAGTATCAAAATACAAGCCGTAATACCTGAACCGCAGCTAAAAATACGCTGCTGGGCGTGATTTTCATCAAGCTGATTAAAAATCATTTGCAGCTCTGTCGAAGGCTTTAATTTTATTCCATCAAGCACCTGCGCAAAAGGCAGATTGACCGAACAAGGTATATGGCCACTTCTTACACCCGCCCTAGGCTCTGGCGCAGTGCCATTGAAACGAGACGCTGCCCTCGCATCAAACACCAGCGAGCCACTTTGAGCCACGGGGTACTCACTAACAATAGCCAGCAAGCTAGCAGAGTCACATACCAATTCAGTGTGTTGCTGAGCTTTTACGTTACCGACTAAGTTGGCGGTTAAGAACTGATTGGCTGTAGGCAGGTTTTCAGCCATCCATTGTGGTAAGCCACCATCAAGCACAAATACCTTATCAAACCCCATCACCTTAAAAGTCCACCAGGCCCGCGGTGAAGAATAAATGCCTTGGTTATCATAAATCACCACGGTACTGTCCTGATTAATGCCTAACTTACGTGCTGCGTGGGTGAATTGTTCAGCGGTTGGCATAGCATGGGACATCTGTGAGTCGTGATTAAAGAAGTCTTGCTCTAGCCCCATATTAATCGCGTTAGGTATGCACGTTAACCTGTCATAGATTAACGGCTCTTTACCTAATACCACCGCCATACTAGCATCAAGCAAAATAACGTTTTTATCATCTAAATGCTCAACCAGCCAAGCTGTTGAAACAGTTGAATTACTCATTATTTTCTCCTTGATACAAAGATTGCACATATTTATGCGTTAACCAGGTAAAGTAGCTAAATACCATTATGCCTACGCCATCAGCCGCTAAATCGGCTATGTCTAATGTCCGACGGGGAATAAAACCCTGACTTATTTCCTCCACCAGCACGAATAATGCGACTAAGCAGCTGCCAAGATAAAGCGATAACGAACCTAATCGAATGGTCTTAAATTGTAAGGTGAGATTGGCTAGATAGGTTAATACCCCAAATAGTAAACAATGACCAACTTTATCGCCATAGGGAATATGTTTGACGATGTCGAAGAAAATACTGCTGCCACCAGTGTTAGCTAAGTATATGACCCAAATAATGAATCCTAAAAATGTAGCCATGGTTATAGTAGCTAAAAGATAAAAACGTTGTTTAAGCATTAGCGTCACTTCCTGTGTGTTGTTCAATGCCATCCTAATATACTTTTAAGATATTCTTACGATACTTTTTGATGAATTTCACTTAATAAAAAAGCCCTATGACTGATTATCATAGGGCTTTGTCGCAACTAAGTTTGCTCAGGACTTATCACGTTGATTATAAAACAATCCAAGTTGCTTTGATTTCAGTATATTTATCAAATGCGTGTAATGACTTATCGCGGCCATTACCCGACTGTTTATAACCGCCAAATGGCGCGGTCATATCACCACCATCATAATGGTTAATCCACACCATACCGCTACGTAATGCTTTGGCGGTTTTATGCGCTTTAGAAAGATTCGATGTCCATACACCCGCGGCTAAACCATAAATGGTGTCATTGGCAATTTCAATCGCTTGTTCCATGCCGTCAAACTCAATCACTGACAGCACAGGCCCAAAAATCTCTTCACTGGCAATCGTCATTTTATTATTTACACCAGAAAAAATAGTCGGCTGCACATACACGCCGCCCGTTTCTGCCATAACCTGCTTACCACCTTGCACTAAGGTGGCACCTTCATCTTCACCCGCTTTAATGTAATCCAACACATTGTTCATTTGCTGTTCATCAACCATGGCGCCAGTAACGGTTTCAGGATCTAACGGATGACCAGGCTGCCAAGATTTTAACTCTTCGGCGATCAATTTTATCAGTTCATCTTTAATACCTGACTCAACCAATAAACGCGATCCCGCGGTACATACTTCACCTTGGTTAAAGGCAATGGCCGATGCAGCAGCTTGTGCTGCGGCTTTTAAATCCGGCGCATCATTAAATACTATGTTAGGACTTTTGCCACCCGCCTCTAACCAAACGCGTTTCATGTTTGATTGCCCTGCGTAAATCATCAGTTGTTTAGCAATTTTAGTTGAACCTGTGAACACCAAAGTATCAACATCCATATGTAAAGCTAATGCTGTACCAACAGTGTGTCCTAAGCCTGGCAACACGTTTAACACGCCTTTAGGAATACCTGCATCTAACGCTAGTTGTGCCATTCTTATTGCTGTTAACGGAGATTTTTCTGAGGGCTTTAATATGACGCTGTTGCCCGTTGCTAACGCAGGGCCTAGTTTCCAGCACGCCATAATCATTGGGAAATTCCAAGGCACAATCGCCGCTACGACACCAACAGGTTCACGGGTAATCATGCCTATTTCATTATGTGCTGTGGGGGCAATTTCATCATAAATTTTGTCGATGGCTTCACCACACCAGCGGATCGCACGGGCAGCTCCCGCAACATCAACCGATTTAGCAAACTGAATTGGCTTACCCATATCTAAGGTTTCTAACAGCGCTAACTCATCAGCATTTTGCTCTAATAAGTCGGCAAAACGGATCATAATGGCTTTACGTTTTACTGGCGCTAATTGTGACCATGTACCCGCTTCAAAAACAGCTTTGCCATTAGCAACCGCTTTATTGGCGTCAATATAATCACAACTAGCCACTTTAGCTAACAATCGACCATCAATTGGGCTAATACAATCAAATGTTTCATCTGAATGCGCTGCTTGGTACTCACCATTAATCATGGCTTTGCCATTAATAGTGATACTTTTTGCGAGTTGTTCCCATTCGCTACGATTTGTTGGAGAGCTCATTGTTACCTCGTCATCCTATATATGCATGTTTAGCTAAATTACATAAAAAAGTTGCCAAACAACCTAACTTTAATTACACGCTGTAATCGATGCTTCAAATTATGCTTAACCGCAAAAGATTTCAATATATTTTACAAAAATGTCCAATTTACTTTAATTTTTTACTAAAAACGCTTCCGTGTTCGTTATATTTGATATACCGTAGCAAATATTGACCACCTGTAGATTTATTGATCATATACAAAGGCCTCCTAATGAGTCATATGGAGTGCTCAAGCACAAGGATTTAGTAATGCAACAAACGTCGCCTCAATCAATGAATGCTCAAACATCAACACCAGAAATGGCCAACTACTGGATGCCTTTTACTGCCAATAAGCAGTTTAAAGCCAATCCAAGAATATTGACTCATGCTGAAGGAATGTATTACACCGACGATCATGGTCAAGCCATACTCGATGGTACTGCGGGGTTATGGTGTTGCAACGCCGGTCACGGGCGCAAAAAAATATCCGAAGCGGTCAGCAAACAAATAACTCAAATGGATTACGCCCCCTCATTTCAGGTAAGTCATCCTTTGGCATTTGAACTGGCGAACAAAATTGCAGAGTTAAGTCCTGTTGGGCTAGATAAAGTCTTTTTTACTAATTCAGGTTCTGAGTCAGTAGATACCGCTTTAAAAATGGCTTTGTGTTATCACCGCGCAAATGGCCAGCCTTCACGCACTCGCTTTATCGGCCGAGAACTCGGCTATCACGGTGTCGGTTTTGGCGGTATTTCTGTTGGTGGTATTGGTAATAATCGTAAGACCTTTAGTGGTCAGTTATTGCAAGGTGTAGATCACCTGCCCCATACCTTAGACATCCACAATAATGCGTTTTCTCGAGGTCTGCCTAAACATGGTATCGAAAAAGCGGAAGTTTTAGAGCAACTTGTCACTTTACACGGTGCAGAAAATATTGCCGCAGTGATTGTTGAGCCGATGTCTGGATCGGCTGGGGTTATTTTACCGCCAGAGGGTTATTTAAAACGTCTACGAGAAATTACTCAAAAGCACGGAATTCTATTAATTTTTGATGAAGTAATCACCGGATTTGGCCGACTAGGGGCTGCTTTTGCCAGTCAATTTTGGCAGGTCACACCCGACATCATTACTACTGCTAAAGCTATTAATAACGGCGCGATTCCAATGGGTGCTGTCATTGTCAGTAACACCCTTCATGACACTTGCATGCAAGGTCCTGATAATATGATCGAATTTTTCCATGGTTATACCTATTCAGGCCATCCTGTTGCGGCGGCATCCGCTTTAGCAACACTAGATATTTACCAACAAGAAAATCTTTTTCAGCGCGCTAAAGACTTAAGCCAGTATTTTGAAGATGCGGTACACAGCTTAAAAGGCCTGCCTAATATTATCGACATACGCAATATTGGGCTCGTCGCTGGGATCCAGTTTTCCCCCAGTGAGAAAGGCATAGGGAAGCGCGGTTATGAAATTTTTGATCGCTGTTTTAGACAAGGCACGTTAATCAGGGCGACGGGCGATATCTTAGCCTTATCACCTCCGTTAATTGTCGAAAAATCTCAAATTGATGACATGGTAAACAGCCTGACTGATGCGATACATGCGGTTGGTTAGTTAAATTTAACACTAGCAATCCATGCTCTATCAAAAAAATGCTAATTCAGTAACTTATTTAAATTCAATATTCACTTTAATCTATTAATGTAAAAGGTTTTTTATGCTCACTCTATCTCATTATGTCAATGGCAAGCACACACAAGCAAGCAAACGCCAACAGCCGATTTTTGAACCTGCTAATGGTGAATTACGTGGCCATGTATCATTAGCGTGTGAGCAAGAAGTCAGCGATGCCATTCAAATAGCAAAACAGGCGTATCAAACCTGGTCACAGGTTACCCCGCTCAATCGCGCCCGGGTATTGTTCAAGTTCAAAGCGTTAATGGAGCAAAACATTGACGAGCTGGCCGAGTTAATTACCCGTGAACATGGCAAAGTGCTAGATGATGCTAAAGGCGAGTTAGTCCGCGGATTAGAAGTCGTCGAATTTGCCTGTGGTATTCCGCATTTACTCAAAGGCGAACATACCCAACAAGTGGGTGGCGGCGTTGATGCTTGGACAGTTAACCAGTCTTTAGGTGTGGTTGCCGGTATTGCGCCGTTTAACTTTCCCGTGATGGTACCAATGTGGATGTTCCCTATTGCCATTGCTTGCGGTAATACTTTCATCATGAAACCATCTGAGAAAGATCCAAGTTCTGTGCTGCGTATGGCTGAATTACTTACCGAAGCAGGCTTACCTGATGGGGTATTTAACGTAGTAAATGGCGATAAAGAAGCCGTTGATACCCTACTGACTCATCCAGATGTTCAAGCGATAAGTTTTGTCGGCTCTACTCCAATCGCCGAATATATTTACAGCACAGCATCAGCGCACGGTAAACGCGTACAGGCCCTTGGCGGCGCTAAAAACCATATGCTATTAATGCCAGATGCTGATTTAGACCAGGCGGTTAAAGCCCTTATGGGGGCTGCTTATGGCAGTGCGGGGGAACGCTGCATGGCCATTTCAGTCGTGTTAGCGGTTGGCAATAGCGGCGATAAATTAGTTGAAGCCCTGCTCCCTCAAATTGAAAAGCTAAAAATTGGTAACGGTTTAACGCCTGAAATGGATATGGGGCCATTAATTTCAGCTCAGCACCTACAAAAAGTACGCGACTATGTTGAACAAGGCGTTGCTGAAGGGGCAACACTGATTGCCGATGGCAGAAGTTTATCGTTAAAAGATCAGCAACAGGGTTACTTTTTAGGTGCGTGCTTGTTCGATAACGTCACCCCAGAGATGACCATATATCAACAAGAAATTTTTGGCCCTGTTTTAGCGATTGTTCGCGTAAAAGATTATGCGCAGGCGCTTAATCTGATTAACAAACACGAGTTTGGTAATGGCACCGCCATCTTTACTCAAAACGGTGAAGTTGCAAGACACTTCTGCCACCATGTTGAAGTCGGCATGGTTGGGGTTAACGTGCCTATTCCTGTGCCAATGGCATTTCATAGTTTTGGTGGCTGGAAGCGTTCACTGTTTGGCCCTCTGCATATGCATGGACCTGATGGAGTTCGTTTTTACACTAAACGTAAAGCCATTACCGCAAGATGGCCAAAAGCCGCTGTGGTTAGTGAAGGTTCGGCCTTTATTATGCCAACGATGAACTAAGAATTGGTGAGTTTAAATGACTAAATTGATTAACGATATACAAAGCTTTGCGACCTCTTCGGCAGGAATAGATAAATATCATCTTGCTGATGAAAAAAGACTGCAAGGCAACCCATTACAGAGCGTGCAAAACCATTATGCCAGTCCTTGTTCGCAATTCAATGTTGGCATATGGCAAAGTGAAGCTGGATGTTGGAATGTGCAATATACCGAACATGAATACTGTGACATTCTTGAAGGCACTAGCGTAATTACTGATGCTAATGGCGCCAAATTGACTGTTACTGTCGGCGATAAGTTTGTTATTCCAGCAGGTTTCATTGGGACTTGGGAGGTGATTGGACATTGTAAAAAAGTGTATGTCATCTTTGAAGCACAATAAGCACCGATTCAGGGTTAGCATAGCTAACCCTGTAAAATATATCTTGCAAAAAATGTTAAAATGATTCAAAAATAATACCCGACTACGGTCATAAAAATACCAGACTAAGATGATGATTTACCTGTAACACCTGCCACGGAGTATAAAACCAAAACATGTGTTTTTGGTAAAGTTGGCACCACCAGTTTTGCCCTACAAAACTGAGTATATAACTATAAATGGAGAAGATATCGTGTCTAAAACATTCACAAAAACAAGACTAGCGCTATTGGCCGGCCTTACCCTTTCTGCTTCCGTGCTTTCAGGTTCTGTAATGGCTGAATTTTCAGGTGAAGTGTCACTTACAAATGACTATCGCTTTCGCGGCGTATCTCAAACTGCTGGCGATCCAGCACTGCAAGCAGGCGTAGATTGGAGTGCTGAAAACGGCTTTTTTGTAGGCGCATGGGCAAGTAACGTCGACTTTGATGAAGAAGGTTATAATGGCCCTGATATCGAGTTAGATATCTATGCCGGTTACTACGGTGAAATTGATGACAATACTAGCTGGGACGTCACGCTTTACCGTTACAACTATCCAGGTGATAGTGAACTCGACTATTTAGAAGCCACTGTAGGTGTAGATTTTAGCGGTTTTAGAGCAGCTTATTGGTATACCAATGATTACGGTGGCAGTGATTTAGACTTACATTACATGGAGCTAAACTACGGCTGGGAATTCACTGAAAACTGGAGCTTAGATGTTCATTACGGTTATAACTTTGGTGATGCTTTAGATGATGGCGAAGGTTTTGATAGCTACTCTGATTACTCTGTCGGCGTATCGACTGAAGTAGCAGGGTTTGGACTGTCACTGGCTTATCTAATGACAGATCTAGACGGCGATTATGCTGTTGATGACGGTATATTCAAAACTAAAGACACCTTCCTTGCGTCTGTAAGCTACGCATTCTAGAACAGAACAACTGCTTTATAAAAAAGCTTACTCAATTGAGTAAGCTTTTTTTCATCTATACTTTATACCGGACTGAAGTGAGTTATTTACGGCTGGTATAATCGCCCCACGCTAGCCACTTATACGTAGTTAACGCATCTAAGGCCATAGGCCCACGGGCATGCAGTTTTTGGGTACTGACCGCTACTTCGGCGCCTAAACCGAATTGTGAACCATCGGTAAAACGAGTGCTAGCATTAACATACACAGCGGCTGAATCAACTTGATTCATAAAGTAACTGGCAGCATGAATATCGTCGGTTAAAATGGCTTCAGAATGGCCACTTGAATATTGACGAATATGGCTAATGGCCCCATCAATATTATCAACCACTTTAATGCCCAAGGTTAAAGATAACCACTCAGTTGAAAACGACTCATCATCAGCAAAGCTGACATCAAAACCTAACCCCTCTAAATAGCCTTGAGCTTGATCGCAAGCGTAAAACCTCACCCCAAGACTGTGTAAATGGGCTGCTATTTTAGGCACAAAATCACTGGCAATCGCTTGGTCAACTAATAAGGTATCAAGGGCGTTACACACGGTTGGCCGTTGCACTTTCGCGTTAGCGATAACATCTATAACACGACTTAAATCAGCACTTTTATCTACCAATAAATGACAAATACCAATACCACCAAGAATAACTGGAATACTTGACTGCTCAGCGCATAAACGCTGTAAAGTATGACCACCGCGAGGAATGATCATATCGACATATTTATCTAGGCGCAGTAGGCCGCTAACAATGGCTCGCTCTGGCGAATCAATTAGCTGAACCGCGCCTTCAGGCAAGTTCAAGCTAGTTAATGCACCGCGGATAACTTCACTCAATACTTTATTTGATTCAATGGTTTCTTTACCACCACGTAAAATAACCGCATTACCGGTTTTTAAAGCAAGCACAGCAATATCGACAGTCACATTAGGACGGGCTTCATAAATGACTCCCACCACACCTAAAGGTACACTGCGCTGAGTCAGTCGCAATCCATTATCAAGCAACTGACTTGCAGCTTCTTTTCCTATTGGGTCGGCTAACGCAATCACATTATCAATATCGCCAATAATGCCCGCTAAGCGACCTTCATCAAGCATTAAGCGATCGATCATTGCATCAGTTAAACCATTAGCTTTAGCGGCGATAACATCTTTAGCATTGGCGGCTAAAATAACCTCTGCATGCTCTGCTAAGCTTTGGCTAATGGTTTGTAAAAGGTGATTTTTTTGTTTAGCCGATAAAGTGGCCAGGATAAAACTGGCGGCTTTAGCTTGCTGACCTAAATTAACCAGATACTCATTAACTTGATCTTGTTTTACTGACGCTTGATTAGCTGACATGTACTGTTTCCTTGTTTTCTAATACCACCATATCATTGCGATGAACCGCGGCATCACCATAGTCATAACCTAAAATAGCTTCGATCTCGTTTGAATGCTTACCGCAAATTTTACGTAAATCGGCGGCGCAATATCGACTGATCCCTTTACCCAGTACTTTTGCCTGAGCATTGACAATTAACACGGTTGCGCCACGCTCAAAATCACCTTCAATACGAGCAATGCCTTTAGACAATAAGCTGCGGCCACTTTCAATAACAGCAGTAGCAGCGCCCTGATCAATATACAGTTTCCCCTGGCTAGCCGGGCCGGCCAAAATCCATTGTTTACGGCTTTCAAGTGGCGTATCTATGGCACTAAAATGTGTCCCTACAGACTCTCGCAATGCCACTTTATTGATCACATCAGGATGATGGCCAGAAGCGATGACCACCTCAATTCCCGCACGTCTGGCAATATCAGCAGCTTCAAGTTTTGTTGCCATACCGCCTGTGCCTAAACCGGAAACCGAACCGCCCGCTAACAAACGTAAACTGTCGTCTATATTCACCACTTGTTTTATTAATTGTGCGTTAGGGTTAGTACGTGGGTCGGCATCAAACAGGCCTTTTTGATCGGTCAGCAAAATCAATAAATCAGCATCGCAAAGTAATGCGGCGCGCGCCGATAAATTGTCATTGTCGCCGACCTTAATCTCATTGGTTGCTACCGCATCATTTTCATTAATGATCGGAATAATATTGTTATCAAGTAACGCATTTAAGGTATCGCGGGCATTCAAATAGCGTTCGCGGTCTTGCAGATCGGCCCGTGTCAGCAGCAATTGCCCCACGTGTAAACCGTACAAACTAAACAGTTGTGACCAGGCGAGAATTAACTGGCTTTGCCCTACCGCGGCAAGCAGCTGTTTAT
This sequence comes from Shewanella sp. HL-SH4, assembly GCF_051164845.1. Lineage (NCBI taxonomy): Bacteria > Pseudomonadati > Pseudomonadota > Gammaproteobacteria > Alteromonadales > Shewanellaceae > Shewanella > Shewanella sp. HL-SH4. Next base: position 1,083,664 of record NZ_CP195037.1, read on the forward strand.
GCGCCATGGTATCGGGCAAAATGGGGTATTGCAGATGTTCACGTCCCGCAGCAATAGCGCCTGAAGTACATAACACCACTTCAACTCCTGATTTCATTAAATAAGCCATTTGTCTGGCCAACTCAACCATATGTGCTTTATCTAATTTTTTGCTGCCAGAAGTCAGTACACTGGTGCCTAACTTCACTACCACGCGGCGATAACCCATTTAAGCTTCTCTCAAATTTGATTGATAAATAGTACGAGCTATTTTTATACCCAATTCATTACAAAATTCCTAGATAAAGCTGAATTTGAATCGGCTTAAATGAATTTAATTCGAGATAAGCAATAAAAAAGGGCTATGCATTGCATAACCCTTAATTAACATCACTCTACTTACACAACACTAACCGTAAATAAACTTCACCAGAAATAAAATGGCTATAAATATCACACCGGCATTTAAGTCTTTAAATCGACCTGTTAATAGCTTTATCACTAAATAAGAGATAAACCCAAAACCGATAGCATTCGCAATAGAGAACGTCAGCGGCATTAATAAACAGGTTACTACTACCGGAGCTGCTTCAGTTAAGTCATCCCAATCAACATTAACAAGACCAGACATCATCAAAATAGCGACATAAAATAGCGCACCCGATGTAGCATAGGCTGGCACCATACCCGCTAATGGCGAAATAAATAATGCCGCTAAAAATAAAATGCCGACTACAACAGCGGTTAAGCCTGTACGACCACCTGCACTCACACCCGCAGTACTTTCAATATAACTGGTGGTAGTAGAGGTACCCAACATAGCACCGGTAATGGTGGCAACACTGTCCGCCGTTAAGGCGCGTTTTACTCGTGGTAAACGGCCTTTGTCATCTAAAAAACCACCCCGTTGAGCCACAGCAACCAAGGTTCCTGAGGTATCGAATAAATCGACAAACAAGAAGGCAAAAATCACTGAAATCATGCTAATTTCTAATACACTGGAAATATCCATTTTCATGAATGTCGGCATAATAGAAGGAGGTAATGCCACTAAGCCATTGTATTGCACATCACCAAATAGCAACCCTAATACAGTGACTATCATAATGCTGAGAATAACCGCCGCTTTCCAGCCGCGGTGCACCATAGCAATGATCAGAAAGAACCCAAGTGATGCCATCACAGCCGGAAACGACGTGATATCGCCCATAGTCACTAACGTTGCTGGGCTTGCCACCACAATACCGGCACTTTTTAAGCCGATTAACGCTAAAAATAACCCAATACCTGCGGCAATACCAAACCGTAACGACATTGGAATACTGTTAACAATCCACTCACGAATTTTGACCAGAGACAACACCAAGAAACAGACGCCAGACATAAACACAGCACCTAAGGCGGTTTCCCAGCTGTAACCCATCTCACCGACCACGGTGTAAGTGAAGAACGCATTTAGCCCCATCCCCGGTGCTAGCGCGATAGGATAATTGGCTAACAACCCCATGATTAAACAACCAATTGCAGCAGCTAAACAGGTTGCGACGAATACAGCACCATGATCCATTCCTGCATCTGCAAGCATCATTGGGTTAACAAAAATGATGTAAGCCATGGTTAAAAAGGTCGTTAAACCCGCAACCACTTCTTGCTTTAACGAGGTATTGTTTTGTTTTAGTTTAAATAGTTTTTCTAGCATAGAACTCGTTACCTTGGGTGTAGGGTTAATTAATGTTTTTATTATTTTGAGCCGATCCGATAACTGACCCCGAATGCTCAAAGGAGGGAGATTATATCCTGTAGCATGTCATAAAATCTTACTTTAGATACAAAAACACCTGATAAAGCCTGAAAACAGACTTTTCATATCAGATTAATCACAGTGGTTAATTGCTGACTGCAGAGCAGGAGTTAACTGGTTTTTGAACAAAAGCGGGTTGGAATATTTGTTTTTATAAAAGTGTAACCAGATCCAATTAAATCCTCATAGGTTTGAGATTAACTACAAGTGCAGATGATCCAGCGAGACGCCGCAAGCACCTCCATGTGGGCTTAACCAAAACATCCGTGTTTTGGATACTCGCTGGCTCATCTGCACCCGAATTATTGTCTCTTCGATTTAACTTCATTGATGGCTGTGGGGAAGATCTATATAAAAAAGGGGTTAACTCACTTTTGGACAAAAGCAGGGTTGGAAGATTTGTTTTTCTAAAAGTTTGCCCTGACCAAACTAAATTTTAAAACTCAATTAAATTTTCATTGGAGTCAAAGGTTGACTACAAGTGCAAATGATCCAGCGAGACGCCGCAAGCACATCCATGTGGGCTTAACCAAAACATCCTTGTTTTGGATACTCGCTGGCTCATCTGCACCCGCATTTATATCTCTTCGATTTAGCTTCATTTGTGATTGTAGTAAAAGCTAAATCAGAACAAGAGTTAACTCGTTTTTGGACAAAAGCGTGTCAGTAACTTTGCTAATTTAGCCACCCATGAATAACTTTTTGTATCCCAAAATGGTGAGCTGTACCATTGAGTGAGGTGCCGAGCGTGAAAGATATTGGACATAAACGTTATCCGACTAAAGATTCATGACAGTGAATAACCACTACATCTGAACCGAGTTGAAAAGGCTTTCACTCAAAGGAAGCACTGACCGAAAGTTATGGCTGCTTATTATGACCGTGACCGACACCGTAAACGGTTGCTCCCGTGTCAACATCAATGCCAGGGGAATTAGTCATAAACTCTTGGTACTTGTCATTGAGTTTTTTTGCCAGATTCCATACATAGATTATTGCAAGCAGCACCAGTATGTATGGAATCACTCTTATGGGTTCAAAATTAGTCATAGGCTGGTCCATTCCGGGGACAACACGCTCTATAAAGTGATACCCCATTACAATTAAAGCTAGCCCTACGCCCAAGTAAAATTGGATCTTAAGGTGTTCAATCATGACATTGTCTGGCCTGTGCTTACCGAAGTAATAATGAATTTCTTTAAGGTCATCTTTTTGCAAAAACTGCCTTTCGATATTGGCAATTATCACTAGATTTCGATTGTACCAGTAAGCCGCATCAAGAAGGTGGCACATTAACCAGAAACAAAGTAGGAGAACGATACTTGCTGCGATATCTAGTGACACAACGTTCTTCTCTACTAGTGCGAAAATAGCAAAAGCACCGATTAGCACTCCAACACACTGCCAAACAACCATAATATGTCTATTGATGTCATTAAACATCTGGTCGTACATTTTTAACAACAGATCTTCTCGTTTATTCATACAGCCTCCTTAAACCAGTTTCTAACGTGTTCATGAACCACGTAGTCTTCCCAGATTTTGTTTATGTTTAAGATTGAATCTCGTATACATCGCCCATAGCCACCTTCTGGATGAGCTCTAAATCTGGTTCCATCAAAATAGTCTCCAAATCGCGCATCGTACGTAAACCGATTGCAGTCCATTGAGTAGACTTTTAGTTTGTCAGCAAGAGCTCTTTGAACATCCGGTCTGCCTCCAAGCAGGTGCACTGGTCTATCAAAACTTTCTATAGAAACTTGAGTGCCGCCATATCGCGTAGGAACGCTGTATGCAAGTATGAAGTTAGGTGGAATAAGCTCACTTAAACGTTCATTGAGGTTTGGGTCTTTGGGGACGATAGCGACTTGCTCAGAGTGGAGAAGAAGTTGTTCAGCTTCTTTTAGTATCGAATCTAAACTGAAAATACACTCAACGTCGCGAGCCATTGTAATTTTTGGTTTATGTGTTGCTACAACATCTAGGTGTTTTGAAAAATCATAATTCTTCCAATCAATATCGACAAACCCAATACCCTCAAAGTCAAAAGTCTTCACATCTCTCATATTGGTGTATCGTGCCGCGGGGTGCCACCCCTCATTTGTCGCCATTCCTACAGCTTTTTTACTGTGGGCTATGAACTTCAATATTTCCATACTGCTCTCACGTTTAAGTCCGTTCGTTTTGTGAATTAGTGGGGTCAGAGTAAACTTTAAAAAGGGAGCTTATGGGCACATGCTATTGAATGGCTTTTTCTTCCCTAAATGGCGCGCTCGATGACTATGTTCGAGGTAACCCTACTTTGTCCTTAAGTTTTTATACTTTAATCTACTTTATAGCTTTAATTCAATGTTTTAATACAAGTTGTTTAGGGTAGGTTAAGTCAGTCTGTGACTTCAATCTAATCAACTGCCTGCCGCAGGTTCTTATGCTGATAAAATTTTCACGTCTTCGTTTTAACTTCATTTGTAACAATTCCATAAGAAAAACCTGGGTGTTCGGTTTGAATTGAGGTCATCGAAAAAAGGCCGTGAGCTTGGCATGGATGCCATGCTAGCTTTCGTTGGGCCAGGGACGGCTCATCGGAAGCGTTAGGGCTTTTCGACAATGGCCGAAGCCGGTTACAGATGAAGTTTAAAGCTGGATCGATCCCCATCGAAAATTATGCGTTTTTCAGCATTTTTCGTCTGGGGCGCAGAGGGTTTCAAAAGGGGCGCAAGCGTTTTGCCCCTTTGGTCTAGTGTGAGCGAAGCACCACGACGTTGATTTTTTAAAATGGCAAACAGAAAATGGGGCATCAATAATTTGCGCCCCTAGGCACACTTTTGGACATTTCCGAGTTAAATATTGTCATCGAAAGCGTTTACGTAAAATAAATGTAATTTGGTTAAACTTGCTGAAGCAATAACCGATTAACTACAAAACTAATTTTACTTTTCTTAAACAGCTCCATTCCGAAGTAAACAACTCAAGAAAGCCATGATGAATACCAATAGTGTTCACCATAGCTTTAAGTTATCTATTAGTTCATGGCTTGCTGGGCGTCAAACATCTTACCATCAGTTATCTGTAGGTGTTTATCGCCAACTTTTTCATTGGTTTTCAATATTAAAGCCCATTCTGGAATAGCGAGACTGAATGATACTTCGGTTTTGATACTTGATGCATTGTAGTTTTGTGTAACCCCAAAAGAATCATCATGATCAACAATTAGTTCTTTACCCTTGAACACTACTGAATCAAGTACAAAACTAGATTCGTCACCTTGGTTCATACTTACTTTGATAGTAATTTCATTCTTTGGTTCACCTTCGTCACCTGGCATGTAGAACAATTGCCCCCGATAATTTTGTAAATAGTGCCTGATGAAACTCTTAGCCTGCTCAAAGTCATCTTTCATTAATAAGCTTAAGGCACTACTAGCATAGTCAAATTTCACCCTTTCACGATATTCAGCTTTTGAATCAAAGTAAATTTCAAATACCATTCCTGAAAGAATATGATTAGCGATGTCATTTGGGAAAATGGTTAGTTTTCTACGCAAGGAAGCCATATATTCACTTGCTTTTTGGGAGTTTCCACAAGCAGCTTGATAAATGTTTCTACCTAATACAAAACATGAGGATGCATCAAGACTTTCCCCGTCCAGTGAACCTATTTTTGCAACTGCTGGATTTTGCGTGTACCAGTTATAACTTTTGAGATCACCTATAATCTCGTTAATTTCTGACGGTGCATCTACTTGATATAGGCTATCCTGCAATGCTTCTTGAGCATATGCAAAGATTAGGGGAGCTTCCTCATCGGGCTCAACGACATCCTCGGCAGGCTCAACGACATCCTCGGCAGGCTCAACGACATCCTCGGCAGGCTCAATGACTTCCTCGACAGGATCAATGACTTCCTCGACAGGTGTTAAAGTTTCTTGGATATTTATTTGGATAGCACCTGCTAGATTAGTAAAACGTTTTGGTTCAATTTTAGATAGACTCTCTATAAGTAAAGCAAGGCTACAAACAGTGAAATTCGGATGGCCTAAACTATTAGAGAATTCAGCAACCAACCGTGGGTCAGCAATTTTAATTACTGGATTTTTGTTAGATACAAACTTTCTAGTTCCACCGTTAGTATTTGCCCTATACTTAGGTGCATAAACCCAATCTGATTTCTCATCATTAGAAAGAAACAGTACATGGTCAAAGTTTGCTTTGAACTCTTTCGATTTACCCAGAACTTCATACCATATGATTAGATCACCGAAACGGTTTTCTCCCTTCCCCCCATCTTTAAAGCCTGGTGGTAAACGATGTTCAAACCTCGTATCACCTTCCTTATTTGCTTTCGAACACAGTTCTGTAAGGTCGGAGTTAAGAACGACTGTTGAAAAATGTTTTATGATCTCATTGTGGACATCACCAACTTTAAACTGCGTTTTAAAAGCTCGTGTATAAGTATCCAACGATTTGATAGTGTTTCGAAACCCATCTAAAAATTGTTCCCGATCCCCTGTAAACTGAGAGCTGGCTAAAATATCATCATCCACAAATAAAGAAGCAATTTCATATAGTGCTTCATACATTTTCTTCGCTTTATCTGGTGATGCGTTGTTGTTATTATTTGTGTAATCGTCAAGTTTATTGGTTGTTACGCGATTTGAATACTCGCTCGCAGCCCAACCTGGTAGAAAAATCCGATTATCATTGATAACTGAATCAGACCAAGTATAGAACTCGTTGCGTGCATTTGCGTGAAGTTTGTATAAATAGGCGAGAATGTTTGTGTCAAAAAAGATTAGTGTTTTCTTATTACTAACTATTTCTGCTATTTTTTTGTGGTGCTCTTCGATAGTAGTATCGAACTCGTAGTGGCCTAAGTGCATTAATTGTTCAATCCATATATGACAATATTTAACCATCATAACTTAGGATGTCAATCAACTAAACAAATAAAGTTGCCTTTTACATAAAGTAAACTGTTGTTTCGAATGTGATATATTCCTAATCCACTAGACAATACACAGATTAGAAAAAGTCAGTTAAATACACATCCGTAAAGTATGATGGAAAAGTGCGCTAGCTTGTAATGGGGCATAAATACGTTAAAGATGCCCATCGTCTAATTCATTTATCTCTGCCCAGTCATGGAAGACCATATCTTCAATCTAATCCATTGCCTGCCGCAGGCTTATGTGCAGATAATCCAGCGAGACGCCGCAAGCACATCCATGTGGGCTTAACCAAAACGTCCTGTTTTGGATACTCGCTGGCTCATCTGCACCCGAAATTTTCGCATCTTCGATTTAACTTCATTTGTAACAATTCCATAAGATAAGCTGGGATGTCCGTTTTGAATTGAGGTCATCGAGAAAAGGCCGTGAGCTTGGCATGGATGCCACGCTAGCTTTCGTTGGGCCAGGGACGGCTCATCGGAAGCGTTAGGACTTTTCGACAATGGCCGAAGCCGGATACAGATGAAGTTTAAAGCTGGATCGATCCCCATCGAAAATTATGCGCTTTTCAGCATTTTTCGTCAGGGGCGGCAGGGTGATCCAAGAGGGTATTGCTGTTGATACCCTCTTGGTCTGGTGTGGGTGAAGCGCCACGACGTTGGTGGCCGCAGGCCATATTTCCAAACAAACTTTGGGGCAAAAGTGAGTTAGTGTTTTGAAATAATCTTATGCCACTCACTCTTTAAAACTTGCCGATTAAGCAAATACTCGAAAGGTTCATTATGGTGATTTGCGAGCCGACCATCCGACCCATGGATGGGTCGGTTGAGCTACAAGGACTTTTTTATTTCGAAAGAATACTGCGTGTCGGTGAGTTAATATCATGCTGAACCTACATAGATAAACTTCACGATACATGCTTTGCTATAACCAAAGCGCCTTATTCATAGTGGCCGCAGGTCATACACCTAATCTATCACTGGGGCAAAAAAAGTTAGTGTTTTTGAAATAATCTTATGTCACTCACTCTTTAAGACTTGCCGACTAAGCAAATACTCAGAAGGTTCATTATGGTGATTTGCGAGCCGACCATCCGACCCATTGATAGGTCGGTTGAGCTACAAGGACTTTTTATTTCGAAAAAATGATGCGTGTCGGTGAGTGAATACCATGCTGAACCTATAAAGATAAACTACATGACACATTCTCTATTAATGGCAAAGCCCTATGTTCATAGTGGCCACCAGTCATATGCATACTTTAACTTTGGTGCATAAACAAGTTAGCGTTCAAGATTTTCCTCAACAGATGCATTAAAGCAGACTTATGATGAAATCTGTTGTGAATGACATAAACGACAGACAAAAAAAAGCCTACTCATTGAGTAGGCTGACATGGTTCAAGTATCCCGTTGGGGAACGGAAAACTAGTATCACTTGGGGATGTGATAAGGGAATCAATCAAGCTGATCAATTACCCGAGTCAAAACGTCAAAACGACGAAAAAAAGGTGGTGAATAGTCAAACGGAAATAAGTTGAACTATTTTAAAACTTCATGGCGAAAAAACCGCCGCGCAAAGCCTCTGGATTAATCCAAGTGTTTTGCCAAAATATCTTGCCATTGCCTAAATAAGACATAATAAATTCTCCAAATTAAAGTTGTATAAACCTAGTAGTGGTTCTGATCCGTGGAACTAACCTTTCTCAATCCATTGAGACAACTTTCTTTCACTCGATTCCTTGGAGATAACATCCATCCTGGATTTACTAGCATTGACGGTGTCTTGCTTGCCGACGAAGAGAATTATACAAAACTGTAATTTAATTACAAGCTTTATTTGATATAAATCACAAAAAACCTTTATTCGGTAATAACATTACCAAATAAAGGTTTTAACAAATGCAAAACAAATCATTAACAACAATTTAAGTCATTATTAAATAACAATAAAAATACTATAAACCTACCTAACAGCAAACTGTAATAAAGCAACCAAAGGTTGTGCTGTTGGCTTGCCGTATAAGGGATCACCTTCAGTCGCGCTGCCGGCAATATCAATATGGGTATAGCTTAACGGTTGGCTGCTTTTTAAATGGTGGCTATCAAGTCCTGAGGCTTTTAATAAAAATGCTGCAGGGTATTGATGTCCTCGCGCAGTCAATGATGACGGGCCATTGTTGGACGATATAACATCTGCCGCACCATTTTTATCTGCAACCTTATCAAAATCTTCAGGGCGTAAGTATGACACTTCAAAAGGTTCAGCCCATTGCTGACCAATGTGTTGCAATGTTGCTGCCACGCCTTGCTGCTTAGCCACCGCATTTTCAACTAAGGCAGTATAACTACCATAGGCGCGTACCACATGACCGGTTAAGGTCGCTACCGAATATAATGACGGCGCAACCGCTTGTGATGCTTGAATGCGTAAATGCGACAGCAAATCAGCTAATACTAAGCGCCCTTCAGCATCGGTATTACCAATACGGACTCGAACACCTGCATGGCTAGTAATAATCTCATCAGTAACAAACGCTTCACTGCCGATACTGTTACGCACTAAACCCAGCTCGGCGATAACCTTAACGCCCTTAGGCTTTAATATTGATAAGGTTTTCATTAAACCCGCAACGGCTGCTGCGCCGCCTTTATCACGGCTCATGCCCGCCATGCCGCCGGCAATTTTAATGTCAGCTCCGCCAGTGTCATATACCACACCTTTACCGGCAAATAGCAATGTTCGCTTAATTTCGCCTTCACCGGTGTAAGCCACTTTAACCACCCGTGGATGATGGCGCGCAACATCAAATGAGCTGCGCCCCACAGCGCTTAACAAGGGGTAATCTTTTATTAAGGTCGCTTTATCTTCTACGACGACAACATCAAGGCCGCTGTCTTTAAAAGACGCCACACAGTAATCAGCAAAGTGAATCGCACTCATGCGCTCAGGCTCAGTACCGCATAAATCACGCGCTAATACTCTGCCCGCTTCTAATGCATTTAACAGTTCACTTTTAGGTGAGCTGGCCATTAAACCAATAGCGGTTAGCGCTGGCGTAAGTGAGTTTGCTTCACGGGTTTCGAGTGGTTGCCACAATGCTTGACCGCAAGCCAGTGCAGCCACTTCAGTGGCAAAACTAAAACGAGGGTCTTGAGACGATGCCACAATTAATAAAGGTTTAGTGGCGCCTGCATCTTTGGCAATACTGATCCCCTCTTTTGCGGCCTTAGCAAAAATGCGCACATCGGCATAGTCATCATCACCCGTTACCGGGGCAATAATCAGTCTGCCACCAGCTAACCCAGGGGCAAAAAGTAACGTTGCTTGCTTACCTACGCGGTGATCAATTTGCTTAGCATGTTCAGCCAATAAGCTAATCTCTTGCTGAGCAAGCTGAGTTAAATCAGCAGTGACGACGATGACGGCATCAAAACCTTCGCCTTCAAAAATGGCTTGATCGTTATTTACATCTACTATTGGCACTTGAAACATGATTTTTCCTTATGCTTTATTGTCGATTATTCTTGGTGTGTGAACGGTCTGATTGATTTTTAGTGTTAGCGTTAACGGTCATTCTAGAGTGAATTTTTATTTACACAATAACCTGTCTACTGCAAAGAAAAACCACGCAGTCACAATGGCAATTGAACAGCCTATGTTAGAATAATGGCATATTTTATCTTGATTGAGGACGTTTCGTGACTGCATTAAATCAATTATATCCACAACCTCTTTGGCAATGGTTCGAACAAATTTGTGCTATTCCCCACCCTTCTAAGCATGAACAAGCGCTATCAAGCCACATTCAACAATGGGCAAAAGGCAAAGGCCTTAGCGTGGTTGAGGACAAAGTAGGCAACCTCATTATTCGTAAACCTGCTACTCCCGGTATGGAAGATCGCAAAATTGTTGTCTTACAAGCTCATATCGATATGGTGCCACAAAAAAATGCCGACAAAGTGCATGACTTTGAAAAAGATCCTATCGAAGCCTATGTTGATGGTGAATGGGTTAAAGCAAAAGGTACAACATTAGGTTCAGATAATGGCATTGGCATGGCTTCGGCTTTAGCCGTGCTAGGCAGCGATGACATTAAACATGGTCCACTAGAAGTCTTATTGACCATTGATGAAGAAGCCGGCATGACCGGCGCGTTTGGGTTAGAAGCCGGTTATTTAGACGCTGAGATTTTGATCAACACCGACTCTGAACAAGAAGGTGAGATTTACATGGGTTGTGCTGGCGGTGTTGACGCCCAGATATCTGTGCCACTTTCATGGCAAGCACCTGAGCTGAGCAATCAATCGTTTAAGCTGACCTTATCAGGTATTAAAGGCGGCCACTCTGGGGTAAATATTCATCTTGGTCGTGGTAATGCCAATAAACTACTGGCTCGTTTTTTGTTTAAATACAGTGATGAATTAGCCCTAGAACTCGTTGATTTTACCGGTGGTTCATTACGTAATGCGATTCCGCGTGAAGCGAATATCAGCTTTATGTTACCTGCTGAAAATGTTGATGGGTTAAAAACGGCTATTAGCGCATTTCAGGCTGTGGTACGTGAAGAGTTAGCGATTGCCGACCCAAGCATGTTGTTAACCTTAGAAGCCATTGATGCACCAAGCAAAGTGATGGGCGAAGATGCGCAAAACAGCTTAATTGACTTACTACATGCCTGCCCTAATGGGGTAATACGTATGAGTGATGAAGTAGCTGGTGTAACTGAAACCTCATTAAATGTGGGTGTCATTAGCACTGAACAAGAAAGCGTTGAAATTTTATGTTTAATTCGCTCGCTTATCGACTCAGGCCGTGATGAAGTGCAAGGCATGTTAAATGCACTGACCAATCTTGCGGGTGCCAGTATTGAGTTTAGCGGCGCTTACCCTGGTTGGAAGCCGGATAACAGCTCACCGGTTATGGCCATTGTACGTGATACCTACAATGACATTTACAAAAAAGACCCAACGATTATGGTTATCCATGCAGGTCTTGAGTGCGGCTTATTTAAAGAGCCCTACCCAACTATGGACATGGTCTCGATTGGCCCCACTATTCGTTACCCGCATAGCCCGGATGAAATGGTTAACATTGAAACCGTAGGCCAATACTGGCAGTTATTATTAGCCGTATTAGAACGCATTCCAGCTAAAGCTTAATGTAAGGCTAGGCTTAATGCGATGTAAGGCAAGGCTTTAAGCCATTTAGCATAGAAACTTAAAACTGCAAATCGAGTTGGGCAACCGACTCAGTTTGCAGTTTTTTTTCACCTAATTCCGCCAACCCAACACTGACCCCAACTAACCTAATACCACGTTCATTACTTCTGGTCAGTGCTTGTTGTAACAATTCATAAAACAGCTTTACCGATATTTCATCGCTGCGTTGCTCGATGGTGGTTTGTTTAAAATCATTGAATTTGATTTTCACCACTTGCTTGTTGATTAATCGATCTTTTGCGCTGCGGCTCACCCGACTATCAAGCTCTTGAATAAGTTGCGGTAATACTTGATGGCATTGGGCTAAAGTAAAAATATCCTGGGCTAATGTCGTTTCAACGCCCACAGATTTACGCACTCGGTTATTGCTGATAGGCCTTGGATCGATGCCATTTGATCGTTCAGTTAACACTGCGCCAAACTTGCCAAAAATTTCCAGTAACTTTGCCTTAGGATACCGCTGCACATCGGCACAGGTTTCTAACCCTAATACCGACAATTTTTGCGCTGTGACTTTGCCCACTCCCGGAATTTTCTTTAACGGTAGCGTGCGCACAAATTCAGGAATTTCATCGGGGGTAATCACATATTGACCATTGGGTTTATTTAAATCTGAGGCAATTTTGGCTAAAAACTTAATTGGCGCAACACCCGCTGATGCTGTTAATCCGGTTTCTAACTCGATATCTCGGCGAATGGCCTGGGCAATTAAGGTCGCGCTGCCGTGGTATTGCTGACAATCACTGACATCGAGGAAAGCCTCATCTAATGACAGTGGTTCAATCACATCACTGTAGCGGTTAAATATCTGTCTTATTTGTTGTGAAACATCTTTATACACCTGCATCCGCCCAGGCACCAAGACTAAATGAGGGCACAGCTTTAACGCTTGATAGCTCGACATAGCTGAGCGCACACCGAACTTACGTGCCGCGTAGTTACAGGTACTGATAACACCACGGCGATCACTACGTCCACCTACAGCAATGGCTTTATCGCGTAATTCAGGAAAATCACGCATCTCAACAGCGGCAAAATAACAGTCCATGTCGATATGAATAATTTTGCGCATTGCTGATGCCATTAAGATTAAAAAGGTAACCTATAATACTGTATGTAAAAACAGTATTCAATGTATCCGCCAGATAAATAAAGCACAGCATTTAGATGAAATGGAATAGGAAATAAGTTGTGTGTTCCGACTAAGTATCTATTATGATAAATCAATTGGTTATAGGTTATTTACAAGGATAAGTTAACACATGCATGTACCCGAAAAATGGCAAATGGACAGCTTAAGTGCCGTACATCAGTTTATTGCACAACATGGTTTTGCGTCTGTCATATCACCAAACTTAGAAGCCTCGCATATTCCGCTGATATTAAAAGCAGACGAGGGTGAGCATGGGGTACTTTATGGCCATTTAGCACGTAGCAATCCACATTGGCAGGATATTATAGACAGTTCAGTATTGTGTATTTTTAATGGCCCTCATGCCTATATTTCACCGACTTGGTATCATGCCTCCCCTGCTGTACCCACCTGGAATTACAGCGTGGTACACGCTAAAGGCGCTGTTGAGCTCACCGACGATAAAACCACAATGGCGATATTAGAAACCACAATACAAAAATATGAGCCCAGCTTATTAACGCCCACCGCAGAAAACAGTGAAGGTTTTATCCCTAAACAATTTCAAGATAAGTTAGCTAAAGGGATTGTCGGGTTTAAAATTGTGATTACTGAACTACAAGGTAAACAAAAGCTTGGCCAGCATAGAAGCTCGCTCGATCAACTCGGAGTGGTTGCAGGCTTGTCAAAGTCTACCGGCATAGATGAGCAACAGCTGTTGAAGTACATGGTCGATAACAATATTGCGCTAGGTTAACAGTAAGCACTTTTCCTAGGGGCTTTAACCTAAACCGTATGATTTAGATACTTAACTTAACGACCAGGCTCAAAGGCATCGTATCTGGGTAACTGAGCATCTAAATCTTCCCAGTTTGCTTTGGATGAAACAAAGTTGTGCGAAATAGGTCTTTCAATGATGTCCGTATCAAGTATACCGAGTCTAATTCTATAACGCTGTGGGTCTTGCTCGTTTGAACTGTACACAGGTGAACCACAATAACTACAGAAATGTCGATTTCTACCGGGCTTGAATGAAAATATACTTAAGCTATTTTTGCCCGATACAATCTCAAAATCAGCCGCATTAATAAAGCCATTTGTGGCGAATGCAGTACCACTGTTTTTTCGACATAAAGAGCAGTGACAATGAATAATATCACTTATTTCGCCCTTTATGATTATGCTAACCTCACCACACAAACACTTTCCCTGATACATAATCGCCATCACCTTGTGCTATAAAAATTGCTCGTAAAACTAAAAGCTGTCGCCACTAAAGCCGGTAGCCACGCCAAATAGCATGCTTAATGGTATATTTAACCTAATCTAACGTTTGTGAAGACTCATTACTAATGCAGTTTTTTATTATGGTTATCTTCACTGTCATATGACACTTGGCGAATATCAATGGTCACCTTAATGCTTAACAGCTTTTTTTGGATAAGTTTACTGAGAGCATCATTTTCAGGTGATGCCATAAAACGGTTGAGGTTATAAGGCGTATCGAAGACACATATAACCTGTAAGCTTTTAGGAAAGTCGCTGTAATTAACAATATGGGTCAACCATTCGAAACCGCTATATTCATTTAGGGCGATTTCACACACCTGGGTTAACACTTGTCGAATTTGATTGTCTATTTTTTTATCGGTTTTACGCATATATCACAGTGACCCAAAATTCAAATAACAGCTGGAAGGTGGAATAAGTTAGCCAGTGTAGCAAAGTTCACTGCTACGATTTAACATAAAAAAGCCCAACCCCTTTCGGGACTGGGCTTTAAAATCAACAAACGCCTCAATTAACAATGTTAATTAACGCATTCTTAGTCGATTAATTACATCTTAGTTTGCAGGTAATTCTGTAAACCAACACGCTCAATTAAGCGTAATTGTTTTTCTAACCAATACATGTGATCAGATTCAGTATCATCCAATAAGACTTCTAAAATCTCACGGGTTTGATAATCGCCTTTCTCTTCACATAATTTGATCACTTTACGTAAATCATCCGCCACTTTATATTCATACTGTAGGTCGTTATTTAGCATTTCTTGCACATCTTTACCGATGTTTAATGCTTCGCGGCTAGCTACATCTGGCGTGCCTTCCAAAAATAAAATGCGTTGCACTAGTTTAGCTGCATGGGCTTTCTCGTCATCAGATTCATGTAATATACGGGTATATAATTCGTCAAATCCCCAATCTTCATACATATGAGCATGCACAAAATACTGGTCCATTGCTGATAACTCACCGGTTAACAAGCTGTTTAATGCGTCAATAACTTCTAAATTGCCTTTCATAATATTGTCCTGTTAATCTTTAATTTGAGATTGAAGATAGTTTTGAATACCGATTTGTACTATCTGTTCTTGCTGAGATTCAATCCAATCTAAATGCTCTTCTTCATCTTCCAGCAGGTCTTCAAGTAAATCACGGGTAACGTAATCTTGTTCTGTTTCACACAATTTGATCACATCACGTAATGCAGCAATTTGCTCGGTTACCGCTTCTTTATCACAGCCCAACATTTCTTCGGCATCTTCGCCAATACGCAGTTTGTCTAATTGCTGTAAATTCGGTAATCCCTCAAGAAACAATACCCGCTCAATAAGCTTGTCTGCGTGTTTCATGTCTTGAATTGATTTCTTGTATTCTTTTTCGTTGAGCTTCTCTAAACCCCAATGTTTGAACATACGCGCATGTAAAAAGTATTGGTTAATAGCGGTCAATTCGAAGGTTAATACACGATTTAACTGACTAATGACTTTTGGATGACCTTTCATAATGATGTCCTTGATAGCTTAACTTGATCTGGATCAATTTAGGCTAGGATAGTACACCTAGTATGATATTGCAAATTATCCTTTAAATTCATACACATAGTATTGATAACCATTATCATTATAACTAAGGTTTGTAAACCAGATACAAATCACAGCCATAAAAAAAGCCTTCAAAATGAAGGCTCTTTACAATGTAGGCTATGTCCCGTCCTGAGATAAGTTGACACATTGGAGACTTATCTATGAAACCTTCAGTATCAATCAATATAAAACGTACTCAACGAGATTACACATTAGGCTTTAAATTAGCGGTTGTTAGTCAAGTAGAAAAAGGCGAGCTAACGTATAAGCAAGCTCAAGACCACTATGGCATTCAAGGAAGAAGTACCGTCCTAACATGGTTACGAAAACATGGTAGATTAGATTGGTCCCAGCCGATTGAGCATTCACCTATGTCCAAATCTACAGAAACACCCGCCCAGAAAATCAAACGATTAGAGAAACAAGTCTCCAATCTCGAAATGAAAAATATGATTTATGGCGATATGGTCGACTTACTTAAAAATGAGTACGGAATTGATTTAGAAAAAAAGTACTTAGCCGAACGCTCTGGCTTGCCAAAGAAAAAGGCACTGTAAAGCTAGCGACAGCGAGTCGGCAGTTTAACCTATCAAGACAAGCTGTTTATCAATGGAAGCAGCGCTTAGCAGCAAGAGCTGAGATATTAAAACCGGTGATGACGATGGTTATGTATTGGCGTCAGTTCATGCCCAGAGTGGGTACGCGTAAGCTTTATCAACTCATCAAGCCACAGTTACTTGAACAAGGCATAAAGCTAGGTAGAGACGGCCTATTTCGGTATTTGAAACAACACAATATGTTAGTAAAGCCTAGGAAGAATTACACCAAGACAACCCATAGCCATCATTGGTTGAGAAAACACCCAAACTTACTCAAAGACAGAGTGGTGAAGGGAGTTGAAGAGGTGTTTGTCAGTGACATAACCTACGTAAAATCAGACGAAGGAACTCACTATTTATCATTAGTCACAGATGCATATTCAAGAAAAATAATGGGTTATGAATTAAGTGATGAAATGAAAGCCAGTGATGTCGTTAAAGCATTGGAGATGACGATAAAGAATCGTCAGACAACCAATGATGTCATTCATCATTCAGATAGAGGGATACAGTACTGCTCAGCAGAATATCAACATAAATTGGCTGCGAATGCGATAAGGCCATCGATGACAGATGGGTATGATTGTTATCAGAATGCGTTAGCTGAGCGAGTGAATGGTATTTTGAAGCAAGAGTTTTTACTTTACCGCTGTCGAACGATGAAGGAGCTGGCAATACTCATCAAAGAATCGATTAGGACTTATAACGAGTTAAGACCGCACCTTAGTTTAGGAATGAAAACCCCAAACGAAGTGCATGAAAAAGCCAGTCGGGAGTTCCAACTGGCTTAATAAAAACCGTCAACCTATTTTAGGACTAGACACTAGCTAAATTTTAGCCAGTAATGCGCTTATGTAACTCTTGAATCGAGTTCACATTAGTGCGGTCATCTGCAGCATGTGCAAGACATGTAGCAAATGCAGCATTCAATGTTGTGGTGTAATTCACTTTATAACGCAGTGCACCGCGACGAATTTGACGTGAGTCTTCAATTGCCTGGCGACCTTCGGTCGTGTTGATGATGTAGGTATACTCATCATTCTTAATACGGTCAAGAATGTGCGGACGACCTTCATGCACCTTGTTGACTAAACGAGGGTTAATGCCAGCTTCACCCAATACCACTGCAGTGCCGTGTGTTGCGTCAATCTCATAACCTAGCTCAATTAACTTAGCTGCTAACGCTGCTACACGCTTTTTATCACTGTTACGTACTGATAATAAAGCACGTCCAGATTTAGGTACTTCAGATGTCGCACCTAATTGCGCTTTAGCATATGCTTCTGCGAAGGTTTCACCCACACCCATCACTTCACCTGTGGAACGCATTTCAGGCCCTAATAAAGGGTCAACGCCAGGGAATTTATTGAAGGGGAGTACCACTTCTTTCACAGAGAAGAATGGTGGAATAACTTCTTTAGTAAAGTTTTGTGACTTTAAGCTTTGACCAGCCATCACACGCGCTGCAATCTTAGCTAATGGCACACCGGTTGCTTTTGACACAAAAGGTACGGTACGCGCTGCACGTGGGTTAACTTCAATCATGTAGATTTCGTTATCTTTCACGGCAAACTGCACGTTCATTAAGCCTATTACACCTAATTCAAATGCAAGCTTTGATACCTGCTCACGCATTTGTGCTTGAATTTCTGCACTTAAGCTATATGGCGGTAATGAACAACCAGAGTCACCAGAGTGAACGCCAGCCTGTTCAATATGCTCCATAATCGCGCCAACAACCACGGTTTCGCCATCACATACCGCATCAATATCCACTTCAATCGCATCATCTAAGAAGTGATCAAGTAGTACCGGTGATGCGTTAGACACTTTAACTGCTTCATTGAAGTAGCGTAGTAAATCTTGCTTGTCGTAAACGATTTCCATCGCACGACCGCCCAATACATAAGATGGACGGACAACCAGCGGATAACCAATAATTTCCGCTTCAATCACAGCACTTTCAACAGTCGTGACTGTCGCGTTTTGTGGCTGCTTCATGTTTAAACGTTGAATTGCTTGTTGAAAACGCTCGCGGTCTTCAGCACGGTCAATCGCATCTGGGCTAGTACCAATGATCGGCACCCCAGCGGCTTCTAATTCACGGGCTAATTTAAGCGGCGTTTGACCACCGTACTGTACGATGACGCCTTTTGGCTTCTCGATACGGACGATTTCTAACACGTCTTCTAAGGTAACAGGTTCAAAGTATAAGCGATCAGATGTATCGTAATCGGTTGATACGGTTTCAGGGTTACAGTTAACCATAATGGTTTCATAACCGTCTTCACGTAATGCTAATGCTGCGTGTACACAACAGTAGTCAAACTCAATACCTTGACCAATGCGGTTTGGACCGCCACCCAAAATCATGATTTTGTCACGATTTGATGGGTTGGCTTCACATTCCTCTTCATACGTTGAGTACATGTAAGCAGTGTCGGTTGAGAATTCAGCGGCACAAGTATCTACACGCTTGTATACCGGATGAATGTCATGGCGATGACGTAATTTACGAATTTCGCCTTCACTCACACCAAGTACATCCGCTAAACGTAAATCAGAGAAACCTTTACGCTTTAATTGGCGTAAGTAGTTTTGCTCTAAACCTGACATACCAAGTTCAGCCACTTTGGCTTCTTGGGCAATCAAATCTTCGATTTGAGCGAGGAACCAGTGATCAACGTTAGTCAGAGTGAAGATATCATTACGGCTTAAACCGGCACGGAATGCATCGGCTATATACCAAATACGATCACAACCAGGCTCTTTTAATTCATGACGTATACGTTGCATCGCTTCTGATGATTGTAAATCTACAATCGGGTCAAAACCGTTACGACCCACTTCAAGACCACGTAATGCTTTTTGCAAAGACTCTTGGAAAGTGCGGCCAATAGCCATTACTTCACCAACAGATTTCATTTGAGTAGTTAGGCGGTCATTTGCACCGGCAAACTTTTCAAAATTAAAGCGTGGAATTTTGGTCACAACATAGTCGATAGCAGGTTCAAACGATGCTGGTGTTTTACCACCAGTAATATCGTTGCTTAGCTCATCAAGCGTAAAACCAACGGCTAATTTAGCCGCGATTTTAGCGATCGGGAAACCGGTTGCTTTAGAGGCTAATGCAGATGAACGGGATACTCGAGGGTTCATCTCAATAATGACCATACGGCCAGTGTTAGGACAAATACCAAATTGTACGTTTGACCCACCGGTTTCAACACCAATTTCACGCAATACCGCTATCGAAGCGTTACGCATTAATTGATATTCTTTGTCGGTTAGCGTTTGTGCCGGTGCTACGGTAATTGAATCACCAGTATGAACACCCATCGCATCGAAGTTTTCGATAGTACAGACGATAATACAGTTATCGTTGCGGTCACGAACCACTTCCATTTCATATTCTTTCCAACCGATTAATGATTCATCAATCAATAATTCGTTAGTTGGCGACAAGTCCAAGCCTTGAGAACAAATCTCTTCAAACTCTTCTTTATTGTAGGCAATACCACCGCCGCTGCCACCCATGGTGAAAGACGGACGAATGATACAGGGGAAGCCCACCATATCTAATACGCCATACGCTTCATCCATATTATGGGCAATACCTGCACGCGGGCAGTCTAAACCAATGGATTTCATCGCTTTGTCAAAACGGCTACGGTCTTCAGCTTTATCAATTGCGTCTGCTGTTGCGCCAATCATTTCAACGTTAAATTCTTTTAGTACGCCTTTAGCTTCAAGCTGAAGTGCGCAGTTCAGAGCCGTTTGTCCACCCATAGTCGGTAGAATGGCATCTGGACGCTCTTTAGCAATAATATTGCGTACTACTTCCCAATGAATTGGCTCGATATAAGTTGCATCGGCCATATCTGGGTCGGTCATAATGGTTGCTGGGTTAGAGTTAACCAGAATAACGCGGTAGCCTTCTTCACGAAGAGCTTTACAGGCTTGAGCACCTGAATAATCGAACTCACACGCCTGACCAATTACAATTGGTCCGGCACCTAGGATAAGAATACTTTTTATATCGGTACGTTTTGGCATTGCTTTTCTCTTCTCCTAGATAACTATTTAGCGTGCTGACGATATTGCTCAATAAGTTCGATGAAATGATCGAACAAAGGCGCGGCATCGGTTGGGCCAGGGCTTGCTTCAGGGTGACCCTGGAAGCTAAACGCAGGCTTGTCGGTTAAATGGATACCTTGTAAAGAACCATCAAATAATGACTTATGGGTCACTTTGATATTGGCCGGCAAAGTGGTTTCATCCGCAGCAAAACCATGGTTTTGACTGGTGATCATCACGTTACCTTTTTCGATATTGCTCACAGGGTGGTTTGCACCGTGGTGACCAAATTTCATCTTTAAGGTTTTCGCGCCTGAGGCTAATGCTAATAATTGATGGCCTAAACAAATACCAAATATAGGAATTTCTGTTTTTAAGATTTGTTGAATAGCGTCAATTGCATAGTCACATGGTTCTGGATCGCCTGGACCATTTGATAGAAACACTCCATCAGGATTCATGGCTAAGACATCGGCAGCGGAGGTTTGCGCTGGCACCACGGTGACATCACAACCACGGTCAACTAGCATGCGTAAAATGTTACGTTTTACACCGTAATCATAGGCAACAACTTTATATTTCAATTCTTTCTCTGGGGTATCAGAAGGTAAACCACCCTCTAATTTCCAGCTACCGTTTCGCCATTGATAGGCTTTATCAGTAGTGACTTCTTTGGCTAAATCCATGCCTTTTAAGCCAGGAAATGCTTTTGCTTGTGCAAGCGCTTTTGCTTCGTCCAGGTCACCCACCATAATACAACCGGCTTGGGCACCTTTTTCACGCAGGATACGGGTTAATTTTCGGGTATCGATATCCGCAATACCAACAACATTGTTAGCTTTTAGGTAATCACCTAAAGATTGTTGATTACGGAAGTTACTAGCCATTAACGGTAAATCGCGAATGATAAGACCACAAGCATGAACCGCACTTGATTCTGTGTCTTCATCATTAGTACCGGTATTACCGATATGCGGATACGTTAAAGTGACTATTTGGCGTGAATATGATGGATCCGTTAATATTTCTTGGTATCCGGTCATTGAAGTGTTAAAAACTACTTCACCAACTGTAATACCTGTAGCACCAATTGCAGTGCCAGAAAATACGGTTCCGTCTTCGAGTACGAGTAAGGCAGACTGTGTCAACGCGACCTCCAGAAAAGAGCCAAGCTATTGAAATTATTTTGTTTTATTTTGCACTAAGATACCAATTTCCGCTGTTTTACGAAATTTTGACAAATTTCGCCGATTTTACAGGAGTTCTGTAATTTCGTCCACATATGAAAAAAGGTTTTTCAAAAAAAACCACCATATCGAATGGTGGTTTTTAATTTAATCATTTAGTCCAAGGACCTGCTGCATATCATACAGACCCGGATTTTGATCATATAGCCAGTAAGCCGCACGCATTGCGCCATTGGCGAATGTCATTCGGCTTGATGCTTTATGAGTTATTTCTAAACGCTCACCAATATCAGCAAACATTGCGGTATGTTCACCGACTAGATCACCTGCACGAATCGTTGAGAAACCAATGGTGTCACGCGAACGTTCACCAGTAATACCTTCGCGGCCATAAACGGCACACTTCTCAAGATCGCGTCCAAGGGTATTGGCGATCACTTCACCCATTTTAAGTGCAGTGCCAGATGGCGCATCTTTCTTAAAACGGTGATGACCTTCAATGATCTCAATATCGGTATAATCACCCATCACTTCTGCAGCAAGCTCTAACAACTTCCACATCAAGTTAACGCCAACTGACATATTAGGCGCAAATACCACTGGGGTTTGCTCTGCATATGCACCAATAAGCTCTTTTTGAGCATGGTTGAATCCAGTTGTACCTAATACAATGGCTTTGCGATTACGAGCACACCAGTCAAGGTGAACAATTGAGGCTTCAGGTGAGGTAAAATCGATTAGCACATCAAAGTTATCAGCCACACTGTCAAGTGAATCAGTAATGGCAACATCCATTGAACCTACGCCAGCCAGTTCACCGGCATCAACACCAATTAAGGTCGAGCCTGAACGTTCTATTGCCGCGCCAAGACGGATAACTTCTTGATGTTTAGCTGACTCAATTAATGTGCGACCCATACGGCCACTGGCACCCACAACGGCGACTCTTACTTTTGCAGTCATATGTTCTCCCAGTGAAAGCTTAATCAACATCTCACATTTGATATTGAGGCTTAATACAAAAATTTGGCTATATACAAAAACGCCTAAGTCATCTTAGGCGTTTTTATGATTATTAGAGAATGTCTAACAATTCAACTTCAAACACTAATGCAGTGTATGGAGGAATAGATGCACCTGCACCACGCTCGCCATAAGCTAAGTGATGTGGCACAAATAGCTTAAGCTTAGTGCCTACAGGCATAAGTTGTAATGCTTCAGTCCAGCCAGCGATAACGCCTGATACTGGGAACTCAGCAGGTTGACCACGAGTCACTGAACTGTCGAATACTTCACCATTGATGAAAGTACCGTGGTAGTGAGTGCGAACTGTTGAGTCAAACGTTGGCTTTTCGCCTTCGCCTTGGACTAGTACTTCATATTGAAGACCAGATTCAGTTACCGTTACGCCATCACGTTTAGCATTATCAGCTAAAAATGCATCAGCTTCTGCAGTTGCATTTTCTGCAGCAGCTTCTTGTGCAGCTTGTAAACGACGGCTAATTTCAGTAAAAGCAGTTTGCAAGTCTTCCATAGACACTTGGCTTTCTTTTCCTGAAAACGCATCAGCTAAACCAGCTTGAACAGCAGGGATATCAATTCCTTCAAAAGGATTGGCAGCGAGTTGCTCACCCATTTGACGACCTACACCATAACTTGCATGCTGCTCCATTGTGCTGAACACATCTGACATAATTTCTTTCTCTCATTGATCAAATAAAAATTTGCACGGAGTCTATCACATTTAATTCGTCCATGCTGTGAAAAAGCCTCACAATTGGGCTATTTTGAGCCATTGATTTTACACTCAGCCAAAGACTGTTTTCTAGCTTGAGTATAAAGCGGCATCACTTGAGTTTGTGCCGTTTGTAAGTCTTCAATACGCGTGCTGTGTGAAGGATGCGTTGACAATAGCTCTGGCCCTTGCGCGCCTCCGGCTTTGGCCATGTTTTGCCACAAGGTGATACTTTGTGCTGGGTTGAAGCCTGCTTTAGCCATTAGCTCAAGGCCAACGATATCAGCCTCTGATTCTTGGCTACGGCCAAAGGGTAATATAATGCCTACTTTAGCGCCTAAGCCAAGCCCTGCCATATATAAATCTTTATTGGCAATACCCGATGCACCGATTGCTGCATCAGCAGCCTGCATTCCTAAACCGGTAAGCTGAGCACGGGACACTTGCTCATTACCATGTTGCGCTAATACATGTGCCACTTCGTGCCCCATCACTGTTGCTAGCTGATCTTGATTAGCAGCAACATTTAATAAACCGGTGTACACACCAATATGGCCACCCGGCAATGCAAACGCATTCACTTGATCAGAGTCAAACAATACCACTTCCCATTGCTGGCTTTGATCCGGTAGTACTGCGGTAATGCGTTTAGCGATACAATTCACGTAAGCGGTTTTGTTTTTATCTTTACTTATTTTTTGGTCTTGCTTCATGGTTTCAAAAGACTGTGCCCCCATTTGCTGCATTTGAGCATCTGAAAACAGCAAGGTTTGGCTTCTGCCTGTGGGTGATTTTGTACTAATACATCCAACCAATAAAGTTGAAATCGCCGCTGCAAGTATGAGTTGCTTCATATTTTCATCCTTTAAATTAAGCTTTAAATTAAACTAATAATAGCTAAGGTCTGTTTT
Source organism: Shewanella sp. HL-SH4 (assembly GCF_051164845.1). Taxonomy (NCBI): domain Bacteria; kingdom Pseudomonadati; phylum Pseudomonadota; class Gammaproteobacteria; order Alteromonadales; family Shewanellaceae; genus Shewanella; species Shewanella sp. HL-SH4. The sequence goes on from NZ_CP195037.1 coordinate 1,108,123, forward strand.
CGCTCTGGTGATGTTAAACCAGCATTGCATAAACGACCATGACGTTAAATAATTGTCCTTGCAGCCCATTGCGACTTGCAAATAACCGCGTGGCATGTGGCTGAGTTTTGGGCCTCAAAAAATATCGCTTATAGTGCTGATTTTCTTTTAGAAAAATCGCCAGCCCCTCGTTTACTTGCGGTGCGCCGATTAGCTTTTTTATCTCGAGGAGCACGCTTGCTGGTCGAATTTGTGACTAGGTCTGTCACCGGAAAGTCTGCCAACGTAGCCAATGGTAAAACTTGACCCGTTAATTGCCGAATAGCCTCTAAACTGACTAATTCTAAGTGACTCACCAAAGACAAGGCCACACCACTTAGCCCAGCCCTTGCGGTGCGGCCAATACGATGAACATACACCTCAGCTTGGTTTGGTAAATCAAAATTGATTACTACGGGCAAAGCATTGATATGAATACCACGCGCCATTACATCTGTAGCCACTAACACACTCAGTTGCTGAGTTTTAAAATCGTTCAATGTTTGGCTGCGTAACGCTTGATCTTTATCACCGTGCAGTGCTGCTGCGTTAATACCCGCTTTAAGTAATTTTCGACACAAAGCATCGGCATCATCCTTAGCATTAACAAATACCAAAACCTGCGACCAATGGTGCAACTTAATCTGTTCGATCAGTATTTTTGCTTTACTGCCTTTATTGACGTGATAAATCGTTTGGCTAATATCTTCTACCGCGCTATTTAAGGCATTAGCCTCTAAGCGTATTGTTGATGATGACAACACAGTCTTCACCAACTCATCTAACGATGCAGGCATAGTTGCCGAAAACATTAGCGTTTGCCTTTTAGGCATAAGTGCCAGTAGCGCATTAATATCGGCAATAAAGCCCATATCTAATAATCTGTCGGCTTCATCAAACACGACACATTGTAGCTGTTCAAATTGAATAACACCTTGCTGTGCTAGCGCTAATAATCGCCCCGGTGTAGCAACAATCAATTCTGCAGGGGATGTTAGTCGCTCAACTTGTTGGGTTATATCTTCACCACCACATAAGGCATCCACTCGTAAGTCGACGGCTTGCGCTAATGGGGTTAAATTTTGACAAACTTGCGCCGCTAACTCTCTAGTCGGTGCAATAATTACGGCTAATATATTGGGTGTTTGCTGACCTAACTTTGATGTGCCACTTTGTAATGCCGCAATACGATGCAATATGGGTAAACCAAAAGCATAGGTTTTACCACTGCCCGTTTGCGCCAATGCCAGTACATCTTTACCGCTCAAAATAGCGGGAATAGCCTGTTTTTGTATTGCACTAGGTTCAATCACCAAGGAAGGTAATGATTTAACGAGTTTAGGATTGAGCGTAAATAATGAAAAACCCATGCGGTATCGCCTAATTTTCTGTGGCTAAAGTTAACATTCGTCGTAATGATAACGCGCTAACAACAAACTCAATACGCATATTGAGTTTCAATAAAAAAAGGCTGTTTACCCAAAGTAAACAGCCTTTAACTTAGAACCCTATTTATCTAACCTACCTTAATAGGGCTCCATAATAACGATTAGCTGTTCAAGTCTTGGAAGAACTTTTTCACACCATCAAAGAAACCTTCAGCTTTAGGGCTATGTTTTTTTGACTCGCCTGTTAAGGTTGCCTCAAACTCACGCAATAACTCTTTTTGCTTATCGTTTAAGTTAACCGGTGTTTCCATCACCACTTTACACAGTAAATCACCTACTGCATGGCTACGTACCGACTTAACCCCTTTACCGCGTAAACGGAACATGCGGCCAGTTTGGGTTTCGGTAGGAATTTTAAGGCTGACTTTACCGTCAAGTGTTGGCACTTCAATCTCACCGCCTAAGGCAGCTTTGCTGAATGAAATAGGCACTTCACAGTAGAGGTTATTTGCATCTCGAGTGAAAATATTGTGTTCACGTACACTGACCTGAACATATAAATCACCCGGAGGAGCACCAAACTCGCCCGCTTCACCCTCACCGGTTAAGCGAATTCTGTCACCCGTATCAACACCTGCAGGGATCTTAACCGACAATGTTTTGCTCTTTTCAACACGGCCTTCACCATGACACTTGCTACAAGGGTCTTTGATGATTTTACCGCGACCTTGACACGTTGGACAGGCCTGTTGAACGGCAAAGAAGCCTTGGCGCATTTGCACCTGGCCTTGACCATGACAAGTGCCACATGTGGTTGCCTTAGTACCAGCTTTTGCTCCGCTGCCATCACATAAGTCACAAGCGGCTAATGTTGGAATGCGCAGTTCTTTGGTTAAACCACGTACCGCTTCTTCAAGTGATAATTCTAAGTTGTAACGTAAGTCACTACCGCGCGCCGCTTGGCGCTGACCGCCACCACGACGACCTCCGCCAAAGATATCGCCAAATACATCACCGAAAATATCGCCAAAGTCACCTTGTCCACCATGACCGCCGCCGCGATTAGGGTCAACACCAGCATGACCAAATTGATCATAAGCGGCTTTTTTGTCGCTATCGGTTAAAATTTCGTAGGCTTCTTTAACTTCTTTAAAGCTTGCTTCTGCCGCTTTATCGCCTGGATTGCGATCAGGGTGAAATTTCATCGCTAAACGCTTGTAGGCTTTTTTAATTTCACGTTCACTGACATCACGACTGACACCAAGAACCTCGTAAAAATCACGCTTTGACATAGTGTTTTGCTTCTCGAAGGTTTGCTTAAAATTGATTAAGTATGATTGTGCAAACGGGCGTTAGAGGTAAGCCTCAACGCCCGCTTTATATTAACTAGTTGCTTTTGCTATCAAAAGTAACTAATTATTTTTTGTCGTCTTTCACTTCTTCAAACTCAGCGTCAACAACATCATCAGCAGGGTCTTGTTTGCCAGCGTCAGTTGCTTGGTCTGCTCCGCCTTGCGCTTGCGCCTTAGCTTGTGCAATTTCCATTAACTTAGCTGAAGCTTCGATAAGCGCTTGAGTTGATTTATCAATGGCTTCTTTATCGTTGCTTTTCACTGCTGCATCAACATCAGCAATTGCTGCTTCGATTTTCTCTTTATCTTCCGCTGGTAAATCATCACCCGCTTCAGTCACTTGTTTCTTAGTTGAATGCACTAAACCATCAGCTTGGTTACGTGCTTGCACTAATTCTTCAAACTTGGCATCTTCATCAGCGTGAGCTTCTGCATCACGAACCATTTGCTCAACTTCTTCATCGGTTAGACCAGAGTTAGCTTTAATGGTGATGTTTTGTGCTTTACCGGTTTTCTTGTCAGTAGCAGATACTTTTAAGATACCGTCAGCATCAATATCAAACGCTACTTCAATTTGTGGTTGACCACGTGGTGCAGCGCCAATACCGTCTAGGTTAAATTGACCTAAAGACTTGTTGTAGCTAGCTTGCTTACGCTCACCTTGAAGTACGTGAATCGTCACTGCACTTTGGTTGTCATCAGCGGTTGAGAACGTTTGGCTAGCTTTAGTCGGGATAGTGGTGTTCTTCTCGATAAGCTTAGTCATTACGCTACCCATGGTTTCAATACCAAATGATAACGGGGTTACGTCAAGTAGTAGTACGTCTTTCACTTCACCAGAAAGAACACCTGCTTGAATTGCAGCGCCTACAGCAACAGCTTCATCTGGGTTAACGTCTTTACGTGGCTCTTTGCCGAAGAAGTTTGTAACCGCTTCTTGCACTTTAGGCATACGAGTTTGACCACCCACTAAGATAACTTCGTTGATGTCTGATATTGATAAATCAGCATCAGCTAAAGCAACTTTTAGTGGCTCTAAAGTACGTTGAATTAAGTCTTCAACTAATGACTCTAACTTAGCACGAGTGATTTTAACCACTAAATGCTTAGGACCTGTTGCATCAGCTGTGATGTAAGGTAAGTTAACTTCTGTTGTATTAGTGCTAGATAATTCGATTTTCGCTTTTTCAGCAGCTTCTTTAAGACGTTGCATTGCTAATGGATCTTTACGAAGATCTAAGCCCTGATCTTTCTTAAACTCATCCGCAAGGTAATTAATTAAACGGTTATCAAAGTCTTCACCACCTAAGTGAGTGTCACCATTGGTAGCAAGTACTTCGAAAGTTTGATCGCCATCGTTGCTGTCGATTTCAATGATAGAGATATCAAAAGTACCACCACCTAAATCGTATACTGCAACAACGTTGTCGCCTTGCTTCTTATCAATACCGTAAGCTAATGCAGCCGCTGTTGGCTCGTTGATAATACGTTTAACATCAAGACCCGCTATACGGCCAGCATCTTTAGTCGCTTGACGTTGTGAATCGTTAAAGTAAGCAGGAACAGTAATAACCGCTTCAGTCACTTCTTCACCTAAAAAGTCTTCTGCGGTCTTTTTCATCTTTTTCAAGATTTCTGCAGAAACCTGTGGTGGAGCCATTTTTTTACCACGTTGCTCAACCCATGCATCGCCATTATCTGCTGCGATAATCTTGAAAGGCATGATGTCAACATCGCGTTGAACTTCGTCATCTTTAAAACGACGGCCGATTAAACGCTTAATAGCAAAGAAAGTATTAGCAGGGTTAGTCACTGCTTGGCGTTTTGCAGGCGAGCCTACAATTGTTTCATCATCGGTATAAGCAACGATAGAAGGTGTTGTACGATCGCCTTCTGCGTTTTCAAGTACGCGTGCTTTGCCGCCATCAAGGACTGCCACACATGAATTTGTTGTGCCTAAGTCGATACCAATAATTTTGCCCATGAGGTCCTCCGAAAATTGACGTTATTCGTCAGTAAATTTGTTGTCTGGTATGGATATGGGGGTTAGCCAAACGGTTTTCAAGTATCTATTAACTTAATAGCCTTGACTTATATATCGCCCAAATCTTTCTTAACACTTTATATAGGGGCGCAAATTTCATTTACAAGGGGAAGTGAAAAAATTTATGCCGCTTTGCTAATATTAATGACAACAATATCCACTAATACTCAATAAAACACACAATGCTCGAATAGATATACCAACTGTAATGAAATAGAAAACAGTAAAAATCAGAGAAACAATCTAAACAATAAACAAAAACGCTTACTGCTGTGCTTTTCAGTAAACCTTTAGAATGAAATATTAGGATTTGGCTGTGACGGCGCATCTTTCAACTGCATTTGTTTGTTTCTCACTTTCCACCCCACAACTTGGCGTTTCCAGTCGTTATATTCTAGACAAACCTTGTAGTTGAAAAAATGACCAAATATTACTATAACTATATATCAGTAAGGCTAACTTAGCGTTAGCGACTTAATAACTTAATAACTTGATGGGTTGTGTACTGATGTAAATGGACTTTAATACAAGGAGCGATGGCAATGGGACTGCCTAGATGGAATTTATCAAATAAAGCGGAGCGTCGTTTTCGCATAATAGTATTGACTTCAGTTGCACTACTATTGCTCTATGAAAAAATTAATGGCTCAAGCTCAACTCAATATGCTGCCATGTATTTGTGTGTGTTTTCTTTAGTGGGGACTTTTTTGACAAATGCGATTCAGCAACGTTACTTCACTTATGTTACCGAATACGCCCAAGTAATTCGTATCGTCGCACTACTGATGATGCTGTGCTTTTTAGGTATTTGGCTATATATCACTTACCAGGAGCTCAGTCAGGCAAGTATTTCATGATTACCTCTTGAGGTGGTTGACCATTAAAATCAATAAAAAAGTCGATGTAAGCATCGACTTAATGCAATACCCACACAGTACAACTCATAACACAGGGGTTTTATTTTGTTGTAACTGTTGTTGAATACTTTTCCAGCCACTCGCTACTGACTCGAGGTTTTCACGACGTTCAGGGAACCGATTAGCAAGATTACCCATTATAGTAATTTGCAATTCACATAACTCGTTCCAACGCTTAGCATTTGATATCGACATGACATTATCCTTAATAAAATAACAATCCATTTAACTAGTTTGAATTCAATTTACATCTGCCACTAATAAGTTGCATTACAGAGTGTAGACTAAAAATACATCAACCGTAACCAAACTGTAACATGAGTTTTTTTCAACCATACGACTCACCCCATGGAATAATTTTGCTACGACTCACGTTTTGATAAAAAAAGATTGCACCGAAACAAATCGGGCGTATCTTTAATATATAAATAACAAAGATTAAAGGACGCACGATATGGTAGAAACGTTATTAAAGATTTTATTTATTGGCGTGTTTTTTTTCATTGCCTACAAGCTGATGTTCTCAGGCAAGAAAGGGTTAACACTATTTGAAATGCACTTTAAGCAAGGTCGATTAAATCGACATAAAGGTAAAATCCCAGAAAAATTTGAGCGAGAATGTCGCTCCTTTGCCAAAGAGCATAAGCTGACCTGTACAATAAGAGCAGAAAGAGATAATCAAGTAAGGCTGCATGTCTCTGCCAACATAGGTGATGATCTCACCCAGCAAATTCGCAATGTCTTTCCCTTTGAATACTATGACCGCAAACAGGTTGATAACAGTAAGTTAAAAGGCTAAGCAGATGACACAACCTAGAATAGTGAATAAGCAAACATTGTTGTCTAAATGATTAAAATTCACTATTTTAGGAAAGTGATACTGAGTTTAGAAAAGTGACACTCAGTGTCAGTGTTGTAACAGAACCATAGCTTGAATAATCCCAATTACTGCTTTTGAATCACTAATGTGACTGTGCCGACTGTAATACCAAATTTAATGATATCGCTTTTGTTAATAATGGTATTTTTATCCACTAAGAACATCCAATCATCAAATTCAACTTGATATTCACTACCATCCACCATGAGCTTCATATCATAGCGCCATCTAAGTGCGCTGCCATTAGCCTCGCCTGTAGCCACACCTAAAATATCATCTGCACGGCCTTCGAACTGACCATTACCTAAATCGGTTAAATACCAAATCCGTGTTTGCTTTTCACCGTCATCATAAATAAACCATTCTTTAAGTTCGCCTTGCTTGCCTTGTGGACTATCTTGCCAGCTGCCTTCCATTGTCACGGTGAACTTTCGTGTCACTTTACCGGAAAAATCTTGCACTATGCCTGAAGCGGTTAATTCACCGTCAAAAAAATCAACCAAATTTAACTCAGGTGTTGTACCTGCATAATCTTCAATTGAAGCGGACGAACAAGAAAACAAACTAAAACAAACAGTAATAACGGTTAAGGCTTTAACAGATGATTGAGCTTTACCCCAAAACGTATTCAAAAATGAAAGGTTAATCATTGAGTTGCTCCAATTAATTGTTGACGTAATTCAGGCTCAGTTGTGGTTTCAGACAACCAAATACCAATAAAAGCGGCACTAAACTCAGCATCCTCTAGCTGATAGAAAGACTTATCATTAAACAGAAACTCGGCTTGTTTATCATTGTGGATAATAAAGCTAAGGGTGTCGTTCTTTTTAACATCAGGCCAGGAAAGGGTTAAATGCTTTTTTATACGGTTAATCTCAGACGCTGTTAACCCATTAGCTTGCCACTGCTCAGTAGTTGCCTCAATGAGTTCTGCTGCACTTATATCGCGGTGATATTGAATGGCTAATTTAATTGGAAATTGCTGGGGCTGATAAGTGCCATCAACTGAGTATAGTTTGGCTAAGTAAACATCAAACCACAAAACATCTAAATCAGCCTCGCCAACTTGGACAAGAGGCGGCAAAATAAACTGTTTGTCAGCAGATTTTGATTTAAGCAGTTGAGTGGTTTGAATTAAATCTGATGCCGCCGTGTGACTTAAACTAGCCTGACTAATGTTAGCGTCGCCTAATGCCTTAACTGCCAAATCTGTAACATTATTGACATCTTCAGCATGAACCATATTCGCTGCGCTCAGTATCAATACAAAATTTGCAAGCTTACTTATACTTGACATATTTACCTACCCTGTACGCGTACATAGCACAGTTATCGTGATAACCGCGCCGCTATATGAAGTGATACGGGAAATAGTACTGACCAGATCACCGCAAGAATAATAGCTGAAGGAGTCATCCCCAAAGGCAATATTACGGCATCAAACTTTGCACCAGCAAGGTAACTTAAACAGCCAGAGACACCACCAATAATAACTTGAACAGGCAGGTTGAATTTATGTGCAAAACCTAAGCTTACATTTAATGTCAGTGAAAAATATCCCCAAAGCAGTAATAACCACCATGGCGTTGATGCAAAAACAAATACACCAAAATAAGTTAACCCAACATCGACAGCTGCGCCAAGTGCTGTAATAACTAGTAGGATAAGTACATCGGCGCGTTTTTGATCTGATAATAGAAAATGTAATCCAATCAGCATTAATGATACTAAGATGAACTGGTTTTGATATAAGACTCCCAGCCACCATATCGCTTGAAAGCTAACTGCGTTCAGCAGTATTTTTTTTAAAGCGGTTGTTTTATTAGCTACAACGGGGTCAGCTAAACTGAGCCGTGAAGAGGATGAAACAGATTTTTTCATGACACCCTCATTTATATAATACGTAATCTGAACAAGTTAGCTAACAACAAAAATGTTAGCTTTTTCGATAGCCAGGTCTTACCGCGGTTAAATGTACTGTACTGGTGGCGCGCTCTAAGAAACCACCTTCACAGTAGCTTAAGTAAAACTTCCACATTCTAATAAAATCATCACCGTATCCAAGTTTGGTAATGGTACTTTTGGCCATATCAAAATTATCATGCCAATGTTTTAGGGTACGCGCATAATCAAGGCCGATGTCATCTAATGACCAAATAACCATGTCGGTTTTATTGGCTATATGACGTGACATTTCACTGATCGAGGGTAAACAGCCACCAGGGAAAATATAACGCTGGATAAAATCAACACTTTTGCGATAGCTATTGTAGCGCTGATCGGCAATGGTAATGGCTTGAATTAATAAACGCCCTTCAGGTTTAAGCATATGCTGTAGCTTTTCAAAAAAGCCCGGTAAATACTCATGCCCCACAGCCTCAATCATTTCAATTGACACCACGCGATCATACACCCCGGTGAGTTCACGATAGTCCTGTTTTAACAAGGTGACCTTGTCTAATAAGCCTTCACTTTTTACCCGAGATAAAGCGTAATCATATTGTGCATCTGAAATCGTTGTTGTGGTCACTAACACGCCATAATGCTTAGCTGCGTAAATTGCCAGTGCGCCCCATCCAGTGCCTACCTCTAATAAGGTTTGCCCAGGTTTTAAATCTAAACGCTGACATATGGTATCTAGCTTGTGCAATTGCGCCTCAGCTAGACTGGCATCATTTGCTGGATAAATTGCGCTGGAATACATCATTTCTGGGTCTAAAAACTGCTGATACATATCATTACCCAAATCATAATGGGCTAAGATATTGCGTTTTGAACCGGCTTGAGAATTTCGATTAAATATATGCTTAACGCGGTTTAGGCCATTACTTAACCAAGAGAAGTAACGTTCAATATTATCAAGCAAGGCTAAATTTCTGGCAAAAATTTGCACTACTTTCGTTAAATCAGGGCTAGACCAATGACCTTGAATATAAGCTTCACCTGCACCAATTGAGCCACCAAATACTACCTGACGATAAAAACCTGGGTGTAACACTTGCATGGTAGCGTGAATGTCGCTTTCTGGATGACCAAATACATGCGATTGTGACGCATCAACAATCGTTAATTGCCCTTCAGCTAGATGAGCCAGTGCTCGTAATAAAATCTTTTTAGCCAAACTGTCTGATAAACTCGCTTGAGCAATACTTGTACCGGTTGCGGCATTATCCATGCTGGCACTCCATTCTAATTAAAAAATTAGCTTCAAATTTATAATATTAAGGGCTAATACGTACTGAGTACACATTTGGTTTACTTGAACTGCTGATTGTTTTTATGTGGGCACTTGTTTGGTTTGCTTGCCCACAAAAGGAATCCGTTTAATAAATAGTTTTAAAGCTTGCCAATAAATACCCAAGACAATTTTAGCTGTCATGGCTGGGTACCCCAACATAAAGCGCTTAATATTTGGCGCAGTAAATGACATTCTTTTTAAGGCTATTGTGGCATCAAATAGCTTTTCATTAGCACTATTACGATTCTCAATGGTCACTTTAAGGCGTTTCTGCGGCGGTAAAATACGCCATAAATAGTGCATATCTAAGGTCATAAAAGGTGACACATGGAAAACTTTATCAGTGTGAGTGGTGTTCACTAAATCAATTAGATAGCAATGACGCTCATTCCACGGGGTGTTGCTGACTTCAGCCAGCATATATAGTGGAGTCTCATCTTGATAACAAAAGAAAAAATTAACTGGACTGAAGTAAAAGCCAAAATGACGAATTTGGCCACAAAACACCACTCGGTTACAGCTTTGTTGAGCACCTAGCTTTTGTATTGTGACCAATGTACGCTGCTTTAATGCCCCTATTGCACTGAGCTTGTCAATGTTTAAACCTGAGATAAAGTCCTCACCAAATTGTTGACCAAGGCTTTTAAGATAATCATCGGCTTTAAAGGTGAGTAATGCATTTTTTTCAGCAAACAACTTACTGGTGTTTACCAATGTAGGTAACTCGTCTAAATCTAATGCCATCATAGCTATGTTATAACCAAAGCTATGGCGTTTAGGCACATGGCGTCTATGGCTGATATTGCCATAGTAAATGCCACTGTTTAACGCCATATCGTCAGTTATCATTGCGGTCATAAACTGATCTCAAATTGATTGCACACATCAACTGCGCTTCTCACGCCATCCTCATGGAAACCGTTATACCAATAGGCACCCGCAAAGTAAGTATGTCGTTTACCTGATATAAGCTCACGCTTTGATTGCGCTTGCATACTGGCTTCATTGAAAACTGGGTGAGCGTAATTAAATTTACGCAATATTTTACTTTCATCAATCAAGCCAGTTTGATTCAAGGTCACACAAAAAGTCGGTGCTCCCTTGGGCAAGCATTGTAAAATATTCATATTGTAGGTAACACTGGCGGGTCTGTCGCCCATAGGCACTTTATCATCACCGTCTAAACGATAGTTCCAACTTGCCCAAGCCGCTTTACGTTTGGGTAGCAAAGTAATATCAGTATGTAGCACCACTTCATTATTTTGGTATTCCATGGCAGACAACACTTCATGCTCATCTTTGCTTGCATCACTGAGCATAGCTAATGCCTGGTCGCTGTGACACGCCAATATAACGTCATCAAATTGCAGCCATTCGCCATTCAATACTTGAACTTTTACGCCTTCATCATTTCGACAAACAGCCGTTACTGGGCTATTTAACAGAATATTATTCTTAAAAGGTTCAATAAGCTTAGGAATATAGCTACGCGAACCACCTTTCAATACCGACCATTGCGGACGATCACTGATATTAAGCAAGCCATGGTGCTGGAAGAAACGAATAAAAAATCGTAACGCAAAGGCGCGCATATCATTAATACTGGCAGACCAAATGGCTGCACCCATTGGTAGAATATAATGTTCACAGAAAAATGGGCTAAAATTATGTTTATCGAGATATTCACCTAAACTCATTACAGGATAGGTATCTGACTCATAAATGGCTTTGCAATCGTTATTAAAACGTACTATTTCAGCTAGAAAACGATAAAAATCAGCTTTGAAAATGTTACGTCTTTGGGCAAACATACTCCATAGGGTATGACCATTGTATTCAAGCCCAGTGAAAGCATTGTGTACACTAAAGCTCATCTGTGTCGGTAATGACTCAACCCCAAGCTTTGCCATTAACTTTTCAAATCTTGGGTAGGTGCGATCATTAAAAACAATAAAACCAGTGTCAATAGCGTAGCTCTTTTTGTCTACCTCGACATCAACCGTAGCTGTGTGTCCGCCAATATAATCATTGGCTTCAAAAACAGTTACTTTGTGCTTACTGCTGAGTAAATGTGCACAGGTTAAACCCGATATGCCGGTTCCTATCACCGCAATTTTTTTCATTCTTATTCCTATATGTACAAACTTGACGCTTTACTGTTAATTTGGGTATGTATTCAAAAGTGATTTTTATTTAACGGCTTTATCTGCAAGTAACTTGATAAGTGCTTTCTCAGGAAGCAAAGATAAACACTTGAGTATAAAGGTAAACCGCTTAGGAAAATGGATTTCGAACTTGCGCTGTGCCATCCCCTTAAAAATCCGTTCTGCTGCTTGCTCGCTACTGATTTGCATCGGCATAGCAAAATCATTTTTGGCGGTAAGCGGTGTGTCAACAAAACCAGGACAAATTACACTTACTCCAATATCAACACTGGGTTTAGCGGCCAAATCTAACCTTAAACTGCGGCCTAAATAACTTATTGCGGCTTTAGAAGCACCGTATGCCTCAGCCCTTGGGAAAGGTAAATAAGTTGCACTGGAGCTCATTAATCCTAATTGGCCGCCTTTTGTGAGCTGAGGTAAAAATGCGCTAATGCAATGTCCAACCGCAATCAGATTGGTAGTTATGACTCGACTAAAAAGCATTGCATCAAACTCAATAACATCGTCAATATACTCACAGGTTCCAGCATTTAAGATAACTTGGGTAAGCTGAAGCTGCTTATCTGCTAGGTACTGTTTCAGCGCAATACCAGCCTGATTAACTTGTTCAGGTTGTGTTATATCAAATGTTAAAAAATGACCCACATTTAAGCCCGCTAATACGGTTTCATTTCTACCACATGCGATGACATGGAAACCTTTAGCTGCGTAAAACTTAGCACTTGCTAAACCAATGCCCGATGTTGCTCCAGTTATCAGAACCGCTGATGATGAGGATTGATGATGGCTCATATTATTACCCCATTCTATTGTTTAATATGCGAATAACACCGCCAAGCATTGGCACATGCTGATAGAGCATCTGACCAGCATCAAAGTAATCTCTATGATAAAAAATAGTGTCGTTAAATTTTAATAGACTCATACCATCCACTTTAATGGTTTGCCCTTTATTCAGTTTAGGGTGAGCATAGCTCATAGTCCAAAACAAAGATGCTTGCTGCTGGCAATCACTGACTATTATATGGGTTATGTCGAAATGTATATGGCTTACATTTTCGTATAAATTGGCAAAGTACTTGGTGAGTTGCTTTAATCCATTAACTTGATGCAAAGGGTCTTGAAATTGTATTTCGGCTGCATAAATTTCAGATAAGCGTTGCAAATTATTTTTATTCAACACCTGATAAAGCTCAATAAAGTGCTTAATAATCGCAGGTGACTGAGTAGCCGACACTGGCAATTCAGTCACTGTGGACGCTTCTGACATATAACACTCCGTTTGTATAACTAACATACTTACCATAAAGCCTACTGAATAAAAGCACAATGACTTTAGTGACAATCAGTTAGCGGGGATTTACTGTAAAAAAAGTTGCAGTAAAAAGATGATTTAGATAGTGAATGTTACGTTTGGGAGTGGATAATAGATCAGTAAAAAAGCACTTAAGTCTCCTTAAGCGCTTTTATAGTCAAACTCAGTATATATAGAATTAGCGAAGTAACTGCTTATATCCATGAAGAGCGACCGGTTGCCAATGTTTATCCACTTGTTGTTTGATAAAACTATCTTTGGCTTTTTGCGCCTCATCTTTATTAAATCCGATAGCGGCATGGGCTTTTTCTTTGGTGCTAATATCAGGGTAATCTACTTTATTAATGCCAAATTTTTGTAACACTACTGCTAATAATGTGCGGGATAAAGTGACTTGTACAATCGCCTTATCAAGCAATGCATTCCCCTCTTCAGGGTTGTGAGCATACAAACCATGGGATGCCATGGCAAAGTCCCAGCGCCACTGGCCATGACGAATATTCATTATAGGATCATTCATTAGATCCCACGTAGCTCCGGCATCCCACGCAGCTTTTGCCTCAAAATGGGCTTTCACTAGCAAGCCTTCAACTTCACGTGCCTTGACATTAATCAGTTGTTTATTTTTTAACAGGGTTTGTGTGATGGCTTTCTGGCTACTGTGACAAGTTTTACAGGTACGATCAAAATTATTCAGGGCATTACCTACTTTATGATCGGTAAAAACATTGCCTTTATCATCGATTGTCGGTGGCATATGGCAGGTTATACATGTCACCCCTGCTTCAGCATGTTTACTTCGGCTCCAATGTTCAAACTCAGGATGGCGTGCTTTGAGCATAGGCGTTTTTGAAATGGGGTGGATCCATTCATAGAAGCGACGTGTGTCATAATATTTTTCAATGTCATCGGCGGTGCTACCGAAAATCCACGGAATATTAACCTTATTACTACGCTCAGGCTGAAAGTAGTAAGTGACATGACATTGGCCACACACCTGAGCACCTTTCATACTGGTATTTTGCTTATCAAAAGGCAGTTTAATTTTAGCCATCGCATCCTGCGCATGTGGCCTTGGCAGTGCCAGCTTAGCGCTGCCATCCTCATGACAGTCACTGCAATAAACGACTGACTTTATCTCAGTACCTAAATCAGTAAAATTAGCGCCAGAAAAACCTTCAATACCCATCTCTTTCATTAATCTAGGGGCGTCGGGTGTTTTACAAGTCCAGCAACTGGCTGAAAGCCCTTTCTGGCCTTCTTCTACTGACACACCAGTGCGTAATATATGCGCCACATCCGCTACCGCAAACTGATGCCCTCGGGGACTATTATACTCTTTAGCAAAAGATGACCCCGCCCAAAGAATAATATTGGCCGGATAAGCAGCCAACATATCTTGTTTTTCTGTTTGCTCAGATGTGGCTAACCAAGTTTGATATTGACTAGGAAATCGAGTTTTATTCTGCTCGTCAACACTGATATCAGCCAAGGCTGTTAAGCTAAATAAAACCGTTATTAAAGTAGTTATCGCGATTTTGGTACCTTTTTTATTAACAATCTTAACTGACATAATTCACTCTTTCATTTGTGAGATTAACCTGGACGTCCGTCTAATCTAGGCTTGGTAAGAATCGGGGCATAATGCCAAACAAACATCCCAAAACTAATAAACCAACATGCTCCCGCCAACCATAACCAAGTCGAACTATATTGAGGGAGCCACAATGGCATTACCGCACGAAAAATTGCTGCTAGAGGAATGCCAATAAAGGCAAGCACCATATTTGGACCTTGATAAATATTGCGACTAGTGTGCCCTAGTGACACTCGAGATATCATCGACAAACATAATGATGCAATACCGCCAACCGCAAATAGATGCAATAAAGTGCGATACGCAAACTCATTATTAATTTGCCATGCCATAGCCAACAAAGTTGCCGGCAATGCCCAATATGAAACATGTAAAGACCACAACATAGGCTCTTTAAATGTTTTATGCCCTTTCCAGCGAGACACTCTTACCAATTGCAATATGCCTGCACTGAGTAAAATGCCCTGTTCAATTTCACGGGGGAATAAATGGAGCACAGATTGAACGAATAACAATCCCATCACGAGTAATAACGTTATCTCAAGTGCTTGAATGGGATCTGGCTTTGAATGTTGTAATTTCATTGCGGTAAAAAAAGGAATAACTCGACCGCCAACAATAGTTATTACCATCGCAAGCCACCAAATCATTGCCTGCCAAAGTTGGGTCGATAGAGAAAAGTTACGCTCGTATAAAGCATAATAGGTAACCAGATTAACCACTAATGCTACAACCAACATAATAGGGAAGCCGATATTACGCCATTGTTTAGCAGTATAAATACAACGCCATAAAGTTGCTGCGCTGATCCCTAAAAACAAGCTGTCAAACAATGCTGGCAGCCAAAGCGGAATATTGAATGGCAATAACAAGAGTAATCTTGCTGCCAACCAACAACCAAATGTGAGTGCCAGCACACCTCCTTTCATCGTAGGTTGGTTGGTCCAGGCTTGTGCTGCGGTTAATAAAAAACCACACACAATTGCCATAGCAAAGCCAAATAACATCTCATGTGGATGCCACCATAAAGGCACAACATTGGCCCAAAACTCACCATTAAATAAGCTGTACTGCGGTGTAAACCAACCCATCAGCCAGATTGGAATATATAAGGCAGCGACCACAGCACCACCTAAAAAAAATGGCCTAAAACCTAAACGCCAAATTGCAGGAGTGTTATCAGTGTCTGCTGGGTCATCAATATTTAACATTTATTGTCGCCTTAAGGTGTGTGCAAAACATAACATGTATAAAATATAAATCTTTAAGTGAATTTTATGCTCATTAACGTGTTTGTTCAATAACAATAGCGACTCATTACCATAAAGCCTTTAAAAGTGTGATCTGGTTGGTGATCTGAATAGATAAGCCTGTTATTTAGATAAGTGATTTAACCACTCATTCAATACGGTAAAATTAGCGATGAATAACAAATGAATAATTAGATAGATTGCTATGACGACTGTGTACCCGATAACGCAGATAATGTTAATATGAACTTTATTTAGTTCACGCGCTCAATCAATTCTAGTGCATAGCCGTCCAGAAATGCTCACTGAACCAGTGTGAGTACACCACGCTTCAACAACAGTTTAATTAACGTTGTGAAAATATACTTAAAAATAAAGACCACTCACATAGAAGTTGTGGGTGACAAACATTGAACCAGGGATATTCAAAATGACAAAAACACTCGCATTTGATGTCTATGGGACTTTGATCGACACTCATGGTGTAGTGGCTTTATTGATCAAAATGTTCAAACAAAAAACATTAGAGCGCGAAACTGAGTCGGTAATTAAACAAGCTTATGCATTTAGCCAAACATGGCGAGATAAGCAACTTGAGTATTCTTTTAGACGCGGTTTAATGCAGCAATATAAAGAGTTCTCGATTTGCACTCGAGATGCACTGGAATACACTTGCCAGTTTCATACGATCCCGCTCACTAACAGTCAAAAATGCCAACTGTTAGAAAGCTATCTGACTTTGCCAGCTTTTGATGACGTCGCGCCAGCTTTACAAACCCTAAAAGAAAAAGGCATTAGCCTGTTTGCGTTCTCTAATGGTGAATACTCTGCGGTCGAGTCGCTATTGAAAAACGCAAATATTTTAGCGTATTTTGAAGGTATTGTGAGCTGTGAAGCAATTATGACCTTTAAGCCTAATCCTGCGGTGTATGAATATTTCATTCAAACCACAAACTCAATGCAGAATGAAGTTTGGCTTATATCCAGTAACTCTTTTGATATTCTTGGCGCGGCGGCATCAGGCTTTAAAACCGCTTGGGTGAAACGTTCACCACAAATGATATTTGATCCCTGGGGAGTATCGCCCACCCAAACGGTTACTGATTTAGCCCAGTTAGATACCATAATTTAGCTTCAGTAAAATGTTTTCTTTAGTATCAGACGAATCATCACGCATACGCTGCCATCACAAGAAAAATTGCATCGCTAATCTCCTAATAATCTTTGGGATATTTAAGCTTAAGTATGACTTTAATCGGACTGAACTGAGCCTTTAGAGGTGACAAGCTTATTTTTAGATAAAAAAATCGGCATAGCCTAAACTATGCCGACGTTTAATTTAAGGTAAGCGTGATGCCATACATTTGCATTTATCTGCGCTTCAATTATCCCCGAGCTCAACTACCCTCGTATCAACTACCCTCGTATCAACTATCCTCGCTTTAGTGCTGCTAACACTTCAATTGCCCGTTTTCTGGCAGAGCTATGTTCAACAATTGGCATAGGATAAACCTTATCTTGCTTTGCGCGATCAGAAAACAAATCTGCCATCAAATTGGCCTGCTGTGCTTTAAGGTGTGGCTCGTGTATGTGTTTCAAACTCCAACCAGCAATTTCGGGCACAAACTGTTTTATAAAGCTAGCATCGGGGTCAAATTTACTGCTTTGGGTCATAGGATTAAACACCCTAAAATAGGGTTGTGCATCACAACCTGTGCCAGCAGACCATTGCCAACCACCATTGTTAGCGGCCAAATCACCGTCTATTAATTGCTGTCTGAAATACTGCTCACCCCAGCGCCAATCAATTAATAAATGCTTAGTTAGAAAGCTGGCAACGACCATGCGTAATCGATTATGCATCCAACCAGTTTGATTTAACTGACGCATTGCGGCATCAACAATGGGATAACCTGTTTGTCCTTTGCACCAAGCATCAAACTCGGTCTTATCGTTACGCCATTGTATGTGTTTACCTAAATCGTTGAAGTTTTGGCCGCGAGATAATTTAGGAAATGCCACCAGCAAATGGCGATAAAACTCACGCCAAATAAGTTCGTTAAGCCAGGTTTTTGCAGGGCTTGCATCATTTATCAGTGCATCAGGATAATGAAACAAAATCGCCGTAATACATTGCCGAGCGCTAATCACGCCAATGGCTAAATAAGGCGATAAACGACTGGTTCCCTCTATGGCAGGAAAGTCGCGCTGTTGTTGGTAATCACCGATATCTTGCGCAATAAACTGCTGCAACAACTCTCTTGCACTATCTTCTCCTGCGGCCCACTGCTGACTACTAACAGGATTGGGATAATGCGATTGAATATTGAACTTGATGGCATCTGATGTGCCAATAGGCGCATTAAAAGTTGCTGCTGGCAGAGGTTTAATTAACTTACCCGCGGCTATTTTTTTCCACGCTTTTGAAAATGGGGTAAAAACCTTATACATGGTGCCAGACAGAGTCGTTACGGTTCCGGCTGTAAGCAAACAATCCTGCTCAATTAATGCTAAAGGAATACCCGCTGCGATTAATTTTATATCGCGCTGACGTTCATTATATTCAGGTTCATTAGCAGCAAATATTTTACCAATTTGATGCTCGGCACAATATTGTTGTAACCATGGCAATATATCGTCAAAACAGCTCAAATGAACAACATCTAAAGCAATACCAATACTGGCTAAACTTTGCCTAAGCAAGTTAACATGTCGTTCAATAAAGTCTATTTGAATAGCTGCGACATCATGTTCAGCCCACTGGGCAGGTGTGACAAAGTACACAGCCTTAACATGTGAATTTTGCTGTAGGGCAAACTCACACGCTTGACTCAGTGCAGGATGATCATGAATACGTAAATCTTGTCTAAACCACACAAGACTGTTTACTGCTAATGGCATTGGCTACCTTACTTGTTTGTCATCTCGTTAAAAGTGAATGTCTTAATAGGCATAACGTAGCTTTAACGTTTCAGGATGCGGATTTAGATAGATTTGCTCCGCAATATAAGGCACTTCAAACTCTTTCAAATAGTGATTAATTAACGTAATAGGTACCAGTAAAGGCAATAAACCCTCACGATATTTCATTATAGATTCAGTTAACTCTTCTTTTTGGCGCGCATTTAAATGCTTTTTAAAATAACCCTGAATATGTTGCAAGGTGCTGGTGTGATTTTTACGGGTAGCTTTGACCTTTAAAGCGGTCATAAAACCAGTAAAATAGGTATCAGCGGTTTGTTCTAAATCTTTAATATCGGCTAAGACAGGGCCTAACTCACGGTACCATTTAGGGCTGTGAGCCATAAGCAGGTATTTGTAACGGGAATGAAACTGAATTAACTTATGCTTTGTTAAGCCCGAGGCTAACATTTTACGCCAATCATCATAGGCATATACGCGGGTAAAGAAGTTTTCGCGAATGATCATGTCATTTAAACGGCCTTCTTCTTCAACAGGCAGCAATGGGTATTTATCCATTAATGCTTTAGCAAACACCCCTACGCCACTTTTAGTGCTGTTATTGGTGCCAATTTTATACTCTAAAACACGCTCCATACCGCAAGTCGGTGACTTAGCACATAAGACATATCCACCTAAGTAACCTAACTCAGCCACTTTATTTTGACTAAACTCAGTTAATTTAGCAGTGACATCAAGGCTACCGTCTGCACTTTGAATATACAGAAGATCGCCATCAAGTACTTGGCGAATACTTTTTCTTGGTGCACCCATACCAATCGCCATTTCAGGGCAAATGCTGGTGTATTCAAAAAAGGGTTCAATTTCTTTTGCGCAGTAATAAGAATTTTTATGGCCACCGTCGAATCGAACTTCATTACCGAGCAAACAACTGCTGATACCAATTTGAATTTTTTCTGGCATAAATGTCTCTGATTTATCCATGAGAACGCACTCCTGTGGCGGTTAAAATAAAAGTAGTGCTCTTAACATTGGCTGCTAATACGAGTCTTTGTTAAAAGTAGTTCATTTTAGCATACTTAGCATTTGACATATTTAGCGCTTAGTATGTTTGGCGCCAAAAAACTCTAGCGACCATACTAATCCAATGCCAAATAAAGCAGCTGCAATCGCTAGGCCTAACTGATGAGCTTCGCCTGTTATAGCTTGGAAATCAAATGGAGTGAGGTTTTGCTCAAGTAAAGGTACTTGTTGTCCGCTAGAATTTTCTCGCCAAGTAACCACCTCTTTCCAGGGCCAAATTTTACCTAATGTACCTAACATGAGTCCGATAAGAAACATCAAAGTGGCATCATGAAACTTGCGCAGTAAAGCAGAAAGCACATGACTGAAGCTTAACAGACCTAGCACACATCCCATGGCAAAACAGGCTAAATAAGCAATATCAAACCCTTTTACTGCTGCTAATACCGCAGGATAGATGCCGATAAGAAGCAAAATAAAGCTGCCCGATATACCCGGTAAAATCATTGCACAAATCGCAATAGCGCCAGCAAAAAAGAAGTTGATATAGCTAGCTTCTATCGCAACAGGATTTAATACCGTAATCCCCCAGGCAAACAACACACCAAGCGCAAATAACGCTATCCGCTGAAGATTAAACTGACTAACTTGTTTAAGCATATGAAAAACAGAAAACAATATCAGCCCAAAAAAGAATGACCAAACCGGAATAGGATGAGCCACAATTAACCATGAGATTAACTTTGCAAAGGCAAAAATACTGGTCAAAATACCACCAAACACACACACCAAAAATGGGCCATTGATATGTAAAAAGGCTGCTTTAAGCCCCTGTTGGCGTACAATTCCAAATAATGTAGGGTTAATTTTCCTTATACCATCAAGCAAAGGGTCTAAAATACCTGTGATAAAGGCTATGGTTCCGCCTGAAACACCAGGTACGACATCAGCAGCGCCCATTGCCATGCCTTTTAAATACGTTATAAATAACTTCAAAATTAATCCTAATCCATGATCTAAACTGAATAATATTGCTAGCGATTATACCCACTTGCAATGAGGCAAACTACTAGCAGAGTATGAACATTAATGCTAATCTCATCGGACCAGACAAATAATCACACGAAATGGATTATGAATAACAACAAACCTAACAAAGTCATGGCATTATATCAAAAGGTAACCAGCTACCCTTTTGGTCACGCTCTATTTTCTAAAATGGTGTCCCGTATGGCACCGTATTTCGGTACCATCCATCCGCACATTACATCGTTAAAAGAACATAGATGTGAGTGTTTGATCAAAAAACGTAAAAGTGTCCAAAACCATATTGGTACGGTTCACGTTATCGCGATTTGTAACGGTATGGAAATGGCAATGGGCACTATGGCTGAAGCCTCTATCCCTAAACACTTACGCTGGATCCCTAAAGGTATGTCGGTAGAGTATACCGCCAAAGCTGGCACTGACATTTTATGTGTGGCAGAAGTTCAACCAGAGCAATGGCAAGTTGGCGATATGTTAGTCGATGTAAAAGCTTACGACACTAATGGTGTGGTGGTTGTTCAAGGCCATATTAAATTATGGATTTCAGAAAAGCCGCAGAAAGTATAAGCTAAGTTCACCAATGGACTAAATCTTTAGAATGATAAAACCATTACACTTTAATAATGGTTTTATCATCAATTATGGATGATACATGCTTATAAACCGTAAAATCGACCAAGCTTTAGCACCTTCAAATGATAATGGCATTTCCCGACACCAAACTCTTCTAACACATGGGCGGATCGCCAATTTAGATGCCATAAGGGGTTTTGCCTTACTAGGTATTTTGTTTCTCAACATCTATTTTATGGCGAATAACTTTTACGGTTATGCCCCACATCTACCAGAAATAGCATCCGATTTAACGATAGAGATTGTCAGTAACTTTTTATTAGAAGGCCGCTTTATCAGCTTGTTTTCGATGTTGTTTGGCGCAGGTCTGTGGTTGCAATATCAAAAAACGACTAGCCTTGATAATAAAAGTGATAGCGAAAGTGAAAGTGAAAGTGAGCACGGTAAAAATCGCATAACACGCCGACTTTACTTATTAATCGGACTCGGGGTTATTCACGGGGTATTTTTATTTTCCGGTGACATTTTACTAAGCTATGGTTTATGTGGCTTAGTGGTCTGTCGATACTTCACCCTTGGGCCAAAACAATTATTAGCCAAGTCGGCGAAATTCATGTTGATTGCCATGGCGGTCATCGCACTTATTTCTATTACCCTTGAAGATGAACAATTCTATCGAGGTTCAGACTATTTTATTGAACAACTCGCGCTATGGACAGGAACCTATGCGGACCAAGTCGTGATGCAAGCTTACATGATCGGTTATATGTTACTGATTATTCCCATTTCGATTCTATGGTACGGCGCAAGTTTAATGCTAATAGGGATGACCTTAATGAAGCAAGGTTATTTTGAGCGCGGATTCAGTCATAAGCAACTTGGGCTATTTGCCTGTATAAGCATCGCTTTTGCTAGCATTGACAGTCTACTAAGCCTGTCCGACTCTGCTGTGCTAAAAGAGGTTTCTGGTATATTCATGATGCTTGGCGCCATTCCAACGGCACTGATTTACTGGCATATCATTGTAAAAGTTTGTCAAAACAATCCGTTAAAATTAACCCTATTACAAAATATTGGCCGACTGTCGTTAAGTTTTTATATTCTACAATCTCTTTTAGGCGTATTGCTATTACGACATTGGATGCCACAATGGCAAATGGAGTTTGATCGTATCGACTACATGCTTCTAGCAATAGTATTAGGTCTATTACAACTATTTTTAGCCGCTGTGTATTTACGTTTTTTCTCCCAGGGGCCGCTAGAGTATTTAATGACGAAGTTAACTCAGCGCAGTCAATAATGTCGCTTCAACACATCGCATAATGCCCCCAGATAAGCAAAAGACTTAGGAGTAATTTTGAAGCATTTAACCCATTATTATCAGTATATTCGCATGATATTGATTAGCGTAAGCCTAATAGGTCTTTCAGGATGTATTAGCTGGGTCACCCCAGCGGTAACACCTCAGTTAACTGAGTTACAAGCGGGTGAATACACTTTAGACCCCAATCATGCTGCGCTACTGTTTAAAATTCAGCACTTAGGCCTGTCTACCTATGTGGGACGTTTTAATCAATTTGATGCCCGACTGAGTTTTGATCCTAACAACATGCCAGCTGCACAATTAGAAGCCACTGTGCAAATTGATTCATTAGATATTAATAATCAGAAACTTGAAAAAACACTGCAAAATAGCAGTTGGTTTGATAGTGAACAGTTTCCACAAGCTTATTTTAAAAGCCAAAAAGTCACCCCTATTGATGTAATAAATACCGATCCTAACATCAACAATCAGTTTGAGTTCCATGGCCTGTTAACCCTACACGGTGTGACTAAACCGGTCACATTTAACGCTACTTTTCATGGTGGTGCCGATAACTGGATGACAGGAAAATACACCCTAGGTTTTAGTGCGATAGGCACAATTAAGCGCTCCGACTTTGGTATGAGCAGTTACATCCCCATTGTGGGCGATGAAATTCAATTAGAAATTTATGCGGAGTTTTTAAAATGATGATATTTGCCGTTATCATGCTAGGAATATGGATAGCGTTATTGGCTGTGGGATATAGTTTTTATGCCCTATCGCCATGGGTTATTGGCGCGTTTATGGGCTTAAATCTACTGAGTTTTATTATCACCTGGTACGACAAACGTATTGCCACACATAATCAACAGCAATCCTCTTCATTAAATCAACGCAGTCGAATAAGTGAAAAAACCTTATACATTTATGCCCTACTCGGTGGCTGGCCTGCGGCAATAATAGCCCAACAGCACTTTCGTCATAAAACTCAAAAGAATGCTTTCAAATATCGATTTTGGTTGTCGATTATTGCCAATATTTTGCTCACTATCGGCATCAGTTACTTGTACTTGCTATACATTATTTAATGTCATTGGGTTTATTTAACTTGGCGCAAAAAGCCTTCATTGTGACCTCAATATAAACTAGGTTACACTATAACAATACTTTCCATTATTGATAATAAAGAGAATTTTTCATGCGCATGATCATTGCCGTAGCCGTAATCGCTTTAGTTATTTTTTACTTTTTCAACCAAATGAATAATCAAAAAGCCGCTAAAGAAAACATTGCTAAAGGCAGTACCTTTTTAGCTGAAAATGCCAAGCGTGAGGGCGTAATACAAACTTTATCAGGCTTACAGTATGAAGTGATCACTAAAAGTGACAACACCGAACACCCAACCGCCAAAAGCAATGTAATCGTGCATTACCATGGCACCTTGATTGATGGTACGGTTTTCGACAGCTCAGTTGAGCGCGGACAAACAATTGCCTTCCCACTGAATCAGGTCATTAAAGGTTGGACCGAAGGCGTTCAGCTAATGACAATTGGTGATAAATTCCGTTTTTATATTCCAAGTCAATTGGCTTATGGCAATCGCACTAGCGGCAAAATTGTTGGCGGGTCAGTGTTGATTTTTGATGTTGAGTTATTTGAAATAAATTAATTTAGTTCACTTTGTTACTTTACCTAAACGCCTCATTTTTTGAGGCGTTTTTGTTCTGGTAAACTCAACCCAAATAATTAAGCTGTTTCACCTCACTATGGCACTGCATTTGAGCATTAACATTGTAAATAACCTCAGCTCGGGATAATAAATGTATATCAAACAGATCTTTGCCCCGCTAACTGCGTTGAATTCATTTGCAATAGCTCGCTATTGACGCATAAATTCGCCTTGTTAACAGCGCAAAGCTCAAGTTTGAGGATAAACAGTTGAATTTTGGCTATTTCAATACCGTTTATTCATCTCTTACCCCGAGCTGAGGTTAAATACAGCTATAGTGGTTATCTAAAATAATATTTCACCCAAAAGGTGAAAGAAATCACTCCTTTATCCTGTCTTTAGTATTTATCTGCACCTTAGGTTCACAAAACTCGCTTTTTCCGCTTAGGTTTAAAGCACTTATTTATTGTCATGAGCAACACAAACTTATCGAGGTCCTCAATGTTACTGAATAAAATACCCCTACTGATTAAAGCCAGCTTAATTATTTCTCTTCCGTTAATTACCTCACCAGCAACAGCCTCAGAAAAAACCATTGCTGAACTGGTAGATGCTGTAAATGGTACGCCTGATACGGTAAGTCGTGATGCGGGTAAAAAAGTGAAGTTACGTAACCATGCAAAGGGATTTTGTACCTCAGGAGTGTTTAAGCCTAACCCAGCAATCAATGACACTTTAACTATTCCATTTTTAAATCAAGCTGAAATAGACATCATTGCACGCTTCTCCTTAGGTGGCACTAACGCCCATGCTACAGATAAAACTGCGGGGCGCTTTATGTCACTTAAAATTGATGGTGATAAAGAAAGCTTAAACTTTGTCACCTCTAATGCTGAAGTGTTTTTCGCCAGTAATCTAGATGATTTTTTTACCTTCCAAACCAAAGTCAAACAGGGACCAGAAGGTAAGCAATGGCTGATTGATAATAAACCTCACGCTAAAGCTTTTTTTGATTATGTAAAGCAACTTACCCCAACCGCAAGCTATGCTAATAATCGCTATTTTGGGGTTAATAGTTTTCTATTTACATCAAAAGATGGCCAATCAATTCCAGGTCGTTGGATTTTCGAACCAGTTGAAGGGGTAATTGGCGCATCAACAACACAGCTGGCTAAGCTAAGTGATGATTTTTTACAGGACGAGTTAACAAATCGCGTTGAAAATAAACCGGCAAAATGGGACTTATTTATTCAACTTGCAGAAGCAGAAGATAAAATTAATGACCCAACCATTGTATGGCCACAATCACGTCAACGACTGCTGGTCGGCCAAGTGATTATCAATGGCAGTAATGACAGTGCTAACGCTACCCAGGATTGTGCTAAAGGGATTTTTAACCCGCTATTACTGCCAAAAGGTATTGCGCCTTCGAACGATCCTATTTTAAACGCCCGCACACCGGCTTATATTGAGTCTTTTATCAGACGTAATTAATCCGTTAACTCAATAGCGCTTGCGTATACCTACATACAAGCTATACGCAAGCGCTGCTAAGGTTATTCGATGATGCTTACAAAGCTAATGAACTCAAAAAACATGTTTAAGATAATCTTTACCCAAGATAAAAAGGATCATCTATTGATTTGGCTGGCAGGGTAAACCACTTTGCCCCTGCTGTTGTCATATAAAAATGGTCTTCATGACGCACGCCAAACTCACCCGGCACACATAGCATAGGCTCGTTACTAAAACACATACCTTCAGCTAATGGTGTGCGATCGCTTTTAACTAAATATGGCCATTCATGAATATCTAAACCAATCCCATGACCAGTGCGATGCGGTAGACCTGGAACGGCATAACCCGGTCCAAAACCTGCTTGCTCTAATATTTGTCTCGCCGCAGTATCCACATCACCACAGGGTAAATCAATTTTAGCGATATTAAACGCCGCTAACTGCGCTTGTTGTTCCAATTGCCATAATTCACGTTGACGCGTGCTTGGCTCACCATACACATAAGTGCGGGTGATATCTGAGTTATAACCTTCTAATTGGCAACCGGTATCAATCAGCACAGTATCATTTTTGTCTAGCGATTTAGGCGACTTAACCCCGTGCGGGTAAGCGGTATCTTCACCAAATAACACAATACAAAAATATGACCCGCGCTTGGCTCCCACTTTACGATGCGCGCTATCAATAAAGGCGCTCACTTCGTCTGTGGTAATACCTTCATATAACATACTCGCGGCGGCTTTGTGCACTTCAATCGTCATGTTCATGGCTTGTTGAATAAGCGCTAACTCGGCCGGAGACTTAATCATACGACAACCCGCAGTAACTGATTTGGCATCAACTAAAGTTAACTGTGGTGCGGCTTTCGCAATACCATTACTGATAAAATAGGAAGTCGACTCATCAATAGCGAGTTTGGCATGACTGGCCTCTATTCCCATTGCTACTAGAATGCCAACGAGCAACACATATGGACTTTCATCTTCGTGCCAAGTATTCACAGTCCCCTCAACCAGCATATAGCCTTTGATGGTATCAAGTTCAAACGCAGGAGCAATATACTGCACCTCACCTTTAGCGGGTAAAATAGCGCCCACCATGCGTTCACTGGCAAACCAGCGCATACCGGTAAAGTAATAAAGGTTGGTACCAGCATTAAGATAAACCGCATCGATGCCTTGTTGTTGCATCAATTGCTGCGCCTTGGTGATACGCGCTTCAAATTCGGCTAAGGCTATTGGCTCAACATCCTGAGTCATATTTTTTAAGCCTTCAAGTGCTTGCTGTGGACTAACGCCACCGATACCGATTGTCATGTAAAACTCCAAAATTAGTGGGTTATGCTTTATTAATGCAGCAAAAGAATAGCCGATAATGCGCGTTGAAATTGTATACAATATAAAGTTACAATTGATTAGGTCAAGTTAAAGTACAGTTCACTTGCAACTTATCATCCGAGCTTGAGATAATCATGCCACGTTCCTCACTCGCCAACCCTTTTTTGGAGTCGCCTTTTTATGTCTCAATCATCTGTTATTGCAGAGCGTGTTAGCGCCATTCGTCAGCAGCTTATTATCGAAAATATTGATGCTTTTATTATTCCTCGCGCAGATGAATATTTAGGTGAATACGTTCCAGCCAGAAATGAGCGACTACATTGGGCGACAGGCTTTACCGGATCTGCGGGCATGGCCATAGTGCTAAAAGACACCGCAGCCATTTTTACTGATGGCCGTTATACAGTGCAAGTGCCTCAGCAAGTGGATGGCACACTGTTTCAGTATTTAAGTTTAACTGACGATCCACAAATTGACTGGTTAATCGACACGCTTGGTGCAGGCAGCAAAGTCGGCATCGATAGCCGTTTGCATACCTTAGCCTGGTACCAAAATGCTAAGTCTGAATTTAATAAAGCCGATATTGAATTAATCGATGTTCAGCAAAATCCGATTGATGTGCATTGGCATAATCGCCCTCAGCTGCCAACATCACCTTTTACCTTGTTCAGCCATGAAGGTGCTGGTCGCAATAGCTTAGACAAACGCCAACAAATAGGCGCGTTAGTGAAAAAACAAGGTGCGGATGTCGCATTAATCGCCGCACTAGATTCATTTTGTTGGTTGCTGAATATTCGAGGCAACGACGTGCCACGCTTGCCGGTTATTTTAGGCTGCGCGCTGTTAGCGACCAATGGTGACATGACCTTGTTTACTGACTTAGCTAAAGTGCCTTCTGGTTTTGCAGAGCATGTGGGCACAGGTGTCACCGTAAAAGATGAAGCTGAGTTAGCCACTGCATTAGCGGCGCTAACAGGCGTTAAGTTATTAGCAGACCCGAATTCAGCCAATGCATTCTCGCAGCTTCAAGCCCAAGCTGCTGGCGCCAAATTGATTGCGGGTCTTGATCCTGTTGCCCTGCCTAAAGCACAAAAAAATGCCGCTGAACTTGCAGGTATAAAAGCCTGTCATATTCGTGATGGTGTGGCCGTATCACGTTTTCTCGCATGGTTAGACCGCCAAGTTGAGCAAGGTATTATGCATGATGAAGCGGCTCTTGCTGAGCAATTAGAAAGCTATCGATTACAAGACCCACAATATCGCGAGCCTAGTTTCGATACCATTTCGGCAACGGGTGCTAACGCGGCTATGTGCCACTACAACCACAATAATGGCACGCCAAGCACCATGACTATGGACAGCATTTACTTAGTTGATTCAGGCGCGCAATACCTAGACGGCACCACAGATGTCACCCGCACAATAGCCATTGGTAAAGTGACCGATGAACAACGAAAAATGGTCACTTTAGTATTAAAAGGTCATATCGCCTTAGACACGGCACGTTTTCCTAAAGGCACTTCAGGTGTGCAACTCGATGCATTTGCACGCCAGTATTTATGGCAACATGGTTTTGATTATGATCACGGTACAGGTCATGGTGTGGGTCACTTTCTAAGTGTTCATGAGGGCCCACAACGCATTGGCAAAAACGTCAACGGCGTGGCGTTATTACCGGGAATGGTGTTATCCAATGAACCGGGCTATTACCGTACAAATGGCTTTGGTATTCGTATAGAAAACTTAGTGGTAGTGCAACACTGTGAAGCACTAAAAGGCAGTGAGCGTGAAATGTATGAATTTGATGCCATCACGCTTATTCCTATGGATGCACGTTTGATTGATAAATCACTACTCTCAACAAGTGAAATTAATTGGTTTAATCAATATCACGCCAAAGTACGTAAAACACTGACACCTCTTATGCAAGGTGATGATTTAATTTGGTTAAATAAAGTTACCGAGGCTATTTAAGCGCTTATTGTTATTATCGATAAACGGCGATCATCAACAGATCGCCGTTTTTATTGGATAAAGTGTAAGAACTATACAAACTCTGTCGAAAAGTTTGTTATAATCCGCGCCCGTCAAAACACGTACGTTTGATACGCCAACATGCTTAACATTATTGATAATATCAGGCATTAATAGTGCGTAACTTATCCAAAAACCGTACGTTGTAATATACAAATATTGTAAAACCCCGCCGAATAAACTGTCGGCTTGATGCTTAATTAGGAACTGAAACCATGAAATTTGAATCTTTTAGCTTCGCACCTGAAATTTTACGCGCGATCGCTGAATGCGGTTATCAGACAATGACACCTGTTCAGCGCCAAGCCATTCCCGCTATTCGCCGTGGTTCAGACGTCTTAGCCAGTGCCCAAACGGGTACAGGTAAAACAGCTGCATTCGCCTTACCTATTTTGCAAAAAATGATGGAAAAGCCTAGAGCTGCGATAGCCTCTAATACTCGCGTGCTGATATTAACCCCAACACGCGAATTAGCAGCACAGGTTGCCGACAATGTTGCCGCTTACGGTAAACACATGAACATCAATGTATTAACCATTTATGGTGGCGTAAAGATGGAAAGCCAAGCTGCAAAACTGAAGCGCGGCACCGATGTTATCGTCGCCACGCCAGGTCGATTACTCGAGCACATTTTGTCGTGTAACTTAAGCTTGTCTCACGTGGATTTTTTAGTGTTAGATGAAGCTGACCGTATGCTTGATATGGGCTTTAGTGCTGATATTGAAAAAATCTTGCAAGCGGTAAATAAGAATCGCCAGAATTTACTGTTTTCTGCAACCTTTTCTAACGCAGTAAAAAAACTAGCAAATGACATGCTAAACAAGCCTGTCATTATTTCTGCTAACGATCAAAATAGTACTGCGGATACCATTAGCCAAGTGGTTTATCCGGTTGAACAGCGCCGTAAACGCGAATTATTGTCTGAATTAATTGGCACGAAAAACTGGCATAAAGTATTAGTATTTAGCGCGACGCGCGCAGATACCGAGCAATTAGTGAAAGAGTTAAACCTTGATGGTATTCCGACCGCTGTGGTTCATGGAGAGAAATCTCAAGGTACACGTCGTCGTGCTTTACGTGAGTTTATGGAAGGTAAAATACGTGTATTAGTGTCGACAGAAGTCGCCGCGCGTGGTTTAGACATTCCTGACTTACAGTACGTGGTCAATTATGACCTGCCTTTCTTGCCTGAAGATTATGTGCATCGTATTGGTCGTACTGGTCGTGCGGGTAAGTCCGGGGTAGCTATCTCGTTTGTTAGCCGCGAAGAAGAGCGTACCCTAAATGATATTGAAAAGTTAATTGGTCAAAAAATTCGCCGTATTACAGTACCTGGCTATGAAGTTAGCAATCGTGAACTGCTACTTAAACAAATTCAAAAGCGTCGCAGTTTTGGTAAAAGTAAACAACGTGATGATGGTGCAAGCGCGCAAATGATTGCCGAAAAAAGCATGCAAGGCCGCCGTGTATCCGTTGGTCAATCTAAAGATGCTGTAAAGTATAAAAAGATTAAGTAACCATTCAACCATTGGGTGAGCCATCACCTAATATCACAAAGCGTAGGTAATTAACCTGCGCTTTTTTGTGACCGCAATAAATGAATTAATAAAGGCATTCATAATTAACAAGTTAAATCATTAGCCCATAAATGTCACACGTCTAATCAGTCCGGCTTCAACTTCATAAGCCGCAATCACTTTCACACTTCTATCAATGCAATTGACATCTTCACTAGCCGACTCTGCCAACTCGTGATCAACTAAATACTGTCCTTGGACAATGCGTTTTATAGAGGTGGCACAAAGGTATTTTAAACTGGCAAATTTAGCACCGTATTGTTCAATTAACTTTGCTTTACCTTGGTATTGTCGTCCGCCCGACAAAGTAAATATTTCGATATCATCATGATAGGTTGCAGCAAATGCGACAATATCTCTGGCGTTATACGCTTGCAGTTGCTGGTCAACTACCGCAATAGTGATCAATTCTTGTTCGGTAACACTCTGACCTGTAAATGATTGTTGCATAGCTACCTCTGATAAAAAGTTTTTAACACAGCTAAATTATTCACCCGCCTGAACCATAGCCAAAATCTTTACCGCCTTTTCAAAGTGATCAAGTTGATGGGTTTGGATCCACCAGGTCGCCGCTTCCATTAATAATTCAGGATTATCATTTTTATTGGCAAAGAATGCATAAAACGATAACCCGACATTAGTGCCTTTTTGGTCAATTTTTTTAAGGCAAACAGCCATAATCGTTTCTCTTAATGTGTGCCGCATTAACTACTCCTAATATTTATTTTACATCTACTGAAATAAACTAGCAGATGCTCAGGTCTACTTGGTCAACTGAATGCTATTTTACCTACTTAGGAACCTTTATGATCAATAAACTCGTGCTCGCTGCAACACTAGCCGTTGCAAGCTTAACCGCTATAGCAAAACCAATCGCGTTAGATGAAAACAGCATTAGCCCACTGCTTAATGGTCATGAAATACCTGATGTCACATTAACAACTGTTGAAGGTAAAGCCATTAATTTAAAAGAACTGGTTAGTCAAAAAAATACCATGTTCTTTTTCTACCGCGGCGGATGGTGTCCATTTTGTAATGTACAAATGGGGCAGCTACAGGCTATTGAGCCTAAGTTAATTGAAATGGGTATTCAGTTAGTAGGAATATCACCCGACTCGCCTGAAAAACTGCAAGCTTCAATGACAAAAAACAAACTTAACTATTTATTACTGTCAGATGAAAAAATGGCAGCTGCACAGGCGTTTGGCTTAGCGTTTTACACCAGCGATAAAGTCACCAACTTGTATCAAGCAAAACTGGGCGTATCGAACACACTTCATAAAACTCCTGCGGGTGAAGCGCGTTTAGTGTTACCAGTACCTGCCATCTATCTGAGCGATAAAACAGGTTTGATTCAATTTATGTATGCAAACCCTAATTATAAAGTCCGCCCAGCGCCTGAACTCATTTTAATGGCAGCCAGTTTAGTTGAATAAGCTTATTATTTAGCACCCACTTCCACGCTCCACTTTGGGTATAACAGCAATGCTGCTTATACCCTTTTTTTGATTGTTTTTTTATTCGCATTTAATTATCTTTTGCTACACTTAAGTCATTAAATATACAAGAAATGTGATTATGGCTCGCAAATCTATTTTAACTCGACTGAATAAAGTATTTGCCTCAATAACAATACTGGTCATTCTTATTGCCAGTATTTTTGCTTACACCAGTCAAAAAATGCATATCACCAGTGACGCTATTTTGGACGCTGACTTGCCGTTAGAATTAGCTGTTGAGTCAATGAATACTACGCTAAAAGCAATGCAGACCAATGCCGCACTCTATTTGTTAGGGTATGAAGATCAAAAAATACAGTATCAGCAAAACTTTAACGCACTACAAAACATTCAACAGCAAATTACTGAAAAAAATTTACTTAGCTCCACAGAACAAATCGCTACATTTAATCGCATATACCACCTTAGCAATACGTTAAACCAGCAATATTTAACGCTGATATTTAATGCCTACCGACCCGCGGATGAAAATAACGCAAAGAGTATCGCGACTAATTTATTGATTAATACTGCGACCCCACTTGAAAAGATTATCCGCATGCGGGCCAATGATGAAATCAAAGGTTCTCAAGAAAACTCTGATGAAGATGAGTTACGCTATGATGACATTCCCGCTATTCAATATTATTTGCAAATGGCAGATGAAGCGGGTGATATGCAGAGCGCATTTGCAAGATATCTATTAAATGATCAATATGCTAAACAAGAGTTTGATGATAAAGCAGCTAATTTTTTACAATGGCTGCAATTATTGGAGCCATTAGAACAAGATGAAGATGAATTAAAAGACATTATTTACATCAAACAGTTATTCCAACAGCTAGTCAATGACGGGCATCGTTTATTCCAACTCTATAATCCTCAGGTTTTAGCTTCTGCCACAGATGCTTTTCATAATATGAAAAGTACCCAAATCGTAGAAATTGAACAGCAAATGGCTGTATTAATAAAAACGACTTCAAACCAGGTTATTCGCCAGTTAGAAGACTTAAAAAATACTAATATGAATAGTATTATTTTATTGGCTATTTTCGCTGCCATAACCATCATACTGCTCATTTCATTAAGCTTTTATACAAAAAAAACTATCTACTTGCCGATTGCCGATTTAGCTCAATCTGTTGATGCATTACGTCTTGGTGAGCGGAATATTCAATTTAAACATAATGATGATGAACTGGGAGATGTGTTTACCAATGTGGCCAAATTTCAACATGATTTACGCC
The DNA here is from genome assembly GCF_051164845.1 of Shewanella sp. HL-SH4. Classification (NCBI taxonomy): domain Bacteria; kingdom Pseudomonadati; phylum Pseudomonadota; class Gammaproteobacteria; order Alteromonadales; family Shewanellaceae; genus Shewanella; species Shewanella sp. HL-SH4. The sequence goes on from NZ_CP195037.1 coordinate 1,142,038, forward strand.
AGCTTGATGCACTACAACAGAATAAAACGGCTTATAAGCGACAGTTAGAACTTGAAAGAGACAAACTTCAGCAAGCTATTGAACACTTGACGCAAGCGCAAAAAAAACTGATTAATAGTGAAAAAATGGCTTCGCTTGGTGCACTTGTCGCCGGGATAGCCCATGAGATAAATACTCCAATAGGTATAGCCGTCACCATCAGTTCTACCTTTGATTCACGTGTAAGGGAATTTGTTAATCAAGCAAAAACTGGGCTACTTAACCTGTCTGATTTAGAGGTCTTTGAGCAGGAAAGCCTAGAAGGCCTAAGTATTATGCAACGAGCATTGGATAGGGCTGCAGAATTAATTCATAGCTTTAAGCAGGTGGCCATAGATCAATCAAGTGAAAAACGGCGTGAATTTTTACTCGATGAAATGCTAGATGAAGTGTTTAATACTTTAAAGCATCAAATAAAACGTTCGCCGTACAATATCCGTATTGATTGCCCGCCAGATATACTGTTGGATAGTTTTCCAGGACCTTTTGGGCAAGTTATCACTAACTTATTTAATAATGCTATTTTGCATGGATTTAATGGTGCCGATACCGGTGAGATTAACGTTAAAGTGACCCATGAAAAAAACAATAAGGTAAAAATTAAATTTAGTGATAACGGTGTCGGTATTCCAATCGCTAACATTGATAAAATATTTGATCCCTTCTTCACCACAAAATTAGGCCAGGGAGGGTCAGGACTTGGAATGAACATTGTTTATAACATCGTTAATACTATTTTAGGCGGTGATATTAGTGTGCATAGTCGAAATGGAACCACGTTTACAATTACGATACCTATTGTTGCGCCGAAGGAATTACCACACAAGGAGAGTGAGTGATGTCTGATTTTTTCTTGAAAATCATCAATGATAAATCTTTAAAAACCAGTGATTCGCCCTCCAATGGCATGGAAAAAACCAACACCTCAGCTGCAAATGTTGAGCCTTGGATTATTGGTATTATTGATGATGAACCATCAATGCATGAAGTCACTAAATTAGCGTTATCTCGGGTAGAAATACTCGGTCGCCCGCTGACTTTTGTCAGCGCTTTTAGTGCTGATGAAGGTTACGAACTTATCAGAAACCATCCTAACATGGCGCTAGTATTACTCGATGTAGTGATGGAAACCGAAGACGCAGGTTTAAAATTAGTAAAGCGCATTCGGCAAGAACTTAAAAATAAGTTTTTACAAATCATTCTTCGCACTGGGCAGCCGGGGTTTGCCCCCGAAGAAAAAGTCATTATTGACTATGAAATAAACGCTTATAAGACTAAAAGTGAACTCACTAGAGCAAAGCTATTTACTGTATTAGCGGCAGGTATTCGCAGTTATCGACAAATCACCGCATTAGAAAAAAGTCGACAAGGTTTGCGTGCGGTTATTGATGCCTCTTCAAATTTACTGCAAGAACGTTCTGTTTTCGATTTTTCTAGCGGAGTGTTGAATCAAATTGGTGCACTGTTCGACATTGAGGCCGAAAGTATTTTTTGCGTCTCTCAGCGACCACAAAATGGTCCATCAGCCATTATCAGTAGTCAAAGCGATGATTATATTGTGGTTGCAGCCAGCCATAAATATCAACCTTTGTTTGGTAAAGGGCTAACTAAGCTTGATAAAACAGACCGTGCTATTCAATCGGTTTATCAGGTACTTGAACAAAAATCCCATTTATTTAACGATGAATTCAGTTGCCTCTATTTATCAACGCCTTCACTTTGGGAAGGTGTGATTGTGGCAGAAAAAGCTGAAAAACTAAAAGATGTCGACCAAGAATTACTGCAAGTTTTTTGCATGAATGTCGCAGTAGGATTAGAAAATGCCAAATTTTTTAACTATTTAAATAAAGCCGCATACTTAGATGAAGTGACTGGATTATATAGTCGTGCAGGGTTTATTGATCACGCAAAAGCTTTTCATCAGCTGCATGGGGACAATATTTGTCTATATTTACTGGATGTAGACTACTTCCATAATATTATAGAAAGTTTAGGATATGAGTTTGGTAACAAAATCCTAAAACGTATTTCTAGCCATTTAATATCTTCTTACGGTGAGGACGTGCTAATTGCTCGGTTACATTCTGACGTGTTTGCATTGTTATTACCCAATGGCATAATTAAACCACAAGACATAGCACTAAGAAGCTCCTTTCCGTTTAACATTGATGAGCACTCTATTAGGCTAGGTATGACGGTTGGCGCAGCACAGCTCAGCAAAGAGTTGATGCTTGAGGGGCTGTACCAAACGATTAATAATAATGGCAAGCGTACATTTGATGCGGCGTTATTATTACGTCATGCCGAAATAGCGCTTAAAGTAGCCAAAGAAAATCGTCGCGGTTCCGGTCAGCTATTTGATCAACATTATGAAGTAGATTCACATAAAAGAATGAATCTGCTTAACGATCTTCGTCAGGCTATTACTCAGCAGGAACTGTTCTTAGTGCTGCAACCTAAAGTGCATACTACCAACGAAAATATTATTGGTTATGAGGCACTATTACGCTGGAATCATCCACTGAAAGGTCCCATTCCACCGAATGCATTTATTCCGGCAGTGGAAAAGTCAGGCTTATATTATGATGTAGACTTATATGTTGCTAAAGCGGCCTGCCAGTTGCTTAATGATTACCCACAAATAACTCACCCTATTTCGATTAACCTATCAGCAAACTCGCTGAAGCATGAAACCTTTGTTGATGAATTGTATGCGATTTTTGAACAAGCCAATATAAGCTTAAGTCGAGTTGAATTAGAAATCACTGAAAATGCTTTAATCCATTCCGATTCCGCGATTAAAGAATTAGATAAACTGGCAGAGTATGGGTTTACTATTTGTTTAGATGATTTTGGAGCTGGATATTCGTCATTAGGTTATTTACTCCGCCTGCCACTGCATACGATTAAAATTGATCGTGCTTTTGTGTCGCATTTAGTCGGTAACATTAATGCACAAATAGTCTTAGAAGGCATTATTCATATGGGGATTAAACTGGGTAAAGATATGGTCGTAGAAGGTATTGAAACAGAACAACAGCTGGCATTGGTAAAAAAAATGGGCGCTGACGTAATTCAAGGCTTCTATTTTTTCAAACCTTTAACCATTGAACAAATTCTCAATTTATCAGACCAATATCAGATATAAAAATGTCAGAATAGCTTAAGTCAAAGTACACTATACATTAACGACAAGATCACTCTGTATTAACGATATAGCATTTACACTGGAACATTGAAACAGCATGACTGAAACCTATAACTCAGCAGTACTTAATTTGGCTGTCACTGGCATACATGATTTAACCGAATCGAATAAACAACACAAGGGTGTTCGCACTCCGGCACAAGAAAGCCACTTTTTATGCAGTTGGATGGTCGATTCTCTCAAAACAAAACGCTTTTCAAAACTGGTTGCTGAAGATTTAACTCAATGGATCCGTCTTGGTAGAAGCCAAGGTGCTGGCGCCCAGCTAAAGCAACTACTCGAACGCATCGTTCTACAATATCAAGATGCTAAAACCGCTAAACTGGGTGAGGCATTAGATGGATTGCTAGCCGATTTTAGCCAAAAAAGCTGGTTAGTCGTAACCGACACGCCATTATCAAGCAAATTAAAATTAGACGGCGATGGCCAATCAAGCGTGGTGATTTGTGCTGAACAGATGAAAAATCATCGCAAAGACGCAGAGTTATTAAAACCAATAGCATTGTATGTCAGGGGCGATGAAAATGTGCTTGCAGAAATAGCATTACAGCATGGCTTATTAATAAGCCAGGCAAATAAAAAAACCACTTTAATTAAACACCACAAAACCTATCTAATCATCCCACAAAACCAACATCTTAGCTTGTGTTTGCTTGCAAGGTTAAAGTAGTCACATTTTGTAATAAAAAAGGTTGAATAATTGCTTCAAGCTGATATATCTATTAACGGGTTGTTTTCAAAAAAGGATAATTCTTGAAGCCTTTACTTTGTACCTTGTCATTAACATTTTGTTTAATAATTTCCAGTCCTGCTATGGCTAACACAGTGTTAAAATACAATGTTAATGGCTCTAGCAGCTGGGTACCTTATTACGTACCTAATCAGCCAGAACATCCAGGGATTCTTGGTGAACTAGTACCTCAGCTTTTAATTCAGGCTAAAATAGACAGTGAAAAACAAAATTATCCGCCAAAGCGCACAAACCAAGCATTAGATAGCGGCCTACTCGATTTTGATCTAGTCAGCCCTAGCTGGTTCCCAAATGAAGATATGGGAGACAAATTTGTTACCTCTGATCCTATTATTAACATTCAAGAAAATATCATTAGCCTGAAAGAAAATGCAGTCGCATGGCAAAATATCGACAGCATTAAAGGTCAAGTCATTGGTACAGTGAGAGGTTATTTGTACCACGATGATGCCTTCTTTACGCGGTTCGACTTTACTTCTGAGCGAGAGCTGATCAAAGCACTACACAAAAAACGCATTAACGCGGCTATATCAGGTGATTTGCCTGCTTTATATTGGAGTAAGCAACTTAATCTTCCCATCACACTAGCAACAGTTCATTCAGATGGTGTATTAGTCATGCGTCTTAGAAAAGAGCATAAAGATTTATTGCCAAGGATCAATACAGCTATCGCCATTTTAAAAGACAATGGCACAATTAAAACGATCACCGACAAATACACCCTCAAAGCGATATTAAGTGAATAAACTTAGCCAAATAACACTAAAAAGGGTTCAGGCTATATCCTTGCTGCGCTAATACGGCATGTGCCGTTAACGCAGATAATGCCATCTCAACATTTGGCAATAAATCATCCTGACCAATACCATAATATGCCGCGGTTTGGCCGCATACATAAAATTTCACTTGGTATTTACTCAGTTCAGCAATTAATGGCTTATTCGCGTTAGGGGTATTTTTATGGGTTTGCTGATACATCGCATTGTTGGTCATATCCATCGCGGCTTTACCATGTACAACTAAAGCTAACTCTATATCCTCAGTTTTAACGCCAACGGCCACATGCATATTGATAAATCGAGCCAAAGTATCAATCTGTCTATTCACCTCACCAGCGTTTGCTGGTGAACCGAGGTCAAATGCGACTTTAAATTTCATATTTTGTGGGATAACTAATTGACTATCAACCTCTGCAATTTTACCAAACTCTTTAATTACAGAGCCGGGTTTAAAAGCGGCTAATCCTGATGTGGCATAGCTGTTTTGGCTAAATGGCAGTAGCATTAAAAGCACAAGGCTGCTAAATATTTTCACTCGGTTAGATGTGTGGTACATAAAATCTCCTGCGGTTGTAAAAGTTGCTCATCCGTTGTTATCACAGATATACTCATTGCTGATTTATTGGTTGAAAGCGTGATCATGAAGATAAGACAAATTACCCCCAAAGATTGGCCTGCCATTATGACTATTCAAGCCAACTGTTACCATGACGTAAATCCTGAGCCATTGGAAGTCATGCAAAGTAAATGGCATTTATCACCACTGAGTTGCTTGGTATTAGAGCATAATGATCACATTGTAGCTTATATACTTTGCCACCCTTGGCCAAAGGGCGATGCCCCTAAGTTAAATACCATATTAGCAGCAACACATGACACTCAATCCTTATACATACATGACATGGCAGTATCACCCTCTGCACAGGGGTTAGGTGTAGCCAAACAGCTCGTTAACCACACCATACACGCGTCTGCTGAACAAGGCTTTTCTGGCATTGGTTTAGTGGCTATTCAAGGGGCGAGTGAGTTTTGGCAGCGCTATGGCTTTAAACCTTTTAATGATGTTAGCCCTGCATTATTAACGTCACTAGCCAGTTATAGCGACGATGCTTGTTATATGTTCCTTCAGGGCAATAACTAAATGAACCCAACGTTAACAACAATAGGCCTTTTGTGTCTGAGTAATATTTTTATGACGTTTGCTTGGTATGGTCATCTGAAAACCATGAATAGTAAACCTTGAATAATTGCTGCCCTAGTCAGTTGGGGAATTGCCTTATTCGAATATTTATTACAAGTTCCAGCAAATCGTATTGGTTATACCGTAATGAACGTGGGACAATTAAAGATTCTGCAAGAAGTAATTACTTTAAGCTTATTTGTTCCCTTTGCGGTGTTCTATCTCAAAGAACCACTCAAGCTAGATTATCTTTGGGCAGGTTTATGCATTCTCGGTGCAGTATATTTTATTTTTAGAAGCGACATATGATCGCGTGAGGATTGTGAATGGCACGCCAAGTGATTTATACCTTTAAAGGCAAAACCAAAACTATTGCGTTTAGTTATGACAAACACCATGACCTTTATGAAGCTGCGGCAGAAGCCGAAGGGATCGATTTAACCCGTTTTCTGGCAATGGAACAACAAGTGGCTTTGACCTCTAAAAAAGGTGCTAAAGCGGAAAAAGAATTTCGTCAAACTGAATTTGCACGCTTTGGTTTTACTAGCATTAAATTTGTTCGTGAAGAAGAAGTATAAGAAGGCTAATTGATATGTTAAATGCAGAACACGCCAATTTTCCCCGTGCAAGTTTTGTACGACGTTTAGGGGCAATGATTTATGACGCCTTGCTTGCAGTCGCGGTATATATGATTGCTGGCGCCATAGGCTTTGGGGTTTTCTACGGTTTGTATACCACTGGAATAATTTCATTAGGTGGCTATGAACATATATCAGATACACTGAATAACACCCCTGTTTATCAAGGGATTTACCAGCTATGGTTGGCCTTATGCGTGGGTGGCTTTTATGCACTATTTTGGAGTAAAGGCGGCCAAACTCTTGGCATGAGAGCCTGGCGTTTGAAAGTGCAACACCCTAACGGCCAGAACCTGAGTTTTATTACTGCTTGCGCCCGGGTTGTTTGGTCAATATTAGGACTAGGCAACCTATTTATTTTATTGAATAGCGACAAATTAGCCTTGCAAGATAAAATGACTCGCTCTGAAATAGTCATATTATCTGTTGAAGCAAATCAAATGCGCAACTGGCATGGAGCTTAACGCTATCCTGATATAGTGCTAATTCTATCTGTATTATTAAATACGCGCTTCGGCGCGTTTTTAGTTTTATACCTACTGTAATTGTCATTGTACTAGGCTTAATACTGATACTTGACCATAAGGACATATCAAATGAAAACAATAGGGTTAATTGGCGGCATGAGCTGGGAAAGCACTCAAAGCTATTATCAAGTGATTAATCAGTCGATTAAGCAGAGTTTAGGCGGATTACATTCAGCAAAAGTGATTCTTTTTAGTGTTGATTTTGCTGAAATTGCCGCCCTACAAGCCCAAGGTGACTGGCAAAGTGCTGGAGAAATCCTTGCTGACGCAGCACATAAATTATCACTTATTGGTGCCGATGCCATTGTAGTATGCACCAATACCATGCACAAAGTAGCCCCACAAATTGAGGCTGGTATTAATATCCCTCTGCTTCATATTAGTGATGCTACTGGGCAGAAATTAGTTAACGATCAGATAACTAAAGTGGGCTTATTGGGCACTCAATTCACTATGGAACAAGCTTTCTATAAAACACGGTTAACCGACCACTTCCCCATTGAGCTTATCATCCCGAATCAACAAGACAGAGAAATGATTCATCGCATTATTTATCAAGAATTGTGTTTAGGGAAAGTATTGCCTGAGTCTAGAAAGGCATACCTGCATATTATCGATAAACTGGCACAGCAAGGGGCGCAAGCAATTATTCTAGGCTGCACAGAAATAGGCTTACTGGTTAAACAAACAGATACATCTATACCGCTTTACGATACCGCCCTGATCCATGCAGAAGCTGCGGTTGAATTTATGCTGAGAAAATAAAGCGACATAGATGAATTGAATCACTATATTATTCGATTGTAATCAGCTAATCAAAAAACTAAAAAGGCCACATTAAGTGGCCTTTTTAGTTTGTTATCATAAGCTGAAGGTAATTTACTTCCTGATATAGTAAAAGGCCAAACTGGTAAATAAAATACTTGGAGTAACAGCACCGACCACAGCAGGAAGATCATACACCATACTCATAGGACCAAATATCTGATTACTGATGTAAAAACTAAATCCCGCCACCACACCGAGTAATACCCTTGCTCCCATGGTCACTGTACGCAAAGGACCAAATACAAATGACAAGGCAACCAGCATCATCACTGCAACGGTTATCGGCTGCATTATCTTGCGCCACAACGCCAATTCATATCGGCTAGGGTCTTGTTGATTCACTTCCAAATACTCTAAATATCCCAGCAGCCCTTGAATAGACAATGCTTCGGGTTTAACCGATACCACTCCAAGTTTGTCAGGGGTTAAGGTTGAACGCCATTGCTCTGTTGGCGTTTCAACCAACTCAATGCGGTCATCAGATAAATGAGTGGTTGTCACTTCAGTTAGCTGCCATTCCTCTTGCTTAAAATCAGCATGTTTAGCCTGGGTTAATTGTACTAATTTTGACTGTTCATCAAACTTATATAAGGTAATATTATTAAGCTTATTAATATCTTGTACTTCACCGATATTGACAAATAAATCACCGTCTTTAGCCCAAATACCTCGATCTGACTTAATTAAACTACCGCCGGATATTTTCGTCGCCTGTAGCTCTTTAGCAGATTGCTCTGCCACTGGCGCGCCCCACTCGCCTAAAGCCATTACCATTATCATCAAAGGAATAGCCGTTTTCATCGCTGACATAGTGATTTGTAAACGCGACATGCCTGATGCTTGCATAACAACAAGTTCAGAATTAGACGCTAGCATTCCCATACCAATGAGTGCGCCAAGCAATACCGCCATAGGGAAAAACATTTCAATATCGCGCGGCACTAAATACAGCACATAAACACCGGCATCCATCATGCTATAACTACCACGGCCCACAAGTCTAAGCTGATCAACCCATTTAATAATGCCTGACAGCCCTGTTAACACTAACAAACACAGTGCCGAGGTAGTTAAAATTATCCGTGAAATATATAAATCAATTATGTTCATGCGCTCACCTGCTTATTACGTTTAAACAGGCTTAAAAATCTGACACTTGCCGGCCTTTCTTTGCTGAGTAACAATATACCCATTACAAGGGCGCAACCATGTATCCACCACATGCCTAAATACAATGGAATAACTTCATCTTGTAGCGCTTTACGTCCAGCCACAATTAACCCAAAATAACCTAAATACAGTAAAATAGCGGGGAACATTTTAGCGAACTTGCCCTGACGAACATTGACTCTTGCCAAAGGCACTGCGATTAATGTCAGCAGCGGAATAGATAGCGGAATAGCCAAACGCCACTGGAGCTCAGCAACGGCTTCTGGGCCAGGAGTGTCGAGTAATTCATTAATAGGCATAGCAGAAAGCTTACGGCTGCGCTCATCCACCTCTTGCTCTTTTATTTCCATTTTATAGCCGCCAAACTCAATGATTTGATAATTCATTGCATTGGGGCTGCCCTGATAGCGTAAACCACTTTCAAGCTTTAACTGCTGGCTACCAAACTCATCTTCAATCACTTTACCTTGCTGTGCCACAACAATATTGGTTAGCCCCTGCTCATCGCCAACTTCAGGTAACTGAGCGACGAAAACTTTACCTAACTGATTATCTTTACTGATCGTTTCCACAAACAACACCGCACGGCCATTAGGACTGGTTTGAAAACGTCCTTGAGTTAATGCTGCTAGCCCGGCCTCAGATTGAGCTTGTTCAAGCACTTGGTTTTGCCTTTCTTCCGCCCACGGGGACACATAAATAGCCAAATAAGCAGTAAATATCATATTAACTATGGCTAAAATCATTGTGACTCTGGTGACATATAACTCACTTACACCCACACCGTGTAACACCACCATTTCATTTTCAGCATACATTCGCCCATGGGCAAGCAATATTCCCAAAAAGAAACTTAACGGCAAAATTAACACGGTTAATTGAGGCAGATTTAGCCCTAAGAGGGTTAATACCAAAGAAGCTGGGAACTCGCCATCAGAGGCATCCCCTAAAACACGAACAAATTGTTGACTAATAAAAATAGTTAACAGTACGGTAAGCACGGCTAACTGTGCCTTTAAAACTTCACCAATTAAGTATCTAAATACAATCACAAATAGGATCCAAGAGCTAAACGTATCTTTTTACTGGAATCAGAAGCACTTTCATGTAAACTGTTTACTTTTAGCAGTTTTGATAGTTTTCTGACCAGCTCGTAAGGTGCAACACAGCTAGCATTCAGCCAAATTAAGTCGCATTTTCATAACGCTTATTTTGTCTATATACCAGTAGCTTATCACCTTTAATTTGATCTGTGGCCTTTAAGCCTTAATATGAACATTATCTTATAAATATAAAAATTTGTCTTTAAGAATCTAGGAGTGCTCATGGAGTTTAGCGTAAAGAGCGGTAGCCCCGAAAAACAACGTTCAGCATGTATTGTTGTGGGTGTATACGAACCTCGCCGTCTATCTGGCATAGCAGAGCAGTTAGATAAAATTAGTGAAGGTTACATCAGTAATCTTCTTCGTCGTGGCGACCTAGAAGGTAAGCCAGGGCAAATGTTATTACTTCACCATGTCCCGAACGTGTTGAGTGAGCGTGTATTATTAGTGGGTTGTGGCAAAGAGCGCGAATTAGATGAGCGTCAATACAAACAAATTATCACAAAAACCATTAATACCTTAAACGAAACGGGCTCAATGGAAGCGGTATGCTTTTTAACTGAGCTACACGTTAAAGGCCGCGATACCTACTGGAAAGTACGCCAAGCAGTAGAAACCACACAAGCCAGTTTATATAGCTTCGATGCGCTTAAAACCCGTAAAGGTGAGACTCGCCGCCCACTGCGTAAGATGGTCTTTAATGTGCCGACTCGCAAAGAACTTACTATAGGCGAGCGCGCTGTAGAACATGGTATGGCGGTGTCTGCAGGTATGCATTTGTGTCGTGATGTGGCAAATATGCCGCCAAACATCTGTAATCCAGCTTATCTAGCATCGCAAGCCCGTCAAATGGCTGAAACCTATGAAACATTAAAAGTGTCAACTGTTGGCGAAGAACAAATGGCCAAGTTAGGGATGAATTCATACTTAGCGGTAGGCCGTGCCAGCGCCAACGAATCTATAATGACCATTATGGAATATCACGGCGCGGTAGATAGCACTCAAAAACCGATTGTACTCGTCGGCAAAGGCTTAACCTTTGACTCAGGTGGTATTTCATTAAAGCCTGGTGAAGCCATGGACGAAATGAAGTACGACATGGGCGGCGCAGCAGGTGTTATTGGTGCAATGAAAGCATTGTGTGAAATGAAGTTACCCATCAATGTGATTGGTGTACTGGCTGGCTGTGAAAACATGGTTTCAGGTAGCGCATATCGTCCTGGCGATATTCTCACCACTATGTCAGGCCAAACCGTTGAAGTGTTAAACACCGATGCTGAAGGTCGCTTGGTACTATGTGATGTATTAACTTATGTTGAGCGTTTTGACCCTGAATTAGTGATCGATACTGCCACTCTTACTGGTGCCTGTGTTGTTGCATTAGGCAAACACGCTTCAGGTTTATTTAGCTCACATAACCCACTTGCGCATGAGATGTTAAATGCAGGTGAGCAAAGTGGTGACCGCGCATGGCGCATGCCATTATGGGATGAGTATCAAGACTTACTAGACAGTCCTTTTGCTGATATGACTAACCTAGGTGGTCGTCCAGCGGGAGCGATATCTGCTGCATGCTTCTTGTCTCGCTTTGCCAAAAAGTACAATTGGGCCCATTTAGATGTGGCAGGTACTGCCTGGAACAGCGGCGCAAATAAAGGCTCAACCGGTCGTCCGGTACCTATTTTGACTCAGTTCTTAATTAATCGCTCAGGTATTGATATCAACGAATAAGTTGGTTTTAAAATCGGTTAATATTGAAAAGGTGAAGAAGCAATTCTTCACCTTTTTTGTTATTAACACCATAGCGTTTAGCCATTAACCTCAATAACATTTTAGTGTAAACTCATCACTATCTTAACCTCTGCAAACTGCATCGAATTATGACTCAAGCATTGTTTTATTTAATGCCAGAAAATAGCCAGCAAACAAGTGCTTTAGATGCGCTTTATTTGGCTGCTTGTAGGTTAGCCGAACAACACTATAGACAACAAAAACAGGTCTATATTCATTGCCAAGACAAACAACAAGCCTATGCAATTGATGAGTTATTGTGGCAATTTGAACCAAGCAGTTTTGTGCCCCATAACTTAAAAGGGGAAGGCCCTGTAACGGGTTCGCCGGTTGAAATTGGTTTTGATACCCTAGGACCCAATAAAAGTCGCCAGGTACTGATTAATCTTGCAGACCAAGCCCCCCAATTTGCGGTAAACTTACCACATATTATCGATTTTGTGGCTAATGATGATTTACTTAAAGGCATAGCAAGAAAACGCTACCGTGAATATCAAACGCTTGGGTGCCAAGTCACCACCCAAGCATTAGCCGAATAAACACTAAATTTAGATTGAGATAAAACGCCCCATGGAAAAAACATACGATCCTAAGTCTATCGAACAAACGCTTTACCAAAACTGGGAAGAGCAAGGTTACTTCAAGCCACACGGTGATGAATCACAAGGCAATTACTGCATTATGATCCCACCACCTAATGTGACAGGTAGCCTTCACATGGGTCATGCATTCCAAGACACCATTATGGATACCCTGACCCGCTACCAACGCATGAAAGGTAAAAATACCTTATGGCAAGTGGGTACAGACCACGCCGGTATTGCCACCCAAATGCTGGTTGAGCGTAAACTTGAAGCTGAAGAAGGTAAAACTCGTCACGACTTAGGCCGTGATGCATTTATCGATAAAGTATGGGACTGGAAAGAACAGTCTGGCGGCACGATTACCAAGCAACTTCGCCGTATGGGCGCATCGGTTGATTGGGACAGAGAACGTTTCACCATGGACGAAGGCCTGTCTAAAGCCGTCCAAGAAGTGTTTGTTCGCCTGTATGATGACGAACTAATCTATCGTGGTAAACGCCTAGTAAACTGGGATCCAAAGCTTCATACCGCTATTTCTGATTTGGAAGTAGAAAACAAAGAAAAACAAGGCCACATGTGGCACTTTCGCTATCCATTGGCTGAAGGCGCATTAACCAGCGATGGTAAAGATTACCTAGAAGTAGCAACAACACGTCCTGAAACCATGTTAGGTGACAGCGCAGTGGCTGTGCACCCAGATGATGAACGTTATCAGTCACTAATAGGTAAATTTATTCATTTACCTATTGTTAATCGTTTAATTCCGATTGTGGCCGACGACTATGTTGATATGGCATTTGGTACAGGTTGTGTAAAAATCACTCCAGCCCATGACTTTAATGACTATGAAGTCGGTAAGCGTCACGCCCTGCCTATGTACAACATTTTCACCTTAGATGCAGCAGTTCGCGCTTTTGTTGAAGTGATTAACACCGATGGCACCCCAAACAAAGACATCGAAATGGCGCTGCCAGAGCGTTACGTGGGTCTTGACCGTTTTAAAGCCCGTGATGCTATCGTGGCTGAATTTGACACGTTAGGTTTACTTGGCAAAATCGACCCACACGGCTTGAAAGTACCCTATGGCGATCGCTCTGGCGTGGTGATTGAGCCATTACTGACCGACCAATGGTATGTGGCAGTTCAATCAATGGCAAAAACAGCCATTGAAGCAGTAGAAACTGGCGAAATTAAGTTTGTGCCACAGCAATACGAGAACATGTATTTCTCGTGGATGCGCGACATTAACGATTGGTGTATTTCACGTCAACTTTGGTGGGGACACCGAATTCCAGCTTGGTACGACGAAAACGGTAAAGTGTACGTTGGCCGTAACGAAGCAGAAGTGCGTGCTAAGCACAAACTTGCCGACTCTGCCGTACTGCGCCAAGACGATGACGTACTCGACACTTGGTTTAGCTCGGCTTTATGGACATTCTCAACCTTAGGTTGGCCTGACAATTTAGAAGATTTAAAAACCTTCCACCCAACGGATGTGTTGGTCACAGGTTTTGACATCATTTTCTTCTGGGTTGCCCGCATGATCATGATGACCATGCATTTCATCAAAGATGAAAACGGCAAACCACAAGTGCCTTTTAAAACCGTTTACGTTACTGGTCTTATCCGTGATGAAGTCGGCAATAAAATGTCTAAATCAAAAGGTAACGTGCTTGACCCATTAGACATGATCGACGGTATCGAGCTTGAAACCTTAGTTGAAAAGCGTACTGGCAACATGATGCAGCCACAACTGGCTGCAAAAATTGAAAAGAGTACTCGCAAAGAGTTTAGCGAAGGCATTGAAGCCCACGGCACAGATGCTCTGCGCTTTACTTTGGCAGCCATGGCCTCAACGGGCCGTGACATCAATTGGGACATGAAGCGTCTTGATGGTTACCGCAGTTTCTGTAACAAGTTATGGAACGCATCACGTTACGTGTTAATGAACACTGAAGTGCAAACCGATCCTGAAAGCAATCAAGCGGGCGAGCCGTTAGATTGCGGTCAATTATTAGTTGATGGCAAACCAGGCGCTATGGAGTTGTCATTAGCCGATCGTTGGATCATTGGTTTATTTAACCAAACGGTCAAAACCGTTGAAGATCACATGGCAGCTTACCGTTTCGACTTAGCCGCGAATACTTTATACGAGTTCACCTGGAACCAATTCTGTGACTGGTATTTAGAATTAACTAAGCCTGTGATGCAAAATGGCACTGAAGCGCAAATGCGCGGTACTCGCCACACTTTGGTTAATGTGCTTGAAAAAATGCAGCGCCTAATGCATCCCTTTATGCCATACATTACCGAAACGATTTGGCAGCGCGTTAAACCACTTGCTGGCGTAACCGGTGACACGATCATGCTAGCGCCGTTCCCAACGTATCAAGCAGATCAAGTTGATGCAACGGCAATGGCTGACCTTGAATGGGTTAAACAAGTGATTGTTGCTGTACGTAATATTCGTGCAGAATTGAATATCGCCCCTTCTAAGCCGCTTAATGCATTACTGCGTGGCGTAAGTTATGAAGATCGTATTCGTCTTGAAGCTAACCAAACATTCTTTGCAAGTTTGGCTAAACTAGAAACGATGACGATTCTTCTAGAGGGTGAAACCGCGCCTATGTCGAGCACTCAGTTAGTCGGCAATATGGAGTTATTAATCCCGATGGCGGGCTTAATCGATGTCGGTGCCGAAATCGCCCGTATCGATAAGCAACTTGAAAAACTCGGTCAGGAAATTAGCCGTATTGAAGGCAAATTATCCAATGAAGGTTTTGTGGCTAAAGCCCCTCCTGCGGTTATCGATAAAGAGCGTGAAAAGCTAACAGGCTTAAGTCGTGATATCGACAAGCTAAATGAACAGAAAATTGAGCTCGCTAAAATAGAAGCTTAATCAAGTAATAACATTGCTACAAAAACCAGCGATGCGTCGCTGGTTTTTTATTTAACGATTATTTAGTACTAAACTAAAACTTTAATATCTCATTTTGCGTTTTTGCTGTATAAGCTTGCGCCAATATCATCATTCTATTTAATGGGTCACCACCATGTCTGATAAGTACTTTTTCAAAGGGCGTAGAACGCCAAAGCCAGCCTATGGCGAAAGTGGCTATAACACTAAACGCGCGACTAAACCGGGTACAGAGATTTCACCTTTACTTTTATCAGTACAAACTGAAGCACGTAAAGTGGAAGTTGCTGCCATTGTTGCCGAGCAACAGTTGTTTGCTAACATCACGGTTGATGCCGACAAAGCTGAAAACATTATTGAGTTAACTGGCTTACTTAATAAACCTAAAGCGGTTAGTTTTGAGGCTAAGCCAAATAGAAATGACGTTTGTTCATGTGGTAGTGGTAAAAAATATAAGAAGTGTTGTGGCGCTTAATCAATAGCACAATTGCATACTTATTAGCGACAAACTGAAGCGGATCACATGATCCGCTTTTTTATTGCCTTTGGAATTTATCCAGAACTTAGGTAGAGTGTCTGTCGTTAACAATCTAACGGTGTAAAACATAAAATAAAAGGGTGACTTATGAGCACTAATTCACACTCAGGCAATGACCTAAGTGAAGTAAAACAATTGGGAATGTGGGCTTCTATCACTAGCCTTGGCTATATTTTCTGGCTTGTGGGCGGCATGGAACTTGTCGAACGCATTGCCTATTATGGCGTCAAAGCCAGTGCTGGCTTATATGCTAAATCGCCGGTTTCTGAAGGTGGTTTAGGGATAGACCTTCACGACTACGGGATCATTCTTGCGGTTTGGGCAATGCTACAAACGTTTATACCTGTGATCACTGGCGGGATTTCAGATCGCGTCGGCTATAAAGAAACTATTTTTGCCTCAACAATTATCAAAATCATGGGCTACCTCACCATGGCATTGTTCCCTGATTTTTGGGGCTTTATGTTTGGTGCAATGTTATTAGCCGCCGGTACAGGGGTATTCAAACCCGGTATTCAAGGCACCTTAGTGTTGTCGACCAAACGAGAAAATACCTCTATGGCCTGGGGCATATTTTACCAAGTGGTTAATATTGGTGGCTTCCTTGGACCATTAGTTGCTGTGCACATGCGTCAATTATCTTGGGACAACGTGTTCTATGCCTGTGCGGCAATTATCTCATTAAACTTTTTATTCTTATTAGCCTATAAAGAGCCTGGCAAAGAGGAGCGAATCGAACGAGCACGTAAAGTAAAGTCTGGTGAAATCCATCAAGAAGCACTGTGGAAAGATGCGCTACATGAGCTTAAAAAACCAGTGGTAATATACTATATGCTCGTGTTTGCCGGTTTCTGGTTTTTATATAATTCATTATTTGATGTATTACCTATCCATATTGCCGAATGGGTTGATACCAGCATTATTGTCACCTCACTGTTTGGCCCAGAAGGCACTAGCAACGGTATTTTACAGTTCTGGTTAGGCTTAAATAATGAAGGCACCAAGGTGATGCCCGAAGGTATGCTGAACTTAAATGCGGGCATGATCATGACTACCTGCTTTTTAGTCGCCGCTTTTACCGCTAAGTACCGTATCACCACAGCAATGCTAGTGGGCTGTATTCTCAGTATCCTAGCAATCATGTTGGTGGGTGTATTTAACGCTGCATGGATGATTGTACTGGCAATTGTGATGTTTTCTTTTGGCGAAATGATGATTAGCCCAAAGAAAAATGAGTTTATGGGTAACATTGCCCCAGAAGGTAAAAAAGCCATGTACTTAGGCTTTGTGATGCTACCGCAAGGGATTGGTTGGACATTAGAAGGCTATTTTGCCCCTAAGCTTTATCAAATCTACGCGTCAAAGGAAATTATCTCACGTAATGAGTTAATAACTAGAGGCATGAGTCAAACAGATGTAGATGCAATTCCACAAGGTGAAGCATTCATGCGCTTAGTTGATTTTACCGGCATAGAAGCCCAACCGCTTACGCACATGTTATATGAGGCGAATAACATAGGTATGGCTTGGTATATTATCGGTGCAATTGGCATTATCTCTGCCGTAGGTATTTTTATTTATGGTAAGTGGTTGCTAAAAATGCAGCATAATCAAGCATAAAAATGTTAAATAGGCAATTTGGGTGGAATCATAAGTCCATCAAAAGAATAACCTCATAACACGGTAAATAATAAAGGGAGATGCTAAATGCATCTCCCTTTAGGTTTTTTGAAGTATTCAGTCGCTATTTAGATAGCATGGCAATGATAAAGTCTGATCTCATTACCGACTTATTCACTTCTAAGATTATTTAATAAACCATATTCACTTTATGTTGTGAATTAATGTGCACCTCCCATATGGACCTTATCGATACCATAAGTTTTACCTTCTGCATGGCAAGTTGCACACGACTCCACAGGTAAGTTAGCTGTTGTGGCAGGACGACCTTCCACATACGCTCCATTACTTTCAAAGTGAGCTAAAGCAGAACTTTTGATGTGACAAGAGCGGCAAGATTCAGCAACCGGAGAAACAAATTGCGTTCCTGCTGAATTCACAGCAATTGCACGTTTACCTGACGTTAAACCACCATCAGCGGCAAATATGCTGACATCTTCTTTGTGACATGATGAACATTGTGTAGCAACTGCAGGGTAACCTTCAGTTTCCATATCCGCATTCAAATGAATTGCTGGGAAACCACGATTGTCATCCCATAGACCACTATGGAAGCGATGTGAAACAGTCATTAAGTCACGGTTGCTATAAGTTAGTCCCTCAACTAAAGCAAAAACGGGAACACCATCAGCATCAACTGCATCCGTTTTGTACTCAACAGTGCCATGGTATGAACCACCCCAAGTATTGTTGTGACAGCCCATACATTGGTCAAAACGCTCGTTACCATAGTGTTTTGCAATACCTAACGATGTATGACAAGAGCTGCATTTTGCTTCGTCAGCACTCACCATAGAAGGAACGCTTTGACGAGCAATATTGGCACCTGAACCGTCTGCATTAGCTAAGTTCCAATATGCAGTGTCCATTGTCACGGCAACATACTCAACCGCGAATTGTTCTTCTCCTACTGTATTTTTACACTTAATTAGCTTCGCTTTCTCATCAGCACAAACTGAAAAACGAGGTGTAATGGCAATACTCTTACCAGCCACGTTAAAGTTAGCCACTTTAGTGACGACAAGCTTGCCACCAGCAGAAACAACACCGTTTAGATTTAGAGATGTACCCACGAAATAAGTGCCATCGGCGTCAACTGTACCTGTTTTGATTTCGTCATAATTGGCATAAGGACCAAAATCGAAGCCATCAACAATAGGTTGACCATCGATACTTACATCAAGAGTAATACTCATTTGATCTTGCATAACACCGCTAACATCAACAGCATCTTCTGCATAAGTAATATTACTAACCGCAAACACAATAGAGTCAGTCGCCATTGCACGCACGCCAACATTATGAGCTTCACTTGGGCTTAAGCTACCTGCGCCATGACAACCAGAACATACTGCATCACTTGCTGGCACAATACCCCTATGGTTTACACCGGTGGTTAAGTCTACGTTCACGTGACACGATAAACATGCTTCAGCATAAATATTTTCATTCCACTGCTGACCATTATCATGACAAGCGGTACATTCATTGAGTTCTGATGGAAAACCGATTTCACCAAACATCTCTTTGGCTTCACCAGTCAGAGAGTCTGCAATATGGTGACCTGCATGGATAGTGTGGATCATAGCATTGAAGTTTGCATTGAAGCCTTTTTCAGGATCGTCCTGCCCACCCGCATACGCTGGATTATGACAAGCTACGCAATTTTCAACTTTTTGGTAATTATGATGAGCACCAATATTGGCTATACGCATATCGGTATCAGCATAGCCATCCATTGGGCTGTGACACTTAATACAGGCAGCATTTGATACCGCATCTTTGGATGAAACAGCTAGTTCACCAGTTGCAGGAATGAAGTCTAGTGGGGTCGATAATATTTTATCTGATACAGCAGCCCCATCAGACATGGTCACATCGTAAGCGCGAATAAACACACGAACCAAATCGCCCGCATCGCCACTTGCTAGTACCACAGGCGCATTGCCATCATGCGCCCAAGAACCCGTATAAGTACCAGGATTAGCTTCATCTTCAACTAATGTACAAGCATCGACTAAAGCGCCTCCTCGTGCTGCGGCTTTACCCGTTAAGGTACAATACATGCTACTACCAAAATCATTGGCAAGTGCATGGTTGGTCCATAGCATTGGCGCACCTGTATCAGTAGTATTAGCTGATTGACTCATCACATATAAGGCGACTTTATCAAGCCCCGAATATGGAACGTCCGCTCCACCCACTCCTTTACCTGTTACAGTAAATTTAACATTAAATGGATCAGCACCTACTACGACAATATCTGTAGGAGCCAGTGTTAAGTTAAAGTCATAGGCATTGTCAACTGTTGTAACGACCGAACCCGCTGGTGTACCCGGTGTTCCAGGGGTTCCAGGTGTGCCCGGAGTACCCGGTTCTCCTGCAGCACCATCACTGCCGTCAGAGCCACAACCTGTTACACCCAATGCAGCAATAAACGCCGCAGCAAGTAATGTTCGATTATAATTTTTCATCTTAAATCCCCCGATTTAATGAAATATGCTTTTTTGCATACTTAAACTATAAAAAAAAACCTTACTTTATGCGTGGTATATATACTGGAGATG
Organism: Shewanella sp. HL-SH4; assembly: GCF_051164845.1. Classification (NCBI taxonomy): domain Bacteria; kingdom Pseudomonadati; phylum Pseudomonadota; class Gammaproteobacteria; order Alteromonadales; family Shewanellaceae; genus Shewanella; species Shewanella sp. HL-SH4. The sequence continues at coordinate 1,162,338 of NZ_CP195037.1, forward strand.
TGAACAAAAGTTAAAATTTCGTTAAATGAAATTTACAATTTCGTATTTGGGGATTTCAATAATAATAATTCACTATTACTGAATATGTAATTCACTGATAAGAATTGTTAACAACAACTTCACACATATAATTCAAAAAAAGACATATTTAAATATTTAGATTATAAAACAGCTACATACAACTTGTTAAAGTTAAATAATCACTCTTAGTTAAATACAAACAACAGCGTTTTAACTACCAAACAGTCACAAACAAGTTTTTAATGAGAGTAATTATTATTTGCTTAGATTCTTCTGAATAGCGACGATATGGGTTATCCCGCTCAAAAAAACTATAAATAGGTAAGCTCATTACTTTTCTCAGTTTAGTAAACTCGCTCATTGGCAATGGTTTAGCACTGATTTGAGGTATATTGTTGGCGATCACCCCTTCCGGCTTAGTTGCCAACGAAACACTCCCCATGGTCATCAAATGCCAATACCAATCGTCAAGATCGCAGACATGATCAATACTGGCAAGATAATGACCTTTTTCTTGGCAATATAATTCCAGTGGATCAATTCGATGGTTAAAACCATGACACTTCAGATACATATAATCAAACTCAGCAATGTCTTCCAGTGTTAACGGGTCAGGACAAAGCCAAATAGGGTGCTCACTTTTGGCAACAACATGTAAGCTATCTATTTTAACAATAGGAGTAAGGTTGAGCGAATGCTGCCCTTGGTCATCAAAACCAATACCGAAATCTATCTCACCATTATGAATTTTCTCTTCTGTATCACTTTGCCATACATGTAAGCGCAAGGGACCAAAATGATTAAAGAAATTAGATGAGCTTAATGACATTGCTAAACTACTGATAATATTGCTGGAAACTGCCACGTTCAGTAATGGTTTAGCTGGGTTACGATTAGTTTGTTGGGCCACAGTTTCAATTTGCTCTATGGTATCGCTGAGCTGACAAATCGGCTGATAAAGCTGTTCTGCTAAGGGGGTGGGCTTTAAACCTTGCTGACGACGGTAAAACAGCTCATCATCAAAAGTCTTACGTAATAATGTCAAACAACGGCTTACTTTAGGTGCGGAAACACCTAACTCCTTTGCCGCCAGATTAGCATAACCTGTCTCATAAATGGTTTTAAACACCAGCAGACAAAAAATGTCTAATTCACTCACCTTTTTAATAGCTTGAATGGTCACAAAATTACTCAATTAAAAGTTCATTTAAGTAAACTAGCATGTAACAAAAATGAAAAAATTGATCAAACTCGCGAAATGAACAAGCTGATTAAATCGGAAATCAAAAAGTTAGTTCACTAAACTAACCTCATCCGCTGATAACGCCCGAAACTCACCGGGTTGAAGTGTATTATCTAACTCAATATGCCCAATAGACTCTCGATGAAGTGCGACAACGGGATTATTAAATCGACCAAACATACGCTTAATTTGATGATACTTACCTTCATTTAGTTCAACCATAGCCTGATGCTTTGAAAGTACAGTCAGCTTTGCTGGTTGAGTGGTAATCCCTTCATATTCAAACCACATACCTTTGTCAAAAGCTTCGATATAAGTGTCATCAATTGGGTTAGCCAGGGTGACTAAATATCGCTTAGTGACCTTATTATCGGGCGACATCAATGCTTGTGACCATTTAGCATCATTGGTGATCAATAATAGACCAGTTGAATTTAAATCTAACCGCCCAGCAATATGCAGCAAGTCTTTATCGACACCCTCGAGTAAATCTAACGCAGTTTTATGCTGCTCATCCACAGTCGCGCTGACCACACCTTGTGGCTTGTATAGCATCCAATAAGCTCGCTGCCTTTGCTGTAATATTTCACCTTGGCACTCAATCACACTGAACTCGTCAATTTGCGTGTCAGGAGTAATCACTATATCGCCATTAAGCAAGAGTTGCTGGTTAGCAATCAAACTTCGCACTGATTTTTTAGGGATTTGTAGCTGTTTAGCGATAAAGGTATCGATTCTGCCGCGCTTTGAGGCCATGACCTAGACTATTTCAAAGTTGAGTTAACCCCCATAATACCTTACTCTGTCAGTGGGGAAAACAAACAAGGAGTAACATGATTGCGCAACCTGCTAGTACAGAATTACACTCAGGAATGAGTATTAGCGAGCTTAAGCACGCTATTTCATCATTAGACAAATTTTTAGCAGACAATATCTTACATTGTTCAATTAATGAAACGCTCACTAGCCGCGCGAATTTTTTTGATAATTTGCTTAGCTTACTCTGGTGTGATCATCAATTAGACCCTAACACTATTTCTTTAAATGCTGTTGGAGGCTATGGCCGCCAGACATTACACCCCTTTTCTGATATCGACATTTGCATCATTCACGACAAGCCACTTAATCAACAAGATTCAACCAAAATAAGTGCGTTTCTTACCCAACTATGGGATTTGAATTTAGATTTAGGCCACGGTGTACGCACCTTACAAGACACCTATCAAGCCTGTAGGGACGATGTCACTATTGCCACCAGCTTATTAGAAATTCGTCATATCACTGGCAGTAAACAACACGAGCATAAGGTACTTACCGCATTATATGGTGATGAGTTATGGCGTAGCGACACCTTTTTTGAAGCTAAATTAACCGAACAACAACAGCGCCACGCCAAAGCACAGGGCACGGCTTACAGTATTGAGCCCAATTTAAAAACCAGTCCTGGTGGCATGCGTGATTTACAAACCTTGACCTGGGTAGCGCGTAAGCATTTTGGGGTTGGCGATATGCTAACATTAAGAAGACGCGGATTTTTTACAAATGATGAATATGCCGAATTACTAGAGTGTCAAAACTTTTTATTCAGAATACGCTTTGCATTACATCAAGCTGCTGGGCGTTCTGAAAACCGTTTATTACTTCAATATCAAGCAGAAGTCGCCAAACTAATGGGATTTGGTGAGGGCAGTCCTTTAGGCGAAGGTGGCAATATTGCCATTGAAAAAATGATGCGCCAAATTTTTAGAGCCATGAAACGCATTCGCGAATTAAATCAGTTATTGATGGCTTATTTTGCCCGTGAAATATCACCTAATACACAGTCACACGTGATTCCAATTAACGACAAATTTGAAATTGTTGATCAGCACATTCACGTACGTGATGAAGACGTGTTTATTGATCGCACCCAAATCATGGCATTATTTTTATTGATAGCGACTCATAATGACCAAATTATTGGGATAAGCCCTGAAACCTTAAGACTACTTCGTCAAGTTCGTCGTCGTTTAATGGGCGACTTACAAGACTTTCAAGTGTGCCGTGAAACCTTCAAAAAAATATTTAATCACCCTGAAGGTATGGGGCTGGCCATCACCTTAATGCATCAGCACGGTATTTTAGCGTCATACCTACCCCAATGGCGTGAAGTAGTTGGGCAAATGCAGTTTGATTTATTCCATGCTTATACGGTTGATGAGCATACCCATAAACTGCTAAAAAACATCTATCGCTATGGCGTTGATCGTCAAAATGGCACTATCGATAATGATCGCAAACTTGCGGCTGATATTTATCAAAAAATGCCCAATAAATCATCACTACTGTTTGCAGCATTATTCCATGATTTAGCCAAAGGACGTGGCGGTGATCACAGCATATTAGGTGCGGTAGATGCCAGCTTATTTGCCAAGTTTCATGGTTTAAAGCTGTCCCACGAGCGCTTAATATGCTGGCTAGTTAAACACCATTTGTTAATGTCTATAACCTCACAACGTATGGATATTCACGACCCAGATGTGATTAACCGGTTTGCCAAAGAAGTCGGCAGCCAAACACGCTTAGATGCATTGTATTGCTTAACCATTGCCGATATTCAAGCCACTAATGACGACCTGTGGAATAACTGGAAAGCTGCGCTGTTAAAAGAACTGTATTTTGCTACCCGAAAAGCACTGCATAATGGCTTTGAAAATGTGCAACAACTTCGCGCCATTGTGCGCGACCATAAACAAGATGCAACCCAAATACTGCAAGCTGACGGGGTTGATGTAGACACCATTAAAGCGTTATGGAAACGTTTACCGCTATCATTTTTCAGTCATGCCGAATCCGATGATATTGCGCGCTACAGCAAAGCGTTAATCAAACATCAGTTACAGCCAGAATACGACAGCCAGTTTGAAACCTTAATATTAATCGATAATGTGACGGTCAAAGGTTGCAGCGACGTGTTTGTCTACAGCAAAGATAGACCGGGATTATTTGTTAAGCTATTTAATGCCTTAGCGACATTAAAAATCTCAGTTAAACAAGCGCAAATATCTAAAACCAAAGACGGCTATGTGGTCGAATCCTTTAAAGTGTTAGATTTTGATGACATGCCCATTTTTAGTGAATCACGTCGTGCACAGGTACTTAAAAAGCTTTATAACGTACTTGACCATGACGCTAAGCTGCCTAAAATACGTCAACCACGCACCCACAAAAGTTTTGAAAACCAACTCAGCATTGAGTTTTTATACTCGCGTCAATCGACTCGCACAGTACTGAATGTATCAGCGTTAGATACCAGCGAGTTTATGGAACAAATCTCTAGTGCATTTAGAAAACAAGAACTGACTATTCACAGTGCAAATATCAGCACCGTGGGAGAGCGAGCAGATAACGTGTTCCTATTGTCTAATGCACAGGGCCAACAACTTGATAAAGCGGAGCGTCAACAACTAACAGAACTGCTTAATCAAACGGTCGGGGATTAATTAACCGTTATTTGCACCTAAAATTAGCGGTAGTCATTTTTCCGGTAATCATATTCCCGATAATCATATTCCCGATAACCATATTGCCGTTAATAATTGCGGTTATCGGGAATTTCATTTTGCATTAATACCAACCCAGTAAAATTGTGAGATAATCGCCCAGCCAAAATTTAATAGAGCTAACACCATATATGACTCAGCCAGTAACCTTTAGCCATGAATTTACCCTCGATAAACGCTATTTTGCCGAAACCTATGATGCGTCGGTCGATCCTTCAATTAAGGCAAAGGACTTTATTAAAACAGCTATTTTCGCGCTGATTGGACTAGGGATTTTGTTGTCCACCAATTTGGGCGATAACGAACTTGCCAATAAAAACATCTATTACTTAGGATATTTTTTCATAGGTCTAAGTGTGGTTGAAGCATTAAGTATCAAGTTCAAACGCACCTGGTGGTTATGGCGTCAAATGATGAGCAAGGCCGCCAATAACAATGCCACGTTAACCTTAAATGAAGAAGGCATACACACACAGTCGGCCTATGTTAACCAAACAATCTTATGGGCCGAGGTTTATCGTATAGCCGAAACAGACAGCGGATTTTTAATCACCTTAGCCAAGGCCAAAAGCTACTTAAGCAAGCAAGGCTTACCAGACGATGCATTGGCGTTTTTACGCAGTAAAATATAACCACAAAATATTCATCTCAAGGTGTATGAACTATAGTCATACCGGTCAACTTGGATTATGATTTATCCATAACGATAAAGTGCTATCTCAATAGGACATAATATGAAGTACCCTGCAATCACCTTGATTTTTTCTGGTTTGATGTTTGTCACCAATGCAGCAATCGCCTTACCACAGCCTTTGGCAAAAGATATTACTTCTTTAAAAGCCGCTTGTGCTGAAATAGCCCAAGAAGACTTGTTACCTGATAACGAAATCGCCCCATTTCTTCTAGATTGTGTTAACGATCAACTTAACGAACGTGGTTATGAGCGAGTAGAACATCTTGAAGGTGTTTCCCAAAATGTTGATAGCCTTGAAGGTGAATCCCCTGCTGAGAAATCATTAGTGGAAGTATTAACTGAAGACGATAATACACAGCAATAATTGCTAAACAAAAAACACCTACGTCCTGTAGGTGTTTTTATTAACAGTTAACTCATTTTTAGCATCGATTAACTCGTCTCAATTAACTCGCTTCAATTAACTCACTTCAATGCTAGCAGCATTGGTATCTGCGTCTTCAACTGCTTGCCAATATCCTTGATTTATTCCTTTGGCAATCATTTCAGCTACGGCTAACTCAATCGCTTGTAATACACAAAACTGTACTGGCTCATTGGTGGTAAATCCGACCTCAGCCTCGGCTAATCGGTTTAAGCTGGTATAGCGAAACAATCCAGCACGCATCTCCTGTGACAGCACACGTTTAGTGGTCGACACCGACATCATTACTTTACCGCTGTGTACATCAACCGCACGTAAATAAATGGTCACCTGGTCTTCACGGTACATCTCTGAGGCGCCAATGCCATAATATTCAACGCCTGCACCGCCAGTGCTGGTATTGGTTTCATAACTGATAATCCCACCTTCTAACAATAAACGTGCATTAGATAAGCTCGGCATATCATCGCCTTTAGCGCCTTGCTTATTACTAATTTTGCGCTCAGTTAATAAATTTTGTAAGCCTTCGCGCTCAACCGGAGTAAACCATCTAGAATCTAATAAAGTTTGCATCAACATTGACGTCGCCCCTTGGGTGACGGCGGTTGAAAAAGAACTCACATTAGCTTGGGGTTTATATTGTCCGGTTTGATCCCTAAATGAATAAACCGCTACAGGAATAGGAAACTTAGGGCCTGATTGAGCTTGAAGCGCTAACATGGTTTCACTGATAGGGTTAACTTGTGCTTCGGTTAAATTAAGATCCGGTTTAGGCACTAAACTACAGCCAGAGACTACGCCTAAAAACAGCACACTATTCAAAGATAGAGAGAATAATTTTTTCATCAAATTATACTCCATATGTCGGCATTTCAATCACAGTCACTTCACCTGAAAGTAAATTGGTAATCGTTAACATGACACCATTTCCGGTTGAAACCACTTCAACTCTAAAATCTCCGGTGTCATAGATACCATCAGTAATTTCACCATCAGCCACACCGCGGGTAATGGTGTTAATAATATTTCGCTCTAACGACTCTTTAAAGCGCGTAACAAAATCTTTATCACTAGATGGTGATTGATTATCATTTTGTGAGTTAGCCTTGTTGAGTAAAAAAGATCCATTTAATGGCGAACCACCAAAACTTGGGTTAACTGGGGTATAAACTAATTCTGTGGCTATAACATTACCCACTAACAATGCGCTAAAACTTACCGTCAACAACCGCTTAAACATCCTGTTTCTCATTTTTTATCCTAAAGTCCGTTTGATGGATCTGCTATTTCATTGGTAAGCGCGCTGGCTCTTACCTGAGCGATATAATCAATAGTGATTAATAGCGCCTGCTCAGCGCGTTCTTTAATCGGTGCTGCACGCCGCCCAAAATGGGTTCGATATATTTGTGTGCCGTTGACTTCTAATGTCAGCAAAGTACCGGCTTGAGGGTATACAGTCTCATAAAGCGTTACATTAAAGCCTTGGGTAAAGGGAAGGTCACGCCAATAACCAGAATAATAAAAACCGAAATCTTTACCAAAGCGAGTTAAGGTACGATCAATCACTAAACCACTGATTTCAATATCTGACTCTTTGGCACCAACAGGTATAACGAATAACATCGACGCACATAACAATAAACAGCTCAAATTCCACTTGGTCATGAGTGAATAAAAAGAGTGACAACAACGTGTCATTAATGGGTAATCCTTCACCTAAGATATGAAGTGTTACCTTAACAATATCGACCACACATCGTCATCCTTAGCTTGACAAAAACGGGGGAATTTAGCTCATATGTCTAGGTAAAAAAGGTCAAAATAGTCCTTTGGGCTAGGTCTAATAGATTAAAATACAATAAAAAAGCAGCTGAGTAGCTGCTTTTAAAAGTACGATTATCTTTTCTAAATACTCTGCTCAACATGCTTCGTTCAAAACACCCCGCTTAGAGCATTCAGTTTAAAACACTTGAACAAAAATTCCGATTGATGCGCCAATAGCAACAAACCAGGATAATGACCGTAAAGTGCCATAATTTAATAAATACAATGCATGATAAACCACTCGAGCAACCACATGCACTATGGCTAAAATGGCCACAACGTCGGTGACATGATTAGTCGCTATTGCGGTTAATACCGCAAGGCCAAATACCAATAATGATTCAAATGCATTTTGGTGCCCTGCTATTGCTCTTGCGCCAAAGCCTGTCAGTTTTGCTTGCTGCGCCCTTGGATGGGCATTGTCATAGCCACCCAATTTAGACATCGCCATGGCTACTGGCACTTTCGCTAAATAAGGTAACATCATCGCGATAAATAAACATACGAGTAAAGTCGTCATCTGCTTTCCCTTTAAGTTTGTTGTTATTTTATTAAAAAATGCACTGTTAAATTGCCAGCAACAACACTGTTTTTAATGTGTATTATCAAAAAGATTTTAACAGTAGCACAACAGCAATTAACCACAACCTTATTCAAAAGCACTTTGTAAGTTCCTCTGCTCTAGAACGCTCTTAATCCGTACCTAGCTGAAGTCGCTATATAAATAGCACAATAGTTTTTATAAATTATCCGAGGACGAATGTCATTTTTTGATAATAAGGTTTGATCACTTTCAAACTCATTTTTGGACAAAAGCGGGTTGGAAGGTTTCATTTTAATAAAAATTTAATCAGATCCAATTAAATCCTCATAGGTTTGAGATTGACTACGGGTACAGATGATCCAACGAGACGCCGCAAGCACGTCCATGTGGGCTCAACCAAAACATCCTTGTTTTGAATACTCGCTGGCTCATCTGCACCCGCATTATTATCTCTTCGATTTAGCGTCAGTGATGGCTGCGGCAACACTAGAGTTAACTTGTTACTGGACAGAAATGAGTTAATATCTGATAGCTAAACTTACTATTCGCATTATGATCAGTCTGGTGAGGTTGGGTTAACGCTATAGTCTCTTGCTGTATTTAATATACCGACTATTTATTTAGAATATTATCCTTTACGAGTAGAACCTCACTCTCAGCATTGCTACAAGTTCTAGGTGTGCCATTTAAATTTAAGGCTGAGCCAGAGGCTTGCTTTTTTGTTATTCTCGCACTTAACTTATTACCGAAAATTGATAGTTTACTCTCAATAATAGGTCTAATTTTATAACCGATGGGGGTTCCGATACATATGCCAAGAAAAGCAGGTCCAAGGGCTGGGATTTGATAAATTAAAACAAACCATCCACCAGCTTGGCCAGAAATTGCAAAAAAGATAAATAATATAATGTTACCAATCACATATGCATACGCAACATGTCTAAATTTCAACAATGTACTAAGAATAATAAATAAAACTGTAACTACTAGAAAAAACATAACCATTGTTTAGACCCCCTCCGTGGATTGACATTAAACATAATAACTTATTAAACGGTTTGCCAAATAATTTCAGTCGCTTAATTTATTGATTAATAGCATCCTATACCCCCTATACTATTGATATAAAAATATAAATCATTGCCAAAACCCAAAAACAAACCGAAGTTTTCTAAATAAATTAGTGGGGTCAGTAATTAGTAGGGTCAGGGTAAACATTTTAGAGTCGTTTATAGGCGCATGTTATTGAATGGCTTTTTCTTCCCTAAATGGCGTGCTCGATGATTGTCCTCGAGGTTCCCCCAACTGTGTCCTTGATTTTTTTATACTTTAATCTACTTTATAGTTTTAATTCAATGTTTTAATACAAGTTATATTGGGTAGGTTAAGTAAGTCCGTGACTTCAATCCAATCAATTGCCTGCCACAGGCTTATCAGCTAGACGCAGCAAGCACTTCCATGTGGGCTTAAACAAAGCATCCTTGCTTTGGATACTCGCTGACTCATCTACACCAGATATTTTCGTCTCTTCGATTTGACTTGACTTGATTCGTAACCATTCGATAAGAAAAAGCTAGGATGTACTAATTTGAATTGAGGTCATCGAGAAAAGGCCGTGAGCTTGGCATGGATGCCAGGCTAGCTTTCGTTGGGCCAGGGACGGCCTATCGGAAGCGTTAGGGATTTTTGACAATGGCCGAAGCAGACTGCAAGCGGAGTTTAAAGCTGGATCAATCCCCATCGAAAATTATGCGCTTTTCAGCATTTTTCGTCTGGGGCGCTGAGGGTTTCCAAAGGGGCGCAAGCGTTTTGCCCCTTTGGTCTGGTGTGGGCGAAGCGCCACGACGTTGATTTTTCTTAACAATAGCAAACAAACAATAGGCAAAACGTTTTACAGCTTCAACTATCTTGGAAAATATTGCTCTAAATTATCAAACGATATTATCAATAATCAGACATTAGTATTTTTAAAACTCTGATATCAACGCACAGTTAACAGCATCGTTAGAGCTGACAAATCAAATATTAACTCAGATGTACAGGTAACCAAACCTTGACACTTAAACCGCCTTCTAAGCGGTTTTGCATGCTAATTCGGCCACCGTGGGCTTCAATAATCTCGCGGCATAATGGCAAACCAATGCCTGTGCCAGACTGCTTAGTTGAGTAAAACGGCAACAATGCTTGCGATAATACCTCGCTAGACATGCCACTCCCTTCATCTTCCACTTTTATTAATAAACCCACTACTGGGTGGGTTATCTGTTCAAAAATCAGCGCGACGCTTTCTGCACTTGAACCAGACTCATGGGCATTTTTCAGTAAGTTAATCAGCACTTGTTCTAACTGAACCGCATCAAGTTTAATTGGCGTTTGCGGTAAAGACGACAACACCTTAAATGGGTATTGCTGTGCTAACTGCAGAGTCATTTTAGGCCAATCAATCAGCTGTTTCTGTGGCAGCGGCAGCTTTGCAAACTCGGCATAATGGGAAATAAACTGACTTAAATGCGTGGTGCGATTCTCGATGGTATCAAAAATTAATTGCAGCTTACTGTTATCTAAATGTTGGGTTAAAAACTTACCTGAGTTGACCATAGAGGCGATTGGAGCCACTGAGTTATTCAGCTCGTGACTGATAATGCGTATCACCTTTTTCCACACAGCCACTTCTTGGCGATTGAGCTCTTTGGTCAGTTGTTTTAGTAAAATTAAATGATGCTGTTGATTGTTTTGGGTAAAGCGACCTCGGGAAATATGCCAAGTTTCAACATCACCATCCGTGCCCATATCATCAGCACCGTCAACCGAGTTGCCACCCATCGAAAACAGCCCTTCTTGCTCGCTGTTTAATGCGGCTTTAAGCGCATCGGGCAACATCATTATCAGTTCAGATAACAGCATGCCTTCTACTTTTACACCGTGATTAAATAAGTGTCTGGCGGCGCCATTAGCATAAATAACCCGTTGATTATCATCAATCAATAGCATCACATTGGGTGAGTTTTGAATCACTTTATCGAGCATTAACTCACGCTGATAAATAAATTGTCGCTCGCTGCGCAGTTTTGCTGACGCTTGATTGTATAAACTCACCAAAGCATCTAATTGTGGTTCGCCATAGGGATGCAGCGACACACTAAAATCATTATCTTTGAAGTTAAGTAAGCCGATTTCAAGTGCTTGCAGGCTTTCACTCAATCTGCGGGTAAGCCACATGCTACAAAAATAACACACCGCCAGCATCACAATAATGGCCAACCATAAGGTGTCATCACCCAATGTAAACCACACTAAAGCGCCTGACACCGAAGCCAAAAGACAACTTAGCAGGTTACTGAATAGCAATTTAGCACGTAGCGATAACATCATTATTTAGTCACCCTAAGACCGTATTTTTCCATACGACGATAAAGGGCTTGTCGGCTTAGGCCAAAGGATTTAGCGACTCTGGCAATGACGCCATTGTATTGCACTAAGGCCTCTTCTATCTGTTGCTTGTCGGGTTCGAAAATCGACTGAGTATCATCAGTATCTTGCTTACGGTGATTAAGATGATCTTCAACCACCAAGTCATACTGAGCAGCCGCGCCGCCATTAGCTATCGCCATCAAACCAAAGTCATCAATAGTTAATAGTGCTGATTTAGCTAACAGCGCCGCCCGTTTACAGGCGTTTTCCAATTCGCGCACATTACCCGACCAACTGTGTGTAAGTAACGCCTGTTGGGTCGACTTATCAAGGCTAAAATTCGCACCTATAAAGTGTTTCACTAGCGGTAAAATATCATCTTGACGCTGATTGAGTGGCGGCACATTCAGTTCAATCACATTTAAGCGGTAAAACAAATCTTCACGAAAACGCCCATGGGCTATATCGTCGGCTAAATCAGCGTTAGTGGCACTCACCACCCGCACATTCACTTTGCGGGTTTGATGGCTACCTAAACGTTCAAACTCACCGGTTTGCAACACGCGCAATAGTTTCACTTGGCCAGATAATGGCAAATTACCAATTTCATCTAAAAATAACGTGCCACCGTCGGCCGCTTCAAAACGGCCGATACGGGTTTTATTTGCGCCGGTAAAAGCACCCGCTTCGGCGCCGAACAATTCGGCTTCGAGTAAGTCCATTGGTAAAGCGCCAATATTGACCTTAATAAAGGGTTTGTCTTTTAATGGCGAGTTGGCCTGTAAAATATCGGCTATTTTGTCTTTGCCCGCACCATTGGGACCAGTGATCATTACCGACACATCGGAGCGCGCCACCTGTAATGCCAAGTCAACACAGCGCTGCATAGCGCCACTGCCAAACACTAAGCCACATAAATCAGCACCATTAATGGCCGACATACGTTCGCTGTCGATTCGTGTTAATTGACTGTTTTGCTGAGACAACCGATAAATTGATAAGAGGTTACTAATACTATTGAGCAGCTTGGCGTCATCCCAAGGTTTACCCATGTAATCGGCGGCGCCCGCTTTGACCAACTCGACAGCGGTTTCTAATTGAGTCCAAGCCGTCATTAAAATAATCGGTAAATTAGGCTGTAACTGACGCAATGCGTAAAACAGTTGTTTACCCTCTTCACCCGAGGTGGTGTCACGGCTAAAGTTCATGTCCTGAATAACCAGGCTGATCTCTTTGTTGGTAACAATTTCGATAGCCGCTGCTGGCGTGTGACAAAAAATAGCCTGATAGCCATGCAACTCAATCATCAGTTCAAGTGCCTGACAAATAGCATGGTTGTCATCAACAATTAAAATATTATCCATTAAAGTTTATTTGAGTCCAATTAGGTTGCTGCTATACAAAAACATGTTTACACATAAGTCTGTTTATACAAAAATACATTTAAAACAAAAGGCAATAAACAATAACATGACAAAAGACCTCACTGTCACGCTATTGTTAACTACAAGCGGCGTTTTGCATATTAAACGCTGCGCGTTGCCATGGCGGGTGAAATATTGGCGGCTTTAGCTGCCGGCACTATTACTGCAAAGGTCGTCACAACCAGTAAACCAATCACAGAGATAATAGGATAAATCACTGGCACCATAGGCAAGCTATAAAGTGACATTAATTGCTGTCCAAGCACTAATGCTAACATACCGCCGATAACGCCACCGACAATACAAATCAGGTAATTTTCAACCATAAAATATTGAATAATATCGCGCTTATTTGCCCCTAGCGCACGACGAGTACCAATTTGTTTGGTGCGGCGTTGAATATTAAACATCACCATACCCGTTAATCCTAGTGCTGTAATTAATAGCAATAACACCACCATAATACTCAACACTGTCGCCATTAAACGGTGATTACTGTAAGTCAGGCTTCTTAACTCGGTCAGGGTTTGAAAGTTATCCAATACGCGATTAGGGTTTTCAGTATTCAAGGCTTTACGAATCGCCTCTTCTAACGCTGGAATGTGCTCAGGTAAGGCTCGAACCATATAGCTTTTATTACTACTGCTACCACCAAAATCGATATTTTGGATCACACTGTATTCAAAGTTTTCATGGTCGACCCAAGCTCCTTGAAGCTTATCAACTACCCCTATAATCGTGACAGTCTGATCGCCTGCATACATGGTTTTGCCTAATGGCGATTCATCGCCCCAAAAAGCTTTGGCTAAGGGCTGCGACACTAACGCTAGCATGCCACTGTCATCTAAGTTGGTATTTATTTCGTCAGCGCTAAAATTACGTCCGGCAATCAATTTTGCTCCCATCACGTTGAGTAAATGCTCGTTACCTAAATAAAATGCAAAACCTGGGGTGCTTTTAGCGGTATCTTCGTTAGGGCTGTCAACCCAGCGATCCATCCAGCCACTGCCGCTTAACGGCAACATATTGCTATAACTGGCATCAATCACATTCGGCAAGGCGCGTAAAATGAGTTGATCCACTTCATTTTGCTTAATGTTATCGATGGCCGGATCAAAATTGTACACACTGAACGTCAGTATTTGCTCTTCTAAATAGCCAGACTCGCGCTGCATTAGCGACAAACGCTCGTTAATAATAAAGCTGGCATTGGCCACAATCGCAACAGACAGAATAATCTGTAACAACAATAAGACTGGCGCACTTTTACTGCGCATTAAACTGGATAAAATCGGTTTGATATGTAGCATGGTGAAGTCCTTATTTAATCCGTTATTGGGCTTTTAAATACACACTAGGCTTAGTTCGACACACTACCCATGCTGGATAGACACCCGCCAATACCGCGGTTGAAATAGCAATTAACGGCGTAATAATCCACATACTGGCATCCAACCCAGTAACACTTTTATCCATTGAGAAGTAACTGTGCAACGCCGTTAACGATCCCCAAGCCCACAACAAACCAATCACACCACCAATAAAGCCAATTATGCCCACCTCGACCATGTACTGACTAAAAATTTGTCCGCGGCTAGCACCAATGGCACGACGAACACCTACTTCAGGGGCACGCTTTAAAAACTTGGTTAGCAATAATCCGAGAATATTCACCAAGCAAACACTTAAAAACAGCAAGCTTAAACCGACCAATATTTTATTATCTTTGGGTACCACATCGTTATCTTCAAGCCATTTATCGATATCACTAATTTGCACTGATTCGCTAGGGATTTTAGCGGTATCAGTAAAGCGACCGAGTGCTCTTTGCTGCTCAACATAACGGGTTAACCAGCCTAACAAGCTTTGTTTCTGCTCATCGGTGTTCAGTTCAGTCCAAAATTGAATCCATACTTTTTCTGACGCTAAGCGGTCGCTGTACGTGATCATAGGTTCGAACTTCCAACCGCTAGTGTTACCCCAGACATCAAATTCTTCTTGGCCTGTTAACGAGAACGGAATGAATATCTCTTCAGCATCATTAAAAGCACCATTAAGTGGGTCGTAGTATTTAGGTTGCGGATTCCAGTCATCAATCACACCAACAATTTGATAAGGTTTACGATCTAAAAATACGGTTTTACCTACGCTGTTTTTACCTTCAAAAAAGCGTAAGTTTAATTTTTGACTAATCACCACTTGATAAGCTGGGCGTAAATCAACGCTGGCATCCCAGTAGCTACCATAAACAAATGGTACTGAAAAAATCCTAAAAAAGTCTCTGTCGGTTACCCGCACGCCTTGTAATACGGGTTCAATTTTAAGATTGTCTGACTGCATTGCTAAGCCGGTACGATACGTCGCCGCTTTTAAACCCAATTCTGTGTTATTGCGTAAGTTCATCGCATCCATATAGGTGATGCTTGAAATAAAACCATCCCGAGTATCTAAGCCTTGGCTCCACAGCTGAACCGAGTTAATCATCTCGCTGCGTTCGCCCGCCGGGTTATAAGACATGGTTTTATAAACGTTTAAAGTAGTAATGGTAATACCAATACCAATTGAAATCGCTAATACCATTAACATCGATAACATCGGTGTTTTTCGAATACTTCGCCATGCTAAATCACAATAGTAAAAAAACATAATGCGCTCCTTATGCGATTAACGCGTGCCCGTAGCAGCTTGTTGGTACATAGAAAAGTCACACACTTGGCCATCAACAATTTGAATATTGCGCTGGGCACGGCGGGCAAGTTCTGGGTCGTGGGTGACCATAATAATGGTGGTGCCTTGTTGATTGATATTTTCAAGTAGTTCCATCACTTGACGCGCCATTAAGCTGTCTAGGTTACCTGTTGGCTCATCGGCGAGTAAAAATCTTGGCTCGCCTGCTAAGGCACGTGCTATTGCCACCCTTTGCTGCTGC
This sequence comes from Shewanella sp. HL-SH4, assembly GCF_051164845.1. Taxonomy (NCBI): domain Bacteria; kingdom Pseudomonadati; phylum Pseudomonadota; class Gammaproteobacteria; order Alteromonadales; family Shewanellaceae; genus Shewanella; species Shewanella sp. HL-SH4. Next base: position 1,178,394 of record NZ_CP195037.1, read on the forward strand.
CCGCCAGACAACTGGGTCGGTAAATGCTTCATCCGTGCACCTAAACCCACTTGTTCTAATGCTGATTCAACTCGGCGCTTACGCTCACTCGCTTTCATACCGCGATAACGCAGCGGTACTTCGACGTTTTCGGCCAAGTTAAGATCAGGGATAAGGTTGAATCCCTGAAAGATAAAACCAATTTTTTCATTGCGTACTTTGGCGCTATTGTTGTCACTTAAATTCGACACATTAACGCCATCAAGGCTGAACTCGCCAGAGGTAAAACCTTCAAGTAAACCGGCAATATTCAAAAAGGTGGTTTTACCTGAACCAGAGGGACCGGTTACCGCCACAAATTCGCCCTCTTGTACTTCAAGGTTAAAGTCACGCAGGGCATGGGTTTCAACTAAATCGGTTTTAAATACTTTACTGATATTTTTCATGGATAACATACTGGCTTTCCTTATTTTAATCGGTTGTAACACCTCAGTATTGATGGCGCTTAAGAGCAATACTGTTGATGTAAATACGGTTAATTCAAATTCTGTCGACATCTATTCTGCTGGCGTAAAAAAGACTTAAAGCAGCAATTTAATTTGGGCAAGTGAGCTGATAGCAATATCGATACTGACCGTGTGACTATCACCTAAGAGTTGAGTCGATAAATGGCTGCCCATATCAATTAAGTGCAAACTTACCGATAACCAGTCAGTATGATTATCAATTCGATAAATCACTGCCACGACCAAAAGAAATAAAGCGGCTAGTTCAATAAGCTGTTTGCGTTGTATGACTGACATGGGATCCCCTTACTCGTTAAATTTTTAGTAATTAGCTTATCTGATCTGAATTTTAGGCTGATTTTTAAAGCTTTCAGTGCCTGATATCACCCACACCTCACCTTCTTCACCACCGTCAAGCACTTCAACCTGGCTCATACTGCGCACACCAAGTTTGACTGTTTTTTGCTGCGCAATAGACTCGCTCACTTGGTAGGCCACTTCACCGCCAAGGTTAAGAAAATCACCACGCTTGACCATCAACACATTGGGCCTATTTTCTAATAATACTCGGGCTGACAAACGCTGATTTTGACGTAAAGACAAGGTATTACTGTCAGCAAAGCGCACTCTGGCAGTGACTTCACGGTTACGTACTTCAGGCGATATTGACGACAACTGCCCCACCACATTGACGCTGCCAAAACTCAACTCAACATCCATACCTAGCCCAAGCTCATCGGCATAAGATTCCGGCACGGCAAGTTCGGCTTCAAAGGCGGTTAAATCGACTACGGTTAATATTGGCTGGCTAGCTGCAATACGCGCTTTTTGCTCCACCAGCCAATTACCGATAATGCCGCTAACAGGAGCGATGATATTGAGGGCATTTGCCTGGCGAGTTAACTCACTGACCACTAAATCTTGGCGATCTACCTCAAGGGTGCGATTTTTAATTTCGAAGGTCAGTGTGTCGCGCATTAAATCGACTTCTTGCTGAGCGTGTTTGTGTAGCAATTTGGCTTTGTGCAAATCATCTTTGCTTTTTTCAAAATCAATTTTGCTGATCAAACTCGATTCAATTAATTGATCACCACGACGGCTTTCACGATCCGCGGCTTCTAAATCTACCTTGGCCATGTCTAAAATCTGGCTAACGCGTAATTGCTCACGACGAGCATCTAATTTGGCACGCTCTAAACTGCCCTGCATACCTTCAAGTAATGACTGCTGTTGTTGCAGTTCACTTTGTAAACGTGGGCTGTCAATCTTGGCCACTACTTGCCCAAGTTCCACTTCATCGCCAGGCTGACTTAATAGCGTCACCACACCTTCCTCAGTGCTGTATAAAATCGGCGCGTTAGCAGCCACAATTTTCCCTGTAGTGGCAATATCGCGCACCAAGGTGCCACGGGTCAGGGTTGCTAAACGTAAATCGGCACCATCAACTGATCGCACTGAACTGTCTTGGCCTAAACTCGCCCACACTAATGCACTCATCAATATTGCACCGCCACCTATTATCAAAGGTAAACGCAGTTTACGACCTAACTTAGGTGTTATAACCGTATCTTGGCTGCTGGTATCTTTAATCATCTTGGTTCCTCGGTCGGTGCGAACAACACACCTTTCACATATATACCAAGACAAAGCACAAGCCATGCCAATTATTATTTATTGTTAATTTTCATAATGATAGCCATTTAAAAAGATAACAGGACAGTCTAAAAGTGTCCGCGGACAGGGTTGATAACTGTCCGGTTATTAAGGAAGTGTCCGAACGGACACTTATACTTCATAAAACATAAGGATTATTAAGGCGAAATGATGTCGATCCGATAAGATTCTGAGTTGCTGATGGCTGATGGCTGATGGCTGAATAGATAACTTTTAGCCCATTTCTCAATAAAATGAGTTAATAATTACACTCCAAATGTTAACCATAAAACAGGGGGCATTATCTGGCATACAGGTTACTTGATAGAAAAATGGCGTACCACGATGTGCAGCCATGTTGCTTAAATAAAACAAGCTGAATGCAGCCAATAATCGTGATATGACAACAATCAGCATCACTTAATCAATAGGATGAATTAGGTGTGCTTTCAGGATTTATATCACCATAAACTTCTTCAGGATCAACATCATTTATCAGTAAAGTCTCCCTTACTGTTTCAATGTGATCTAATATTTTTTGGTAATCATCACCATATTCATATTTAGTGACTTCAATTGACTTTGGCATATAGGTAAAAGCAATTTTCAATGCATTTAACGCTGACGGATTCATTTTTTCGCTCATGTAAAACTCCTTATCGAATTGTTTATATTAAAAACCTTAAACCTTTAAATTACTTATCAATAATTTAGCAACTAGCCCTACCACTAAGTTGGCTTACATATTTACACCCTGTTAGCTTGAAAATGGCTAGTAAGACTCGCTTATTTGCAGTTGGCTAGACACTAACTGACTTTACACAGAGGTTCAAATAAAACCACTGTTTTTATTGGTAATATTGCTAAATTAATGGGAGTTCGTCACAAGCAGATTTGTGTAATTAATCCTCAATGATGATAAAGAATGCCCCTTAGGTGGCTTAACTTCGCACATACACATAGAACCACAGACACCAATCACACACCATAACAAATCTAATTGCGAATGATTTGCGTTTATATTAATATCGGCATATATAAAATGATGAAATGGAAATTCTTAGGTGTTACTTATTCAAATCCTTGTTATCGCGCTAAGCATATCCGGCGTGACGCTTTGCTATATTTCTAGTAAACATCAGCGATTACTGAAACATAACTTACCAATGGCATACGCTATTTGCGGCGTTGGCGCTTTGTTTGTGTCACTTTATGGCTGGTTGCAAATATTAAGTCCCACAGCGGCATTGTTTACCTGGTGTTTTACCATCATCACCCTAATGATTAGCCTCCCCTTCTTAACACTTTTATCCCCAAAGGGGCGTCACTGATGACACGCTTAACCGTTGAAAATCGAATTCAGCCACACTGGTGGTCAAAAACCATTATCGCCATAGTGCTGGGGTTATTACTGAGCTACGGCATTATCGCTATTTTTGCTTGGTTTGGGCCTGGCGGCATTGATGCGCCGATGAAAGTGCAACTTAATATGTGGTTAATCAGTTTGATTTGGTTACCTATTTTGGCACTTATTTATCTTTTTAAATCCGCACGCAGCGCATTTTTCAACATGCTGTTTATTAACCTTATCGTCTATTTCATATTGGCGAGCTTATGGTGGTTACAATGAAAATTCGCTCAGACATATTGCGAACTTACCAATCAATTCATACCTGGACAGGCATTACAACTGGACTAGTGCTGTTTATTGCTTTTTATGCCGGGTCATTAACGCTGTTCAAACCCCAAATAACCCAGTGGGCTACCCCCAGCTCAGCCTACTTAAATCATACGCCAGCGATTGAGTTAGACAATTTAATTACGCAGGCTATGGAAGAATTTCCTGAGGTAAGTGAAGGATTTATTGTTAACCTTGAACAGGATGCATCGTCACTATCTTGGTATGAAAAAGGTGGCGGTAGAGGCCTTAGACTGGACGATGAACTTAAACATGCTGCTTTTGATCAAAATAATAATTTAGTCACTCAGGTAAGTGATCAAAATAAGCTCGGGGCGTTAATTGACAAGCTCCATCGTACCGCAGGAATTCCAGGTACATTAGGCCATGAAGATATTGGGGTGCTAATACTAGGCGTTGCCGCCGGCTTGTATTTTATTGCGCTACTTTCTGGGGTGATCATCTTATTACCGACGCTGGTAAAGTACTTATTAGCGCTTCGAACCCATAAGGGCAATAAACGTTTCTGGCTTGATAGTCACAACGTCGTCGGTGTGCTGAGTTTACCTTTTCATATCATCATTGCATGGACAGCATTTGTGTTTGCATTTCATGATCCATTCTATGGTGGGTTAAGTGTGGTATATGGCGACAAGCCTTTATTTGCACAGCAAGAAAAAAGTGAAATAACTTATCCTATTAATGAGTTACATTCTATTGAAACCTACATTAATAAAGCTAACGCAATAGCACCAGAACACCAGGTTAGCCGCTTAGAATTCAGCAAACTATCTTCAACATCGCCTACTTTAGCAATACAGTTGGCATCATCTGGCAGAATACAACGTGGAGCATATTCCGATGTACTGTATCTTCACCCTTATACTCTAGAGCAAGGTTATACCTCAATAAGCCAGCCAGAAGATGGTATATTCGGCCCTATGGTCAATAGTTTTGTGTCATTGCATTTTGGTAATTATGCGGGCAATTATGGACGCTGGATGTATTTTGCATTGGGATTAATGGGCGCATTCTTATTTTACAGTGGCAACTTACTTTGGCTTGAAAAACGCAGGCAAAAACAAGCAATTCAATCACGTTCGATTCGCATAATGTCATCATTAACGATTGGAGTTTGTGTTGGCTCAATGCTAGGTGTTGCTATTACAATGCTAGCAAGTAAATGGATGTATTTATTATCATTACCAATTAACAATTACTACTTAGGCTGTTATTACAGTCTCTTTTTTATTGCACTTGGCTATAGCTTTTATCGTGGTGCGGCACTTGCTGCTATTCACTTACTGTATGTGTTGGCTGCAGCTTGTCTGTTGATTCCGCTAACATCGATTTTGTTCTCAACACTATCGACAGCCACCTTAGCATTTGATGGTAATACCGCCATTGTGGATGTCATCGCTTTTATATTCGCAATCGTATTTTTCAGCGCAGCTAAAAAAGCTAAACACAGGGCTTATCATGGTGAGCCAGACAGTATTTGGGCGATTACCACAACCACTTCACGCAACGCACTTGCGCCAGTACCCCAGTCAGCTAATTAATGTGGTTTAAAATCAAACGGATTAGCTTAGTGCTAAAGCTAAGCTAACCCTAAGCCAAGGCTAGTGTATTTATAATATCGTTTGATAATTATTGGCGTTTTTTGTGGAGAAACGAGTTAGGGCTAACACATTTATGCATCAGTGTTAGATTAGGTGTATGGCCTGCGGCCACTACACTATGAACAAGGAGCTTCGCTCGTTGTAAAGAAAGTATCGTGAAGTTTATCTATATAGCTCCAGCATGGCATTTACTCGCCAACAAGTAGCATTCTTTCGAAATAAAAAAGTCCCTGTAGCTCAGCCGACCCATCCCTGGGTCGGATGGTCGGCTCGCAAATCACCATGATGAATCTTTCCTGTAGTTTCTCAACTTGCAGGTTTTAAAGATTGAGTAAAATAAGGTTATTTTAAAACACTGACTTGGTTTTGCCTCAAGGTTTGTTTGGAATATGGCCTACGGCCACTATGAACATGAAACTTCTCTCATAGTAAAGAATGTATCGTGAAGTTTATCTTTATAGTTTCAGTATGGCATTTACTCACCGACACGCAGCAAGTACGTCCTTGTAGCTCAGCCGACCCATCCCTGGGTCGGATGGTCGGCTCGCAAATCACCATAATGAACCTTTCGAGTATTGACTTAATCGGCAAGTTTAAAAGAGTGAGTACATAAGATTATTTCAAAAACACTAACTCACTTTTGCCCCATTCCTTGTTTGATTCTTTAGTGAACTCAACTTTATTACACCACTTTTGGCATAGATTTGTTAATGTATACCAAAAGTTTAAAAGGATACTTTAGATGGATCTAGATAAGGCATTTATGCTTAAAGCATTGGAGGTATCTCGGGCTGCTCTGCCTGAGTGCCAACCAAATCCTCCAGTAGGTTGCGTTCTCGTTCTAGGCGGGCAAGTCATTGCCGAAGGATTCACACAAAGAATTGGTGGCAACCATGCTGAGGTTGAAGCGATTAGTGCTTATGATGGCCCTATGGAAGAAGTGACTGCATATGTCACTCTTGAGCCATGTTCATTTGTTGGCAGAACTCCGGCATGTTCTTCTGTAATCATTAAATCAGGAATTAAGAGAGTTGTAGTTGCTATCCTAGATCCTGATGAAAGGAACAATGGAAAGGGTCTTTATGCTCTAAAGAAAGAGGGCATAATAGTGGATATCGGTGTCGCTTCAAAAGAAGTTAGTGAATTTTTGTATCCTTATCTTGGAAAATCATAATTAACCTCGTATAAGTTCCTAGCGAGGATGGTGATGTATTACAGGATTTTGCCCCCAAATTGGCTAGGTGGTTAACCCATTTATGCCCCAAAGATTGTCACACAGGCAGAAACATCGTGATTTGTGAGCAATATTGTTGACCTAGTTTTCGTAATGTCACAAGGTGCATACTGGCTCTATCACTTGGTCTTGTATTTACCGAACACAGCGACTGCCCCAAGGCTTATTTAAAAGGAATTAGAATGTTTGTAATCGCGATTTGTACATTGCTCGTGTTGTTGTTCTTTTGTTTCAAGGAAAAGGATGGGTTGTTGGATTCTAAAACACCAGTACAATTTTTATAGTTCCCGTAGTGGGTATGCAGAAAGCAAATTATGCCACCTTGGTCTCACTAACAAGGCGAGATGGAAGATTAAAGAATAAATTAAAGTAGAAATATATGAAAATTGAGCTATGGGAAGGCGGGCTTCTATCCCACGAAGTAGAAGCCATTGAAAAAATTGAAAAGCACTTTGAAGAAAAGACTGTCAAAAAAGACTCTGTGCAACCTGCGAAGTTAGAATCAAAGAAACCCATGAAAGGTGGATCGATTGCTGATCAGTTAAGTGGTTTGAAACCCAACGCACCAAAAAAATTACCAGTAAAAGACAGTATGTTCCCTTGGAAGGGATATGCTGGCTTTCGTTTGGTTGAAAATGGTAAAGAAGGTGAATTTGATTTAGTGATTGTCACTCACTGCAATTTTATTATTGTTGAACTTAAAGACTGGAATCACGGCAATATAACTTGCCAGGGTAATAAGTGGTTTTTAGGCAATAAAGACATGGGGAAATCTCCTGTTGAAGTGACGCGGAATAAGAAATACCTTCTTGATCGAAAGCTTGATAAGTTCAAAGGCAAGTTTACTAATGGGGGGCGTAAACCTTTTATTCACTTTTTAGTGGTGATGACTGGTAATGCTGATTTTAGTAGCTTAAAAGAAGATCAAGCTGAACATACCATGTCGCTTAGTGACTTCTTAAAACTTAAAAATGAACATGCCTTTAATAAGCTATTTAAACCGCACCCGGACTCCAAGGTTTTGAATCAAGACTTTCATATTTTTGATGAGCTGTTTGATAGAAATACCGTGCCTCCTAAGCAAGTAAGCGTTAATGGCTACACATCTAAAGAATTAATTTTTACTCATCCTGATGAAATTTATCAGGAATTCGAAGCCGTATCTGAAACCACCAGTAAAGATACAGCACTTTTGCGCTTGTGGAATTTTAACAAGGTTGCAGGCAGTAAGGCTAAAACGCAAGATGGGCAGCATGAGATTGTATCCCGTGAGCGAGAAGTTCTAAGCTATATAAAAAACAATAACCTTGATCTATATAATCACTGTTTGAACTCACTGGTAGCTATCCAAAAAGAACAAGTATCAACCCAGTATTCAGAACTATATGAACTTAAACCCAACCATGTTCGTTTTAATGAGTTTGTCGGTAAGTTTGTGGGCGGGTTTGCTGAAGCGGATCGCATTAAGCTAGTCACTTTACTTATTAGTAAATTTGCTAGCTTGCATGAAACAAAGGTGGCCCACCGTGATTTAGGAAATCACAGCATTTGGCTGTCACCCAGTAAAGATGTGGCCATATCTAGCTTTATATCAGCCTATCACCAGCCACAAGGTACGGTTGGGGATTTCAGGGACCTTTTGTCAATATCTGGCAGTACCCCCTATGGCATGCAAGTCAATGACAAGACCACCCCTTATCAAATAGACGTATATTCACTGGCTGTCATGGCATGGCATGTTATCAATGCTGAGCAAATATCTCCTAAAGGTTTAGAGGTTTTTAACAACGAGGTTAAAAGCGAGAACCATTGGTATTCTAATGTTATTAAGAAGGGGTTGAGTCAAGGTTACAATAACGCTGTAGAGATGTTTGATGCTTTTAAGCAAGCCGAACCCAAAACAGAGATAAATTTGGATTTTGATGAGGCAGAGTTAGATGCTTACAAGCGATCTATCAAACTTTCTCGTCAATACCCAGAAGATGATGATGAGTTTTTAAAAGAAACAGATGAGAAGGAAGTTTATCTTTCTAACGGTAATTTGGTTAAAGCTTGGCTGAATGTTTCTGTAACAGACTGCAGCGCTCGTTTAGGTTATGACCTATTACATTTCTTACAACGTGTAGCAAAACTTAAATCTATTGCGCCACCTTATTTACCGACTATTTTCGAATTTGGCCTCGCCACCAAGAGCTCTGAGTTATTCATTGTATCTGACTACATTGAAGGCCCTGCTTGGGGCGATATTGAACCAGGTGAGAAAAACTTACCTCTGGTTCATAAATTGATTCAGGCGGTTGAGCATCTGCACACATTGCATATCCCTCATGGTGATATTCACCCTGACAATGTGATTGTTAATGTGGAAACTGAAACCGTTACATTGATTGATATTCCTGATTTCTGCCTTGATGGGAGTGAAGTTAAAAACCACACTTATAGTCCAGACAATATTGACGGCTGTACCGCATATGAAAGAGATAATTTTGCAGTGATGCGAATGAGTGCTGAGTTGCTTGGCCTAGAGTGGGGCAAGCCAAGCGCTGATATGCAGGATATAAGCGATGTAATTCAGGTTGAGCTGAATGATGTTGAATACGGATTTAAGAGCTTAGAGCGCTTTAAAGATGCCTTAAATGGTAGTGATTCGGATATTGAATTTATTAATGTAACCCTTAGGCCTAAAAATGATGAGATCTTTACTACATTAGAAATATTTCCAGAAAATGGTTCGTTGTATGTTGATATTCAATCAAGCAATCAAAACACCGATAATCTGATTGTGGAAATTTATGGCATTGGCGGTAGTGTTCGGTTCTTTTATGCCAAATATGAGAAAGAATTAAAGTTTGGGTTGAAGCCAACCTCTAGAGCAGATGTTAGTCCGAAATATAGGGAGAAAAGTAAATTAGAGTTACCTTATGGATTAAGAATTCATTGTGATTATTCTCCAAATATTGACGCCCTAAACAGAGATTTACGTCAACGAGCTGAGTTTAGACGTGCCATTTCTCTTTTTGAATCGGTTGTAGCAGAAAATTCTCAGGTAGAAGCTAGCCCAGAGTCTGAAACAGCATCAACGAATGATCCAATTATTAAGCCTGTCGATATATCAACCCGTGATTTATGGCGTAACATTTTAAAAACAGAAACGGAATCATATCCATATATCGAGCTGGCTACAGAGGCTGAAGCCGTCCCTGACCATGATGATGAAATTATCTTAAATCATGAATCTGAACATGACCCATTATCTAAATTTAATAGGAATGATGTGATTGAAGCGGTTCAACGCAAGGGGGACGATGAAAAGGTTTTGGGGGTTGTTAACCTTAAAAAATCAGATCTAACTGAAGTACGTTTGCATAAAATAAGAAGTTCTGCAAAGCACCTTAAAGAGTCGGAAGAGGTATTCTTCAGAACCAAGCAAGATAAAGCGTCTTATGAAAAACGAAAAGGTGCGTTAGAAAAAATTCTGGCCAGTGAGTCAACCATACCTGACTTGGTTGATTACTTTGAGCCCACTTCTGATAGAGACCCTATTTCATATGAAATTACGGTCACAGACAGTGACTTTGAACGCTATGACCGTGAAGATGATAAAGGCAATTTGATAAGCTTAAATGAGCAACAAAGGTTGGCATTTCGGCAGTTGCTGAGAACTGGCCCGGTATCTTTGTTACAAGGCCCTCCTGGCACGGGTAAAACAGAATTTATTGCAGCTTTTGTTCATTATTTAATTGAAAAACAAGGGGCTGAAAGAATTCTGTTAGTGAGCCAATCACATGAGGCTGTTAATACTGCAGCAGGACGAATTCGTAAACACTGCTTGCGATTAAACACCCCGTTAGACGTTGTGAGGTTTAGCAATAAAGAAAGTTCTGTATCTGATGGGTTAAAAGATGTTTATTCGCAGGCTTTGGTGGATGAGCGTCGGGCTCTATTTGTCGCCGAATCTAAAGAGCGTGTTTCTTCTTTAAGCCAGTCGTTAGGTCTTGATAAGGCATTTTTGAGTGAGGCTTGTGAGTTAGAGCTGCTAATCATTAGGCAAATAGATACGCTTCTCGGGTTTCAAAAGTCTATTGAGAAAGAAGGTACTCATGAAGATGATATTGAAGGATTGAAAAAGCAATTTAAAGAACTGTTCTCAAATCTTAAGGATAGAATACTGAATCAATTTGAAATTCAGCTTAAAGCGGATAATTTGGCTGGTATATCATCGACATTATGGGCTGCTTTAGAGGCTGCTTATGCCATACAACCTAAAGAAAGTAAGCGTGCAAAAGTACTTTGTAAAATTTCAAGAGATATGCTTGAGGTATTAGAGAGCGGACGTGTTAACTATGATGAGTTCTTTGCACGTTCTAGGCAGTTAGTAACGGGCACTTGTGTGGGGATTGGCCAGCGCCACATTGGTATTGCAGAAAATCAATATGACTGGGTTATTATCGATGAAGCTGCCCGTTCCATCTCTAGTGAGTTAGCCATCGCCATGCAAGCTGGTAAGCGAATATTATTGGTCGGTGATCATCACCAACTACCGCCATTATATACCAAACCTCATAAAAAGGCCTTGGCAAAAAAACTGGGCGTATATTCAGATGAGGTCGATCTAGACGAATTAGTACAATCCGATTTTGAAAGAGCTTTTGAATCACATTATGGCAAATTGGCCGGTGCTAAATTACTTACCCAGTATCGAATGGTTGAGCCCATAAGTAACATGGTATCTGATTGCTTTTATCAAGGTGAACTTGTAACAGGATTTAGGGAAATACCAGATGTTTACCAGTCTCTGCCTAATGGCATAAAAGCTTATACAACCTGGTTAGATACAGCTGCGTTTGGTAAAAGAGCTAATCATGATAAAGATGGTAAAGGCAGCAGTATTGCCAATGCCACGGAAGTTAATGTGATTATTAAGCTATTATCTGGAATTGCTCAGAAAGATGATCAAGTTGAGTCTTTAGCTTTACAAATGAATAAAGATAAAGGCGAATTGCCCATTGGTATTATTTGTATGTATGCCGAGCAAAAGAAACGTTTGCGTCGGAAAGTGGCAGAGCAGACCTGGAGTGAGCAGTTTAAATCATTGATACGTATTGATACTGTTGATAGCTATCAAGGTAAAGAGAATAGAATTGTTATTTTATCAATTACGCGTAGCGACACTCACCAAAGTCCAGGTTTTTTACGGTCGCCAAATCGTATTAATGTGGGTCTTTCACGGGCGATGGATAGGCTGGTAATAGTGGGCAATAGTGAAATGTGGAAAGGTAAAAACCAAGAGTTGCCGCTGGGTAAAGTATTTGACTATATCGAGCAGAGAAGGTTAAAAGAACCAAGCAATTACAGTTTGATTAATGCGGAAAATTTCAAAGAGGTGAAAAAGTAAAATGAGCAACCTGAAAATCACCTTTAATGAAATTGACTTTATATTGCCAAGCTATCGTTACAATATTAAGTTTTCGTATGCCACCAAACAGGGGCTGCCCTTTATAAGGGAGTATATCCTTAGACTAGCACAGCTAGGGGCTATCTCGCCAAATCATATTGCTCGCTATTTTGGATTAAATGAGCGAGAAACCAAAGAAGCTATCTCTGATTTAATAAAGAGAGAAGAGCTTAAGTACAACGATCGTGATCAAGTTCTCCTGACTGAAAAAAGCGAAGGTTACTTTGAAACGTTAGGGAGTACTTTAAATGTAAGTGAGTTGCGCTCTACCGGCGCAACGCTAGGCTTTGAATTAACGTCCTTAACCTGTGTTTCTACGCAAAATAAACGTCTAGGAAGATTATGGACTCAGGGTTTTAAACTAGATGTGGCCAGTAGCAAAGTGGCTAACAGAGATAGACTGGTCTCTATGGCCTTTCAAAGGCACTTCCAAGACCTAATTGAAGATGGCTACATGGATCATGTAAAAGATAAAGAAGGTGGTAAGCCAAATATCTATAAAGTGGAGTCGCTAAATCAAATTGGAAGCGAGCCCTATCGCATAAAATTAGCATTTGAAATGGATGTCGATGGTAAAGCGGTTGACACAAATGATATCGAGGGCCTTAAGGACTCTTCTGAAGCTTTGGAGTTGATCGCATCTGAGATTAATGCTCAATCTAGAAGAAATAACCATATAGAGATTCTAGGTGCCATAGAAACATTAAAAGACAGGAATACACAAAAGCTATTCAGTGCCAGTGCTTTTAAAGTGGATGAATTTATTCAGTTAAAAGCCGGAGAGTATGTCAATAAAGGAAGGTATATTCCATTTGTTGGAGGTTTATATAGTCCTGAAAATTGGCCAAAATTTTCTGAATTATTTGAAAAAGAGAAGAAAGCTATTATCGCACAGCACCAAGATGATGTAGTGGATATGAAATTGTTAGTCCCAAGTAACCCGTTCTGGGGTAAAAGTGATCGTATCAATTCTTGTCTTACTGAGCTTGTGACTGGGAGTAAGACAAGCGGTAAGAAATCTAAAAGAGTGTACGATTTTAAAGTCATGGTACCTTTATCAGACGAATATAGCTCTAGAGAAAAGAATGATTGGTTACATAATTTAGCGGATATTAAAAATAACCTGCATGGATATGTGGAGGGTTACCTAAACGGTGATGTAGAGGTTGTGTTGCTTAAAGATAGGCTTGTGGCTGTAACATATTACTTGAGCTTACCTGAGAGTTATCGTGTACCTGTGCCTATTGGCTTTATATCTACGGATAAAGGCGTTATTGGTTCAGTTGCGCATTCGTTAAATGGATATTTGTCTGAGTTTTATGATGAAGATAAGAGAAAGAGCTTAGGCAGTTTTGGCAAATTATAATGTACACATATATAAACAGATATAATCCGATTAAAGGCGCAACTAACAAGTTGCTGCACAAGCTAAATAACTTGCTGCGCTCCTAATTTGCCGCAGAGCGCGGCGTTAACCCATAGAAATATTTATCCGAAACTGAAGAGTTAGGGTTAAAGCTTTAACTCGGAAGTGTCCAGTTCCGAGTTAGCTCTTGTGTTACCACAGCCATCAATAAAGCTAAATCGAAGAGATAATAATGCGGGTGCAGATGAGCCAGCGAGTATCCAAAACAAGGATGTTTTGGTTAAGCCCACATGGAGGTGCTTGCGGCGTCTCGCTGGATCATCTGCACTTGTAGTCAATCTCAAACCTATGAGAATTTAATTGGATCTGATTACATTTTTATAAAAAAAACCTTCCAACCCGCTTTTGTCCAAATGAGCGTTTAAAAGTAATACACTTACTATCAAAAAATGACATTGATCCTCAGATAACATATCAAACTATTGCGTTGTTGCCGTTCAGGACAGGCTTAAATTTCTATCCAATTTCTTATGATCGTATAGCTAAGCTAACCCTTAAAAGCATTTATAACTCAAACAGCACATCGGTACGGATAATATATTTTACCCCTTTATAAATGGGCTCAGAACTGTGAATACAATGTAGCGGATGCATTCCATGTGGAAAACAAATAACACTGCCCGCTGGGGTTCGTATATCTACTGTCTTAACATTATCACCACGCTTGGCTGGTAATTGTGGATTATCGGCATTGACTAAAAAGCGGGTTGCACCGCCTTCAAAGTCTTCTGTTAGTAAGATTAAAAAGGTCAATTGGCTGTACCTGTCACCAAAAGCATCTCGAACTAATTTACCGTTTATAACTTGGCTACCAGGCCAGGAGCCGTCGGAATGAGGCTTAAAATAATCCCCTTCGTTATAACGGTAAAATCGAAAACGGTTATTTAACCCTAACGCCGCTTTACCGGCAAAAATGCCCAGATTATCGTCCATTAAGTGCTTAATTCTATTCCAAATAACTTGTTCAGTAGCGTTATCAACCACCCAGGTTAAGCTATCGTTGTGTCTCACATTTCTAGGTAGAGATACCGCAGCATCCGGTAAAAACCCCATTGACTCACTAACCGCAATTAACCGCTGACACTCATCTGCCGACAGCACATTAAGTAATTGAAATGCGCCCGGTACTTCGGCTAACATTTTCTTACTCGGCTGTGTTAAGGACGTGTCGTTAAGTTTAGCAACATTGGCCTGATGATTCGCCCAGGTCGGCAGTGCTGGATGCTCTGCTCCGGGTTCATGTGCCACGACAAAATAATCTGAATTTACACTCGATGTGCTCATCTATTTACACCTTTAAACCAAAAATAAAAAACCAGAAAACAAAAACTAGTAACTAGTAACTCATTACTCGTACCTGGGCAAATTGGCGATGACCAGCGGCGGTGCCATGAAAGCCCAAACCACTGTGCTTAGCACCAACCCACGGCGCGTTGCCTGCGCCCGCACCTTGATTAACGCCAACCATTCCGGCCTCAAGCTGCTCTGCTACCGCTTTTGCGCCCTGGCCGCCAAATACCACAGCGCCTAATCCATAATGACTGTCATTCGCGCGACTGATTGCTTCATCTATTTGCTTAAAGCGACTTATTGCCACCACTGGGCCAAAGGTTTCTTCGTGCTCAAGTAACATATCTGGCGTTATCCCGCTCACCACGGTTGGCTGAATAAAGGGTAACGGATAATTATCACTGCCCAGTAAAAATACCCCGCCTTTGGCTTTAGCATCTTGCAACTGCTGCAGTACTTTTTGATGCTGTGTTGGGTTAACCATAGGGCCAATATTCACCTGAGGCTGATCCCATTTACCCACTTGATAACGACTGGCCAGCATAACTACCTTTTGTTCAAACTCATCCGCTATACGCTCATCCACATAAATCCGCTCAGTTGAGGTACACATTTGCCCGGCATTTTCAAATGAACTGGCAACCACAAACCTCACAGCGGCATCTATATTGGCGCTGGCCATTACAATAACAGGGTCGTTACCGCCCAGTTCCATCACCAAACGTTTTAAGCCCGGTGCTGCACTGGCCATAATGTGTTTACCCGCCGCCATTGACCCGGTAAATGCCACCATATTGATATCTGCTGCCACCAATGCTTGGCCAAGTGTTTTATCGCCTTGTGCCAGTTGTAATACATTTTTTGGCAACACCTTATTCAGGGTGTTAATAAATAACTCGGCCACTAATGGGGCTTCTTCCGACGGCTTTAATATCACGCTATTACCGGCCATCAGTGCTGGCATCAATAAGTTATTAGCCATGGCTAACGGGTAATTCCAAGGGGTAATTACCGCAACAATCCCTAGCGGTCGATAGTGTAACTCGGTGTGGTTATCGAGTTTTTCTGTGGTTAATGCCTCGCTTATTTCGCTGGCAAAATAGGCGGCGTTTTGTATTGTGCCGCCAACTTCATAGGTGGCACGGCGATAATCCTTACCCATTTCCTGGCTGATTAACGTCGCTAGCTCATCTTGCACCGCCACCAGCTTTTGATAAGCCTTCACCACATATTGCTCACGTTCAACAATCGGCAAGCTAGCCCACGTTTTTTGAGCTGCCCGGGCTGACGCTATTACGGTCGGCAATTGTTCAATGGCTAAGGTTTCAACGCTGCCAATGGCGGTGGCTTCAACATCATCGCCATTGCCGACGTTGCGATAACTTGCGGGATCGTACGAGGTTAATACTGCCATAAAACAAAAATTCCTTAGTGGAAAATAATGTTTGCTTGATTATCGTTTTACCCTCAACTAGCACTAGAAACTAGCTGTCTTTGATTAACGTAACGACAATTCAGCTTACATAAAAAGATAAAAATACGATTAATAACGCTATTTTGATACTATGGGATATAAAAGCAACCAGTATACTTTTGGTAACCTAGGCAGAAATAATGAAAACAACAGTTGAAACAATGGATAACGGTCAGAAAAAAGTTATCAACCCGTGTGCAGAACCCTGCTTAGTTGAGCGTGGAATGCGGGTGTTAGGCGGAAAATGGAAGGCCTCAATACTGTGGCATTTACAGGATGGTCCGGTGCGATTTAATGATTTAGCGCGCATGTTAGGCGGTGCCAGCAAAAAAATGGTCGATCAACGTCTTAAAGAATTAGAAACACAAGGGTTAGTGACTCGCCATGTGATTAACGACCGCCCTATTGCAGTGTCTTATGCCATTACCGACTTTGGCCGAACGGCATTGAATATTTTAGAGCAATTAAAAGACTGGGCCGAGGAGCATAGCATTTAGTGATAGTCGGCAGACTCACCAGACATCTGCATCCGGCCGATGCAGCCTATAATTAACTATTTTACCCAATACCTTTACCAAAAAATGAATGAGCTTATATGTGCTCACTCATATATTTTCTGCTCATTCGCATAAAGCGTCGTCAAGCGCCCTGGTTAGCATCAAGTGGATAACCACTATTTGAGTGTTTACTCCTTAGCTAGCTGCACGAGATAATCGATCATTTACCGCTCGCCACTCATTTGTTTCAGGTGGCTGCTCGACAATGATGTTGTCGACGCCCTTTTTATCCACTTGATATAAGGTGACATATAACTGTCGACCAAAAGCGAGTGCGTCACTGGGGATTTTGCTCCACTGCGCACTTGGTACACCACTTTTAAACTGTTCAATCACACTATCGGACCATAATACAAAATGAGTATTACCTTGAGCCAATGTATGCATGTCAGTTCGCAGTTGATCAGCTGATAAGATCTGTAATTGCGCTTTAGGTTGATAATGCGCTTTAACATTACCAGGCACCACTTCGGTATGCTCCTCTGGTGTACTAACTGTTATCCCCAAAGCTAGCGACAGGGCATCAGAGTCAATAGGGCCTGCCCTTAAAATACGGGGTGTATCACCCACTAAATCAATAATGGTCGACTCTAACCCATATTCACAGGCGCCACCTTCCAGTACCGCAGCAATTTTGCCCCCTAAACCGACCATCACTTGTTCGGCAATGGTTGGACTAAGCTGCTTATAAGGGTTAGCAGATGGCGCTGCAAGCCCAACATTAAGTTGTTGCAGCACGCTGAGAAATAACGGATGCGATGGCATGCGTAAGCCAATTGTCTCTAAACCACCGGTCACGACATTGTCTACATGATCAGCTTTTTTCAGCAACAAGGTCAACGGACCAGGCCAAAAGGTATTCGCTAAAAGATAGGCGCTTTGAGGAATATCTTTAGCCCACTTTTCAAGATGAGACACATCGGGGATATGGATAATCAATGGATGATTTTTAGGCCGGCCCTTGGCTTCAAAAATTTTGCCAACGGCATCTACATTCGTTGCGTCAGCGGCAAGTCCGTAGACAGTTTCGGTTGGCAGTGCCACACACTCACCGTTTTGCAATAAAGCCACAGCTTGAGATACAGCGCTATCGCCTGTTAATAACACAGTAGAACTTACTTGACTCATTTTCGATTTACTCACGGATTACACAAAAGACAATACACAGGCCGGATAACATCTGGTCTGTGTATTTTAAAGGTTTCTACTCCATTCGACTAGATTAAATGCAGATGTTAAACGTCTATGCTAAAGGCTTACCTTAAGTCACAGCATTATGTTCATTAGCCTGCGATAACCATTGCCCCTGATAATAGCGCTCGATCACTCCTTCATCGGCCCAGCGCAGTAGGTACAACCACTGGTTATCGACTAACCAACGCACATTGTCATGCTTGGCGATGATCTGCTCAATCGGTTCTCTCGGGGCCGCTAAGTAAACCGCTAAACGCTGTGGTTGGTGCATCCACTTTTCACCATTGTGCAGTGACTGCATCGACAGGCCAATGCGTAAATCGCCACCATTCCCTTCAAATACACCAACATGCCCCGCCACCGCGTTATGCAATAATTTATTACCACAGCCGTATTTCGCGTTGTCTGTCACCGAGGCATTATATTGCATGTTGATCCAGTTGGTGACGACCATAGGGGCGGTCATGATTAACTCTAATATTGCAAAGCCGTTATCATTTTGCCATTGATAATCATGTAAAAAACTCCGACCCTGTAGGTTAACGTTTCTGGTCCAACTTCGAGGCGCGACAATAAAGGCGGCATTGTTAGCCAGTCCCCACTCGGGGCGCACTTGAGACCAGTCATTGCTGCGCTGAATGTAAAATTTATCCAGCGCATCTGCACTGCTATCGGTTAAGTGAGGTGCAATATGCTCAATACGTTCACGCTGTGCGCTTTTTGTTGCGGCTTTTAGCCATAGTGTTGAAGTATGGTCTAGCTCAGCATCAAAACAATCAATATGATCCGTGGTGGTGTTGTGCAAGGCGGCCACAAAATGTGTGGTCTTAGGAATAACAACATCTAATGCTAACAAGGTGTTACGCACATCGATATCATTTAATAACTGCGCTAAAACTCGCACGTTTACTTCACCGGTTTGACCACCACAGGCGCCGCAATCTAAACCCGCTGCGTGCAAGTTATTGGTTGTATGACTACCGTGTCCCACCAGCAATACTCTTGGCGCAAACTGGGTTAAGCCCATCGCATGTAAAATACCTTTGGCCAGTTCGGCTTTATCGGTTAACGACAGCAACTGATCATTTTTGCGTAATATCCAGCTTTTTTGATGGGTCAGCACATTTACGGGGTTGAGTGTTTGCTTAGCAAAAAATGACTTTTTGAGCATTTTAAAGGCATATAGCCAGCCCATGGACTCCACCATAGAAAATGCTGACGGTGCTGCTTGTGACCATGTTTGCCAGCGTGCCTTATTGTTCAACATATCGGCCTGGGCAGAGGTGTCGCGCCATTCAGACACGCGTATCACTGGCCTTAGCAATCCCGGAAGTTGTGGCCGAGACAGCTCGCTGTCGTGGGGTTGATACTCGATAGGCAAGCCGAAAAAGCCTGCAAAACCGATAGTTTGAATGTCATCACTTTGTTTTTCTAATGCTCGACGTATCACTTCAGATCGAACATCAATACAAAATGCCGCCTGTAACTTTGGTAATGTTACAGGGTGCTTAGCCGCACTCAGTAACTGAGCGTTTAGCGTGTGTTGATAACTCAGTTCAGCCGCTTTTGCCCACACCCAAAGCGGTTGCTGTGCTTGTGCATGTTGTACTAGCAAGTTAGGCAGTTGCTGTTTTTCAGCTGACCAAAGCGCGGCTAATTGACTAAAACTGTCTGCTTGCTGTGCTTTTAGGTAACGCCAAATGACCAACTCCCAGGCCATACGAATAGCCAGTAGTTGCAACATGTCATCGCTTGGTGTGGAATCTAAGTCACCTTGCCAACGCAAATAGGCTACCCAGGATGCCCATCCATTGATATCAAGTAATAATCCATGGGCATAGGCCTCTATAACCGTATCATCGACACCTAATTCCTCAACGGCCTCAGCGAGTAAGGCCTCAGCATCTTGTGGTAATTGTTTAAAATACTGCAGTAAACCTGGCTCATCCATAATAATACTTAGGCCACGATCACGCCCAGTAATCTCACGCCAGTGGCGATATAAGTCAGCTTGTGATGCAGCATCTTCACCCGGTAAAGTCGCCCGCTGTGGTTGATAATATGCTGCACAAAATTGGCTAATTTGATGAATAATCTCATCATGCCATGCCATTTTATGTTCATCGCGTTGGTTATCCAGCAAATCGGCAATATTGTGCCAATGAGCAAAATCATCAGTTTGATTTAAAAAGGCTTCAAGCTGTGTCACTGACATCGAGACATCTTGTTGTTCAGCCGCTAATTGTAACGTTCCCTGACTGATTTCGCCTCGTGCATATAAATCTTGATAATGGCTTTTAGGCATTAAACATTGAATACGATCAAGTGCCGATATGCGCGCAGAAACTTGCTCAATGGGTTGCTGACGCATTTGCCAAAATGGATTAACCGCAATCATTTTATCAAGTGGCCATGTCGGTGCAATTTTCTGACCCGCTGAAGTAAGTTGCGCTTTTTGACTATCAGTCAACACGGCTAACAAAGGTGTTTGGGTGGCAATGTTCATGTTTATCATTCCTCAACTTTACTGGGTTTGGCACTTTCTAAAACCTTGTTATTAATGCTTATAGGCATCCGTACAGGCCACAATTTTAACGTGAGTCGTGTTAACCATTCATCTAAATACAAGCCAGCAAATAAGGCGATATACAAACCTTGCATTGACGGTTTATGTGGCTGGTACTTCAACATCCAACTTAGAACAAACAAACTGATAAATAATAGGGCTGCGACAGTATCAAGCGCACTAAATGCTTCAACATGCATGACTGGTATAGGGCTAATGATTGCCCCAAACACCCATTTAAAGCCGCTATAGCTGAGTATTAATACAATACTTAATCCCAGTACTGGCATAATACTTTTATGTTGCCGTTCACTATGGCGCTGGGCAATTAGCGTGGTTAGCGCTAAAGCTAGCAACAACCACATACTCCATACTCCCTGGTGGTCTATCACTATCACGGCTATCGACACTATGATGGTCGACCATACACCAGCCACAATCCAGTCCAACACTTTAGGATGGGTCGCGGGCGCCAGACGTCTTTGCATCTCTTCGTAAACAGCGCTGCCAGAGTTTAAAAATGCGTAGGCTTTGTAGACTGAGTGAGTGAGTAAATGCAGTAAGGCTAATTCAAATAATCCTAGGGCACATTCAACTAACATCAAGCCCATCTGTGCACTAGTTGACCAAGCTAAACGCACCTTCATACTAATTCGAGTAGCCATAATCAATGCGGCTATGACTGTGGTTAAGCCTGCAACAATTAACACCAGCCATTGCGCTACAGTTGATTGGATAAACAAGGGGGCAAATAAAATCAATAAAAATCCCCCGAGATTAATCACCCCAGCATGCAGTAAAGCACTTACCGGTGTCGGCGCTTCAACAACCTGTATTAGCCAGCCATGAACCGGCAATTGAGCACACTTTATCAACGCAGTTAGTGCGATTAGTACAGCGGCTATGTGATCGGCGGTGGTCTGTTGCAGGCTGTCGTTGGTCGCGACGGCATTAAAGTGGCTAATTAACTCACTGATGAATAAAGTGCCGTGCTGCTGATACAACAATATAATTGCAATGAATAATAAGGTTTCTGCGGTTCGAGCTAAGAGGAATTTTTTATGTGCTGCCAGCGCAGCACGAGGACGTTCTGGGTAGAAGGTTAAAAGCTTATGCAAAGCTAGGCTAATCGAGACCCAACCTAGCCATAACAGCAGTAAGTGGTTACTGATTAACACCACTGAAACCGCCGCAAGAACATTGAGCAGCCAACGCCAGTAAGTATCACTACGGGGTTCACCCGCCATATAATTGCGTGAAAAAGCAATTAAAATGGTACTCATAAATACTACCAACCCCATCATCACAAGGCTGAGTGTTGATTGGCTAATATACTGCGTATCAGCCTCTAGTTGAGGTAATGCAAAATGTGTAACTAAAGCTGCAATATAAAGCGCCACAATAACGCCACTGAGCATAGCGCCCAAGTGAGTATTATTTTTACAAATGTTATTTTTTAATCCATAACGCCCCCGCCAGATGCTAGCCAAAATTAACATGATGGGAATACATAACAAAAAAATCGATGGTATTGCGATATTCATAATCAGCCTCTTCTTTTAGTGGCATGAGTATGTCAGAGCTATATATTTAATAAAAATATATATAAACTAACTAATCGTTCTGTTTTGGTTAACTATAAATGAGCCGACTTAATTATCATCATCTTTACTATTTTTGGCGTGTGGCGGTTGCGGGTAATCTGACCAACGTAGCCAAAGAACTGCATATTTCACAATCTGCACTGTCAGCTCAAATTAAACAGTTTGAGCACAATATGGATGTGAAATTATTTGAGCTAAGAGGTAGACGCCTGAATCTAACTGTTCACGGTCATCGCGTGCTGGCTTATGCTCACGATATATTCAGTAAAGGTGAAGAGCTGGAGTCCTTTTTACGCAAAGGCAGTATCAGTGAAAAACAGCATTTATCTATTGGAGTATTGACCACACTATCGCGTAACTTTGTCGAGAGTTTTATTAGTCCGTTACTGGCAAATCCTGATGTAAGCTTTTCTTTAACGGCCAAAGGAATGACCAACCTGCTCAATGATCTTGCTAACCATGAACTTGATTTGGTACTGACTAATCTGCCTATTGGTGTCGATAAAAAAGATCCATTATGGCAAGCCCAGTTGGTATCGCGTCAGCCTTTAGCGATTGTTGGCCCAAAAGTTAACCGAATACATGATAGTTTCCCTAATGGTTATCAAAATATGCGTTGGGTATTACCGGGGAAAAATACAGAAATTCGCGCGGCATTTAATTCCTTCTGCGCAACCTGGCAATATCAACCTGATGTGCAAGCTGAAGCGGACGATATGGCAATGTTGCGGCTTTTAGCCCGAGACAGTGGCGCGTTAGTGGTATTGCCACCTGTAGTAGTTAAAGACGAAATTGAGCAGGGTATATTAGAGGTATATCAGCGTTTACCTAATGTTTATGAAAATTTTTATGCCATTACCGCGCAGCGAAAATTTGTGCCTGAGGTATTATTAGCCTTGTTAAAACAACAAATTGACCCTGAGTTGATGAACTGATTTATCACTATTTTAAAATCTGTTTTAGAACAACTTAACCTTACAGCAAGTCGATTAACTGGCTTAAGCCTTTATACTAATGCCTTGATGTTTTCAGCTATCAAGGCTTGTATTTGCAACCATTGTTCAACCTGCCATTGGCCCTCATGGGGCAGCATAGAAAAATGATCAGCTTCAGCCATAATCACTCTACTCAATGCGTTTAATATTCATGTTGAGGATTATCAAAAATAGTCAGTTGATTATGCTAGCACTAGTTTCAGCTATAGTTCTAGTTTCAGCTAATTGGTGCTTATCGCTATTTTTTTAGATAATAATTGGCAGCAAAATCGAGGAATAGCTTTGCTGGTATAGGTTTACTAAAATAATAGCCCTGTACTAAATCACAGCCTAACTTATCTAATAATGTTAGTTGTTCAAGTGTTTCAACACCTTCGGCAACCACTGTCAGGCCTAAACTATGCGCCATGGAAATAATGGCATTAACTAATTCACAATCGGCTTTATTTAACGGTATGCCATTAATAAAGCTACGGTCAATTTTAAGTACATCAAAGTCATATTGCCTTAAATAACTTAAAGATGAATAACCTGTACCAAAATCATCCATTGATAATTTTATGCCCAACGCATTAATTTTAACCAAAGCATCATGAATTTGTGATTGGCCAATCATTAACACGCCTTCAGTAATTTCAAGTTCCAAATCTTCGGCGCTTACATTAGCATCAATAATCGCATTTTTGATTACACTCAGCAGCTCTGCATCCCTAAATTGACGCGGAGACAAATTAACTGCCATAGTATATTTTTGTTGATAAATATTTTGCCATTGATGTAAAAAGTGCAGCGCTTGTTTCAGTACAAATCGCCCAATTGGTACAATCAAGCCTGTATGTTCAGCAATAGGGATAAATTCATCAGGAGTGACATTACCCAGTGTTGAATTGTGCCAACGCAACAGTGCTTCTGCACCGGTAATCTGTCTTTTTTTAACATCAAACTGGGGTTGGTAATATAATTCAAATTCATTACGCTCCAATGCGCCATGCATTTGTTCTTCAATTTTAAAGCGGCGGATCATCATGGCATTCATTTCTTTAGAGAAAAACGAACTAGTATTACGTCCTAAATCTTTGGCTCGATACATGGCTGTATCGGCATTACGCAGCAAATCAGAGGCAGATAGGCCATTTTCAGGGTAAATGGCAACACCAATACTGACCGTCAGCATTAACTCCCTACCATCTATGATAAAGGGTGCTCTAAAGGCTTTGAGCAAATTGTCAGTAATAACTAACGCATCATGCTGCTCTTGGATACCACGCAATAACACGATAAACTCATCACCGCCTAAACGACCGACAATATCGGCTTCTCGCAGAGTTTGCTTTAATCTATTGGCTGACTCGATTAACACTTTATCACCGACTTCATGTCCTAATGAGTCATTCACTTTTTTGAAATCATCTAAATCAAGAAAAAGTACCGCTGTTTGCTCATCATTTCTCTCAGACTCAAGCAGCATTTGTGATAAACGGTCCAGTGCTAAGAAACGATTGGGTAATGAGGTTAAGGCATCAAAATATGCCTGTTTACGGATGATTTCAGCTGATTTATATTGCTCACTAATATCACGAACAATTGCCACAATTTGATTATATGAAGCAAGATAGCTCAATCTTGCCTCAAAATAAACTAATCCATGGGGCATATTTAGCTCATATTCAAAGGTAGTCATTCCGTGCTGATGTAATACTTTATCTATATGAGCTTCAAACTTACTCACAGCCTCATCAGGTAAAAGATCTGTCATACGTTTGCCGATAAACTGGCTGGGGGCAACGAAGAGATTTTTTTGATCTGCCCCATGGTAATCAATAATAGTCCCGTCCATTTCCATCAAGAAAAATAAATCAGGTAAGGCCTCAATGATCGTCTTCAGCATATGATCTTTAAATTCAGCCTGGGATTGAGCATGCTTAACATCGGCTAAATTAACATCAAGACAGTACATTTGTTTTTTATTATATTGGTTAATAAACAGTACATGGCTTGAAAAAACGCTAACATTGCTGCCATTTTGATGGCGTAAGGTAATTTCTGATGCAGGGATTTCTATGCCTTGTGTTATCCAATTATGATGCGCAGTAATCACTAACTCACGCATAGAGATAGGAATAATGAGATCTTCTAGCTTTTGTCCTAATGCTTGTTCTTTACTGTAACCATAAAGTAACTCACTGCCCACATTCCAATAAATCACCCGCCGCTCTTCATCGTATCCTTGCACCGAAACAATGTTTACGGCGTCAAACAATTGGTGAAGCGAATCATTGAGAACATATTGCTGAGGAGGCACAGTGCCAAGCTTGATTGATTTCATACTAGAATAAACCCGAGAAGTCCTTTGTTTTATAATAGACCCCAATCATCATTTTAACATCTATAAGCCCTAATAAAGTTTACCGTATCACTTTTGATCAATGCGTTGCCATGATCACTTTGCTTCATTGTCTGATCAAAATATAAAAAAAGGTGTTCAGTAATTGGATGACTAAACACCTTGGATTACTAAACACCTTTTTTATCTATAAATACACTAATGATCAAATTTCATAATGCGATGTGAAGCTTACTCATTTTACTTAATGACTAACCAGCACTTATCTAAGCATGAATTCTTGGGGGCAATATGAAGTTTTATTTGATCAGAACTCTAATAAAGACTATAGCCATTTTGAGATGCTGGTTAATGGCTACTCCAAGTAAAAAAACAGCCTATCCGCTGATATAATATTCAATGAATTATCTACAATATAAAGGTGTTGAGGTTTTAAATCGCATAACCTAATTAGATAAGACCGAGACAACTACTTTTAATTGACAGAGACTTTAAACAAGCACCATTTCAGGCACTAAGCTTGGCACAACAAGTTCCCCAGAAGTCAGTTTGATAATATCTTCAACACTGACACCTGGCGCTCGTTCAAGTAAGTAAAATTTACCATTTTTTATTTCAATAAATGCCAGATCGGTGATCACTTTCTTAATACACGCCTTACCCGTTAACGGTAATGTACACTCTGTAAGCAGCTTCGATTCACCATTTTTGGAAGCATGTGTCATGGTCACAATAATATTCTCAGCGCCAGCAACTAAATCCATAGCACCGCCCATGCCTTTTATGAGTTTGCCGGGGATCATATAAGAAGCAATATTCCCCTGCGTATCGACTTCAAAAGCGCCTAAAACGGTTAAATCTACATGCCCGCCTCTAATCATGGCAAAAGACTCTGCCGAATCAAACACAACGGCACCGGTCGCCATCGTTACTGTTTGTTTGCCAGCATTAATCAAATCTGCATCAACTTCATCTTCGGTAGGAAATTGCCCCATACCCAATAGGCCATTCTCTGATTGCAGCATGACCTCAATACCATCTGGAATATAATTTGCGACTAATGTGGGAATGCCAATACCAAGATTGACGTAGTAGCCATCTTGAAGTTCTTGGGCGACACGTTTAGCAAGCTGCTCTCTTGTTAGTGCCATAATTTAAGCCTCCATTGCTATCGTTGCGGGACGGGTTGTCACTTGCTCAATACGTTTTTCAAACGTACCTTGAATAAGACGATCGACATAAATACCCGCGGTATGAATTTCATCTGGATGTAATTCTCCGGGTTGAACAATAATTTCAACTTCCACTACGGTTATTTTGCCAGCAGTGGCTGCCAGCGGGTTAAAGTTGCGGGCCGTTTTACGAAAAACCAGATTGCCAAATGTATCAGCTTTCCATGCTTTAACTATTGAAAAATCACCTTTTATCGACTCTTCTAGTATGTAGCTTTTACCATTGAACTCTTTAACGTCCTTACCAATAGCCACATCCGTCCCAAACCCTGTAGCGGTATAAAAAGCGGGAATGCCAGCACCAGCAGCTCTCATTTTTTCCGCTAAGGTACCTTGAGGTGTCAGTTCAACTTCAAGTTCACCAGACAGCATTTGAGCTTCAAAATTAGCATTTTCTCCCACATAGGAAGCAATCATTTTCTTTATTTGTTTATCAAACAGTAAGAGTCCCAAACCGTAATCTGTTGTGCCGCAGTTGTTGGATACCACGGTCAAATTTTTGGTGCCCATTCTTTTTATTTCTTTGATAAGATTTTCAGGAATACCGCACAATCCAAATCCACCAGCTATGACCGTCATACCATCTTCAAGGCCTGCTAATGCTTCGGCATAACTGTCAACGACCTTATTAAATCCAGACATAAAACGCTCTCTTTTGAAGGTTAATCCACAAGTTGTGCTAGTTACTATTACCGAAAAAAACCAAGGTTCCTATGGTACTAAGGTGCCAATTCAATATGGTTATTATTGCTTTATGCTGAATATCAAAAATTGGATTACTGTGGCAAAAAATTCATTAAAAATCACATAAAAAACACCAACACTCATGCTGTGATTGTAATAACCGAATTGAGGAAACCTATACTATGTCGACGATACAAACTGGGCTCAAAGGAAAAGTGGCGCTTATTACTGGCTCAACTAGTGGTATTGGTCTAGCGACTGCACATGTTCTGGCTGAGCAAGGCTGTCATATCATATTGCATGGCCTGATGGGCCAAGATGAAGGGCTGTCTTTAGCCGCTGAATTTAGGGCAAAATATCAAATAAACAGCTTTTTTAGTAACGCCGATTTAAGAGACGCTAACTGCATACATGCATTTATCGACAACGCGGTTAATGCCTTGGGCAGTATTGATATTTTAGTCAATAATGCCGGAATTCAACATACACAAGATGTGGCAAATTTTCCGATAGAAAAATGGAATGACATCATAGCAATTAACTTATCTTCTGCTTTTCATACCATCCAAAAGGTGGTGCCTGCAATGGCACAAAAAAACTGGGGTAGAATCATTAATATTGCGTCGGTACATGGTTTAGTCGCCTCAGCAAATAAAGTGGCCTATTGCGCAGCAAAGCATGGCATTGTTGGCTTAACAAAAGTGGTCGCAATTGAATGCGCTGAACAAGGTATTACCGTTAACGCAATTTGTCCTGGGTGGGTTGATACGCCGCTTATAAGTAAGCAAATTGAGACCATAGCCAGCGATAAAAGTTTGAGTTATGAAGAGGCTAAATATCAACTGGTGACCGCTAAACAGCCGTTACCAGAAATGTTAGCCCCCAGAGAAATCGGTGAATTCGTGTTATTTCTTTGTGGCAGTGCAGCAAGAGGGATTACAGGCTCAGCACTGCCGATGGATGGCGCCTGGACAGCACAATAAACTGAGTTAAGCCTATATTGAAGTATCATTAAAAAGCTAAAAACGCCCCGTATTCGTTGTATGAATACGGGGCGTTTTATCTTTGGGTCAAAAGCATTATCAATGAATGTACTAACGAGATAATGATGCCTAGGATATGAGAGTGGATTAAGACTTGGCCATAAATTCAGCGATGCGCTGATAGGTTGTCATGCACTCTTGTTTAACCAAATCATGCAGTAACATGTAGGCATGGATCATACCATCAAATGAATGATGCTCAACCTCTACGCCAGCGGTACTTAAGGCATTTGCATAGGCAATGCCCTCATATCTTAATGGATCGCACCCCGCTGTAAAAATCAGGGTTTTTGGCAAGTTAGCATTAATGGTGCCATATAAAGGTGAAGCCTGTTTAATTATATCGCTATCCGTTGATTGAAAATACTGTTCGAAATACCATTTGATGCGACTCGTTTCAAGTAAAAAACCACTGCCGTTACTGTCAAGTGATGGGCTAGTTAAGGTGTAATCAACACTAGGGTAAATAAGAATTTGCTGGTCAATATGAAGCCGTTTATCGGTTAAGCTTTTCATGCTTAAACTAGAACAAATAGCACCGCCGGCACTGTCACCAATAATAGTCACAGAATCTTGATGGTTAACATCATCCAGTAGCTGCGTGTAATGGATTAGTGAATACTCACAGTCATTAAGCCCTGCAGGATAAGGGTATTCAGGCGCGAGTCGATACTCGACTGATATCACCACACATTGCGCAATGTTGGCAAGATGACGACAGATAGGATCGTAAAGCGCTACACTGCCACACATATGGCCGCCACCATGAAAATGCAATAACACTGGCAAAGGTTTATCGGGTGCTGGGCTATAAACTCTAACCGCAATAGTGCGGTCAGTTAACGTAAGCGCTTTGTCGGCAATATAGTTCACTGAGGGGGAGTCACTCATTAACGCGCCGAGTTTATTTAAGTTTTCACGCAATATTGTCGGTGTAAATTGGACATTATTTTGCTTAGCCAGAGCAATATTATTGTTCGCTACGGCTAAAAAATCGGTGAGCTTAGGCGAAACGATACCGCGCATTATATTAACTCCTTTGTTTTTCCAGTTTCGGGTAGAAAATAACTGCCCACAAACACAGTGCCACTGAGTATGGTTATCATCACAAATGAGCCAAAATAACTGCCATCACTTAAATCAACTAACTTACCAAATACCCACAACACCACAGTAGAAACCAGGTAACTTATTGACCAAAACAGGCTAAACACCACAGTGATTTTTTGACCAGTCATTTTAGGCAGTTCGTGAGGAATAGACACTAAGGCGGTCACCGGGAAAAAGATGAAAAAGCCCAATACTATGCCGCATAAAATTTGTAACTCAGGCTGGGTACTAAACGATAATCCTAAAACGGTGATAACAATGATCAAGCCGCTCCAGCGAATAATAGGCAGACGCAGTGGATTTTTACGACTATACAATATCCCAGCAATAGTGCCGACAATCCCAAAACCAATCACCCATTTACTTTGGCTTATTCCCGCTTGCGGATAAAAAGTAAATAAACAGATATAAAAAGACAACAGCCCTGAATATGTAAACGCATAAGCCCAATTAAACTTATCTGTTAACCCCTCAAGGTAGCCATATATGGCTGGCTCGACACCGGATGTATTCTTGGCAGGCTTTGGCGATTCAAACTTAACCAGCAGCCACACTAAGGCCAGCACTAAGCTCGCGACAGAAAATAACACTAAGCTGTTTTGCCAACTACCAGTAAGTGCATTAATACTGCTCATGCCCCATAAAATAATCGCTGTGCCGACGTTAAATGCCACCGCATTAAGACCATTAATGACTGGGCGGTCTTCAGGCGCAAACCACAACATCACAATAGGATTGAAGTACACAATCATAAAAGCGCCGCCTAAACCCATTAAAAAACGGCTCACTAGAAGTAATTCATAATTACCCGCAAAAGGGGTCACTATGCCAACCACAATTAATAACGCAGCAAGCAAAAATGCGTACTTGATGCCAAATTTAACCGCCACATAAGCGGCGCTAAATGTGCCCGCAATTTTAGCTAGAGTAACCGCGCCACTGATAAAGCTTGCTGACGCTAAGCTATCGATATGCATTGATGCCATGATACTGCCCATACTGGCTGTGCCTCCTACCCATGCCATGGCAAAGAGAACATAACTCGTAAAAACCAGACCTTCGACCAAATATCTATGGGTTATTTTCATAGGCGTAAAATGTACCTTCAATGACACGAATATAGTGTTAATCATGTTATCTGATGAGTATCGATAAATAAGTACTACCTTAGTTCACCGCGATATTAAAAATCTTTATCAAACAGGACGTCTAGTGTAGTTTCGCAAGGATAAAAAAAATATTGGGGAATAACTTGCAGGCTTGGTTATCTATTGACACTTGGTTGATCAGTTCAATTTCAATTGCTTATCTTGCAATGCTATTTGTGGTCGCACAGTGGGGGCAAAATCGTGCAATCAAAAAACTAAACCAAAAACCTTGGGTTTATAGCCTTTCGTTAGGGGTATGCTGCACCTCATGGGCCTTTTATGGCACCGTTGGTCAAGCTGCAACTACCGGGGCTTGGCTTGCTCCGATTTACATCGGCTCGATCATTTGCTTAGTACTTGCCTGGCCGATGCTAATGCGAACCTTACAAATCATTAAAAGCCAAAACCTGACCTCTATTGCCGACTTTATTGCCTGTCGCTTTGACCGCTCACCTAAAATTGCCGCTACCGTAGCCATAGTGTCACTGCTGGGCACCATTCCTTATATTGCCTTGCAGTTAAGGGCTATCAGTACCAGTTTCGACTTACTTACAGGTACGTTCCAATCTGGTATTAGCACTGCATTTGTCGTCACGATTGTATTAATTATCTTTAGTATTTTATTTGGCACACGCCAACTGTCGGCCAGTAAGCATAACCAAGGTTTAGTACTCGCGATCGCGTTTAGTTCTATCGTTAAATTATTTGCCCTAACCGCCGTGGGGATATTTGCCACGTTTTATGTTTTCGATGGTTTTAGCGACTTGATCAGCCAGAGTGAAAACATCAAGGAAACCACTAATGCTGACTCCACCTACCTTGTCATATCTCAGGTTATTTTAGGTGCGATTACTATCTATGCACTGCCGCAAGAGTTTCACATGATGATGATCGAAAACAATCATCATAAGGAGCTTAAATCTGCGCGTTGGATGGTGCCGTTATATTTAATACTGATCAATATTTTTGTATTACCCATCGCATTGGCTGGGCAGCTAAGCTTTCCAGGTGGTAGCGTAGGTGCTGATACCTATGTACTGACCTTACCGCTATTTTATCAACAAGCTTGGTTAGGCATATTGGTTTACATCGGTGGACTCGCCGCCGCAACAGCCATGGTTATTGTGGCCGCGATAGTGCTTAGCACAATGATTTCTACCGAAATACTCACGCCATTATTGTTACGTCTCCCCAAGTTTAACTCTCAGAAAACACTACAATTATCAGGTATTCTATTAAATTTAAGACGTATATCTATCGCGGTAATATTATTGTCTGCCTTTGCATTTGAACGCTTTATTAATCAGCAAAATCATTTAGCCAGTATCGGGTTGTTATCATTTGTATTGTTATCGCAATTTGCCCCCGCAGCGGTAGGCGCCTTGTATTGGCGCAGAGCGACCACACAAGGCGCTTTTGTAGGCTTAATTATGGGCAGTATTGTGTGGCTATACACATTACTGTTGCCGGTGACGTTTCCTGATGCACATTGGGTGAGCGTGGGTTTATTTGGTATTACTTGGTTAACGCCGACAGCCTTATTTGGCTTAACTGGCCTAGACAATATTAGTCACGGGGTGTTTTACAGCTTAGCGGCTAACATCGGCTGCTTTGTGATGATTTCACTGTTTAAAGACCAAAGCATTGGCGAGGTTTTACAAGCTGATTTATTTGTTAATCGAAAACAAGTTCAGTCAGAACGTCACTTATCGGTAGATGATTTAGCCAGTTTATTAAACCGTTTTATTAATAAAGATGAAGCTGATGCCTTGCTCGCAGAATCAAAAAAACTCGGTAGTAAAGACCATCATCAAAAGCTTGTTGATTACACCCGCCTAAAACTCTCTGGCGTGCTCGGTTCTGCTTCAACGCGAATGGTGATGAGCGCCGCCTCACGCACTCAGCATGTTCCCTTGGAAGATGTGGTCAGCATTGTTGATGAAGCCAGCCAGATATTTGAGTTTAACCGCGAATTACTGCAATCGGGCGTTGAAAATATTGAGCAAGGTATTAGCGTTGTCGACGCCGATATGCGCTTAGTGGCTTGGAATCAGCGCTATATTGAACTGCTTAATTATCCTAAAGATTTTGTTAAAGCAGGGTTACACATTGAACAGCTAATCCGATTTAATATTGACCGAGGGGTTATCGTTGGTAACGAAGCACAAGCACTCATAGAGAAACGCTTAGATCATATGCGCGGGGGGAGTCCGCATCATTTTCAACGCACTATGTTAGACGGTAAAGTGTTAGAAATTCGTGGCCAGGCCATGCCTGGCGGTGGGTTTGTCAGCACGTTTACGGATATTACCGCACATATTGAAGCAGAAAAAACCTTACAACAAGCCAATGAAACCCTCGAAAAACGAGTAGAAAACCGCACCCGAGAACTTGAAAAAGCCAAAGCCGAAGCTGAGGCGGCTAATAGTAGCAAAACTCGATTTTTAGCCGCGGCAAGCCATGATTTAATGCAGCCCTTTAATGCATTAACCTTATTTACAGAAATGTTGAAGCAAAGAGTTAAATCAACCGAGCTGCATGATTTAGCAACCAATATTGAAGACTCATTAAACGTGGTAGAAAGTTTACTATCAGATCTAGTTGAAATATCACGTTTGGATAGTAACTCGTTAAAAACTGAAAAAAGCCAATTTGCGATTGATGATTTACTGTCAACATTAGTCAATGAATTTAAGGCGTTATCGGTTCAACAACATATTGATTTTAACTACCAGGTTTCGTCCTGTTTTGTACACAGCGATCAACGACTATTACGCCGTATTATTCAAAACTTTTTGTCTAATGCGTTTCATTATTCGCCGTCTGGTAACACTAACCACCCGCTAACGCCTAATAAGGCTAAGTCACGCAATGAGTCAACCGATGCTATTGAGAGCGCTGAGTTCATGCCTAAGGTTTTATTAGGTGTAAGGCGACTTGAAAACGCGATATTGATACAAGTTTGGGACAATGGGCCGGGTATTCCGCTTGATAAACGTCAGGCGATTTTTTGTGAGTTTGAACGCTTAGAGCTCACACGAGAAATTCCTGGGCTGGGCCTAGGTTTAGCGATATGTGACCGTATCGCCAAGTTATTGGATATTAAAATATCACTGCATTCAGAGGTGGGTAAAGGGACTTGCTTTAGCGTTGAAATACCACGGGTATTGCAACATAAAAAGCCAGCGCACTTATTAGAAATAACCGAAGATGAGATTGGTCGTGATAGCGTTAATATTAGCGTACTGGTCATCGATAATGATGACTTGATGCTAAAAGCCATCTCATCATTACTCAGTGGTTGGGGGTGCCATGTGATCACCGCGAAAGATCAACCTAGTGCAATACAGCAACTGGCAGACAATCCGCAACCAAGGTTAATTATTGCCGATTACCACTTAGAGGATGATAAAAATGGCGTTGATTTAGTGCAGTATTTATTAGCACATCACACCGATAGAGTGAATAAGCATACCACCTGTGTTATTTGCTCTGCTGACCCGTCTGAAGCGGTTAGACAGCATACCAGCAGCGCTCAATTTAGTTTTGTACGTAAACCACTTAAGGCCATCGCGCTAAAACGGATCATTAAACAACTGACGCCCTAATTTCAACGACAAGTAGTATCAAACGAAATAGTATCGACGACATTTTTAGAGGCAGTTAATAGTCGACGCAGCTTAGACAAAAAAACGCCTCAATATGAGGCGTTTTTTATTATTTAAATACTAAAT
The DNA here is from genome assembly GCF_051164845.1 of Shewanella sp. HL-SH4. Classification (NCBI taxonomy): domain Bacteria; kingdom Pseudomonadati; phylum Pseudomonadota; class Gammaproteobacteria; order Alteromonadales; family Shewanellaceae; genus Shewanella; species Shewanella sp. HL-SH4. The sequence continues at coordinate 1,212,922 of NZ_CP195037.1, forward strand.
CACAATGTTAAGCGCTTATCTGCTGGTTTTCGGTAGACGTTATCATCAGTTGTTGAAACACCAGCCCTGCCTGAGTGCGATTGTATACTTCAAGTTTGAGCAAAATGGCTGACACATGCTTTTTAACTGTGGTTTCTTTAATGTTTAAGTCATAGGCAATTTGCTTGTTTAAGCGACCATTAGCAATATTGGCCAGTACGGTGTACTGCTGCGGAGTAAGCTGGGCTAATTGCTTGGCAAGGCGTTGATGCTCGGCAGCGGTATGTTGATCGGCGGTGATATTGGTGTGTTCTGGTAACCAAATGTCGCCTTCAAGCACTGTAGCTATGGCGGTCGATATTTGGGTTAAATTGGCCGACTTGGGAATAAAAGCACTGGCGCCAAAATTGATTGCTTTACGAATGATTTCAGGTTGATCGTCAGAAGACACCATAATAACGACAATATCGGGAAAGTGGTTTTGTAATAAGGTTAATCCAGTAAAACCATCGTTTCCGGGCATATGTAAATCAATAAAGATAATTTCGATATCTGGATGTTGCTCTACTGTAGAGATTAACTCTGTAAAGTTCTCAGCCTCTAACACTGCAGCATCGTTGAAATTTTTAAGTACTGCTTGGGTTAAGGCGGCACGAAATAGCGGGTGATCGTCTGCAATTGCCACTTTTATTTGAGACATAGTCGGCTCCTAAAAAATTGCGCGGTTTTGGTTAATTATTATTTGATCGCTGATCGCTTGTTGATTTACGTAACTGTCGCACTTTTGGTGACCTATAAAAAGAATAACCGGTTCTATAGGGAGCCGGCTATTCTTTAATTGGCAATGGATTAATGACTGCTTAGAACTGATAGCCAACCGTTAACGAAATCGTCGCAGGGTCACCATAATAACCAATTAAGGTGTTATCACCGCCCAGTCCAGGGGTAAAATCTCCGTTACCTGTTGGCGTAACAAAAGCATAATTACCCACTAAATACTCTTCATCAGTCACGTTTTTCCAATGAAGACCAGCATTCCAATGGCCGTCATTACTATACCAGTTCACGCCCAAATTAAGTAAACCGTAAGCATCTTGGCTTAGTAAATTATCGACTACCGCTAAGTCGTAATCACCACGGTAATAGTAATTACCATTAATGATAAAGCTGCCAATATCAGCTTCAATATTATAGCTAAAACCAAGGTTTGCTGTAGTGTCTGGGGTGTTGGTAATGGTGTAAGTATCACTTATATCAATTTTGTTACCGAATTCATCATAAGAAATCACTTCATCGAATGTAGCGTCAATTAAGCCTATATTGGCAAATAGATTAAGTGACTCGGTAGCGGCATATTCCACTTCAAGCTCTAATCCGCTGGCGGTAGACTTACCTATATTACCTAAGCGTTGATTAAGATCTGAACTGTCTTCTCCAGGTAGTACAGTAACAAACTGTCTGTCTTTATGGTCAAGATAGAATACCGTCGCGTTGATACGAAGATTATCGTTCCACTCGCTTTTAATACCCATTTCATATGAATCAACAATTTCAGGGTCTACAGCAGGTTCTGCACCTGTCGCACGCGGATTAAACGTCCCTGATTTGAAGCCCTGGGAGTAACTGGTAAACAACATCATGTCATCGTTAACTTGATATTCCAAACCCACTCGCGGGTTGAATCTAGACCATGTTTCTTCGTCATCGAGCACTTTGGGTATTTTGGATTCAATTAATGCTTCATCACGCACAAAACCCGGGTACCAGCCTGTTTCAGGATAAATACTATCAAATATCACCCCATTATAAACCGTGGCCTCTTTAGACTCTTGGGTATAACGACCACCTAATGTCATCGATAATTGTTCAGTGAAATCGTATGTTCCTTGTACATAAGCGGCATAGCTTTCGCTATTATTACAGCCACTGACTTCACGAGTTAACCCACCAAATGCTTTAAAAGCTTCTTCTAAAATAGCATCAAACACTCCACAGGAATCACCTTTGAAATAGTAGAGACCTGACACTAGAGTTAAATTGTCACCATTATAATTTGCTTGCAACTCTTGGCTAAACTGCTCATCTTCATAGATAGCGGGAACGTCAAAAATGCGCAAACTGGTGTTATCAAAATCGATGTTTGTCGGCGAGTAACCTTCACGTGATGCGGTGACAGATTTTACGCTCCAATTCTCATTAAGGTTATACTCAACTGTCGCGCTCCACCCTTCGTTTTCAACTTTATTCCAGGTAGGTAAGCTTGTGTAAGAATCATACTTACTGTCTGGCACTGGAGCATCGGTTAATAAACTTGGCAGTAGGCGATATCCACCTTTTGAATTTGATTCATCTTGAGTTTTATCATAGGTAAAGCGCATAAATAAATCATCGGTAGGCGTATATTCAACGCTTAAGCGCCCAGCCATAACATCCTTGTTATAGTTTTCGGTATCTTGTCCTGGTAATGCTGAGGTTTTGAATTCACCAAAACCATCACGATTTAAGCTCGCCATGGCAAAACCGACATAGAGCTTGTCGTCGATAAGCGGTAATTGCCCAGCGACTTTAACATCTTTTTGGCCATAACTGCCGACTGTTCCTTTAAGGCTTAATTCGCCGTCACCGGTCATTTTTTTTGTCACATACTTAATCGCACCACCAATGGTATTTTTACCATATAAGGTACCTTGGGGGCCGCGAAGTACTTCAATACGCTGCACATCAAGAATATCTAATACTGCGCCTTGTGGACGTGCAATGTAAACATCATCTATATAAATACCAACTCCAGGCTCATAGCCCCAAAGTGGATCTTCTTGGCCTACACCACGAATAAAGGCTGTAAGCGTTGAGTTGGTGCCTCGGCTAGATTGCAATGTGGTGTTTGGCGAAAATTGTTGTATTTCAGTCATCACACTGATGCCGTTTTCTGACAGCTCTTTGTCACTAATTGATGTCACTGCCACTGGCACATTTTGTAAACTCTCAACCGTTTTACGCGCGGTAACTTCTATGCGCTCTAAAACGGCTTGTTTGCCAGCGTTGGTTGTTTCTTCATCCGCAGCTACTGCATATTGCGCGGTTAACACCGATGAAATAGCTAAGGCAATACAGCTGATTTTAATAGTATTCTGTTTCATACAAGTCCCCATTGTAATATTTATTATTGATGTTTTTATTTACTACTCATTTTGGTTTATGACTATCCTGATTTACGACTAATTTGGTTTACGACTGATGATTCACAAATTGACAGTATCGTATTTTTAACAAAATTGAATCGGTACTATAGTAGTATGTGCTTTGGTCTATAAACGCTAAAAAAACTAATTTTATAGACTAAAAACAGAAAGTTACTTATCCTTTTAGATTAAAGCCCCCAAAGCTTAATGATCTCAACCACGCTACTTATTGGTGTCTTGATTAGAAAGTCAGTTTCTTCACCACCATGATTAATATCTGGATTAACGGCAATCCCATGGCCCATATTTTTGATGATAACCAGTTCTATTACTGCGTTATCTTGTGTGTCTTTCCAGCGAGAAATACTGTAACCAGATTCATTCTTTACCTGCGCCTTAGTACTAGATTGAGTCAATAGCAGCCACTGGGACGCTAACATGTGCGCATTATTAGCATCGACCACAATGTCACTGTCTCCCGCCCAAATAGTTAATGCAGGCCAGTGTGTTTGCTGAGGGTGTATTGCTTGAGCAAATTGAGCTAATTCTTCAGCAGTTTGAGCAGGTCCCCTTTTCATGCACGATATGGCTTTAATCAAATTATCAGCGCATGGATATGGCAAACCAGCAATAACAGCGCCGCCTTTGAATAAATTAGGGTAATTAACTAATGCAGCACTTGTCATAGCGCCGCCTGCCGATAATCCGATAACATAAACATGCTTGGCACCCAGCCTTTCTTGAGCGGCTAATATCATGTTTTTTATTGACAGCATTTCACCGCTATCAAGTTGTGTATCTTCACTCGCAAACCAGTTAAAACAGCGTTTTACGTTATTGTCATAACTTTGTTGTGGTACTAAAACGGCAAAATTGTTTTCTAACGCTAAAGCGGTTAAACCGGTTTTATTAGCCAGTTCGACGCCATCTTGAATACAGCCATGAAGTAACACGACCAATGAAGAATCATCTGTATTTAAGGCTTCATTTAGCGGAAGGTAAAAGCTGGTTAACGCACCAGGGTTATCACCAAAATCGGTTAGCGGGATATAAGGCGTATCAGTGGCTTGAACAGGTTGAATCATCACAATCCAACACAGTACAAAGACCGATGAAATTACGCCATGGAATTTATTTCTCATGTCTGCAGTTTCCAAGTTAATCATCATCATAATTTGCTGAAGTTTGCAGCAAACTACAATGGCACTTTAGATCCACATAGGAGACAATGTTATGGAAATAATTCTAAAGCGACGGTTAGCCCATTCGGCATCGACATAAAATTAAGATTAAAGCACTGATAGCATTATATTTAAATTGTAAAAATCACACTAAGCTGAACTAGGTTGAGCCACTCTGTTTATCGAACGCTATGCCTAGCGGTTCAAAGTAAGCCATCAAAGCTTGATAAATATCAGCACAATGCCGCGAATCCGGATAAGCACCATGCTTAGCTAATGGTGAGTTAATCGTGCTATTCACCAAGTATGGATTGGAAATTTCAGCATGGGTTTGGGAATACATTTCAATGCTTGCCTCAAATGCCCGGGCCATCATTTCTGTTGGCTTGGAAAAATATTGGCTATTTTGCAGTTTGTCTAATGCAATTGAGCGTCGAACATAATCATGGGGTAAAGCGGTTTGGGGATCTGAACTGGTATTGGTTAGAAAAGTAATCTCAAACAACTTAGAAAGTTGCTGATTAAGCGGATGCACGACTAAAGGTTTATCGGCTAACCAAAGGTCACTGGCACAAGAGAAAGGGTTTATGCTGCTATTATTAATGCGTGTGCTAGCTAAAGATACATTTGAAGAGTAAGGGTTTAATAGCTGCTCATTCGTAAACATTTTGTCTGCTATGTAGTGATCAAACGCATGCCAAAACTCATGAGCAAGCGCACCAGCGCCTGCATTTTTAGCTAAAGCCAGTTCACGATAGGCGGGCGAATAATGTGCCTGAACCCCTTTTTGACCGCCATGGCCAAAAGCAAAACGTAAGCTCCCGCGTAAACCTATCAGTTCTGGTGGCACCCGCAATATATTCGCTAAATCTGCTAAAGAATCGAATATCAAATTAGCCGCTAATGCGGACTCTGCGCGGTTAACCCAATTGCCTACCCTAATATGGTTTAAACCAAAGGTATGCTTAATGTCTAAAAAACTCACCGAATCACCATTACGATAATCGGGCCCAATACGTTCAAAATGTCGATGGTGATTTAATAGTGAATGATGTGAAGCCAAACTCTCTCTCTTAGGAAGCGAAACCAAGCTTATAAATTAGGAATTATTACTGTTGCAGAATGGCATGTAAACCCTAAGCTCAAAAGAAGAGTACCATGCTTTAATTAACCTGATGTGATGATCTCCTCCTTTATCTCTGAGTAAGAGAATTAGCATACGAAGATAGATAAAGAAATTTATCAAAGACAAAGGCCTAGCATTTCTGCTACGCCTTCAAAATTTGACTGAGATGAAAAACCAAACTATATCAATTAAACATGCAAAGGCCAAAATGTTGCAAGTAATAACAAAGTGATAGCGCCAATAAAAATGTTCATTGGCAGGCCAACGCGAATGAAATCACTGAACTTATAATTGCCCGGCCCCATCACCATTAAATTGGTTTGGTAACCCAGTGGAGTGGCAAAACTGGCAGAGGCGGCCATCATGATAGCAAGCACAAATGGCTCTGGGTTTAGTGACGCTTTTTCTGTGATATCAAGAGTCAGCGGTAACATTAATAACGCGGCAGCATTATTGGTGATGATCTCAGTTAAAATAGACAAGGTGACGTAAATCAATACCAACAGTAAAACCGCATTGCCTGCGCTAATGCTGACGATATTTTCAGCCAGAAAACTCGATACACCAGTTTTTTGCAGCGCGGCGCCCAATGCAAAGGACGCGGCAATGGTGATCAACACGTTTAAATCTAAACTGCGCTCCGCTTGTTTAATGCTTAAACATCCAGTCACTAACATGGCGCCAGCGGCCAATAATGCGGCGTTAAGCATATCAAGCCAACCAAAGGTTGCCGCGGTAATGGCGGCTAATAATATACCCCAAGCCAGTTTAGCTTTGTCATGGTTAGGGTGTTCGTGTTCCAGTTCGTTAATCAATAAGAAATCTTTATTGTATTTCTGGCGACTAACAAATTCAGGGCTGGCTTCTAACAATACAGTGTCACCCGCTTGCAGCGTTATACCACCTAAATTACCGGTTAAGCGTTCACCATTTCGCGCAGCAGCTAATACAACTGCGCCATATCTATTACGAAAATGGGCGTCGCGAATAGTGCTGCCAATGGCTTCACAGCGGGGAGAAATAACCGCCTCGACTAAGCGTCGGCCTGATTGCTTATCTTGCAACGAAAATGTGCCATCTAGGTTGTCAGGAGCAATCAGGCCATTTATTTTTAATAAATCGGTAATCGCTTCCGTTTCACCAGCAAACACTAAACGATCTTTGCTGCGTAATATTTCGTCAGGGGATACTGCGCTTAAGACTATATCGTCACGTTCAATCTCAATCAGGTAAATACGTTTTAAATTACGCAGACCTGCTGCGGTAATGGACTTCCCCACAAGTGGGCCATTTTCTTTCACCATGACTTCTAAGGTAAATTCACGGATATTCTCAAATGCGGTCGGGCTGGTGTGATGAGGTAACAGCTTTGGCCCAAACCAATACATCGCGGCTAAACCTGCAATAGCCACTGGTAAACCTATTAAGGTGATGTCAAATAAACCAAAACCCGCAGTGCCGGTAATAGCTTGATATTGGCCATTAACCACTAAGTTTGTGCTGGTGCCGATAAGCGTAATCGTACCGCCCAATATCGCTGTATAGCTTAATGGGATCATCAATTTAGAGGCGGGAATATTGATTTTTTTAGCCCATATATTCAGCGCGGGGATCAGAGTAGCGACCACAGGAGTATTATTTAAAAAGGCGCTCAGGGTGACCACGGGCACAAATATTTTTAATAACGCTTGTCGTTCTGTTTTGGGGTTACCAAGTGCTTTATTCACCAATAAATCAATTCCGCCAGAGGCATGAATACCCGCAGCGACCACAAACATTGCTGCAACGGTAATTAAGCCTGCATTACTAAAACCAGCCAATGCTTCAGGTGCTGAAAGAATACCGAAAACACTGAGAATAGTCAGGGCGGCCATCATCACTAAATGAGGGCTGATTTTAGTCATAATTAAGGTAATTAAAGCGAGACCCGTAAGGCCAAGTGTTAGCCAACCGTCGATGTTCATTTTTCAGCGATCTCATAAGATTAAGAGCCTACATCATATTCTTTTTCATATAACTTAAAATTGATATTTAACGTTTACATATATCAAATTGAAATATATAAGCTATTTTAATATTATCTTACTGGTTAATATAATTGCTTAATTGAGCTTTCTGGTTTGGACAGAGCTGAGCTAATACACTTTGCCTTAAAATTTAAAAATAAATAAGCAAATTACTGTTTTTATTGAAAAATGGTAGACACTAAATTTACAACCCTAATTTTTTAGTAAGGATGAATGATTAAAAACACGAAGTAATAAACTTTAGAAATGTTGATCTTAATTAAGCATAAATCACCACGAATAGCGCTATTGGGATAGCATCGGATGTTTAAAGAAAGCAGTATTAGAATAAAACTTGGAAAAGACAAAGGCCTAGCATTTCTGCTAGGCCTTCTAAATTTGGCAGGGGTGGCAAGACTCGAACTCGCAACCATCGGTTTTGGAGACCGCTGTTCTACCAATTGGAACTACACCCCTGTTGACGAGTGGCATTATGCAAAAACCACTGTAAAAGGTAAAGCACTTTTTCAACAAAAACGCCTAACTGGAGCATTTTCAAACAAGTTAGCTTGTATTAGCTAAATTATTTGAAAATTTATCCACACTCGGTTAAATCACAGCGATGTACTTCAAGGGTGATATGTTTTAATTGGCTAAAACGCTCACTTAGCTGTGACTTTAAGCTTAAGCTTTCAATATCCTCGTGAACAACAATTGATGCAATTAGCGCAAAGTCAGCAGAGTTAACACGCATTAAACGCAAATCTACAATATGTTTGTTATCTTGTTGTAGAAAAGCCTTTATATCCGCTTGTAAAGGGCTTGCTTGATTATCATCTAACAGTAATGGACTGGTATGCTTTATCAATCCCCACGCCCACTTAGAAATAATCAGAGCACCTACTATTCCCATAATAGGGTCTAACCAACTCCAGCCCATATATTTACCAAATAGCAATGCTACGATAGCCAATACGGAGGTTAGCGCATCGGCAAGCACATGCATGTACGCTGCAGTCAGATTGTGATCTTTGTGTTCATGATGGTCGTGATGGTCGTGATGGTCGTGATGGTCGTGATGGTCGTGATGGTCGTGAGTATGATGATCTTTTAATAAGAAAACACTAATAACATTGACTGTTAATCCAATAATAGCCACAAGAATAGCTTGTTCAAACTGAATAGCATGGGGATTAAATAGTCTCGAGACTGACTCGATTAACATCACAACTGCTACAAGACCTAACGCTATTGCACTGGTAAATCCTCCTAACACTCCAACTTTGCCTGTACCAAAGGTGAACTGTGGTGAATTAGCGTGCTTTCGAGCATAACGATAAGCAAACAATGTAATCATAAAAGCCGCGGCATGGGTTCCCATGTGCCAGCCATCAGCAAGTAAAGCCATTGAACCGTATACTGTACCAGCAACAATCTCCACAAGCATTGTGACGAGAGTTAAATACAACACATAGCGAGTGTTTTTCTCGCCATCGAAATTATGTTGCTGAAAGTTATTGGCTTGAGACCATTTGGTAGTTGAATGTGATGACATAAATAAAATGTTATAACAATAATTGGAATGTAACTCTGTTATAACCAGCTTTCCCTTATTCAACAAGTAGTAAGCTTAAAATATATGAGTTTTACTATAAATAATCTCAGCAGATCTATTAAAAGATACAGTATTGATAATCTCATAAGCCAAAAATTAAAATTTGTAGGTAGGTATGTGAAGATATTAATTTATGGTTGGCCTGACACAAGATTACTATTCAATCCTTACCAGTATTATTTAACTTAGCAAATTACAGGCATAAATAAGCCAGTTACATTAGTAACGGGCTTATTACTACTTCTTCGAGTAAATTAGACGCCAGGAAATAAGCTACACTCACATTGGAATGTCGGCCACACTATTACCATTATCCCAATGTCACTGATATACCTAGAAAAATGCTCTAGACGTAAAAAGTAGGTAAATTACAAACGTAAAAAAGCCCGCTACGTTAGTAACGGGCTTATCACTCTCTTTTCAGAGAAATTAGGCGCCTGGAAATGACCTACTCTCACATGGGGAGACCCCACACTACCATCGGCGATACTGTGTTTCACTTCTGAGTTCGGAATGGGATCAGGTGGTGCCACAGCTCTATGGTTTCCAGACAAATTTGGTTTATCTAACGCCAGTTAACTAGCATTAAATAATAATTCGGAAAGCTGATTGCTATATCTCAGTTTGAGTCTCGTCACACTATTTAAGCGTCCCATTCTAATACTAAGTCGTATCAGTAAAACCCATCTGGGTTGTATGGTTAAGCCTCACGGGTCATTAGTACAAGTTAGCTCAACGCCTCACAACGCTTACACACCTTGCCTATCAACGTAGTAGTCTCCTACGGCCCTTTAGAGAGCTTAAAGCTCTAGGGATGACTCATCTTGGGGCTCGCTTCCCGCTTAGATGCTTTCAGCGGTTATCGATTCCGAACGTAGCTACCGGGCAATGCCATTGGCATGACAACCCGAACACCAGCGGTTCGTCCACTCCGGTCCTCTCGTACTAGGAGCAGCTCCCCTCAATCATCCAACGCCCACGGCAGATAGGGACCGAACTGTCTCACGACGTTCTGAACCCAGCTCGCGTACCACTTTAAATGGCGAACAGCCATACCCTTGGGACCGACTTCAGCCCCAGGATGTGATGAGCCGACATCGAGGTGCCAAACACCGCCGTCGATATGAACTCTTGGGCGGTATCAGCCTGTTATCCCCGGAGTACCTTTTATCCGTTGAGCGATGGCCCTTCCATTCAGAACCACCGGATCACTATGACCTACTTTCGTACCTGCTCGACGTGTATGTCTCGCAGTTAAGCTGGCTTATGCCATTGCACTAACCGTACGATGTCCGACCGTACTTAGCCAACCTTCGTGCTCCTCCGTTACTCTTTGGGAGGAGACCGCCCCAGTCAAACTACCCACCAGGCACTGTCCTCAACCCCGATAAGGGGCCAGAGTTAGAACATCAAAACTACAAGGGTGGTATTTCAAGATTGACTCCACTCCATCTAGCGACGAAGCTTCAAAGTCTCCCACCTATCCTACACATGTAGGTTCAATGTTCAGTGCCAAGCTATAGTAAAGGTTCACGGGGTCTTTCCGTCTAGCCGCGGGTATACGGCATCTTCACCGCAATTTCAACTTCACTGAGTCTCGGCTGGAGACAGCGTGGCCATCATTACGCCATTCGTGCAGGTCGGAACTTACCCGACAAGGAATTTCGCTACCTTAGGACCGTTATAGTTACGGCCGCCGTTTACCGGGGCTTCGATCATGAGCTTCTCTTGCGATAACCCAATCAATTAACCTTCCGGCACCGGGCAGGCGTCACACCGTATACGTCATCTTGCGATTTTGCACAGTGCTGTGTTTTTGATAAACAGTTGCAGCCACCTGGTATCTGCGACTGCCGTCAGCTTAGGGAGCAAGTCCCATCACCAACAGCAGCGTACCTTCTCCCGAAGTTACGGTACCATTTTGCCTAGTTCCTTCAGCCGAGTTCTCTCAAGCGCCTTGGTATTCTCTACCCGACCACCTGTGTCGGTTTGGGGTACGATCCCTACTAACCTGAAGCTTAGAAGATTTTCCTGGAAGCATGGCATCAACTACTTCATCACCTTAGTGACTCGTCATCAGCTCTCAACGTGTACATTTAAGTACGTGTTCCCGGATTTGCCTAAGAACACCGCCTACTACCTTAAACGCGGACTACCAACGCCGCGCTAGCCTAGCCTTCTCCGTCTCTCCATCGCAGTTAGCAGAGGTACAGAAATATTAATCTGTTTTCCATCGATTACGCCTTTCGGCCTCACCTTAGGGGTCGACTCACCCTGCCCCGATTAACGTTGGACAGGAACCCTTGGTCTTTCGGCGAGGGAGTTTTTCACTCCCTTTATCGTTACTCATGTCAGCATTCGCACTTCTGATACGTCCAGTGTGGGTTACCCCTTCACCTTCAACCGCTTACAGAACGCTCCTCTACCGCTTGCAGTAAACTGCAAACCCGTAGCTTCGGTGGTATGTTTAGCCCCGTTAAATCTTCCGCGCAGGCCGACTCGACTAGTGAGCTATTACGCTTTCTTTAAATGATGGCTGCTTCTAAGCCAACATCCTAGCTGTCTAAGCCTTCCCACATCGTTTCCCACTTAACATACACTTTGGGACCTTAGCTGACGGTCTGGGTTGTTTCCCTTTTGACAACGGACGTTAGCACCCGCTGTCTGTCTCCCGAGTAGTACTCATTGGTATTCGGAGTTTGCAAAGGGTTGGTAAGTCGGGATGACCCCCTAGCCTTAACAGTGCTCTACCCCCAATGGTATTCGCTCGAGGCGCTACCTAAATAGCTTTCGAGGAGAACCAGATATCTCCGAGTTTGATTGGCCTTTCACCCCCAGCCACAAGTCATCCGCTCATTTTTCAACATAAGTCGGTTCGGTCCTCCAGTTGATGTTACTCAACCTTCAACCTGCCCATGGCTAGATCACTCGGTTTCGGGTCTACGCCTTGCAACTAAACGCGCAGTTAACACTCGGTTTCCCTACGGCTC